>NZ_CP126247.1:0-1244320 GCF_030142155.1 Arthrobacter sp. zg-Y820
TTATCCACCAACTGTGTATAAGTCTGTGGATGAACCGCCGGAAACCCGCTCGGGCTTCCATGTTTTCTGAGACCGCTGAGGGCGATCACGAGAGGTTTTTGTGGGCACGGACGAAATCAACGACGTCGGCAGTTCCTGGCGCAAGGTCATTCGGACACTGGAAACCGATGACCGGGTCTCTCCGCGGCAGCGCGGATTCGTGGTCCTGGCCCAGGCCCAGGGCCTGATCGGAACAACTCTGCTGGTGGCCGTTCCGAACGAGCTCACCCGCGAAGTCCTGCAGACGCAGCTCAAGCACATTCTGGACGAGGTGCTCCGCGGAGTCTTCCAGGCCGACATCCAGTGTGCCTTTGTCATTGACGCTGACATGATCCCGGCGGTGAAGGCCGATCCCGAGCCCGAACCCGAGCGGCCGGCTCCCAGCCCGGTTCCCAGCGGAGAGAGCGCGCCGTCGCCGACGCCGCCGAGCACCTCCCAGGAGTTCGGCCGGCTGAATCCCAAGTATGTTTTCGAAACCTTCGTGATCGGTTCTTCCAACCGGTTCGCCCACGCCGCAGCCGTCGCAGTAGCCGAAGCACCGGCCAAGGCCTACAACCCGCTGTTCATCTACGGCGACTCGGGGCTGGGGAAGACCCACCTGCTGCACGCCATCGGACACTACGCACGGCATCTCTACACCGGCATCCGGGTGCGCTACGTGAATTCCGAGGAGTTCACCAACGACTTCATCAACTCCATCCGCTATGACGAGGGCGCCAGCTTCAAGCAGCTCTACCGGAACGTGGACATTCTGCTGATCGATGACATCCAGTTCCTGGCCAACAAGGATGCCACGCAGGAAGAGTTTTTCCACACCTTCAACGCCCTGCACAACCACAACAAGCAGGTCGTCATCACCTCGGACCTCCCGCCGAAGCAGCTCTCCGGCTTCGAGGAGCGCATGCGCTCACGCTTTGAATGGGGCCTGTTGACCGATGTGCAGCCGCCGGAGCTGGAAACCCGGATTGCGATCCTGCGCAAAAAGGCCATCGGCGACAGCCTCAGCGCTCCGGACGATGTCCTGGAGTACATCGCATCCAAAATTTCCACCAACATCCGGGAACTTGAGGGTGCGCTGATCCGCGTGACCGCGTTCGCCAGCCTGAACCGGCAGCAGGTGGACGTCGGCCTGGCCGAAATCGTGCTCAAGGACCTGATCACCGACGACGGCGCACAGGAGATCACCGCCGCATCGATCCTCGGGCAGACGGCAGCGTACTTCCAGATCAGCCTCGAGGAACTTTGCTCGAAATCACGAACCCGCACATTGGTCACGGCCCGGCAGATCGCCATGTACCTCTGCCGGGAACTGACCGACATGTCGCTGCCCAAGATCGGCCAGGAGCTGGGCGGCCGGGACCACACCACAGTCATCCACGCGGACCGTAAAATCCGGGAGCTCATGGCCGAGCGCCGGGCCATCTACAACCAGGTCACGGAACTTACCAACCGAATCAAGCAGCAGCAGCGCGAGGCATAATCCGCGCGCTGGCGGGGATCCGGGGCCCCGCAGGGGCTCAAAATTAACAGATGTGGACAAGGGTGTGGATAACCCGGTGGATAACTCCTCGCAAGCAGCACTTCCCTGTGGATACGCGGAATTACAGAAAAGTTCCCCACAGCCCGGCGAGATCCCCGCAGCGGGGACCCACAGGTTATCCACAGGCTTAAACCGCCATGACGCCCCGATGGGCCGGGTTATCCACAGTATCCACAGGAGTTATTAACACTACGAACCTTAAGAAATTCGGTTCCTCCAAATAACATCTGACCTTTCCGGACCACCCTCGCATCCTGCACGGGACGAACATCTGATGTCTTCCATGAAGAGCCGGTGGCGGATCAGCGGAGACTTGGACACCGTGCATCAACAGCGGGTCGGAAGCTAAGCTGGCACGGAGTATTGTTGTCATTCGCGGCCCATCCTGAGATGGTGTCTCGAAATGCGGCGCAGCTGCGGCGCCGCAGGGCACGCGACGCTCCCTCACTTGTCATGAAGATTCAGTTGTACTGAAAAGTACGTTGTGAAAGGCGGCACCCTGCAGTGAAGTTCAGAGTTGAGCGGGATGTCCTGGCCGAAGCGGTTACATGGACAGCGCGTTCCCTCTCGCCGCGTCCCCCGGTTCCGGTTCTGTCGGGCCTGCTGATTCGGGCGGAGAGCGGATCACTGAGCATTGCCAGCTTCGACTACGAGATCTCGGCCCGGCTTCAGATCGCCGCCGACATCGCCGAAGAAGGCACCATCTTGGTTTCCGGCCGGCTCCTGGCCGAAATCTGCCGCAGCCTTCCGTCTGCTCCCGTCGAAGTTGAAACGGACGGATCGAAGGTCACGCTGACCTGCCGCAACAGCCGCTTCAACCTGGCGACCATGCCCGTTGCCGAGTATCCGGAGCTGCCGGCGCTTCCGGAGGTCAGCGGCGTCGTCGACGGCGAAGCCTTCGCGCAGGCCGTGTCCCAGGTCATCATCGCCGCCAGCCGCGACGACACCTTGCCGATCCTGACCGGGGTGCGGATGGAGATCGAAGATGACCTCATCACCTTCCTGGCCACCGACCGGTACCGGCTTGCCCTGCGCGAGCTGTCCTGGAAGCCGGCCACCCCCGGCATCTCCACCAGCGCACTGGTCAAGGCCAAGACCCTCAACGAAGTTGCCAAGACCCTCGGCGGCGGCGGAGACCTGAACATCGCGTTCTCGGATGACAGCGAACTCATCGGGTTTGAAAGCGGCGGACGCCGCACCACCTCGCTGCTGGTGGACGGCGACTACCCCAAAATCCGGTCGCTGTTTCCGGACAACACCCCGATCCACGCCACCGTGGAAACCAGCGCCCTGGTGGAAGCCGTGCGCCGCGTGTCGCTGGTTGCCGAGCGGAACACCCCCGTGCGGCTCGCCTTCACCGACGGCCAGGTCACGCTGGACGCCGGCACGGGAGAAGATGCCCAGGCCTCCGAGGCGCTGGAAGCATCCCTGATTGGCGACGACATCACTGTCGCCTTCAACCCGCATTACCTCAGCGAGGGCCTGGGCGCCTTCCCGAGCAAGTACGTGCGCTTTTCGTTCACCACGCCGCCGAAGCCGGCCGTGATTTCCGCTCAGGAAGAACTCACCGGCGATGACCAGGAAGACTACCGGTACCTGCTGATGCCGGTCCGGCTGCCCAACCAGTAGGGCGGGGCCCGCTCCGGCCGCGGACGCAAGGAAGAGGAACCCGAAATGCACATTGGCCTCATCGGACTCGGCAAAATGGGTTTCCACATGCGTGAGCGGCTGCGCCGCAACGGTATCGACGTCACCGGTTTCGACCGGAATCCGGTGGTCAGCGACGTGATGTCGCTGACCGAACTGGTGGCTGAGCTGCCCTCGCCGCGGGTGGTGTGGGTAATGCTTCCGGCCGGAGAAGTCACCGATGCCGTGATCGCTGATCTGGCCGAGGTCCTGGCCGGCGGAGACCTGGTCATCGAGGGCGGCAACTCCCGCTACGACGCCGATCTCGCCAACGCGCAGAAGCTGGCCGCCGCCGGCATCCGGTATGTGGACTGCGGTGTCTCCGGAGGCGTTTGGGGCCAGGAAAACGGCTACGCCCTGATGGTCGGCGGCAACGCGGAAGATGTTGCCCTGGCGATGCCCGTCTTCGACGCCCTGCGGCCAGAGGGCCCCCGGGAGCGGAGCTTCGTGCATGCGGGCAGCGTGGGTGCGGGGCACTACGCCAAGATGATTCACAACGGCATCGAGTACGGTCTCATGCAGGCCTACGCCGAGGGATACGAGCTGCTGGCCGGCAAGGACATCATCACGGATGCGCCCGCCGTCATGCACGCCTGGCAGGACGGCACCGTGATCCGCTCCTGGCTGCTTGACCTGGCGCTCAATGCCCTGGATGAAGATCCCGAGCTGAGCCGGATTGCCGGTTACGCGGAGGATTCCGGGGCCGGCAGATGGGCGGTCGAGGAGGCTGTTGCCAGCGGCATCCCGGCGCCGGCCCTTACCGCAGCCCTGTACGCCAGGTTCGCGTCCCGGCAGGACGAATCTCCGGCCATGAAGATGGTGGCGGCACTGCGGAACCAGTTCGGGGGACACCCGGCGAAGCCCGCCGGTGCACCGGCGGAGGCACTGCAGCAGCCCCCGCAACCGCTCCCGGACCTGCCGCCGGCCGCCGTCGACGGCACCGGCAGCCCGGAGTAGTCCGGCGGCAGTAGGCTGGAAGACAGGAACCTGCCGGACGGCTTTCGGTGAAACAGCAGGAACGCAGGACAGCAGGAACAGAAAAACGGCCAAGCGGAAGGCAGGACAAAGGTGGACGGGTTTGTACATTGATTACCTCTCACTGACCGGCTTCCGCAGCTACGCGCAGCTGGATCTGGAGCTCAAACCCGGAGTCACCGTTTTCGTCGGGCCCAACGGGACCGGCAAAACCAACATTGTCGAAGCGATCGGCTACCTGGCGTCCCTGTCCTCGCACCGGGTCAGCACCGATGCCCCGCTGGTCGCCTTCGATGCTGACCAGGCGCTGGTGCGGGCCAGGCTGGTGAAGGGCACCCGGCGCACCAGCGTGGAGCTGGAACTCAATCCCGGCCGGACGAACCGCGCCCGGATCAACCGCGCCAACCCGGTGCGCGCGCGGGAGATCCTGGGGCTGTGCCGGACGGTCCTGTTTGCTCCGGAAGACCTCACCCTGGTCAAGGGCGACCCGTCCAGCCGGCGCAAGTTCATCGACGACCTGATCGTCTCGCTGGTGCCGCACCATGCTGCCACCCGCAGCGACTATGAGCGCGTGCTCAAACAGCGCAACGCCCTGCTGAAATCGGCCCGCGCAGCGGGCCGCTTCACCGCCTCCCACGAAGCGACCCTGGAAGTCTGGGACCAGCACATGGCCGTTGCGGGCGCCCGCCTGCTCGCGGCCCGGCTGCAGGCACTGCGCCGGCTGCAGCCGCATCTGCAGAGCGCCTACCGGGACCTGACGGACGGCTCCAAGGCCGCCCGCGCCGTCTACCGCTCAACCCTTCAGGGCGCGGTGAACGACGACGGCGCCGTCGTCGGCGATCCCGACCCGGAGGAGCTGTACGCGCTCACCGAAGCCGAGCTGACCGAGCGTTTCCTGGCGGCCTTCCTGGCCAACCGCCGCCGGGAAATTGAGCGCGGAGTCTCGCTGGTGGGTCCGCACCGGGACGATCTTGAGCTCATTCTGGGTCAGGCACCGGCCAAGGGGTACGCCTCCCACGGTGAGACCTGGTCCTTCGCACTGGCCCTGCGGCTGGGAACGTATTACCTGCTCCTCGACGACGACGAGAGCCCGGGAGCCGGACCCATCCTGATCCTGGACGACGTCTTTGCCGAACTCGATGTCCAGCGCCGCAGCCGGCTCGCCGGCATCGTCTCCGGCGCCGAACAGGTGCTCGTCACCGCCGCCGTGGCGGGAGACATTCCCGAAGCCCTGGCCGGGGAACTGATCACAGTGGTTCCCGGAGGCATCAGTGTTCCCGCCGTCTGACGGACAAGGCGGCGAGGGAACCACACCGGATCCCGGAGCCGGGCTGCCGCCCGCAGGCGCCACGGGCCGGCCGGAAACCGACGAGGCGGAAATCCGCCAGGACGCGGCCCAGGCCCAGCTGAACCGGATGCGGCAGGCCGCCCAGGCCCGCGGCAACCAGCGGATCCCGGCCGGCCGGCGCAAGGCCGGACACCGCCGGGCCGCGCTGCCGTTCGTGCCGGGTGAATACACCGGCCGGGATCCCCAGGGCGTGGGCAAGGTTTTCAACCGGTTCGTCAGCGAACGCGGCTGGAACTCCCCCGTGGCAGTGGGGTCGGTGATTTCACGGTGGGAAGAACTGGTCGGAGCCGATGTCAGCGCGCACTGCAAGCCGGAGTCCTTCTCTGACACCACGGTTCAGGTCCGCTGCGATTCCACCGCCTGGGCCACCCAGCTGCGGCTGCTGCGCAGCGCGCTGATCAGCCGGTTCGATGCGGAACTCGGCCCCGGCGTCGTCACCAAGATCGAAGTGATCGGTCCGGCCGCGCCCAACTGGCGCAAGGGGCTGCGCACCGTCAAGGGACGCGGCCCGCGGGACACCTACGGATAGCACCGGAACCGCAGAACCGGACCCGCCGCGGCGCGGCCGACACCCCGGCGGCGGGGCTTTCACCCGGAGCCGAAAGTACTCCCCCTCACAGTTGCTCTGTGGCTTTCAGCGGCTCCGAAACCCCTCCGGCCATATCCGGACCCCGAGTCGGGGGCGATATGGGCTCATAGCCAGCTTTGGTGGCCGCTAGCAGGGTGTTTTGGGCCGTAATGGACCCTGCGGCACGGTAGAATTGGAAGTTGAGATGCCTGTCCTGGGGAGAGGCATCAATTTTTGACCAACACACTGAGGAGTCGACAGCACCTGTGGCTAACGACAATGAGATGGACAACGCTGACGTAACAGCAGAGCACACCAGCGAGCCCGAAAAGGCCACTCCGCACGAATACGGTGCCAACGAAATCACCGTGCTGGAGGGCCTCGAGGCCGTTCGGAAACGCCCGGGCATGTACATCGGTTCCACCGGGCCCCGCGGTCTGCACCACCTGGTCTATGAAGTGGTCGACAACTCGGTGGACGAGGCCCTGGCCGGCTATTGCGACCGGATCAACATCACCCTGCAGGCCGACGGCGGCGTGCGGGTCGAGGACAACGGCCGCGGCATCCCGGTGGACATGCATCCGACCGAAAACATGCCGACGGTCCAGGTTGTCATGACCATCCTGCACGCCGGCGGCAAGTTCGGCGGCGGCGGTTATGCCGTTTCCGGCGGTCTGCACGGCGTGGGCATCTCAGTTGTGAACGCTCTCTCCGCGCGGGTGGAGACCGAAATCCGCCGGCAGGGCTTTGTCTGGCACCAGTCCTTCGCCGACGGCGGCCACCCGGTGGGCGGCCTGCGCAAGGGCGAGGCGACCGACGCCACCGGAACGATTCAGACGTTCTATCCGGACGCCAGCATCTTCGAGTCCACTGAATTCGATTTCGAAACCCTCCGCGCCCGCTTCCAGCAGATGGCGTTCCTGAACAAGGGTCTGCGGATCGTGCTCACTGACGAGCGGACGCTTGAGGAAGGCCCCGAGGAAATCACCGCTGCCCCGGGCGAGGACAGCGAAGACACGGGCCCCAAGCACCGCGTGGTCGACTACATGTACAAGGACGGGCTGCTGGACTACGTCAAGCACCTGAACACGTCCAAGCGGTACGAGGCCATCCACGACGACGTCATTGCCTTCGAGACCGAAGACAATGACAAAAAGATGGCCGTGGAAATGGCCCTGCAGTGGACCACCGCCTACTCGGAGAGCGTCCACACCTACGCCAACACGATCAACACGCACGAGGGCGGCACCCACGAAGAGGGCTTCCGCGCCGCAATGACGTCGCTGATCAACCGCTACGCCCGCGAGAAGAACATCATCAAGGAAAAGGATGACAACCTCACCGGCGACGACATCCGCGAGGGCCTGACGGCCGTCATCTCGGTGAAGCTGGCGGAACCGCAGTTTGAGGGCCAGACGAAGACCAAGCTCGGCAACTCCGAGGTCAAGGGCTTCGTGCAGCGGGTCGTCACCGACCAGCTCGGCGACTGGCTGGAGCGCAACCCCGGCCCGGCCCGCGACGTGATCCGCAAGTCGATCCAGGCCTCCCAGGCCCGCCTCGCGGCCCGCAAGGCCCGCGAATCGACCCGCCGCAAGGGCCTGCTGGAATCCGGCGGCATGCCCGGCAAGCTCAAGGACTGCTCCTCCAAGGACCCGTCCAAGTCCGAAATCTACATTGTGGAGGGTGACTCGGCCGGCGGTTCCGCCGTCCGCGGCCGCAACCCCGAGACCCAGGCCATCCTGCCGCTGCGCGGCAAGATCCTGAACGTGGAGCGCGCACGCCTGGACCGGGCCCTGGGCAACGCCGAGGTCCAGTCCATGATCACCGCGTTCGGCGCGGGCATCGGCGAGGACTTCGACGTGGAGAAGGCCCGCTATCACAAGATCGTGCTGATGGCCGATGCCGACGTCGACGGCCAGCACATCACCACGCTGCTGCTGACGCTGCTCTTCCGCTACATGCGCCCGCTGATTGAGAGCGGCTTCGTGTACCTGGCGCAGCCCCCGCTGTACCGGATCAAGTGGTCCAACCACGCCCACGACTACGTCTACAGCGACCGCGAACGCGACGAGGTGGTGTCCCGCGGGCTGGCGAACAACCAGCGCCTGCCCAAGGACAACGGCATCCAGCGCTACAAGGGCCTGGGCGAGATGGACTACACCGAGCTCTGGGACACCACCATGGATCCCGACCACCGCACGCTGCTGCAGGTCACCATGGACGATGCCGCCGCCGTGGACCAAATCTTCTCCGTCCTGATGGGCGAGGACGTGGAATCACGCCGCAACTTCATCCAGCAGAACGCCAAGGATGTGCGCTTCCTGGACATCTAGGACCACGCCACCCCTCCTCAGCGTCAGCGGATTTACAGAGCTTTTGAAGAACGGAACAACCAATGAGTGAAGAGACCCTCTCAGACCGGGTTGAACAGATCGATCTGCAGACTGAAATGCAGCGGTCCTACCTGGACTACGCCATGGCGGTCATCGTGGGGCGCGCCCTCCCGGATGTTCGCGACGGCCTGAAGCCCGTGCACCGCCGTGTCCTGTACGCGATGTTCGACGGCGGCTACCGCCCGGAGCGCTCGTTCAACAAGTGCGCCCGCGTGGTCGGCGAAGTCATGGGCCAGTACCACCCGCACGGCGACTCGGCCATTTACGACGCCCTGGTCCGCCTGATCCAGGACTGGACCATGCGCTATCCGCTGGCCCTGGGGCAGGGAAACTTCGGCTCCCCCGGCAACGACGGCGCCGCGGCACCCCGGTACACCGAAACCAAGATGGCCCCGCTGGCCATGGAAATGGTCCGTGACATCGACGAGGAAACCGTCGACTTCATGGACAACTACGACGGCCGGAACCAGGAGCCGACGATCCTGCCGGCCCGCTTCCCGAACCTCCTGGTCAACGGCTCCTCCGGCATCGCCGTGGGCATGGCCACCAACATTCCGCCGCACAACCTGCGCGAAGTGGCCGACGGCGTCCAGTGGTACCTGGAAAACCCGGAAGCACCCAACGATGTGCTGCTCGAGGAACTGATCCGCCGCATCAAGGGCCCGGACTTCCCCACCGGCGCACAGATCCTGGGCCACAAGGGCATCGAGGATGCCTACCGCACCGGCCGCGGCTCCATCACCATGCGCGCCGTCGTCAGCGTCGAGGAACTCCAGGGCCGCACCTGCCTGGTGGTCACCGAACTCCCCTACCAGGCCAACCCCGACAACCTGGCGATCAAGATCGCCGAGTTGGTCAAGGACGGCAAGGTCACCGGCATCGCCGACATGCGCGATGAAACCTCGGGCCGCACCGGCCAGCGCCTGGTCATCGTGCTCAAGCGCGACGCCGTGCCCAAGGTGGTGCTGAATAACCTCTACAAGCACACCCAGCTGCAGGAAAACTTCGGCGCCAACATGCTCGCGATCGTGGACGGGGTGCCGCGCACCCTGAGCCTGGACGCCTTCATCCGGCACTGGGTCACCCACCAGCTCGAAGTGATCGTTCGGCGCACCCGCTACCGGCTGCGCAAGGCCGAAGAAGTGGCCCACATCCTGCTGGGCCTGCTCAAGGCCCTGGATGCCCTGGACGACGTCATTGCCCTGATCCGCCGCTCCACCACCGTCGAAGAGGCCCGAACCGGCCTGATGGGCCTGCTGGACATCGACGAGCTGCAGGCCCAGGCCATCCTGGACATGCAGCTGCGCCGACTGGCTGCCCTGGAACGGCAGAAGATCCAGGACCAGTACGCGAAGCTGCAGCTCGAAATCGCCGAATACAACTCGATCCTCGCTTCGGAGGCGCGCCAGCGCCAGATCGTCAGCGACGAGCTGCGCGAAATCACCGACAAGTACGGTGACGACCGCCGCACGCACATCCTCATGGGCTACGACGGCGACATGAGCATGGAAGACCTCATTCCCGAAGAGGAAATGGTGGTCACCATTACCCGCGGCGGCTACGTCAAGCGCACGCGCAGCGACAACTACCGGCAGCAGGCCCGCGGCGGCAAGGGCATCAAGGGCGCGCAGCTGCGCGGCGACGACGTCGTCGAGCACTTCTTCGTCACCACCACGCACCACTGGCTGCTGTTCTTCACCAACCTGGGCCGGGTCTACCGCGCCAAGGCCTATGAGCTGGCCGAAGCCGGCCGCGACGCCAAGGGCCAGCACGTGGCGAACCTGCTGGCCTTCCAGCCGGACGAACACATCGCCCAGGTGCTGGACCTGCCCGGCTACGACGCCGCTCCGTACCTGGTGCTCGCCACTAAGCGCGGCCTGGTGAAGAAGACCCGCCTGGAGGACTACGACACCAACCGCTCCGCCGGCGTCATCGCGATCAATCTGCGCGACGGCGACGAGCTGGTCTCCGCCCAGCTGGTGTCGGAAACCGACGACCTGATGCTGGTTTCCCGCAAGGGCCAGTCGCTGCGCTTCACGGCCACCGACGATGCCCTGCGCCCCATGGGACGCGCCACCTCGGGTGTGACCGGCATGAAGTTCCGCGAGGACGATGAACTGCTGGCCGCCGATGTCGTGACCGAAGATTCCTTCGTGTTCATCGTCACCGAGGGCGGCTACGCCAAGCGCACCGCGGTGGAGGAATACCGCGTGCAGGGCCGCGGCGGACTGGGCATCAAGGTGGCCAAGTACGCCGAGGACCGCGGACACCTGGTCGGCGCCATGATCGTGCAGGAGGAAGACGAAGTCCTGGTGGTCATGCAGGGCGGCAAGGTGGTCCGCTCCTCCGTGGCCGGAGTCCCTGCCAAGGGCCGCGACACCATGGGCGTCATCTTTGCCAAGCCCGACAAGAACGACCGCATCATCGCAGTGGCGCGCAACTCCGAACGCGATCTGGGCATTGAAGAAGCCGACGACGACGAGGGCAACCCCGCCGCCCCGGAAGCCGGAACCACGGCGCCCCAGACCGCAGCAGAGTCTGCTGGCACCGAGGCCGATGAAGTACCGTTGGCTACAGACACAACGGCCGCGCAGGATGCGCAGCCAGCAGAAGATGGAGGTAACGAGTGAGCTCGACCAACTCAAATCCGCGGTCGACGTCGGGCACCGGTCCGCGGGTAAAGACACCCGCGCGTCCGGCCCAGCGCCCCGGGGGTGGTCAGAGCGCTCCGGCCAACCGGCAACCGCTCGTCAAGCCTGCACCGAAGGCCAAGGCCCGCAAGGCACGCCTCCTGGTGAGCAAGATCGATCCCTGGTCCGTGCTGAAGATGGCGTTCCTGCTGTCGGTGGCCCTGGGCGTGGTGACAGTGGTCGCGGCCATCGTGCTGTGGACCGTCCTGGACCTGACGGGGATCTTTGACCGGGTCAACACTCTTCTGGGCGACATTGCCGGCACCGAATCCGGCGGTTTTGACCTCCGCGAGTTCGCATCGCTGGGGCAGGTGGTCTCCTTCGCGACCATCATCGCGGTCGTCAACGTGCTGCTGCTGACGGCGCTGTCCATGCTCGCCTCCGTGCTGTACAACATCGCTTCCACCCTCGTGGGCGGCATCGGTGTCACCCTGACGGACGACTAGGCGGAAAAATCCGCCAAAATTCCGATTATTTTGCCCGGCCGGCTCCGCAAAATCGCCGGCCGGGCAGAAAATCGAACCGAAATGGGATCCGGATTTGGGTTCCCGGCGGAGGTGGGGTAAAGTTTTATCTCGGCCCGAGAAGGTATCGGGGCGCATAGCTCAGGCGGTTAGAGCGCTTCGCTGATAACGAAGAGGTCCCAGGTTCAAGTCCTGGTGCGCCCACGGAACATCACCGCAAGGTGATGCGCCACTAGGCAAGGAGGCACTGTGAAGAAGTTGCTGGCAGCAGCTGCAGCGGCAGTCGCGGGAATCCTTGCGGTAAAAAAATGGCAGGAAACTGCCGTGGAGAAATCCGTCTGGAAGTCCGCAACCGACAAGGTTGATTGATCTTCAGTAAAGAATGAATCGGTTCCACCGCAGGTCCGGGTGGGGTACACTGGATGAGTTCACATTTCGGGGGCATGGCGCAATTGGTAGCGCACCTGCTTTGCAAGCAGGGGGTTCGGGGTTCGAGTCCCCGTGCCTCCACCGAAAGAAAGTCCCGGCCGCTGGCCGGGACTTTCTGCGTTTAACCCTCGAGCTGCCGCGTTCCGTAACTCTCCGCCGGGTCACCTATTGTTGCTCTTGTGACCGTTTTACTCGCCGTGATCGGCGTCCTTGGAGTATCAGCTTCCGGCCCCATCATGGCAGCCACGGCAGCCCCCGCCCTGGCCATAGCCTTTTGGCGCAACGCCCTGGGCGCGGTGGTCATGGGGGCACCGGCGGTGCTGCGCAATCCGGGAGGTTTCGCCCGCCTGACCCGCGCCGAGACCAAATGGACTGCCCTGGCATCAGTTGCCCTGGCCCTGCACTTCGCCTGCTTCATCACCGCACTGCAGCTCACCTCGGTGGCTGCGGCGACGGCCCTGGTCTGCCTGCAGGCGGGATGGATCGCGCTCTTCAACCTGTTCCGGGGCATTCCGGTCGCTCCCCGGGTGCTGGCGGGGCTGGGAGCGGCCCTTGCCGGCGTCATCGTCATCACGGGCTTTGACCTGGCGCTGTCCCGCGATGCGCTCATCGGAGACCTGCTGGCCGTGGCCGGCGGGGCGCTGGCCGGGCTGTACACCATCGCCGGAGGCAAGGCCCGGGCGACCATGAGCACCGGCACCTACACCTCGCTCTGCTATGGGCTGTGCGCAGCACTCCTGCTGGTGCTGTGCGCGGCCTTCGGGCAGCCGCTGGTGTCCTTTGAACCGGCCGCGTGGGCGGGAATCCTGGCCGTGACCGTTGTGGCCCAGCTGCTGGGCCACACCGTGTTCAACCATCTGCTGGCAGTGATCTCGCCGCTGGTGGTTTCCATGATCATCCTGTTGGAGATTCCCGGTGCCGCCATCCTGGCCGCGGTGTTCCTCGGCGAGCAGCTGCCGGCGGGAACCTACGCCGGGCTGGCGCTTATCCTGGCCGGCCTCGCCGTCGTCGTAACCGGGCAGGGGCGCCGCTCCCGGGCCCAGGCGCTTCCGCCGGCGCCGCCCGCCCTGGGCGGAGACATCGGGGACTGAACCGACGCAGCACGCAAAGGAGGGCTCCCGCGAATGCGGGAGCCCTCCTTTGGCTAAGCGAACTGCGGTGAAGCTACCGGGTTATTCGGCGGTCTTCTCCGAGGGCTTGTCGGCGTGTGCACCGGAGGTCTTGGCAGCGTCAGCAGCCTTCGAAGCGGCTTCCTTGCTGTGCTTGGCGGCCTCCGCGCCCTTTTCACCGGACCGTGCAGCGGCGCGCTCCGCGGCCTCCTTGATGCTGGCAACGGTCTCCTTGGTCTCCTTCGCGGATTCCTTGCCGTTGGAAGCAGCCTTGTCGGCATTGCTGACAGCGGGCTTGGGAGCCGGGGTCACGGGAGCCGTCGGAGCGGGAGCCGTCGGTGCGGCGGCGGGCTTGGCAGCGGCGGGCTTGGGCTCGGGAACCGCAATGGTCTCGGGCTTAGCCGGTGCCGGCGTCTTCCACGGATCCTCCACCGGGCGCGAGGCGCGCCACGCGGCGGCGCCTGCAGCCACGGCTGCTGCGATGATGCCGAAGATCAGCCAGCCCTTGCCGCCGCCCTTCTGGCTCTTGCGGGCGGCCTTGGCTGCCTGAGCGGCTGCCTTCCGGGCCTTCTTCAGCGCCTTCTTGTTGCCGGTTGCCTTGGCAACCGCCGTCTGAACCGGAATCGAAGCGGCACCCAGGCTGCGGGTTACCGTAGCCGAGGCATCACCGATGCGGGTGGAGAGGCTGGGAATGTAGTCCTCCACAACCTTGTCCCGCGCTCCGTTGATAGCCGGAGTGGCGCGGTCCAGGGTGTGCTGGATGCGGGGGGTGGCTTCGTCCACGGTTTTGCTGATCCTCGGACCGACCTTCTGGAGGCCTTCCTGGATGCGGGGGGTGACCGTTGCTACTCCAGCGGCAACACCGTCTCCGACCTTCTGGAGGCCTTCCTGGATCTTGGGTGAGGCGGTCTCGATGCCCTTTTCGATGCGGGGCACTGCCCAGTCACGAGCAGCTTCCACCTTCGGTGCAGCCCAGTCACGTGCGGTCTCTACGCCTGCAGTGACATTGGATTCAAAGTCACGGGCCATGCGGTCCTTCTTCTTCAAAACTACCTCCCGGGATAGTGACGGTTCATCCTTACCCTACGTTGACTTGGCGGATGCGTGCTATTGATGCTCCGGGCGGGGCGGACTTTTCACTGTGCGCTGAACCGGGCAATTTCCGCCCGCCGGCGCGTTCGCCGTGGAAGAATGAAATATATGACTGCTATTCCTACCGCACTTGCAACCATCCACACGTCCATGGGCGACATCAAGGTCAACCTCTTCGGCAATCACGCGCCCAAGACGGTTAAGAACTTTGTTGGCCTGGCCACCGGCGAGATCGAGTGGACCGACCCGGCAACAGGAGAGAAGACCAGCCGCCCGCTGTATGACGGCACCATCTTCCACCGCATCATCAAAGACTTCATGATCCAGGGCGGCGATCCCCTGGGCCGCGGCACCGGCGGACCGGGCTACCAGTTCGACGACGAGATCAACCCCGACCTGGATTTCTCCACCCCGTACAAGCTGGCCATGGCCAACGCCGGTGTGCAGATGGGCCGTGGAACCAACGGATCCCAGTTCTTCATCACCTCCGTCCCCACCACCTGGCTGCAGGGCAAGCACACGATCTTCGGCGAAGTAGCCGACGACGAGTCACGTGCACTGGTTGACCAGCTCAACGCCGTCGCCACCGACATGCGCGACAAGCCGGCCGAAGACGTAGTTATCAACAGCATCACTGTCGAACAGCTCTAACCCGTTCACGGATGCCCCGGTCGGATTTTTCGGCCGGGGCCTTTCGTCCATCTGGCCTCATTTCTCTTTGGGAGTACCGCAATGTCATATGGAGTGCCTGCTGAAACACCGGCCTCACAGGTTCCCGTCTGTCCGCGGCACCCGGACCGGATCAGCTACATCCGCTGCCAGCGCTGCGGCCGCCCGGCCTGCCCGGAGTGCCAGCATGCTGCGCCCGTGGGCATCCAGTGCGAGGACTGCTTCCAGGAGAGCCGCCGGCAGGCCCCCGCGTACCGGACGCCCTACGGCGGAAAGGTCGCCCAGGGCAAGCCCGTCGTCACGATCACGCTGATGGCTGTCTGCGCGGTGTTCTTCATGGTGCAGTTCCTGTATCCGCCCTTCACCTCGCTCCTTTGGTACGCGCCCGTCCTCACCGGCGTTGAACCCTGGCGGATGCTGTCCTCGGCATTCCTGCATTCCCCCGGAGGCGTCCTGCACATCGCCTTCAACCTCTACGCCCTGTGGTTCCTGGGACAGGGGCTCGAGCCGCAACTGGGCCGGCTCCGTTTTGCGCTGCTGTACCTCATCTCGGCGCTGGGAGGATCGGTGGGCGTGCTGGCGCTCAGTCCGCTCTTCCAGGCTGTGGTGGGAGCGTCCGGGGCAATCTTCGGCCTCTTCGGCGCCCTCCTGGTGGTCCTGCTGCAGCGGCGGGCCAGTGTGCGGTCGGTGCTGATCCTGCTGGCCGTCAACTTTGCGCTGGGATTCTTCGTCCCCAACATTGCGTGGCAGGCGCATCTGGGCGGGCTGCTGACCGGCGCCGCGTGCGCCGCCGTCCTGGTTTACGCACCCAAGGGCAAAAACCGGTCGCTGGTGCAGTTTGCCGGCCTCGCCGGGATTGTTGTGGTGCTGTGCGTCATTTCCGCCGTACTGGCCGGGGCCAAGGGCCTGATCTAAGGCTGGCTTAAGCCGGTGCGGCAGTGCGCCGGTTCGGGCGGTTCGGCAGTGGTGCCTGTTAGGGCCTTGGCCGGGCGCTGCCCTGATCGGTGATCCGCGCCCCTGCCCGGCGCACCCGCTTAGGAGCCTTGTTCCGCGCCCTGGCCACCCGCTTCGGTGCCCTGTTCCGCATCTCTGGCCGGTTCCCTGACCAACAGGAGCGTGCCGTTCCAGGGTCCCCGCCCCGCGGAGCTCCGGTGATCCACAGCGGGCCGGGCGTTATCCACAGAGATACCCACAGTGTTAATAACTTGTGGTGATGAGACATGGCCAAACGGGGTTGATCGCCGTCGTCTGTCGGCAAAATCCGCGCCGGTTAAGGGGCCTGGGAGGGATAGGGTACAGCCCGGACCGGATCCCGGCTTCACCGGCGAACCCGGAAGTGGTCGACTCCGGTTCCCTGAGATCACAAGTTATCCACAGGCTGTAGGGCCAATTGTAAACAGGTTATCCAGAGGCAAAACTGAGTTACACACATGTAATTCCACAGCTGTGGATAACTCCTGTGCCTATGATGCCGGTGATTTTTGCCCCAACGGGACGAAAAGTTACGCACACCTGTGGATAACTCTGTGCACAGTGTGTGCACAAAGGTTCTGCACAGGGCCCCGGGTCTTGGTGCCGCTGGGTTGCAGCGGCCTCATTTCCGGTTCCGCGGCGGCAACCCGACCCCGCGGAGGTTTCCCGCACTCGTTCCCACCCGTTGTTACCTGGTGTGGCTGGTGTGATCCCAGGACGGCTCATGTGCCCCAAAGAGTGGGAATCCGTGCTCGGCTTGTGGCCTTCGGGCCGGCCACATGAGGCTGGCGTGTGGCTTTGAGCCGGGATTTGGGACTGCCGGTGATTGTGGCTGGGACCCTAGGGCTGGGCTCGTGCCTCTGCCAGGGAAGTGGCGGTCGGGTTTGTGCTTGTGACTGGTACTGGGCGGCCGGGCTCGTGCTTCTGACTGGTACTGGGTGGCCGGGGCGCGCTTCTGGCAGGGGAGCAGCGGCAGGGCTGTGGTTTTTGGTCCCGGCTCCACCCTCGTGCAGGTTTCCCGCACTGGTTCCCAGCCTTTGTTACCTGGTGTGGCTGGTGTGACCCCACGACGGCTCATGCCCCAAAGAGTGGGAACCTGTGGCGGGGCCGGCTCGGCCTGTGGCCATGAATCTGTGGCTGGCAACGCTGCTGAATGCAAGCACTTAAAGGGACGGCGCCAAACGATGCTCGGCAAAGCTCGAGGGCCTGAGCCCGGTGTAATACCGCGCTCAGGCCCTCGTCGCTGAACTTCTATTTGGCTGGTGAGACTTCCGGTGCCCTACGCAAAGGCGTCGCCCATGCAAAGGTGTCACCCACGCGAAGGCGGACCCCCGGAAAGGGACACCCTGCAAGGTGGCCCGAACCAACGGATGACGCCGGGGATGGTGGCGGGATGTGCCGTCAGCGCCAGCGGGTGGTCATCAGGAAGCCGACAATGGCGATACCGAAGCCCACCAGGATGTTCCCTGCGCCCAGTTCGGGGATGGGGAACCGGCTCTCGGAAATGTAGAACACGATAATCCACAGGAGACCGATGATCATCAGGCCGAACATTACCGGCTTGTACCAAACCGGGTTGGGCTTGGGTGCAGAGCTTGCCTTGGCGGCGGGTGCTGCGGTGGCGGGCTTCTTGCGGGACTTTGACTCGGGCACGGATCCTCCTGGCGGAACCGGCTCTCTGAATGCCGGCGTATACGGTCATGGCGGGGCCGCTGGTGCAGTGCTGCCGCATCGGGCTGCTGCCCGGCTGTATCCTGACTGGGGGCTGCCACCGCACCTGGCTGTTTCCCTTGTACTCATCGTAGCGAATGGCGGAGCTCATCCGTGCCGCCGCACGCCAGTCCGGTCTAGAACGAAAAGGGAACCATGGCGACCTCCAGCAGGGCAACACACGCGCGAAGGAGCTCTGCCGGTTCCCGTTCCCGCGGACGCAGCCGCAGCCAGCAGGTCATCCAGGTGTTCGGAGAACTCCTGATCACTCTCGGACTGCTCCTGGTCCTCTATGTCGTGTGGGAACTCTGGTGGACCAATATCGACGCCAACAACAAGCAGGAACAGGCCGTTGGCAGCTTGTTCTCGGAATTCGATGGACCGGTTGCTCCGGTGCCGGAGGCGGCCGCGGAGGCGGCCGGCCCCGATTACGGCGACCCGGCTGTGTTGCCTGCCATTGAGGAAGAAGGACGCACCTTTGCCGTGGTCTACATTCCACGTTTCGGCGACACCTACTCCCGTCCCGTAACCAGCGGTGTGGGGACAGCGGTGCTGGATTCGCTCGGGCTTGGACACTATCCTTCGACGGCCATGCCCGGAGAAGTGGGAAACTTTGCCCTTGCGGGCCACCGCCAGACGCACGGGCAGGTTCTGGACGCCATCCATACCCTGGTGCCGGGGGACAAAATCTATGTGCAGACCAAGGACGGGTACTACAGCTACGTCTACCGCAACAACCAGATTGTCCTGCCGGACCGCGTGGATGTCATTGCGCCCGTACCAACACAGCCCGCTGCGGTGCCGACCGAGCGCTTTTTGACCCTCACCAGCTGCAACCCCCGCTTCGGGGCGGAGGAACGGATCATTGCCTACGCACTGATGGAGTCCTGGCAACCGCTGTCCGCCGGTCCGCCGGCCGAGATTGCCGCCCAGGTTGCCCACAACGCGGAAGGAGCGCGCTAAAATGTACGCTTGGATCTTTCGGAATCTGCCGGGCCCTCTCTGGGTCCGCATCCTTACCGCGCTCGTGCTGATCGCCGGCGTGGTGCTGCTCCTCATGAACTACGTGTTCCCGTGGTTCTCCGAATACAGCTTCCTTAGCCCCCTCACCGATTCCACGATTGGCGGTTCCTAGACCACATGAGCAGTATTCGAATCCTGGTCGTCGACAACTACGACAGCTTTGTGTACACGCTGGTCGGCTACCTGCAGCAGCTGGGGGCCGAGACCACGGTGGTGCGCAACGACGACGTCACCCTGGCCGAGGCGGTCGAGCTGGCTGCCGCCCGCGACGGAGTGCTGGTCTCCCCGGGGCCCGGAGCCCCGGCCGAGGCGGGTGTGTGCGTTGAGCTGATCCGCTGGTGCGGAGAAAACAACAAGCCGATGCTGGGCATCTGCCTCGGGCATCAGGCACTGGCCGAAGCCTACGGCGGGACTGTGACCCACGCTCCGGAGCTCATGCACGGCAAAACGTCGCTGGTCCGGCACGAAGGCACTGATGTGTTCCAGGGCCTGCCGAGCCCGGTCACCGCCACGCGGTACCACTCGCTGGCAGCAGTTGCCGACACCATCCCGGCGGAACTCGAGGTGACCGCCCGGACCGACAGCGGAATCATCATGGGTCTCCGCCACGCTTCGGCGCCCCTCTCCGGTGTGCAGTTCCACCCCGAATCAGTGCTCACCGAAGGCGGCTACCAGATGCTGGGGAACTGGCTCGAAGGACTGGGCCTGGCTGGAGCGGCAGCACATGCCGCCACCCTCAGCCCGCTCATGTCGACTGCTGCGGACCCCCTGCCGCGCTAGTCGTCCTTCTTCTTCTTCCCCTTCGCCGTCTCCGACGGTTCCGGGGAGGCGCTCGGGTCGGGAGTGGGCTCCTCAGTGGGCTCCGGCGGAGCCTTAGCCACTGTCAGGGCGATAGTGCTGCCCTGTTCCACATCCATGCCGCCGGTGATGCTCTGGGCGGTGACCGTTCCGGGGACAGTCACAGCGTCCTCGACCTCGTTGACTGTGACCGTCAGCCCGTAGAGCGGGTCGGCCAGGATTGCCTGCGCATCCTCCAGCGAACGGCCGAGGAGATCCGGAACCGTGACGTTGCCGGTGGACAGCACCAGATCGACGGTGGTCTCCACCGGAACAGCCTCTCCGAGCCCAGGGGTGGTGGAGAGCACCCGGCCCGCCGGAACCACAGAACTGTTCGCCTCGGCTGTGGTTCCGCCCTGCAAGCCCAGGCTGCGGAGGGCATCACGCGCCTCGGGTTCGGTCATGCCCGCCAAATTGGCGGGAATCGTAACGGTTGACGGTCCCTGCGAAATGAAGAGGGTGACGTTGGCATCCAGCGGTGCATCGGTTCCCCCCTCCGGAGAGGTGCCGATGGCAAGGCCGGACTTAACCGTGTCGCTGTATTCCGGTTCGATGGTTGGCGGCCCAAAGCCGGCATCCAGGATGATGTTCAGGGCATCGGTCTGGGTCTTGGACTGGACATCGGGCATCACCGCAGTCACCGGGGCGGTTTCCTTGGGATTAATCAGGTTGAATGCCAAAACGGAACCGGCGCCCAAAAGCAGCAAAAGTCCAATGCAGACTGTGGTGATCCAGGCGCGCCGGCGGGCCTTCTGCTCCGGATCCCGGTCCCCGGTGTTGCCGATGGACAGCGAAGCCGGAGCATCGTCGTCGTCGTTTCCGTCCGGAGCGGTGGTGAGCGGGCCGCCGGAACGGACCCGGGCCATGGCCCGGGTGCGGGGTTCGTCCTCGATGGGGCTGACGTCGACGGCGGCGCGGGCCGGAGCCGAAACGGTCAGGGCCTCGGTGGCGGAGGTGTCGGGTGCCGGTTCAACGGCTGCTGCTCCGCTGCGCACGCGGAGCAGCGCGTCGCGGAACGCATGGGCGTCCTGATAGCGGTCCGCGCGGTCCTTCGCCAACCCGTGGTCCAGCACAGCGTCAAGCTCCGCCGCAATCTCGGCGTTAAAGCTGCTGGCCTTGGGCGGAGGTTCCCGGACATGCTGGTACGCCACGGAAACGGGACTGTCGCCGATGAACGGCGGCCGGCCCGCCAGCATTTCGAAGAGCAGGCAGGCGGCTGAATACAGATCGCTGCGGGCATCCACGGTTTCGCCGCGGGCCTGTTCGGGCGAAAGATACTGCGCGGTGCCGATGACGGCCTGGGTTTGGGTCATGGTCGCGGCAGAATCGGCCATCGCCCGGGCAATGCCGAAGTCCATGACCTTCACGCCGCCGTCGGCGGTCACCATGACGTTGGCCGGCTTGATGTCGCGGTGCACAATCCCTGAACGGTGACTGTATTCCAGCGCGGCAAGGACACCGAGCATGTACTCAATGGCCTTGTCGGTGGTGATCTCCCCGGCTTTGACCAGATCGCGCAGGGTCCGCCCGCGCACAAACTCCATCACGATGAACGGCAGGCGGACATCATCCGGCGTGGACCCTGGGGATTCCTGATCGCCGGTATCGTACACGGACACAATCGCCGGGTGGTTCAGCCCCGCGACAGCCTGTGCCTCGCGCCGGAACCGGGACTGGAACAGCGGATCGCGGGCCAAATCGGGGCGCAGGACCTTGATGGCCACGGAACGGCCCAGCCGAATGTCCCGGCCGAGGTACACATCGGCCATGCCGCCGCGGCCGATCAGCTCGCCGAGTTCGTAACGGCCGTTCAACACCCGCTCGGTATTCAGGGTGGGCTGTCCTTTGAGGAAATCTGCGCTCATGGTTGCTTATCCGGCCGAAGGGTTGACGCCGGTGGGTGATGCCGGAGGAATGACGCTGTTGGGTGTTGCCGGAGTGTTGACGCTGTTGGGTGCTGCCGGAGGAGTGATGCCGTTGGGGGCGGCCGGAACGGTGGCCGCAGTCGACGGCGTCGACGGGGTCGACGGGGTCGACGGGGTCGACGGGGTCGACGGGGTCGGCTCCGGCACGTTCGTTGGGGCAGGCTCGACCGTAGCCGGGCCCTCGGACGTGAAGTAGGTGACGGTTGATCCTTCCGGAAGGGGTGCACCCTCCGACGGGTTGACGGCCACCACGGTGCCCTCCGGCTGGTTGGAGGCCTGCGTGCCGCCGTTGACCGGGATCAGGCCGGCGGCACTGATCTGCTCCGCAGCGGCGGGTCCGGTCTGGCCCAGCAGTCCGGACGGAACAGTAGTGCTAGTGCTGGTGGGCGCCGGTGCAGGGCCCGTCGAGTAGGTTACGGTCACTGTTGTTCCCCGCGCTACCTGTCCTGTCGGATCCAGTGCAATAATCCGCCCCTCGGGAGCCTCAGACTCCACCGGATTCTCTGCAACATTCATACCCAAGCTCTCCAAACGCTCTCGAGCCAAATTGAAGTCCAGATCGCTAAAATCTTCGAGGTCAATGGTGACTAGATCGGTGTCCTCCGATTGCGTGGGGCTGGGGCTGGCCTGAGTAGTGGTGGCCGACGGCGCCGGCTGGGGATCGCCGTCGTTGTCTCCGGTGAGCAGGAAAGCGGCAATAACTCCGGCGATGATCAGCGCCAGCAGCACGGCGACCGGAATGACCCATGGGTTGCGGCGTTTGGCAGGGGCGTCGTCTCCGCCGTCCCCGTCCGAGGTGTCGACGTCGTCGACGTCTTCATCGGTCCACTCACGCGATGCGGCGAGTTCGCCGGTGGCGGCGTTCTCCGCGCCCACGGCCGCGCCCGCGACGGTGGGCAGCGCCGAGGTCGACGGCGCGGTGTTCACGGCGCGCGTGGCTGAGGTGCTGGTGGTGGGAACCGGTGCTGTGACGGCGTCGTTCAGGACAGTGGCGGCGCCGCCGCCGAAGAGGAGCATGCCGGGGACGGCGGCCTCGGCAGCGGGAATGTCACCGCGGCGGATGGCGGCAACGGCCCGTGCCAGCGCTTCGGCGTCGGCCGGGCGGTCGGCCGGATCCTTGGCCAGCATGGACATGATCAGCGCGCGGACCGGCAGCGGAATGCTCTCCGGCAGTGGCGGGGGAGTGTCGTTGACCTGGGCCAGGGCAATGGCAATCTGCGACTCACCGGAGAAGGGCCGGGTTCCGGCCAGCAGTTCGTAGCCGATGACACCGAGGGCGTAAATGTCACTGGAACCGGTGGCCTGCTGGCCGGTGGCCTGCTCGGGTGCAAGATACTGGGCGGTGCCCATGACCTGGCCGGTGGCGGTCAGCGGCACCTGGTCCGCAAGCCGGGCAATGCCGAAGTCGGTGATTTTGACCCTGCCGTCGGGCAGGATCAGCAGGTTTCCGGGCTTGACGTCGCGGTGGACCAGTCCCTGCTTGTGGGCGGCGGCCAGCGCCGTGGCGGTCTGACCGATGATGGACAGCGTGCGGTCCGGCGTCAGGCTCTTGTCGCGCTCAATGATGGAGGACAGCGGCAGGCCAGGAACCAGCTCCATGACCAGGTAGGCCGAACCCTCTTCCTCGCCGTAGTCGAAGACGTTGGCAATGCCCTCGTGGTTCAGCAGCGCCGTGTGGCGAGCCTCGGCCCGGAAACGGTTCAGGAAACCAGGATCCCCGGTGTATTCCTCCTTGAGGACCTTGATGGCAACAATGCGGCCCAGGACCAGGTCCCGTGCCTTCCAGACCTCACCCATACCGCCGATGGCGATACGGTCAGTGAGCTGGAATCTGCCGCCTAAGGTGATTCCCGATGTAGGCCTCACTTATTTAACACCGCCTCTAGGAGTTTCTGCGCGCTTGGAGTGGTCAGTTGGGATCCGGTGGTCAGGTCCACGTCTTCCATGACGATGGAGATGACCACTTCGGGGTCGTCAGCCGGAGCGAAACCGGTGAACCAGGCGTTGTCGCCCTTGCCCTCCACTTCCGCTGTGCCGGTCTTGCCGGCCACTTTGAAGCCCGGAACCTGCGCCGCGGAGGCGGTGCCGTTGTCCACGACGCCCACCATCCAGTCGGTGAGCTGGCGGGCGGTTTCCGGACTTACGGAGGTGTTCAGGACTTCCGGCTCCGGCTCGTCGATGATCGACAGGTCGGCGGCACGGACATTCCGGACAAGATTGGGCGTCATCTGCACGCCGTTGTTCGCGATGGCGGACGACATCATGGCGATTTCCAGGGGGGTTGCGGTGACGCTGTACTGGCCGATGGAAGCCTGCGCCAGCTGGGCCTGGTCCATTCCCGTGGGGAAGCCGCTGGGTGCCACTTCGTACATGCCGCGCTCGGGGAGGCTCAGCGCTTCGTTGAACCCGAACTTCTCGGCCTGCGACGCAATTGCCTCTTCACCGAGGTCCCAAGCGATTTGGGCGAAAACGGTGTTGCAGGACTGCTCCAGGGCGAACCCGATGGTTGCCTCGGACCGTACGCTGCAATTGCCGTTGGTGTAGTTCGGCAGGGAGATATTGGTGCCCGGCAACGGCAGCTCGTTCGGGTTGTCGATGAGGGTATCGGCGTTGTACTTGCCGGACTCGAGGGCAGCGGCGGCATCCACCAGCTTGAACACCGAGCCGGGGGCCAGTAACGACTGGGTCGCGGCGTTGCGGTAGGGGGAGAGGCCATCGACGGTGAGCAGTTCCTGCATGTTCTGCTCCACGACCGTGGTGTCGTGCCCGGCCAGAAGGTTGGTGTCATAGCTGGGCTTGGACACCATGGCCAGAATGTTTCCGGTCTTCGGATCCATCATGACGATGGAGCCCTTCTGCCCCTCGGGGATCAGGTCGTAAGCCATTTCCTGCAGCTGGGAATCGATCGTCAGTTCAACGGAGGCGCCCTGCGGCTGGTTGCCGGAAAAGACCTGCACCAGACGGTCGAAGAACTGCTGGTCACTGGTTCCGGTCAGTTCCTCGTCCATGACGCTTTCCAGCTGCGTGACTCCGGCCGTCAGGGAGAAGTACCCGGTCAGCTGGGAATACAGCTCCGGCTGGTGATAAACGCGCTGGTAGTTGAACTCGTCGTCAGAGGGCACCGATTCGGCGATCGGAGCCCCATCAACCAAAATCGATCCCCGGTTCTGGCCGAAGTTCTGGTAGATGGTGCGGTTGTTGTTCGGATCGGCGTTGAGCTCTTCGGCAGCAAAAAACTGGACGTAGGTCAGTGACCCAAGAATGAGGACAAACATGGCCAGGGCCACGATCCAGCTGTTGCGGATGGCTTGATTCATGAGCCGCTTACCTCCTGTTCCCTCTTGGACTTGCGCTGGACTGATCCCACCGGTGATTCCTGCATGGCCGGCACCATTGGGCCGGTCAGCGGACCGGTGGCCGCCGGGCGGCGGGCCGCCTCGGAGATCAGCAGCAGCAGCGCCACGATGATCCAGTTGGCCAGCAGTGAGGAGCCGCCCGCGGACATGAACGGCGTGGTCAGGCCGGTGAGCGGAATCAGGCGGGTGACGCCTCCGATCACCACGAAGCACTGCAGGGCAATGGTGAAGGACAGGCCGCAGGCGAGCAGCTTTCCGAATCCGTCGCGGGTGCCCAATGCGGCGCGGAAGCCGCGGGACACCAGCAGGACGTAGAGCAGCACGATCGCGAAGATGCCGATCAGGCCCAGTTCCTCGCCCAGCGCGGCGATGATCATGTCGGAGTTCGCATAGGTGACCAGGTCCGGCCGGCCCTGGCCGAGCCCGGTGCCGATGAGCCCGCCGCTGGCGAGCCCGTACAGGCCCTGCACCACCTGGTAGCTTCCGCCGCCGATTCGGGTGTACACCTCCGGGTCGAAGGCATTCAGCCAGCCGTCGATCCGCAGACCGACGTGGCTGAACAGCTGCATGGCGACATAACCGCCGGCTCCGAGCAGGGCGAGGCCGATCAGCACCCAGCTGACCCGGCTGGTGGCGACATAGATCATCGCCATGAAGAGGCCGAAGAACAGGATGGAGGAGCCGAGGTCGCGCTGGAAGACAAGCACGCCGATGCTGACAATCCAGGCCGCCATCATGGGGCCGAGGTCCTTGAAGCGGGGGAGCTGCAGCGGGCCGACCTTGCGCCCGGCCAGCAGGATCAGGTCACGGTTGGTGGAAAGATACCCCGCGAAGAATATGGCCAGCGTGATCTTGGCGATTTCACCGGGCTGGAAGGTGCCGATGCCGACGTTGATCCAGATCCGGGCGCCATTGATTTCCAGGCCCAGCGGGGTCAGCGGCAGCAGCAGCAGAATGGCGCTGACGATGAGCGAAATGTACGTGTAGCGGCGCAGGATCCGGTGGTCCTTGATCAGGAACAGGACGGCGACGGCGGCGGCCACGGCCACGGCGCTCCAGAGCAGCTGCCGGTCGGCCGCGTTGTCGTCCATGGCGATGTCCAGCCGGTGAATCATGGCGAGGCCGATGCCGTTGAGCGCCGTCACGATGGGAAGTATTACCGGATCGGCATATTTGGCCCGGAACCGCAGCACGATGTGGAAGACCAGGACCAGGCCCACCAGGGTGGCGCCCTGCGTCCAGAAATCGGAGTCGAAGGCCCGGTCCTGGTCCAGGCCGACCACCATGTTGGCGCCGACACCGACGGCCAGGGCGAGCAGCAGGAGCACGGCTTCGATGTTGCGCCGTGATTTGGGAACTGTCAGTACGTCACTCATTATTTCTGCCCTCCGCAGTCATCCGGAGTGGCAGCAGGCTTCGCGGCCGCCGACGGGCTGGCGGATGCCGTGGGTGTGGAGGCCGCGCCGGCTTTGGCGGGAGTGTTCGGAGCGGGCTCGCAGGCGCTTGCCTGGGCCGTTCCCCTGAGATCCTCGACGATTTGCTCGGCATGGAGCAGGTCCTTGGCAGGAATCGTGCCTTCGACCCGGTTGCGCTGGTATTCGGGCAGGCTGTCGACGGGGATGTCGGTCCGTTCAGTGACGGTGGACAGCCGGATCGGGCCCAGCGACTGCGAGACGCCGTTGTAGATGGCGACGTTGTTGTCGCTCGCTCCAACGTAGTAGCGCGTCTGGGTCCAGGTGTAGCCGACCCAGAGGACGGCTGCCAGCAGGACCGTTATCAGGGCCAGGATGGCGGGGACCAGCCAGCGGCGCTGCTTGGGCGGGTCCTGGTCCGGTGCCGGGTCCGTTTCGGGCGCGGCTTTGTGGGTGAGCAGGCGCGCGGCGCGGCGTTCGGCCGTCCGCTTGGTGACGATGGGGATCTGCCCGGTCTCGGTGGCGAGGGAGGCCGCCCCCACCAGGATGTGCGGGCGGGAGGAAAGGTCCTGCCGGATGAGGTCGGCACGGATCGGTTGATCGCCGAGGGCGTCGTCCAAGCCGTCGTCGTCGCCGGTTCCGGCCGGGAGGTCCCGCGCGTCGCCGGCGTCGGTCGCCCGTTCGTGGACGGCCGCCTGCAGCGACGAGCCGGCGGACAGCGCGCTCCGGGCCGCTGAGGAGGACTCCAGGGGAAGAACGGAATCATCGGGAACCTCGGTGATCTCAACTACCGCCACCGTCACGTTGTCCGGTGACCCGCCCGCGAGGGTGAGTTCGACCAGAATGTCGACGCAGCGCTGGAGGTCCCTGGTCTCCCGGAGCACGGCCTCGATGTCGGAGTCCCGCAGGACGGCCGTGAGACCGTCGGAACACAGGAGCCACTTCTCTCCGGCTTCCACCTCGAAGGTTGCCAGGTCAAGTTCCGGGCTGGCATCCACATCGCCGAGGACGCGCATGAGGACGTTTTTGTGCGGATGGACTTCAGCTTCGTCGGGACGCAGCCGGCCCTCGTCAATCAGTCGTTGGACGAAGGTGTGGTCGATGCTGATCTGCTCGAAGACGCCGTTTTTCAGCCGGTAGGCCCGCGAATCCCCGATATGGGCGAAAGCGAAGCGGTTCTCGTTCAGCAGCAGGGCGGTGACGGTTGTGCCCATTCCGGACAGCTGCGGGCTCGTGGTCACCAGCTCGGAGAGGAGGGAGTTCGCGGCCTGGATTTCATCCGCGAGGACGGTGAGGGGTTCGTCGTCGTGCGTTCCGCTGTCCAGATGGACCAGGTCCAGAACTGTGGAGGCAGACGCAACATTGCCGCCGGCATGACCGCCCATGCCGTCGGCGACGACGGCAAGATAGCGGCCGACATAGGCGGAATCGTCATTCTTCAAACGAACCATGCCCACATCGGACCGTGCTGCGTAGTTGAGCACCAGGGCCACGGCTATGGCCTCAACTCAAGGACCGTCTTACCGATGCGGATGGGAACTCCCGGTTCCACCGGCAGGGCACGCGTCAGCTGGCTGCCGCCGAGGAAGGTGCCGTTGGTGGAGCCGAGGTCCTCGATGAACCAGCGGCTGCCCTGGGGGAACAAGCGGGCGTGGCGGCCGGAGGCATAGTCGTCCTCCAGCACGAGCGTGGCTTCCTGGGCGCGTCCCAGCAGAATCGGGCTGGAGGCCAGTTCCAGGGTGGTGCCGCGCAAGGGTCCCTCGGTCACGACCACCTGGCGCGCGGGGGCCTTTGCCGGAGCGGGAACCTGCTTCTCCAGGGCCGGATTTCGGCGGACCTGCCGCGCGCTGGGCGTACCGGTCCGGTTGCGGCTGCCGACCACCAGATCGCGGCGGATAGCACCGACAACACTGACGACCATCACCCACAGCAGGATCAGGAACCCGTACCGGAGCAGGGTCACAATCAATTCACCGCCCACTAACGTCCCCCGGCCCGAACCGGAAGGAGCCGGAACGTAATTCGGGTGCGACCCATGGCAATAGTGGAACCATCCGTAAGATCTGCTTCCCCTTGTACTTTTTGGCCGTTGACGAAGCTTCCGTTTGTGGAACCGAGGTCGATGGCGCGGCTGACACCATTTTCGGTGCGGATTTCCAGATGCCGGCGGGAAACGCCGGTGTCATCAACGAGGATATCCGCCTCGGAGGACCGGCCGAGAACAACCGACGGAGCATTCAGTGAATACCGTTGGCCGTCAATGTCCAAAACGGGCTGCATCCGACCCGGGCCCTGGCGCGGGCTGGGCGGGGTTACCTGGCGCGGAGCGGGTGCCCCGGCCTTTTCCGTTGAGGAATCCACCTCGAGGACGCCGGGCTTCAGTGCCGAGTCGCGCGTGAAGGACACGCGGACCGGTCCCTGGAGAGTGTAGGACTGGCTCCTGGCGTGCTTGATGACGACGTCGCACAGCTCCTCGGCCAGCGGTGCGCCCCATTCCTGGGCGCGCTTGAAATCGGCGTCGGACAGCCGGGCAGTAAAGACGTTCGGTGCCAGCGTGCGCCCCTGACCCACGGTGAAGGAGCGTTCATCGAGTTCGCGCCGCATGGCGATGGCCAGCTCCAGGGGTTCCACTCGGCCGGATGAGCCCGAGGAGAAGGCACCGCGCACCACTTTTTCGATTCCGCGTTCGACGTTGTCGAGTAAGCCCATGTTCGCCTCCTTCCCTAGGTCCTGATTCTGTCTTCGATGTCCGGCGGACACTCCGGCAAATCGTTGGGCCAACGTGCAAAGTGGCGGCCCCGGACGCATCGGAGGTGCCCCTTGGGGCGAATCCGGCGCAGCGGCAAGGCAGGCCAAAAGGTACACAGGTCCTCTTCGATAGTACTGGGGACAGCTGAGAAATGTCTTAACGCGGCTCCGGCGCCGGGAGGGTGTCGGGAGGGTGTCGGCTGGGCGGGCGCCGGCACAGGTTCGACGCCGGAACTGCTTCCCGAGGAAGTTGGGGAACCCAAAAACCGCGGAATCACAGGGTTTATGGACGGCTGTTCCGGCCGTTTAGGTGTTTGCCCAAAATATGGGTATGCTTGATTCTGCTGTTCCCGAGGAATCGAGACGCCAACGGTTGTGAGACTGAGGGCACACGCTCCACGGGAAACCATTTAGGCGCGAGTGGCGGAACGGCAGACGCGCTGGCTTCAGGTGCCAGTGTCCGAAAGGGCGTGGGGGTTCAAATCCCCCCTCGCGCACAAAACGAATCACCCCGGTTGAACAGACCGGGGTGATTTTTTTATGCCCGACGGCGGCGGCTGCCCGGCACGTCCGGCGGCGGTCGGCGGCGGATCAGCCCCATCGTCGGGCCTTAACGCCGGAAGGCCGCCGGTAAACCGGCAGCCTTCACTCCCGGCGCTGTTCCTCGGTTGCCCGTGGAACCGCGCCATCCTTCGTACAGCTAACCCCCGCTGAAGCCCTTGGTGAGGTTCTAGCGGCGCTGTTTCGGCGGCTTAGCAGCGATGTGCGCGGCGTCCCTGGCCTTGCGCTCCTTCTTGGCCTCTGCTTCCTTCACACGCTTGGCCTCGTCGCGCACAGCAGCAAAGCTGGCGCGTTCTTCAACCAGCCAGGCCGGCGGTGCGGCCAGCAGTGCAGTGATTTCAGCGGTGGTCAGGGCGTCCGTGATGCCGGAGCGGGTGAGGCCGCCAATGGAAATGTTGAGTTTCTGGGCCACGACGGGACGGGGGTGCGGGCCGTTGCGGCGCAGGTCAATGAGCCACTGCGGGGGATTGGCCTGAAGCTCATCAAACTGGGCCCGGGAAATAGGCCCGTCCTGGAACTCCTGCGGCGCGGCGGGCAGGTAGATGCCCAGTTTCTTGGCTGCCGTGGCAGGTTTCATGGATTGGGATTTCTCGGAAGTCATCTAATAAGGGTATCCGGCGCAGGAGACCTGGGTATCCCGCTGCGGGTGCTCCGCCGTGGATGCTGCCGAATGGGGGAGCACACGGGGAGCACACGGGGAGAACACGAGGGTGAACACGAGGGAGAACAGGGGCAGCACACGGCGGAGAACACTGCGGAAGGAACGGTGACTCTCCTGGGCTAACCTGAAAAGGTGCCAACAGAAACCCCCCGCCACAAGCCCCGCCCCGCCCGTCCGCTGACGCTGGCCTACGTTCCCGGCGTGACGCCCGGCAAATGGATTGGCCGGTGGAACGAACGGCAGGACCGTGAACTGCAGGCCTATCAGTGCCCGGAAGACGCGGTTCTGGATGAACTGCGGGCCGGCCGGGCCGACGTGGTGTTTGTCCGTGTTCCGGACGAGGGCTACATCCGTCCGGCCGACCTGAGCGTTGTCGCCCTCTATGACGAGCGTCCGGTTGTCGCTGCCGCGAAGGACTCCGCGGTCGCCGCGTTCGATGAACTGGATCTGGCGGATCTGGCCGGCGAGAACCTGCTGGACCTGCAGGAAATGGGCGGCGCCGACGTCGGCATGGAAGTGGTGGCCTCGGGCGCGGGCCTGCTGATCCTGCCCATGGCCGTGGCCAAGCTGTACTCGCGCCGCGACGTCGTGTCCCGGCCGGTGTCCGGTGTTCCCGGCACCCGCATCGCTGTTGCCTGGCTGGAGGACACCGAGGACGCGGGGGTCGAGGAGCTGGTGGGCATTGTGCGCGGCCGGACGGCCAACAGCTCGCGCCAGCCCTCGGTCCAGGCGGAGCAGAAGACCACGGCCCGGCAGCGGACCAAGGAACGCCAGAGCAGGAGCGGGGACAAGGCATCGCCCGCGGCGAAGTCCGGCGGCCGCTCCGGTTCGAAGGGCAGCGGCGGTGCGAAGGGCAGCGCCGGCGGCAAGGGAACTGCGGGCGGCAAGGGCAAGGGAAGCCGCAAGAGCGGCAAGCCGCGCCGCTAAACAGCCCCGAGCCGGCCGGACTAGCGCTCGCCCAGCCGCGGTTTCAGCCGGGACTCCTCCAGATCGAGCAGCCGCTGCGCGTCCGCTAGGGTCCGGGACGGGAAATATCCCTCCCTGCGGGCCAGCAGCAGGGCCTCGCGTTCGGCGTCCACAACGGCGCGCCGGAGTTCGCGGTACTGCAGCTGCGGAGTGGGGGACGTGCCGACACCCAGGGCCTTGACCCGCTCCCAGGCCAGTTCGCTGCGCAGGAAGGTGCTTTGCCGCACCCGCTCCACCACGTCCGGGTCCACATCCACGTCCTGCTGCAGACAGGCCTGGGGATCTTCCAGGACCTTCAGTCCGGCGTCGCTGATCTGATCCAGCAGGGTGGCCAGGCTGCGCTGGTCCGCCGCGGCGTTCGCGCCACGGACCCCCAGGATCCGAATCATCCACGGGAGGGTTCCGCCCTGCAGCAGCAGCGTCACCACGGCCACCGTGAACGCGATCAGCACCAGCTGCTCCCGGTACGGGGTGGTTTCCGGAAGGGACTGTGCGGCGGCCAGGGTCACCACGCCCCGCATGCCGGACCAGCCAATGACCATGCCGCCGCGCCAGTCCAGGCCTTCACTGCGCAGCTGCGTGATGTCCGCCCGCCGGCGCCGGTAGAGGTCCTCCGCGCGATCGGCGCGGCGCCGGGAGCGTTCGTTCCCCGGTTCCTGCTCCTTGAGCCGGTCCAGCGCCGCGCGGAACCGGTGGGTGCGCCGTTCCTGGTAGCCGACCTTGGCGCGCAGCAGCAGGATCAGCGGGCCCATCCACGCGAAGCGGAGAAGGATCAGCAGAGCGGTGACAGCCAGGCCGATCCCCACCGACTCGCCGACGGTCAGCAGATCCGGATTGATGTTCTCCACCAGATAGCGCAGTTCCAGGCCCATCAGCAGGAAGACGCCGTTTTCCAGCAGGAACTGGACGGTGTGCCAGTTGACGCTGTCATTGATCCGCGCCTGGGCGCTGAAGGCGGATGCGCTGCGGTGCCCGGTGTACAGCCCGGCCACCACCACGGCCAGCACGCCGGAGGCATGCATTTCCTCGGCCGGAATGAAGGCCAGGAAAGGCACCACGAAGGAAATGGCGGTGTCCAGGGTTGGATCGTTGAGTTTGGAACGGATCCAGACGGTGGCGACGCCCACCAGCAGGCCGACGACGACGGCGGCCGCCACTGCGAACCCGAAGTCCGCCACTCCGGCCCAGATGCTGGACAGGCTGCCGGCGCTGACGGCCAGCGCCGAGCGCAGCAGCACCAGCGCGGTGGCATCGTTGACCAGCCCCTCGCCTTCGAGCACCGTCACCAGCCGCGGCGGCAGGCCGAGTTTCTTGCCGATGGAGGTGGCGGCGACGGCGTCCGGCGGGCTGACCACGGCGCCCAGGGCGATGGCGGCGGCCAGGTCCAGGTCCGGCAGCAGCAGGTAGAGCAGCAGGCCGGTGGCGGCGGCGGAAAACAGGACCAGAAAGACCGACAGGCTGGAAATGGCGCCAAAGTTCCGCCGGAAATCGACCACGGGAACGTTTACCGCGGCGGCGTAGAGCAGCGGCGGCAGCACTCCCATCAGGATCACGTCATGCGGAACGGTGAACGTCGGCAGCCCCGGCAGGTAGGACAGTCCGAGTCCGACCACCACCAGGATCAGCGGCGCGGCAATGCCCAGGCGCTTGGAGAAGGCGGCGACGGTGACGATGACGGCCACGCCGATGACAGCAAAGAGAGCTAGTTCCACGGTTCCATTATCCGCCAGAGTCGTTCACAGCTGTGAACGACCCCGTTTTCCTCCGCTGAGCGCTAAACGCTATGCCACTGCCCAGGAGGTCAGCGTCAGGAAGGCGGCATGGACCACCCCGTAAATGGCGTAAACGGTGACCGGAACCATGAGGGCCCATTCGCGCCAGGACCCCGCGGCGCCGATCAGCGGCAGTGACATGCAGCCGCTGCTGCGCCACAGCTTGTTCAGCACGGGCATGCCCGCCAGGGACCGCGGACGCTTGATCCGGAGCGGCCACAGGATCATGACCCCCTGGTGCGTCAGCAGGTCGCCGACGATGTGTACGGCGACACCCAGCCCAACGGCCACGGGCAGCCAGTCGTTGTTTTCCGGTGCGTAAATGGCAATGAAGGCGGACAACCCCAGCGCCAGCAGCCAGCTGCGGCCCGGGCCGCCGGCTATCTTGAGCGCCTTCAGCGCGAACCCCATCAGGAGCACTGACAGCAGTCCGGCACCCACGGCCAAGGAGCCGAAGAAGGGGACGACGGCGGTGACCTTGCCCAGGGCCGTGGCCAGTGCGACGAACACCGCCAGTCCGAGCAGGGAGTGCGTGCCGCGGCGGTGTCCGCCGCTGATGCGCTCGGTGATCCGGGCCAGGATCTTCGTGATCGGCGGCAGGGAATGGGCAATCGTTCCGCTGTGATGGTCGAGGTCCGGAAGCAGGGCGGCCCCGGCGGTGAGGAGTGCCCCGGTGACCACGCCCAGGGGAGTGACCGGATACCAGCCAAGGGCGTGCGGTGCGGTTGAAGCGACGGCAATCCAGGCTGCGGCGCCTGATGCTGCGTGATGACCACCCATCATGGTGCGTGGGGTCCTTCCATAGGGCGGTGTGAAGCACCGAAAATTTCGTAACTTCTTATGCTTTCACGCGGCACTGACACTTCTTTCCCGGCAGTTCCTGCAGTACCTCCGGACGCAGCGACGGCGGGACACCCGTGAAGGTGCCCCGCCGTCGTCGTGCGCTGTTTAGCCCAGCGACGCCAGGCCGAAGATCACTGCCGCTATGGCAAAGCCCATGACGCCGATCAGGGTTTCCAGCACCGTCCACGTTTTCAGCGTGGTCTTCACATCCATGCCCATGAAGCGGCCCACCAGCCAGAAACCGGAGTCGTTGACGTGGCTCACCACCACCGAGCCGGCGGCCACGGCGATCACCATGGCGGCGGTCTGGATCGTGTTGTAGCCGGCCTCGAGCACGCCCGGGGCGATCAGGGCGGCCGCAGTGGTCAGGGCCACGGTGGCCGAACCCTGGGCAATGCGGAGGATGGCGGCAATCAGGAAGCCGGCCAGGATCAGCGGAACGCCCAGATCGCTGAGCACCGAGCCCAGGGCGTCACCGATGCCGGAGGTGCGCAGGACTCCGCCGAACATGCCGCCGGCGCCGGTGATCAGGATGACTGAGCAGACCGGGCCCAGGGCGGACTCCAGCACCTTTTCAATGGCGGTCTTGGACTCGCCGCGCCGGGTTCCCAGCACCACGCAGGCCACGAGGAGGGAAATCAGCAGCGCCACCGGCGTTTCCCCCAGGGTGCGCAGGAAAGCGAACCAGGGCTGTTCGGCGGCTTCGGCGGAGATTACGCTGGCCGAGGCCAGCGTGTTCAGCCCGGTGTTCAGGAAGATCAGGACCAGGGGCAGCAGCAGGACGGCCACCACGGTGCCGAACTTCGGGGGGTTCTTGATCTCGTCGCCGTCGATCTCGCCCAGGACCGCGGGCACCGGCAGGACGAACTTCTTGCCGGCCCAGAGACCGAACAGGTAGGACGTGACGTACCAGGTGGGCAGCGCTACGACGAGGCCCACAAGGAGGACGACGCCGATGTTGGCCTCGAAGAACCCGGAGGCAGTGACGGGGCCGGGGTGCGGGGGCACGAAGACGTGCATGACGGAGAAGGCGCCGGCGGCGGGAAGGCCGTAGCGCAGGACGCCGCCGCCGAGGCGGCGGGCCACGGAGAAGATCACCGGAAGCATGACCACAAGCCCGGCGTCAAAGAAGATCGGGAAGCCGAAAATCAGGGAGGCGACGCCCAGGGCGAACGGGGCGCGCTTTTCGCCAAAGGCCCGGATGAGGGTCTCGGCCAGCACCTTGGCGCCGCCGCTGGTTTCCACCAGCCGGCCCAGCATGGCGCCGAGGCCGACAAGCAGGGCAACGGTGGCCAGCGTCGAACCGAAGCCGCCGGTCAGCACCGTCACCACGCTGCTGGTCGGGATTCCGGTGGCGAAAGCCGTCAGCAGGCTCACCAGGATCAGCGAAACGAACGCGTGCAGGCGCAGCTTCAGGATCAGGAACAGCAGCAGCGCAATGGCCCCTGCCGCGATCAGGAGGAGAGGGCCCGCACCGAGGGTTTGGGACCAGCCTTCAATTGTCATGGATGTGCTCCGTTGCTAAATGAGAAACTGCTGCTGGGCGTGGGGCTGCGGCGGCGCCGGAGCCTGGGGTCAGTTGCTGGGCAGGTTCAGCCGGGTCAGGATTTCCGCGGCGATTTCCGCCGGAGGTTTGAGAATGTCGACGACGACGCCCGGCTCGTCCTCGGCCAGCGCCTCCAGGGTGCTGATCTGGGACGGAAGCAGGGAGGCGGGCATGAAATGCCCGCTGCGGGTCTTCATCCGTTCGCTCAGCACCGCGGCGTCACCGTTGAGATGGATGAAGTGGACCTCGCCGGAGGCGGTGACCAGGACATCGCGGTAGGCGCGCTTGAGCGCGGAACAGGTGACGATGGTGGATCTTCCGTTGCCGGCCTGGGTGTCCATCCAGTTCCGGATGGAGTCCAGCCACGGCCAGCGGTCGTCGTCGTTGAGGGGTGTTCCGGAGGACATCTTGGAAATGTTGGCCTCGGGGTGGAACTCGTCGGCCTCGGCGGCAATCCAGCCCAGGTGCTCTGACAGCAGCGTGGAGATGGTGGTCTTGCCGGAGCCGGAAACGCCCATGATGACGAGGTGCTGGGGGGTGGGGATCATGTTCTCTCCTTGGACGCCGTTGTCGCCGGAAGCCGGGCTGGCCCCCTCCTAAGTGATCTGAGGACAAAGGTATCACCATATATGTGATTGATAACACCAATGCGCGCTAGGCTTGGTTTTCGATCCTGCCGTACGGATCGGCAGTCATCCGGGTCAGTATTTAGGGGAACAGCATGGAGCGCAGCTTGCCGCCGCGGGCGGCGGCAGCCGTCATGAACGGCGCCATCATCGACGCCATCGGCGCAGACATCATTGCCGGCGTACTCCTGCCCGGAGCCCGGCTGACACTGGAGGGCCTGCAAGAGGAATTCGGTGTGTCGCGCACCGTGGTGCGGGACTGCATGCGGATCCTGGAAGCTCTGAATCTGGTCTACTCCAAGCGCCGGATCGGCATTGTGGTCCAGGAGCCGTCCCACTGGAACTGGTTTGATTCCCGGATCATCCGCTGGCGCCTGAACGGGCCGGGACGGGATGACCAGTACCGGACCCTGACCGAGCTGCGGGTGGCAGTGGAACCGATGGCGGCCTGCGGCGCCGCCCGGCACGCCGGCGAGGAGGACCGCAAGGCCCTGGTGGAGCTTGCCGCGCGCATGCGGCTGCTCGGTGAAGAAGGGCGGTTGGACGCCTTCCTCGCCGCGGACATCGCCTTCCATACCCTGCTGCTGCGCACCAGCGGCAACGAAATGTTTGCATCCCTTGACGCCGTGGTGGCGGAAGTGCTGACCGGACGGACCAAGCAGGGCCTGATGCCCGACCATCCCCGCGAAGTGGCGCTGCAGGGCCACGAGCGGGTGGCGCGGGCCGTGGCCGACGGGAACGGCGACGAGGCGATGTTCCAGATGACGGAGCTGCTCGAAGAAGTCCGCAACGCAGTGGCGTAGGCCAAAACCCGCCCGCCCGCCCAGACGGCAGCGGCCGGCCTTCCCGCAGGGGAAGGCCGGCCGCTGGTCCGACGCTGATGCCGGATGTGCCTATACGGTTGCCTGCGAGTTGGCGTGCTTGGGGGTGACCACCGAGGCGGTGGGCTTGACGTTTTCGGCATTCACCATCCAGGCATACTGTTCCAGCTTGCTGATGAAGCCGTGCAGGATATCCGCGGTGGTGGGATCTTCCTCATCCACCTGGTCGTGGACCTTCCGCATGGTTCCAACAGTGGCTTCCAGCAGCGCGACCGTCAGGTCCACGGTGTCCTTGGTGTCCACCAGTCCGGCGGGGAAGGGAGCAAGCGAGGTGCCCGCGGACACGGCAACGCTCCGGCCGTCCGGAACAGCCTCAAGGGCGCGCATGCGCTCGGCCAGCTCATCGGCGAACAGGCGGGCATCTTCGATGATTTCATCGAGCTGCAGGTGAAGGTCGCGGAAGTTCTTGCCCACAACGTTCCAGTGTGCCTGCTTGCCCTGCAGGTGCAGTTCGATGAGGTCCACGAGGACGGCCTGCAGATTGGTGGTCAGTTCTTTAGAAGCCTTCACGTTTCCTCCAATAGTGACGAAAAATGTTGCCGAAAGACGCCTGCGCAGTCCGCTTCCCGGGACCGGGACGAGCCGCCGCAGCCGCCAACCTAAGTAAGCTTACCTTCTGGTTGAACTCCGCGGGCCCGTTGGGTAGCGTGAGGTGCCGGGCCGCAGAATTACGTCCGCCAGGCACAAACCGGGCAACCGCTGTCCGACGTACGCACGATAGCCGAATAATGCAGGATCCGACTACCGGAGGGACCTCCATGACCACCGTAGAAGAATCAGTTGACGTTGCTGTGCCCGTATCCGCTGCGTATAACCAGTGGACGCAGTTTGAATCATTTCCGCAGTTTATGGGTGGCGTTGAATCAATAACCCAGGTTTCCGAAACACGAAACCACTGGATCACTAAAATCGGCGGGGTGGAACGTGTTTTCGACACGGAAATCACCGAACAGCATCCGGACGAGCGCGTCGCCTGGAAGAGCACCGACGGGACCTCCCACGCCGGAGTGGTGACTTTCCACCGGCTGGGGGACTCGGAAACCCGTGTCAGCGTCCAGCTGGACTGGGATCCGGAGACCTTCATCGAGAAGGTGGGGTCCGTCGTCGGGGCAGACGACCGCCAGGTGAAGTCCGACCTCAAGCGTTTCAAGGAGTTCATCGAGGGCCAGGGAGCGGCGACCGGCGCCTGGCGCGGCAACATTGACGCCCCGCCGTCGGCGACTGCGGCAGCCCCGACCTCCACCTCGACGTCCGGGCTGGCAGCGGCGCCCGAGTCTGATCCCGCCATGGATGATCCGGAATCCGGCGGTCCGCGCGCCGGGTTCTAGCCGGCGCGGGACGGATGGCGGTGCCGGACCCCGGTCCGGCCTGACGCACAGCCCGAAAGGCCGTGCATCAGGCCGGATCCAGGCCCCGGACCGCGGGGCCTTCCAGCAGTTTCCCGTCAGCGGCAAAGCGGGAGCCGTGCAGCGGACAGTCCCATGATGCCTCGGCGTCGTTCCAGGACAGCACTCCGGCCAGGTGCGGGCAGACTGCCGAAACCCGGGAGACTTCGCCGTTGACCGTGCAAACGCCCACCGGCTTCGCCTTTCGGCGCACGACTTTCCCCTGGCCTTCGGGCGGAGCGGCCTGATCCGTGCCGGCCATCGAGGAGGCCCAGCCCGCCAGCATCTCCAGCCCCACTTCAGCGTTGTCCCGCGCGGCGCTGAGCACATCCCGGGAGGAGAGCTTCGGCGAATACCAGTTCCGCGTCCGGCTGTCCTCGGCGGCGGGCGCCATTGCCTCGGCCAGGACCAAGGCGGCAGCGACGGCATTCGTCATGCCCCACTTGTTGAAGCCGGTGGCGGCAAAAATGCTGCCGTCCCCGAACGGCACCTGCCCCACATAGGGCAGGCCGGCAGCCGGTTCGTAGTCCTGGGCGGACCAGGAGTAGGCAGGGGATGAGACGGCGAAGTGGTTCCGCGTCCAGCCGGCCAGATCATCCACCAGCGCCTGCGGGTGCGGATGGCGTCCGACGGCGTGTCCGTTGCCGCCTGAAATGAGGTAATCAGTGCCTTCGACCCGCGCGGTGCGCAGCGAACGGGAGGGTGAATCGATGGACAGATACATTCCCTGCGGAACGTCTCCCGTGACCGGGTGGGCCATCGCGTAGGACCGCAGCGGCAGGAGCCGGGCAAAATATCCGCCGCGGTCCAGGACCGGGATGCCGGTGGCCAGCACCAGATGCTGGGCGGACACCGAGCCGGAGGACGTGATGACGCGGACCCGGTTTCCGGAGGCGGTGCCGGCTCCGGTGACGCGGACACCCTGGACCAGGGTTCCGCCCTGTGCGCGGAACTCCGCGGCGAGCGAAGCCAGTGCCTGGAGCGGATGAATCTGCGCCTGTCCGGCGAGCTCCAGGGCACCGGAGACGGCAAACGGCAGCTCGGTGTCCCGGGTCATCCGCACCGCAAGGCCCGCGGCGGTGGCCGCCGACAGCTCCTTGTCCAAACTTCGCCGGCCGCCGTCGCCCAGCGCATAGGTGTACGCGGTGCGGATGTCGTGGTCGACGTCGTGTTCCCGGCAGAATTCCAGCAGCCAGTCCTGCCCGGCCCGGTTGGCTTCCACGTAGTCCCGGACGCCGTCGGGCCCCTGATGGGAGGCGATGCGTGACAGCTGCAGTCCTTGGAGCAGGGACAGTTTTGCCGTGGTGTTTCCGGAGGTGACGGCTCCGGCCTGCCTGGCCTCCAGCACGGCAACTTTTTGGCCGCGGCGGGCCAGGAGCAGGGCGGTGGTGAGCCCGGTCAGGCCGGCGCCGGCCACCACGGTGTCATAGGACCCGCCGGGCACAAACGCATCGGCGGAGATGGACGGGGCGCTGGCCAGCCACAGCGATTCCATGGTCAGGCTTCCAACCAATCGGTGGAGGTGATGTGCGAGCCGCCCTGCGGTCCCATCTGCAGCATTCCGCCGTCCACAGGCCAGGAAGCGCCGGTGACGTAGCTGGCCGCGGGGGAGGCGAGAAAGGCCACGACGGCGGCGATTTCCCGGGCATCCCCGGGCCGGCCCAGCGGGATGCCGGGGCGGTCGGTCCGGTGCGGATCCTCGTTGTGCTGGCCGGTCATGGGGGTGGCGATCTCGCCGGGGGCCACGGAGTTCACGGTGATGCCGTAGCGGCCCAGTTCCAGCGCCATGACCTTCATCAGGCCGCCCAATCCGTGCTTGGAGGCCGTGTAGGCTGCCGACCCCACCCGCGGCTGTGTTTCGTGGACGCTGGTCACCGCAATCAGCCGTCCCTCCTCACCGGCCTCCACCATTGTCCGGGCGGCGTGCTGCAGGCAGACGAAAGCCCCGTTGAGGTTGGTGTCCAGGGTCTGCATCCAGGTTTTGTAGTCCAGATCCAGAAAGGGCGTCCCGTCCCCGGCGCCGGCATTGTTGACAAACACCTGCAGGGAGCCCAAATCCTGCACCAGCTGGTCGATGACCCGGCCGCAGCCGGGCAGGTCTGTGGTGTCCAGCTGGGCCGTGAAGGCCCGCCGGCCGTGCGACCGCACCTCGTCCGCGGTTTCCTTCGCCCCCTCTTCATCCGTGTGCCAGGTGATGCCGACATCGAGCCCGGCCGCCGCCAGTGCGACGGCGGTGGCCCGGCCGATCCCGGAGTCCGAGCCGGTGACGATTGCGGTGCGCGGGGTGAAAACCATGACTGCCTTCCCTTTCAACCAGTGGTACTAAGCATGCTTCCCATGTTCGGGCCATTGTGCAATGGTTGAAGAACCATTCCTCGCGGGGAATACTTCCGGGGAATCTATGTCCTGAGCGTCATCGGCCGCGGCCGCAAGGCAAAGGAGACCACCATGTCCTATCCCACCAGCGGCCGGTCACTCCGCCGCACCAACGCCCAGCGGGCGTCCTGGTATTTCGGTTTTATTTTCATCGTTATCGGTGTTTTGGGTTTTGTTCCGGGAATTACCTCCAATTATGAAGCGCTGTATTTCTCCGGGCACACATCGGAGGCGGTCCTGCTCGGCGTTTTCCAGGTTTCCATCCTGCACAACATCGTGCACCTCCTTTTTGGGTTTCTCGGGCTCATTATGGCCAGGACCAACAGCCTGGCCCGGCTCTATCTTCTTGGAGGCGGAGCGGTCTACCTGCTCCTGTTCATCTACGGACTGATCGTTCCCCATCATTCCGAGGCGAACTTCGTACCGCTGAACACGGCGGACAACTGGCTGCACCTGGTTCTGGGCGTCGTCATGGTCGGGTTGGGCCTGCTGTTCGGCACGCGTTCGGCGCCGGGCCGAACATCCCCGGCCTAACGTGGCGCGAGCACGGCGAGGAAGAGGATTCCGCCCCGGAAAACTGGCAAACTGGGGAGAAAGTTCTCTACAACGCACCTTGGGCAGGCTGTAAACCGATCCTTGGAGTAAGGAAACGGTGGACACCTTCTCTCTCCCGGAGGCTGATTTTGGCGCGCAGGAAGTGCCGGGGCTGCCGGAGCTTTCCCAACGGGCAGCTGCCGTTCGGGGATGCGCGTCCGCAGGGCTGACCCTTGCCGAGGAACTCGCTGCCGCAGCACCGTATCCCGGGCAGGGCCGAACAAAACGGCTGTGGTCCATTCTTGCCACCGTTGCCGCCGCCGACCTGACCGCCGCCCGCAGCGTGGAGCCGCATTTGGACGCCCTGGCCATCCTGGAGCAGGCGGGAACTGCCGCCGATCCCGGAATCTGGGGAGTGTTTGCCGCCGAGGGCCCGGGAACCGCACTCACCGCGACACCGGTGGCCGGCGGCTGGGAGCTCTCCGGCCGCAAGCCCTGGTGCTCCCTCGCCTCCAGCCTCGACCACGCGGTGGTCACCGCGCATACCGGAGCGGGCCGCCGCCGGGCGTTTGCCGTGGACCTGCGCCAGGCTGCCGTAACCCCGGTGCCGGGAACCTGGATCAGCCGCGGATTGGCCGATGTGGACAGCGGGCCGGTGGACTTCGCCAGCGCCGCTGCCCGTCCGGTTGGCGACGACAACTGGTATCTCAGGCGGCCGGGCTTTGCCTGGGGCGGCATCGGCGTCGCGGCCTGCTGGTACGGCGGGGCGGCGGGGGTGGCGCGCAGGATGTTCGCGGCAGCGCAGGAGCGGGAACCGGATCAGATCGCCCACCTGCTGCTGGGCCGGGCCGATGCGCGGCTGCAGGCGGCGCGGGCCGCCCTGGATTCCGCGGCCGCTGCGGTTGATGCCGGCCGGGCCGAAGGCCGGGACGGAGCCCTGCTCGCCCAGCGGGTGCGGGGCATTGTGGCCGACGCCGCCGCGGAAGTCCTGACGCTGGCCGACCACGGTCTGGGGCCGGGTCCGCTGGCCCTGGAAGAGGACCACGCCCGTCGAACCGCCGACCTGAGGATTTACCTCCGCCAGCACCACGCCGAGCGTGATTTCGCCGCGCTCGGCCGGTCCCTGCTCCAGGGCGGGGGAGCCCCCTGGTGAGCTTCAGCCATTTGGACGACTCTGTGCCCGAAGAAGAATGGGCCCGCGCGCTGGCCGGCCGCAGCAGCCTGGATCTGGACCAGCTCTGCCCGCCCGGCACCGACCGCCTGGTGGTCCTGGCGGCGCACCCCGACGATGAGACCCTGGGCGCCGGGGGACTCATCGCCGCGTTCGCTGCCCGCGGTGCCGCCGTCGACGTCGTCGTGGCCACCGCAGGGGAGGCCTCCCACCCCGAGTCGCCCACCCATACCCGTGAAGACCTGGCCCGCATCCGGCGGGTGGAGCTGCGCGCCGCCGTTGCGCAGCTGGCTCCGAAGGCGGCTGTCCATTTCCTGGACCTGCCCGACGGCGGACTGGCCGCGCACCGGCCCGCACTGGATGCGGCCCTGGCCGCCGTTGTCGGACCGGCGGCTGAGACCACCATTCTGGCGGCTCCCTGGCGGACCGACGGCCACACCGACCACGACACCGCCGGACTGGCCGCGGCGGCTCTCGCCCGCACCCTGGGGCTGCCGCTGCTGGAGTATCCGATCTGGCTGTGGCACTGGGGAAGCCCGGAGCAGGTGCCTGCCGACTTGGTCCTGCTGCCCCTCGGCGGGGCCGCCGCCGCGAAGGCCCGGGCGATGGAAACCCATGTGAGCCAGGTCCGGCCGCTCTCGGCCGCGCCGGGTGACGAAGCCCTGCTCAGCCCCGGCGTCCTGGCCCACTTCGAGCGCAGCTTTGAGTCCTTTGTCCTGACCCGCCCGCGCCCGCCCCGGGAGGTCTTCGAGGACCTGTACCAAACCTCGTCAGACCCCTGGCAGTTCGAGAGCAGCTTCTACGAACACCGCAAACGCGCCCTGAGCCTGGCCATGCTGCCGCGCCCCCGGTTCGCCTCGGTGTTTGAACCCGGCTGCTCCATCGGCGTGCTCACGCAGGAGCTGGCCGCCCGGGCGCAGGCGGTGACCGCCACGGACATCAGCGACAGCGCCCTGGATTTGGCCCGCCGGCGGCTGGCCGCGGCACCGCATGTCCGGCTTGCGCAGGGGGCGGTGCCGCAGGACTGGCCGGAGGGCAGGTTTGACCTGGTGGTCGTCTCGGAGATTGGCTACTTCCTCCAGCCCAGCGAACTGCGGGACCTGGCCGCACGCACCGAAGCATCACTGACCGACGACGGCGTGATCCTGCTGTGCCACTGGCGGCATCCCAACGACGGCTGGGAACTGACCGGAGATCAGGTCCATGAGGTCTTTCGGGCACAGGGCGGCCTGCGGGTCCTCGCCGAACACTGCGAGGAGGACTTCCGGATCGATGTGCTGGTTCGGACCGCTGCGGCTTCGGCGGGCCCCGGACCGGACCCGCGGTGATTCGTGCCGGCTCCTGAACACCTGGCCGTTGTTATTCCGGCCCGCAACGAAGAACTGCTGCTGCCTGCCGCACTGTCCTCGGTCTGCGCTGCCGTCGGGGCGCTGGAAGAGGAATGCGCGGTGCGCGCTGCCGTCACCGTGGTGCTCGACTCCTGCACGGACGGTTCCGCCGAGGTGGTGGCCGGGTTGCAGCACCTGTGGGCTCCCGAACTGGAGCTGCGCCTGATCGCCGGGTCTTTCGGCACCGTCGGGGCCGCGCGTGCCGCCGGCATCGCCGCCCAGCCGCAGCTGCCCGGGCTGTGGATTGCCAACACCGACGCCGACACGGTGGTGCCGGAGCACTGGCTGGTCCGGCAGTACGGTCTGGCCGCCGCCGGCTACGGCCTCGTGCTGGGCAGCGCGGTTCCGGACCCGGCTGATCTCACGGCGGAGGAGCTCTCCGCCTGGCAGCAGCTGCATCCGCTGGGCGAGGGCCATCCGTTCATCCACGGCGCCAATCTGGGCTTCAGTGCTGCTGACTACCGCCGTGCCGGAGGGTTTGCACCGCTGGCGGCCCACGAAGACGTTGACCTGGTGGCCCGGCTCAAGGCGGCAGGCACGCCCTGGACCGCCACCGACCGCATCCGCGTGATCACCTCCGGACGCCGGGACGGGCGGGCACCCGAGGGGTTCTCCCGCTTCCTCCGCCAGCTGCTTCCGGGCTGAGTTTCCGGGGTGATCTTCCGGGGGAAGCAGGGGGCCGCGCGGAGGCAAAAGTTCTGGTCACCGGACCGGCGGATCGCTAGCGTAGGGGGATGGACGCTACCGAGATTCAGCACCGGATTTCCGAGCTGGTGGAACAGGAACAGTCCCTGCGGGACAGCTCTGCCGCCGAACACCCCGAAGACCGGATGGAGCAGCTGCGCCGGATCGAGGAGCAGCTGGACCAATGCTGGGACCTGCTGCGGCAGCGCCGGGCGCGACTGCATGCCGGCGAAGACCCGGATGACGCGGCGGTGCGGCCGGCCTCTGAGGTGGAAGGCTACAAGCAGTAGTCAGCTGCCGGGCAAAACTTCCCGGGCCAGGGCGGCTGCGCCCATGGTCCGGCGGAACGGGCTGCGGCCCCGCGCCGTTTCCAACAATGCCCAGATAATCAGTGATCCCCTGCTCAGGTTGCCAAGGAGATCCCGGTACCGCGGAGTCAACGCCATCATGGAGGCCGCGCCGAACCCGGCCCACGCCAGAACGGGAAGATTGGGTACTTCGAAAATCCGGATCCGTCCGTTGCGGTCCCGAAAGAAGTTGGAGATGGCCATGTCCTAGGCGCCTTTCCTGGTTTTGGCGGCAGTTTTCCGTGCGGCAGGTTTTTTCTCGGCAGGTTCTTTGTCATCGCCCTTGGAACGGGACGAGGATCGGGTGCCGGAGTCCTTGGTGCCGCCGGATTTCTTGTCGCGGTTCTTTTCCACGCTGCGGCGCAGCGCTTCCATCAGGTCGAGGACCTTGCCGCCCTCCTCTTCGGCTTCGGCGCCGCCGAAGGTCTCCTCCGTGTCCAGGGCCTCGCCCTTTTCCAGCTTCGCCTCGATCAGCGTCTTCAGCTGCTCCTGATAGTCATCGGTGAACTCCGCCGGGTTGAAATCCGAGCTGAAGGAGTCCACCAGGGCGGAGGACATTTCCAGTTCCTTCGCGCTGATCCGGACCTTTTCATCCAGGGACGGAAAGGCGGCGTCCCGGACTTCGTCCTCCCACAGCAGGGTCTGCAGGGTCAGGACATCGCCCCGGACCCGCAGGGCGCCCAGCCGGCTTTTCTGGCGCAGCGAGAACTGCACGACGGCGGTGCGTTCGGTGTCCTCCAGCGTGCGGCGCAGCAGCACATAGGACTTGGTGGATTTGGAGTCCGGCTCCAGGTAGTAGGTCCGGTCAAACAGGATGGGGTCAACCTGCTCGCTGGGGACGAATTCAACCACCTCGATTTCCCGGCTTTTTTCGACCGGCAGGGAGGCGAGGTCCTCGTCGGTGAGCACCACTGTCTGCTCGCCGTCGTCGTACGCCTTGGCGATGTCCTTGTACTCCACCACCTCGCCGCAGATCTCGCAGCGGCGCTGGTAGCGGATGCGCCCGCCGTCCTTCTCGTGGACCTGGTGCAGGCTGACGTCGTGGTCCTCCGTGGCGGCATAAACCTTGACCGGCACATTGACCAGCCCAAACGCTATGGCACCCTTCCAAATGGCTCTCATGTAGTCCAGTGAACACTAAAGCCGGGTGTCCGGACCAGAGCGGGGACGGCCGGGGCGGCGGCCCGTTATCGGCTGTTTCGGGCAGAATCGACCGTTTGGGGCATTTCCTGCCGCCGCGGACCGGCAGGATTTGCCCTAAACGGCAGGAAAATCCCGGAATGGCAGCAGAATCCCAAAACGGCGGGGGAATCCGGGGCGAGAAGCGGGCCGGGAAGTGCGGATAATGGAAGGGACGGAGGAGCAAGCGTGGGCGAGCCTGTGGACAGGGACGGGGCAACGGGGGCGGAACGGCCCGAGCTGACGGTGGGCCAGGTGGCCGAGCGCAGCGGCGTGGCGGTGTCAGCCCTGCATTTCTACGAGCGCCAGGGCCTGATTTCCAGCCGGCGGACGGCGGGGAACCAGCGCCGGTTCGACCGCTCGGTGCTGCGCCGGGTTGCCGTGATCCGGGCCGCCCAGCGTGCCGGAATTCCGCTGGCGACCATCGCCCGCGCCCTTGAGGAGCTGCCGAGCGATGCGGTGCCGGACCACAACGACTGGCAGCGCCTGTCGCTGGCGTGGCGCCAGGAACTGGACGCCCGGATCCATTCGCTGGAGGCCCTGCGGGACCGGCTCGGCGGGTGCATCGGCTGCGGCTGCCTCACGCTGGCCGAATGCCGGTTTGTGAACCCCGACGACGAATCGGCCGGCCGCAGGACCGGTGCCCCGGTCCTGGACTACTGAGCACCCGAGGGCGGACCGGCGCCGGAAAAGCGCCGCCGATTTGACCTCAACCATTGTTGAGGTTCTAGCGTGGAAGCATGCTCATCGACCATTTCAAGGACGCCTTCAGATCCCACCCGGCAGGCGTCGCCGTCATAACCGCCGAGGGCAGGTCCGGTCCGGCGGGGCTCACCGCCTCCTCCGTGTCCTCCGTGTCCGTCGACCCCGCGGTCTTGGTCTTCTCGCTGGCCTCGGCCTCCGGGTCGGCCGGCGAAGTGGCAGCCGCCGACACCGTCGTCGTGCATCTGCTGGGGGCGCGGAACGCGGCGCTGGCTTCACTGTTTGCCCGTCCCTCCGCTGACCGTTTCTCCTCCGCCCTGGCCTGGGAGCGCCTGCCCACCGGCGAGCCGCTGCTCACCGAGGTCCCGCGGGCCCTGCGAGCCCGGGTCCTCAGCCGCACCGCCGTCGGCTCCTCGGTGCTGGTCACGGCCGAGGTGCTCGAGGTCCTGAGCCCGGCCGAACCGGACGAGCCGCTGGTTTACCACAACCGCACCTACCACCGGCTGGGTTCTCATTCCGCGATCTGACGGAAAATACCGGGCCGGGAGCTGCCCGGCGGAACTGGCGGTCTGCGGTTTTGCTGGCAGAATCGGGAGCACGCATCCCATCGAGAGAATCGAGAACACAGTGGTCAAGAAAAAGTCCATCAAGGACCTCACCGCCCAGCAGAAGAAGATGGTGGGTGTCGCCTCGACCGTGCAGGTGCTCCTCGCCGGCCTGGCACTCGCGGACATCTGGCGGCGTCCCGCTGCTGAAGTCCGGGGCTCCAAGGCACTCTGGTCAGCAGCCTGCGCCGTGAACTTCGTCGGCCCGCTGTCCTACTTCGTTTTCGGCCGGCGCAAGTAGGCGTGGCGGAGGCGTTCCGGCGGCCGGCCGGAGCTGCCGCAGCCGGACAAAGGGGCGCGGGAAAAACAGGAAAAACCAAGCCCCCGCGGCTGCGCCAAATAACCCTGCACGACCTGACGGACGCAGCCGCACCACAGGATCCCGGGACCTTTGACGGCCTTCGCTTCGACGGCGAATCCTTCGACGGTTTCGACCTGCAGGGCAGCACCTTTTCCGAATGCGAGTTCAGCTCCGCGTCAATGATGGACACCGGCCTGCGGGGCGGACGGTTCCTGGACTGCCGCTTCAGCGGCCTGTATGCCCCGGTGTTCCGGGCGCCGCGCACCACCTTCCGGGACATCGTCCTGGAAGGCAGCAGGCTGGGTTCGGCCGAACTCTACGACGGCGCCTGGGATTCCGTCCACGTGGACGGCGGCAAGCTGGACTTCGTGAACCTGCGCAGCTCCCGGCTCACCGACGTGCTCTTCAGCAACTGCACGATCGAGGAACTGGACCTGAACGGGGTCCAGGCCACCCGGGTGGCCTTCCGGGACTGCCGGATCGGCAGCATGGACCTGTCCGGCGCGGTGCTGCAGGACGTGGACCTGCGGTCCACGGAGTTCCGGTCCATCACGCACGTGCCGGGACTGCAGGGAGCCACCGTGGATGAGGAGCAGCTGAGGATGCTGGCCCCGCTGCTGGCTGCCACCCTGGGCCTGCGGATCGAAGGCTGACTCAGCTCTCCTCGGCCAGCCGGGCGGCGTGCTTGATGATGTTCTTGGCCATGGACGGGAAAATCAGTCCGTGGAAGGGTGCAATCAGCCACCAGTACAGCTTTCCGGCCAGCCCCTTGGGGAAGTACACGGCGCGCTGCCGGTAGAGGCTGCCGTCGCCGTCGGGATCCACCCGCAGCTCCAGCCAGGCCTTGCCCGGAACCCGCATTTCGGCGCGCAGCCGCAGCAGGCTCCCGCGCTCGATCAGCTCCACCCGCCACCAGTCCACCACGTCACCGGTGAACAGGGTGGTGGGATGGCGCCGGCCGCGGGTCAGGCCGGCGCCGCCCACGGTTTTGTCCAGCACGCCGCGGATGGCCCAGGCCATGGGCAGCGAGTACCAGCCGTTCTTGCCGCCGATCCCCTCGATCACCCGCCAGACGTGCTCCGGAGCCACACCGGAGCGGCGTTGCCGGGAGTCCACGTACACGGTCTGCCCGGCCCAGTTCGGATCACTGGGCAGCGGCGAGGAGGCCTCGTCGGCCGCCGGAGACGCGCCCGCCCACGTGGTTTCCACCTCGCCGCGCTTTTCCTTGCCCAGCGCCCGCTTGACCGCTGCCTGGTAGCCGGTGGGTCCGCCGTCGGGCTCCGGCAGGTACTGGTCGATGTCGTGTTCCTTGGACACCGCGTCGTGCTGGAGGGATTCCACCAGCGGCAAGGCCATGGACCGCGGAATGGGCGTCACCAGGGAGACCCACATTCCGGCCAGCCGGGGCGCGGGCAGCGGCAGCGCGTAGATCCGCCGCCGCGGCAGTCCGGCCTCTTCGGCGTAACCGTTCATGATGTCCGCGTAGGTCAGGACTTCGCGGGCGCCGATGTCGAAGGTGCGGTTGGTGTCGGCGGGCAGGTCGACGGCGCGGACCAGGTAGTGCAGCACGTCGCGGATGGCGATGGGCTCGATTTTCCGGCGCACCCAGCTGGGCGCCGGCATCACGGGCAGGGTTTCGGTCAGGTGGCGGATCATTTCGAACGAGGCCGAGCCGGAACCGATCACCACTCCCGCCTGGTAGACGACGGCGGGAACCTTGCCTTCAAGCAGGATCCGCCCCACCTCGGTGCGGGAGCGCATGTGCGGAGAGAGTTCGCCCTCCGGATGCAGCCCGCCCAGATAGACGATCCGCTGCACGCCTGCCTCTTCGGCCGCCCGGGCAACAAGGTGCGCAATGTCCTGCTCCTGCGCCGCGAACCCCTTGCCGGAGGCCATGGAATGGACCAGGAAATAGACGGTGTCGGTGTCCTGCATGGCGGCCGCCACGGAGTCCTTGTCCGTGAGGTCGCCCTGGACGATCTCGACGTCGTCGTGCCACGGCACGTCGTTGAGCTTTTCCGGAGAGCGCACCAGGACCCGCACCTTGTGCCCGTCCGCAATCAGCAGTGGAACCAGCCGCCCGCCGATGTAGCCGGTGGCACCCGTTACCAAAACCCGCCGTGGTTCAGTCATTTTTCCAACATACACAGTTCCGCGTGCCCTGCGGAGGCAGGGCGGAACGCCCGTGGCGTAATGTGCTCAGCAAGCTGACAAATAGTGGAAATCGGCAGGTAATCCCGGTAAGACTAGGGACCATGACGAGCAGCGGAGCGGGTCTGAAGCAGCAGGAAACCGTGAACGTTGACGGTCACCGCCTGCGGCTGACCAACCTTGACAAGGTGCTGTATCCGGAAACCGGAACCACGAAGGCCGACGTCCTGACCTACTACGCCGCCGTCGCTGAGGCGCTGCTGCCGCACTCGCACGACCGCCCCGCCACCCGGAAACGCTGGGTGCACGGCGTTGGCACCCCGGACGATCCGGGGCAGGTGTTCTTTCAGAAAAACATCGACACCTCGGCCCCCACCTGGGTGAAGCGGTTTGAGATCGAGCACAAGACCTCCACCAACATTTATCCGCTGGTCAACGACCTGGCGACGCTGACCTGGCTGGCGCAGAGCGCAGCCCTGGAGATCCACGTCCCGCAGTGGCGGTTCGGCCCGCGCGGCAAGATCAAAAACCCGGACCGGCTGGTGCTGGATCTGGACCCGGGCGAGGGCGTGGACCTGGCCCAGTGCGCCGAAGTCGCCCGGCTGGCCCGCGACATTCTCTCCGACATGGGCCTGGAGGCCCGCCCGGTCACCAGCGGATCCAAGGGCATCCACCTGTACGCCGCACTGGACGGGCGGCAGAGCTCGTCCGACGTCAGTGCCGTGGCCCACGAGCTGGCCCGCGCCCTGGAAGCGGACCATCCGGACCTGATCGTGTCCGACATGAAAAAGTCGCTGCGGACCGGCAAGGTGCTGCTCGACTGGAGCCAGAACAACGCCAACAAGACCACCATCTGCCCGTACTCCCTGCGCGGCCGGTTCACGCCCACGGTTGCCGCGCCCCGGACCTGGGAGGAACTGGAGGATCCGGACCTGGCGCAGCTGGATTACGAGCAGGTGATGCAGCGGCTGGCCGACCACGGCGATCCGCTGGCCGGCATGGACGCCGGGGAACTCGACGCTGACGCGCTGGAGGAGGCGGCGGAGCAGGCCGGCGCCGTGGCGGAGGGCGGCCCGGCGGACCGGCTGAGCAAGTACCGCAGCATGCGTGACGCCGCCAAGACCCCCGAACCGGTGCCCGAGGAACCCGCCGAAACGTCCGAGGGCAACAGCTTTGTCATCCAGGAGCACCACGCGCGGCGGCTGCACTGGGACTTCCGGCTGGAGCACGACGGCGTCCTCGTCTCCTGGGCGCTGCCCAAGGGCCCGCCGGATTCCCCGAACCAGAACCACCTGGCGGTGCAGACCGAAGACCATCCGCTGGACTACGGCAGTTTTGAAGGAACCATCCCCAAGGGGGAGTACGGTGCCGGCGAGGTGCGGATCTGGGATCACGGCACCTACGAGCGGGAAAAGTGGCGGGACGGCAAGGAAGTCATTGCCGTGCTCCACGGCCAGCCCGACGGCGGATTGGCCTCGGAAGGCAGTGCCGTCCGGCGCTTCGCGCTGATCCACACCGGCGGCCAGGGCGGAGCGAACAACTGGCTGATCCACTTGATGAAGCACCAGCCGCCGGCGGAGACCGAGGCGGCGCCGAAGACTGCGGCCCAAGCGGGAGAACCCGATGCTCCGGATTCTCCCGAGGACTCCGTTGCCGCAGCCGCGGCGGCCCCGGCATCCGGGAAGTCCCTGCCGGATGCGGCGGCCGTGGTGAAGGCGGTGGCGGCCGACGCCGCGGAGAACGGCATGCCGTCGGTGGAACCCATGCTCGCGACCCTGGGCACCCGGGCCGACGTCAACAACGAAGACGAGTGGGCGTTCGAAATGAAGTGGGACGGCGTCCGGGCCATCGTGGACGTGACCCCGGAGGGCACCCGGCTGATCAGCCGCAACGGCAACGACATGACCGCCGCCTATCCGGAACTGCAGGAGCTGGGCCGGCACCTGAACGGTGAACGGGCCGTGCTCGACGGCGAAATCGTCGCCATCAGCAAGGCCGGCCGGCCCGACTTCGGACTGCTGCAGCCCCGGATGCACCTGACGAAAAAACGCGAAATCAACGCCGCAGCCGCCCGCACCCCCGTGCACCTGATGCTCTTTGACCTGCTCTGGCTGGACGGAAACTCGCTGATGGACCTGCCCTATGCCCAGCGGCGGGAAATCCTGGCGCAGGCGGTGGAACCGGCGGGGGAGGACGGGCACGTCCAGGTTCCGCCGGCGCTGGAGCTGTCGATGGACGACGCCGTGGAGTCCAGCAGGGAACTCGGCCTGGAAGGCGTCATGGCCAAGCGCCTGAAAAGCACCTACTCGTCCGGCAGCCGGTCCAAGAGCTGGATCAAACTCAAGAATTCCTTCACCCAGGAGGTGGTGATTGTCGGCTGGCGCCCGGGCAAGGGCAACCGCGCCTCCAAGATCGGCTCCCTGCTCGTGGCCGTTCCGGACGGGCATGACCTGACCTACATTGGCCGGGTGGGGTCGGGCCTGAGCGAAAAAGACCTGGCCCTGGTGGGCGGCAAGCTCAAGAAACTGGCCCGCAAAACCGCTCCGCTGGATGATGTGCCGGCGGCCGACGCCTCCGACGCCCAATGGGTGCGCCCCGTCCTGGTGGGTGAAGTGACATTCTCCGAGCGCACCGCCGGCGGCAAGCTGCGCCACCCCGCCTGGCGGGGGCTGCGCCCCGACAAGAAACCTTCGGACGTCGTGGTGGAAGCCCCCTGACAAAGGCCAGGCCGGCTGCCGCCGTCGTCCATTCCCGAAAGAAATTATCCGCCAAGGAGGCACCGCATGACCTCTGCGCCAGTTGCACCCGAACAGCCGCTGAACGAGACCCTGCAGGACGTGGACACCTGGTGGCGCGCCGCCAACTACCTCTCCGTGGGACAGATTTACCTGCGCGACAACCCGCTGCTGCGCCGCCCGCTGGAAAAGAAGGACGTCAAGGCCCGGCTGCTGGGGCACTGGGGCACCACGCCCGGACTGAACTTTTTCTACGCGCACCTGAACCGGCTGATCCGTGAACAGCAGCGCGAGGTCCTGTTCATCACCGGTCCCGGCCACGGCGGCCCCGCCAACGTCGCCAACGCCTGGCTGGAGGGCACCTACTCCGAGATCTACAGCCACGTCGGCGAGGACGAGGACGGCCTGCGCACCCTGTTCCGGCAGTTCTCCTATCCCGGCGGCGTGCCCAGCCATGCGGCGCCGGAAACCCCCGGCTCCATCCACGAGGGCGGCGAACTGGGCTATTCGCTGGCGCATGCGTACGGCGCGGTGTTCGACAACCCGGACCTGATCGCCGCCACCGTGATCGGCGACGGCGAGGCGGAAACCGGCCCGCTCGCCGCCAGTTGGCACTCCAACAGCTTCCTTGATCCGGCAGTGGACGGCGCCGTGCTGCCGATCCTGCACCTGAACGGCTACAAGATCGCCAACCCGACCATCCTGTCCCGGATGCCCGAGGAGCAGCTGGTGAAGCTGATGGAAGGCTACGGATACCACCCGCACCTCGTCACGGTGGAGGATCCGGCGTCGACGGCGCAGGCGCACGCCGACTTCGCCGCGGCCCTGGAAGCCTGCCTGGCCGAAATTGACGCCATCCAGGCCCCCTACCGCACCGGCGAACGCACCGCCGTCCCCGCCGACGCCCCGGACGCTGCCGGGCACAACGAGCACGCGCCGCGCTGGCCGATGATCGTGTTCCGCTCGCCCAAGGGCTGGACCGGCCCGGCGGTGGTGGACGGCAAACAGGTCGAGGGCACCTGGCGGGCCCACCAGGTGCCGCTGTCCGAGATCTCCGAGAACCCCGAACACCTCGCGCAGCTGGAGCAGTGGCTGGCCTCCTACCGGCCGGAGGAACTGTTCGACGACGCGGGTCGGCTGCGGCCGGAGATCGCAGCACTGGCGCCGGCCGGGGACCTGCGGATGAGCGCCACCCCGTATGCCAACGGCGGCCGGCTGCTGCGGGACCTGGCGCTGCCCGCCTACGCGGAGCACGCCGTGGACGTGGAGAAACCGGGGGAGCAGCGGGTTTCCCCGATGATCACCGCCGGGGCCTACCTGCGCGACGTGATCACGCGGAATCCCACGAATTTCCGCATCTTCGGGCCGGACGAGACGGCGTCCAACCGGCTGCAGGCCGTCTACGAAGTCACTGACAAGGCCTGGCAGCAGCGCATCGACGAGCTCGACGAGAACCTCGCGCGCAGCGGCCGGGTCGCCGAAGTCCTCAGCGAACACCTCTGCGAGGGCTGGCTGGAGGGCTACCTGCTGACCGGCCGGCACGGGGTCTTCAACTGCTATGAGGCGTTTGTCCACATTGTGGATTCCATGTTCAACCAGCACGCCAAGTGGCTGAAGGTCAGCCGCGGCCTGTCCTGGCGGCAGCCGGTGGCGTCGCTGAACTACCTGCTCTCCAGCCACGTCTGGCAGCAGGACCACAACGGGTTCTCGCATCAGGATCCCGGCTTCATCGACCACGTGGTGAACAAGAAGGCCGACGTGATCCGGGTCTACCTGCCGCCGGACGTCAACACCATGCTGGCCGTCACCGAGCACATCCTGGGCACCCGGGACCGGGTGAACGTGGTGGTTTCCGGCAAGCAGCCCACCCCGGCCTGGCTGAATCCGGAGGAGGCGCTGCTGCACGTGGAGCGCGGGATCGGCATCTGGGACTTCGCCGGCAGCGAAACCGCCGGTCCCGGGACAAAGCCGGATCCCGACGTCGTGCTGGCCTGCGCCGGCGACGTGCCCACCCTGGAAACGGTGGCAGCGGCAGCCCTCCTGAAGGAGCAGCTGCCGGAGCTGAACATCCGGGTGGTCAACGTGGTGGACCTGATGGTGCTGCAGGACCCCGGAGAGCACCCGCACGGGCTTTCCGACAGGGATTTCGACACCCTGTTCACCAAGGACAAGCCGGTCATTTTCGCCTACCACGGCTACCCCTGGCTGATCCACCGGCTGACCTACCGGCGGACCAACCACGCCAACCTGCACGTGCGCGGCTACAAGGAGGAGGGCACCACCACCACGCCGTTCGACATGGCCATGCTCAACCAGATCGACCGTTTCCAGTTGGCCATCGACGTGCTGGACCGGGTAGCGTCGCTGGGATCAACGCAGGCCGGTTTCCGGCAGTGGCTGCAGGACGAACGGGCACGCTGCCGGCAGTACACCCGGGACGAAGGGCAGGACCCGCCGTACATCACGGGCTGGGAACTGCAGGAAGCCCAGGAACAGACCGCCGACTGAGCCGGCGTGCAAAGGTACGTACGATCCATCCATCGAAGGAGAGTTCATTGACCACTGATCAGAGCAGTGTTGTTGTCTCACGAATCATCGACGCTTCAGCAGCAGACATTTTCAACCTCCTGTCCAACCCCGAGCGCCACCCCGAGCTGGACGGCTCCGGCATGGTGGTCTCGGACGAGAAGACCGACCGCATCACCGCCTCCGGGCAGGTCTTCACCATGAACATGCACAACGAGAAAATGGGCGACTACCAGACGGAAAACACCGTCACCGGGTACGACCACAACAAGCTCCTGGCCTGGCAGACGGCTCCGGCCGGCACCGAGCCCAAGGGCTGGCAGTGGGTCTGGGAACTCAACCCGATCGCGCCGGACTCCACCGAAGTCACGCTCACCTATGACTGGTCCCACGTCACCGACAAGGAAACGCTGAAGAAGGTGTCCTTCCCGATGGTGTCCAAGGACGACCTCGAAGAGTCGCTGAACAAGCTGGCCGCCGGAGTTTCCGGAGCCTAGCGCTTCTCGCACCCCGCACGACGACGGCGGCCGGTGCCTTCCCTCGGGGGAGGTGCCGGCCGCCGTCGTTCTGCGTGCCTCAGCGGTGCGGCCAGGCCGCCAGCGCCCGCTCGATCTGCCGGCGCGTGGCCGCCGGCACCCGTTCCACGATGTCGAGGACGGGCTCTGCTGCGGCGCGGGAGGGACGCGAGGTGCGCGGCCACCGCCAGGTGCCCACGGCGACGCCGTCCACCAGCACCGCCGGCCGGAACATCCCGTTGCCCGGCACCAGCGCCGCGAGCATTTCCGGGCTCGCCACGAGCGAGCGGTCGGCATAGCCCAGGATCCATTCGTCGAAGCCCGGCACCAGCGTGACGCCGGACTTCCCGGGGACCTGCGGTTCCCCCACGATCCACGCCGGCCGACCCTCCACGCGCACCTCGACCAGATCCGGCGCGGCAGCTGCCGCACGCCGCATCGTCCGCTTGGGCAGCTTCATCCACCAGGCCAGATCAGCCTCCGTAACCGGTCCCCTGGCCAGCACGAACCCCCGAACCAGCTCCGCCAGCGCGGCCTCGGGATCGTCGGGTGGCCGGGCCGCCGAGAGGGCAAGGTACTGCTGGCTGCCGGACGGGTCGAAGGCACCCCAATGCACCAGGCCCTGAACCGACAGGTGCATCAGCAGGTGGTAGCCGCGGCCCTCGGCGGTCTTGATGCCGGCGGCTTCCCAGAGGGCCAGGGCTTCGGACCGCAGCAGGGGCTGCTCCTGCAGGGCAGTCCGCAGGGTTTCCCTGCCGCTGTCGAGCACCGCCTCATCGAGGCCAAGCTCAGCGCGGCGCCGGGCAGCCATGGTGCGGATGCGTTCCGCGGTGAAGGCCAAAAGTGCCGCCAGATGCTCCGGCGTGGTGGCGAACAGCGTGCCGCGCATCGGCCAGCCGCGGACCAGGTCGCCCCGGTCAAAGGCATCGCGGACCTCCTGCACGCCGGTTCCGGGCCGGGAGCGGATGGCGATCGCCTGCAGCACGGCGGGCAGGTCCTGGCCCTGCAGGGCGACGGCGCGGCGCACGACGTCGGCCGGTGCCAGGTCCGAGCCGCCGAGCAGCTGGGACTGCCGCCGCATCCGGCGTGCATCCCGCCCTGAAAGCTCGATCGCCACCTGGCAAAGCTAGACGACGCGGGCGACGCCGGGCAAGGCTTGCTACTGCGCTTCGCGGGCCCGGTAGAGCTGCATCTGCCGGTAGCGCCGGCCCAGCGACTCCCGGCGCGGCTTCACCGGGGCGTCCTCCGGCTCGGCGGTCAGGTCGATGTGCTTCTTGCCGTACCGCCACAGCAGCAGGTCATCGAGCAGCCGGTCCGGACCAGGGGAGTAACGGTGGTCCAGCGCCTGCCGGACCTCGGTGATGGCGTCGGCCTGCAGCAGCCCGGCCAGGTCCATGGTGGTTTTCAAACCGTGTGCGGCGAGCAGTTCCGCCGCCCAGCCCCAGTCATCCCCGGTCTTGCGGTTCACATGCGGCAGCAGGGTCATCCAGATGTCGCGGATCCGGTTCGGCGTCAGCGGTGCACTGCCCTCGCCCTCCTCGTCCCAGAAGCCGGTGACCGTCTCATAGCGTTCGTGGAGTTCGGCGAAGGCGGTTTCCACGGTTTCCAGCATGGCGGCGGTGGCCGTGAACTGGCGGTCGAAGTAGGGGCTCCAGGCCCGCGGATCGCCGGCCTTGAAGCGGATGTCGTGCTCGATCTCGGACCATGCGTGCGCCAGCACCGTGCGGATCTGCACTTCGAACTGATAGCTGCCGTTGGGCCGCTGCTCCGGGTCCAGCAGCCGGTGGTACTCCCGGACCGTCTCGTTCTGGATGGTGCGCAGGATCAGGTGCCGGCTGGAATAGCCGTAGGTGCCGGACTCGATGGAGCCGATGTCCTTTTCGCGGTCCCCGCGGCAGTCGAACTCGGCGCGCTGGCGCTTGATCAGGTTGGCTGCCTCGTCCACCTCGTGCGGCAGGGTCACGATGACGCGCAGGCCCACCAGGTCGATGAGGTTGCGCAGCGGGTCGGGGAACAGCAGGGTGGGGAGCTCCTCCGGATCCTCGGACGGGAGGGTCCGGGAGGCCTTGTCGCGGAAGGACTCAACGGTTTTGGTCCGGGACGCCACGAACAGCGGACGGACGGGGCTGTCGGTGAAGATGTGGCGGAGGCTCTCCTCCATTTCGCGCGTGAGCTTTTCCAAGGCCGGACGAACCCGGGCGTACTCGTCAATGCTCGCCTGGACCACCGGACGCAGCCGGTCATCAAGGCTGTCCCACGCGCCCATAAGAATATCTCCATTCGTTCACGAACCGGATGTGGCGCCTGCCGCCCGGCACTGCCGGACATTAGGCTCACTACCAGCTTAGGTTCACTGCGTACCAGATTAGGCCAGATGAAGGAGGGCAGCCGATGCCGCCGACCCCGCTGCGGATTCCCTACGGCCCCGGCCCCGAACAATACGCAGAACTCACGCTGGCGGCCCGCGCCGGTAACGGAAGCACGGTGGAGTTCGGCGCCGTGGACTCCGGCACGGTGGAGTTCGGCGCGGTCGAGTCCGGCGCCTGCGGTGCCGAGGCCCATCCGGGGGTGGTGGTCATCATTCACGGCGGCTACTGGCGCTCCGGGTACACGGCCGAGTTGGGCCGGCCCGGTGCCCGTGACCTTGCCGATCGGGGGTTCACCTGTTGGAACCTGGAGTACCGGCGGGTCGGCAACGGCGGCGGCTGGCCGGAAACCGCCGACGACGTCGCTGCCGGCATCGACGCGCTTCAACCTGCGGCGCAGCACCACGGCTTGGACCTGTCCCGGGTTACCGTGCTGGGGCATTCCGCCGGCGGACAGCTGGCCGTCTGGGCAGCGGCCCGCAGCAGCGCAGCCGTGCCAGTCACCGCCGTCGTGCTCCAAGCCGGTCTCCTGAACCTGGCCCAGGCGCTGGCGCTGGAGCTGAGTGACGGTGCCGTGCGCGACTTCCTGGGCAATTCCCCGGAGGGCAGCGCGCAACGGTACCGCAGCGCCGATCCGATGCAGCTGCTCCCCCTGCCCGTGCCCGCCGTCGCCCTGCACGGAGACAGTGATGCCGATGTTCCCTTGAGCTCCTCGACCGAGTTTGTGCAGGCCGCGGCCGCCTGCGGATCCCCGGCCGAGCTGCGGCTGGTTCCGGGGGACCACTTCGCCCTGATTACGCCGGGGACGCCCGCTTGGGCCGCCGTCGTCCAGGCCGTGACGGCAGCCGCGCACAAAGACGGGATCTTCGCCCCGGGAGGCGGTCTTCCGGCCCGGACGGACGCTCCGCTCGCGGAAGGAACCGGGTAAAGGAACCGGTGACGGTCCGGGGAACCGGGCAAAGGAGAGGCGAGGCGCGGGCTGCTCTGTTAGGTTGAGGTCGTGCTCACAGTAATCGGCGAAGCCCTCGTGGACGTGGTTCTCAGCGACACCGCTCCCAAACGCTTTCACCCCGGCGGCAGCCCGCTCAATGTTGCCGTGGGGGTGGCCCGGCTGGGCCGCCCGGTCCAGTTTGCGGGCCGCTACGGCACTGACGAGTACGGCCAGCTGATCGAAGCGCACCTGCGCGCCAATTCCGTCCTGACTCCCATGCCCGCGGACGAGCTGCCCACCAGTGTGGCCACGGCCGTTCTGGACCCCGCCGGCGGCGCCCGCTACACCTTTGACCTGGAGTGGCAGCTTCCCTCGCTGGCGGATGCGCTGCCGCGCCTGCTGGACGGGACCTCCGTACTGCACACCGGGTCCATCGCGGCGATGCTCCGGCCCGGTGCCGACGCCGTGCTGCAGGCGGTGGAACGCGCCCGCCCCGCCGCCACGATCAGCTACGATCCCAACTGCCGGCCCACCATCATCACCGACGTGTCCTACGCCCGGGAGCAGGCCGAGAAATTCGTCGCGCTGTCCGACGTCGTCAAGGCCTCCGACGAGGACCTCGCCTGGCTCTATCCGCAGGACTCGCCGCAGGACGCCGCCCGCCGCTGGTTGGGGATGGGGCCGGCGCTGGTAGCGGTGACCAGCGGTTCCAAGGGCGCCTGGGCCGTGACGGCCACGGGCGAAGCCCACGCCTCGGTTCCGCCGGTGACCGTGGTGGACACCGTGGGGGCGGGGGACTCGTTCATGTCCGCTCTGCTGGTGTCCCTGATGGACCGGGAACTCGACGGCGGTGCCCGCCGCGCCGAGCTGGCGCGGATCGGGCCCGGTGACCTGGAAGCAGTGCTCGGGTTCGCCGCCCGCGCCGCCGCCGTCACCGTTTCCCGCGCCGGTGCGAACCCGCCGTACCGCAACGAACTCTGACCGCTTTCCAACACCACGCAGGAGAACACATGCAGTCCTACGATCCCTATGACGCCCTGCCGCAGGTACCGGCCTTCACGGTCACCAGCGACGATGTCTCGAACATGGAGCCGATGTCCGCCGCCCAGTACAGCGGGAAAATGGGCATTCCCGGCGGGCAGGACGCATCACCGCAGCTGAGCTGGAGCGGAGCCCCGGAGGGCACCCGGAGCTTCGCCGTGACCATGTTCGACCCCGATGCCCCCACGGGCAGCGGCTTCTGGCACTGGGCGGCATTCAACATTCCGGCAACGGCAACCTCCCTGCCCGGCAACGCGGCGAACCACGGTGACCTGCCGCCGGGCACCGTGCAACTGGCGAACGACGCCGGGTTCCGCGGCTTCGTGGGCGCGGCACCGCCCGCCGGCCACGGCCCGCACCGCTACATGGTGGTGGTCCACGCCGTCGACGTCGAATCACTGGAGGTGCCGGCGGATGCCAGCCCGGCCTCCCTGGGCTTCGCCCTGTTCACCCACACCCTGGCCCGCGCCCGGATCGTCGGCCTGGCGGAGGTCCCCGCCGCCTAGCCGGGCAGCGCCGCGCTGGCCCGGCGCCGCCGCCCCAGGGAGCGGCGCCGGGCCGGTTAGGCTGGAGGCCTGCGCAGGTGCGCAGATCAACCTGCGAGGGAACGAGGTGCCCGGTGCGTCTGGTGGCAAGTGACCTGGACGGGACCATCGTCGGTCCCGACAACCGGATCAGTGACCGGACCGTCCGTGCCTTCCGCGACTGCACGGAGGCCGGCATCGAGGTTGTGTTTGTCACCGGCAGGCCGCCGCGCTGGCTGAGCCCGCTGCAGGATTTCCTCGGGCACGCGGGAACCGTCATCTGCTCCAACGGCGCCATCACCTACGACCTGGGCACCGAACGGGTGCTGAAGGCGCAGGCCCTGTCCCTGCCGGCCATTTTTGCCGCCGCCGGCATTATCCGGGGCCTCTACCCGGGCGCCCGTTTTGCCGCCGAAACCGTTGGCGGCTTTCATCTGGGCCCCGGCTTCCTCGAATCGGAATCCCGGGACCTGCCCGGTGCCGTTGCCCCCGCGCCGCTGGAAGCAACCCTCACCGACACCGACACCGTGGTGAAGTTCCTGGCCCGGGTGGACGGCGCCGCGCCGGACGAAGTCCTGCAGCGTGTCCGCCCCGCGGTGGCGCATCTGGTGTCGACCACTCATTCCGCCCCCTCCATTGCGCTGCTGGAGATGTCGCTGCACGGCTTGGACAAGTCGGTGACGCTGGCCGACTACGCTGCGTCCCGGGACATCGACCCCGCTGATGTGGTGGCCTTTGGCGACATGCCCAACGACGTGCAGATGCTGCAGTGGGCCGGATGCGGCTACGCCATGGCGTCAGGCCACGCCGACGCCCTCGCTGCCGCGGACAAAGTGGCACCGGCGTTCGTCGACGACGGCGTCGCCCAGATCCTGGAGGGGCTGCTGCGCCGGTCGTGAGCCCGGTTCGGTAAGCCCGGTTCGCCGGAGCGGGGGTTCAGTTGCCAAGCAGCGGGGTTAGGCGCCCGCTGCGGCTTCGGATCGGGACATCCGCCGGGAGTGCAGCAGCCGGTGCGCGGTGATGACCACCGCCAGCCAGGCCAGTCCCAGCGTCCAGGCCACCAGCACATCGGTGAACCAGTGGTGGCCCAGGAACACGCGGCTCAGCCCCACGGCTATTGAGAAGCCGGCCGCCAGGAGCACGGTGAGCACCTTGGCGCCGCGGCTGTGCAGGTGCAGCACGATCAGATAGGCCACCACTCCGGCAATGACCACGGCGTTCAGCGAATGGCCGCTGGGAAACGACGCCGAATGCTCAAACGGCGGCACGGCTTCCGTCAGCGGCGGCCGGACGCGGCCCACCAGGTCCTTGCCCGCCACCGTCATCAGCAGGGATCCGGCGGCAGCGGCAGCTATCAGCAGCACCGGGGTCCAGGACCGCCACTTCAGCGCCATGATCACCATGGCCGTGCTCGCCAGGATGGGCATGCCGACGGTGCCGGCCAGGTTGGTGAAGGCCGTCACCGCACTGTCGACTTCCGGGGAGCGCAGTGTCAGGGCCGCATCCAGGACCGGCTGGTCGAGTTGGGCCACGCCGTCGGAGTCACTCACCGACTCATAGACCTCGGCCGATCCCAGGGTCAGCAGGAGCGCCGGGATCAGTCCCACCGCCAGGGTGATCAGCAGAGCGGCGTGGGGCGATGTCCAGAGGACCAGTCGTTGGAAAACCGCAGCGAGCCAGCCCGGAATCCCCGGCTTCGGCTTCGTCTGCTGCATCGGCTCCCGCGGCTCCGGCTCGGGCCGGGAGTCGTGCGGGCGGGGTTCGGAACTGTTGCGGGTCATGGAACCAGTATGCCCAACCGGTGGCCGAGCCAGTCCAGATTGTCCACCAGGCCCGCCTTCCAGACATGCCAGGAATGGGCGCCGGGCACCTCCTGAAGGGTGACGTCCATGCCGGCGGCACGGGCGGCGGCAGAGACCGACCGCCCCTGCGGGGCGTACACGGAATCGTCAGCGCCCACGACCACGATCCCGGCGGAATCCGGAAAGGTCCGGTGCTGCAGCAGGTCCAGGGGATTTTGGGCGGTGAAGGCGGCGGTGTTCCCGCCGAAGTAGGTCTGGACCAGGGCGTCACGGCCCTGCGGAATGCTGGGCTCCGCTTCACCGGCAATGTCGATGAAGGTGGGGTAGGCGGCGGGAAAATTCGTCGCCAGCTGCAGGGCGCAGGTTCCGCCGTAGGAATAGCCGGCAACGGCCCACTGCGGCCCGCCCCGCAGCCCGGAGGCCAGATGCTGCTGCACCCAGGCCGGAAGATCCACGGCCAGGTAGGTGGCTGAGGAGCTGATCGTGGAATCCAGACAGAGCGGCCAGTTCTTGTTGTTGGCGTTCGATGCGTCAGGCATGATCACCACTGGGGCCAATCCGGAATGCGCTGCGGCGAAAGTGTCCATGGCCTCAAGCAGCTGTCCGCCGATCAGCCAGTCGGACGGGCCCCCGGGCTGGCCGTGGATCAGCACCAGCACGGGCAGATTCACGGCAGGAGGCGTCGCCAGATAGGCGGGAGGCAGGTAGAGGAGCGCCGGATTGGCGGCATAGTCGGAAACCGTGCCCGGTATGTCGGCCGAATAGACCCTGCCGCCGGCGGGCATGTCCTCCGGCGGCACCCAGTTGGCCTCGGTGGTATCCGGACGCCCGGCGGCGGCGTCCGGACTGCGTTCGGGCAGGTCCGAGGTCTCCACCGCCGGCGGAAACAGCAGCGAACCGAGGGTCGGATACTGTCCGTAGGCTGCATTCGTGGCGCCGGCGACCGCCGCCATGACCAGTGCTGCGGCAACGAGTGTCAGGAGCCGCATCCGGACGGCCCGGGCGTCCCTCAGCCGCGCCGCCGCAAGGATTATCGCAAGTATGCCAGCACAGGCATATACATACAGCAGGCGCGGCAGTGAGGCGTTCCACCAATGAAAAACGGTCTCGGCCAGGACATACAGGATCAAAGTCAGCAGGGCAGCGAATGCAGCGGCCGCCGGCACCACCACCAGCACCTGCCGGCGTCCGCCCCAAACCAGCCACAGCAGTGACAGCGCGCCCAGGACTCCTAGCCCAACGGGAAATGCCCCGCTGATCAGCGACAGTGAGTTCACCGTGAGCTGTCCACAATGTGCCGCACGAGGGTGAGCCCCTGGGCCACGGAAAGCCGCGGCAGATAGGCCCGTGCGACGGCGTTCCCAATGGCGGGCAGGGAGGCCGGATCACGGTACGTCAGGTACAGGGGAACGTAACGGGGCTGGAACTTGGCCTTGAACGCCAGCAGGGAGCGGAAGCCGTAGACCGGTTCCAGGGTCGTTCCGAGCAGGTCCAGGACGGAATCCAGAAGGCTTGAGTCGCCCGCCGCCGGGTCCGCCCTCTCCGCGGCTCCGCTCGCAGTTCCGTTACCGGCTCCGTTCCCGTTCCGGGGCCCGGGCCGTGCGGCGCGGGCCAGCGGTGCTCCGGAGAGGCTCAGCAGTTCATACCCTTCCGCCTGCAGCAGGCTTGCGGCGGAGGCAATGAGGAAGTCCATGGCCGGCTTGAAGCCGGCGCCGCGCCGGCGCATGAAGTCCAGGGTCCAGCCGATGACGCGGCCGTCCCGGTAGATCGGCAGCCAGGAGGTCACCGCATGGACGGTGCCGTCGCCGTCGACGGCGATCAGGCACCGGACCTCGGAATCGTCCAGCTCGTCCAGCCCGCCCAGCGTGAAGCCCATTTCCGGCATCTGTTTGTCCGCCGCCCACTCTTCGGAGATGGCGTGCAGCTGGTCCAGCACTGCCAGCGGTGCCGTCGGATAGCTGATCCAGCGCGCTTCGATGCCGGCCTTGCGGGCGTGGTTCAGGGCGGTCCGGAGGTCCTGGAACTTTTTGCCCCGAAATTTCAGGTTTCCCAGCGGCAGAATGGTTTCCTCGGCGACCTGCAGCCGGGAGAACCCCATGCCGGAGGTGATGCCTTCCACTTCCGAGGTCACGGAGTAGAAGCAGGCAGCTGTTCCGTTGGAAGTGCAGAAGGCCGAGAAATCCTCGATCGTCCGGCGCAGCTCCGGATGCGGTCCGACGGGCGGGCCAACGGTTAGTGCAACGCCGGGGGTGGACCGGAAGGCCACATACGAGTTTCCGCCGGGCGAGAACCAGTAGGTGTTCCCGGGCCACAGGGTCATCCAGGCCATGGTTCCGCCGCCGTGGGTCTTCAGCAGGGCGCGGGCCCGGACGATGTCTGCGGAGCCGCGGAGGTAGGGCGGCTCCAGGAAGGACCGCAGCAGCAGGACACACGTAAACACCCAGAACGCCAGCCCGACGCCTTCATAGAGCAGGTCCGCCGGCACCGTGAGGGGCAGCGGTCCGGGAGCCGACGCCGGGAGTTCGAGTTCCAGGACGGGCAGGAACCGTTCGGGCAAACCGGTGAGAAGTGCCCGGGCGGTGGCCTGCGGAGTGAAGGAGTTCCGGAGTGCCAGTCCGCCCAGGACGTACGCGGCGCCGAGCAGTACCGCTGCCCCGGACGCCCAGGCGGACAGCCGGCGGTACAGGCCCGGTGGCGCCGAGACAGTGAACAGGCGGCGGGTGACGCAGAGCAGGACGAAGACAGCCAGCGGCACCAGCACGGGCAGGATCAGCACCAGTGCGTTTTGCGCCGCTCCCAGCTCAATCCGGCCGGGGGTGTCTCCGCGGAGGTACCGGGCCGCGCGGACTGCGGCCAGCAGCGTCATCAGACCCTGCAGGAGAACGGCGCACCACCAGGCAAAACGGCGGCCCCGCCGCAGCCCGTCGGCAAAAACAATCAGCAGGACCTGCGGCAGCGTGGCCAGGAAGAACCCCGCCGGCCCTGCGCGCAGTTGCAGCCGCGCCTCCGTGCAGTCAGCGCTTTGCGCCGGATCGCTGCACAGCGCGGCAAGGGCCTGCGGATCGACGAGCTCAATGTCGGTATTCAGGAACCGCAGGACCGCCAGCGGCCCCACCGCCTGGGAACTGAGCGCGGAAATGACCGGTCCCGCTGCGGAAGCCGCCACCACCAGCGCCACCAGGACGCGGGCTTCGCGCCGGCTGGTGACGATCCGGTCCGGAAATGCCGGCCGGCGCCCAGCCAAAAGCGGCCCGGCCAGCGCCCCGGCGACCGCGGCTCCGAGCACCGTGATGCTGTGGAACGAGCCCCCGTACAGGGCCAGGAGCACCAGCAGCGTGAAGAGGCCCACGCGCAGGCGGCGGCGCCAGAGGGTGGAGAACCGGGCACTGGCCGCGGCGGCAACGCCGCAGACGAAGGCCACCGGGCCGACAAAGGACTCCGACTCCAGCGCCCGTGACCATTCGCCGGGCAAGGCATTGGCTGCGTGGGTGAACCCAATGGCCAGCAGTGCGCCGGCGAGCTGCGCCCAGACGGCAGCTGCGGCGAACCGTGCGGAGCCCATCAGGCGCTCGCACGGCAGGCCGACCAGCAGGATCAGAAGGGTGCCGGCAAGGTATCCGGGCAGGCCGGCGGCCCAAAGGCCCGAGAGCAGCAGTGCCGGCCAGTGTTCGGGAAGTGATTCCGCGGAGAGCACGACCCAGGCGGCGAGGGGTGCATCGGGACCGGACACCAGGCTCGAGCTTGCAGCACCCGCCATCCAAAAGACCGCCAGGAAGGCCAGCGTTGCCGGAGCCCGCCGTGCCCGGCGGGCGGTCCCGCGCAGCCAATCCGCCAGCCCGCAGGGCAGCCCGGCCGCCGGTCCGTGCGGCGTCGGGCTTCTTCCGGCCGGTCCTTCTGCTCGGGAGTCTGTCGCCAAACCGGGTACCTCCGCACCGCATCGCCCCTCCCGCGCCGCAGCAGCGGCTCCGGGTGCTGCCAGTCTAGGACCGGGCCCGCGGGATGAGGATGTCCGGTGCCGGTGCCGGGGCTCCTGCGGATAAAGTACGCAGGTGAGATATCCCTACTTTGACTCTCCGCCGCCACTGGGGCTTGCCCACCGCGGGTTCTCCCGGGAAGGCCGCGAAAACACCCTGGTGGCGTTCCGCGCCGCCGCCGCGCTGGGCTTCGGCTATTTGGAGACTGACGTGCGCACCACCCGCGACGGCGTACTCCTGGCCTTCCACGACGCGTCGCTGGACCGGGTTGCCGGCGCCGGCGGACCCGTGGGCAGGCTCAGCCTGCGCGAGGTCCGGCGTGCCCGCGTGGGGGGAACCGAGGAAATCCCCACCGTCGAGGAGCTGCTGACGCAGTTGCCCGAAGCGCGCCTGAACGTGGACGTCAAGGACGCCGCAGGAGCTGCCGAACTGGCGCGGCTGCTGGACAAGCATGCCGCCCACGACCGGGTGCTGGTGACCTCGTTTTCGGACCGCCGGCGGCTCGCCTCCCTGCGCCGGCTGGCCCGGCCGGCCGCCAGCTCCGCCGGCGCACCGTTCACGGCCCTGACCGTGCTGCTCGCGCCGCTTGGCCTGGCGGGCGTGCTGGCCAAGCTGGGACGGTACCAGTGCCTGCAGGTTCCGGAGCGGCAGGGCCCCCTGCGGATCGTCACGCGGCGGTTCGTGAGCCGGTGCCACCGGGCCGGCCTGCAGGTCCATGTCTGGACGGTCAACGACCCCGCCGACATGGAGCGGCTGCTGGACCTGGGGGTGGACGGCCTGGTGTCGGACCGGGCCGACCTGCTGGCCGATGTCCTGTCCCGCCGGGGGGTCTGGCCGCAGCGCCGCTCGGAGCAGGCAAAGCCCTGACCGGCCGGCCCAGAGCCGCCGGATCGGCCTCCGGGCTGGCAGTATTGGTGCATGCGCGTTCTCATAGCCCCGGACAAGTTCAAAGGTTCCCTTTCGGCGGTTGAAGCCGCCGCAGCGATGGCCGAAGGCGTGCTTGCCGTCTATCCGGAAGCCGACGTGATGCTCGTTCCGGTGGCCGACGGCGGTGAAGGCACCCTGGAAGCGGCGCTGGCCGCCGGCGCGCAGGAGCACACCGCGAGCGTGCGCGGGCCGCTGGGCGGCTATGTCACGGCCCTGTGGGCGATGACCGGAAGCACCGCCGTGATCGAAACTGCCCGGGCCTCCGGGCTGATGCTGGTGGATCCCTCAGTGCAGTCCTCGCTCGCGGCGTCGAGCTACGGCAGCGGTGAACTGATCCGGGAGGCCCTGGACGCGGGTGCCACTGAAATCGTGCTCGGCATCGGCGGCTCGGCCATGACCGACGGCGGCTCCGGAGCGCTCACCGCCCTGGGCCTGCGGATCCTGGATGCCGCCGGAAATCCGGTGCCGCCGGGCGGGGCCGGGCTGTCCCTGGCGGCGGCGATCGACGTGTCCGGGCTGGACGGCCGGTTGCCGGGTGTCCGGGTCCGCATCGCTGCCGACGTCACCAACCCGCTGACCGGCCCGGAGGGGGCGGCGCACGTGTTTGGGGAACAGAAGGGGGCCGACGCCTCGGCGCGCCTGCTGCTGGACGAGGCCCTGGTCCGGTGGGCCGCACTGCTGCGGGAGGTGACCGGCGTGGACGTCGATACCGCCGGCGCCGGCGCGGCCGGCGGCTTCCCGTCGGCGTTCCTGGCGTTTACCGAGGCCTCCCTGGAAAGCGGCTTCGACGTGATTTCCCGGCTCACCGGGCTGGAAGCCGCCCTCGAGAAGGCGGACCTGGTGCTGACCGGCGAAGGCTCCCTTGACGAGCAGTCCCGGTACGGCAAGGCTCCGCTGTCGGTGGCCGAGCGTGCGCGGGACGCCGGCATCCCGGTGGTGGCCCTGGCCGGGCGGATCACGCTGCCGCCGCAGGTGCTGGCGGAATACGGCGTGGTGGCGGCCGTGAGCCTGCTGGACCTGGTGTCGGACCCGCAGGACGCGATGACCTCCGCCCGGCGCTGGCTGACCCGGGCCACCGTGCAGGCCCTCGAGGGTGCTTAGGCCCCGCCCGTAACCGCGGGGCCCGCCCGTAACCGCGGGGCCGAGCCGGCGGGGCCTAGCCCAGCCGGCTCGGCCTCGCTCCCCGGTCCTCCTGCGGATCGTCGGGATCGGTGCCCCGCCAGCGCGCGATCGCCTGCATGCCGTGGAAGGCCAGCAGGGTGGCTCCGGTGCCGAGCGCGATGCCGCCGAACTCCAGCCCGGCCACCACCCAGGTGAAGTTGGCGATGGCGATGATCAGGCCCAGGCCGGCCGTGGAGAGGTTGATCGGGTTGGAGAAGTTCACCCGGTTGTCCACCCAGATGCGCACGCCCAGCATGCCGATCATGCCGTACAGGATGACGCCGGCGCCGCCCAGCACGCCTTCCGGAACGGTCGCGATCATCGCGCCGAACTTCGGAAACAGGCTCAGCAGGATGGCCACAAGTCCGGCAACCCAGTAGGCGGCCGTGGAGTACACCCGGGAGGCGGCCATGACGCCGATGTTTTCCGCGTAGGTGGTGGTCGCGGAACCGCCGCCGGATCCGGCCAGCACGGTGGCGAGGCCGTCGGCCATCAGCGCGCGGCCGGCATAGGGATCAAGATCACGCCCGGTCATGGCGGCGACTGACTTCACATGGCCGATGTTCTCGGCCACCAGGACCAGGACCACCGGCACGAAGAGGCCGATCACTGAGAAGTGGAACGTCGGGGACATGAACTCGGGCAGCCCGAACCAGGCGGCGTCGCCGATCACCGCGAAGTCCACCTCGCCCCGCAGCATCGCCGTGATGTAGCCGGCGACCACGCCGATCAGGATCGAGAGCCGGCCCAGGAAGCCCTTGAACAGGACTGAGGACAGCAGGATCACCAGCACGGTGACGACGGCGGTGACCGGGCCCGCCTCAAAGTTGGTGCGGGCGGTGCCGGCCAAGTTCAGTCCGATCAGGGCCACGATGGTGCCGGTCACCACCGGGGGCATCAGGATCTGGATCCACTTTGTGCCCGCCACCTGGACGGCCAGGCCGATGAGGAACAGCGCCGCCCCGGCCATGATGATCCCGCCGAGCGCTCCGCCGGGACCGTGCTGGCTGGTGGCCGCCGCAATGGGTGCGATGAACGCGAAGCTGGAGCCGAGGTAACTGGGCACCCGTCCGGCCGTGATGATCAGGAACAGGATGGTGCCGATGCCCGAGAACAACAGTGTGGTGGCGGGCGGAAAACCCGTCAGCAGCGGAACCAGGAAGGTGGCTCCGAACATGGCCACGACGTGCTGGGCGCCGATGCCGATGGTGCGCGGCCAGCTGAGCCGTTCGCCGGGGGCCACGTATTCGCCGGGTTTAATCGTCTTGCCGTCACCGTGAATGGTCCAGGCGGTACCGAATTTGCTCATGGATGTGCCTTTCAAAGACCAACGGAGGGTTCGTGCAGAATAGTACCGGGCATCGATGTCCAAGATGTTACGTTGCAGGCGAAGCACTTACCGGGAACAACTCGGGGGCGGACACCGGCGTCACCCGCGAATGGACGGATCAGCATGGGCATATCAGTTTCGGGCCGCACGGTACTCATCACCGGCGCGGCCATGGGCATGGGGCGGCTGTACGCCGAACGGGCCGTGCGCGACGGCGCCGCGCACGTGGTCCTGTGGGACCGCAACACCGATGCCCTGGAGGCCGCGGCGGCGGAGCTGCGGGAGCCGGGCGGCAGTGCTGTCCATTCCTTTGCCCTGGACGTCAGCTCCCAGCCGGAGGTGGCCGCGGCCGCCGAACGGGTTCTGGCAGAGGTGGGGGTTCCCGATGTCCTGATCAACAATGCCGGGATCGTGCGCGGAAAGTACTTCTGGGAGCACACGGCGGCGGACATTGACGCCGTGATGCAGGTGAATGCGGTGGCGCCGATGCAGATCACCCGGGCGTTCCTGCCGCAGATGATCGCCCGCCGCACGCCGGTGCGGATCCTGAACGTCGCTTCGGCGTCGGGCACCCTGTCAGTGCCGAAGATGAGCGTTTACGCCGCCTCCAAGTGGGCAGTGATCGGTTGGAGCGATTCGCTGCGGCTGGAACTCAATGAAGCCGGCAACGGGCACATTCAGGTCACCACCCTGATTCCGAGCTACATCAAAACCGGCATGTTTGCCGGGGCCCGCGGCCCGCTGATGACGCCGCTGATGGAACCGCAGTATGTGGTGGACCGGGCGTGGGCTGCCCTGATGGAGGGCAAGGCCCGGATCCAGCTGCCGTGGACGGTGCCGCTGGGCAGCGCCCTGCGCGGGCTGCTGCCGCAGCCGCTGTGGGACGTGGTGGCCGGACGCGTGTTCAAGGTGTACCAGTCCATGGACCACTTCACCGGCCGCCCCGAAGCTCCGCCGGCGGCGGCACCGGCAGGCGCTCCCGCCGGCGCCGGCTCTCCGGAGAGCCACCGATGAGCGCCGGAGCCCTGGCAGAGGTCAGCGAAACCCTCCCGGAGCGGCAGATCAGCTCCGCGGTGGCAGCGGTGCGCCGGACCTACGACTCGGGCCGGACCCGTCCGCTGTCCTGGCGGCGGGCCCAGCTTCAGGGCCTGATCCGGATGCTGACCGAGCGCGAGGCTGAGTTCGGCGCCGCCCTGGCCCGGGACCTCGGCAAGAACCCGCTCGAGGGCTACCTGACCGAAATCTCCATCACCCGCGCCGAGGCCGAATACACGCTGAAGCACCTGGCGCAGTGGACCCGCAGCACCCGCGTTCCGGTGCCGCTGGGCCTGCTGCCCGCCTCAGCCAAGACCGAGCCGCAGCCGCTGGGCGTGGTGCTGGTCATCGCACCGTGGAACTATCCCGTGCAGCTGCTGCTGGCTCCGCTGATCGGCGCCCTGGCGGCCGGCAACGCCGCGGTGCTGAAGCCCTCGGAGCTGGCTCCCGCCACCTCGGCGACAATGGCGGAACTGCTGCCGCAGTACCTGGACCCGGACGCCGTCGTCGTCATCCAGGGCGGGCAGGAAGCCAGCACCGCGCTGCTGGCCGAGCGCTTCGACTCCATCTTTTTCACCGGCGGGGAACGGGTGGGCCGGGTGGTGCTGCAGGCCGCCGCCAAATACCTGACTCCGGTCACGCTGGAACTGGGCGGGAAGTCGCCCGCCGTCGTGCTGGACGGCAATTTCGCCGCCATCGCCCGCCGGCTGGTGTACGGGAAGCTGCTGAATGCCGGACAGACCTGCGTGGCGCCGGATTACGTGCTCGTCACCGAGGCGGCGGCACCCAAGCTGCGCAAGCACCTGGTCCGAGCGGTCGCCGAGCTGTTCGGGAAGGATCCGGCGCGGAGCCCGGACCTGGGCCGGATCATCAACGAACAGCACTGGGACCGGCTGCACGGTCTGCTGGAGAGCGGAACCGTGCTGGCCGGAGGACGCGGCGACCGGAACTCGCTGTACCTGGAGCCGACCATCCTGACCGATGTTTCCCCGGACTCTCCGGTGATGCAGGAAGAGATTTTTGGTCCCATCCTGCCCGTGCTGACCGTGAAGGACCTCGATGAGGCCATGGCGTTCATCAACGCCCGTCCGGTGCCGCTGGCGTCCTACCTGTACACGCACTCGGCAGCGGCCCGGAAGGCCTTTGAACGCGGGGTGCGGGCCGGCAGCGTGAACCACAACGTGAGCACGGTGCAGCTGGCCGTGCCCGGCCTGCCGTTCGGCGGCGCCGGCGCCAGCGGCACCGGCGCCTATCACGGCAAGTTCTCGTTCGACACGTTCAGCCAGCTGCGTCCGGTGTTCACCAAGGGCACCGCGCTGGACACGCTGCGGGTGGCCTATCCGCCGTACAACGGGCTCAAGCGGCGTTTGCTGCGCCGCCTGCTCTAATCCGCCGCTGCCCCCCCCCGACCCCGCCTGACCCGGCGGGGACTAGGGAGAGATTGGGGCTAGGAAATGACGCCGTCCACAATGGCCTTGGCCTCGGCCTGGACGGTGCGCAGGTGTTCCACGCCCTTGAAGGATTCGGCGTAGATCTTGTACACGTCCTCGGTGCCCGAGGGGCGGGCGGCAAACCAGGCATTCTCGGTGGTGACCTTCAGGCCGCCGATGGGTGCGCCGTTGCCCGGCGCCTCGGTCAGGCGCGCCGTGATGTCCTCGCCGGCCAGGGTGGTGGCGGTGACGTCCGAGGGCGAGAGCTTCGCCAGCGCCGCCTTCTGCTCGCGGCTGGCCGGGGCGTCCACGCGGGCGTACTCGGGATCGCCGAACTTTGCGGTCAGCTCCCGGTACCGCTGTGACGGCGTCTTGCCCGTCACCGCGGTGATCTCCGAGGCCAGCAGGGCCAGCAGGATGCCGTCCTTGTCGGTGGTCCAGGCCTTGCCGTCCAGGCGCAGGAAGGACGCGCCGGCGGATTCTTCGCCGCCGAAGGCCGCTTCACCGGAGAGCAGTCCCGGAACAAACCACTTGAAGCCCACCGGGACCTCCATCAGGGTTCGGCCCAGATCGCCGGTCACGCGGTCGATCATCGAGGAGGACACCAAGGTCTTTCCCACCACCGCGTCCTTCGGCCAGCCGGAGCGGTTCCGGTAGAGGTAGTCGATGGCGACGGCGAGGTAGTGGTTGGGGTTCATCAGCCCGGCGTCGGGCGTGACAATCCCGTGGCGGTCGGCGTCGGCGTCATTGCCGGTGGCAATGTCATATTCGTTGGCGCGCGAGATCAGCGAGGCCATCGCATCGGGGGAGGAGCAGTCCATGCGGATCTTCTCGTCCCAGTCCAGGGTCATGAACGCCCACTGCGGGTCCACGTTGGGGTTGACCACGCTCAGGTTCAGCTGGTGCATCTCCGCGATGGCACCCCAGTAGTCCACGGAGGCGCCGCCCAGGGGATCGGCGCCGATGTGCAGGCCGGATTCGCGGATCGCGTCCAGGTTCAGGACCGACGGAAGGTCCTCGACGTAGTTCTGCAGGAAGTCGTAGGTGCCCACCGAGTCGGCCAGCCGCGCCTCGCCGAGCGGAATGCGCCGCACGCCGCGCAGCCCGTCCTCCAGCAGTTCATTGGCGCGGTTGGCGATCCAATTGGTGGCCTCGGAACCGGCGGGGCCGCCGGTGGGCGGGTTGTACTTGAAACCGCCGTCTGCCGGAGGATTGTGCGAGGGCGTGATGATGATGCCGTCGGCCTCCTCGGTGCGGCCGGTGTTGTGCTTCAGGATCGCGTGGCTCAGCGCCGGAGTGGGCGTGAAGCCGTTGCGGGAATCGATCAGCACGTTCACGCCGTTGCCGGCGAGAACCTCCAGGGCGGTGTTCTGCGCCGGCTCCGACAGGGCGTGGGTGTCCTTGCCCATGAACAGCGGACCGGTGATGCCCTGTCCGGTGCGGTACTCAACAATCGCCTGCGTGATGGCGGCGATGTGCGGTTCGTTGAAGGCCCCGTTCAGGGACGAGCCGCGGTGACCCGACGTGCCGAAGACGACCCGCTGCGCGGGGTCCTGCATGTCCGGCGTGACGTCGTAGTAGGCATCCAGGAGTGCCGTCAGGTTCACAAGGTCGGAGGGTTGGGCAACTGTGCCAGCTCGGGTAGACATACCCCTAAGCATGCCAAACAAAAGCCGCCGGTGGCAGATCGGCCGCCCGCGGATGTGGCAGAAGGCAGCTAAGGTGGCCGCCCGCTTAGGCCTTCCGGCCCTCCGGTTCGGAACCGGTGCGGCCGGACGTCTTGCTGTTCGAATTCGATCCTTCGGAAATACTCGCGTGGACCTCCACCCGGTGATCGGTTTTATTGGGATCCCCCGTGCCGTCGGGAATGACGTCAGCCCCGGACTCCACCAGTGCCTCCGCGGGATTTTCAGTACCCTCGTTGGGATCCTTGCCGGTGCCCTTGCTCTTGTCCTCTGCCATGGCGTGTCCTCCTTCTGCGGAAGCGGGAGTCCCGCCCTCCACCATCATCAGGCCTGCGATTTCAGTAGTACCACTCGGGGAACGGCGGATCCAGCGGTTCCGGCGGACAGCCTGCATCGCGGCTTAACCAACGACGACGACGGCGGGAAGCCGTCGTCGTCGTTGGAGAAGCCTGGAAAGGCTTGGCGTAGTGCTTAGCGCACGCCGCTCATCAGCTTCTTGATGGCGGGCGTAGCCACGACCAGGGCGGCGCCCAGGACGATGGCGGTGATGCCGCTGAACGCGAAGTAGCTGACCTCGGTGGCCGGGTCGTAGAACTGTGCCAGCCAGCCGGCCATGGTGGTGCCCAAGGAGACGGACAGGAAGAACAGGGCCACCATCTGGGTCCGGAAGACAGCCGGCGCCAGCTTGGTCGCCACTGACAGGCCGATCGGGGACAGGAACAGCTCGGCAAACGTGAACAGCAGCAGGATGCCGGCCAGGGCCAGCAGCGGCGTGCTGTTCGGGGCGCCGCCGGAGAACGGGATGAAGGCGAGGAACGCCAGGCCCATGACGGCCAGGCCCATGGCGAACTTCAGCGGGGAAGACGGCTGCTTGTCGCCCAGCTTGGTCCAGAGTGCAGCGAAGACCGCGGCGAAAATGATGATGAACACGGGGTTGATGGACTGCACGAAGCTGGGCGGCATTTCCCAGCCGAACAGGGTGCGGTCCAGCGAGGAGTCGGCGTAGATGGCCACCACGGTGAACTGCTGCTGGAACAGGGCCCAGAAGGCGGCGCTGGCCACGAACATCGGAATGAAGGAGTAGACGCGGCGGCGCTCAATCCTGTTGACCTTCTTGCTCGTCAGGATCACCACGAAGTAGCCAATGGACGCCAGGATGGCCAGGGTGGCCATGACCGGAGCCAGGTTTTCCGCGGTCAGCAGGCCGAAGAACACGGCCAGGACGATCAGCACGAGCGCGGCCACCGTTCCGGCGATCACCTTGGTGAACAGCGGGCGCGGCAGCGGGTTGCTGACCAGATGGGCGGCCTCGGGCAGGTGCTTGCGGGTCAGGGCGTACTGGGTCAGGCCGATGACCATGCCGACGGCGGCCAGGCCGAAGCCGAAGTGGAAGCCGAACTTGTTCTGGACGAGGCCGGTCAGGATGGGGCCGACGAGGGCGCCGAGGTTGATGCCCATGTAGAAGATGGAGAACCCGGCGTCGCGGCGCTCATCCGTCTCTGTGTAGAGGGTGCCAACAAGCGAGGTTGCGTTGGCCTTCAGGCCGCCGGAACCGAGGGCGATCAGGATCAGGCCGGCGGCCAGTCCCGCCGCGCCCGGAAGCACGGCCAGGGAGATGTGGCCCAGCACGATGATGATCGCCGAGTAGAACAGGACACGTTCCGAGCCCAGCAGGCGGTCCGCAACCCAGGCACCGAGAATGGTGGACAGGTAAACGCCACCGCCGTAGGCGCCGACAAGTCCGGTGGCGACGGCCATGTCGATACCCAGGCCGCCGTCGGCGACTGAGTAGTACATGTAGTACAGCAGGATGCCCTGCATGCCGTAGAAGGAGAACCGTTCCCACAGCTCGACGCTGAAGAGGTTCGCCAACATGCGGGGATGGCCAAAGAAGGACTTTCGGGCCGACGGGGCGGCTGAGGTGCTGGGATTAGAACTCACCCGAACATGTTCGCATCGGCATATGTGTGCGCGGGGCGGCCTCGGGGCGGAATTCTCCGCGCTATCGCTTCAGGAGCCTGCTGGGCAGTGAGAAACATCACCGGCAAATTGGTTCTACGGCACACTGTTACGGCATCCATGGCGACCTCAGGCGGGGTGCGGGGAACTCATGGACTAGTATACGCGTTTTAGGATTCCAACTGCGCGGCGACGGCCAACAGCTGGGCCTCTGCGCCGGGCCGTCCGATCAGTTGAATGCCCATGGACAGGCCGTCCGGCGTTCTCAGGGTCGGTACGGAGATGGCCGGGAGTCCGCACACATTGACCATCGATGTGAAGGGCGAGTAGCGGCACTGCCGGGCGTAGTCCTCCAAGCCCAGTGCCTCTTCGTCCGGAAATCCGGCTTCGGGCGGGTTTTCCCAGTACCAGCCCACCGGGCGCGGAGTTTGGCCCAGCGCCGGAGTGAGGATCATGTCATAGGCGCTGTAGGCGCGGATGGTGTCCTCTTCGAAGCGGCGCAGGACATCCAGCGCCGACGCCAGCTCCCCGGCCGAACGCTGCAGGGCCCGACGGCGGACCGCCGCCGTGAGCGGTGTCAGCCTCCGCTCGGCGCCCTCGGGCAGGACCAAGGTGGCGAGCGAGGCCGTCCACACCGTCTGGAAAGCCTCCGGATAGCGCTCGTCGTAGCTGAGTTCGGCGTCAACCACGTCATGGCCGGCTGCGGTGAGCGCGCGGATGCCGGTGGTGAGTGCCTGCACCGCCTCGGGATCCAGGACGATCTCCAGGCGCGAGGAGAACGGCGAGAGGGTGCTCACTCCGATCCGGAAACGCCCTGCGGCCCGCTGGGCCGCGGCCAGGAAGCTGCCCTCGAAGGGCGCGGCCGACGTCGCATGATGGTTGGGGCCGGCGACCATGGCGTCCAGCAGCAGCCCCGCATCCGCGGCGTTGCGCGCCAGGGGTCCGGCCACCACAAACTGGCCCAGGTCGTTCTGGCCACCTCCGGCCGGCACCCGCCCGCGGTTCGGTTTCAAGCCCACCAGTCCGGTGGCCGCGGCCGGAATGCGCACCGATCCGCCGCCGTCAGTGCCCGGCGCGAATGGAATCATGCCCGCTGCCACGGCCGCGGCGCTGCCGCCGCTGGAGCCGCCCGGGCTTCGCATCGGGTCCAGGGGGTTCCGGGCCGGAGCGCCGATGAAATTCTCGCTGTAGCTGCTGAGCCCGAACTCCGGAACCTGGGTCTTGCCCAGGCTGATGGCCCCGGCGCCGCGCAGGACGGCGGGGAGGGGGCCGTCCTCGGCCGGAACATACGGTTCCAGGGCGGCGGTGCCCAGCGTGGTGGGTATTCCGGCAACATCGGTCAGATCCTTGTGGGCCAGCGGCATGCCGTGAAGCAGCCCCAGGGGCTCGCCGCGGGCAAATCGTTCATCGGCCGCCGCCGCCTCCCGCAGGGCGGGTTCCGGAGTGGGCAGCAGGAAGGCGCCCAGTGCCGGATTTCGTTCCTCGATGCGCCGGAGGAAATAGCCGGTCACCTCGCGGGCGCTGACTTCACCCGAGGCGAGGCGGTCCCGCCACTGCAGGGCAGTGGGCTCAGTCGACGGTGAAGTCGGACCGGGAAGCGGCGGAGCGGACATGTGACCTCCGGGACGGCGGATTATTTTCCGGACTGGGCTCCCACTATAGGCTGGGAGGAAGTTGACACCCGGTCCGGTGTTCCGGCGTGCCGCCGGAGCCCGAAGAGGCCCGGGGCCGCCGCACATGCAAAGACAGGAACCGGAAAATGGAAAACGTATCAGTAGGCGAGATCAGCAGCGATGCCAAGATTCTGGACGTTCGGGAGGACTACGAATGGGAAGCGGGGCACATCGACGGCGCCCTCCACATTCCTCTCGACTCCCTGCCCGAACGCCTCAATGACCTGGACCCGGACCAGGATCTCGCCGTCATCTGCCGGTCCGGCGGCCGCAGCGCGCGAGCCACTGCCTGGCTGGAATCCCACGGCTACTCGGCTGTGAATGTCACCGGCGGCATGGGTGCGTGGCTGGAAGCCGGAAAGCCCATGGTCTCCGACAACGGGCAGGACCCCACGGTCGTATGAGTGCTTCGCCCAGCACCGGTGCCGGCAGCGAAACCGAGGGCCTGATTTACACCTATTTGGGCCCCGAGGGCACCTTCACGGAGGCCGCCCTGCTGCAGGTTCCGGGTGCGGATGCGTCGGAGCGCATTCCCGCCACCAGCGTGAACACCGCCTTGGAAATGGTCCGCAGCGGCCGCGCCGATGCTGCAGTGGTGCCCATTGAAAACTCGGTGGAGGGCGGCGTCAGTGCCACCCTGGACGCCATTTCGGCCGGCGATGCGCTGCGCATCCGGCGCGAAATCCTGGTTCCCATCACCTTCGTCCTGGCCGCACGGCCCGGACTGGACCTGGCCGGCATCACCACCGTCTCCACGCACTCCCATGCCTGGGCCCAATGCCGGAACTGGGCGGAAATAAACATTCCGCAGGCGGAATATCTCCCCGCGTCGTCGACCGCGGCCGCAGCGACGGGCCTCCTCTCCCCGGGGGCCGGGTACGACGCCGCCATCTGTTCGCCGTTGGTGGCGGAGCGGCTGGGCCTGAACGTGATCCGCACCGACATCGGCGACGTGGCCGACGCCGTGACCCGCTTCGTGCTCCTGAGCCGGCCCGCTGCCCTGCCGGCGCCCACCGGGGCCGACAAGACCACTCTCGTGGTGCCGCTGCCGGAGGACCATCCCGGTGCGCTGATGGAAATCCTGGACCAGTTTTCCGCCCGCGGGGTGAACCTGAGCCGGATTGAGTCGCGGCCCACCGGGCTGTTCCTGGGCGACTACTTCTTCAGCATTGACGCCGACGGCCACATCAATGATGCCCGGATGGCCGACGCCCTGAAGGGCCTGCACCGGATCAGCCCGAACCTGCGGTTCCTGGGCTCCTACCCCCGGGCTGACCACCGCGAGCCCGAAATTCCAAAGCACACCAGCGACGAGGCCTTCCGCTCGGCGGACCGCTGGCTTCAGGGCCTGCTCGACGGCTAATCTCTCCGCAGCGACATTTCGGTGCGACCCTGCTGTCGGACAGGCCCGGTGCACCGGAAACAGGAAAACGCGAAGGGAAAAACATGCGGCTGCGGCGGAGCAACTGTGAGCATCCGGGATATTCGCGGCTGCGCCGGGGGCGCGGTTTCAGCTACCGCGGGCTGCGCGGCGACGTACTGAAAGACCGGGAAACCCTGGAGCGGATCCGCGCCCTGGCCATTCCTCCTGCCTGGACGGACGTCTGGATAAGCCCTTATGCCAACGGTCACATCCAGGCGACCGGGACGGATGCCGCCGGTCGCCGGCAATACATCTACCACCTGCACTGGCGGGAACTGAAGGACCGGGAGAAGTTTGACCGGTCCCTGGCCTTTGCCCAGGCCCTGCCGGCGGCCAGGCGCCTGATCACCAAGCATCTGCGCACCGACGGTGCCGGTCCGCAGCGCGCTTATGCCGCGGCCCTGCGGATTGTCGACGCCGGAGCCCTGCGCATCGGCGGGGAGCGGTATGCCGAGGTCAACGGCTCCTACGGAACCACCACGCTGCGCGTGGAGCACGTCACGGTGCAGGGGGCCGAGGTGAAGTTCGATTTCCCGGGTAAGAGCGGGCAGGAGTGGCACACCTCGATTGCGGATCCGGACCTGGTGGCTGCCCTGGAGCCCATGCTCGCCCGTCCGAAGCCCGACACCGCGCTGGCCTATCAGGACGGTGACGGAGGATGGCACAGCATCACCGGCGCCTCGCTGAACGCCTTCCTGAAGGAGGTCACCGGCGGGGACTTCACGGCCAAGGATTTCCGCACCTGGCAGGCCACGGTGGTGGCCGCGATGCACCTGGCCCGGGCGTTCCCGGCGGCGTCCACGCAGAAAGCCAAGCAGCAGGCCGCGGCCGCCACGGCACGTAAAGTGGCCGAACACCTCGGCAATACCCCCGCCGTGGCCCGGAAATCCTACATCGACCCGCGGGTGGTGGACCGGTTCTTCGGCGGCGAGGTCATCGACGTGGGCGGGTTCTCCGCCTCCGAAACGGCCGTCCGGCTGATGCTCACCCCCTGACGGGTTTGCGCCGCCGGCTTTTCCCGTTTCCCCGTTCGTAAGTATGCTGATGGTAAGAGTGCGGTGTTTCCGCACACGCGGCACAGGATCCAACGGGTCCTGTCTCAACGTTCAGGAAGGTAAGCACATGTCTGAATATCCCAATGAGGAAGAACAGCTGACCGACCCCAAGCCCAGCGGACAGTCCACAGCTGACGACAACTACCGCGGTGACGCCGGAGACCAGGGCAACGACATCCGGTTCGCCGAGGAAGAGCAGCTGATCCGCGAACAGGCCTCTCCGAAGTCAGTCAACCGTGACGACGAAGGCGAGTACACGGATGCCGAGGGTGCCGAGGGCGGCAAGTCCGGCAAGGACGAAGGCGGCTACACGGACGCCGAAGGCACGCAGGACTCCTAGTCCCGCCTGCCGGTCCCGTCCGGGTTGGCCGCCGGCGGAAAGGGCGCCTGATTAAGGCTGCCCTGCTTCCGCCTTGCTGCGGCTGCCGAACGGGCGGGGCCGCTGCTGCTCCGGTGCGGGCGCGCGGACCAGCAGCGCCAGGGGATTCACTTGGACCCGAACGCTCGTGGCCGCCCCCGTGACATCACCGTCCAGCTGGGTTCGGGTTGGCTGCCCCACCCGGATTTCCACTGTCCGGGCCCGGCGGTGATCGATGACGGGGATGTCCTTCGGATACTTGGTGACCACCTTGCCCGCCAGCCAGAGCCACCCGGCCAGGCCCCGCGGACTCATGACCACCACATCCAGCAGCCCGTCGTCCATGCGGGCTTCGGGAATGAAGTCGATTCCGGCGGGAAGCCGCCCGATGTTCGCAAAGAGGATGCTGCGCACCTTGCGCACCCGCGGAGGTTCTCCGTCCACGGAGATGCTCATTTTCGTCCGGCGTCCGGGCAGCAGCCGCACGCCGGCCTCGCTGTAGGCCATCCAGCCGACGCGTTTTTTCAGGTCGTCGCGGGTCGCCGCGAGCACTTCGGCATCCAGTCCGATGCCGCCCATCACCAGGAACGCGCTGCTGCTGCCCTGCCCGGTGACGGAATTCTCCAGCGTCATGGTGCCCATGTCGATGCGGCGTTCCTGGCCGTGCAGCGCCGCGCGGACCGAGGCCGGCAGATCCGCGACCGGCAGGCCCAGGTTCCGCGCCAGCAGATTGCCGGTGCCCAGCGGCAGCAGCCCCAGCGCGGCCGGGGCGTTGGCCAGGGCGCGGGCAACTTCCCGGATGGTGCCGTCGCCGCCGGCCGCCACCACGACGTCGGCCCCCAGCTGCAGGGCATGCCGCGCCTGTTCCCAGCCGGGGCTTTCCCTGGTGGTCTCGAGGATCAGGGGAGGATCCCAACCGGCCAGCTCGCACGCCTCAGCCAGCAGCACCCGCGCCGCCGGGGCCTGGACCTTGACCGGGTTGAGCACCATGGCAACTCTCTGGTGCCCCGGGGCCAGCGGTTTGAAGACGGGGCGTTCCGCAGCCAGCCGGCGCCGCCGTCGGACTGCCGCCCAAACCACACCCGCCGTCAGGACGGTTATCAGGAGTGCAAGCAGGAGGATCTCGGGTGTGGGCATAGTGGTTCCCACCCTAACCCGGGCCGGTGCCCGGGCCCGCCAGGGTTTTGGGTACTCTTGAAGCGTGATCGATGTAAATGAGCTCCGCGAAAACCCTGAAAAATTCCGAGCCTCCCAGCGCGCCCGCCAAGCGGACGAGTCCTTGGTGGACGCGATCATTGCTGCCGACGCCGCGCGCCGGGATTCCCGAACCCGCTTCGAGAACCTGCGGGCCGAGCAGAATGCCTTCGGAAAGCGGGTGGCCAAGGCCAAGGGCGACGAAAAGCAGGCCCTCCTGGCTGAGGTCAAGGAACTTGCCGGTGCGGTCAAGGCTGCCGGCGCCGAAGCCGATGCCGCCCAGGCCGAGTCCGACGCGCTGCTGCGCCGGATTCCCAACCTGGTGCAGGACGGCGCACCCGCCGGCGGCGAGGACGACTTCGAGGTCCTCAAGACGGTCGGCACCCCCCGCGACTTCGAGGCCGAGGGCTTCGCGCCCCGCGACCACTTGGAAATCGGCGAACTCCTGGGCGCCATCGACATGGAACGCGGCGCCAAGGTCTCCGGCTCCCGCTTCTATTTCCTGCGCGGCGTTGGTGCCCGCCTGGAACTGGCGCTGCTGAACATGGCCATGGACCAGGCCGTGCAGGCCGGGTTTGTTCCGATGATCACCCCCACCCTGGTCCGCCCCGAGACCATGCAGGGCACCGGTTTCGACGTGGCGCACGACGCCGAAATCTACCGCCTCGCCGACGACGACCTCTACCTGGTCGGTACGTCCGAGGTGCCGCTGGCCGGCTACCACGCCGACGAAATCCTGGACCTCAACGGCGGGCCGGTCCGCTACGCCGGCTGGTCCTCCTGCTACCGCCGGGAAGCCGGCTCGCACGGCAAGGACACCCGCGGAATCATCCGCGTCCACCAGTTCAACAAGGTGGAAATGTTCATCTACACCAAGCCGGAGGACGCCGCCGCAGAGCACCAGCGGCTCCTGGCCTGGGAAGAGGAAATGCTCGCCAAGGTGGAGCTGCCCTACCGGGTGATTGACACCGCCGCGGGCGACCTGGGCATGTCCGCCGCCCGGAAGTTCGACTGCGAAGCCTGGGTTCCCACCCAGAATGCCTACCGCGAGCTGACCTCCACCTCAAACTGCACCACATTCCAGGCCCGCCGGCTGAACATCCGCGAACGCCAGGACGGCGAGGGCAAGGGCACCCGTGCCGTGGCCACGCTCAACGGAACCCTCGCCACCACCCGGTGGATCGTGGCCATCCTTGAGCACCACCAGAACCCGGACGGGTCCGTCACGGTCCCGGCTGCCCTGCGGCCGTACCTGGGCGGCCTGGAAGTCCTGCCGGTGCTGTAAAGCTCCGGCTGTTGCGCCGGAAATCGGCGCACATGTGAGGCACGTCCTTTCGCGATCCGCCACCTTCTGTTGAAATTGGTCGATGACTACTTTGACGAGCGCCGGCATCGAAGACCGGCAAGACCCTAATTCCACTCCCCACCTGGTAGCGCTGGATGTCGACGGCACCCTCGTGGACCACGACGGGCACATGTCCGCCGGTGTCCGCAAGGCCGCCCAGGCCGCCGTTGCTGCCGGGCACCATCTGGTGGTTGCCACCGGCCGCTCCTACGGTGCGGCCCTGCCCATCCTGGAGAACATCGGCATCACCAAGGGCTACTGCGTCTGCTCCAACGGCGGCGTGACCCTGCGCGTGGACCCCTCGCTTCCGGACGGGTTCGAGGTGCTGGACCGGGTGGTCTTCGATCCTTCGCCGGCGCTTGATGCCCTTCGGGTGAAGCTGCCCACGGCAAAATTCGCCCTGGAGGATGCCCATGGGCACTTCCTGTCCACCGAACGCTTCCAGGACGCCAGTTTTGGCGTTGAGGCGCTGGCTGTGGATTTTGAGCGGCTTCGCAGCGCCGAGGCCGTGCGCGTGGTGGTGTTCAGCACCGACTCAACGGCCGAGGAGTTCGGCGAAGCGGTGCGGGCCATCGGCCTGCACGGCGTGACCTACTCCGTGGGCTGGACCGCCTGGCTGGACATCGCCGCGGAGGGCGTCACCAAGGCCAGTGCCCTGGAAAAGGTGCGCAGCATCCTGGACATCGACCGGAAGTACACGCTGGCCATGGGCGACGGCCGAAACGACATCGAGATGCTGGGCTGGGCAGCCCGCGGCGTGGCGATGGGCCAGGCTCCGCAGGAAGTGTTGGAAGCGGCCACCGAAGTCACGGGCACCGTTTACGAAGACGGCGCCGCGACGATTCTCCGCGGCCTCTAGGCCGTCCCGGCGTCAGTACGCCAGTACGTCAGTACCCAGTGCTGCGGGCGGCAGGGACGCCGGGCCGTAGCAGAGCGACAGCAGGCGTGCTGCGGCGGGCCGGGTGGCCCACTCCTCCTGCCAGTGGGAACGCACCACTGCCTTGCTGACGGCTTGGGCGGTGATGCCCAGGATTTCCGCCACGTACTTCTGCTGGCCGCGCGCCCCCGGCGTCATCAGGTCCAGGACCTTCCACTCGGCGTCGGTCCGGCTCGCGACGATCTGGCCCAGCAGGCGCAGCACGGCCTGCGCTTCCGCCGCTACGTCCCCGTCCGGGCCGTCCACCGCCAGCGGGATGCGTTCGCCGGTTTTCCGTGCCCGGTCCACGGCGCGGCGGGCATAGACCAGGCCGAAGCCGTCGTTGTCCAGCATGTTCTGCTGCAGGGGCGGGCGCAGTTCGCCGACGCCGATCCCGACGTTCCAGCGCCGCTGCCGGATGGCTGAGAGCGCCGCTTCCACTGCCGTCGGGGCGTCGGCCAGCACCCCCTGCGCCTCGTCGCCGACCGAGCGCTGGAACGGGACAGCTGCCGGCAGGTGCCGGAGGGAGCGGATCAGATCCGGGACGAGGTCGCCGGACTCGCGGGAGTCCCGCTGGTTGATGGTCAGCACGTAATGCATGGGATCAGCATGCCAGAGTCCACGTGCAGACAACCGTTTTCGGTTGCTGCGGCGTGCCACATCCCGTCTCGGTGCGGGTCCTCCCACCGGAACCAACGACGACGGCGGCCGCCCCGGAAAGGGGACGGCCGCCGTCGGGCGCTTGCCGGGCCGGCATCCGCAGGGGCGCCGGCCGGGCAGGAAAGTGCTACTCGTTGATGGGGTTCGCGTCCACGTCGCGGCCCTGGGGCTCGTCCTCTTCGCTGCCTTCGCCGAGCGCCTCGAAGCGTTCCAGGGAGGCCTTGACCTCGGCCTCGGCATCCTCGCGGCCGGCCCAGTCAGCGGCCTCAACCCACTTGCCCGGCTCCAGGTCCTTGTACTTCGTGAAGAAGTGCTTGATCTCGTCGAGCAGGAAGTCGGAGACATCCGAGATGTCCTGGATATGGTCGAAGCGCGGGTCCACGGGAACGCAGAGAACCTTGGCGTCTCCGCCGCCGTCGTCCACCATGTTGAAAACGCCGATCGGACGGGATTCCACCAGCACGCCGGGCATCAGGTCGAAGTCCTGCAGCATGACCAGTGCGTCCAGCGGGTCGCCGTCCTCACCGAGGGTGTTTTCGAAGTACCCGTAGTGCGTGGGGTAGGCCATGGAGGTGAAGAGGATACGGTCCAGGCGCAGGCGGTGGGTTTCGTGGTCGATTTCGTACTTGACCCGGGATCCCTTGGGGATCTCGATGGTGACGTCGAGCGTGATGGACATGGATACTCCTCTGGCGTGACGCCGCGGGGGCGCCACAAAACGGGTTGACGAACGCGGCGTCGACGAAAAACACTGCCGTGAACGTAGGCTGATAAAGGCACCGGCGACGCGTAAGTGTCCGCGTCCATGCGGGCGGCGGCGCCGGTCTAGTCTTAAAGATATATGTCTTGGTCCCCAATTCCTGTTTCCGGCAGGAGAAGCGGCTAACGGAAAGCAGCGGTGAGGCGATGGCTCGGGTGTTTACCGGCCTTCTGCTGACCCTCGTCCTGACGGTTCTTGTGCTGCCGCTGGCCGTGTACGCGGGACCGCCGGTGCTTGCCGCCCTCCGGCACGAGCAGCCGGCCCGGCAGGTTGTGGTGCCGTCCTACCAGCAAAGTCCGGTCCGCCTGGCCTCCGGCGGGGATGAGTTCCCGGTCCCGGCCGGTTCGGAAGCTCCGGCGCCGGACACCCGGGTGCTGGCGGCACTGCTTGACGCCGAGCTGGCGGTCGACGGAAGCGGAAAATTCTCCGGGGCCGTCCAGGATGCACTGACGGGGGAGGTCCTCTACGACCTGGACGGCGATGTCCCCGTGACGCCGGCCTCCAGCCTGAAACTCCTGACGGCGGCTGCCGCACTCTCGGACCTGGGGGCGGACACCCGCTTCGAAACCGGCGTCCACGCCGGCACCGCTCCGGGAACGATCATCCTCAAAGGCGGCGGAGACGTTCTCCTCACTGCAGGCGAATCGGACGACGACGCGATCGTGGGCCACGCCGGGCTGCAGACCCTCGCCGATGAAACAGCCGCGGCGCTGGCGGAGCGCGGGACGTCGGGAACCGTGAGCATCCGGCTCGACGACACGCTGTTCACCGGCGCCTCCCTTTCGCCGGCGTGGAGCCGGGAGGACGTGGCGGCAGGTGAAATGGCCGCACTGTATCCGCTGGCCATTAATTCGGCGTGGGCCGCCGAAGGCGTCTCCTCCGGGCCCCGGGCCGGGGACGCCGCGCTCGCGGCTGCCAGCGCCTTCGCCGCCGCCCTGGAAACCTCCGCCGCCGGGTACGGTTTCACCGTCGACCCGGTCATTGAGCGCGGCGCCGCTGCGGAAGGCGCCGACCGGCTGGCCTCCGTGGTTTCGGCTCCCGTCGCCGACCAGGTGCAGCAGATGCTGCTCAGCTCCGACAACTACCTGGCCGAGGCACTGGCCCGGATGAGCGCGCAGGCCACCGGCCGGGAAGCCACTTTCGAGGGTGGAACAGCCGCCGTGCTGTCAGCGGTTTCCCGGCTCGGAGTGGACACCGGCGGCCTGGTGCTGGCGGACGTCTCCGGACTGGGCGGCGGAACTGAAATCTCCGCGAGGCAGCTCGCCGCAACGGTGCAGGCGGCGCTGACTTCCACGAAAAACGACGTGAGGGCACTGCCCTACTCCCTGCCGGTGGCGGGGCTGAGCGGAACCCTCTCCTCCCGGTTGACCGGCACTACAGGCACCGGCGGCACCGATGGCGCCGGTCCTTCCCCCGCCGGCGTCGTCCGGGGAAAGACCGGATCCCTGTTTGCCGTGACGTCGCTGAGCGGGTTCGTGACTGACGCCGACGGCCGGCTGCTGTCCTTTGCCTTCGTCGCCAACGGCCTGGAGGGCAACACGGCTCAGGCCCGCGCCGCCGTGGATGCGGCAGCCACCGTTCTGGCCGGGTGCGGCTGCCGCTGACGGCGTTTGGCGTACAGCGAACCCCTCACCAATTCCGGGTGCCGTGTGGTCTGATGGACGGATGGAGAGCTATCAGCAGGACCGTTCCTCAGCCGCCCCCGATCTGGTGAACTGGGATCTGGCCGCCGGAACGGCTGCCACCCTGGTGCCCGCGGGTCCCAAGATGTCTGCCCGTGAGATCCGCGAAGCGGTGGCGGACCTGCGCACCCTGGCCGACGAGGCAGTGGCGCATGTCCACCGCATCACCGGGCTGGAGGCTGCCCGGGACCTGCGGGATTCCGAGGTGCTCGTGGTGGACCGTGCCTCCTGGGCCAAGGCCAATTCGCGCAGCTTTGCCGTACTCATGACCCCGGCCCTCGACCATTTGGCCAGCACCCACCCGGAAGAGTTGAAAAACGCCAACACCGCGTTCAGCGGCACCGTCACCGGCGCCCAGCTCGGCGCGGTCCTGGCCTTCCTGTCCTCAAAGGTGCTCGGCCAGTACGATCCCTTCGCCGCGAAGACACCCGGCGGACCCTCCGGCGGCAGGCTTCTGCTGGTGGCGCCGAACATCATCACACTGGAGCGCGACCTGAACGTGGTTCCTGCGGATTTCCGGCTGTGGGTGTGCCTGCACGAGCAGACCCACCGGGTGCAGTTCGCCGCCGCTCCCTGGCTGCGCGACCACATGCTGGAACAGATCGGCCTGCTGACAAACGGCCTGATGGACAAGGCCCAGACCTTGTCCGAACGCCTGGGCCAGGCGGCCAGGACGCTCGCAACACCGGCCGGGCGCGAGGCCCTGACGGGCGGAACCGGCGACGACGGCGTTCCCAAGCGTCCGATGGACGTCATGTCCCTGCTGCAGGACCCCGAGGACAAGGAGCGGATGTCCCACCTGACCGCAGTGATGTCCCTGCTCGAGGGCCATGCCAACGTAGTGATGGACGCCGTCGACGCCCAGATCGTTCCCAGCGTCAAGACCATCCGGCAGCGCTTCAACGACCGCGGCAGGAGCCACGGCTGGCTGGACCGGTTCTTCCGCCAGATCCTGGGACTGGACGCAAAAATGCGCCAGTACAAGGACGGCTCAAAATTTGTCCGGGCCGTGGTGGACAGCGCCGGCATGGAGGGGTTCAACCGGGTCTGGGAAGGCCCGGAGAACCTTCCGACCGAAGCGGAGATCCACGCGCCTTCGCTGTGGATGACCCGGATGGGGCTGTAACCGCACGTGCCGATGCAACCTGACCTGTCAGCAACCGACCCCTCCGGCTCCGGGTTTTCCGTCCCGGCTTCCGGGAACCGCCCCCGCAAGCGGCTGAACCCGACGCTCGGCAAGGCCCGCAACATGATCCGTGACGCCCTTGACGCCGCGGGCCTGCCGCCCCGCGGCACCGCGTCCACGCCGCCGCCGCTGCTGCTGGTGGCGTGCAGCGGCGGACCGGACTCGCTGGCCCTGGCTGAAGCGGCATCCTTCTTCGCCCGGCGCGGAGACTACCGGGTGGGCGCCGTCGTCGTCGACCACGCCCTGCAGCCCGGATCCGCGGAAGTTGCCGCTTCGGCGGCGGAGAAGCTCCGCGGCATGGGCCTGGATCCGGTCCAGGTCCGGACCGTCTCGGTGCCGGCCACCGGCATGGGGCCCGAGGCCGCCGCCCGGACCGTCCGCTACGCGGCCCTTGACGCCGCCGTGGAAGAGACCGGCGCCGACGCCGTGCTGCTGGGCCACACCCTGGACGACCAGGCCGAACAGGTGCTCCTGGGCCTGGCCCGCGGTTCCGGCACCCGGTCCCTGGCAGGGATGCGCGCCGTCCGCGGCAAGTACCTGCGGCCGCTGCTTGGCCTGCGCCGCAGCGAGACGGAGGAAATCTGCGAAAGCGAGGGCCTGGACCCCTGGTTCGATCCCTCCAACTCGGATCCGGCTTTTGCCCGGTCGCGGGTGCGGGCGGAAGTCCTGCCCTTCCTGGAAGAGAAACTGGGCCCGGGAATCGCCGAGGCACTGTTCCGTTCCTCACGTATCCTGGCGAACGACGCCGACTACCTTGACGCGGTGAGCGCCGAAACCTTCGACCGGCTGCGGGTTCCGCAAGCGGCCGAAACCGATGCGCAGAAACCGGATCCCGACACGATTCTGCTGCCCGAAGCGCCGCTGCGGAAACTGGCTCCCGCCATACGCCAGCGCGTCCTGGCTCTGGCCGCGGTGGAACTGGGCGGCGCCCAGCCCAGCTACGAGCGGCTGCGTTCGGTCGAGGCGCTGCTTCGGCGCGTCGGCTCCGCCGGGCCGGTGGAACTGGTGGGCAAAGTCAGCGTCTACCGGCAGGTGCGCACTAATCCGGTTCCCCAAGGCGGCTCCGGCTATGGCAATCTTGTCTTTAGGAAAAAGAGCAGCACCTAAAATACAGCTGCAACATCTCGTACCCGGGAGCCATTCGTGGATTCACACGACGTCCAGTCAGACCTCAAGCACGTTCTCTACACGAAGGAACAGATCCAAACGCGGGTTGCCGAACTCGCAGCAGAGATTGACCGCGACTACGCAGGACGCGACGTCCTGCTGGTTGGTGTGCTGAAGGGCGCCGTGATGGTCATGGCTGACCTCTCCCGTGCCCTGCACAGCCACGTCACCATGGACTGGATGGCCGTGTCCTCTTACGGTTCCGGCACTCAGTCCTCCGGCGTCGTCCGCATCCTCAAGGACCTGGAAACGGACCTGCTGGGCAAGCACGTGCTGATCGTCGAAGACATCATCGACTCCGGGCTGACCCTGTCCTGGCTGCGCACCAACCTGCAGTCCCGCGGACCGGCCAGCGTTGAGATCTGCACCCTGCTGCGCAAGCCCACCGCCGCGAAGGTGGAAATCGACGTTAAGTACGTGGGCTACGAGATCCCCAACGAGTTTGTTGTCGGCTACGGCTTGGACTTTGCCGAGCGGTACCGCAACCTCGATTTCATTGGAACCCTGGCGCCGCACGTTTACGAGTAAACAGCACCGCTGGAGCGCACCGGACGGCGGCCCGCGGGCTGCCGTCCGGTTTTGCGTCAGCGATCAGCATCACGCCGACGTGCTACGCCCAGAGGGAACTTTCCGGGTATTCGGGACGTGTTCTTTCAGGTAACGGTGTATAGCTAGTTGAAGTATATTTCGCGCATTATCAGCGTTGTTGATCAGGAGGGACGGGGCTTGCGCCCTGACGACGAATGAAATCTAAGAACTTCTTCAAGGGGCCGGTCTTTTGGATAATCCTGGCAGTGGCCCTTCTTGTACTCATTCTTCCCAGCCTTTCCACGAGCGGGGCAACCCAGGTGGACACCAGCGTGGGCCTGCAGCTGCTCAAGGACCAGAAGGTGGAGCAGGCCAAGATTTACGACGGCGAGCAGCGGGTCGACCTGACGCTTAAAGACGAGTACAAGGACAGCAGCGGCCAGGACCAGGGCGAGAACGTGCAGTTCTACTTTGGCACCGCCCGCGGTCAGGACATTGTCGAAGCCGTGAACGAATCCGGCGCCGAAGGTTTCACCGACCAGCCGGTGCAGACCAACTGGTTCACCAGTTTCCTGGGCCTGTTCCTGCCGTTCATTATCCTCGGCGTCATCTTCTGGTTCCTGCTCTCCCGCATGCAGGGCGGCGGCTCCCAGGTCATGAAGTTCGGCAAGTCCAAGGCCAAGCTGACCAACAAGGACATGCCGCAGGTTACCTTCGCCGACGTCGCCGGAGCTGACGAGGCCGTGGAGGAACTGCACGAAATCAAGGAATTCCTGCAGGATCCGGCCAAGTTCCAGGCCGTGGGCGCCAAAATCCCCAAGGGCGTGCTGCTGTACGGCCCTCCCGGCACCGGTAAGACCCTGCTGGCCCGCGCCGTCGCCGGCGAGGCCGGAGTTCCGTTCTACTCCATCTCCGGTTCCGACTTTGTCGAGATGTTCGTGGGTGTGGGCGCGTCCCGCGTCCGCGACCTCTTCGAGCAGGCCAAGAACAATTCCCCGGCCATCATCTTCGTCGACGAGATCGACGCCGTCGGCCGTCACCGCGGTGCCGGCGTCGGCGGCGGCAACGACGAACGCGAGCAGACCCTGAACCAGCTGCTGGTGGAAATGGACGGATTCGACGGCAACACGAACGTCATCCTGATTGCCGCCACCAACCGCCCCGACGTGCTGGATCCGGCGCTGCTGCGCCCGGGCCGCTTTGACCGGCAGATCGGCGTGGACGCTCCGGACATGCAGGGCCGCCTGCACATCCTGCAGGTGCACGCCAAGGGCAAGCCGATGGCTGAGGGCGTCGACCTGGAAATCGTGGCCCGCAAGACGCCGGGCTTCACCGGTGCTGACCTCGCCAACGTCCTGAACGAGGCAGCCCTGCTGACCGCCCGCTCCAACGCCCAGCTCATTGATGACCGGGCACTGGATGAGGCCATCGACCGCGTGATCGCCGGACCGCAGAAGCGCAGCCGGGTGATGAAGGAACTCGAGCGCAAGATCACCGCCTACCACGAGGGCGGCCACGCCCTGGTGGCTGCTGCCCTGCGCAACACCGACCCCGTCACCAAAGTGACCATCCTGCCCCGCGGCCGCGCCCTGGGCTACACGATGGTGCTGCCGCAGGACGACAAGTACTCGATCACGCGCAACGAACTGCTTGACCAGCTCGCCTACGCCATGGGCGGCCGGGTGGCCGAAGAGATCGTCTTCCACGATCCGTCCACCGGCGCGTCCAACGACATCGAAAAGGCCACCGCCACGGCCCGGAAGATGGTCACGCAATACGGCATGAGCGAGCGGATCGGTTCCGTGAAGCTCGGCAGCGGCGGAGGCGAACCGTTCCTGGGCCGCGACATGGGGCAGGAACGCAACTACTCCGACCAGGTGGCGTACGTGGTGGATGAGGAAATCCGGCGCCTGCTGGACAACGCCCACGACGAGGCCTACCAGATCCTGACGGAAAACCGGGACGTCCTGGACCGGCTGGCCCTGGAGCTGCTGGAGCGCGAGACCCTGAACCAGGCCGAAATTGCCGAGGTCTTCTCGGACGTGCGCAAGCGGGACGTCCGCGAAGTGTGGCTCTCCAAGCCCACCCGCCAGGTCCACACCCTGCCTCCCGTGGTGTCCGCCAAGGAGCGGCGCGAGGCCGCGGCCAACGGCCAGCCGAATCCGGACACCGTTTCCCCGCAGGATCAGATTGCCGACGCCGATCTGCCGCAGGACTTCGATGTGTCCAGCAACGGGCTGACGCATCCCGAGGGCAGCGGATCCGGCCACGCCGGGCCGGGCGGCACCGCCAACCGGACCGACGGCACTAACGGTTCGGCGCAGAACGACCGCTGAAACAACGACCGATGAAACAAGGTGGCCCGGCATGATGCCGGGCCACCTTTGCGTCCGGCTCCCTGTGCGTCGGTCCCGGAAGGAACCGGGGATCCGCCCGGGCACCGGGGCACCGGGGCGGCCGCCGGGACAGTCACGGTAGGATCGACCAGTGACGGATTTCGACGATGAACTGACCGCGGAGGACATCTCCGATTCCCTGGCCCCGGTGGACCAGCCCAGGATTGCAAAGGCGGTCCGCGAGATCCTCCTGGCAATCGGGGAGGACCCGGACCGGGAGGGGCTGCAGGACACCCCCAAACGGGTCGCCAAATCGTACGCCGAAATCTTCGCCGGCCTGCACCAGAGTCCGGTTGACCTGCTGGCCACCACCTTCTCCCTTGAACACGAGGAGATGGTGCTGGTGAAAGACATCCCGTTCTTCTCCACCTGCGAACACCACCTGGTGCCCTTCCACGGCACCGCGCACATTGGTTACATTCCGTCCAGGGACGGCAAGGTCACCGGTTTGAGCAAGTTGGCGCGGCTGGTGGACGTGTACGCGCGGCGCCCGCAGGTTCAGGAGCGGCTGACGACGCAGATCGTGGACGCGCTGATGGACAACCTTGACCCCCGCGGTGCCATAGTTGTCATTGAATGTGAACACCTTTGCATGTCAATGCGCGGAGTGCGCAAGCCCGGAGCCAAGACCGTCACCTCGGCCGTCCGCGGCCAGCTGCGGGAAACCGCAACCCGCGCAGAAGCAATGAGCCTCATTCTCGGACGATAGGACGCCCCCACCCCATGGATTCACTAGCCGCCGCTCCCGGAACCGGGCCTGCGACGTCACCGCTGCCGCTGGTGCGTTCCGCCCGGGCCCGCCGGTTCGAAGACCTGCCGACCGACCGCACCCTGGTGATGGGGATCCTCAACGTCACCCCGGATTCCTTCAGCGACGGCGGACAGTTTGCGCAGGCCGACTCCGCCATCCAGGCCGGATTGAAAATGCACTGCGACGGCGCCGACATCATCGATGTGGGCGGGGAGTCCACCCGGCCCGACTCGGTGCGGGTGACCGCCGAGGAAGAACAGCAGCGGATCCTGCCCGTGGTGGAAGCGCTCGTGAAGGCCGGTGCGCTGGTCAGCGTCGACACGATGAACGCCTCAACGGCGGAAAAGGCCATCCAGGCCGGCGCCGCCCTGATTAATGACGTCTCCGGCCTGGAGGTGGATCCCGCAATGCCGGCGCTGATCGCGCGCACCGGGGCTCACTACGTGCTGATGCACAGCCGCGGCGCCGTCCGCAGCAGCGACCCGCACGCCGAGTACGACTCCGTCGTCGATGACGTGATCACCGAGCTGACGAAGCTCCGGGACCAGTTCTACGCCGCCGGAGCAACTCCTGAGCAGATCATCCTCGATCCCGGGCTGGGCTTCTCCAAGCACGGCAACGACAACTGGGAACTGCTGCGCAGCATCGACAAGTTGAACGGTATGGGCCACCGGGTCCTCATCGGCGCTTCCCGGAAGCGTTTCCTCGGCTCCCTGCTGGCCCGCTCCGGCAAAGCGGCCCCGCCCCTGGAACGCGACGACGCCACGGTGGCCATCACCGCACTCGCCGCCTTTTCCGGCGTCTGGTGCGTCCGGGTGCACAACGTCGGCCCGAGCCTCGACGCCGTCAAGACCACAGCAGCATGGAAGGCATAGACATGGAAGCCGGCAGCGCAGCCACCCGCACCCGCGCACGCGACACCATCACCCTGACCGGAATAACCGCACGGGGATTCCACGGAGTGTTCGACGACGAGCGGCGCAACGGCCAGCCTTTTGTGGTGGACGTGGTGCTGCACGCCGACCTGCGGCCGGCCGGCCTCAGCGACGACCTGACATTGACCGCCCACTACGGCGAACTCGCTGAGCAGGTGGCCGCCATCATCGCCGGCGAACCGCTGAACCTGATCGAGGCACTGGCCGAGCGCATCGCCGGCGCCGTCCTGGACGGCTTTGCCGGCATCAGCGCCGTCGACGTCACCGTCCACAAACCGCAGGCACCCATCACCGTTCCCTTCGGCGATGTCTCAGTGACCATCCACCGGGACCGGCTGTGACCGGCGCCGGGGCCGTGACCGCGGTCCTCGCCCTGGGCAGCAATCTCGGCGAAAGCCGGGACACGCTCTCCCTCGCCGTGGCCGAACTGGCCAACCATCCCGGCGTTCGGCTCCAGGCGGTGTCGCCGGTGGTGCGGACCCGTCCGGTGGGCGGGCCTGAACAGCCCGACTACCTGAACCTGGTGGTCTCCGTGGAAACCGACCTGCCGCCCCACGACCTGCTGGCCCACTGCCAGAGCGTGGAAAACGCGCACCACCGGGAACGCGAGGTGCGCTGGGGGCCGCGCACCCTCGACGTCGACATCATCACCTACGGCGACTTGGTGCTCGACGACGAAACCCTCACCCTTCCGCATCCGCGGGCGCACACCCGTGCCTTCGTGCTGCAGCCCTGGGCCTGGATGGATCCGGACGCCGTGCTGTCAGGCACCCCGGTCGCCGAGCTCGCCGCCAGTGCCGAGGATCTGCCGGGACTGGAAATCTTCGAGGGAGACTGATCCGGCCGTGTCGAGCATTAAATACCGCTGGCTCGCCGTCATCGCGGCGGCCGCCGGCATTGTTGGCTGGCTGGGAAACTACTGGGCCGTCCGCAATTCCCTGCCCGCGCCCGTCCTCAGCGTGTACGGGCTGCTCGCCGTCCTCCTGATCTCCGGCGCGACCCTCATCCTGGGCCTGCGCGTTCGGCGCTGGCAGCAGGGCAACCGGAACCGCGAGCTGGACCCGATCGCCGCCGCCCGGACACTGGTCCTGGCCCAGGCAACGGCCTACGCCGGGTCGCTGCTGCTGGGCTGGCACGCCGGCATCTTCCTGGAGCAGGTACCCCTGTGGTCCCTTCGTCCCGGGCACAGCGCCACGTGGTCCTCGCTGGCTATGATCGCCGGAGGAGTTCTTATGATCTCCGTCGGTCTTCTGGTGGAGCGGTTTTGCAGGCTCCCCCCACCGGACGACTCCAACGGGCACGGCGGCACCGCTGCCGGCCCGGACACCAGACGTGAACCGGGAGACGGAGAATATGCCTAGCGAAGCAATCGATCCGGACGGAATCAACTGGGAGCACATCTCGCCCCGGTACCTCACCGTCCGCCTCATCGGCTGGGCCGTCGAAGCCCTGCTGACCGTGGCTCTGGCCTGCACCCCGCTGATCCTGCGGGCTGCCGGGGTGTGGCCCTCGGCTCCGAGCTGGCTGGCCTGGGGCCTGCCGGCAGTGGTCGCAGCGGCCTATCTGTGGCGCGGAGCCCTGCTGCCGCGGCAGGTGCGCGCGGTTTGCTACGCCGAACGCAACGAGGACTTCCTGCTGCGGCGCGGCATTTTCTACCAGCGCACGCTGGTGGTTCCCTATGGCCGGATGCAGTACGTGGACGTGACGGTCGGTCCCCTGGAACGGGCCTTTGGCCTGTGCTCTCTCAAGCTGCACACCGCGGCGCCCGGCACCAACGCCGTCCTGCCGGGCCTGCCGGCGTCCGAGGGGGCCCGCCTGCGCGAGCACCTGTCCGAACGCGGCGAAACGCAGCTGGCCGGGCTGTGAGCATCCCACGCAGCGGGGAATGGGCCCGCGTCCACCCGGTGTCGCCCCTGGTGCGCGGCTGGATAGCCCTGGCCGCGATTGCCTTTGTGTTCGGCCGGAACCTGGTCGAGGACCTGATCGGCGTTGGCAGGGACGACGGCGGCGGCGGCGGGGGCAGGACCGCGCCCGCACCCGACGGCACTGTGCTGCTGATCGGCATTGGCATCCTCGCGGCGATCCTGCTGATCATCGCCGCCGTCTTCTTCCTGTCCTGGTGGTTCACGCGCTATCAAGTGACCGATGACCACGTGCGGGTCCACTCCGGCGTCGTATTCCGCCAGCAGCGCCAAGCCCGCCTGGACCGCGTTCAGGCCATCGACATTGTCCAGCCCCTGCTGGCACGGCTCTTCGGCCTGGCCGAACTGCGCTTCGAGGTGGCAGACGCCGGTGAGTCCGCCGTCCGGCTGGCGTTCCTCAAACTCGACGACGCCCAGCAGCTGCGGACCATGATCCTGGACCGGGCCTCCGGCGCAGCGGAAGCGGGCGCCGGCGGCGAGGACGCTGACGTCCCTCCGGGCGGACGGCAGGTTCCGGGACCCGTTGAGGCTCCGGAGCAGCCGATCCTGGAGCTGCGTCCCGGGCGGGTCATAGCCGCCACCCTGCTCTCCGGAACCACCCTGTTCCTGCTGGCCGGCGTCGCCGGCGTCACCATCCTCACTGCCGTCACCGGCGAGGCCGTCAGCCTGGCCATCCTGTTCCCCCTGCTCTTCGGCGCCGTCGGCGGCTACTGGACCGAGTTTTCCACCTCGTTCAATTTCCGCGCCTCGGTGTCCCGGGACGGAATCCGTGTGCGCTACGGGCTGCTGGACACCCGAACCCAGACCGTCCCGCCGGGCCGGATCCAGGCAGTGGCCGTCAAGCAGTCGCCGCTCTGGCGGCTCACCGGCTGGTACCGCGTCTCGGTCAACGTGGCCGGTTACGGCGATGCGGCCACGTCCGAAGGACAGGCCCGCACCAAGCTGCTTCCGGCCGGAACCCTGGAAGAGGTTTTCGCCATCCTCGCCCTGGTGCTGCTCGAGCCCGGCACCGACCGGCCGCTGGATGTCTTCACCGCCGGAATCGCCGGCCGGGACTCCGGCGACGGCTTCACGACCACACCCCGCCGCGCCCGCTGGATCGCACCGCTGGCCTGGCGGCGCAACGGCTTCGCCCTCACGGAAACGGCGCTGCTGGTCCGCAGCGGTGCCCTGTGGCGGGCACTCTCAGTGGTTCCGCATGAACGCACGCAGTCCATGTCGCTGGAGCAGGGTCCGCTGCGCCGGCGCTTCGGCACCGCCGACCTGGTCCTGCATTCCACCCCCGGGCCGGTGCATCCGCGGATCCGGAAAATCGATGCCGCCACGGTCCGCGGCCTGTTCCTGGAGCAGGCGGTCCGGGCCCGCGAAGCCCGGCGCCGTGACCGCAGCGGCCGCTGGAACCAGGCAACAGGTTCCGGACCGGTTGACCCCGGCAGCATCAACCCCCACGCCATCAGCAACACCGTTTCGAAGGAGCACCCCCATGAACAGCGCTGACGCCAGCACCGCCGAAAAACGACGGCGGGGCAGGCTCGGCATCGGGGTCATCGGTGCCGGGCGGGTCGGGGCAGTGCTCGGGGCTGCCCTGCGCGCAGCCGAACATGCCGTCGTCGGCGTCTCTGCGGTAAGTGAGGAAAGCCGCGAACGTGCTGCCAACCTGTTGCCCGGCGTTCCCGTCCTGGACATTCCGGAAATCGTGGAGCGCTCCGAGCTGGTGCTGCTGGCAGTGCCGGACGACGCCCTGGGGCCGCTGGTCTCCGGGCTCGCCGCCACCAACGCCTGGCAGGCCGGACAGCTGGTGGCGCACACTTCGGGCCGATTCGGCACCGATATCCTCGAACCCGCCCGCCGGGCCGGGGCCATTCCGCTGGCCCTGCACCCGGCCATGACCTTCACCGGGATGAGCCTTGACCTGACCCGGCTGGCCGATTGCTCCTTCGGCGTCACCGCCCCCACCGCCGTGCTGCCCATCGCGCAGGCCCTGGTGGTGGAAATGGGCGCCGAACCGGTGGTCATCGATGAGGCCGACCGGGTCAACTACCACCTGGCCCTGGCCCACGCCTCCAACCACCTGGTGACCATCACCGCGCAGTCCACGCAGCTGCTCAAGGACATCGGCGTCGAATTTCCGGACCGCCTGCTGGGTCCGCTGATGCGCGCCTCCCTGGAAAACGCCCTTGCCTCCGGCGAGCATGCGCTGACCGGCCCGGTGGCGCGCGGGGACGCCGGCACGGTGGCGGCGCACCTGAGCGAAATGGCCGACCAGGACAGCGCCGACCTCCGGGACACCTACCGCGCCCTGTCGCTGGCCACCGCACGCCGGGCCATCGACCGCGGGCTGCTCAGTGCGGCCCGCGGCCAGGCCGTCATCGATGCCCTGACCCTGGATGCGGAAGGACCGCGGTGAGCACGCCGCTGGTGCTGCGCACGGCAGCGGACCTGCGGGCTGCCGTTGCCGAGGCGCTGGCTGCCGCCGGCGGCACCGGCCGCGACGGTGTCCAACCTCCCGCGCTCGGACTGGTGCCGACCATGGGCGCGCTCCATCACGGCCACCGCGCCCTGGTGGAGGCCGCGCGGGCCGAGAACGACGTCGTCGTCGCCTCGGTTTTCGTCAACCCACTGCAGTTCGACGACGAGGATGACCTGCGCCGCTATCCGCGCACGCTCGAGGCGGATGTGGAACTGCTTGGCGACGCCGGCGCGGACCTGGTCTTCGCGCCGTCGGAGGCGGAGGTCTATCCGGACGGCCCGCCGCTGGTGCGGGTCAGCGCCGGCGAGCTGGGAGCCCGCTACGAGGGAGCCTCCCGGCCCGGACACTTTGACGGTGTGCTCACGGTGGTGGCCAAGCTGCTGCACTACGCCCAGCCCGCCCGGCCGGCGCGCTACCGCGCCTACTTCGGGCAAAAGGACGCCCAGCAGCTGGCGCTGATCCGCCGAATGGCCGCTGACCTGAACTTCCCGGCGGACATCGTGGGAGTGCCGGTGGTGCGCGCCGCCGACGGGCTGGCCGAGTCCAGCCGCAACGTTTTCCTGGACCCGGAGCACCGGCGGGCGGCAACGGTCCTGTCCCGCGCCCTGTTTGCACTGCAGCACCGGGTCTCTGCCGGCGCACCTCCGGACCTGGCCGCCGCCGTCGCACTCGTGAAAACCGAACCCCTGGTGGAGCTGGACTACTTCGACATCGTGGATCCGCAGACGCTGCAGCCGCTGCCCGCCGGGAGCGGGCCGCTGCGAAAGCCTGCGCTGGCGCTCCTGGCCGCGCGCATCGGATCGGTGCGGCTGATCGACAACCTGCCCCTGGCGCCCGCAGCCGGAGAGGGTCCGTAGCCCACTGATCTGTGCGCCCGCCGTGAACCGGCTGGCGGTCTGCCGTAAACCTCCGCCGCGCGGCTCTGTAAACTTAAGTATTGTGACCACATCTAACTCCGTTCCCGAAGCAGCCGACACCTCCGAGCAGATGCGCATCCGCGCCGAGAAGCGGGCCCGCCTCATCGCCCGGGGCTCGGAAGCCTACCCGGTGGGCGTGGAGCGCACCCATTCCCTGAAAGAGGTCCGGGAGAAGTTCGGACACCTGCAGGCCGACGAAACCAGCGGCGAAACCGTCGGCGTCACCGGCCGCGTGGTCTTCATCCGCAACACCGGCAAACTCTGCTTTGCCACCCTCCAGGAGGGCAACGGCACCCGGGTGCAGGCCATGCTCAGCCTGGCCGTCGTCGGCGAAGAGTCGCTGGCGGACTGGAAGGCCCTGGTCGACCTCGGGGATCACGTTTTTGTCCGCGGCGAGGTCATCTCCTCCCGCCGGGGCGAGCTTTCCGTCATGGCGGATTCCTGGTCGATGGCCTCGAAGGCCCTGCGCCCGCTGCCCGTGCTGCACGCCGGCCTGAATGAAGAAACCCGGGTCCGGCAGCGCTACGTGGACCTGATGGTCCGCGACGAAGCACGCGAGATGGTCTACAAGCGGGCCGCGATCATCCGCGGCGTCCGGGACACCCTGCACGGCCACGGCTACGTGGAAGTGGAAACTCCCATGCTGCAGCTGGTCCACGGCGGAGCGGCAGCCCGTCCCTTTGAGACGCACCTGAACGCCTTCGACCAGAAGATGACCCTGCGCATCGCCACCGAGCTGTACCTGAAGCGGGCGGTCGTCGGCGGGATCGAGCGGGTCTTCGAACTGGGGCGGATCTTCCGCAACGAGGGCGTGGACTCCACGCACAGCCCCGAATTCACCACGCTGGAATGCTACGAGGCGTATGCCGACCAGTTCGTCATGGCGGACCGGATCAAGGAAATCATCCTGCACTGTGCGGATCTGGTGGGCAGCCGGCAGATTGAGACCGAGGCCGGAACAATCGACCTCGACGGGGAATGGAAGTGGCTGTCCGTTTATCCCGCCCTGTCCGAGGCCGTGGGCGAGGAAATCACACCGGATACCGACGCCGAAACCCTTCGCCGCGTTGCCGAAAAGCACGAGGTCAAGGTGGATCCGAAATGGGACGCCGAGAAACTCGCAGTGGAACTGTTCGGCGAAATCGTGGAACCAACCCTTATCCAGCCGACGTTCGTCTACGATTATCCGCCCTCGGCCCAGCCGCTGGCCCGGCCGAACAGAAATGATCCGCGCCTGATTGAGGCCTGGGACCTGATCATCGGCGGCATGGAACGAGGCACCGCGTTCTCGGAGCTCATTGATCCGGTCATTCAGCGCGAACGCCTGACCGAGCAGTCCCTCCGGGCGGCCGACGGCGATGACGAGGCCATGGCCCTTGACGAGGACTTCCTGCGTGCCCTTGAATACGGTGCACCGCCCATGGGCGGTATCGGTCTCGGAATTGACCGCCTTGTGATGCTTTTCACGAACACGGGTATCAGGGAAACAATTTTGTTCCCCCTCCTAAAGCCGGAAATGGGTTAGACCATGGAATACGTTGAAGTTCTACTGCCCTCAATCTGTGTCGGAGGTCTCTTTTATTTTGCGATGAAGGCCCTGCTGAATGCGGACCGTTCAGAACGAAAAGCGCTGGCTGAAGCGGAACGTGAAGCTGATCTGGCGGCAGATCGGGAAGCAAGTAGTTCGGCATCTGAAAAAGAAAGTAATTAAATCGCCGACTACGCTTTGACGGGGCATTCAAAATTGCGCCATACTCTAAGTGGTCTCATTATCGTTTTTTCCCGGTTTAACTGCTTAGGAGCCTGTCGTGGCGCAAAAGGTAAAAATCATTCTGGTCGATGACCTCGATGCTGGAAGTGCGGATGAGACCGTCCGGTTCGGTCTGGACGGCTCACAGTACGAGATCGATCTGTCGACCGACAATGCAAAGAATCTTCGTGCGGCCCTGAAGCCGTACCTTGATGCCGGCCGCAAAGTGGGCGGACGCACCGGCCGCCCCCGCAGCACGGGTTCGGCACGCAACAATGAAGCGGCGCAGATCCGCGAGTGGGCCCGGAACAACGGGTACACCGTTTCGGAACGCGGACGCGTGAACAGCGAAATCATCGAAGCCTACCGGGCTGCCCAGGGCTAGAGCGGATCATGGCCCCGGGGACTTTCCGGGGCCTGTGGTCACGCCTAGGGCGAACATGCTCCTTAAGCACGCGCTGGACACGTAGCATCGAATTACGCGTTAGCTAGGAGTGTGCCTCATGTTTGAAAGATTTACCGACCGTGCCCGTCGCGTTGTCGTGCTTGCCCAAGAAGAGGCTCGCATGCTCAACCACAACTACATCGGCACCGAGCACATCCTGCTCGGGCTCATTCATGAGGGTGAAGGCGTCGCAGCTAAGGCCCTGGAATCCCTGAGTATCTCACTCGGTGCCGTGCGCGAGCAGGTGCAGGAGATTATCGGCCAGGGCCAGCAGGCCCCGTCCGGCCACATCCCCTTCACCCCCCGCGCCAAGAAGGTTCTGGAGCTCTCCCTGCGGGAGGCCCTGCAGCTTGGCCACAACTACATTGGAACCGAGCACATCCTGCTTGGCCTGATCCGTGAAGGCGAAGGCGTGGCAGCCCAGGTGCTGGTCAAGCTCGGCGCCGACCTCAACCGGGTGCGCCAGCAGGTTATCCAGCTGCTGTCCGGCTACCAGGGCAAGGAGCCCGTCAGCTCGGGCGGCCAGCAGCAGGAAGGCCAGCCCGCGGGTTCGGTCGTTCTGGACCAGTTTGGCCGCAACCTCACCCAGGCTGCACGCGAATCCAAACTGGATCCCGTCATCGGGCGCGAGCACGAAATGGAACGGGTCATGCAGGTCCTGTCCCGCCGCACCAAGAACAACCCTGTTCTGATTGGTGAGCCCGGCGTCGGCAAGACCGCAGTCGTCGAAGGGCTGGCCCAGGCCATCGTCCGCGGCGACGTGCCGGAAACCATTCGTGACAAGCAGCTCTACACCCTTGACCTCGGATCCCTCGTTGCCGGCTCCCGGTACCGCGGTGACTTTGAGGAACGCCTGAAGAAGGTGCTCAAGGAAATCCGCACCCGCGGAGACATCATCCTGTTCATCGATGAGATCCACACCCTGGTTGGTGCGGGAGCCGCGGAAGGCGCCATCGACGCGGCCTCCATCCTGAAGCCGATGCTGGCCCGCGGTGAACTGCAGACCATCGGTGCCACCACCCTGGACGAGTACCGCAAGCACATCGAGAAGGACGCCGCCCTCGAGCGCCGTTTCCAGCCGATCCAGGTCAAGGAACCTTCCGTTGCGCACTCCATCGAGATCCTGAAGGGCCTGCGGGACCGCTATGAAGCGCACCACCGCGTGTCCATCACGGATGCCGCACTGACGTCGGCCGCGACCCTGGCCGAGCGCTACATCAGTGACCGGTTCCTGCCGGACAAGGCCATTGACCTGATCGACGAAGCCGGTGCCCGGCTGCGGATCCGCCGGATGACGGCGCCGCCCGAGCTCAAGGAAATCGACGAGAAGATCTCCGCGCTCAAGCTGGAGAAGGAATCAGCCATTGATTCCCAGGACTTCGAAGGCGCCGCCTCCCTGCGGGACAAGGAGCAGAAGCTCCACGACCAGCGCGCGGAAAAGGAACGCCAGTGGAAGTCCGGCGGCCTGGATGACATCGCCGAGGTGGATGAGGAACTCATCGCCGAGGTGCTTGCCAACTCCACCGGCATTCCCGTGGTCAAGCTCAACGAAGAAGAATCCACGCGCCTGCTCAAGATGGAAGACGAGCTGCACAAGCGCGTCATCGGTCAGGATCAGGCCATCAAGTCCATCTCGCAGGCCATGCGCCGCACGCGTGCCGGACTCAAGGATCCGAAGCGTCCGGGTGGCTCCTTCATCTTCGCCGGCCCCACCGGTGTCGGTAAGACTGAGCTGGCCAAGGCACTGGCGGAATTCCTCTTCGGCGACGAAGAAGCCCTGATCACCCTGGACATGTCCGAATACTCCGAGAAGCACACGGTTTCCCGGCTCTTCGGTGCTCCTCCCGGGTACGTCGGCTACGAAGAAGGCGGGCAGCTGACCGAAAAGGTCCGCCGCCGTCCGTTCTCCGTGGTGCTGTTCGACGAGGTGGAAAAGGCCCACGCGGACCTGTTCAACTCGCTGCTGCAGATCCTCGAAGACGGCCGCCTGACGGACAGCCAGGGCCGGGTGGTGGACTTCAAGAACACCATCATCATCATGACCACCAACCTGGGAACCCGGGACATCTCCAAGAGCGTGTCCACCGGTTTCCAGTCCGGCACCGACACGAAGACCGGCTACGACCGGATGCGGGCCCGGGTCACGGAGGAGCTGCGCCAGCACTTCCGCCCCGAGTTCCTCAACCGTGTTGATGACACGGTGGTCTTCCCGCAGCTCACGCAGGACGAGATCGTCCAGATCGTTGACCTGTTCCTGGAACGCCTGGGCAAGCGCCTGGCGGACAAGGGCATGACCATCGAACTGACTCCGGCCGCCAAGGTCCTGCTGGCGACCCGGGGCTACGATCCCGCCATGGGTGCCCGGCCGCTGCGCCGGACCATCCAGCGCGAAATCGAGGACCAGCTGTCCGAGAAGATCTTGTTCGGGGATCTCAAGCCCGGCGAACTGGTTTCCGTGGACGTGGAGGGCGAAGGCGACGACGCCAAGTTCACGTTTGTGGGCCACGGCGCGCCGAAGGCCCTTGAGGAAGCGCCCTCGGCAATTGAAGCCGGCGTCGGCGACTAACAGCCGAGCTGCCGGCCAACGGCACCCGATATGAGAAGGACCCGGTGGCATCCGCCCGCCGGGTCCTTTTCATGTGCCGTGCGGGAAGCATGCGGATCCCCGGCGCCCGCTTTACGCAGTGGCCCCGGGCGGTCCTAGACTGAACCGGTGACTTCTCCCTTGACCATCACTGTCCGCCGCGCCCGCACCTCCGACGTTCCCCGCATCCGGGCCCTCGTGGCACCGCTGGCGGACGAGCGGATCCTGGTGGCCAAGGAAGCCGTGGCCTACTACGAGGGGCTGCAGGAGTTTCGGATCGCTGAAGGGCCCGACGGCGAGGTGGTCGGGTGCGGGGCGCTGCACGTGATGTGGGAAGACCTGGCGGAAGTCCGGACCCTGGCCGCTGACAGCAGCTGGCGCGGCCGCGGCGTCGGCCATATCCTGCTCGAGGCGCTGCTCGCCGAAGCCGCCGAGATCGGTGTCCGGCGCGTTTTTTGCCTGACCTTCGAGGTGGAGTTTTTCCGGCGCCACGGATTCGAGGTGATGGCCAACCAGTCGGCGGTGGATCCCGAGGTCTATTCGGAGCTGCTGCGCTCCCACGACGAAGGAGTGGCCGAGTTCCTGGATTTGGCCCGGGTCAAGCCCAATACCCTGGGCAATACCCGCATGATCCGTTCCCTGTAGCCGCATCTTTCCGGGGGCGCCGCTGTTCGCGAACAGAGTAACCGGACGATATTGCTGGCATTTCGCCGCCACAAATGGATACGCTCAGGGTACTTAGCATCACCAACGGCCCGAAGAATGAGTGACAGTTTATGCTGCCGCACCGGGCCACGATCAGAAAGCGGGATCCACTTATGGGCGCAGATGACAAGGTGCAGAATTCAGCCGAGAAGCTGGGCGGCAAGGTAAAGGAAGGCCTGGGAAAGGCCACCGGCAACGAAAGCATGGAAGCCGAAGGCCACGGTGACCAGGCCAAAGGCAGTGCCAAGCAGGCCGGCGAAAACATCAAGGACGCTTTCAAGGGCAAGTAGGTCCTGAGAGCAGGGCGCGGGAGGGGTTATCCAACCCCTCCCGCCGCTGTTTAACCAGGGGTCGGCGACGGGCTCTCCGGCGGGCTTCCCTGCCACGTCCGGCCTGTCCAGCGGGCACATGCCGGAGTAGGGTCTTGAGCAACTCAGGGTTAATTCCTGGAACCGGCAGCGGCGCCGTGCCGGCCGGGACGCCTTCGCTGAAGGAGCTGCTCGAGAATGAAGAAACTCATCAATGACCCGCGCCGGGTGGTTACGGAATCGCTGGCCGGCTTTGGGCTGGCACATCACGATCTGGTCCGGGTGCACAGCGACCCGGACTTTGTGGTGCGCAGGGAGCCGGCGAGGGACAAGGTGGCCCTGGTGTCCGGCGGAGGAAGCGGCCACGAGCCGCTGCACAGCGGGTATGTGGGCCGCGGCATGCTGGATGCGGCGGTGCCCGGGGCGGTCTTCACCTCCCCCACCCCGGACCAGATCCTTCCCGCAATCACCGGTACCGACACCGGAGCCGGGGTCCTGCTGATCGTCAAGAACTACACCGGCGACATCCTGAATTTTGAGACTGCCGCCGAGCTGGCCCAGGCGGAAGGCGTCAACGTCGCCACGGTGGTGGTCAACGACGACGTCGCCGTCGAAGACTCGCTGTACACCGCCGGACGGCGCGGGGTGGCCGGAACCGTGCTGCTGGAGCGCATTGCCGGCGGTGCTGCGGAGCGGGGGGACTCGCTGGAGCAGGTGGCGGCAGTGGCCGAACGGGTCAACGCCAACGTCCGGTCCATGGGAGTGGCCCTGGCGCCGTGCACCGTTCCCCACGCGGGAGAACCCAGCTTCACCCTGGCGGAGAACGAGATTGAGCTGGGCGTGGGCATCCACGGCGAACCTGGCCGGCACCGGCTGCCGATGGCGCCCGCCGACAGCATCACCGACCAGCTGCTGGACCCGGTCCTCAGCGATCTGGGCGCCGCGTCCGGGGACAAGGTCCTCCTGTTTGTGAACGGCATGGGCGGCACGCCGCTCAGCGAGCTGTACATTGTCTACCGCAGGGCCGCGGAAGTCCTGGCCGAGCGTGGCATCCGCATTCAACGGTCGCTGGTGGGCAACTACATCACCGCGCTGGACATGCAGGGCGCGTCAGTGACGGTGCTGCGGCTGGACGAGGAGCTGACCGAGCTGTGGGATTCCCCCGTGCACACGCCGGCGCTGCGCTGGGGGGTCTGAGGGATGGCACTGGATGCGGCATGGGCCGCCAAATGGATGCGTGCCAGCGCTGCGGCCATGGCCGAGAACCGGCAGCGGCTGATCGATCTGGACCGGGACATCGGCGACGCCGACCACGGCGAAAACATGGACCGGGGCTTTTCCGCCGTCGTGCAGAAACTGGACGCCGAAGGCACGCCGGCCACCCCCGGCGACGTCTTGAAGCTGGCAGCCATGACACTGATGTCGAAGGTCGGGGGCGCGGCAGGACCGCTGTACGGGACGGCTTTCCTGCGCGCCTCGACCGCGGCGGGCAACAGCCCGGAGCTGGACCCTGCCGCCGTCGTCGCGGTCCTCACCGCCGCCCGGGACGGCATCGTGGCGCGGGGCAAGGCGGAACCCGGAGACAAGACCATGGTGGATGCGTGGACCCCCGCAGTGGAAGCAGCGCAAACTTCAGCAGCGGCGCAGGCGAGCAGCTTGGAGGTGCTGTCCGCGGCGGCAAACGCCGCCAACGCCGGATTGGCCGGGACAGAACCGCTGATCGCCCGCAAGGGGCGGGCCAGCTACCTGGGGGAGCGCAGCGCCGGACATCTTGACCCCGGGGCGGCCTCCACGGCCCTGATCCTGCAGGCGGCGGCCAGGACAGCGGGAGAGGGCACATGAGCGTAGGTCTGGTCATCGTTTCCCACAGCGCCAAACTGGCGGAAGGTGTCCGGGAACTGGCGGCGCAGATGGCCGGCGACGTGACGATCGCGCCGGCCGGCGGTACCGACGACGGCGGCATCGGCACCAGCCTCGACAAGATCACCGCCGCCATCGCCGTCGCTGACACCGGCGAGGGCGCGGTGCTGCTGGCCGATTTGGGCTCGGCCGTCATGACCGCCGAAATGGCAGTGGAATTTTTGGACGATGAGCAGCGCGGCCGGGTGCGGCTGGCAGACGCGCCGCTGGTGGAAGGAACCGTGGCGGCCGCCGTCGCCGCGCAGGGCGGCAGGGCACTCGCCGCGGTGGTGCAGGAGGCTGAGTCCGCCGGCGGCATCCCGGCCCGGGCACCTGCTGCAGCGGCGGGCACGGCAGCGGGCACGGCGGCCGGGGGAGGTGCCGGGGAGCCGGAGGAGGAAGCGGATGGTTTCGACCCCGACGACGACGGTGTGCACACCGGATCGTGGGAGATCATCAACCGGGCCGGCCTGCATGCCCGTCCGGCAGCCGCCGTCGCCCAGGCGATGTCCGACCTGGATGCTGAGGTGCGCATCAACGGCGTGGACGCGAAATCGGTGATGATGCTGATGTCCCTGGGCCTCGGTCCGGGACAGACCCTCACCGTGGCAGCCCGCGGCCCCGATGCCGCCCGGGCAGTGGACATCATGGCGCTGGAGGTGCGGAACGGTTTCGGAGAGATCTAGCGTTCCCGGCGAGAGTCAGGCCGGCAACTGCAGGCCGCTCTCGGTCTCCTCGGCCAGCCGGTCCGTCAGGAGCCCGGCCAGCGCCCGCTCGAGCTGCTCGGCAGGAGCGTTGAGCGCGTGCAGCGCCGCCAGCGGGGCGAGCTCGGGATCAGCCTCCGGCGCCACGAGGTCCACCGGACCCAGCAGCAGCGTCCGGAGCACCGGGCCTCTTGCCTGCCGCAGCACGGCCATGACGGCGCCGCGGACCTGGCGGTCGGTGCCGGCCCAGGACTGGCCCTTGGGGATGTAGTCCGGGGCAGGTTTTCCGGCCGCCACCCACGCGCAGTGCCGGAGCACCGGACAGACCTCGCATTTGGGGCTGCGGGCGGTGCACACCAGGGCGCCGAGTTCCATGACCGAGGCGTTCCAGGCGACGGAAGCGGCGTCGTCGTCGGGCAGCAGGGTAACGGCCAGGCGCATTTCCGCGGCGTTCAGCGCCGGCGCGGGCAGGGCCTTGCCGCCGACGGCGCGGGCATGGACCCGGCGGATGTTGGTGTCCACCACCGTTTCCCGGCGGCTGAAGGCAAAGGACGCGACTGCCGCAGCGGTGTAGGTTCCCACGCCCGGCAGGGTCAGGAGCTCGGCGGAGGTTTCCGGAACGCGGCCGCCGAAATCGGCGGTCATGGCCGTGGCCGCTGCGTGCAGGCGAAGGGCGCGGCGGGGATAGCCGAGCCGCCCCCAGGCGCGCACTGCTTCCCCGCTGGGTTCGGCAGCCAACGCGGCAGGAGTGGGCCAGCGCGCCATCCACTGCTCCCACACCGGCAGCACGCGGACCACGGGGGTTTGCTGGAGCATGATTTCACTGACGAAGATTCCCCACGGGCTGCAGCCGGCCTCCCGCCACGGAAGGTCGCGCGCATTGGCGGTGAACCAACTGATGATCTCCGTATGCAGCTGCGGCGCCTGCTGCGGACCCGGTCCCATGCAATCTCCCTCGGTTATGACCAGCAATACTCTACTGACCGGCGTGGTGCGGCAGGTAATCCGGACCCGTATACCTAGCCTTAAGGCATGGTTGGTAATGGATCATCAGACTCCTCTTCGGGGAACACAGCATCAGGGCACACAGCGTCAGGGAACACCGCCCCCGGACACCCGAGCGCGGCCGTCTACCGGCGTCGGCGGATAGTCGCCGGCCTCCTCGGACTGCTGGTTCTGATCGCCCTGATCGCGGGCATCGCCGCCGTGGCGAACGCGCTTCGCGGAGACGAGCCGGCGGCCGCCGACAGCGGCACTGAAGCCACCATTCCCGGCCCGGACAACAAGCAGCCCGGCGCCGCGGACAACAAGCAGCCCGACGCCGCGGACACCACGGCAGCTCCCGGCGGAAAGCCGTCTCCAAAGCCAACCGCCTCCTCACCCGCGCCGAGCGGCGGGGCTGAACCGGCGTCGAAACTGTGCCCGGAAGAATCCGTCCAGGTCGCTGCCACCACCGACGCACTGAGCTATTCCGCAGGCACAACTCCGGTGCTGACCATGACGGTGACCAACAACGGCGCTGAGCCTTGCGACGTCAACGTGGGGACCAGCCAGATGGAATTCACCGTCACCAGCGGCGCCGACCGGATCTTCTCGTCACGGGACTGCCAGCAGGCCGGCGAGGACCTGCTCAAAACCATCAAGCCCAACAGTGTGGAAACGGCCAAGTTCACGTGGGAGCGCCAGCGTTCAGCACCCGGCTGCTCGGAGGTTTCCAGCAATCCGAATCCGGGAACCTACATGTTCACCGCCCGGCTGGGAAACATCAGCAGCGGGACCTCGGTTTTCGAACTCGAGTAGCTACATGAACCGGTCAAGCAGGCTGGTCTCGGCAATGCGGGAGAGCCCTTCGCGCACCATGCGGGCGCGCTGGTCTCCGATGCCGTCCACGGTCATCAGATCGTCAATGTTGGCGGCCATGAGGTTCTGCAGCCCGCCGAAGTGGTCCACCAGCCGGTTCGCGACGGTCGGCGGCACCGATTTGATGTTGCTCAGCAGCCGGTAACCGCGCGGCTGCACCACGGCCTCCAGGGAATCCTGTCCGGGCTGGAAGCCAACGACGGCGGCGATCTTGCCCAAATCGACCATGTCCGAGTCACTGAGGTTCTGCAGGGTGGCGACCTGGTCCTCGGCCCGGCGCTGGCCGTCATGCAGGTCGGCGTAGTCGCGGACAATCATCTCGCTGCCCGGGCCCAGGCCCGCCGTCAGTTCTTCGAGCTGCAGGGACAGCAGCCGGCCGTCCACTCCGAGTTCGAGGACGTACTGGGAGATTTCCTCGGAAATCCGGCGGACCATCTCCTGGCGCTGCAGGGTGACAGCCACATCCCGGACGGTGACCATGGCCTCGATCTCCAGCGCCGACAGCGAGTTGGTGACCTGATCCAGGCGGGCGCGGTAGCGCTCCAGGGTGGCCAGCGCTTGGTTGGCGCGGGCCAGCACCGGTTCGGAGCCCTCCAACACGTGGCGGAGGCCCCGGACATAGAGCTGGATGATTTGCATGGACTGGCTGACCGAGATGATGGGGAATCCCGTTTCGACGGCCACGCGCTCGGCTGTGCGGTGGCGGGTGCCGGATTCATGCGTCTCAATGGTGTGGTCCGGAACCAGCTGCACGGCGGCCCGCAGAATGGTCTTGGCATCATTGTCACAGACGATGGCACCGTCCATCTTGGCCAGCTCGCGCAGGCGGGTGGGGGAGAAATCGATGCCGATGTCGAAGCCGCCGGAGCAGATGGAGTCAACGGTGCGATCGAACCCCAGCACGATCAGGGCTCCCGTGCGGCCGCGCAGGATGCGTTCCAACCCGTCGCGGAGCTCGGTTCCGGGCGCTACCCGGGCCAGAGTGGCTTTCAGCGAATCTTCGGGACTGCGTGCCATGGTCACTTCCTTCCGGCCATCGGGCCCACGGGCGTTCTGGGCGGGCGCTGCACAGACACTTTCCCTATAGTAGTGGTCCGGCAGGGGACAATGGCGACTTTTGTGCCGTGCGCAGCACAGAGCCGAGCCGGCCCGGCGGCCGCCGCCGGGATCGCGCGCGGGCCGCCTAGAACAGCAGCTCGAGGGCTTCCGTGAGGGTGGACACCTCCCTCACCTTGAATCCGGCCGGAACCGCGACCGGGCCGTTGGGCGACGCCGGAACCACCGCATGCGTGAAGCCCAGGCGCTCCGCTTCGGAGATTCGCCGGGCGATGCCGGGAACGGGCCGCACCTCGCCGGCCAGGCCGACCTCCCCAAATGCGATCAGCTGCGCCGGCAGCGGCTTGTTCATTTTGGCCGACGCCACGGCCAGTGCCACGGCCAGATCGGTGGCCGGTTCGCTGAGCTTGACCCCGCCCACTGTGGCCACATAACTGTCATCCTTGGCCAGGTTCATCGACGCCCGCGCCTGCAGGACGGCCAGGAGCATGGCCACCCGCGAGGAATCCAGTCCGCTCGTGGCGCGGCGGGCCTGCGAGTTGCTGGTTTCGGCGAGCAGGGCCTGGACTTCGGCGACCAGCGGCCGTTTTCCTTCGAGCGTGACCGTGATGCAGGTGCCCGACACAGGTTCCTTGGTGCGGGAGACAAAAAGCCCGGACGGATCGGCGAGCCCGACGATTCCGTCCTCGGTCAGGTCGAAGCAGCCCACTTCGTCGGTGGGACCGTAGCGGTTCTTCACGGCCCGCAGCAGCCGCAGCCGCGAGTGGCGGTCTCCGTCGAACTGGCACACCACATCCACCAGATGCTCCAGCAGCCGAGGCCCGGCAATGGAACCGTCCTTGGTGACGTGTCCCACGAGCAGGGTGGTCATGTTCCGGGTCTTGGCGGCATTGATCAGGGAGGCAGCCACTTCGCGCACCTGGCTGACCCCGCCGGCGCTGCCGTCCACGGCCGAGCTGCTCAGGGTCTGCACCGAGTCAACGATCAGCAGCGCCGGTTTAACCTGCTCCACCTGGCCCAGGGCTTGGCCCAGGTCAGTTTCAGCACTCAGATAAAGAAAATCGGACACCGCGTTGATGCGTTCGGCGCGCAGCTTCACCTGGGCGGTGGACTCCTCGCCCGTGACGTACAGAACGTCCCGGCCAAGGTTTCCCACCTTCGCGGCAACATCCAGCAGCAGCGTAGACTTGCCCACCCCCGGCTCACCGGCCAGCAGGATGACGGCGCCCGGGACCAGCCCGCCGCCCAGGACCCGATCCAGCTCGTTCACGCCGGTGGGCTGGTAGGAAGCGGAAGTGGCATCGACGTCGGCGATCCGCAGGGCAGGCCGGGCCACGGTGGCCGCGGCCGTGGTGCGGGCCACCACCTCGCCGGCTTCCTCGACGGTTCCCCAGGCCTGGCACTCCCCGCACCGGCCCACCCACTTGGCGGTGGTCCAGCCGCATTCTGCGCAGCGGTAGTTAGCGGTTTTTGCGCGGGTAGTCTTCGTGGCCATGGAATCAGGCTATCCCGCGCCGGTGACACTTCTGTTCCGGCCGGCAGCGCTGGTCAGCAGGCCACTTCCGCAGGCCACTCACGCGGGCCTCACACGTCCGCGAGGTAGCCCACTGCCTCTTCATGGGTCAGGCCGGTGGACTCGAGCAGGTCCACCACCAGGGGCCGAAAGAGCATGACGAGGGCGTCCCCCTGGATGTCAGTGACCCCCAGTGCGCCGGGGTTCAGCTGCGCACCAACCAGGGCCAGGCCGTTGCGGGCCTGCCGCAGATGCTTCTCGCGGGTTCCGCCTGATTCCCCGCCGGCCAGTGCGCGGGCCAGGATGTCGACGGCGTCCGCCGTGTCGTTCACGACCTCGGCAACACGCTCAATGGCCTCGTCGTGCAACGCCGCATGGTTGATGACCGACGTGGTGCGCCGGGCGAAGACCCTGCTGTTGCGCACCGCCAGATCCAGATAGCCGATGGAACCGCGCAGGTCGCCCAGCTCGGCGAGATGCCGGCGATAGGCAGGGGAGATGCGGGCCACCTCCCGGGCGTCACGGACGCTGCGGGCCACGGCGTCGAGCTGGGGCTGGGTGTTGCGGGCACGCACCAGGGCATGCCAGGCGATGGTCGAGTCGCTTTTCGCCACCGCTTCAGCGCACTGGCGCAGCACGGCCGAGAGCTCATGCAGCAAATCCCGGACATTGGACTGCGGTTCCCGCCGCGGATCGCGCGGTGCCAGCATCGTCACCACCAGCGCAAACAGTCCGCCCACGATGGCATCGAGGCTGCGCGTGAACACGCCGCCGTCCGGTGCCGGAAGCAGCACCACCAGCAGCGATTGCAGGCCCAGCTGGGTCGTGAAGATAACGCCGCGGTCCAGGAAGCGCGCCAGCATCAGGGAAACAAAGAGGACGACGGCGGCCTGCCACAGGCCGGTGCCCAGAACATGCAGGAGCAGTTCTCCCACGGTGATGCCCAGGGTGCAGCCGACGCCCACTTCCAGGACCCGCCTGGTGCGCGGCTCCCGGGAGAAGCCGAGCGAGATCAGGGCTGCCGTGGCTGCGAAAAGCGGGCCTTCATGGCCCAGGACATACTGCGCAAACGCATAGGCGCCCACGGCGCACACCGTCATCTGCGCGGCGGGAAGGATGGAATTGCGGCTGCGGTGAAGCCCCACCCGTATCCGGTTTCGGAGGAATCCCCGGCTCCGGGCAAGACGGTCGTATGGGGGCATGCGAACAGTCTATGGGGCCTCCGCCCCGGCCTCCATCCGGAGGCTTTCCGTGACGGCCGGTGCAAATACTTCTCCCGGGGATTGTTCCACCGCAGGCAAACGTTCCCTGCGGCTCTGTTTGCCGTTCACCTGTCGTTAACCTTGCCCGGCCACCATCTGTGAAGGGGCGGAAATTTGTCCGTCCCGGCGAACGGTTTCCTCACTGCCCTCGCCGCTCCCGCGAAACTCGCCCTTGAAAGGGAACAGACGTGTTGGTAAATGGAAAAGTCCGCACAGCCGCCATCCTCTCGGCAGCTGCCCTCGCCCTGTCAGCCTGCGGCAGCGACAGCGCTGCCGCCCCCGGCGGCGACACCGCGCCGTCGTCGGCTTCGGACAGCACGCTCACCGGAACCCTGTCCGGGGCCGGAGCCTCCTCGCAGGACTCAGCCATGCAGGCCTGGATCGCCGGCTTCAGCGCGGAAAATCCGGGAGCCGCGGTGCAGTATTCGCCGGACGGATCAGGAGCCGGCCGCGAGGCGCTGCTGGCCGGGGGCGTGCAGTTCGCCGGATCCGATGCCTACCTGGACGAGGAAGAGGCCGCCGCAGCCGCGCAGGTCTGCGGCCCGGACGGCGCCCTGCACATCCCCGCCTACATCTCTCCGATTGCGGTGGCCTTCAACCTGCCGGGCGTTGAGGAACTGAACCTGGATGCCGACACCATTGCCAAGATCTTCCGCGGCGAGATCACCGCATGGAACGATCCCGCCGTCACGGCGACCAATCCCGGGGCCGAGCTTCCCGGCACTCCCATCACCCCGGTGCACCGCGGCGATGAATCCGGAACCACCGAGAACTTCACCGAGTACCTTGCAGCGGCGGCTCCGGAAGCCTGGACCGACGAAGCGTCAGGTGAATGGCCCGCCGGGATCGGCAACGGCGAAAACGCTTCCGGAACCGGCGGCGTGGTCTCGCTGGTTACCTCCACTGAGGGCGCCGTGACCTACGCCGACGCCTCAGCGGCGGGAGGCCTGGGTGCGGTCAACGTGCTGGTGGGCAGCGAGTACGTTCCGCTCAGTTCCGAAGCCGCGGCAAAGGCCGTCGAGGCATCCACCCCGGTTACCGGCGAGGGCCGGCCGGACGCGGACATGGCCATGAACCTGGACCGGGACACTGCGGAATCCGGTGCCTACCCGGTGGTGCTGGTTTCCTACCACGTCTACTGCACCGCCTATGAGGACGCCGCAACCGTCGACCTGGTCCAGGCCTTCGGAAACTACGTGGTGAGTGAAGAGGGACAGGCAGCCGCCGCGGACGCGGCCGGCAACGCGCCGCTCTCGGATGCCCTCCGTCAGGAAGCCGCGGCCGCCTTGGACAGCATCAGCGTTCTGCAGAAGTAACAACCGTGGGACAGTGAAAAGGCGCGGAAGCGGAAGCCCTGCGCAGGCGGGAAACCGTTGCACAGTGAAGGACAGCCGAAGATGTGGACAGTTTCACTGTGGCAAAGGGAACCTGCGCAGGGTCAGTAGAGTGTTTAAGTAGATGCCAGTGAAGAACCGAAGGGTTGTGCAGTGTCCAGCAAGTCCATAGAAGGCACCGGTGGTGCCGGCCGTGCCGGAGACAAAGTCTTTTCCGGCATAACTCTCCTGGCCGGCTGCCTCATCCTTCTTGTCCTGTTTTCCGTGGCCATGTTCCTGCTCTGGCAGGCGCTGCCCACGTTCACCGCGGACCCCGCGGACATCAGCGGCGGAAAGGGATTCCTCACCTACATCTGGCCGCTGGTCATCGGCACGGTGATCGCCGCGGCGATCGCCCTGGTCATCGCGACCCCGGTGGGAATCGGCGTCGCGCTCTTCATCTCGCATTACGCCCCCCGCCGGATCGCGCAGAGCCTTGGCTACCTCATTGACCTGCTCGCGGCCATCCCTTCGGTGGTTTACGGCGCCTGGGGCATGATGGTGCTTGCGCCGGCCCTGGTGGGTCCGTACACATGGCTGGCGGACAACGCCGGCTGGATCCCGATCTTCTCCGGCCCGGCCAGCCAGACCGGCAAGACCATGCTGACCGCCGGGATCGTGCTGTCGGTCATGGTGCTGCCGATCATCACGTCGCTGACCCGGGAGATCTTCCTGCAGACCCCGAAGCTGCATGAGGAGGCCGCCTTGGCCATGGGCGCCACCCGCTGGGAAATGATCCGGATGGCAGTGTTTCCCTTCGCCCGGGCGGGCGTGGTCAGCGCCGTCATGCTGGGCCTGGGGCGCGCGCTCGGCGAGACCATGGCCGTGGCCCTGGTGCTCTCCTCCGGCGGCCTGATCCCCAGCCTGATCCGGCCGGGAAACCAAACCATCGCAGCGGAAATTGCCCTGAACTTCCCTGAAGCCTACGGGCTGCGCCTGTCCGAGCTGATTGCCGCCGGCCTGGTGCTGTTCCTGATCACCCTGGCCGTGAACGTGATCGCGCGCTGGATCATCAGCCGCCACAAAGAATTCTCCGGAGCCAACTGATGCAGACACAAACACTGAGCCGCCGTCCGGCCACGCTCACCAAGAACCGGCTGCCGCGCTACGCGGTGTGGGCAGCCCTGGGTGCGGCCGTCATCCTCGGGGCTGCGCTCTCGGCCCTGATCGGCTTCGGCATCGCCAGTTTCGCCATCTTCACAGCGGTGATCTTCGTAGTGTCGGCCACCGCGGTGACGTGGATTGTGGAAGGCCGCCGCCGAGCCGTGGACCGCTTTGCCACCTACCTGGTCTGCGGATCCTTCCTGCTGGCGCTGGTTCCGCTGATCTCGGTGATCTTCACCGTCCTGTCCAAGGGCCTCGCCGGCCTGAGCCCTGACTTCCTGTTCACCTCCATGGGCGGCATGACGGGAGCCGTGGACAACACCAGCGTGCAGACCGGCGGACCCGTGCTGGGCGGGGCGTACCACGGCATTGTGGGCACGTTGCTGATCACGCTGTGGGCCACGATCATCTCGGTGCCGATCGGCCTCCTGACCGCCGTCTACCTGGTGGAATACAGCCACGGCGGGCCGCTGTCCCGGGCCATCACGTTCTTCGTTGACGTCATGACGGGCATCCCCTCCATCGTGGCCGGGCTCTTCGCCGCCGCCTTCTTCGGACTGCTGTTCGGCCCGGGCGTTCGCACCGGGTTCGTGGCCGCCGTCGCCCTGTCGGTCCTGATGATTCCGGTGGTGGTGCGTTCCACCGAGGAAATGCTGAAGATCGTTCCGAACGAACTGCGCGAAGCCGCCTACGCCCTGGGCGTGCGCAAGTGGCGGACCATCCTCAAGGTGGTGGTGCCGACGGCGATCTCCGGCATCGCGTCGGGCGTGACCCTGGCCATTGCCCGCGTCATCGGTGAAACGGCCCCGCTGCTGGTCACCGCCGGCTTCGTGAACACCATCAACATGAATGTGTTCGCCGGCTGGATGACCACGCTGCCCACCTTCATTTACCGGCAGCTGATGAGCCCCACGTCGCCCACCAACACCGATCCCAGCACCCAGCGGGCCTGGGCCGCGGCGCTGCTGCTGATCATCATGGTGATGCTCCTGAACCTCGGGGCCCGCCTGATCGCCCGGCTCTTTGCGCCCAAGACCGGCCGCTGACCCGGCCCAAGCCGCACTTCGGCGGCTGCCTGCACTCCACAGCAGCCCGCCGCCACCGAAAATTCCGAACAGAAGGAAACACATGTCCAAGCGAATCGACGTCAAGGACCTCAACGTCTACTACGGCGACTTCCTGGCCGTAGAAAACGTCAACATCAACATTGAGGCCCGGTCCGTCACGGCGTTCATCGGTCCCTCCGGCTGCGGCAAGTCCACGTTCCTGCGGACGCTGAACCGGATGCATGAAGTCCTCCCCGGTGCGCGGGTGGAGGGCGAAGTGCTGCTCGACGGGGAGAACCTCTACGGCCCCGGCGTGGATCCGGTAACCGTCCGCAGCCACATCGGCATGGTGTTCCAGCGCCCCAACCCGTTCCCCACCATGTCCATCCGCGACAACGTGCTGGCCGGCGTGAAGCTGAACAACAAGCGCATCTCCAAGTCCGACGCCGATGACCTGGTGGAAAAGTCCCTCACCGGCGCCAACCTGTGGAAGGAAGTCCGCGACCGGCTGGACAAGCCCGGTTCCGGGCTTTCCGGCGGCCAGCAGCAGCGCCTCTGCATCGCCCGCGCCATCGCGGTGTCGCCGGAAGTCATCCTGATGGATGAGCCGTGTTCGGCGCTGGACCCCATCTCCACGCTGGCCATCGAGGACCTGATTGAGGAACTCAAGAGCGACTACACGGTGGTGATCGTGACGCACAACATGCAGCAGGCCGCCCGGGTGTCGGACAAGACGGCGTTCTTCAACATTGCCGGCACCGGCAAGCCCGGCAAGCTGATCGAATACGCGGACACCCCGGTGATCTTCAGCAACCCGGCCCAGAAGGCCACTGAGGACTACGTCTCCGGCCGCTTCGGCTAAGGAGCACCGCTTCACCGGGGAGTCCGCCCGGAGTGCTCAGAGCAGCGCGTGAAGCCCGAGGGAGTGCTCAGAGCAGCGGGCTGAGCGCCAGGAACAGGATGCCGCCGAGCACTGCGGTTACCGGCGCCGTGGTCAGCCAGGTGACCAGGATTTCCCGCAGGGGAATGAACCGGACCGTTGAAAACCGCTGGTTGGCGCCGGCGCCCACAATGGCCGACGTCATGGTCTGCGTGCTCGACAGCGGTATCTGCAGCCACAGGGCACCCGTGAACAGCATGGAGGAGCTGACCGCCGTCGCGCTCATGCCGCGCAGCGGATCGATGCGCACCAGCCGGTTGCTCAGCGTGTGGCTGATCCGCCAGCCGCCGAAAAGGCTGCCCGCAGCGAGTGCGGAGCCGGAGAAAATCTGGACCCAGAGGGGAATGCCGGTGTCGGTGGCGGAGCCTGCTGCCACCAGCGCCAGGACAATAACCGCCATTGTCCGCTGGCCGTCCTGCATGCCGTGGCCCAGCGAGAACGCCGATGTGAAGACTGACTGGGCGATCCGGTTTCCGGCGTCGCCGCGCCGCGGCGAGCTGTAGCGCATGAGCCAGGTGGCCGGAAACACCAGCAGATAGGCGAGCCCGAAGGCGACAACGGGGGAGAGCAGCAGCGGCAGGACGATCTGCTGCAGCAGCACCTGGTAGGACTCGGCGATGTTGGGCCCGCCCACCAGCGTGGACGCTGCGCCCGAGCCGACGATGCCGCCCACCAGCGCGTGCGTGGAGGAGGAGGGCATGCGCCGCCACCAGGTCCACAGCCCCCAGCCGCACGCGGCCAGCAGCCCGGCGATCAGGATGCCCAGCCCTGACGTTCCTTCGGGCAGCTGGATAAACCGGTCAGCCAGCACCAGGGCCAGGGCGGTGCTCAGCAGGGCGCCGGTCAGGTTGAAGACGGCGGCCAGGACGACGGCGACCGTGGGAGTCAGGGCCCGGGTGCGCACCGCGGTGGCAACCGAGTTTGAGACGTCATGAAAGCCGTTGATGAAGGCGTAGCCTCCGGCGAAAAGCACGACGGCGGCCAGCAGGACCGTCTCCACCTAGGATTCCCGGACCAGGATGCCGCCCACTGCAGTGGCGCACCGGCGAAGCTGCGTGGTGGTTCCGGCCAGCTGCTCGGCCAGGTCCCGGTGGCGGGCGTAGCTGAGTGGTTTGTGGTCGCGCAGCAGTTCGGAAATCCAGATCCGGTGCGTGCGCTCCGACCGCTTGGACAGCCGCAGCATCTCAATCCAGTAGTCATCGAGGTCTTCCAGCGAGGCCAGGCGGCGCATGGCGCCGACGGTCAGTTCCGCCTGCCGGCCAATCACTTCGAGCTGTTCGGCGGCACGGCCGGAGATGCCGGTGAGGCGGTACAGGGCCACCACTTCCGCGGCTGCATCCAGGTTCTCCATCGCCGACATCAGGATGAGCGAAAGACCATAGAGATCCTCGCGCGGCAGCGGATTGATGAAACTGGACCGCATCTGCGTCATCAGGGCGAAGTGCAGGTCCGTCGATTCGGCTTCGAGCTGGTGCATTTGCTCAGCGAGGCGGTCATAGTCCGCCGCTTCGGCGCCAAGGACTTCGGAGAGCGTGCCCGCGCCGCGCACCAGCACGCTTCCCATCTTGGACAGGATCTCAAGCCCGGCATTTTCCTGAGGAAAGAGCCGCAGCCTCACTGGGTAACCCGGAAACGTCGGGTGCCGTATCGGCCCTGCAGGAAGTAGGTCACGGGGCTAAGATTATCGGCTGGTCGGGTAGACACAAAAGCGGTGCCGGACCGGGAGCGCCTCTCGGCGGAAGGCCGCTCGAAGCGGCTCTAAGTTGAAGCCCGGGGGTTCCGCAGTCCGACACCAATTTCAGTTTTCTACTCTTCGGCGACGATGTCAACACGAGCGCCGGCGGGCCCTTAATCCAGCTCTCCCCGGCGCCATGCAGCAGCGGAGTGCTCCAGGTCCTCGGCCGTCCTGACGAGCTGGCGTGCGTTGCGGGTCAGCTGGCTGGCCGTCCCGGCGCTTCCGGTCTCGGCCGAATCCGCATGATGGGTCTGCCCCAGGGCAACCACGCGGCAGAAGGCGGCAAAGCGCTCCAGCGCCACATCAAACTCCCCTTCGAAGGCTCCGGAGAGGATGGTGTCGGCCATGGCCTTGACCTCGTCGGCGCCCAGCGGCTCGGCGACGCCGGCGACGACCTTGGAGACCTGCGCGACGTCCTTGCCCGCCGCGTAGTACGAGGCGATGCGCTCGGGATTCTGCTGGGTGGCAGCACGGAGGGCATACAGGCGCCACAGGGCGCCGGGCAGGGAGCGCGGAGGGCTTTCCGCCCAGAGTTCCGCAATCGATTCGAGCCCCTGCTTGTCGGCGAGCTTCACCAGGCGGCGGGTGATCTCCGGATCGTCGCTTTCGCGACCGTGGTGGACCAGGGCCTGGGCAGCCAGATGGGCTGCTTCCGAAACCCGGGCCGGATCCGCGCCTCCGGGGAAGTTGGCGAAATCCAGGGGAGCGTACAGCTTGGGCTTGTGATGCCGTGGCGGCAGAGAATTCGACTCACTCATATTTTGAGAATACTCCGCAGCGGGAACGGGCGTCGAGGCGGCTCCGCGCCGTCCGGCCGGACCTGCCAAGCCGGGCTCCCGCGGCGAAACGGCAAGACTCCCGGGGCTGTTTTCGTGAGATGCGTCCCGCGTGCGATAAAGTGGAGAAGTCGATTCGTCGACGGCTGGAACGAACCGGGGAAACCGGAGGAGATCCGCAGGGAAACCTGCAGGAAACCCTCGGTGCCACGGGTTTGGAAAGCCGTCCCGATATGGCGGGGGGCCTTTAGCTCAGTTGGTAGAGCATCGGACTTTTAATCCGTGGGTCGTGGGTTCGAGCCCCACAGGGCCCACCATGGAATGGGCCGGTTCATTCGTTAGCGGATGAACCGGGACTTCGGCAGCACCCCGGTCTTCGGACCGGGGTGCTTTCTTTTTGCTCAGCTCCAGCGGAAAACCTTCGCGGCCAGCAGCGCGCACGAAACGGTCCAGCCGAGCATGACCAGGAAGGGAGCCGCCGTGACGGTGCCCTCGTACCAGGCCGCGGTAAGCGCCTGGGTCATGGCGCCAAGCGGGCTCAGGGCGGCGACCGTCCGGATTCCCTCGGGCATGAGCGGACCGGGCGTCCACAGCCCTGCGGTGAACATGCAGACCATGAACACCAAGAACCCGATGCCGTAGGCATTTTGGGCCGTTCCGGCGACAGCTGCGATGAGGGATCCCACGGCCATCATGGCGGCGACGCCAACGGCAATCACGGCAACAACCAGCGGGACGCTGCTTGGCGTCAGGCTGTCAAAGGCGATCCGGGCCAGCAGGATGGCTATGGCCACCGCGAGGAGGAGGGACGCGGCGCTGACAATCCACTGGGCAAACAGGATGCGGTGCGCGCCGACGGGCGTTACCCCCAGGCGGCGCAGGACGCCGCTCTCCCTGTAGCCGCCAATCGCTGACGGGTAGTTGGTAAGCGCCACGCTGGACAACGCCACGGCGATGGAGAGCGGCACAAGCAGATCGATGGGGCGAAGGGCGGCATAGGCGGGATCCGGCCCTCCGATCGGGACCCTCATGCCGGGAATGACGAACCCCTGAAGCAGCAGAATCGCAGACGGCAGCACCAGTGCCATGAAAATGCTCAGGGGGTTCCGCAGGTAAAGAGTTGCCTCAACGCGTGTCAGGGCGCCCAGTGCTCGCATGCTCCACCGTTCCTTCTCACTCGGGCGCAGTCTGCTCAATAAAGGCAAGATAAGCGTCTTCGAGGGCGGCCGGCCCTCCGGCATCCGTTCCGGACGCAGCGACCAGTTCAGCCGGCGTGCCCACGAAGCGGGTGCGGCCGGCGTCGATAACTGCCAGACGGTCGCACAGACGCTCGACGTCGTCGAGGTAGTGGGTGACGAGGAGCACCGTGATGCCGTCATCCTTCACCCGCTGGATCAGTCGCCGGATATCCCGCCTGCCCTGGGGATCGAGTCCCGTGGTCAGCTCGTCGAAGACAACGACGTCGGGATTCCCGATGAGCGCCAAGGCAATCGAGAGCCGCTGCTTCTGTCCGCCGGAGAGATTCCCGAACGGCCGCTTGCGGTGCGCATCCAGCCCGACGGTCCGCAGCAGTTCCGATACGTCGGCAGGGGCGGGGTAGAAGGCGGCAAACAGGCGCAGCGCCTCCTCCACGCGCAGCGCCGCAGGAAGCTCGGCGGCTTGAAGCTGATAGCCGACACGCTCGCGCACCGTGGTGCGGTCCTTCGCGGGATCAATTCCCAGCACCACCACCCGCCCGCCGTCGGGCGTCAGCGTCCCGGCCACACACTCAACCGTCGTCGTCTTGCCGGCGCCGTTGGGGCCGACTATTCCGAAGGCCTCGCCCGCCTCGATCGAAAACGTGACATCCTCGACCGCTACAACTGTCCCGAAGGTTTTCGAAAGCCCGGTGACGCTCACAGCCGTGCCGCTGCCCGCCTGCACCCTGATCATGCCGACAAGTGTGCGGTTGGCGTCCGGAGGGGTCAAGGGTTCTCAGGCGGGAGCGGTGCCGTTCACTGCTCTTTGCTGCCGGCTTCCTCTTCGGCGTTCAGCCGGCTAACGACGGCGGCGGGCACCGGACGGCGGCGGGTGGTGTCGAACTTCATCAGTTTGTGCGTTCCGTCGCAGTACGGCTTGATGGCAGATCCTCCGCACCGGCAGAGGGCGACAGTTTCCCGGTCCCGCGGGATGGGAACGCCATCGGGGGTGACAATCTCAAAGTTTCCACGCACCAGGAGTGGCCCGTTGGGGCAGGCAACCACTGAGGCCGGCGGGCCGGCGGATCCGGGTTCCGAATCCGCCGGAGATTCCGCCGTCGGGCAGCCGCCGCAGTCGTCCGCCCCGCCGGGGCGGCCCGCCGCGCCAAGGGCAGCAGGGTGGGCCGGGTCCGGCAGATCGGGGCGAGAGGAGGTCACGGCGTTGCTCCGGCAGCCACTGCCGCCGCAGCGAGGGCGCCGGCTGCCGCGCCCGAGGCATCCGCGGAATCCACTGATCGCAGGGAAGAGCTGCCGTCCTGCCAGGCGGTGAGCTGGTCCTCGCCCATCATTGCGTCCAGCGTCAGCACCGTGGCCGCGCCGAAAATCACATCGGCGAGCAGCTCGGGGTCCGACTCCACCAGCCCGCCCGCCAGGTCCCGGGCAGCAATCTGCTCGTGCACGGCGTCGGCTTCCACGTGTTCGTCGAAGTAGTACGTGACGTCGTCGTCGAAACCAAGCCGGCGGAAACCGCGGGCGTAGAAGGAATTGGGAATGGACGAGGTGATTTCAAACGCCGCCAGGTGGCCGGCGATGGCACCGCGCAGCCGCCGGTTCAGCCCGAACAGGGACATGGCATTGGATGAGGCCAACGTCACTGCGGGTACGAAGTCCAGGTACCACCCGTACGCCGTTTCCAGCTCGAGGCCCTTCATCGTCACGCCGAAGAGGTGGGAATGCATGCGTTCGGGGCGTCCGCCGCCGTACTCGTCGGCCTGGATTTCAATCAGCGCCGCCTTCGCCCGGCCCACGGGCAGGCGGGGAATGGCCCAGCTGTGGGGATCGGCTTCCTTCAGCTGGTACACGGAACGCAGGATCAGGAACTCCTGCAGCTGTTCCTTGGTCGCCTTGGAGGCGACGTAGCGGGAAACGCTGGGACCGTCGTCGTCGGCTGCCATCCGGAACAGTTCAGCGGCCACTGCCTCGCTGGTGGGCTCGGGCAGCCCGGGAACGGGGACGACGCGGCGCAGTGCGGCCTCGAATGCCTCCTCGAGCTCCAGGCGCAGGCCGACGAGTCCCGGATGCCATTCCAGGCTGTCCGGGACACCGTCCAGTCCGCTGTAGTGCAGTTCGTAGAGGCAGAAAAGGGCCAGCTGCAGGTCCTCGTCACGGAGGATGTCGGCGGTTTCTGCGGCGGCCTGCCGGGACGCCGCCGTCAAGGCCGCGAGCCGTTCTGCTGCCGGCGCATCCGGGGCACGCAACAGGTCAAGGAGTGCGGTGCTGACGGGTCCGCGCGGTGCGGGGATTTTCATTCTTATCCTTTGTGCTCCGTGTAAAGGTGCTCCGTTGCGGTAACGGCAGGGGCCGCGGCCGGACGGTAAATGACGGACATCAGCATACTTGGTAATTCCCTGCCGGTCCCAACCAGTCCGGTACTGCCGCGGCGGACATTGACCTTTCCGCTCATCCGGCGTGAGATGGGAGAAGCAGACTCAGCCACCCGTGGAAAGGGGACGTCAGTGCCGCACATCGATGCCGGATCCGGATTCCTCATTCCCGCGCTGATCCTGATGGTTGCGGCCCTGGCCCTGACCGCCTTCAGAGTGGATGTGGCACTCGCCCGGAACGACGGCGAGAACCTGTTCTGGGTGGGCCTCACCGGGCTGCTGACGGCTCTGCTGGCCGTGGCCTGGGCCGTTGCCGGCAATCCGGAGGCGGGGCCGTGGATTGGGCTGGCTGCGGTCGCCGGGGCAACCGGCGCTGCATCCTGGGTGCGGGTCCGCAACCGGCGGCGCGGGGAGAAGCGGAGGCGGAGCGAACGCCGGCAGCGCATTGCCGAGCTTGAACGCCGCCATGAATCGGTCCTGCTGAGCTGGAGCGCCTACGAGCTGGACGATTGGAAGGCCATGGAGAAGCCGGGGCTGCAGGATGCGGCCAAGCCGGAAACCAGGGCGTTGCTGCGGGCGATGAAGGCAGCGGCGGCGCTCCGCCCGGCCGAGGGGTCGGCCGCGGCGCTGAGCGAGGCTGAACTGGGCAACTACGGTGCCGCCGTCGCGGGGCTGGAAAAGGCCTGGGAGAGCGCTGAGGCAACAGCCGGGGGCGGGCAGGCCGCCTAGCCGGAGGAGCCGTTCGCGGGGACTTCGTCCGGCATCCGCTTAGGCCGGTCAGCGGCGCACCCGATAGCGCAGGTGAAGCACCCGGTTGCCCTGTATCACCACGTCGGGTTCCTCCAACAGGTGCTGGGCGTGGACCGACCCGAAGTAGCGCTTGCCGGACCCGAACACGACGGGTGCGACGTCCATGCGCACTTCGTCGACCATGCCCGCGGCAAGCGCCTGGCCACCGACGTCGCCGGCGGCGACCTCGACAATGCGGTCACCCGCAAGCTCCTGCGCCCTCGCCACGGCCGCCTCGACGCCGTCGACGAAATGGAACGGCGCCTCGGGGTCCCAGCCCTCGGGCTCCGGTCGGTGCGTCACGACAACCACATGATCGATTCCGCTGGGGGGCGTTCCGTCCCAGCCGTCGGTCAGGTCGAAGACATGGCGGCCGGCGATGGTCGCCCCGACCCGGTCCCAATACGGCCGGGTGTAATCGTAGGACGCTTGCGACACCTTCAACTCGCCGCTCTCGTCCAACGGCACGTCACCGCTGAGCAGCCAGTCGAACAGCGGTCCGGGCTGGTCGTTCCCGTCCGCGATGAAGCCGTCTACTGACACGGTGCCGGACAGAACTACCTTGGCCATGGGTGCTCCTCTGCTTGAGGCCTGGGCACGTACGCAAGGCCCACGGTAGCGCCGTCGCCCCGCCCCGAACATCCCCTGCATTGCGAAGAGCCGAAAAACTCTGGACGGACCGGCGGTTTGGTGTCAGGCTCATGGGCATGACCGGGCACAGCAGGGACGATGTTGACCTTTCCCGCAATTCCGAACAAAGCCGTTACGAGCTCCGAATAGGCGGTGAGCTGGTGGGCACGGCCGACTATGTCGAAGAGTCGGATTCAGTGGCCCTGACGCACACGGTGGTCGGGGTTCAGTGGCGGCATCAGGGGTATTCCTCGATGCTGGTGAAATTTGCCGTGGAAGACGTTATAGCGTCTGGGCGGCGGATCAAGCCTTATTGTTCCTACGCCGCGTCCTACCTGGGGAAACACCGGGAGTTCAGCCACCATGTGTCCTGGCCGCAGGCGGCCCGCTGAGGTTTCCGTACAGGAAATGCGGGAAGAAGGCGGATCAGCAGCGGGAAATAACTTTCCGCTGCGTTAATTGAAGCTGACTCCCCGCTCTGCATATGGGGGGAACGCAGAAGGGGGAGCCAGTAAAAATAGTATAGTTGCATCCGTCCGGAGAAACCAATCGGCGGGAGTCGCCCGTGGCAGTGTCTGCCAAAGCTTTTCAGAGCTGGCGCTCTATGATGGCTCCGCGCGAATCAACGGCGGACCTTTGCCGGATGGCGGGCATCAAACGCTCGACTTTGGCGCAGCAGCTGGTCCGCGGAAAAGTGTCGGAAACCACCGTCGTACGGGTGGCCAGGGCCTGCGACCAAGATCCGGTGGCGGCACTCTCATACTTTGAGGAGTACCGGGATCTGCTGGCCGGTTCCCGCCCTCCGACCGCCGGCGAGCTGATCAGCCAGGTGTCCTACATCTGCATCCTGCAGCTGCTTGTGGCCCGAAGCCTGGAGCCGCTTCCGTCCCCCGGCGAGCTTCCTTCCCTGTGTTCCTATCCGCATCGGAACTCGGTGCGGGCCTGGTTTGAAGCCGTCGACCCCGGGGACCTGCGGCAGCAGCTCAGTGCCCGGAGCGGTGTGGCGCCGCAAAACCTCTCCGCCCAGCTCACCGCCGGCCGGCTGGCCACCGAGCTCGCCGTTGAAGCGGCCCGTCTGGCCGGGGTCTCGCTGACCAGCGGACTGGTGGCCACCGGCCTGCTCACTCCTGACGAGTGCGGCTGGCCGTTGAATGGGCGCGAGCGGGCACTGGCTGAGTTGTCCGACGCGGACCTGGTGTTTCTGGCACGGGACCGGCTGGATACTCTTGGGAAAGCGTTGAAGAAGTTCGAAAACGACGAGAAAAACAACTCAGCACTCTTGGAGCAATTGGGATGACATTACAGTGGACCGCCTTCGGGGTCACGGCTTTCTTCGCCCTGCTTCGGGTGCCCGGCGTGATCCGGGGTGAAAACCGCGGCATATTTGCCGCCCTGGTCCTCATGGCATTGGCGGTGGCGCTTGGCATTCCCTTCTTTTACCTTTCGCTGGATGCGCTGCTGGGTGGAGTGAACATTACGAATCTAGTCATCCGGTACTCGCTGTTTGCCATCTTTCTGATCCTCGGCCTCAAACTTGCCGCCGCCTTTAACTCGCCACGCGCCCGCTGGCTGATCGGCGGACCCGTGGGGCTGAGCGTCCTGGCGGCGGCTGTGGCGGCAGCGGCCGTGCTCTTCGTCATCAGCGACCTGCCGGAATCTTCCACGGCCCTTGAGGCGTATCGGGGCCAGAACACCGTCCTGGCGTACAGCGACGTCGGAAGGGTCTACACGGCTTATGTTGCGGCGTGCCTGGCACCTGCCCTGTCCGCCTACGCGGCTGATTCCCGACGGCGATGGGATATCCGGCTCAGTGCCGGTCTCATTTCACTCGGAATGGCGGCTGTCGTCATCCACTCCCTGCTAAGCGTGGCGCTGTGGGGCCTGGAGCGGGGTGCCTGGGACTTCCTGCTGAACTATGGGGCAGTCATCGTGGTAGCGCTTGGGCTGACCATCATGTGGAACTCACGCCGGGTTGCCAAAAAGAACCCGGAGCTCGGCTCACTGGCGACGGTATTGGGTTCCAGATAAAGAATTGGTATCGGGCATTCACATTTTCATCATCCTGTGTCAGAATTATGATTATGTAACATCCGCTGCCTGTGGGGGGTCAGCGTGAGGTTACGACCGAAGCCAGCGGATTATGTCCGCTGGCTTCGTTGTATCCGTTCACTGGAATAACGGTGGACGCATCAAGCGGGAGCTGCCGGGTCACCGGGAGCTCCCGCTTTATTCATTTACCGTCGAATGCGGCGCTCTTACGCGTCGAGGTCGGTTTCCAGGATTTTAACCAGGGCGTCGAGGGCGTCGTCGGCGCCTTCGCCCTCGGCGCGCAGCACCACTACGTCACCGTTCGACGCCCCCAGGCTCATCAGCGAGAGCATGCTGGCTGCGTCCATTGCTTCCTCGGCAGGCTCCCCCTCCATCGCAATGGTGACGTCCACGGGCTGCGCCGCCGCGGCCTCGGCGAAGATCGATGCCGGGCGTGCGTGCAGGCCCACGCGGCTGGCAATTGTGGCTTTCCGTTCTGGCATTGGGATTCCTTCCGGTTGTACTCATGATGTGGTGGATGGGAGATGGCCGCACCGGGTGGCGGGGAAGCTGTCACAGGCCCAGCTCTTCCAGTCGGCTGAGCCGGCTGCGCACGGCGGTCCGCGCCTCGGCAGCTGAGGCGGCGGCCAGCGCAACAGAGGCCAGCTCCCGCGCTTCGCTGATGGTGACGGAGGCCAGGACCGCCCCCACGCCCGCCAACGCCCGCGGTGTCATGGACAGCGTATTCACGCCCAGCCCGGCCAGCACGACGGCAAGGGCAGGGTCCGCCGCTGATTCGCCGCAGACGCCCACATTCCTGGGTGCTGACCGGGCGTCCGGCCCCGCCGCGGCCTCGGCGGCGCGGGCGCCGTCGACAGTGCTCTTGATCAGCTGCAGGACTGCGGGCTGCCAGGGGTCGTTCAGGGTTGCCAGGGGTCCAAGCTGCCGGTCTGCTGCCATCGTGTACTGAGTGAGGTCGTTGGTGCCGAGCGAGGCGAAACGCACCTTGGCCAGAATCGCCGACGCCATGACGGCCGCGGCCGGGACCTCTATCATTACGCCGGGAACGGCCAGCCCTGCGGCGGTGCACTTGACCGCAAAGTCGGCGGCTTCCTCCGCCGTCGAAATCATTGGCGCCATCACCCAGACGTCGGCCTCGTGGGCGCCCCCGGCGATGGCGATCGCCTCCAGCTGCCGGCCCAGCACGCCCGGGGAGGTGCTGTCGGTGCGGTACCCCCGCACCCCCAGCGCCGGGTTGGGTTCGGTGGTGTCGGTGAGGAACGGCAGCGGTTTGTCGGCGCCGGCATCCAAGGTGCGGACCACCACCTTTCGGCCGGGAAAGGCGTCAAAGACAGCTCCGTAGGCCTCTACCTGCTCCTCCACGCTGGGCTCGGATTCCCGCCCCAAAAAACAGAATTCCGTGCGCAGCAGGCCGATGCCCTCGGCCCCCGCGACGGCGGCGGCGCGGGCATCCTTGCCGGAACCCACGTTGGCGAGCAGCGGAACGCGGTAGCCGTCCGACGTCGTGCCCGTTCCGCTGAACGGCGGCAGGGAAACCCGGGACGCGTACTTCTGCGCCGCCTCCCGCTCGGCGGTGCCGGGGTCCACGATGACGGTGCCCGAAGCCCCGTCCAGATACAGGCTGGCGCCGTCGGTTATGGATTCGGCGTCCACCGCACCGACCACTGCCGGCAGCCCCAGGGAGCGGGCCAGAATGGCGGTGTGGGACTGCGGACCGCCGCCCGAGGTGACCAGGCCGATCACCTTGGCGGGATCGAGCGTGGCCGTGTCCGCCGGAGCCAGTTCGTCGGCGGTCAGGATGAACGGAACGTCGGAATCCGGGATTCCGGGGGCAGGAAGCCCGTCCAGCCGGGCGACGATCCGGGACCGGACGTCCAGGACATCCTGGGTGCGCTCGGCCATGTAGCCGCCCAGGCTCTGCAGCATTGCCGCCACTTCCAGCCCGGCCTCCCACACCGCCCGGTCCGGAGCCATGCCGGCATTGATGTGCTTGCCGGCGGCCTTGAGCAGCATCGGGTCCGTGGCCATCATGGCCGTTGCATCCAGCACGGCTTTGGCGTCGCCGGAGGCCGTTTGGGCACGGTGCCGCAAGTCAGCGCGCACCTCTTCGGCAGCATCCTTCAGGCGGGCCTTTTCGCCATCAACCGTGCTGTCCGCCCCGAACCTGGCGTCAGTCGGCGGCTCGGGCACCGGCGGCGGCATCCGCAGTGAGGGGCCCAGCACCCGCCCGGCACTGACTCCGATTCCCTTGATGGTCCGCATCAGTGTGCCTCTCCATGGGTAAGGGGTGCGTTACGCAACGACCGGCTCCTCGGTTTTCTTGGAGGTCGTGAGCCGCTTGAGGGCCACGTACATCAACCCGCCGGCAACCATTCCGGCGAGAATGGCAACAATAAACATCAGCACGTTGCCGATCGCGAAGAAGACGAAGATCCCGCCGTGCGGTGCCTGCGACGTGACGCCGGCAGCCATGCAGATGGCCCCTGCAACGGCGCCGCCGACCATGGAGGACGGGATCACCCGGAAGGGGTCCGCTGCGGCGAACGGAATGGCGCCCTCGGAAATGAACGCCGCACCGAGCAGCCACGCGGCCTTGCCGTTCTCCCGCAGGGCCATGCTGAACTGCTGCTTGTCAACGACGGTGGCCAGGGCCATGGCCAGCGGGGGCACCATGCCCGCAGCCATCACGGCGGCCATGATCTGCCATGGGGCCTGGTTCTCGAAGCTGCCCTCGCCGAGCCCGGCAACCGCAAAGGCGTACGCCACCTTGTTGATGGGCCCGCCCAGGTCCGATCCCATCATCAGGCCCAGGACAATGCCCAGGACGATGGCGGCTGCCCCGGACAGGCCGGACAGCCAGTCGTTCAGGGCAAGAGTGAGCCCGGCGATGGGCCCGCCGAGGACCAGAATCATCAGCCCGGAGGCTATGAGGGAGGTTATCAAGGGAATAATCACCACCGGCATCAGACCGCGCAGCCAGGTTGGCACCCCCCAGCTGCCCACCCATTTGGCGACAAACCCGGCCAGCAGGCCGCCGATCAGGCCGCCGATGAACCCGGCATCCATGAACAGCGCGACGGCACCGGCAGTGAACCCGGGGGCGATGCCCGGGCGGTCGGCCAGGGCGTAGGCAATGTAGCCGGCCAGCGCCGGAACGAGGAAGCCCAGCGACAGGTTGCCGATTTTCCAGAAGACGGCGCCCAAATAGCCCAGCAGCCCTTCGGGGCCGGGGGAGAAGAGGGTGTTGCCGTCCAGGATGACGTCGCCCGTCAGGACATCGTCATCGTTGGCGAGCGAGAGCTCGTAGCCGCCGAGCAGGAACCCCAGGGCAATGAGCAGGCCGCCGCCGGCCACGAAGGGAATCATGTAGCTGACGCCGGTGAGCAGCGCACGCTTGATCTGGCTGCCGAAGCCCTCGCCCTCACCGCCCTGGGAGGCGCGTTCCTCGCCGCCGTCCCCGCCGCCGGCAACCTTGCGGGAATTGGGGTCCTGGGCCGCGGCAATGGCTTCGTCGATCATGACCCCGGGCTCATCGATGCCCCGCTTGACCGGGCCGCTGACCAGCGGCAGCCCGGCGAACCGGCCCTTGTCGCGGACGTCGACGTCGGTCGCGAAAATGACGGCGTCGGCGTTCCGGATAACCGAGGAATCCAGGGGCGTTGACCCGGCCGACCCCTGCGTCTCCACCTGCAGGTCGATTCCGCGTTCCGCTGCCGCTGCCGCCAGCGAATCCGCGGCCATGTAGGTGTGGGCGATTCCGGTGGGGCACGCCGTGACAGCGACCAGGCGCCTGATCGTGCCGCCGGCGGCCTGGCCGCCGGTTTGGTCAGCGGGTTCACTGCCGCGGCCATTCCCCCCGCCGCCGGCCGCAGCTCCGGATTCGGGGCCGCCTGCGGTGTGGGCGCCGCCAGTGCCACCTGCGGCTGCACTGGCCCCGGCTGCACTGGCGCCGGTGACGCCGGCTGCGCCCGACGACGTTCCCGCCTGCGATTCCGGCACGGGACCCAGGCCCAGGGCGCCGTCCACCAGGTTGACGATTTCCTGCGGAGACTGCGCGGTCCGCAGTGCCCCGGTGAAATTCTTCTTGATCAGGGATCGGGCCAATTTGGCCAGCAGCTGCAGGTGTTCTTGGTCAGCGCCTTCCGGTGCGGCGATGAAAAAGACGATGTCCGCCGGACCGTCCTTGGCGCCCCAGTCCACCGGAGGATTGATGCGGGCCATGGCCAGCGTGGCTTGGGTGACGGCCGAGGAGCGGCAGTGCGGAATGGCGATGCCGCCGGGAACGCCCGTGGCAGTCTTGGCTTCACGTGCCATGGCATCCGAATAAAGCTCGTCGAAGCTGGTGGCGCGGCCGCCTGACACGACATTCCTGACCAGGTGCCGGATCACTTCGGCACGCTCAGTCCCCAGGTCCTGGTCAAGTGTGACCAACTCAGGTGTGATGAGTTCAGACATTAGTCTTGCTCCTTAGTGGATGCAGCCTCTGCGGAATCATGGTGCGGCGCTGAAACCGGGCCCGCTATTTCAGTCACGGTCACGGCGCCGGGATCGGTTTGGGCGAGAGTGGGTACCGTGGTGCCCGGCAGCGCTGCGGCCGCCGCCCCGTGGGCAACAGCTTGGCGCAGACAGTCCCGCGGCGGGGCACCGGCGACGTCGGCCAACAGGAAGCCCGCCAGCGCCGAGTCCCCGGCGCCGACGGTTGAAACAGCCTCAACGGGCGGCCGGGTGGCCTGCCAAGCACCCTCGGCAGTGACCAGCAGCGCTCCCTTGGGCCCCAGGGTGGCCAGAACCGCCCCGACCCCCCGGGCGATCAGGGTTCGCGCCGCAGAGACAGCCAGCGAAGGATCCTGTTCGAGCTCATCCTCTGTGCCGATGCCCGTCACTTCCGCCAGCTCCTCCGCATTCGGCTTCAGCAGGTCCGGTGCGGCGTTATGGAGGAGCGCCCCGAGGAGCGGAGCACCGGAGGAATCAATGGCTATCCGCGGCGCCCGTTCGCCGAAGCGCTGCCGGACGGCATGGGCCACGAGGGCATAGACATCCGGTGAGGCGCCCGGCGGGAGGGAACCGGCGAGCACCAGCCAGGACGCCGGGGAGCCGTCCTCTCCGGCCGCGCACGTCGTGACCAGCAGGGAAATAAGACCTTCCTGTTCCTCGGCATTGAGGGGAGGCCCCGGCATGTTGATCTTGGTTGTGGTTCCGTCCGGTTCGGTGAGCGTGATGTTGCTCCGGAGCCTGGCCGGGATGGGGAAGTTCGCGTAGCTGACACCGGCGGTGCGGAGCCCGGTCATCACCGGGTCGTTGTCCTGGCCGGGAAGGACGGCAACGGATTGGAGGCCGGATGCCGTCAGCGCCCGGCACACGTTGACACCCTTGCCGCCGGGATCCTCGCTGATGGCAGCGGCGCGCTGAACGGCGCCGCGGACCAGCGTGCCGGGCAGCACGACTGTCCGGTCCAAACTGGGATTGACGGTGAGGGTGACGATCATTGAACCACCATTATTCGAGATCCTGGGGGTGCCGCGGATCGCCTCTGCGGTGGGCGCTCTGCGGCGCAGTTGCGGGGAGGGAACCAAGGGCAGGGGCTCGGCGGGGTCGGACGGGGCTCCGTGGTGAGGCCCCTCCAAGGGCGTGGAGGACAAAACATGAACACCTGCAATCTGTGGCCTATGCCACGTCTGGTGCACTCAATTGACTGTATTTTGGTTGATCGGTGATTGCAATGGGCTGCCATCCCAGCGCCCTCCGGGGGTCCAAACGGGCGGATTCATGAGGGTTGATGCGGGTTTACCGGGTAGGTGACACTGATCGTGCGGGCTCTCATGGCTAAGGTGGGGGCATGGAAAACGTACGCTGGTCCGCGGGCCCTGATGCCCGTGCCGGGACCCATCTCTTGGTGATGCTTCACGGATACGGCGCCGACGAAACCGGCATGGCCGAACTCTTTCCGTCCCTGCCTGCCGGGGTGATCGGAGCCGCGCTGCGGGGCACGTTCCCGGTGGGGGATACCCACGGCTGGTACCTGCTGGATCCCTCTCTCCGGGCGGACACCGCCGAGGTGCTCGAGGCTGCCACCGGGCTCCTGGCACGGGTGGACCGGATCCGCGCCGAGGGATCCTTTACCGGTGTTTCACTGCTCGGATTTTCGCAGGGCATGGCGATGGCAGTGACGCTCCTGCGGCTGCGGCCGGCGGGATTCAGCGCCGTCGTCGGGCTGTCCGGTTTCGTGGCCGAGAACGAGCTGCTGGCCATGGCCGAGCCGCTGCCCGAGCCGGTTCCGTTCTTCTGGGGGCGGGACCGCAACGACTGGGTCATCAATGAGGATGCGATTCTTCATACCCGGAATTGGCTGCAGGAGAATACGTCTTTGACGGCGCGGACCTACCCCGGGATGGGACACTCCATCGGGGCGGAGGAGGCCCGGGATGTGGGCATCTTCCTGCGGCGTTATGTAGCACCCTCAGCGCATGAGGACGCGGAATACAAAGCCTGCTAACATTGATTGGGGGAGAAATAAAATCAGATTCAACTACTACCTAAGCATGCTTATGAAGTAGAGTGGAAGAAAGCGCGGCCCACAGGTCGTTCGAATTATCACTCGTTCACACAGCAAGGAGTATTCATCATGGGTTTCATTGCTTTCCTTATTCTGGGTCTTATCGCCGGTGCAATCGCCAAGGCCATCCTTCCGGGCCGCCAGGGCGGCGGCTGGATCGCTACTCTCGTTCTCGGCGTCGTCGGCGCCCTGCTGGGTAGCTGGATTGGCGGCGCAATCTTCAACAAGGGCACCGACATCTTCTCGCTGACCTCGATTGCCACGTGGATCTTCGCGATCCTGGGTTCCCTCATCGTTCTCGCGATCTACGGCTTTGTTACTCGCAAGAGCAGCAACCGCGCGTAGTTTCTGAACTCCGCACCACGGGTGCGGGATTCATGCAGTCAAAGCGGGGCCGGCGGATTATCCGCAGGCCCCGCTTTTGCTGTACCGGCCTCGCGTAGGCTGGTTAACCGGGCGCGGTGCGTGCACCGGTTGCCCCCAGAGTTCGAGTCGAAGAGGAGCGTTGCCGTGGGTTTTGCATCCAATCGTGCCTTCAAGGTTGCCGGAGGTGCCGTCTTCGAGAAGGACGGAACACCCAAAGCCTCCCTCCTGAGGGCGATGGAGCGGGCGGTCGAGGTCCAGCGGCCCCTTGTCCTTGCCAACATCCGCAGGCTGCAGCGCAAGCATCCCGACGCGACGCCGTCGGAATTGGTGTCGATCATCGAGAAGCACTACCTGGCCACGGTGACCGGAGGGGGCGCGGCAGTCGGGGCGACCGCCGTCGTGCCCGCCATCGGCACCATGGCGGCGCTGGGGCTGTCGGCAGCCGCAACCGTGGGGTTCCTCGAGGCCACTGCGCTGTTTGCCCAGTCCGTGGCGGAGCTGCACGGGGTGCAGTTGCTGGATCCGGAACGGTCCCGCACCATGGTCATGGCCATCATGCTCGGTGAAGAGGGGACCGCCATGATGCAGTCCGTTGCCGGCCGGGGCGGCAAGCCCTGGGCGAGTTCCCTGGGCGGCATGTCCTCCGGGCTGATGGGCGGCGTGGGCTCCTCCATCCGCAAACAGTTCATGAAGCGCGTGGTGGCCCGGCAGGGAACCGCCATGCTCGGGCGCGCGCTGCCGCTGGGAATCGGCGCGGTGGTGGGCGGTGCCGGCAACCACGCGATGGGCAAGGGCGTCATCAAGACGGCTCGCAAGGCCTTCGGCCCGGCGCCGGAGACGATCAGCGGTGAACTGGCCGAGGACCTTCGCAAACTGCCGGACAGCCCGGCCTAATCCCCGGACCTATCCCCACCACGCTCCCTTCAGGACGGGCCGTCGCCTGCGGACGGCCCGTCCTGAAACTGTGTGCCGGCGTTGACGGTGCTGTTTGGCCGAATAGTGCTGCCTGACCGGATAGTGCCGCCTAGCCGAAAACGGCGTGGGCGATGGTGAAGATGACCAGCCCCGCCAGCGAGCCGACCACGGTGCCGTTGATCCGGATGAACTGCAGGTCCTTGCCCACTTGGAGCTCGATCTTTTCGGACGTTTCCTGCGCATCCCAGTGCTCAACCGTTTCGGTGATCACGGCGGCAATGTCGCTGCTGTAGGTCTTCACCAAATAGCCGGCGCCGTCGGCGATCCAGTTGTTCACCTTCGCCGCGAGCTCAGCATCGGCGGCCAGCCGGCGGCCGAAGTCCTGCACCGCTGCCTTGAAGTTGCGCGTCAGTTCACTGTCCGGGTCATCAACGGCCGTGGTCAGGGCGTTCTTGATGGTTGCCCAGGTCTGGGTGATGAGCTGCTGGACCCGGGGATCGTCGAGGACCTGCTCCTTGATCGCATCAGCCTTGGCCATGACCTCCGGATCCTCCTGAAGGTCCCGCGCCAGGCCCTTGAGGTAGTTGTCCAGGGCGCGGCGCAGTTCGTGGTTCGGATCATCCTGCACGGCGCGCAGGAAGCGTCCCACTTCCACCTGCACACGGTCTCCCACCAAGTCATCCACAAAGGACGGAACCCAGGAGGGTGAGCGCTGGGTGACCAGCTCGGAGATGACGTCAGGGTTGGCGGCCACCCAGTCGTTGATGCTGTCCACCACCAGGTTCACCAGCTGGTGGTGGTGCCCCTCCTCGAAGACGCGCTCCGCCACGCGGCCCATGGGCGGCCCCCAGGGCGGATCAACCACGTGCCGCCGGAACATGGACTCGAGGACGCTCTTGACGGCGTCGTCGTCCAGGACCCGCAGGATTCCGCGGATGGCTGCCGACCCTTCGGTGGCCACCCGGGCCGCGCTTTCCGGGCGTTCCAGCCAAGCCCCGGCCTTCTGTGCCAGTTCCATGGATCCAAGCTTCTGCCGGATGACCTCCTCGGAGAGGAAGTTGCTCTCCACGAACTGGCCCAGTGACGCACCGATCTGGTCCTTCTTGCGGGGAATGATGGCCGTGTGAGGAATTTTCACTCCCATCGGGTGCTTGAAGAGCGCGGTGACGGCAAACCAGTCCGCCAGTGCGCCCACCATGCCGCCCTCGGCCGCCGCACGAACGTACTGCAGCCAGGGATAGCGCTCCTGCAGGGCAAAGGAAAAGACGAAAACGACGGCGAGCGCCACCAGCAGGCCGGTGGCGAGCATTTTCATCCGCCGAAGGCCGGCGGCGCGCTGGACGTCGTCGAGCAGGACACTCATGCGCGGGCTCCAACGGTCCGGATGCGCCGGATGCGCCGGATGCGCCGGACGCGCCGGACGGGAGGTGTCGAAAGTACGTTCAAAACCGCTCCTCGTGCTTGTGCCGGTTCGTGTGCCCCGGGCCAGTTGGTTCCGGGACAGGAACCATCCAGACAATCTAATCAGTCTGCTGGGCAGGGTGCCATGCGGGCAAACGCAGGGCGGCCGCCGGCATCCTAGGACTGGCGGCAGCACTGTGGTTGAGTGGAATGATGGCTGCTCCCATCGAGGACTATGCGCTGGTTTCGGATCTGCACACCGGCGCCCTGATTTCCCGCCGCGGGAGCATCGACTGGCTGTGCCTGCCCCGGTTCGATTCGCCGTCGGTGTTCGGCGCCCTGCTGGGGACGGAGGAGCAGGGCCGGTGGCTGCTGGCGCCGGAAGCGGAAGCCGCCGTCGTGCACCGGAGCTATCTCCGATCCACCTTCATCCTGCAGACCCGCTGGGCCACCGACACCGGAAGCGCCCTGGTTACCGAGTTCATGCCGGTTGGCGACCGGCGGGCCTCGATCGTCCGGCGGGTGGAGGGAATCAGCGGCACCGTGGACATGCGCCAGGAGTTGGAGGTGCGCTTCAACTACGGGACGGTGCTGCCGTGGATGCGGCGCCACCCGTACCCGCACGGCAAACTGCTGCTGGCCATCGCCGGCCCCAGCGCGCTGGTGCTGCGCGGGGACAACCTGCCCGTGGCCAAGGACCACCGCCACGCGGGAAGGTTCAGCGTGGCGGCCGGGGAGCGCGTTGACCTGGAGCTGACCTGGTACCGCTCCCACACCGAGGTGCCCGATCTGATCGACGTGGACGCCGCCTTGGCGTCCACAACCGCGTACTGGGAGACGTGGGCGGCGCACTGCGAGCCCGCCCGGCAGTACCTGCCGGCGGTCCTGCGCTCGCTGCTGGTGCTGCGGGCACTCACCCACGAGTCCACCGGCGGCATCGTGGCGGCCCCCACCACCTCGCTCCCTGAAATCGCCGGCGGGGAACGGAACTGGGACTACCGCTACTGCTGGCTGCGGGATGCGGCGCTGACCCTCGAAGCGATGCTGGGGCACGGATACGCGGATGAAGCCCTGCACTGGCGGAACTGGCTGCTGCGCGCCGTGGCCGGGGATCCGGAGGACCTGCAGATCATGTATGCCGTGGACGGCGCGCGGGACCTGCCTGAGCGCGTCCTGACACAGTTCTCCGGTTACGGCGGGTCCGCGCCCGTTCGGGCGGGCAACGGGGCGGTCTCCCAGTACCAGGCCGACGTCGTCGGGGAGGTGATGGTGGCACTCGCCAGGCTGCGGGATCACGGGGTGGCGGAGGACCATTTCTCCTGGCCGTTGCAGCGCGCGCTGATGTCCTTCCTGGAGCGTCATCTCGACGATCCCGATCACGGCATCTGGGAAATGCGCGGCGAACCGCAGTACTTCACGCATTCCCGCGTCATGATGTGGGCGGCCTTTGACCGCGCGGCCACTGCGGCCAGGACCTACGGCCTGGATGGGCCCGTGGACCGGTGGGATGCGCTGCGGGACGGGCTGCGCGACGAGATCATGAACCACGGCTTCAACCGGGACCTGAACTCCTTCACGCAGTCCTACGGCAGCACCGAAGTGGATGCTGCCCTCCTGCTGCTGCCCCAGGTGGGTTTCCTGCCGCCCGACGACGACCGCATGCTCGGCACCGTGGCGCGGCTGGAGAAAGACCTGCTCACAAAATCCGGCCTGCTGCTGCGGTATGCCACCGAAGCCGGCCTGGACGGGCTGGAGCCCGGCGAAAACCCCTTCCTGGCCTGCAGCTTCTGGCTGGTGGAGCAGTACGCCGCCACCGGGCGCATGAAGGAAGCCACCGCCCTGATGGATCAACTGGTGGGATACTCCAATGAACTGGGGCTGCTGAGCGAGGAGTACGATCCGGTGAACAACACCATGGCCGGGAACTTTCCCCAAGCCTTCTCCCACCTGGCCCTGGTCCGGGCCGCTGATGCACTCAACGCCGTCGCCTCGCCGGACCGGACAGCCACGGCGCCGACCGGCGCCGTTTCCTCGAGCGAAAGAAGCACATGAACCGTCAAAGCCTTTCCGCTGCCGCCATGGCATCCCTGCTGACCGCCAGCGCCGTCAACCACTTCCGCAACCCGGGGTTCTACAACGCAGTGGTTCCCCGGAGCATCAGCACGGACGCCGGCGGACAGCTGGGCGTGCTGACGCGGCGCCAGTGGACGCACCTGAGCGGCGTTCTCGAGTTCGCCGCCGCCGCAGGACTCCTGCTGCCGGCCACCCGCCGCACCGCCGCCACCGGGACCACCCTGATGTACGTGGCGTTCATTGCAGGGCACCTCAGCGCCCTGCAGCGCGCCTTCGGCCCCCGCGGGTCCGATCAGCAGAAGGCCATCCACCTGGCCCGCCTGCCGCTGCAGCTTCCGTTGATCCGCTGGGCCTGGAGCCTGCGCCGCTAGGGGCCGGGGATGGCTGTGAACCTGCTGGTGCTTTCCGATACGCACCTGCCCAAGCGGGCGCGGGAGTTGCCGGATCCGCTCTGGCGGGACATCGAGGCGGCCGACGCGGTGGTCCACGCGGGCGACTGGGTCAGCGAAGATTCGCTCACTGAAATGCTGCAGCGGTCCCGCCGCCTCATTGCCTGCTACGGCAACAACGACGGCGGAGCGCTGCGGACCCGGTTGCCGCTGGTGGCCACGGCCACGGTGGAGGAGGTGAGGCTCGCGGTGATCCACGAAACCGGTTCCGCAGCGGGCCGGGAGAAGCGCATGGACGAGCAGTTCCCGGACACCGACCTGCTCGTGTTCGGGCACAGCCACATCCCCTGGGACACGGTGACGCCGGGCGGCCTTCGGCTGCTGAATCCGGGCTCCCCGACGGACCGGCGCCGCCAGCCTTTCTGCACCTACCTGCGGGTCACCGTGGACGGAAAAAGCGTCACCCCGGAGCTGGTCCGCCTCCCGCCCCGGCAACCGGTCAGATAAAACGAGCACCGCCCCGCCTGCCCGGGCAACCGGGCGGGCGGAGCGGCGCTCGCAGGGGGCTGGGCCGGGCCGCGGTTAGGCCGGGACGGTGTCCTTGTCGAGGGTTTTCCTGCTGACGTTCCGGCGGCTGCTGCGCAGGCAGGCAATGGCCGCGCCGCCCACCAGCATCGGAACGATGAAGAGGAAGTAGAGGTTGCCGGGCTCCCAGCCGCCGTCGATCAGCGAGCCGGCGAGGATCGGGGAGATGATGGCACCCACCCGGCCCATGCCGGTGATGAACCCGACCGCCGTGGCGCGTACGTCCGAGGAATAGTAGACGGGACCGATGGAGAACATGCCGGCGATGCCCGCGTTCACCAGGAAGCCCAGCAGGGCGGCCGCCAGCAGTGCCGTGGGAAGCGCGCCGGTGGAAACCGCGTAAACCCCGAACCCGCCCGCAGCGAGGACAAAGAACGTGACCAGGACCCACTTGACGGCGAAGCGGGCGGCGATCAGCCCGAAGACGATGGAGCCGATGATCGCGCCGAGGCTGAAGAGCACGCCGGCGTCGATGCCGTCCTGCGCCGTGAAGCCGCTGGCCGTGACCAGCTTGGGCGTCCAGGAGTTCGCGAAGTAGAAGCTGGCCATCAGCATCATGAAGGCGACGGACAGGAAGACCGTGGTCGCGCGGTATTGGCCGGAGAACAGTGCCTTCCAGCGTGAGCCGACGGTCAGCGCGGTGCCCTGGGGGATGACGGGCAGTTCGGTGATCCGCGGCTGGTCCAGGCGGGCCAGGATGCGGTTGGTCTTGTCCAGTGCGCCGTCCGGACGCTTGGTCATCAGGTAGTCCAGGGACTCGGGCAGGAATTTCAGGATGAACGGGATCATGGCGAGCGTGATGATGCCGCCGAAAATGAATGCCGCGTGCCAGCTGTAGGCCGAGATGAGGATGCCCGCGATGATGCCGCCCAGCATGCCGCCGATGGGCTGTCCGGCGCTGTACAGGCTGATGGAGGTGGAGCGCCGCTTCGCCGAGGAGTACTCGGAGACAAAGACGTTCAGGCTCGCCTGCATGGTGCCGATTGCCAGTCCGGTGATGAAGCGCAGGGTGAAGAGGATTTCGTAGCTCGGCGCGAAGGCAGAAGCGAACATGCCCGCGGAAATCACCACCGCACAGATGAGGATGGTTTTCTGCCGGCCGATGATGTCCGCCACCTGGGCCACCAGGATCGAGCCGACGGCCATGCCGAAGAGGGCAGCGGAGAGCAGCATGCCCAGCTCGGCGCCGCTGAGGTCCCAGTGCTCGCTGATCGAATTGGCGCTGAACGCCATGACCAGGACGTCAAAGCCGTCGATCATGTTCAGGGCGACGCAGATGGCGACGATGCCAAACTGCATGCGCTTCATGGGAGCCGCCTCGATGCGTTCCTTGATTTCCATGGGCTTACCTAACTCTTGCTCGTGCGGCGACTGCGAGCTGCAGTGTTCGCATAGTGAACGGATGTTCTCTGAGAGAACCGTAAATGAGTGTAGGGCCACATGGGGGTGTGGTGTTAATTACACGAGCGGGTGGCTGTGAAGTGCGGCCACGGGTCGGTTGGGCCGCGCCAGAGTCCCGGGTTAAACGACAAAAGCCAGAACCCTGGCCGGGTTCTGGCTTTTGACGGTTGTTCCGCGGAAGTTAGTTCATCCCGGGCTGGAAGACCACCTTGATGCAGCCGTCTTCCTTCTTCTGGAACTTCTCGTACAGCTCCGGAGCGGCCTCGAGGCTGGCCTGGTGGGTCACCAGGTTGGTCACGCCCAGCGGATCGGCGGAATCCTCGACCAGCGGCATCAGGTCATCGGTCCAACGCTTGACGTTGCACTGGCCCATGCGCAGGGTCAGCTGCTTGTCGAACATGGCCATCAGGTTCATCGGGTCGGCCGTGCCGCCGTAAACGCCGCTCAGGGACACGGTGCCGCCGCGGCGGACGGCGTCGAGTGCTCCGTGCAGGGCAGAAAGGCGGTCCGTGCCGGCGGTTTCCATGGCCTTTTGGGCCAGCTTGTCCGGGAGCAGGCCGACTACGGTCTGGGCGGCCTTGCCAACGGGGGAGCCATGGGCTTCCATGCCGACGGCGTCCACGACTGAGTCCGGGCCGCGGCCGTCGGTCATTTCACGCAGCTCGTCCGCGACGTCCTTGTGCAGGTCCAAGACCTCCACGCCGTACTGGCCGGCCAGGTCCCGGCGTTCGGCCACGGGATCGACACCGATCACCCGGTAGCCGAGGTGGGTGCCGATCCGGGCGGCAAACTGGCCAACCGGGCCCAGTCCGTAAACAGCCAGCGTGCCGCCGTCGGGCACGTTGGCGTACTGCACGCCCTGCCAGGCGGTGGGGAGGATGTCGGAGAGGAAGAGGTAGCGGTGGTCCGGCAGTTCCGAGCCCACCTTGATGGGGCCGTAGTCGGCGTGGGGCACGCGCAGGTACTCGGCCTGCCCTCCCGGAACGGAACCGTAGAGTTCGGAGAATCCAAAGAGCTGCGCTCCGGAGCCCTTTTCGCGGACCTGGGTAACTTCGCACTGGGTCTGCAGCCCCTGGCGGCACATGAAGCAGGTGCCGCAGGCGATCTGGAAGGGGATGACCACCCGGTCGCCCTTCTTGAGGCTGGTCACTGCGGAACCGACCTCTTCCACGATGCCCATGGACTCATGGCCGAGGATGTCCCCCTCCTTCATGTACGGCATCAACACGCCGTACAGGTGGAGGTCTGAGCCGCAGACGGCGGTGGACGTGACGCGGATGATGGCATCGGTTGGTTCCTGGATCACCGGATCCGGAACGGTCTCGACGCTGACGGACTCTTTACCCTGCCAAGTTACTGCTCTCATGTGCGAACCTCCTGCTAGTAGCCCTGAGTGCTTTGAATGTAACCTCATTGTGGCAAATAGTAAGGTTGCTGACAAAGTGCCCGGCGGCTCGGCAGGTCCGACTATCGTTTACGCGGCTGGAATCCCCGGTCCGGGAGCATCAGTGGATCCCTCTGCCGAAAGGCGCGTTCGGCAGCCTCCTCATTGGTCAGGGGGCGGCCCGGGACTGCCGGTTCCGGCACGGCAGCGCCCGGATCTGGCCGGCAGGCCGGAAGGCTCGGCGGCACCAGGATCTCGACCGGCACCACACCGCCCTGGTCGGAGCTGGGCAGTCCGGACCACCCCTGTCCCGGGCCGGCGGCGAGGGCGCCGCCGCTGACCGCGGCATCGGCGCCGTCGCGCAGCAATTCGAGGGCGTCCCGATCCACGTGCGCAGCCCGGAGCAGATTCACACTCACCGCGGCTCCCAGGGTGCCGGTGTGGGTCAGGATGTTCACCAGGGTCGGATAGGTGGCCGCGGTGAGGCACCCCCGCACTTCCAGGGAAGCCAGGCGCAGGTGGGTGTCAATCCGAACCAAGACTCGAAGCGCGTGGTCGGATGTCAGGTGTTCCCGTGAGGTTGTGCTTTCCATGAGATCCTCCCCAAGCTGGTGGCAGGCGGCCTTTGCTTGACCGGGTACCTGACGGTAACGGAAATAACGGCGAGATGTCAGCCCTGGCCGGCGGTTACCGGCTCTGCACTCGCTTTCGTCCGAGTATGTGCCCGTTACCCGCTCGGTGTGCCGGCCGGCAGGGTGGAATCCCGGGCCACCGTGTCGGCGGTGGCTTCAGCGATTGCTTCCTCTTCATCCGTCGGCACCACCAGCACCGGAATGGCCGATTCGGCGGTGCTGATCAGCCGGGCTCCGGATTCCCGTTTCCGGTTCGCAGCGCTGTCCAGCACGATGCCCAGGGCGCCCAGCCGGTTCACCGTCATTTCGCGGAACTCCCAGGCGTTCTCACCGATTCCGGCCGTGAACACCAGGGCCTGTGCTCCGCCGACCGCCACATGGTACGCACCGATGTACTTCGCCAGCCGGTACGATGCGACTTTCAGCGCGAGGGCCGCTGCCTCATCCCCGCCGGCTGCCGCCTCCGTCAGCGTCCGCATATCCGATGCTCCGCCCAGCGCCAGGAGGCCGGATTCCCGGTTCAGCAGTTTGTCGAGCGAATCGGCGTCATACCCTTCGCGCAGCAGGAACACCAGGATGGACGGATCGACGTCGCCGCTGCGGGTGCCCATGACCAGCCCCTCCAGCGGCGTGAAGCCCATCGACGTGTCGATGCTCCTGCCCTGCTGAATCGCCGCAGCCGACGCTCCGTTGCCCAGATGGGCAATGACGGCGTTGAACTCGCCGGGCTCGATGCCCAGGAAACGCGCCGCGGCCGGAGCCACAAACCCGTAGCTGGTCCCGTGAAAGCCGTAGCGGCGGATGCCGTACTTCCGGTACAGGCTGTTCGGGAGGGCGTAGCGCCAGGCATGCTCCGGCATGCTCCGGTGAAAGGCGGTGTCGAAGACCGCCACCTGGGGGATCTTGGGCCATTTGTCATGCACGGCCCGGATGCCGCGGGCGCTGGCCGGGTTATGCAGGGGCGCCAGCGGGCTGAGGCGTTCGATCGACCGGACAATCTCGTTGTTGATGAGGACGGGCGCGCTGAAGCGCTCGCCGCCGTGCACCACCCGGTGCCCGACGGCGTCGATGCTGCGGCCGCCGAGGACGTCGGGCAGGAGCCGGCTCAGCTGCTCCAGGGCCGCGCCGTGGTCCGGCACCGCCTCCTCGCCGATCCGGTCGATGATGCCCTTGGCCAGAAGTTCACCGCTGGCGGTGTCCCGCACCTGGTACTTGAGGGAAGAGGATCCGGAATTGATGACCAGTACCAGCATCAGGCGTCCTGTGCCTGGACCGCGGTGATGGCCACGGTGTTGACGATGTCCTCGACTGTGCAGCCGCGGGAGAGGTCGTTGACCGGTTTCCGCAGTCCCTGCAGGATCGGCCCCACCGCCACCGCGCCGGCGGACTGCTGCACGGCCTTGTAGGTGTTGTTGCCGGTGTTGAGGTCCGGAAAGATGAACACGGTGGCGTGTCCGGCCACATCCGAGCCCGGCATCTTCGAGGCGGCTGTTGTGGCGTCCACGGCGGCGTCGTACTGGATGGGGCCCTCCACCGGAAGGTCGGGGCGGCGGCTGCGGACGATTGCGGTGGCCTCCCGGACCATTTCCACCGATTCGCCGTGCCCCGAGGCACCCGTCGAATAGGAAAGCATGGCCACCTGCGGCTGCACTCCGAACCGTGCGGCGGTCTCGGCCGAGGCCAGGGCGATGTCCGCCAGCTGCTTGGCATCCGGATCCGGATTCACGGCACAGTCGCCGTAGACCAGCACCCGGTCCTGCAGCAGCATGAGGAAAACCGAGGAGACGATGTCCACACCCTCCTTGGTGCGGATGAATTCCAGCGCCGGACGGATGGTGTTCGCAGTGGTGTGGGCCGCACCGGAGACCATTCCGTCCACCCGTCCCAGGTGGACCATCATGGTGCCAAAGTATGCCCCGTGAAGCATACGTTCGCGGGCGTCGTCGAGGGTGACTCCCTTCTTGGCCCGCAGGACCGCGTATTCGCGCGCAAAATCGTCCCGCAGCGCACTTGTGGCCGGGTTGATGATGGAGGTGCCGCTGAGGTCGATGCCCTCGCTGGCGGCCAGGTCCCGCACTTCCCCCTCCGGTCCCAGCAGGGTCAGCGTGCAGACGTCCCGGCGGTGCAGGATTTCCGCTGCCCGCAGGACCCGGATGTCCAGGCCCTCGGGCAGGACGATGTGTTTTCGCTGCGCGCGTGCCCGGACGATCAGCTGGTTCAGGAAACGAAGCGGCGTAATCTTTTCCGGGCGGGGCAGCTCCAGCCGCTCCAGCAGCTCGTCCTCGTCGACATGCCGGGTCCACACCCCGAGGGCCGCCGCGACTTTGCGGCGCTGGCCGGACGATATTTCCCCGCGCACCCGGCTGACCTGCCGCGCGGCAGTGTAGGTGTCGACGTCGACGGCAAACACCGGAAACGGGGCCTGGGACAGCAGCGCCAGGATTCCGGGATCGATCGGCAGGCCGCCGGTGAGGACCATGCCGCTGGGTACGGGAAACTCCGGCGCGACGGCAGAGGCCAACGCGGCCACCATGACGTCCGCCCGGTCGCTGGGCGCGATCACCAGGTTGCCGTGGTCCAGCTGGGAAATGAAATTGCCGACGGTCATCGCGGCGACCTTGACGCCGACGACGTCGCGCTCCAGCGAGGCGCTGCCCGCCACCTGCCGGGCGTGCAGTGCCTTGGCGACCTCCGACATGGACGGCTGGGAAATCTCGTTCACTTCGGGCATCACGTACACCGGCCTGCCGGACGCGCCCGGGCGGACAGCCGAGCGGATCTCCTCCACCGCGTCCGGCTGCGAGCGGTTGACCATCATGGCCAGGAGGTCGCACCGTGCCGAATGCAGTTCCCGCCGGGCCACGTCCACGGCGTCGGCCGTGTCCCCCACCGTCATCTCCCGGGCGTTGACCACTGCCACCACCACCGCGCCCAGGTTGTTGGCGAGCCGGGCGTTGAGATCGAACTCGAGCGCGACGTCGTGCCCCGAAAGGTCGGTGCCCTCGATGATCACCACGTCGCAGCGGGCGGCCACTTCGTTGTAGATGGCCATGCACCGGGCATCCACTTCCCCGCGTTCCCCGGCCACCAGCAGCGAACGGAGCTCGCGGCGGGTGAGCCCGCCCCGGCTGGTTTCGGAGGTGAGGTTGAACTTGCGCTGCATCAGCCGCACCATGGGGTCCTGCGCCGGTTCGGTGCCCTCCACGATCGGCCGGAAGAAACCCACGCGGTCCGCGTGGCGCAGCAGCATGTCCGCCAGGCCGAGGGTGACAAGAGACTTGCCGGACCCCGGGGTCATGGCACTGATATAGATTCCGCGGGCCATGGTGTTGTCCGATCTGTGGGCTTGAGGAGCTGAAATTTCAGTGCCTCGTGCTTGGTTGTGGCTGCCTGCCGGGTGGCGTGTTTTTTGGCTGCAGATCCTGCCGGTGGCGGTGGTCGCGCGCCGGCACTGCGGGATACTGTGGCCAAGGACACCTTCACCTTCATATCCTCCCAAAAGGGTCGATCGGTGGCTAGCGGACAGCCGGCGCAGCGGCCGGAATCAGCAACCCTGTGGTCTCGGGTGGACTGCAACATCTCACATGGTGAGATTAAACTGGAGGGTATACCGCCTCCGCCTAGGGCTGCGGCCTAGGATTGGTCGGTTAGTTTTGACGTTTACCCGAACACAAGGACCACCGTGAGTCTCTTCCGAACAAAGCCCATTGAGGATTCCCTGGCGGACGCCGACGAGCCCGGACGCCGGCTTAAGCGGACCCTGACAACCTGGGACCTCATGATCATGGGTGTCGCCGTTGCCGTTGGCGCCGGAATCTTCTCCGTTGGCGCCAATGCCGCCGCTAATTTCTCCGGCCCCGCCGTCACCCTCTCCTTTGTCCTGGCCGCCATCACCTGCGGTCTGGCGATGATGTGTTACGCCGAGTTTGCCACCGCGATTCCGGTCGCCGGATCCGCTTACGTGTTCACCTACGCCACCATGGGCGAGCTGGTGGCCTGGATCATCGGCTGGAACCTGATCCTGGAACTGTTCACCGCTGCTGCCGTCATCGCCAAGTACTGGGGCATCTACCTCAGCGAGGTGTTCAGCCTGCTGGGCCTGGACATCCCGGCCACCGTTGACCTCGGCATCGTGGACCTGACCTGGGGGCCGCTGCTGATCGTTGCGGTCTTCACCGTCCTGCTGGTGATGGGCACCAAGCTGTCCGCGCAGGTGGGCAACGTGTTCACGCTGATCAAGATCGGCGTCGTGCTGTTCGTGATCATTGCCGGCTTCTTCTACGTCAAGGCCGAGAACTACATCCCCTTCATCCCGGACAGCGTGCCGACCGAGTCGCTGGGCAGCCAGAGTGTGCTGCAGCAGTCGCTGTTCTCCTTCATGACCGGTGCCGCGCCGGCCCAGTACGGCACGCTGGGCGTCTTTGCCGGCGCAGCGATCGTGTTCTTCGCGTTTATCGGCTTTGACGTCGTGGCCACCTCGGCCGAAGAAGTAAAGAATCCGGGCAGGACCCTGCCGCGCGGCATTTTCGCCGGCCTGGCACTGGTCACCCTGCTCTACATCGGCGTTTCCCTGGCTCTGACCGGCATGGTTCCCTACCGCGACCTGGCCGCCGTCGAATCGCCGAACCTCGCGACCGCCTTCACCCTCGTGGGCAACCCCTGGGCGGCGCAGGTGATCGCCGTCGGCTCCCTGATCGGCCTCACCACGGTCATCATGGTGCTGCTCATGGGCCTGGCCCGCGTGGTCCTGGCGATGAGCCGCGACGGCCTGCTGCCGCGCTCCCTCTCCAAGACCAGCGACAAGCATGCCACCCCGGCCCGGCTGCAGATCATCTGCGGAACCCTGGTCGCCCTGGTGGCCGGTTTCACCCAGGTCGACGTCCTGGAGGAAATGATCAACATCGGTACCCTTTCCGCCTTCGTGGTGGTCAGCGCCGGCGTCCTGGTCCTGCGCCGCAAGCGCCCGGACCTGAAGCCTGCCTTCCGCGTGCCCTTCGGCCCGGTGCTGCCCGTGCTCTCGGCCCTCCTCTGCCTGTACCTGATGACCAACCTGTCCGTGGAGACCTGGATCTACTTCGCCGGTTGGCTGCTGATCGGCTTCCTGATCTACTTTGCCTACGGGCAGCGGCATTCCCGGCTGAACGACAAGTTCAAGGATCTCCGGATTGCCCAGCGGGCCGAGCGCGCCGAGCGCCTTGAGCGGGAGCAAAGCTCGGCCCCGGAGGCCTGATTTTGCTCTAGCCTGCCTCCTGCCGCCGCTGCCTTGAGTTCTCGGGCAGCGGTGGCAGACTTGGCACTATGCTTGTTGCCTTCTCTGTAGCCCCGTCCGGCGTCGGTCCGGATACTCCCGCAGGCCCCGGCGCTGCTGATGCCTCGGTGCACGACGCCGTCGCCGCTGCCGTCCGGATTGTCCGCGAGTCCGGCCTGCCCAACCGCACCGATTCCATGTTCACCACCGTGGAGGGCGAGTGGGACGAAGTCATGGAAGTGGTTCGCCGCGCCACGGAGGCGGTGGGCCGCTACGGCAGCCGGGTGTCCCTGGTCCTCAAGGCGGACATCCGGCCCGGCCATGTCGGTGAACTCGAGGGCAAGGTGGAACGCCTGGAGGCAGCGCTTAAACTGAAAGCATGACCCCCACCATCAGCCGGACAGCGGACGCCTGCACGACCCGGATTTCCCGGCCCCTCCGGACGGTTGCCTGATGGGCCGGCAGCGGCCGGGCAAGGCCACCGCGGAGGCCGCGGAAACCGCCGGCTCACCCGAAGCCGGGCCGGTGGCCGGGACCTTCCCCATCGACACCGGAACCTGCGAACTCCTGCCCGACCAGTTCAATCCCAACGGGTGGATCCTGAAGGTCAACGGCGTGCACAGTTCGCACATCGACATCGCCGATCCCCGGCAGCTGGACTTCGAGTACATGCGCTGGATCGCCGCCCTGGTGGATACTCACTGGGACGCCGACGCAAAACTGCGCGCCCTGCATCTGGGCGGAGCGGCCTGTTCCATGGCCCGCTACTTTGCCGCCGGCTTCCCGAACGCGCGGCAGGTGGTCGTAGAACTGGACGGCCGCCTCGCTGAACTGGTGCGGGCCTGGTTCGACCTGCCCCGCGCGCCCCTCATGCGGCTGCGGGTGGGGGAGGCCCGCGAGGTTACCGAAACCCTCCACGACGACAGCCGCGACCTGGTGATCCGGGACGTGTTTGCCGGCGCCAAGACCCCGCCCGCCCTGACCACCGTTGAATTCACCGCCGAGGCGGCGCGCGTGCTCGCGCCCGGAGGGCTGTACATCATGAACTGCGGCGACACCCCGGATTTGCGGGGAGCGCGGCGGGAAGCTGCCGCGGTGTGCGCAGTTTTTGCCCACACCGCCATCGTCGCTGACCCGGCCATGCTCAAGGGCCGGCGCTACGGGAACATGATCATCGCCGGCAGCGACCAGCCCTTCGCCGGCCACCCCTCGCTGCCCCGGACGCTGCTGGGCGGCGGAGTTCCCGCCCACCTGTGGGACGACGCGCAGGTTAGGGCCTTCGCGGCCGGCACACGGCCCCTGACGGACGCCCGGTCGGCCGGCGTGAGCTGACGTCCCGGAAGCATCGCCGCCGGCGAATCACGGACCCCGTGCCACACCAAAAAGCCGCCCGAAGTGCATAGCGCACCTCGGACGGCCGTTTGCTGTCGGTTCCGGTTAGACTCCGAGAGCCGAGGAAATGGCTCCCACGGAGAAGAACACCACGAAGGCTGCGGCGACAACGTACATCAGCGGGTGGACTTCCTTGCCGCGGCCCTGGAAGAGGCGGATCAGGACGAAGGTAATGAAACCGGCACCGAGGCCGTTGGCGATGGAGTAGGTGAACGGCATCAGGACGATCGTCAGGAACGCCGGAACGGCCAGCCCAATGTCGCTCCAGTCGATCTTGCCGACCTGCGAGACCATGAGGTACCCGACAACCACCAGTGCCGGGGCGACGGCCTCAAACGGCACCAGGTAGATCAGCGGGGTCAGGAACATGGCCATGAGGAAGAGCAGGCCGGTGACCACGGAGGCCAGGCCGGTGCGGGCACCTTCAGCAATGCCGGAACCGGATTCCACGAAGATCTGGTTGGATGAAACACCGGCTGCGCCGCCGGCGATGGCGCCGGCAGCATCCACCAGGAGCACGCGGTCCACGTTCGGGATGTTGCCGTCCTTGTCGATGGAGCCGGCTTCGGTGGCCAGCCCCACCATGGTGCCCATGGCGTCAAAGAAGATGCTCAGCAGGATCACGAAGGCCAGCAGGGAGGCGGCGACGACACCGAGGGTTTCGAAGGAGCCGAAGACGCTGACCTGGCCCAGCAGGGAAAGGTCCGGTGCCGCCCATTCCGGCATGCTCGGGGTAACCAGCGACCAGCCGGTGGCCTCGCCGGCACCCTGGGACCCCGGAGAGGCCACCAGTTCCACGATCACTGCGAAGATCGTCGAGGCCACGATTCCGATCAGGATGGCGCCCTTGACGTTGCGGGCCATCAGGCCGATTGTCAGGATCAGGCCGAACACAAAGACCAGGCTGGGCCAGCCCAGCAGCTGGCCGCCGGTGCCCAGTTCCACCGGAACGGTGGTGCCGGCCGCGTCGGGAACCCGGCGCACGAAGCCCGCGTTCACAAATCCCAGGACGGCAATGAACATGCCGATGCCGACCACGATCGCGGTCTTGAGGCTTGCGGGAACGGCTTTGAAGACGGCCGTCCGGAAGCCGGTAAGCACCAGGATGAACATCGTCACACCGGACAGCAGGACCAATCCCATGACATCGGGCCAGGTGAGTCCTTCATTGGTAGCCACTGTCGCTGCGACGAAGGCATTTACGCCCAGGCCGGTGGCGAGGGCGAACGGGTGCTTGCCCCAGGCGCCCATGATGATGGTGAGCACACCGGCCACCAGCGCCGTGGCGGCTGCGACAGCCGGACCGGCCAGAGTATTGCCCGCCCCATCTTCACCGCCGAGGATCAGCGGATTCAGCACCACGATGTAGCTCATGGCGAAAAACGTGGCCAAACCACCCCGGACTTCGCGGGATACGGACGAACCCCTTTTGGAGATTTCAAAATACCGGTCCAGCTTTGAACCTTGTTTGAGCATGACGCGTCCTCTGAATGGGTGAGCTTGGTGGGGGAGTCTCGCAGGTCGATCTTATCGCGCGCTTTCTGCCGGGGGCGGCGGGCCCTGCAGCCGTCTTCTACGCGGTGCGGTAGCGAAGCACCGATGCGCCGGCGAGGGTTGCATTGCGGGCAGCAACTTCCTGCCCGGCCCGCTTGGCCTGCCGGACAAGTTCACGGGTGGGAACGGTCAGCGCCTCGCCGGCCCCGACAACGTAGAGCCCCACGCTGCGCAGGGCGTCCCCCAATTCCGCACCCGCAGCAAAGCCGAGGGTGCGGACCAGTTTCACCAGGGCCGGCTGCCCGCAGCCGGCGAGGACCACGGCATCGGCCAGCAGGACTCCGTCGCGGGTTCGGACCGTCCACTTCATGCCGTCCGCCTGTTGGGCGGGGGCTGCGGAACCGCGGAGCAGGCCCACTTCCTCGGCGGAGGTGCCGCGGCGAATGTCCAGGGAATGTCCCGCCGCGTAGCCGCGAAGGAGTCGCAGCAGGTCTGCCCGCTCCGGCAGGCTCCAGGCGTCCGGGACGGGGCAGTGCAGAGATTCGGTGTCCTGCCGGAGACCGTTCAGGACAATCGGATGGATGCCTTGCCGGCTCAGTTCGCTTGCAACCGCCAGTCCCGGCAGGCCGCACCCCACCACGACGGCGGCCGTCGCCTCGGGCCGGCGGCCAGCCGCCGGCGGTCCACCGTTTTTCGCGCTGCTCGGTTCCCTGCCGTCCGGTTTTCTGCCGTTGGCTCTGCTTCCCGTTGACTTACCCACCGAGGCAACCCCCTGACGTAGATTCAGGCTGCGGGAACGGCGCCTCTTCCGGTCCCGCAGATGCATGTCCCCCGGGGTGCCGGGGACGGTCTTTCGGTCGCAATGCCCCGAAGCTTATCTGCCTTTGCCGCCCGTGCGCAGTGCCGCAGCCGGTGTGTTTCGGCAGAAGGCGCGGCCCGGCGGCGGGCACTGTAGGCTACCGAAACAAGCACTTATCCGGGCGTTCCGAAGGAGCGCAGCAGCCGGGATAAACCGAGAGGGGTGCGGCACTGTGAGCGGTTCAATGTGGAGCGAAGACAGCGGGCTGGAGGGATCGCCCGGCATCGTCGTCGGCGTGGACGGATCCGACCAGAGCATCTGTGCCCTGGTCTGGGCCGCCAAGGAAGCGGAGCGCCGGCGGAGCCCGCTGCACGTGGTCACGGCCTACACCGTCCCCATTTTCGCGGCCTCCTCCATGGACGCCGGGTACACCACCATGGACGACGCGATCATCCGCGACGGCGCCCAATCGGTGTTGAACAAGGCCCTGGAACGCATCAGCCGGTACGACATTGAAGTATTTCCGCGGGTTGAGACCGGCGACGCTGCCGCCGTCCTCCTTGAACTCTCCGAGGAAGCGGACCTCATGGTCGTCGGCTCGCGTGGCCGCGGCGGCTTCGTCGGACGCCTGCTGGGATCGGTCTCGAGCGCCCTGCCCGCGCATGCCAAATGCCCCACCGTCGTGGTGCCGCTGCGCACTGCCGGCAGGCTGCCGGAAGCCGGTGTCCGGCCTCCGGCCGGGGCGCCGACGGAACAGACCGTCGAGGATGTGGTGGTGGTGGGCGTCGACGGGTCGGAACAGGGACGTGCCGCGTCCCTCGTCGCCGCGGAGCAGGCGGTGAACCGGGGCCTGCCCCTGCAGATCCTGTGCGCCTTGCCGCCGTTCAGCGGCTCCCTGGCATGGGTTCCGGCTCCGCTGGACCTGGAGGCGCTGCACGAAGAAGTCTCCGAGCAGCTGCAGGCCGGCCGGGCCTGGCTGCAAAGCCACTTCCCGGGCCTGCCCATGTCGGTGCAGCTGATCGATGGTCCGCCGGCTGAAATCCTGATGGACCGCACCGCGTCGGTGGAGCTCCTTGTCTTGGGCACGCGCGGCCGCGGAGGTTTTGCGGGAATGCTCATGGGGTCCACCAGCCAAAGCGTGCTGCACCATGCCAAGGGGCCGGTCATGGTGGTTCCGGACCACGAGGACCCGCGGCTGGCGGATCGCCCGGCCTTCGGGTCCCTGCCCGAGGAGTAGCCTCCGGTCGGCAGCGCCGCCCGCCCGGGGCGTGCCCGGGGATCAGGCGTGCTGGTGTCCCTCATGCACGGCGTGGCTGGCCGGTTCGAGCTGGAACGTGCAGTGCTCGGTGTCAAAGTGCCGGCTCAGGCAACCGGTCAGCCGGTCCAGGAGCTGATCCATCCGCTCCGAGGTGAGATGGTCGTCGTCGACCACCACATGCGCCGAAAACACGGGGACGCCGGAGGTGATGGTCCAAATGTGGATGTCATGGGCGTCCGAAATGCCCTCGACCCGCACAATGTGCTCACGGATCATCTCGGTGTCCACACCCTGCGGCGTCGCCTCCAGCAGGACGTCGATGACCTCCTTCAGCAGCGCCCAGGCGCGCGGCAGGATCATGAAGGCAATCAGGATCGAGGCCCAGGTGTCGGCCTGCTGATAGCCGGTGAGCATGATGACGACCGCCGAGACTACGACGGCGGCCGAGCCCAGCAGGTCGCCAAGGACCTCCAGATAGGCTCCGCGCACATTCAGGCTCTCCCGCCGGCCGCTGTGCAGCACCAGCAGGGACGCCAGGTTCGCCAGCCCGCCGACCACCGCCGCGCCGAGCATGAGGCCGGTGTGCACCTCCGGTTCTGACCCGAAGCGGCGGACGGCTTCGACAAAGATCACCGTGGCAATGACGATCAGCAGCACGGCGTTGGCCAGAGCCGCGAGGACCTCGGCGCGCTGGTAGCCGTAGGTGCGGCGCTTGGTTGCCGGGCGGGTGGCGATCCAGGCGGCCAGCAGGGCGATGGAAACTCCGGCGGCGTCGGAGAGCATGTGGCCGGCATCGGCCAGCAGCGCCAGCGACCCGGAGAGCAGGGCGCCGGCGACCTGAATGAGAACCACGCTGATGGTGATCAGGAAAACGATCAGCAGTTTGCGCCGGTGCCGTCCCGTTGCGGTGCCTGCCTGCAGTCCGTGACTGTGGCCGTGATGATCTCCCATGCCCTTAAGGCTAACCCCAGCCGAGTTCGTGCAGCCGGGCGTCGTCGATCCCGAAATGATGCGCCACTTCGTGAATGACGGTGATGCGGATTTCGTCGACCAGCTCGTCGCGGGAGGAGCACATCCGCATCAGCGGCCCGCGGAAGATCACAATCCGGTCCGGCAGCGACCCTGCGTCCCACCAGGAGTCACGTTCCGTCAGCGGCGTCCCGTCGTAGAGGCCGAGCAGTTCGGTTCCCGGATCCTCGCCGGGGCCCGGCACATACTCATCCTCGATGAAGATGGCGACATTGTTCATGGCTGCCGCCAGGTCTGCGGGGATGGAGTCGATGGCATCATCAACTGCGGTCTCGAAGTCTTCCGGAAGCATCTCTATGGGCACCTAAGCCACTCTAGTGGCGGGTCCGCCGCCGGGGGCCACCGCGCCCGTTTTGCTGTTTTCCCCAACAGGCCCTATAGTTTTATGAGTCCACCGGGGCGCAAACGAACGGAAACTTCCGCTCAAAGGCGTTCCTGTGTGTTCTGAAGGCCCCCATCGTCTAGCGGCCTAGGACACCGCCCTTTCACGGCGGCGGCACGGGTTCGAATCCCGTTGGGGGTACTCATGAGTGGTAATCGGGCCGGTGAAATGCTGGTAGAGTTTACACTCGTGAAAAGTAAGGCCCTGTAGCGCAGTTGGTTAGCGCGCCGCCCTGTCACGGCGGAGGTCGCGGGTTCGAGTCCCGTCAGGGTCGCTCAGATTTTCTGAAGCGATTTGGAAGATCTCGGTGATCATCGGTTGCGATGATGCCCGGCTCTGTAGCTCAGTTGGTAGAGCGTTCGACTGAAAATCGAAAGGTCACCGGATCGACGCCGGTCGGAGCCACCAGCTAAAACCCCGGACTTACGAGTCCGGGGTTTTTCTTTGTCCGGGCACGGTCCGGGGCTGGAGCACCGGAGCGCTTGCACGGCTGGGCGGGAAGCGCGCCTGCCCAAGAAGTGGGACGCAGGATACGCTGGGCTGCATGGATGACGCCCCGAACCAGACCTTTTCTTCAGCCCAGGAACCCCCTGCCGCCAGCGGTTCCTCCGACGCGGCGGCCGCCCCCAGGACGCCGGCGCATGCGCCCGCTCCGGCGCCCGCACCCGCATCGGCGGGGGTAGCCGCCGCGGCGCCCGCGGCGCCCGCGGCGCCCGTCCGCCCGGAGGATATCGGCGGCAAGACCGCCATTGGCGAGCAGGCCGTGGCGAAGGTTGCCGCCATTGCCGCACGCACGGTTGAGGGCGTGTACTCGCTGGGCACCGGCTCCGGCCGGGCGCTCGGGGCGGTCCGCGATGCAGTCGGGGCCTCCAACGCCACGCAGGGCGTGCACGTGGAAGTGGGGGAGACCGAAGTTGCCGTCGACATCACGCTGGTGGCCGTGTACGGCATGCCGCTCACCCGGATCGCAAACAACGTGCGGGCGGCGGTGTATTCGGCGGTGGAATCCCTGGTCGGCCTGCGCGTGGTCGAAGTGAACGTCGACGTGAACGACGTGCAGATCCCCGGCGCCCCGGAAGGCCGCCCTGACAAAGCCCGGCCCGGGACTGCTCCCGCCTAGCCGGAGCGGGCCAGGCGGGAGCAAGCGGTATAGGGTCGAGGGAGCCAGTGAACATGTCACCAGGGAACACCGTCATGAGGCAGGGACAATGAAACCAACCGTTACGGGCATGGCGATCGGAGCCGTTTTGGCCTTCACCGCCCTGATTTTTGATTTTTGGGGCTTCCTGCTGATGGCGCTGTTCATCGCCGTGGGTGCCCTGTGCGGGCGCGCCGCGGAAGGCAAAGTCGATTTCCGCACCGTCCGCGATGCGCTGACCGGACGCCGTTCATCCTCGTGAGCTCCGCAGTTTTGGCCGCTGCCCCCGCCGCTGACCGGAACTCCGGCCTCGCCGGCCACAACCGCATCAGCACCCAGGCGCTGACCTCCACAGCCAAGGCGGCGGCAGCCGAGTTCTTCGGCGTCCCTCCGGCCGCCATCCGTGTCACCTGGTCGGATGACCAGGGAATGCTGGCTCTGTCCCTGTCCCTGCCGGTTTCGCTCCCCGCGTTGAACCGGATTGCCGCGGACCCCGGCCTTGTCGACCGCGCCGGCGGTTCCGTCTGGGACCGCGCGCACGCCGCGAAGCCGCTCTTGAAGGACAAGGTCACCGCACTGACCGGATCGCTGGTGTCCCGGGTGGACATCCGCGTGACCGGCGTTCAGCTTCACGAAGGAAGCAGGGTCCGTTGAACAACGACTCCCTCACCCGGCGGATCGTGCGCCGCGAAACCCACGCCAGCCGGACCTCCGCTTCCATGATTGCCGCGTTTCTGGGTCTCCTCTTCTGCCTCTACGTCCTGCTTGAAGCAACGCTGCAGGCCCTGGGCCAGGACGCCTGGCTGACCGACCCGGCAGCGCTCGGCACCTGGCTGTCCGGCCTGCCCGCGGAAACGGACACCACTGTCCTGGGGCTCAGCGGCCTGCTGATCCTGCTGGTCGGACTGGGTTTCTTCCTGCAGGCAGTCCTGCCGGGCCGCCGCCCCCGCTATGCCCTTCCCAACCCGCGGGCCGCCGTCGTCGTGGACGCCGAGGTGCTGGCCTCCTCGCTCGCCCGCCGCGCCCGCCTGACCGCCGGCATCAGTGCCGAGCAGGTGCTGGTCACCGTCGGCCGCACCCGGGTGGACGTGCGGATCCGCCCGACGTCGGGCATTCCCGTGAACGCGGAGGAGGTTCGCAGCGCCGTGCAGGAGGAACTGCAGCTGACCGGACTCGACCCGCAGCCCGACGTCCGTGTGCAGGTTTCCACGCTCGGGGTGATCGGACAGTGAACCGGACTCCGCGGGCGCTGAACCGCATCCTGCTGGGGCTGCTGGGGCTGATCGGCATCGGCGTCGGCGGCGGACTGCTCTGGATCAGCCTCGACGGCGGGGCGGCCCGCCGCTGGCAGTCCTTTGCCCCCGACGCGATGGACCGGCTGCAGGAATTCGGGGCTGAAACAGCCCTTCCCGGCCAATCGCAGAGTTGGATCTGGGTGCTGCTGGCCCTGGTCATGGTGCTTTTGATCGTGCTGCTGATCCTCTGGGCGGCGGCGCAGGGCCGCGGGCGGACCGGCACCCTGGTGTCGGAATACAACGACGACGGCGCGCCGGGCCGGGTCGCGATCAGCGGCGGCGTGGCGGAGCAGGCGCTCCGGTCGGCGCTGCAGGAAGACCCCGACGTGGCCGCCGCCGCGGTCAGCACCTACGACGTGCGGGGCAGGTCGGCGCTGCGGATCCGCATCACGCCCCGGCAGGGGGCGGCACCGCACCTGGTTGCCGCAGATGCCACCCGCCTGGTGGAGGCCCTCGACGTCGCACTGGGGCGCGAAGCGCCGGTGCTGATCAGCATCGAGGGTGGCCGCAAGCTGCGCTTCAACCGCGAAGACCGGGTCCGCTGACCCTTCCCTCCCCCCGCCCCACCGCGGCGGTGTGGCAGGGGAGTGCGCGGGAGGGGGCGGGCGTCAGCTGGCGCGGGCCAGCTGGCGGATCGGAATCCAGCGGTTGGCCAGCCGCCGGTAGGAGGCGGCGGCTCCCGTCATGTCGCCCTCGGCCAGGGACTCGATGCCCAGCCGGACATCCGAGGGCGAGTCATCGGGAAAGACCAGGTCCGCCACCGGGCCGTAATCCAGTTCCAGGACCGCGTCCTCGGAGAAGATCTCCAGCCAGTTGATGAGTTCATCCAGCTCATCCAGCAGGTCCAGCTCGGGGGCGGCCAGGGCCAGCGCCGCCATGGCCCGCCGGGCGCGGTCCAGGCACTGGTCGACGGGCGCGGTCAGGCGCACGGTCTGCACCTTCCCGTCGTCCTCCACGACTTCGGCGTGGTCGTCTTCGTGGAGCAGCACGAACCAGCCGAACGGCACGCCCCAGGTGGCGCTGCGGGTGTGGAGGTGGGCCAGGGAATCCGCGAAGGAGTCGGGATCGATCCGTGCCGCGTGCGCCTCGCGGGCCACCTCGGGGACCAGCACGTCCACCAGCGGCCCGCGGATGCTCTCGCCGAGCGATTCCGCTGCCAGGGAGGTCCGGACGGCCAGCTGGTTGGGACAGTACAGCCGGCGGGTGCTTCCTTCATGGCCCGGGTAGTGCAGCACCCGCACCAGGTCCGTGGAGCCGTGCGGAAACGGATCCGAGACGGCGCGGACCAGCCGGCGCATGGCGTCGCTGCGGTCCAGGACCTCGGTTTCATGCCGGCCGCGCGTCCGCTGCTCCAGGATGGCCAGCTGCTGGTTGTCGTCGAACACGTCCAGCGGCTCGTAGACGCGCAGATGCGAGACATAGGGGAACGTGCGGTAAAGGGAGCGCTGGGGCCGCGCGCTCATGGTCAGTCCAGCTCCACCATCACGGGCGCATGGTCGGAGGCACCCTTGCCCTTGCGTTCCTCCCGGTCGATGGAAGCGCCGGTGACGCGGGCGGCAAGAGCCGGGGAGCCGAGGACGAAGTCGATGCGCATGCCTTCCTTCTTCGGGAAACGCAGCTGGGTGTAATCCCAGTAGGTGTACACGCCGGGTCCCGGAGTGTAGGGGCGGGCGACGTCGGTAAAGCCGGCGTCGAGGAACGCCCGGAAGGCCTGGCGTTCAGGCTCGCTGACGTGCGTGTGGTTCTCGCGGCGGAACAGCTCGATGTCCCAGACATCATCATCCTCCGGCGCGATGTTCCAGTCACCCATCAGGGCCAGCGGCAGGTCCGGGTTTTCCTTGATCCAGCCGGCGGCTTGGTCCTTCAGGACATTCAGCCACTCCAGCTTGTAGGGCATGTGCGGATCGTCCAGGGACCGGCCGTTGGGCACGTACAGGCTCCACACCCGCACGCCGTTGCAGGTCGCGCCGATCGCGCGGGCCTCCGAAGCGGTGGTTTCCGCGGTCTTGCCGAACTTCGGCTGGCCCGGGAAGGTGCGCTCGACGTCGTCAAGCCCCACCCGGGAGGCAATCGCCACGCCGTTCCACTGGTTCACGCCGAAGTGCGCCACCTCGTAGCCGTTGTTCTCAAAGACTTCCCACGGGAAATTCTCGTCCTTGGCCTTGGTTTCCTGAATGGCCAGGACATCGACGTCGGAGCGCCGCAGCCACGCTTCAACGCGGTCGGCACGGGCACGGATGGAGTTCACGTTCCAGGTAGCAATCTTCACCCTTGCTACGTTACCGAATCTGCCGCCGGATCAGGGCATGCTCAGGGCTTCCACCACGTGTCCAGGATGCTGACGGGCACGGTCCGCTTGTGCCGGGTGGCCAGGAACCGGCGCTCGATCTTCTCGGCCGCGTCCTCGGAAACGGTCCGGCCTTCGAGATAGTCGTCGATGGTGTCGTAACTGATGCCCAGTTCCGTCTCATCGGTCTGGCCGGGCACGTCATCGAGCAGATCGGCCGTGGGAGCCTTGCCGATCAGGCCCGCCGGCGCGCCCAGCTCCGCCAGCAGCTTCCGGTTCTGGCGCTTGTTCAGCCCGAAAAGGGGCAGCACGTCGGCGCCGCCGTCGCCGTACTTCGTGAAGAACCCGGTCACCGACTCCGCACCGTGGTCAGTGCCGATGACCAGCAGGTTGTGCTGTCCGGCCACCGCGTACTGGGCGGTCATCCGTGCCCGTGCCTTGATGTTGCCCTTGTTGAAATCGCTGATTTCTTCCCCGCTCATCTTCACGTATTCCTCCATATAGCCGTCCACCGCCGGAGCGACGTTGTAGACCCAGGAGAGGGCGGGGCGGATGAATTCCAGGGCGGCCTGCGCATCGGCCTCATCGTGCTGGACCTGGTAGGGCAGGCGCAGGGCGATGAACTGCGCGGTGGTGCCCTCGGCCGCGAGCTCGTCCACTGCCAGCTGGGCGAGCCGCCCCGCCAGCGTGGAGTCCACGCCGCCGCTGATGCCCAGCACGAACCCGTTGGTGTGCGACGCGGCGGCGTAGGCCTTCAGGAAGTCCACCCGCCGGCGGATTTCGGCGGCGGCATCGATGTCGGGCTGCACGCCCATTTCCGCAATGATTTCAGCTTGTAGTTGGCGCATGAGCTCCACCCTATATCTCCCGTTCCTTCAGCGCTGGGCATTGGGCTGCTCGGCTAGGATTGAGGCCATGACTGCGCCTGTCCTCCCCGCTGCCCGTGCCCGCCTCCTGGATTTGATCAGCGAACTGGCCGTGGTCCGCGGCAAAGTGACGCTCTCCTCCGGCGCCGAGGCCGACTACTACATTGACCTGCGCCGGGTCACCCTGCATCACGAGGCGTCCCAGCTGGTGGGCGACGTGATGCTGGATTTGATCGACAGCGCAGGTATTTCCTTCCAGAGCGCCGGCGGGCTGACGATGGGCGCAGACCCGGTGGCAACCGCAGTGATGCATGCCGGTGCCCGTGCCGGCCGGCCCATCGACGCGTTCGTGGTGCGCAAGGCGCAGAAGTCCTACGGCATGGGCCGGCAGGTCGAGGGGCCCGAGGTGGCGGGCCGCAACGTTGTGGTCCTGGAAGACACCTCCACAACCGGCGGGTCGGCGCTGACCGCTGTGGAAGGGGTGCGGCGGGCCGGCGGCAACGTGGTTGCCGTCGCGGTGATCGTGGACCGGGACACGGGATCGAAGGAGCGCATTGAGGCCGAGGCGGGCGTGCCGTATCTGTATGCCTATGGCAAGGACGAGCTGGGCCTGGATTAGGGCCGCGCAGGCGGCGGAGCCCGGAGCCCCGGACCCCGAAGCGCCGGGTTCGGCGAACCGGGCAGGCAGGAGCGCGGACCCGGCAGAGTTCCTGCGGTCCGCGGAGAGCCTCAAACGCTTCTCCCGCCGCCGCTTTCTCGCCGGCAGCGCCCTGGGCCTGACGCTGGCCGCGGATCTCTTCGTCACCCGCCGGATCCAGCGGCACCGGGAAGACCTGGAAATTCTGCGCGTGCGCGACGAGGCCGTGGAACGCCGCTTTCCGACTGCCTCCTGGTTCCTGTTTCCCGGCTATAAAACCAGCTGGGAGGAGACGGTCTGGATCCTCAATTCGCTGCGCCCGGCGCTGTCCTCGCGCGGCCAGCTGGCCGGCGTCGGCTACTCCAACCGGGGACTGGACGTCGATGATATCGTCGCCGCGGTGTACCGCCACATCCGTACCCACCAGCTGCGGCGCATCTATTTTTACGGCCACAGCTTCGGCGGCATGCTTGCCGTGCAGGTGGCTGCCCGGCTGCTCGAGCGCGGCATCGCCGTCGAACTCATCATTCTGGACTCCAGCCCGGCCGGCGCGCAGGACGTGCTGGACCGCGCCATGTTCGAGGGCGTGGCGGCGCTGTACGACGCCGGCTACCGGATTCCCAGCGTGCTGCGCGGCGGCTACGAGCTGGGGGAGCGGGTGCTGCACAAGGACGAGCGGACCTGGAACACAGTGGTGGACCAGACGCTGGAGCAGCTGTCGCCGCTGGCGCCGTCGAGCACCCTGATCCAGTCCGAGGCGTCCTACATCTTCCATTTCGATGCCTGGCGGTTTGCCTCGGCGCTGGGCAGCACGTCACTGGCCTTCATCGGCAACCCGGAGGACCGAACGGTCAACTATTTCGGCGCGAAGGACACCTGGGCCGCGGTGTTTCCGCGCAACCTCGTCTCCGCTTCCCTGGTGACCGAGGGTGCCGGACCGGCCCACGCCAGCCCGCAGTGGAACCCCGGCATCTACCAGAAGGTGGTGCGCGAGGTGCTGCGGCTGCACTCCCCGCCGGAACAGGGCGGCGGGCTGAAGTCCCTGTTCTAGGCCGCTGGCCCTAGACGGTGGCGATCAGATCGGCGACCGAATTGACGACCTGGGTGGGGCGGAACGGATAGAGATTGATGTCCTCGCGCTGCGTTATCCCGCTGAGCACCAGGACCGTATGCAGGCCGGCCTCAATGCCCGCGATGATGTCGGTGTCCATCCGGTCGCCGATCATGGCTGTCGTTTCGGAGTGCGCATCGATCTTGCGCATCGCCGAACGGAACATCATGGGGTTGGGCTTGCCGATGATGTACGGCTTCATGTTCGTGGCCGCGGTGATCAGGGCGGCAATGGCTCCGGTGGCCGGCAGTGGCCCCTCCTGGGACGGGCCCGTGACGTCGGGGTTGGTGGCGATGAAGCGGGCGCCGTCCAGGATCAGGCGGATCGCCTTGGTGATGGTGCCGAAGGAGTAGGTGCGGGTCTCGCCGAGGACCACGTAGTCCGGCGCCGTGTCGGTGAGGATCATGCCGGCCTCGTGCAGCGCCGTCGTCAGTCCCGCTTCGCCGACCACGAAGCAGCGTCCGGGTGCGCCGGTGTTCTTGACCTGTTCCTTGAGGAATTCCGCCGTGGCCAGCGCGGAGGTCCACAGGTTTTCCTCCGGCACTTCGAGCCCGGAGGCGCGCAGCCGGGCGGCGAGGTCCCGCGGGGTGTAAATCGAGTTGTTGGTCAGGACCAGGAACCGCTTGGACGTGGCTACCCAGCGTTCAATGAGCTCGGCGGCTCCCGGAATGGGGTGGTTTTCATGGACCAGAACGCCGTCCATGTCCGTCAGCCAGCATTCAATGTTCTCGTTTTCGCCCACGCTGTTCCGTTCCCTCACACTCAGCCCGGGTTTCCCCGGGGCCGCTGATGCCCCGCGATCCTGCGGCCCAGTCTTTCACCTTACGCTTGAAGGGTGATAGAGAGCGTTGAACAATTGCCGGACCACCCCGAGAAAACAGCCGCACCCGAGACCGGGACCGCGCCGGAAACCGCACCCACGCACCTGGTGGGAGTGGGCCCGTGGGAGGGCCCGTTGCCTGAAGGCGACCATTGGGATCCCGAACTTCTGGCCAACGGGGACACCCGCAATGTCGTCGATGAATACCGGTACTGGAACCACGACGCGATCGTCGCGGACCTGGACACGAAGCGCCATCCGTTCCATGTCGCCATCGAGAACTGGCAGCACGATTTCAACATCGGCACCGTGGTGCGCACCGCCAACGCCTTCATGGCGAAGGAAGTGCACATCATCGGACGACGCCGGTGGAACCGCCGCGGCGCCATGGTCACCGACCGCTACCAGCACGTGCGCCACCACCCCACGGTGGAGGACTTCGTGGAGTGGGCGCGCAGCGAGGGGCTGCACATCATCGGAATCGACAACTTCCCCGACTCGGTGCCGCTGGAAACCTACGAGTTGCCGGAAAACTGCGTGCTGGTCTTCGGGCAGGAGGGCCCCGGCCTGAGCCCGGAGGTCCACGCCGCCGCGGACGCCACCCTGTCCATTGCCCAGTTCGGTTCCACCCGGTCCATCAACGCCGGTTCCGCCGCGGCCATCGCCATGCACGGATGGGTGCGCCGCCACGTCTTTGGCCAGCGGGTGAACTGAGCCGCGGAACCGCGCGGCGGGACGGGTCCGGACACGGACGCAGTTATCCAAGGACATGACCTGATGCCCGATGGCTTCTTGTGGCTAGGATGTAAGGAGCCAATGAGGGCCTGGTGTGACGCGACTGGCCCTGCCGTAGATCGAACTTCCACGAGGAGTCAGCATGCCTATTGCAACCCCTGAGATTTATGCCGAGATGATCGACCGAGCCAAAGCGGGGGGCTTCGCATATCCGGCAGTGAACGTCACGTCGTCCCAGACGCTGAACGCCGCGCTGGCAGGGTTCGCCGAGGCCGGCTCCGACGGCATCGTCCAGGTGTCCACCGGAGGTGCCGCCTACTGGTCCGGCGCCAAGGTCAAGAACATGGTCACCGGGTCCCTCGCCTTTGCCGCGTATGCCCGCGAGGTGGCCAAGAGCTACAACGTGAACATCGCCCTGCACACTGACCACTGCCCCAAGGACAAGCTGGACGACTTCGTGCTGCCCCTGCTGGCCGCCTCCGAAGCAGCGGTCAAGCGCGGCGAGGATCCCATCTTCAACTCCCATATGTGGGACGGTTCGGCGGAAACCCTCGAGGACAACCTGCGCATCGCGCAGGAGCTGCTCGCCCGCACCCACGCCGCCAAGATGATCCTCGAAGTGGAAATCGGCACCGTCGGCGGCGAGGAAGACGGCGTGGAGAACGCCATCAACGACAAGCTGTACACCACGGTGGCCGACGGCACGAAGACCATTGAGGCGCTGGGCGCCGGCGACAAGGGCCGCTACATTACCGCCCTCACCTTCGGCAACGTGCACGGCGTGTACAAGCCCGGCGGCGTGAAGCTGCGCCCGGAAATCCTCAAGGACATCCAGGACGCGGTTGGCGAGTCCATCGGCCGGGAACGCCCGTTTGATCTCGTCTTCCACGGCGGTTCGGGCTCCTCCGCCCAGGAAATCGCCGACGCGGTCTCCTACGGCGTCGTGAAGATGAACATCGACACCGACACGCAGTACGCCTACACCCGCCCGGTTGCGGACCACATGTTCCGCAACTACGACGGCGTCCTGAAGGTCGACGGCGAGGTCGGCAACAAGAAGCAGTACGACCCCCGCGTGTGGGGCGCGTCGGCCGAGGCCGGCATGTCCGCGCGCGTGTTCGAAGCAGCACAAACCCTAGGATCGGCAGGCAAGTCCCTCTAATGTCAGATGAATTCCGCAAGAACCTGCTCGGCCCCGAGCCCACCTACCTGCCGGAGGAGTCCGACGTCGTCGCGCGCCTCGAGGCCGGAGATGAAGCCGTTGACCTGGCAGCAAAACACCCCACCTCCTCGCAGGTGTGGGCCATCCTCGCCGATGAGGCCTTCGAAGAAGGCCGCACCATCGAGTCCTACGCCTACGCGCGGGTTGGTTATCACCGCGGCCTGGATTCCCTGCGCCGCTCCGGCTGGCGCGGCACCGGTCCCATCCCGTGGGAGCACGTGCCGAACCAGGGCTTCCTGCGTGCCCTGTATGCGCTGGGCCGCGCGGCTGCAGCCATCGGCGAGAGCGAGGAAGTGGAGCGCATTACCAAGTTCCTGAACGAGTCGGATCCGCAGGCGAAGGTGGCCATCGAGGGTCGCGAGTCCTAGTTTCTTTTGTTCCGTGAACCGGCAGTCCCCAGCTTTGGGGGCTGCCGGTTTTCGTTGCCTGCTTTTACCAGCCGCCGGTGCCCGGGGCTCCCTTGAACGGTCCGGTGATGCGTCCCGTGATCCACCCGCCGTAAAAGTCCCCCTCCTGCGGCTGGACGTCCTCGCCGTCCACGGTGCAGCGCTCCATTTTTCTGGAATACACCGCCGCGCGGCTGGCGAGCGGTCCGTAGCCCGGCGACGGGTCCGGATAGGTCCAGGCGGCCCGCCGGGCACGAGTGGATCCCGCCGCGACGTCGAAATAGGCGGCCTTCCCCTTGTATTCGCAGAACGTGGCGCCTTCGACCGGAACGAGGGAATCCGGGGCAAAATCCTCCAGCGGAATGTAGTACACCGGCGGATGGCTGGTTTCCAGCACCCGCACGGCGGAGGTGGTGTCGGCGATCAGCCGTCCGCCAAGGAAAACCTGGACGTGTTCAGCGGTGGGTTCCAGCCGCGGCGGGCGCGGATAGTCCCAGACGGACTCCTGCGGGCTCTCCTGAGCGTGGCTCAACGGTTGATGTTCCATGGCCAGCCTTTCGAATGCCGGCCGAAGCCGGACGCCGGGCCCGGATTTTCCGGGTCAAGGGATGCTTCGGAACCGCGGTCCCTCCGGATGGCCCTGCCGGGTGCTCGCTCCGATCAGTGGACGAGGCGGGCGTAGACGACGTAATTGTCGGCGAAGGTTCCGGCTTTCGGGTCGTAGCCGTCGCAGGTGATGAGCCGCAGTTCGGGTCCTTCGGTATTGCCGTAGACCTTCTCGCTGGGAAAGGCGTCCTTGGGATACTGCTCCCCGTGCTGGACGGAAAACACTGCGGTTGAGCCGTCCTCGCGGATTATCTCAACTTCATCGCCGGGCTGCAGCTTGCGCAGGTCCGCGAAGATTCCCGGGCCTCCGCCCTCGGCGTTGACATGGCCCAGGATGACGGCTGGCCCGGGCTCTCCGGGTGTGGGGGAGTGGATGTACCAGCCGGCAGGTGATCCGGGCCTGCCCGAAGGAACCTCCAGGGATCCCTTGCTGTCCACGTCCAGGCGGATCAGGGATGAGCGGGCGCCGACGGACGGAATGTTCAGGGATTCCGGCACTGATTCGGCCATGGCCGGGACCGGGCGTTCCGGGGAGGGCGGACTCGTGACCTGGGGTGTTCCCGGAACTGGGACGGGGGCGTCGGCAGGCGCAGCGGTATCAGGGGTGACGGCAGGCGAGGATGGCGCCGTCACGGGTGCTTCCGCGGAAAGGACCGGACCGGCGGGCGGCGTATTCTCGGTATCCAGATGCCCGGCGCCTGTCTGGGCGGCGCCGCCACAGCCGGTGAGAAGCAGGAGGACGGCCGCCGCGGCTGCCCGGAGGTCCCCGCGGCGGCCGGCTGTCGGATTAGTCATTCCGGTTCATTCGAAACGCCTAATCCTGCTGTGCGCTGCGGCGGCGGACAATGAATGTGCCTCCTGCTGCGGCGGCCAGGACCAGTCCGCCGCCGAGAGCCAAGATGCCGGCATTGGAGCCCTGCGGTTCCTGGGTGATGCCGGTGTTCGCGCCGCCTACGGGCATCCGGCCGACCTGTCCTGGCATTGGAGGTTCGGGTGTGGGATCAACGGGTGGAGCGGTTTCAATCGGAGTCAGGGGTTTGCTGTCATCTTCGCAGCCGATGCCGTCCACCCCGCCCCTGTCCAGATGCTCTCCGTACCTGTAATCACCGCGCTGAATGTTGTAAATGCCGTCCGCAGCGGCGGCATCGCAGTTCTGGTATGGGCCGGTCACGGCGAAAGCCGGAGTCGCCGAAAGAACCGAGAAGCCGGTGACTGCCGCCAGAGCCAAACCTGCAGTGTGCTTTTTCATGGTGCCTCTGCTTTCCCTGAGGAGTATGCATCCGAGTGATGCATGACGGGAAACAGAGTAGTAAGGGGGTACTTTTGTCACCCGAGTAGGCGGGGTTTTTGGCCCGGCGGCCCGCAATTAAAGTCCGGCGAAACAGTAGTCAGGGAAGGATGCTGGTAGTCACGGCAACAATTTGCGGCCTGGGCGGAACCGAGCTGAATCCGAAGCGCACCGGAGGATTAATGGGGGAGAGGCCGCCCAAATCCCGCCCGTTCCACATGGCCGAGGCGCCCGCCGCGGAGCGGATGGAGCGCACCCCGTAATACTCGCGGCGCTCGCCGCCGGCGGAGCCTGCCGTGGAGACGCCCGGCACCAGCAGGCCGGCCACGGGGTTGATCGCTGCCAGCCAGCGCGGATGCACGGCCAGGGCCGGGGGAATCATCTCCAGCAGGCGCCCCAGCAGTGTCCGCGGCCCCAGCACGATGTTCAGCCGCAGCGGCCCCGCACCGACCATGAGCCGATCCGCCGAGAGCCGGGCATCGACGTCGACCACATCCACGGCATCGAAATGATAGGTACGCCCGATGTACTCAGCCACCTCCGGATCCGGCGCCAGCAGAAGCCGTGATCCGGCCGCGTTCTCCGCCATGACATCGGTGAACGCGCCGAAGGGTGACTCGAGCCAATGACCCACCACCAGCCGGGTGCCGGAGGTCGTGCCAATACCGGCGATGTAGCCGCGAAAACGGTCCATCCGGCCACGCTACGCCGGGATCTGTTCAGGGAATACCCGTTTCGGGCGCTGCGGAAAGGGCACCGGAGATACAATCGGCTAAACTTGGTAGGTAAGAGCCCCGCGACTCCGGCTTGACTCCGGCTTTCTGTTATTTCCGGTCTGGCCTGCGAGTTCAGGGGCGTTCTCATGCACGGAAGCGGATCGCGCCGTCGGCGTTCCTCCCCTTTCGTAACTAATGGGGGAGGATCCCATGCCCGCAATTGTCATCGTCGGCGCCCAGTGGGGCGACGAAGGTAAAGGTAAGGCCACTGACCTGCTCGGGGGCCGTGTCGACTATGTCGTCAAGCCCAACGGCGGCAACAACGCCGGCCACACCGTCGTCGTCGGCGGTGAAAAATACGAACTCAAGCTTCTGCCCGCCGGCATCCTGAGCCCCAACGCCATTCCGGTGATCGGCAACGGCTGCGTGGTGAACCTCGAAGCCCTCTTTGAGGAAATCGACGGCCTGGAAGCCCGCGGCGCCGACACGTCCAAGCTGCGGATCTCCGCCAACGCCCACCTGGTGGCCCCGTTCCACCAGGTCATGGACAAGGTCACCGAGCGCTTCCTGGGCAAGCGTGCCATCGGCACCACCGGCCGCGGCATCGGTCCGGCCTACATGGACAAGGTGGCCCGCCTTGGCATCCGCGTCCAGGACATCTTCGACGAGTCGATCCTCCGCCAGAAGGTCGAAGGCTCGCTGCGGCAGAAAAACCAGCTGCTGGTCAAGGTCTACAACCGCCGCGACGTCGACGTCGAAGAGGTCGTCGAGTACTTCCTGTCCTACGCGGACCGGCTGCGGCCAATGATCATCGACTCCACCTATGAGCTGAACCGGGCGCTCGATGAGGGCAAGGTTGTCCTGATGGAGGGCGGCCAGGCCACCTTCCTGGACGTGGACCACGGCACCTACCCGTTTGTGACGTCCTCCAACCCCACCGCCGGCGGCGCATCAGTGGGTTCGGGCATCGGCCCGACCCGCATCACCCGCTCGGTGGGCATCATCAAGGCCTACACCACCCGTGTGGGTGCCGGACCGTTCCCCACCGAACTGTTCGACGACATGGGCCTGTACCTGCAGAAGACCGGCGGCGAGTTCGGTGTGAACACCGGACGTCCGCGCCGCTGCGGCTGGTACGACGCCGTGCTGGCGCGCCACGCCTCGCGCGTGAACGGCTTCACTGACTACTTCGTGACGAAGCTGGACGTGCTCACGGGCATCGAGCAGATTCCGGTGTGCGTGGCGTACGACGTCGACGGCGTCCGGTTCGACGAGATGCCGATGACGCAGACCGACTTCCACCACGCGAAGCCGATCTTCGAGTACTTCGACGGCTGGACCGAGGACATCACCGGAGCCCGGACCCTGGACGACCTGCCCAAGAACGCCCGCGACTACGTGCTGGCGCTGGAGAAAATGTCCGGCACGCGCTTCTCGGCCATCGGCGTCGGTCCGGACCGCGACCAGACGATCGTGGTGCGGGACCTGATCTCCGAATAAGGACCGCCGGTCCCCGTGGCAGGATGTACGTGGCACGCAGTTCGTGCCACGTACATCGGGGAAGGAACCACGGGGGAATGAACGAGGACGTACTGGCCAGCCTGCGGCGGGCCATTGAATCCAGTCCGGAGGACGCTGCACTGCGGCTTCATGTAGCGGAAATGCTGCTGGGAGCGGGCCGTCATTCCGAGGCCATCGGCGAGACCAACGCCGTGCTGCAGCGGGACCCGGCCCATCAGGCCGCACTGGATCTGCTGAACCGCACCGCGGCCGCCATGACGTCCGGTGCCGGCGTTTCCGCGGAGCTTCCCGTTCCTGCGGCAGATCCGGGCGGAGCGGACGCCGGCACGGAGCCGGAGCCGGAGCCGGAACCGGAAGATCAGCCGGCCGCCGCCGTCGACCCCGAGCCGGAAGAACAGCCGGACGCCGCCGTTGAACCCGGCGCCGTCGAACCGGCTGCGGGTTCCGCTGAGCCGGCCGCGGCAGCCTTCGACTGGACCCGCGCTGAAACCGAGGTGGGCTCGGAGGTTCCGCCGCCGTTCGTGAAGGAGCCCCAGTTGGCTTATGGCGGGGACGGCCCCGGCGTGGCCCCCCTCGACCCCGAGGTGCCTCCGATTACCTTCGCCGATGTCGGCGGCCTGGAGGCGGTCAAGAAGCGCCTGGACGAATCCTTCCTGCAGCCGATGAAAAACGCCGAATTGGCCAAGGCCTTCGGCAAGTCGCTCCGCGGCGGACTCCTGCTGTACGGGCCCCCTGGCTGCGGCAAGACCTTCCTGGCCCGCGCGGTGGCCGGAGAACTCGGTGCGGTGTTCATGTCCGCCACCATGACGGACATCATGGCCCCCTATCACGGCGAGACCGAGCGCAACCTCAAGGCAGTGTTCGATTCTGCCCGCGCGAAAACACCCACCGTCCTGTTCCTGGACGAAGTGGACGCCATCGGCATGAGGCGCAGCAGCCTCGGGGGACATCACGTCATGACCCGGCAGATGGTCAACCAGCTGCTGATCGAAATGGACTCGATGGCCGGGGACAATGACGGCCTGTACCTGCTGGCAGCCACCAACCATCCGTGGGACCTGGATGAGGCCCTGCTGCGGCCGGGACGCCTGGACCGAACCCTGCTGGTGATTCCGCCGGACTATGAAGCCCGTCTGCAGATCCTTGAGCATCAGCTGCGGGACCGCCCGCTGGCCGGAATCAACCTGGAGCAGATTGCGGCGCGCACCGACGTGTTTTCGGGCGCAGACCTGCAGCATCTCTGCGTGACGGCGGCCGAGAAGGCGATGACGGAATCCATCCGGGCCAACCGGATCTGTCCCATCACCATGGACCACATCGAGTCGGCCTTCGCAGAAGTGGGCGCCACCACGCTGTCCTGGCTGGAGTCCTCCCGGAACGTGGTGAAATTCAGCAACGCGCATGGCCGCTACAACGATTTGGCGGACTATCTGCGCTCCCGCGGCATGCTGTGAGTGCAGGAAGGCTGGCACCGGACATGGTCCGGGCCCGGTTCAACACGCTCATCGCCGCCCGCCGCCCGGAGGAGGCGCTGCAGCTGGTCCGCGCTCAGCTGCCCCATCACCGGGACAGCGTGTTCATCTGGGCGCTGCTCTGCCACGGATACCTCTCCACCGAGAAGTATCCGGAGGCCGAGGAGGCCGGGCGGCAGGCGCTGGCCCTTGCACCTCAGGATTCCAGCGTCCGGATCAATCTGGGGCTGGCCCTTTTCCACCAGGGCAAGCAGGCGGACGCCGTGGAGTGCGCAGCTCAGGCAGTGGAGTTAAGGCCCGAGGAGGCGGAAGGGCACTTCTGGCTGGGCCACATCCTGCTCAACGGGAACGCTGACGGGAAGAAGGGCCGGGAAGCCGCTCTCAGCTCTGCCCGGACCGCGCTGGAACTGGACCGGGAAACCGGTGATTACTACTGGTTGGCGGCGCGGGCAAGTTCACAACTGGGCAACTACGACGCCGCCCGCACTTACCTTGCAGATGGCCTTGGCGCGGAACCCGGGCATCGGGCCCTGCTGAAGCTGGGCACCCAGCTGTCCGGCGGGCAGGCGGTGGTGGGCGATGAAGTGGGTGTGGTGCGCTCACTGTTGGCCGAGGATCCCATGGACGCTGATGCGCACCGGCTGCTGAGGGGACAGGTATTCGCCGGACTGCGCCTGCCAACCCTGCTTCCCTGGCTGCAGGCCGCCGCCTTCTGCTTCCTGGCGCCGTTTGTTCCGGCAGCGGGCGACGGCGGCGCCACCCCGGTTGCCGTGGCCCTTGCCGTGCTCTTCGGCTGGGTTGGACGGCGGCACTACCGGCGGCTGGACAGCCGCCTGCCGGCGGGATACCTGAAGGAACAGGTGGATGACACACCGCTCGCCAAGGCCGGTCTGATCCTGGGTGCTGCCGCCATGCTCGCCGTGACGGCCGGAACCGTCTGGTCAGGTGCTGCGGGCAGCGGTGACCAGTTGCGCTGGGCCCTGGCCTGCACGGCCGCGGCCGTCCTTCCGGCCATAGTCGGACGCCAGCTCCTGCTGGCCGGTGAGGAACGCGGCGGACAGCGCGCCGGCGGCGGACGCTATCGGCGTCCGGACAGCTCCGACTCCACCGCGCTGCTGTGGATTCTGGGCTGTCTCCTTACCGTTCTGGCACTCCTGCACTGGAACCGGTGGGTCTATGCCGGCGCCGCGCTGCTGGCCTTCGGGCTGCTGCTCCTGGTGGTCCTGCTGGGCGTAACCGTCAGGTTCTTTGCCAACGAGCCGTCGCCGGACGGGATGCGGGCGGGCCTGCGGACCATTCCCGGCTGGGAGCGCGGCCTTCTGGCCGGCTGCGCGGCCGGTTTCCTGATCGTGGGCGGGGCGCTGAGCCTGTCCGGGATGCACCTGCTGCAGCAAGGGCCCACGCCGCAGCCCCTCGATTCCTCACCTGCTGCGCCGGAACCCTCCGGGGAGCCGGTTCCGCAGCCAAGCGACTTCCGCCCGCCGGATTCCAACAGTCTCCCTCCGCTGCCGGTGTTCACGATGCAGCCGCTGCCCACCATCGGCGGCGGCTGACCCGGGAAGTGCCGGACCCACCCGCCGGTTGCCGGCGGTGCCGGGCCGCCGGACTACCAGCGGTGCCGGGCTTCCTCGATCCAGCCGCCCAGGCCGTCCAGCGAATAGCCGGTGCCGTCGGGAGTGCGGGCCGTTCCGGTCCAGGTGCCGAAGGCCTGCCAGATTTCCGACGAAATGACGACGGCTTTGGTGGCGGACTTTCTGCGGTGAAAGGGCGTGAGCACGGCATCGATCCACGGCCCGTGCACCGTCCAGGGCGAATCCGGATCCTCCAGGTCGTAGGTGAACTCCAGTTCCCCGTCGTAATGGTGCAGCCGGCCGTCCACGATCAGGGCATTTTCGGTGGCCGGCGTACCCGCGGTCCACTGCCCGCCCAGCTGCAGGCCAAGCCGGGTGCCGTTCACGGTTCCGGAGCCCGCGCCCCAGGTCCACGTCGTCCGGTAGGGCCAGCGACCCCGGCCGCGGTCCAGGACGGCAAACGCATCCGTCGACACGTCATAAGTCTTGCCGTCCACCGTCACCGTGCCGGCGACGCTGCGGGCCACGTCCTTGAGCGTGTACTGGAACCGGCGGTCCGACCAGGGCACCACCACGCCCAGCACATCGCCGTCGGCGGGTGCATACAGGTCCACGGCCACCCGCGGTGAGCGGGCGCGCAGGTGGGTGCCGCCGTCGTCGTCGTGGAAGCGCAGTGACACGTCGCCCGCCGATCCCAGCGCTGTCAGGGGCGGAAGCGTGTCCGGCAGCTGGATGTCGGCGGCGGAGGGCAGGATCTTCAGCGGCTCGATGCTGATCTCCTCGCCGGTGGACCGGTTCAGGACGTACAGCTGCAGGCTGGCGGCGTAGCCGAGATTCACGATGGTCATGCCCAGCGCCAGCTCCGGAGTCAGCACACCCCAGTATTCCCAGCGTTTGGTCCGCAGCCGGCCCGCGGGACCGTCGGGAAGCGGCGTGCGGTGCAGCGGTGAGCGGGAGTAGCCCACGGCCTGCGGATTTAGGGTGCCGCGGGCAGTGGTCAGGTTGATCGGCAGCGTGAGTTCGTCCATGCGGCCCCAGTCTAGGCGGGGCGAAGCCCCAGGGAGGGCTACGGCTCGGTGGTCGAAATGGACGGCCGGCCCGCTGCCCAGATGCAGTCTAGTTTTTTTGACCCTGTCGGGTGGCGTTGAGAACTGTCTGAAGGGTTTGCATTGCAGCTTCAAAGTTCCGATCGCCGGCATAACCTGCCCATTGCTGCTCGAGCTCCGCGACCTTTGCCGAGGCCTCCTGCAGCAGCTTTAATCCGCGGGCCGTGGGGAGGATCAGTTTTGCTCGGGCATCCACGGGGTCCGGCTTTCGCTCGAGATACCCCAGGGCTTGCAGCTCATTTACCAACTCTGATGTTGCCGCCAGGCTCAACTGGGCTCTTGCAGCCAGCGCGGTCAGGCGGATGCCCTTTGTCCCCACGTTGCCCGTGATCTGGAGGTGGGCCGGACGAAGATCGCCGTAGCCGTGCCCCTCCGCCTCGGCCAGTAACTCGCGACGAAACTCGGCGAGCAGACGGACCAGCAGCTGGCCGACGGGAAGCCGTGTTGGCTTGGAATTTCCGATAGGGGAATCTCTTGACTGGGGCTGCGGCATGGAGGACAGTCTAGCTCGTAAGCTTCGGAAACCGAAGGAATACGCCCGGCATCCTCCGGGGGCACTTTCTAGGAGACTGGCATGGATACGAGAACATCGGCCATGGTGGACACAGTTTTGGGTCCGCTGATGGTCCGCCGTACGGGGGCCGGTTCTCCGGCGCTTCTATGGCACAGCATGTTTGTTGATTCAGAGACATTCGCAGGGGTGACAGGCGATCTTGGACGCAGTCACGAACTTTTTCTTGTGGACGGTCCAGGCCACGGCGGCAGCCCTGGAGTTCGCCGGCGTTATGCCTTGCAGGACTGCGCAACCGCAGCGGCCCAAATTATGGACGCGGTCGGCATAACTGACCCCGTCGACTGGGTGGGAAACGCCTGGGGAGGACATGTCGGCATTCTTTTCGCCGACGCCTACCCCACCCGCTGCGCATCACTGACTACCATCGGGACGCCTGCGTACGCCTTGCCGAGGGGTCAGCGCCAAAAGACCTCCCTATTGGTTTACCTGTACAGGATCCTCGGCCCGGGACCGTTCACGGGAGCAGTGGTGGAAGCACTCGTGGGTCCGGATGCGGACAAGACCGCACCCGAGGCTGCTTCGCAGGTGGCTGCAGCCTTCCGCAGGGGGAACAGGCAGGGCAAGTACTGGGCCATGCGTTCCTTGATGCTCGGTCGTCCGGATTTACGCCCGGTGCTCCCGCGATTGCGCGTACCGACGCTCATGATGAGCGGACGAGAGGACGCTATGAACGACCTTCAGGAGGCAGAGCGCGCGGGGCGTTCAGTGCCGGATGGAAGTTTTCTCCCGGTTCCCGGCAACGGGCACGTCGCGCCGCTCCTCATTGCCGCGGATCAGGTCACGGCGGCGATACAAGGCTTCTGGTCCCGCGCCGGCAACCCGTAGCTGGCTCTGGGGCAGCCGCGTACTCTGCACTGGCCCTCAACGGGTGGAGGAATCCTGCGGAAGGCCGTCTCCCTGCTCTAGGCTGGGAGAAACTTCGGCTCCATAAGAAGGCGGTTTGGTTATGTTGGTGAGCGTAGGCCAGTTCAGTCCCACGGGCGACGTCGGAGAGAACCTCGAGGTGATGCGCTCGCTGGCGGAGAAAGCGAAGACCGAGGGCGCCGAGCTGATCGTGTTTCCCGAGGAATCCATGTTCAGCGTCGGCAAGGTCGAGGGCCCGCTGGCCGCGGCCGTCGACGCCGGCTGGACCACCTTCGTCCAGCAGCTGTCGATGCTCGCGGCGGAGCTGGGCATCGCCGTCGTCGCCGGCGGTTACGAATCCAGCGGCGAGGACCGCCCGTACAACACCCTCGTGCTGATCGAGGCCACCGGGCGGATCGCTGACACGTACCGCAAACTGCACCTGTATGACGCCTTCAGCTACGCCGAATCCGCCCGGATCAAGCCCGGCAACGGCGGCGTGAAGGTGGTGGATCTCGGCGGCATCAAGGTTGGCCTGATGACCTGCTACGACATCCGGTTCCCCGAGCTGGCGCGGGCACTCACCGACAAGGGGGCGGACCTGCTGGCGGTTCCGGCCGCCTGGTTCAAGGGCGAACACAAGATTGAACACTGGGAAACCCTGCTCAAGGCCCGGGCGATCGAAAACACCGTGTGGGTGGCTGCCGCAGGGACCTCCAGCCGCCACACGGTGGGCCACTCGGCCATCCTGGACCCGATGGGTGTTGCGCAGGCCTTCCTGGACGATGAAGCCGAGGCCGTAGTCACGGCCGACGTGACCCGCAAGCGGATCGACGACGTGCGCGAGTTCCTGCCGGTGCTCAGGAACCGCCGCTTTGCCGCCAATGACCAGATTATTTCCGCCGGCTAAGCCTTCCCCGTCGAGAGCGGGCCCAAGGAAAATAGTTTCGGCGCCCGCGTAACTTTTGGCAGTTCCGGGACGATTACACTTTTGGAACGGTCGCACCGAGGCTTATCCCCCCAACGAGCCCCGGTGCGGCCGTTTCGTCATGTCCGCACCTCAGGTCGTCGCGGTAGTAACATTTGGGACGCCCATCCTTCCGCTAGGGAAAGACCGAACCTTGGCCACAGCCCTGACAGAGGACATCCTCGCTGCCGCCCGTGCCGGGAAACCCAAGGCGCTGCGCGAAATATACCTGGTCCTGGCTCCGTCGATCCTGGGCTATCTCGCCGGCAAGGGATGTGAGGATCCGGAGGGCCTGACCCAGGAAGTCTTTCTGACGGTCTTCGGCAAACTGCACTCGCTCACCGGCGGCCTGTCCGGAATGCGCACCTTCGCTTTCTCGGTGGCGCACGCGCGAATGGTCGACGACGCCCGACGGCGTGAGCGGCAACCGGTGTTTGCGCAGTTCCATCCCGCGGCCGATGTCCGAATCAGCGTTTCGGCCGAGGAAACGGTGCTTGAATCCGGAGCCGGCGTTGCCGCGCTGCTTGACGGGCTCCCGCCCCGGCAACAGGAAGTGCTGCTGTTGCGGGTTGTGGCCGACCTGTCGATCGAGGAAACAGCCAGCATCATGGGCAGCAGCGAGGGAGCCGTCAAACAGCTCCAAAGCAGGGCGCTGAAAATATTGAAGGACCGGTTGGAACGGAAGGAGGAGCCAGCTCATGAACGAATCGCCTGAGACCGGCGGCGACCCGAAAGTTCACCGCCTCCTTGCCGAATCCAACATTGAGGAAAGCCCGGAGCTCCTTAAGGGCCTGCGTCTCCTGCGTTCCTTTCGCGCCTCGCCGGCTCCGGAGCCGACCGGCGAGCTGGCCACACTGCTCAAAACCGCCAACCCGCCGCGTCAGCGGACACAGACGCACCGCGGCCTCATCCTGAGTTTCGCGCTGGCCGGTGCCATGGCGGCCGGGACAACCGGAGTTGCGGCCAGCAATGCCCTGCGGCTCACCTGCGAATCATTCACTGGCGGCGCAACGGAGCCCGCTCAGCCGAAGCAGGAGGACAGCGGGGAGACGGCGCCGCTGCCCGCCGAAAGTGCCGACGCGCAGGCGCCGTCCCCCGAAGCCGCGTTGTCCCCCGAACCCGCGCCGTCTCGGGCCGCCGGCGGGCGGCATCCCTAAGCGGTCAGCTGCCGTTTCGAGGAAATGACGCCGGTATTAAAGCCGGCCAGGTTCAGTCCGCCGTGGAACCGGGCGTGCTCAATCTTGACGCAGCGGTCCATCACCACGTCCAGCCCGGCAGCCTCAGCGGCGTGGGCCACGTCCTCATGCCAGGAACCCAGCTGCAGCCACAGCGTTTTCGCCCCGACGGCGATGGTCTCCTCCAGCACGGACGGCAGGTCGTCGTGGCGGCGGAACACGTCCACAATGTCCGGGACCTCGGGCAGATCCGCCAAGGAGGCGTAGACGGGCCGGCCCAGGATTTCCTTGGCCACCGGGTTCACGAAATAGACCGTGTACGGAGACGACGAGAGCAGGTACGTCGCCACGAAGTAGGACGCCCGGGACGGCTTGTCCGAGGCGCCCACAATGGCAATGGACTTCGCGCTGCGCAGCAGCGCCAGACGCTCCGGAGCGCTCGGGCCGTCCCAGGCGCGCGGTTCGGCAATGGCTTCAGCGGACATGGGCGGACTCCTTCAGCGGGGGCACAACCGGGACATCGGACGGGACAACTGACGGGGCGGAAGCGGCATCAGCCGACGCCGCGGACGAGGCAGCGGCGTCGAGCGCCTGATCCAGGTCCCAGAGGATGTCCGCAAGGTCCTCCAGACCCACGGAAATCCGGACCAGATCCTCGGCCACGCCCGCCGCGGTGAGCTGCTCCGGGGAGAGCTGGCCGTGCGTGGTGGAGCCGGGGTGGATGACCAGGGTCCGGGAATCGCCCACGTTGGCCAGGTGCGAGGCCAGCTGCAGGGCCTCAATAAAGGCCTTGCCGGCCTCGCGGCCGCCCCGGACTCCGAAGCTGAACACCGACCCCGGTCCCTTGGGCAGGTATTTCTTCGCCCGCTCATGGTGCGGATGGGAGGGCAGCCCGGCGTAACTGACCCAGGACACGCGCTCGTCGGCCTCCAGCCATTCGGCAACCGCCTGCGCGTTTTTCAGGTGTTCGTCCAGGCGCTGCGGCAGCGTTTCCACCCCCTGCAGCAGCTGGAATGCTGACTGCGCGCTGAGCGCGGGGCCGATGTCGCGCAGCTGCTCGGAACGCAGCTTGGTGAGGAATCCGTACTCGCCGAAGTTCCCCCACCAGGAAATGTTGCCGTAGCTGGCCACCGGCTCGGTCATTGCCGGAAACTTGCCGTTGCCCCAATTGAACGTGCCGGATTCGACGACGACGCCGCCCAGCGTGGTTCCGTGCCCGCCGAGGAACTTGGTGGCCGAGTGGATGACAATGTCGGCGCCGTGCTCGAACGGCCGCACCAGGTACGGAGTGCTCAGGGTGGCATCGAGGATCAGCGGCACGCCGGCGTCGTGCGCCACCTTCGCCAGCCCGGCGATGTCGGTGATTTCGCCGCTGGGATTGGCCACGACTTCGGCGTACACGGCCTTGGTGTTCTCCCGAATGGCCGCCGCGTAGTCCGCGGGATCCGTGCCGGGAACAAACGTGGTGTCGATGCCGAAGCGCCGCAGCGTCACGTCCAGCTGCGTCACGGTGCCGCCGTAGAGCTGCGCGGCGGCCACGATGTGATCCCCCGCGCCGCACAGGGCAGCGAAGGTCACGAACTCAGCGGACATGCCCGACGCCGTCGCCACGGCACCGATGCCGCCCTCCAGCGAGGCGATGCGCTCCTCGAAGGCCGCGACCGTCGGGTTGCCGATGCGGGAGTAGATGTTGCCGTACTTCTGCAGCGAGAAGAGGTTCGCCGCGTCGTCGGTGTCCTTGAAGACAAACGACGTGGTCTGGTAAATGGGCACGGCGCGGGCGCCGTGCGTGGCATCGGGGGTGCCGCCGGCGTGCAGGGCACGGGTCCGGAAGCCGAATTGTCGATCACTCATGAAATGAGTGCTCCTTCCTGGTGGGCCGCGGTGAAGCGGCTGCTCGATCGTTGCAAGTTGCGGGTGGCGGACGAAGAATGTTCAGCAGGACTGCGAACACAGCGGACGGGCAGCGGCGGAGGACGCCGGACGGAACGACGAAGGAAATGATTCCCATGGACGAGTACGTCGTTGTCATTGAAGCCGGCTACAAGCTGGGGGCCGCCACGCACAGGATCACTGCCACGGAGCCCCTGCCCCAGGGGGAAGCCAACCGGCTCTTCCTGGAGCTGATGGACGGGCTGCACGCAGACCTGCTGCCGGCCAAGACGGACACCACGTATCTGGAGGTCTCGCCCACGGAGTTTCTGCGCATTCACCGGGCCATGGGCGGCGCGGTGGTGATGGACCGCGTGACGCTGACCCGGGTTCACTGACCGGCTCCTTGTCGCCGGGCTTCGCAGACGCGGGCGATGTCAGCGATGCACGGTTCGTTCTGCAGACTGGTGGTATCGCCCAGCCGCGTGCCCTCAAACAACTGGGTCAGCAGCCGGCGCATGATTTTCCCCGAGCGGGTCTTGGGCACATCTGGGACGACGACGACGGCGGCCGGCTTGGCGATGGGCCCGATTTCCCGCGCGATGTGGGCCCGGAGCTCGGCGGTGACCCGCTGCATGAACACCGGATCCGCGGGGCCGGATTCGGGCAGGGCAGCGGCGGCGGACAGGACCACAAAGGCGGTGATCGCGTGTCCGGTTTTTGGATCGGCCACCGGGCACACTCCGGCCTCGGTGACCCAGGGATGGGACACCAGGGCGGATTCGATTTCGATCGTGGACAGGCGGTGCCCTGACACATTGAGCACGTCGTCGGTGCGGCCGAGGATCCAGGTGTCGCCGTCGTCGTCGTACCGGGCGCCGTCGCCGGCCAGGAACCAGCCCTGCCGCGCATACTGCCGCCAGTAGGAGGCGAGGTAGCGCTGCGGGTTTCCCCACACGGTGCGGGCCATCGCCGGGCCGGTCCGGTCCACCACAATGAAGCCCTGGGTGTTCGGGGGCACCGGATTGCCGGCCTCATCCACGATTCGAGTGCTCACGCCGGGCAGGGCGCGGGAGGCGCAGCCGGGCTTGAACGCGGTGTCAGTGGGGCGCGGGGAGAGGATTGTGGCGCCGGTTTCGGACTGCCACCAGGTGTCGATCACCGGCACCTCCCCGCGGCCAAGCTGCTCGCGCAGCCAGCGCCAGGCCTCGGGGTTCACGGCTTCCCCCACGGTTCCCAGCAACCGGATGGAGGAGAGGTCATAACGCTCCGGAACGCCGTCGGGGAACCAGCCCATCAGGGACCGGACCAGGGTGGGCGCGGTGTAATAGCTGGTCACCCGGTAGCGGTCGATAATCTCCAGGTGCCGTCCCGGATGCGGGGTGTTGGGAGTGCCCTCGAAAATAACCTGGGTGGCGCCGTTGGCGAGCGGGCCGTAGATCTCGTACGTGTGGGCGGTGACCCAGGCCAGGTCGGCGGTGCACCAATGCACGTCGGTGTCCCGTTCCGCTGGATCCGAATTGGCGAAGAGGTAGTCGTAGCTCCACGACGCCTGAGTCAGGTAGCCGCCCATGGTGTGCACCAGGCCCTTGGGCTTTCCGGTGGTTCCGGAGGTGTACATGATGAACAGCGGCGTCTCGGCGTCGAAGGCTTCCGGCGTGTGGGTGTCGGCGGCGGTGTCCACGGTCTCGTGCCACCACACGTCGCGGCCCTCGGTCCAGCTGATGTCCGATCCGGTGCGGCGGACCACCAGCACATGCTCCACGGCGTTGGCCCCGGCAACCGCCGCATCGGCGTTGTCCTTCACCGGCACGGCGGTTCCGCGGCGGAACTGGCCGTCGGTGGTGACCAGCAGCTTCGCGCCGGTGTCCTCGACCCGGAACTTCAGTGCCTCGGCGGAGAAGCCGCCGAAGACCAGCGAATGGACGGCGCCGACGCGGGCGCAGGCCAGCGTGATGACGATGGTCTCCACCAGAACCGGCAGGTAGATGACCACGCGGTCGCCCCGGCCGATGCCCAGGGCGTGCAGGGCGTTGGCGGCGCGGGAAACCTCCCGCTGCAGGTCCGCGTAGGTGACGGTGCGGCGGTCGCCGGGTTCGCCCTCGAAGTGCAGGGCGACTCTGCCGCCCAGGCCGGCGGCCACATGCCGGTCCACGCAGTTCACTGCGACATTCAGGGTTCCGCCGGCGAACCATTCGATCGCGGGGACGCTGTAGTCGGCGTCGGCCTCCGGGGTGTCCGGTCCGCTCAGCCGCTGCGGGGGGATGAAGGTGTGCGCGGTGTGCCAGGGCTGTTCCCACTGGAGCCTGCGGGCAGCTGCTTCCCAGAACGCGATCCGCTCGGCCTCGGTGGCGGGCTCGGTCACGGTTGCAGGGGTGACGGCGGCCGGGGTGCCCTCCGGGGCGGTAGTTGCGTCGAGCGCTGAGGTCAGGCCCATTTTTTCACCGCCGACTTTTCGGCGAGGCCCAGCAGGGCATCGGTAATCTTGCCGATGACAGCCAGCAGGACAATGGCCAGCAGCAGCCGGTCGGTGCGCCCGTTGTTCTGCGAATCGATCAGCAGGAAGCCCAGCCCCATGGAAGAGGCGATCAGTTCAGCGGCGACCAGGAAGAGCCAGGCCTGCGCCAGTGCCAGGCGCAGCCCGGAAAACACGGAGGGAACGACGGCGGGCAGCTGCACGGTGGTCAGCAGCTTCAGGCCGTTGAGCCCGAAGGCGCGGGCGGCTTCCACCAGGTTCCGGTCCACGTGGCGCAGGGCCAGGGACACGGTGGTGAACACGGGGAAGAACGCGCCGATGGCGATCAGCGTGATCTTGGAATCCTCACCGATCTTCAGCCACAGGATCAGCAGCGGCACCCAGGCCAGCGACGGCACGGCGCGCAGCGCGCCGATCACCGGACTCAGCAGGATTTCTGCCAGCCGGGACAGGCCGAGCAGGGCGCCCAGCACCAGCCCCAGCAGTGCGCCGATGGCGAAGCCGATGAGTACCCGCTGCGTGGAGATGGCGACGTGCAGGCCCAGCTGGCCGCGGTCGATGAGGTCGGTCGCCGCGGTGTAGACGGCGGCGGGCGACGGCAGCTGGACGGCGGTGAAGATGCCGGCTGCGGTGCTGAGCTGCCAGGCCGCGAGCAGTGCTGCCGGCACCACCAGACCCAGGGCGAGCCGGATCCAGCGGCGGGAGAGCGGTCCGGACGGTGCCGGGTTGTGTTCCGGTCCGGCCGGAGGCGCCGCAGTGGCTCCGGCGGCGGCTCTCCCGGCCCGGGAGGTTGGGACGGCGCTGGTTCCGGTGAGGTAGGGGTTGTCGGTGCCTGTCATCAGGACTCCTTGACCGCGTCCGGGTCAGCGTTCTGGACGTAGGAATCATCGAGCAGGCTGTCCAGTGCCGTGTCGACGGCGTCCTGGCCGGCCACGTCACCGGTTTCCACGAGGGTGGGCCCGATCTTTTCGAGCACGCTGCGCTGGGCCTCGCCGGGCGCCGGGTCGACGTCGAGGTTGCTGCGGTCCAGCACCACCGTCTGCGCCACCGCCAGGTCCAGTCCGGCGACGTCGGCGAGGATCCGCGCGGTTTCCTCCGGGTTTTCGGCGGCCCAGGCGCGGGCCTTCTCGTAGGCGTTGACCACTGCCTGCGCCTGTTCCGGGTCCTCCGCAAGGAAGGCCTCGTTGGCAGCCAGGATGCCGTAGGTGTTGAAGTCCAGGTTGCGGTAGATCAGCTGGGCGCCGTTCTGCTCGGCGCCGGCCATGATCGGATCCAGTCCGGCCCAGGCGTCCACCGATCCGTTTTCCAGGGCGGTGCGTCCGTCGGCGTGCTGCAGCTGCTCCACGGTGACGTCGGAGAGGCTGAGTCCGGCCTCCTCGAGGGCCTGGACCAGGAAGAAGTAGGGATCGGTGCCCTTGGTGGCGGCCACCGACTTGCCCTTGAGGTCCGCCACTGAGGTGACGTCCGAGTCGGCGCCGACCACCAGTGCCGACCATTCCGGCTGGGAGAAGACGTCGATGGCCTTGATCGGGGAGCCGTTGGCCCGGTTGAGCAGCGCGGCGGAGCCCGCCGTGGATCCGATGTCGATGGCTCCGGAGCGCAGGTTCTCGTTGGCCTTGTTGGACCCGGCGGACTGCACCCACTCCACCGTGATGCCGTCCTCTTCCAGCGAGGATTCGAGCCAGCCCTTCTCCTTGATGATCAGGCTGAGCGGGTTGTAGGTGGCGAAATCAAGGGTGAGGGTTCCGCCGTCGGCCGCTTCCGCGTTGGCGGCGGGCTCGGTATCTTCACCGGCAACGCAGCCGGTCAGCAGCAGCGAGGCTGCGGCTGCGGCCGCGGCCAGGGCCTTGACCGGCCCGCGGGACAGGGCCGGTCGGCGGCGGGCCGGAGAAGAGTTGGCGGAAGGGGCGGGGGAAGGAACGACGGAACGGCTGTTCATGGGAGTTCTTTCTGCTGGAGGACGGCGAGCCGGGCGGAAAACGGCACTGAACTGCTGGGGGAGCGTCCGGACGAAGGGAACGGACGCAGGTGAGAAGGAGCTGCTGGGGAGGGGCGGTGCCGGGAGGCTAGTGGCGGTCGACGCCGAGGCTGGCCAGGAGCTCGCCGCGCATTCGCGCCAGCTCCGCCGAGGCCCGGTCCCGCGGCCGGTTGCCGGGCACGGTGATGACCTGGGTGATCGTGGCGCCGGATTTCTCCTGTTCCTTGCCCAGCACAATGATCCGGTCCGCCAGCTGGAGGGCTTCATCCACGTCGTGGGTGACCAGCAGCACGGTGGTGGGGGTGGCCGTGTGCACCGAGAGGAGCAGGTCCTGCATCTTCAGCCGGGTCAGCGCGTCCAGGGCGCCGAAGGGCTCATCGAGCAGCAGCACGCCGGGGGTCCGGGCCAGGGCACGGGCCAGGGAGGCGCGCTGGGCCATGCCGCCGGACACCGCCCGCGGGCGGTGCTCGGCGAACGGGCCCAGCTCCACCAGCTCCAACAGCTCGGCCACCTTCGCCTTGCCGTGCTTGGCGCTCATGCTTTTGGGCAGGCCCATCGCGATGTTGGCCTGGAGCGTCTGCCAGGGCAGCAGCCGCGGCTCCTGGAATGCGACGGCGCAGCGGTCGTCGATCCCGTGCACGGGGGTGCCGTTGATCAGGACTTCTCCGGTGCTGGCGGCGTCCAGGCCGGCTGCGGCACGCAGCAGCGTGGATTTTCCGCAGCCGCTGGACCCGAGGATGGCCAGGACCTCGCCCGGGCGCACCTCGAAGTTGATGTTCCGCAGCACCCGGTGTGCTTCGGGGCCGGCGCCGAAGGTGCGGCCCAGCGAGGAAAACGTGACGGGAAGAGCGGAGCCGGCGGCCTGAAGCGGTGCAGCGGGCGGCGCGGCGGCAGGGGACTGTGAAGCCAAGGCGGTCATGTTAACTCTCCATCGGTCCTGGCAGTAGCACCCTACGGAAAACGCCTTGGGCCGGTTACGGCCTCCTGCGGTGTTGTCCTCGCTATTGCCGTTCCTCAAGGAGGAGGTACGGCAACCAGGGTTGCTGCGGCTTCACTGATCCAGGTCTCTCAGCCGCTCGGGATGGTCAAGAGCCACTAAACGCTTCATTCGGACAACGGGCAAGTCCCCGGCGTAACATTTCGACGCCGCGGCGCCAGCCGGAAAACCGCCGCGCGCGCCGGCCTGGAGGCCCAGGTCCGCCGCGGGGCCGGCTCCGTGCCCGCGGTTCACACAGGGTCATTGACTTCCGTTGAGCCGCATCGCTGTGCCAATACTGGAGCCGAAGGATCATGAGTCCCAACGCGAAGCTCTGGCTGGTTGGGCGGCAACCCTCTTCTCCGTAGCGGGGTGCCCCAGATGAGGATCCGGCCGTTGCGCGTCCGCGAACGGCAAGTACGGCGTTCCCTCAGGGGCGTCCCGTTCCGAAAGGTTCCCCCGTGACCGAGCAGAACATCCAGCCGACCACACAGAGCACACCCTCCACCGAGCAGGGCACCCAGCCCACCGCACAGGGCCCCCGGCGGCAGATCCGGTTCAACGCCTTCGACATGAACTGCGTGGGCCACCAGTCCCCGGGGCTGTGGCGCCATCCGCAGGACCAGTCAGCCAATTACACCGACCTCCGCTACTGGGCCAACCTCGCCAAAACCTGCGAAAAAGGCCTGTTCGACGGCATCTTCCTCGCCGATGTCCTGGGCACATACGACGTCTACGGCGGCTCCAACGAAGCCACCCTGCGCCAGGGCACCCAGGTTCCGGTGAACGACCCGCTGCTGCTGGTCTCCGCGATGGCCCTGGTCACCGAACACCTCGGCTTCGGCGTCACTGCCGGCACCGCCTATGAACATCCCTATCCGTTTGCCCGCCGGCTTTCCACCCTGGACCACCTCACCAACGGCCGGGTCGGCTGGAATGTCGTTACCGGCTATCTGCCCTCCGCCGCGCGGAATCTGGGCGCGGAAGACCAGCTGGAGCACGACGAGCGCTACAACCACGCCGACGAATACCTCGAGGTCATCTACAAACTGCTCGAGGGCTCCTGGGAGGACGACGCCGTCGTCCGCGACAAGGAAACCGGCGTCTTCACCGACCCGGCCAAGGTCCACGACATCAACCACGAGGGGAAGTACTTCAAGGTTCCGGGCATCCACATCAGCGAGCCCTCGCCGCAGCGCACCCCGGTGATCTACCAGGCCGGCGCCTCCCCGCGCGGCATCGCCTTCGCCGCAGGCAACGCGGAGGCCGTGTTTGTGGGGGCGCCCACCAAGGAGAAGCTCAAGGCCACCGTCACGAAGATCCGCGACGCCGCCGAAGCCGCCGGCCGGGACCGGCACTCGATCCGGATCTACACGCTGATGACGGTGATTACCGCCGCCACCGCGCAGGAGGCCGCCGCGAAGCACGAGGATTACCAGCAGTACGCCAGCCACGAAGGCGCGCTGGCCCTGATGTCCGGCTGGATGGGAGTGGACCTGTCCACCTACAACTTGGACGAGCCGCTGGGCAACGTGAAATCCAATGCCATCCAGTCCGCCGCGTCGAATTTCCAGAAACCGAAGGACGACGGCGAACCCTGGACGGTGCGCGACATCGCCGACTCCGTCGGCATCGGCGGACTGGGACCGCGGATGGTCGGCTCGGGCGCGGAGATCGCCGAAGAAATGATCCGCTGGGTGGAGGAAACCGACGTCGACGGCTTTAACCTGGCCTATGCCATCACCCCCGGCACGTTTGAAGACATCGTGGAGTTTGTGGTGCCCGAACTGCAGAAGCGCGGCGCCTACCGGACCGAATATGCGCCGGGTACCCTGCGCAACAAGCTCTTCGACGCCGGCGACAAGCTCCCGGCGGAGCACCGCGGTGCATCGTTCCGGCTGCAGCCCGCCGTGCGCTGACCTTCGGGCCGGCGTCCTGTTCTGCCGGACCGGGCATTGACCGGCCGCCCGGTCCGCTCCTACGTTTGAAAGGAACGTCCACCCTTACGGGCGCCACTTTCCCAGCCAGCAGGAGCCTGCCATGGAATCCTCAGCCAATGCCTCCGGAATAGCCCTGTCCGCAGACGGAACCCGCATTGCCTGGTCCCGCCAAGGCAGTGGCCCGCCGCTCGTGATTGTCGATCCCCTTCTGGCCGACCGCAGCAGCTCCAGCACCCGGGTCCTTGCCGACCTGCTCTCGGAAAACCACACGGTCTACACCTATGACCGGCGCGGCATGGGAGAAAGCGGCATGGGGGAGGAATACACGGCAGAGTCCGACGTCGATGACCTGCTGGCAGTGGTGCAGGTGGCCGGCGGATCTGCCGCCCTCTACGGGTTTGCCTCCGGAGCTTTCCTGGCGCTGCGGGCCGCCGAGGAGTCGGCGGTGATCACCCGCGTGGTGGCGCTGGAGCCCAGCCCGGCGATCGACGACGGCGACGATGAACTCCTGGTGCTCCAGACCGAGCTGGAGGGACTGGCCGGTGTTGAAGTTCCGGTTCTCATCCTGGCCGGCAGCAGCAGTGCAGATGAGACCCGGGACCTCGCCCGCCGCGCCGCGGAGGCCCTGGACGAGGGGGAATTTCAGCTGCTGGAGGGAACAGCGGCGAGCGTCCCGGACGCGGAGCTGGCCGACACCATCGAATCTTTCCTGAGCTGACACCGGCGGGCGTAAGCTGGAGCCCGATCTTCGGGCTCCAGCAAAGGACGGCACATGGAACTTGTCAGCGGCGCACACGTCAACGACCCCGCAGTAATCGGGCGGCTCCTGCGGGAGAAGGGGCGCTGGGCCGTCGTCGGGCTCTCGAATAACCCGAGGCGCACGGCGGTGGGGGTGTCGAAGTACCTCCAGGACCACCTGGGCATGGAGATCATTCCGGTCAGCCTCAAGGGCGACGATGTCCACGGCAACAAGGGCTATCGCCGGCTCAGTGATATTCCGGGCCAGATCGACGTCGTCGACTGCTTCGTAAATTCGACGCGTGTGGGCGACATCGTGGACCAGGCGATAGCCGTTGGCGCCAAAGCGGTGTGGCTGCAGCTGGGCGTCGTCGACGAGGCGGCTGCCGCGCGCGCCGCCGCCGCAGGGCTGGACGTCGTCATGAACACCTGCCCCGTCATCGAGGCTCCGTATTACGGCCTGTAGGCATAGGGTCGGGGACTCAGAGTTTCGCGAACCACGCCTGCAGGATCCCGGTGTACAGGCCGTAGCAGATGAGGCCTGCGCCCACCACGCCCAGCGCCAACCCGCCGTACGGCTGCGCACTCAGGGCATGGAGGGCGCCGTCGAGCCCGGTGGAGCGCTGCGGATCGGCGGCCACGGCCGCAACGATCACGAAGCCTCCCAGGATGACCAGTGACAAGCCCTTGGCGATGAACCCGAGGACACCGGTGATGGTGACGGCGTGCTCCCACGTGCCCGATGGAACGGCCTGCAGATCCCTGCGGAAGCGTCGGCTGGCGCCCTTGAAAATGAAGTAGCCGCCCACGCCGACGATCACCAGCCCCACGATCCCCAGCAGGACCGCGCCGGCGGGCTGGGCCATCAGGCTGGCGCTCCAGCCGGCCGAACTCTGGCTGCTGTCCTTGCCGGCACCGAGGGCAAACGTGCCGAACGTGATGCCGGTGGCGCCGTAGGCGGCGGCCAGTGCGGCGGCGGAAGCCCGCATCTGCCACAGCTCCCGTCCGCTCAGGCCCCGGCTGTCCATCCAGATCCGTGAGAACTGGAAGACGGCCAGCGTGAGGCAGCCCAGGAAACAGACCCAGAGCAGGGCCAGCCCGCCCGGCTGCCCGGCCAGTGCACCCACCGCGCCGGAGGAATCGGCACTGCCGCTGCCGCCGGACGCAATCTGCAGGGCAATCACTCCGATGAGGAGGTGCATCAGGCCGCTGGCGGCGTAGCCGACGCGGGCGGCACGTTCAAATCCCTTCGAATCCGCAGCATTTTCCGTAGCCGCGGCAAACCTGTCACGGTGTCCTGTACGAGCCAAATAATCCTCCAAAAGTCGGGAGCGCACCGCTTGTGGCGGGCCGCCGGATACCTGCGATGTCTTCATTTTCTCACTAGTGGCGCGGCGCCTTCTCACTAGTGGTGCATCGCCGCGGCGGCGGACTAGGCTCGGGTGATGGACGCCGCACAAGTGAAACGGGTATGCCTGCAGTTTCCGGGGGCCTACGAGGACTTTCCGTTCGGCCCGGAAGCGTCCGTGTTCAAGGTTCAGGCGACGGGCGGCAAGGCCCGGATGTTTGCGCTCTGCGACCTGTCCGGGGTACCGCTGACGATCAGCCTCAAGTGCGAACCCGAGCTGGCGCTGCAACTCCGGGCCGCCCATCCCCAAATCAACGGCGCATGGCACATGAACAAGAAGCACTGGAACTCTGTCCGTCTCGATGAGGGGCTGGATGATGATCTGGTGCGGGACCTCGTGGAGGACTCCTACGACCTGGTGGTCGAGTCCCTGCCGGCCCGGGACCGCGAATCACTGAAGTGGAAAGGGCTGGCCGGCGGATGAACCGGGACCTGAGCTACCCTGACGCCGGCCATACCCGGCGGCCGTATCCCCAGCCGCTCACCCAGCGCTGGCCGGACGGATACCGGCTGGAGCTGCGCCGGGAAAGGCTCGACGTTCCGGATCCGGCGGCCGGATTCCTGCGGTTGGCCAATGGCATCCTGGACTGGGATCTGCACCGCCGGGCCGGGCTGCGGGTGGCGGCAGCCACGCCCCGCGCCGCTCCGGGGGTGGAAATGTCCTCCGGAGTGGGGGTGGGTCCGCTGCGCTACTACGCTCCCTGCCGGGTGCTGTGGTCCGAGGAACCAGAAGTCGACGACGACGGCGCCCCCATCCCGGGGCAGCGCGCCGGTTTCGGTTACGGCACCCTCAAGGGGCACCCGGAACAGGGCGAAGAGGGGTTTTACGCCGAACTGGACGGGGAAGGAAAACTGATCTTCCGGGTGGCGGCGTACAGCCGGCCGGCCAACCGGGTTCTGGCCGCCGGCGACTTCGCCAACCGCGGTGTGCAGCGGTTCTTTACCCGGCGCTATCTCGCGGCAGCCTACAAGCTCAGCTCCGGCAGCTGAGCTGCGCTGAGGGCGAAGCCAAGGCCCAAGCCCGGAGTTTCCACCGGCAGGAATCCGGCGGTGAGCAAAAGAGACTGCGAGGATTCGTTCTCCACCTCGGTGTAGGCAACCACCCTCGACACGTTTTCCTGTTCCAACGCCCTGCGGGCCATGGCGATGAGCGCTTCGGTGGCGTAGCCCTGCCCCCGCCGGGACGGGACAACGCTGTAGCTCACCTCCGCGTCCCCCTCTTCGGGCAGGAGCAGGAAGCCGATGGTCCCAATCACCTGCGCCGTCGCCTGCTCGCGGATGAGGCGGGTGGTCAGTGCGCCGGAAATGTTCAGGCCCGTTTCAAAGAACTGCTGGGCGGCGTCGTGGTCTGTGGGTTGCGGAAAGTCCGGCGCCCAGTCCGACAGCCGGGACTGGATGATCAAGGCGTCGAGCTCAGCGGGGGAGAGCGGGTCCAGTTGCAGCCGTTCGGTGCGGAATCCGGTGGCTGGGGCGGGCGGTTCGGCAGCCGGTGCTGTGTGGTCAGGGGTGATGGTCACTGAGTAATTGTCCACGCCTGGTTGCGATTTGTTCCTATTTCGTGAGCAACATCTTTTCGTGCCCCGTGCCCCGTGGCGCCCAGGTCCTCCAGCCACGCGAGATGGCAGAAGGTGCCCTTCCCAGAGCTGGGAAGCGCACCTTCTGCCATCTCGCGGGGGAGGGGAGGGGGAAGTGGGAGAGTTAGCCGAAGTACTTCGGCAGGGTTCCCTCGTGGGCTTCCTTCAGCTCGGAGAGGGGGAGCGAGAAGTGGCCCTGGAAATCCAGTGCCCCGATCTCGGTGTCCACCACGCCGATTCGCATGTGGGCATAACCGCGGGCCGAGCACATGTCCTTGAACCGGACCTCCTCGCTGCGCGCCACCGACACTAAGGCCCGGGACTGGGTCTCGGAGAACAGCATCGTGAACAGGTCCACGCCGTCGCGCTCGCAGGCTTCATCCAGCCCGATCCGCGCGCCGACGCCGAAGCGCAGCGCCATCTCGGACAGGGCAGCGGCCAGGCCGCCCTCGGACAGGTCATGCGCGGCGTCGATCATGCCGTCGCGGGAGGCATTGACCAGCAGTTCGCCGAGCAGCTTCTCCCGCAGCAGGTCCACTGCCGGCGGCCGGCCGCCGAGGTGGCCGTGCAGGTTGGCGAATTCCGAGCCGTCCAGCTCGTCCTTCGTGGCACCCATCAGGTAAATCGCCTGGCCGTCTTCACGCCAGCCCGACGGCGTGCGGCGGGCGACGTCGTCGAACACGCCCAGCACGCCCACCACGGGGGTCGGATGGATGGCGACGCCGCCGGTCTGGTTGTACAGCGAAACGTTGCCGCCGGTGACCGGGATGCCCAGTTCGCGGCAGCCGTCGGCCAGGCCGCGGACGGCCTCGGCGAACTGCCACATGACCTCGGGATCCTCGGGGGAGCCGAAGTTCAGGCAGTCGGAGACGGCCAGCGGGGTGGCGCCGGAGGTGGCGACGTTGCGGTAGGACTCGGCCAGGGCCAGCCGGGCGCCCTCGTACGGGTCCAGGTAGGCGTAGCGGCCGTTGGCGTCGGTGGAAATGGCCACGCCGAGGCCGGTGGTTTCATCCACGCGGATGACGCCGGCGTCGTCGGGCATGGCCAGCGCGGTGTTGCCCTGCACGTAGCGGTCAAACTGGTTGGTCACCCAGGACTTGTCGCACATGTTCGGTGAAGCCATCAGTTCCAGGATGGACTTCTTGATCGCGTCGGCGCCGAACGGGCGGGTGCCGGCGAAGGAATCCGCCTGCAGCTTGTCCTGCCACTCCGGGCGGTGGAACGGGCGGTGGTAGACCGGCCCTTCGTGCGCCACGGTCTTGGGGTCAACGTCGACGATGGTCTCGCCGGCCCAGTCGATGATCAGCCGGCCGGAGCCGGTGACTTCGCCCAGCCAGGAGTATTCCACGTTCCACTTGGCCATGATCGCCTCGAACGCCTCGACGTTCTCCGGCGTCACCACGGCCATCATGCGTTCCTGCGACTCGGACATCAGGATCTCGCCCGGGGTCAGGGTGGGATCGCGCAGCAGCACATTGGTCAGTTCCACGTGCATGCCGCCGTCGCCGTTGGAGGCGAGCTCCGACGTCGCGCAGGAAATGCCGGCCGCGCCCAGGTCCTGGATGCCCTCCACCACTGCGGACTTGAACAGTTCCAGGCAGCACTCGATGAGCACCTTTTCGGCAAACGGATCGCCCACCTGGACGGCGGGGCGCTTGGAGGGCTTGTCCGCATCGAAGGACTCCGAGGCCAGCACGGAGGCGCCGCCGATGCCGTCCCCGCCGGTGCGCGCACCGAAGAGGACCACTTTGTTGCCGGTGCCCGAGGCGTTGGCCAGGCGGATGTCCTCGTGGCGCATCACGCCCACGGCCAGGGCGTTTACCAGTGGGTTGCCCTGGTAAACGGAGTCAAAGACCAGCTCGCCGCCGATGTTGGGCAGGCCCAGCGAGTTGCCGTAACCGCCGATGCCGGAGACGATGCCGTGCACCAGGCGCGCGGTGTCCGGATGGTCGATCGCGCCGAAGCGCAGCGGATCCATGACGGCCACCGGGCGGGCGCCCATCGAGATGATGTCGCGGACAATGCCGCCGACGCCGGTCGCGGCGCCCTGGTAGGGCTCCACGAAGGAGGGGTGGTTGTGGGATTCGACCTTGAAGGTCACCGCCCAGCCTTCGCCGATGTCCACCACGCCGGCATTCTCGCCGATGCCGACCAGCAGGTGCTGCTTCATCTTCTCGGTGATCTTCTCGCTGAACTGCGACAGGTGCACCTTGGAGGACTTGTAGGAGCAGTGCTCGGACCACATGACCGAGTACATCGCCAGTTCCGCCGCGGTGGGGCGGCGGCCCAGAATCTCGACGACGCGGTTAAATTCGTCTTCCTTCAGGCCTAGTTCGGCCCACGGAAGCTGCGTGTCGGGGGTGGCGGCGGCGTGCTCGACGGTGTCGATGCGGAATTTCTTCGCCTCGGTGGAGGCTGCGGAAACGGTCATTTATTTGCCTCCGGCAACGAGCGAGGTGAGTACTGAGGTGAAGATGCCCAGGCCGTCGGTGCCGTAGCCCAGCCCGACCTCGCCGTAGGCGGAGGAATCCGGGCCGAAACCGGCCTCGACGGCGTGTTCGGGGTGCGGCATGAGCCCGACGACGTTGCCGGCGGCATTGGTAATGCCGGCAATGTTCCGGCGCGAGCCGTTGGGGTTGCCGCCGTCGTAGCGGAACACCACGCGGCCTTCGCCCTCGAGCTCGTCCAGGGTCTTTTCGTCGGCCACGTACTGGCCGTCCTGGTTCTTCAGCGGAATGACCATGCCGGCATCCTTCGCGTAGGCACCGGTCCACGCCGTCGCATTGTTCTCCACCCGCAGCAGCTGGTCAGCGCAGGAGAACTTGAGGTGGTTGTTCTTGATCATTGAACCGGGTAGAAGGTGCGCCTCGGTCAGGATCTGGAAGCCGTTGCAGATGCCGAGCACGGGCATGCCGCCCTTCGAGGCATCCACCACCTTGTCCATCAGCGGGGCAAACCGGGCAATGGCGCCCGCGCGCAGGTAGTCGCCGTAGGAGAATCCGCCGGGAATGATGACGGCGTCCACGGACTGCAGGTTGGCTTCGTTGTGCCAGAGGCCGACGGCGGTGCCGCCGGCGAGGGTGACCGCACGGGCGGCGTCGCGGTCGTCAAGGGTGCCGGGAAAGGTGATGATGCCGATCCGGACGGCCCGCAACGCGTCGTTGGCGGGCGTTACGGCGAAATCGCCGATCAGGGGCGTACTCAAAATCAGGCCTCCGGGATTACTTCAACGCGGGTGACGTCCTCAATGACGGGGTTGGACAGCAGCGTGGCAGCAGCGGTGCGGGCCTGCTCGAGGAGTTCCGGAGTGACTTCTCCGTCAACGGTCAGCTCAAAGCGCTTGCCCTGCCGGACGCCGGTGAAGCCGGTCAGGCCGAGCCGGGGGAGGGCGCCGGCGATGGCCTTGCCCTGCGGATCAAGGATTTCAGGTTTTGGCATGACGTCAACAACGATCCGGGGCATCCGGGCAACTCCTGTAAGAGAAATGGGTGGCCGCGGACCCTGCCGTCTCACGCTGATTCAGCGCTCCGCGAGCTTGCTCCCTCAGTCTAGCGGCGTTTGGCCTGGCAGTCCTTTCGTGTCGTTCGTCCGTCCGCAAACCGGTGCGTGGAGCGGCTGGCCCGCACCAAGATCAGGCGGGCAACCGGATCAGGCAGGTACGCCGATCTGGAAGCCGCACCGGCACCGCAGCACCGTGGTGTCGAGCTGGACCTCCGGAACGGCAACCGCGTCAGCCCCGGTGTAGACGGGTTCAAAAATCGACACGGACGCGGTGTCCTTCGGCTGCATCGGCTCACCGCAGTGCAGATACTGGGCGTCCGTGCTGTTGCTGTTCATTCGGCGGGCCCACAGCGGGGAGTGCCGGATCGCGTGACCGTAGAAGCGGTCACACTCGGAGCAGGTGTAGCTGATTTCCAGGAACTCAGCGGCGTCTTCGCCGATGGCAGGTTCCACTGCTTCGATAATCAGGTAGTCGTCCGTCCTGCAGTGCGTGCACCACGGGACGTAGGTTTCCGGCGCGGGTTCTGCCGCGCCTTCCGGTCTCGCTTGCGTTGACAAGATCGTTCCTCCGGTTCGCATCCGGACGGTAAACTCCGTCGCCCGGAAAGATAGTAAGTATGCTTACCTAGTTTACGGACGCGACGGAGCCGTGACAAGTCCGCAGGCAGGGCCGTCACGGGAGCCCCAGGCCTGCGGCCCTGGTCCCTACAGCGGCCCCTCGGCCGGGCCGAGCAGGCCGGCAAGGCTTTCCCAACGTCCGATCTCGCACCCGTTCGCGAGCGAGAAGCCGCGGTCCACGCTCTCGCCGTTGAGCGTGCCGCTCACCTGCGCCCGCTGCGGCCCGGCGATCATCTGGGTGCAGGCCAGGTTGGGATTGGGGGGAGCGAACAGATCGGCCCCCTGGGTCGCCAGCACCTCGCAGGCAGCTGCCGGATCGGGCGCGGCGGAGCTGCCCGCCGGCGCGGCGCCCTCGCACTCCAGCGTGTAGGTGTCCTGCACCTCGGTCCCCTTGGGGCTGAACTCGACGGTCAGCGACGTGGCCGCCGGAGAGGACGGAGCCGCGCTGGAGGACGCCGGGGAAGGTGAATCGGACGGCGCGGAGCCGGCCGAGTCGCCGCACCCGGTGAGGGCAAGGGCGGCCGCAGCCACGATCAGCAGGCTTCGATACGGGGGACGGAACATGAGTGAGACCTCCAGATAGGGTGGTCCCAGCCTAGCCAGTCCCGCCGCCAGTCCCCGGAGGATCACTGTAATCCGCGGCTGCCCGCGCCTGGGCCAGGAAATACGGACCCTGACCGGGGTAGTAATCGTCAAACTCGGGAACGGCGCCGCCGGTAAGAGTGGCGGCCAGCCGGTCCAGATAGTATTCCCAGCCCGGCCCAACGCTCTCCGCGGCCAGCGGGTCATCCAGATGGTGGATGAAGTCCAGCCGGGTGCCGCCGGAACTTTCCTGAAACCGGACTTCCAGGTCCCAGCTGCCGTATTCGTCCTCGACCAGCAGGCGCAGCAACTCCGGCGCGGAGCATTCGGCGATCTGCAGCCGGCTCCAGGGAAGTCCGTCCTCGTACAGCATCTGCAGGTCGAGGCTCCCGCCCCGGACGGGCGTGCCCTCCCAGCGCCCGAACCACTGCGCGGCCCGGACCGGGTTGGCAAAGCTGTGCCACAGCACCGGCGGCGGTGCGGTGAAGCTTCGGGTTAACGTCAGGTCGTAGGCCTGGGGTCCGGTGCGGTGGATCCGGCCGGTGGGTTCTGGTTGCACGGCTGCTCCTGAAGAGGTTCCAGCAGGCCCAGGATGCGGGCCCGCAGCTGCTGTGATTCCGCGCTGAAGTCGCGCTGGGCGCCAGCATATAGTCCGCGGCCGGCCGGTGTCTCGACCGGGATCGGGGTGTAGCCCCAGTCCTCCAGGTCATAGGGGGACGCGCGCATGTCCATCTCCCGGATGCGCCAGGACAGCTCGAAGCAATCCATCACCAGGTCGCTGGGCAGCAGCGGCACCAGTTTGTACGTCCACTTGTACAGGTCCATGTTGGCATGCAGGCACCCGGGTTGTTCCAGGTCCGGCTGGGTCTCGCGGGTGGGCGTCAGCTCGTTCAGCGGCACGGCCTGGGGCGTGTAGAACCGGAACGCGTCGATGTGGGTGCAGCGGATCCGGCTCTTCTCCACCAGTTCGTCGGTCCCTTGTGCGCCCAGGCGCAGCTGCAGGTAGTCATGCCGGATGCCGTTGGTTTCGGATTTGTAGGCCATGGCCCACTCGTGCAAACCGAAGCAGCCAAGCGAGGGCTTCCGGGCGGCGGTGCGGGAGAGCAGCATTCGGGTGAAGTCCACGGTGCTGCCCCGTGCTTCGGCGAACGCAGCCAGATCGACCGTGACGGCAGTGGTGCCGGCGTCGAGCCCCTCGCTGGCCAATTCCGCCGCGGTCAGCGTGCGGTGGAACTTCCAATCCGTGCGCTCGGCAGCCGCCGGTCCGGTCAGGACGACGCCGGCCCCGGGATGCCAGCGCAGCAGCTGCCCCGGCTTCTGTGAGTAATAGGTAAAGAGGAAATCCTCCACCGGGTGCTTCCGTCCCGCCGAACGGCGGGCGAGGAAACCGTCCACAAAGGGCTGTACGCGCTCGCGGTGCTGCCGGCTCAGCGGCAGCCACTGGTGCTCGGCCAGCACGGCGGAAAATCGGGTAGGGCTCACCAACCCATTATCCCGCGTGCCGTCGCCGCTGTCGTGCAACGGATGCGGAGGCCAGGCATGCGCAGCCTGACCAACCACTTAACCCAACCGCCTAACCCAGCCGGCCTATACCCCGGCCGGCTTGTTCCCGGGCCGGCTCGGTTCGGGGCTGGCCGCGGCGGCCTGCGCGGTAGTGATCAGCTGACGCATGGTGCCGTTCAGTTCCTGCACCTGTGCCCGGGTCAGGCCCAGCCGGCCCATCATGGTGTCCGGCACGGCAGCGGCTTTTTGGCGCAGCGCCCGGCCGGTCTCCGTCAGGTCGACGGCCAGGGACCGGTCATCTCCGGGCGCGCGGTTGCGGGCCACCAGGCCGGCTGCCTCCAACCTCTTCAGCATCGGCGACAGTGTGGCCGGGTCCATGGCGAGGGCGCCGCCGAGGCTGCGGACGCTGCGCGGACTCTGCTCCCAGAGCGCGAGCATCACGAGGTACTGCGGATGGGTGAGTCCCAGGTTTTCTAGGACCGGCTTGTAGGCGCCGACAACGCTCCGGGAAGCCACGGAGAGGGCAAAGCACAGCTGATGCTCCAACAGGAGGTCCTCGTCAGTCTGGTCCACTGTTTCCACATCCCAACTTTTCCTAATCATTAGTGCACTAATGATTAGCGTACTATGGCAGCAGGAGAAGTCGCTGTGGAAAGGTGCGGGATATGGCTGACAAAGAGAGCTTTACTTCGAAATTCATGCGGACCACCGGCAAGGTGCGGCTGATTTTCGGTCCCGCGCAGACCAGTTCCCTGGATCATCCGATGACAGAGGAGAACCAGCAGCTGCTCAAGGAGCAGCAGGCGCAGGAAAAGGCGCAGTGGCAAACCGTCAAGCGCGCCGACGGCAGCTCCTACATCCTTCCGCGCCAGCCGGACTAAGCGCGGATTGCCGCCCTCAACGAAAAAACTATTCGTCGCCCGGGTTCACGCATCTGCCGGCCGCGTACCGTTAATTCATCAGAAAAACAGTCACCCGGCCGCGCCGCTTGGTTGCGGCGCGGGCAGCCCGGTTCAACCGCACACACTCGTTCAACCGCACAGGGGGAAATCCCATGAGCGACGAAAAGCAACAACCCACTTCCGGCCCGGCCCGCCGGCGCCACTCCGTGCTGGGGGCACTGGACAGGCTGGCCTTCGGGTTCTTCGGACCTCCGGAACGTGAAGCTTCGCCTCGTCCCGTCATCCACCGGCACGACAGCCTCGAAGCTGAGATCGACAATCAGCTGCAGGCAATAAATGTGGAAACGGACGAGGAGGGGCACCACTACGGCGTCCGGAGGATCGAAGCAAAACCCGTGACGCCCAATCCGGGAGTGATCTATCCGTATTACTCGGGCCGGCCGCCGCTGAACGCGCCGGAAACCTGACCGGCCACAACCTTCCCTAGCGCCCGGTGCCGCCGTACACGGTGGCTTCGTCGTCGCCGTCGAGCCCAAAGGCAGCGTGGACGGCGCGCACCGCCGTGTCCAGCAGCTTGGCGTCGGTGACCACGGAGATGCGGATCTCGGAGGTGGAGATCATGTCGATGTTCACTCCGGCTTCGTGCAGCGCCTGGAAAAACCGGTGCGAAACGCCCGGGTTGGACCGCATGCCGGCGCCGATCAGCGAGAGCTTGCCGATCTGCTCGTCGTAGTCGATGGTGTCGAAGCCGACCGTTTCCTTGGCTGCGTTCAATGCATCGATGGCGTCCTTGCCGTCAATGATCGGCAGCGTGAAGGAGATGTCGGTCCGGCCCGACCCCTGGGTCGACACGTTCTGGACGATCATGTCGATGTTCGAGTTGGCGCCGGCCACAATGCCGAAGATCTCTGCGGCCTTGCCGGGAATGTCGGGAACGCCGACCACCGTGACCTTGGCCTCTGAGCGGTCGTGTGCAACACCGGAAATGATGGGCTGTTCCAAGGGTTCTCCCTCTTGAATCTTGATCTTGTCATCGGGGCTGGGCAGGACCCAGGTTCCCTCATGCTGGCTGAAGGAGGACCGCACGTGCAGCGGGACGCCGAAGCGGCGGGCGTACTCCACGCAGCGCAGGTGCAGGATCTTGGCGCCGGAGGCGGCCATTTCCAGCATTTCCTCGCTGGAGATCGTGTCGATCTTCTGGGCTGACGGTGCGACGCGCGGGTCGGCCGTGTAGATGCCGTCGACGTCGGTGTAGATCTCGCAGACGTCCGCGCCCAGCGCGGCGGCGAGCGCGACGGCGGTGGTGTCGGAGCCGCCGCGGCCCAGGGTGGTGATGTCGTGGCTGTCCTGGCTCATGCCCTGGAACCCGGCGACGATGGCGACGTCGCCCTTTTCGATGGCCGTCTTGATCCGGTGCGGCGAGACATCGATGATGCGGGCCTTGCCGTGGATGGCGTCGGTGATCATGCCGGCCTGGCTGCCGGTAAAGGACTGGGCGGAGCCGCCGAGTTCGTTGATGGCCATGGCCAGCAGCGCCATCGAGATGCGTTCGCCGGCGCTGAGGAGCATGTCCATTTCCCGGGCATTTCCGCCGGTGGTGATCTGTCCCGCGAGGTCCAGAAGTTCATCGGTGGAATCGCCCATGGCAGAGACCACCACGACGACCTCGTTGCCGGCGGCATGCGTGTCAACGACCCGCTTGGCGACGCGCTTGATGCCTTCGGCGTCCGACACGGAGGAACCGCCGAATTTCTGCACTATCAGGCTCATGCGTACACGCTCTCTGAATTACTTCCGGTTGCTGCCCGGCGACATCTTCGGCGCGGTGCATGTGATTTTCTTCCCCGGGGTGTGCCGGGAAGCCGGGCCACGGATACTGTGGCCGATCAGCAAAAGTCTATCGTTGGAGTCGCGGCGGGCCGAAATGTTCCGGACTTATGCACTTAACGTCACGTGCTGTGCTGCCGGTTCCGGCGGCCGGCCGGAAGGCTGCCCGTGAGCGCTAGGACATGCTGCGGCGGCCCTCGAAGGCCCGGCCGAGCGTGATTTCGTCAGCGTATTCCAGGTCTCCGCCCACGGGCAGGCCCGAGGCCAGCCGCGTGACGTTGATGCCCAGGGTCTTGAGCATCCGGGACAGGTAGGTGGCCGTTGCTTCACCCTCAAGGTTGGGGTCGGTGGCAATGATGATTTCGGAGATCTGCTCATCGGACAGCCGGCTCAGCAGTTCGCGGATGCGCAGTTGGTCCGGACCGATTCCGGCAATGGGATTAATGGCGCCGCCCAGCACGTGGTACCGGCCGCGGAAGGATCGGGTGCGCTCCACCGCAATGACGTCCTTGGACTCCTCCACCACGCAGATCATGGTCGGGTCGCGGCGCGTGTCGCGGCAGATCGTGCAGGTTTCCTGCTCCGTCACGTTGCCGCAGATGCTGCAGAACTTGACCTTGTCCTTCACCGTGACGATGGAGGACGCGAGCTTCCGCATGTCGTCCGGATCCGCCTCCAGGATGTGAAAGGCAATGCGCTGGGCAGACTTGGGCCCGATGCCCGGGAGCCTGCCGAGCTCATCAATGAGTTCCTGAACGGCACCTTCGTACACGTGACCTTCTCTGCTGGATAGATGTGCGCTGTGGCTGTGCTGGTGATCTGCGGCCGGCGGGTGGTTCCGCCGGCCGCAGATCCGGAACGAGTGGGGTTAGCGGCCGTCGAGGCTGCGTTCCTCGATCAGCCGGCCGCCCAAAATGCGCTCAATGGCTTTCCTGCCCACCAGCCCTGAATCTTCCAGCCTGATGTCATCTGCGCTGGGGACGTCTTCCACCAAGTTTACGTTGCCGCGCCCGGCGGAGCCGTTTGCCGGGACGCCGCGCTGGGCAGCTTCATTCAGCAGCTTCTGGTAGCGGCTCAGCGGTCGGCCGGTTCCGTTCGGGGCGGGGGCCGACGGCGCCGGCTGGGACGGCTGCTGGGGCCGCGACTGTGGCTGAGCTGCAGCTGGAGCAGCGGAGGCCTGCGGCGGGCCCCCCTGAGCCGCTGCCGGCCTGTCGGCTTCGGTTGGCGCCGAGGAAACGCCCGGAAGGCCTGGCCCTGCCGCGGCTTTCGGCCCTGAGGGCGCAGCGGCAGCAGTGCCTGGTGCCACCGCGTCACCGCGGGCCGAAGTTCCCTGTGCTTCGCGCGCGCCCTGGCGTGCCGGTGAAGACCCGGTTCCCGCCCAGTTCGTGGCAGCCCACTCGGTGTCCGATAAATGCCCTGCGGAGTACACGTCTGCGGGCGGCTCGGCCTGTTCCCAGGCATTGCTTTCCGGACCGCCGGCATAGGGATCCTCCGGGGGTTCCTGCTGCCAGTCCTCGGGAAGGGGGCCGCCCGGGGCGGCCTTGCGGGCACGGCCGGGCTGCGGCGCGGACTGCCGTCCGTTGCGGGGCGCCTGGCTGGCGGAATCCGGCATGTTGCTTTGGCCGCGGCGCCGGTTGAGGGCGGCGGCAGCTGCCGGGCCGGAGGCAACGGGTGCGGCACCCTGCACGTCGCGGGCCGGGGATGCAGCCGGTGCAGGGGAAGCCGATGCGGCCGGAGCCGCCTGAGCAGTGGGTGTGGGTGCGGGTGCGGATGCCGAAGGAGACGGCTGTGCCGCGGGGGCAGGAGCAGCCGGAGCCGGCCTGGATGCAGCCGCGACCGGAGCGACGGCAGCGGTCTTCTGCGCGGAATTCGCTTGTGCGGACTGCGGCTGCGCGGAGTGCTGCTCTGCGGACTGCGGTTGGACGGACTGTTGCTGGGGCGGAGCCTGGACCTGTGCGGAAGCCGGCGCCGGGGTTAGCCGGCTACCTGCTTTTGGGCCCGACTCACCCGCTGCCGCTGAGCTGTCGTGCACCACGTTGACTTGGCAGTCCACGCCGAGCACCTGGCTGACCGCTTTTCGAAGGTTTTCCAGATGATCCGGGCGGTTGAAGTTGGTGGCAGCGCCCTGGTTGCTGAAGGCCAGTTCCAGGATTCGTCCGTCGAAGGACTTGGGGCTGGCATTCTTGCTGACGTTGAGCCACGTTGCGCGCCGGATTCCGGTGAGCGCATCCATGATTTCCGGCCATGCGCGGCGGATCATTTCGATCTGCCCGCCGCTTGGAGCGGCACCCGGAGCGGCACCCGAACCTGCGGGGACCGGACCGTTGGCCGCGGGCTGGTTAGCCTGTGCGGACGGCTGCGCGGCGGACGCTGGCTGGGAAACCTGCGGGCGTTCCGGTCCGGATGCGGCCGGACGGCGGCTCTGTTCCGGAGCCGACGCCGGGGTTGAGGCCGGAGCCGACGCCGGGGCTGCCGCTGCGGGGCGTGCAGAAGCCTGCGGTTCCGGGGCGGTGGCCCAGGTTCCGCCCCAGTCCAGGGGAGAGCTGTCCTGCGCCGTGCCCGCAGGCGCACCGGCGGGAACCGCGGGGACAGGCTCTGCAGCGGCCGGAGCGGGCGAGGAAGCAGCCGGAGCTGACGGTGCGTCCGCCACCACAGCGGGAGTCTCCGGCGTCATCGTCGGGCGTCCGGCGGGGATTGACTCGACGGGCGAGGATGCGGCGGCGGCGCGGCCGACCGCCTCGGTGCTGTCGCCGGCGTAGCTCAGGCGCCGTTCGAGGCGGTCCACCCGTGCGGCGGTGCCGCGTTCGGTCTGGTCGGAGGCCGGCAGCAGGATGCGTGCGCACAGCAGTTCCAGATGCAGCCTCGGGGAGGTGGCTCCGGTCATCTCCGTCAGCGCCGTATTGGTGATGTCAGCGGCCCGGGACAGTTCGGCGCCGCCCAGCTGTGCGGCCTGGGTGCTCATCCGGTTGATCTGGTCTTCGGGCATGCCGCGCAGCACCGCGGCGGCGCTGTCCGGCATGGCGTGCACGATGATCAGGTCGCGGAACCGTTCCAGCAGGTCCTCAACGAAACGCCGGGGATCCTGGCCGGTCTGAATCACGCGGTCCACCGCCCGGAAAACGGTGGCGGAATCGCCGGCAGCAAAGGCGTCGACGACGTCGTCGAGCAGTGAGATGGGCGTGTAGCCCAGGAGGTTGACGGCCAGCTCGTAGTCGAGGCCGTCGGGTCCGGCACCGGCCATCAGCTGATCCAGGACCGACAGCGAGTCGCGGACCGAGCCGCCGCCGGCGCGGATCACCAGGGACAGCACGCCGGGAGCCACCGGAACGTTTTCCTGCTGGCAGAGCCGGTCCAGATAGGCCAGGAGCGGTTCGGGCGGAACCAGCCGGAACGGATAGTGGTGGGTGCGGGACCGGATGGTGCCGATCACCTTGTCCGGTTCCGTGGTGGCGAAGATGAACTTGATGTGTTCCGGCGGTTCTTCGACGATCTTCAGCAGCGCATTGAAGCCTGCCGGGGTGACCATGTGGGCCTCGTCGATGATGAAGATTTTGTACCGGTCGCGGACCGGCGCGAAGGTGGCGCGTTCCCGCAGATCGCGGGCATCGTCCACGCCGCCGTGGCTGGCGGCGTCGATCTCGAGGACATCGAGGCTGCCGGAGCCGTCGCGGGCCAGTTCGACGCAGCTGTCGCACTTGCCGCAGGGGACCGGCGTCGGTCCCTCGGCGCAGTTGAGGCAGCGGGCCAGAATGCGGGCGGACGTGGTTTTGCCGCAGCCGCGCGGGCCGGAGAAGAGATAGGCGTGGTTAACGCGGTTTTTCGAGAGGGCCGCCATCAGCGGCTCCGTGACGTGCTCCTGCCCGATCACATCCGCGAAGCTCTCGGGACGGTAGCGGCGGTAAAGGGCTGTACTCACAGATAGAACCCTATCGGTTGGCACTGACGGTTTGCATCCCGGCGCCAGGGGCGGGGAAAACCAGTTGGTCCTGAAAAAATTAAAGACCCCTCATGCACCTGCCAGAGCCCGCTTACCCTTGCTACCTTCCGGTCCTGGGGGAGTTCACAGGATGACACCACATGAGGGGCCGCGAACCAGTCTACCCGATTTTTGGACCGGTTTTGCGGGCACCGGTTTCAGGCGGTTCGGCGCCCTCATTTCCCGTCCTTATGTAGCGGTACATGTCCCGCCACTTGGCGCCCACTTTCTGCCAGGACGGCAGCAGCGCGTCCCTTCGATAGCCGGCCTTTTCGGCGGTCCGCCAGGAGCCCTCGTTCCACGGCTCTATATACAGGTCGATCCGCGGCATCTGCTGGACCGTCATTGCCCAGTCGGTCAGCAGCGCCAGGGCGGCGCCGGCGTATCCCCGATTCCGGTGGTCGGGGCCGATCCAGTAGCCGATCGTGTCGGGGTTCCCGGTCCGGCGCGACGACTGGCCCGGCCACAGCCCGATCTGGCCCACGCCGACGCCGGTGGCGGCATCGGCGACGGCGAAGGACCACCCGGCGCCGCTGGCAAGCCGGTGATGCTGCCGTTCGATGAAGGCCAGCGCCTCATCGCACCCGACGGTGGAGGGAACCGAAGTGATCAGGGGAATCAGCGGATCCTGCGAGGCCGACTGCACCAGTACGACGTCGGCGGCCGTGAAGGCCCGGAGTGTCACCCGGGGGCGGGTCGCCGCGATGATGGCTCCGCCGGCTGTCGCCTCGACGCCGGAAAGCAGAGGGCTGCTGAGGACGGGCAGCTCAAGGGGGCCGGATGTTCGTCGTCTGCGCGCCGCGGTCATGACCAGCCTTCCCGTCTCTCGATGCTCTCCCTCTACTTCGATGCTTCCCCTCCATAGTGCCAACGTCCGGCGCCAACAACCTCCCTGCATCTCCCTACATAAGGGCGCGTCACTGCCGTGGGGTGGGTAACCCTGCCGTGAGTAACCCTTATAGGGACACCCTGCACGGTAAGCAGGGCCAGGCAGCGTGCCCAGCAGGTAGGAACAGGCACTCTGCCCCGGGGTGCCGAAAGGTCCACGGATCGGCTTGCCGGGAGGCTCCCGGGGCGATTTGCGGCCGGGTCCAAACCTGTGTAGAGTCTTCTAAGTCGCCGCGGCCGGGAGTTGGAAAACTTCACGAGCATGGCGGCCACACCACACCAAAAACATCCTGGTGATCCATCCTGCGCTGAGAAGCCCGGGAGCGGAAAGCCGGGGATTTGGCGTGGGTTTCTCCGGACAAAATGAAGCAGTCTTCGGAATATCCCGAATTGCTAAAACAGTCCGGATGAAATAGAATAAAGAAACACTGCAGCGAAGAGAAAAGAAAGACATTCAATTGTTTTTCCGAGTATTTCGGATGCATCTGTTGTTTGAGAACTCAATAGTGTGCCAAGTTTATTGATACCAATTATTTTAATTGGTTGAACTGGTTCTTCCGCCCACCCCGTGGGTTGGGAGGACTTTTTTAGCTGGTTTCGAATTTAGTGCAGGACCGTGCAGCCAATTTTCCTTGGCTCCGGTGCTGTGTCTGTAACACATTTACGGAGAGTTTGATCCTGGCTCAGGATGAACGCTGGCGGCGTGCTTAACACATGCAAGTCGAACGATGACTTTTGTGCTTGCACAAAATGATTAGTGGCGAACGGGTGAGTAACACGTGAGTAACCTGCCCTTAACTTCGGGATAAGCCTGGGAAACCGGGTCTAATACCGGATACGACGGTCCACCGCATGGTGGTCCGTGGAAAGCTTGATGCGGTTTTGGATGGACTCGCGGCCTATCAGCTAGTTGGTTGGGGTAATGGCCCACCAAGGCGACGACGGGTAGCCGGCCTGAGAGGGTGACCGGCCACACTGGGACTGAGACACGGCCCAGACTCCTACGGGAGGCAGCAGTGGGGAATATTGCACAATGGGCGAAAGCCTGATGCAGCGACGCCGCGTGAGGGACGAAGGCCTTCGGGTTGTAAACCTCTTTCAGCAGGGAAGAAGCGAAAGTGACGGTACCTGCAGAAGAAGCGCCGGCTAACTACGTGCCAGCAGCCGCGGTAATACGTAGGGCGCAAGCGTTATCCGGAATTATTGGGCGTAAAGAGCTCGTAGGCGGTTTGTCGCGTCTGCTGTGAAAGCCCGGGGCTCAACCCCGGGTCTGCAGTGGGTACGGGCAGACTAGAGTGCAGTAGGGGAGACTGGAATTCCTGGTGTAGCGGTGAAATGCGCAGATATCAGGAGGAACACCGATGGCGAAGGCAGGTCTCTGGGCTGTAACTGACGCTGAGGAGCGAAAGCATGGGGAGCGAACAGGATTAGATACCCTGGTAGTCCATGCCGTAAACGTTGGGCACTAGGTGTGGGGGACATTCCACGTTTTCCGCGCCGTAGCTAACGCATTAAGTGCCCCGCCTGGGGAGTACGGCCGCAAGGCTAAAACTCAAAGGAATTGACGGGGGCCCGCACAAGCGGCGGAGCATGCGGATTAATTCGATGCAACGCGAAGAACCTTACCAAGGCTTGACATGAACCGGAAAAGCGTAGAAATACGCTCCCCACTTGTGGTCGGTTTACAGGTGGTGCATGGTTGTCGTCAGCTCGTGTCGTGAGATGTTGGGTTAAGTCCCGCAACGAGCGCAACCCTCGTTCTATGTTGCCAGCGCGTTATGGCGGGGACTCATAGGAGACTGCCGGGGTCAACTCGGAGGAAGGTGGGGACGACGTCAAATCATCATGCCCCTTATGTCTTGGGCTTCACGCATGCTACAATGGCCGGTACAAAGGGTTGCGATACTGTGAGGTGGAGCTAATCCCAAAAAGCCGGTCTCAGTTCGGATTGAGGTCTGCAACTCGACCTCATGAAGTTGGAGTCGCTAGTAATCGCAGATCAGCAACGCTGCGGTGAATACGTTCCCGGGCCTTGTACACACCGCCCGTCAAGTCACGAAAGTTGGTAACACCCGAAGCCGGTGGCCTAACCCCTTGTGGGAGGGAGCCGTCGAAGGTGGGACCGGCGATTGGGACTAAGTCGTAACAAGGTAGCCGTACCGGAAGGTGCGGCTGGATCACCTCCTTTCTAAGGAGCACCTCAGAGTTTTCCGTGTCCTTCCACAGTGTTGGAGGCGGGCTTTGCAGGAGATGCCCATCTCGGAGACATTCGTTCTCCGGTGGGTGCTCAAGGGTGGAATATCAATAAGCAGGTGCCCGGCGTTGAGCCTGGCAGTCTAGTACGCCGTGCGTGCCTTCCTTGCGGAGGCGCTGTCCCGGTTGGAAACCGCTGCCGGTCTTCAAGTACCGGGTTTTTCCGTTTGGCACACTGTTGGGTCCTGAGACAACAGGACCGAAGAATTTCAAGCCTTCTTGAAGGGTTGGAAGGGACACGGTTTCGTGTTGTTTCTGATTGTTCCTGCGCAGGTCCAAGACCGTCCACGGTGAATACGTGGTGGTGGCGGGGTGTGACGGGGTTGTTGTTTGAGAACTACATAGTGGACGCGAGCATCTTAAAATTATTAAGTGCAATTTCAGATAAACCTGGTGCTCCGGGTCATGCCCTTGCGGTGTGGTCCGGTGTTGTCATGGTTTTCTCGATAGCAGGAAATATTTATTGATCTTTGTGGTCAAGTTTTTAAGGGCACACGGTGGATGCCTTGGCATCAGGAGCCGAAGAAGGACGTAGGAATCTGCGATAAGCCTGGGGGAGTTGATAACCGAGCGTTGATCCCAGGATGTCCGAATGGGGAAACCCCGCCCGGCGCGCGAGTGACCGGGTGACCCGCATCTGAACACATAGGGTGCGTGGAGGGAACGTGGGGAAGTGAAACATCTCAGTACCCACAGGAAGAGAAAACAACAGTGATTCCGTTAGTAGTGGCGAGCGAACGCGGAAGAGGCTAAACCAGTGGTGTGTGATAGCCGGCGGGCGTTGCATCACTGGGGTTGCGGGACTTTCCGTACCGATTCTGCCGGATCGGTGAAGTGAGTGCAGATGCATAGGTGAACTGGTTTGAAAGCCAGGCCGTAGAGGGTGTTAGCCCCGTAACCGGAATGTATGCTGCCGCTTGGAGAGGATCCCAAGTAGCACGGGGCCCGAGAAATCCCGTGCGAATCTGCCAGGACCACCTGGTAAGCCTAAATACTCCCTGATGACCGATAGCGGACAAGTACCGTGAGGGAAAGGTGAAAAGTACCCCGGGAGGGGAGTGAAACAGTACCTGAAACCGTGTGCCTACAATCCGTTGGAGCAGGGCGATGCCACTTGTGGTGTCGTGCTTGTGACAGCGTGCCTTTTGAAGAATGAGCCTGCGAGTTAGTGTTACGTCGCGAGGTTAACCCGTGAGGGGAAGCCGTAGCGAAAGCGAGTCTGAACAGGGCGATGCAGTGGCGTGATCTAGACCCGAAGCGGAGTGATCTACCCATGGCCAGGTTGAAGCGCGTGTAAGAGCGCGTGGAGGACCGAACCCACTTCAGTTGAAAATGGAGGGGATGAGCTGTGGGTAGGGGTGAAAGGCCAATCAAACTCCGTGATAGCTGGTTCTCCCCGAAATGCATTTAGGTGCAGCGTTGCGTGTTTCTTACCGGAGGTAGAGCTACTGGATGGCTAATGGGCCCTACAAGGTTACTGACGTCAGCCAAACTCCGAATGCCGGTAAGTGAGAGCGCAGCAGTGAGACTGTGGGGGATAAGCTTCATAGTCGAGAGGGAAACAGCCCAGACCACCAACTAAGGCCCCTAAGCGTGTGCTAAGTGGGAAAGGATGTGGAGTTGCGAAGACAACCAGGAGGTTGGCTTAGAAGCAGCCATCCTTGAAAGAGTGCGTAATAGCTCACTGGTCAAGTGATTCCGCGCCGACAATGTAGCGGGGCTCAAGTACACCGCCGAAGTTGTGGCATTCAAATATTAGCCAAGCGGATGGTTTATCCATTTTCGTTCAAGCGTTTGGATGGGTAGGGGAGCGTCGTGTGGGCAGTGAAGTCGCGGTGTAAACCAGCGGTGGAGCCTACACGAGTGAGAATGCAGGCATGAGTAGCGAAAGACGGGTGAGAAACCCGTCCGCCGAATGATCAAGGGTTCCAGGGTCAAGCTAATCTGCCCTGGGTAAGTCGGGACCTAAGGCGAGGCCGACAGGCGTAGTCGATGGACAACGGGTTGATATTCCCGTACCGGCGAAAAACCGCCAATACCAAGCGGGGGACACTAACCGCCCAATACCTGACCGGCCGCCCTTGTGGCGACCCGGTTTTTGGTGGAGCGCGGGACCTGATCCTGGGAGGTAAGCGTATTAACAGGTGTGACGCAGGAAGGTAGCCGGGCCGGGCGATGGTTGTCCTGGTCTAAGGATGTAGGGTCAGCGATAGGTAAATCCGTTGCTGTGTCTTTGATGACGATACCTGAGATCTGATGGGACCCACTTTGGTGGGAATCCGGTGATCCTATGCTGCCTAGAAAAGCATCGGCGCGAGGTTTTAGCCGCCCGTACCCCAAACCGACACAGGTGATCAGGTAGAGAATACTAAGGCGATCGAGAGAATTATGGTTAAGGAACTCGGCAAAATGCCCCCGTAACTTCGGGAGAAGGGGGGCCCCAACCTTGATGGACACTTGCTGTCCGGAGGGGATCGGGGCCGCAGAGACCAGGGGGAAGCGACTGTTTACTAAAAACACAGGTCCGTGCGAAGTCGCAAGACGATGTATACGGACTGACTCCTGCCCGGTGCTGGAAGGTTAAGAGGACCGGTTAGCCCTTACGGGCGAAGCTGGGAATTTAAGCCCCAGTAAACGGCGGTGGTAACTATAACCATCCTAAGGTAGCGAAATTCCTTGTCGGGTAAGTTCCGACCTGCACGAATGGAGTAACGACTTCCCCGCTGTCTCAACCATAAACTCGGCGAAATTGCAGTACGAGTAAAGATGCTCGTTACGCGCAGCAGGACGGAAAGACCCCGAGACCTTTACTATAGTTTGGTATTGATATTCGGTGTGGCTTGTGTAGGATAGGTGGGAGACTGTGAGACCCGGACGCCAGTTCGGGTGGAGTCATCGTTGAAATACCACTCTGGTCATACTGGATATCTAACTTCGGCCCGTAATCCGGGTCAGGGACAGTGCCTGATGGGTAGTTTAACTGGGGCGGTTGCCTCCTAAAGAGTAACGGAGGCGCCCAAAGGTTCCCTCAGCCTGGTTGGCAATCAGGTGGCGAGTGTAAGTGCACAAGGGAGCTTGACTGTGAGAGAGACATCTCAAGCAGGGACGAAAGTCGGGACTAGTGATCCGGCGGTACATTGTGGAATGGCCGTCGCTCAACGGATAAAAGGTACCTCGGGGATAACAGGCTGATCTTGCCCAAGAGTCCATATCGACGGCATGGTTTGGCACCTCGATGTCGGCTCGTCGCATCCTGGGGCTGGAGTAGGTCCCAAGGGTTGGGCTGTTCGCCCATTAAAGCGGTACGCGAGCTGGGTTTAGAACGTCGTGAGACAGTTCGGTCCCTATCCGCTGCGCGCGCAGGAAATTTGAGAAGGGCTGTCCTTAGTACGAGAGGACCGGGACGGACGAACCTCTGGTGTGTCAGTTGTACTGCCAAGTGCACCGCTGATTAGCTACGTTCGGATGGGATAACCGCTGAAAGCATCTAAGCGGGAAGCCCGCTTCGAGATGAGATTTCCATACACCTTGTGTGTGAGAGGCCCCCAGCCAGACCACTGGGTTGATAGGCCGGATGTGGAAGCGGGGACTAAAGACCCGTGAAGCTGACCGGTACTAATAGGCCGATAACTTACACCACACCACAATCTGGGAGAACACGACTTCAAACGGTTCTCCAAAGTATAAAGGGTTGTGTTGATCATGCTGCTTGCGTCCACTATGTGGTTCCCGGATAACAAACCCGTGAGGTTTGTCACCCCTGGAACCGGCACCACCGCACCCTTCATTCGGGGTGGGTGCCGTATAATTACAGTTATAACTTCGCTATTGCAACACATTGTTTTTGATGGTGTGTTGTGTTGTGACCATTGATTTCCCCTCACCCAGGTTTGTTTATGGGTGGTGCGGGTGGAAGGGTTACGGCGGTCATAGCGTGGGGGAAACGCCCGGTCCCATTCCGAACCCGGAAGCTAAGACCCACAGCGCCGATGGTACTGCATCCGGGAGGATGTGGGAGAGTAGGTCACCGCCGGACAATATTTACGGTTGAAAGACACCGGTTGTTCAGAGAGTAAGGCCCCGCCATTGGCGGGGCCTTACTTGTTTAACACCTACTTGTTTAACCTGTGTGTTCCAGGCCCGCCGGCACCTCCCGGGCCCTGGCTCGTTTGCGCCGAGATGGCAGAAACTGCACGTCCCGGCCCCGGGAACAGCACTTACAGCCATCTCGCGAGAGATTGAGCACGTTCGCGCACCGAACTGGCAGTAAGTGCCCGTCTGGAGGCCGGGAAGAGCACTTACTGCCATCTCGCGGGGAGGGGAGGCCGTTGAACTGGTGACGCCCGGCGTGCAGTCCACCACGCTGGACTGTGTGTCCCGCATGAGCATGAACCAGGCCTTCGCTCAACGGGTTAACTCCGGGCCGGACGTTGAGCGCACCGCATTCTTCAGTGATGCGGTCTTTGCCATTGCCATGACCTGCCGGCGGTGGACATCAAGGTTCCGCAGGTGCCGGGCGATGACCTGCGCCCCGCCGTCGTCGAGCAGCTTCCGGAATCCGCAGCCTACCTGCTGTCCTTTGTGGTGACGGCTGCCTACTGGCTCAGCCATCACCGCCTGTTCCGGCTGCTGTCCGGCTTTACCGTGGGCCTCCAGCGGCTGAACCTGACACTGCTCCTGTTTGTCGCTCTGACGGCTATGCCGCGGACATGATTGCCTTCTACGGTGACCGGGTGCTCGGTGTCGTCACCTACGCCGCGATATTGGGCTCATCGGGGTAGCCAATACGTCAATGTGGATCTGTGCCGGCTACCGGGGTTCCAGGACGACGTCCAACCCCAACTTCTGGCGTATGCCCGGACCCGCGTGGCGGTGACCCTGCAGTGTTCCTGCTATCCATTCCGATAGCCTTTCTGAGCCCGGCTGCCGCCACCTGCTTCCGGCCGCCATCGTCGTGGTTAATCTGGTGTTTTGGCTGCCGGGCAGGAGGGCTGCGGCGCCTGGCGAAACGAACCCCCAATCTCCCGATTCGTTGGATTAGCCCTGCATCGGGTAGTCTTATATCTGCTTCTTACGGAGCAATGCCTGGAGGATTCGCCTAGCGGCCTATGGCGCACGCCTGGAACGCGTGTTGGGTTAACGCCCTCGGGGGTTCAAATCCCCCATCCTCCGCAATAGGGAAACACCCCGGTCTTCGGACCGGGGTGTTTCTCTTTGTCTGCGGCAACTGGCGGGCGGGGGCTGCTCTTGGCCGGTACGGATCTGCGCCGGCTGCGGAACCGCACGCCCGACTTGCAGCAGTAATCGACACCGGACTCAGAAGCGTCCGGGTGGAACAGCATGGCCAGGTACGAGGCGCCGGCCACATCGCCGCAGCAGGTCTGCAAGGAAGTCCGGGGTGTTCAAGGCGGGTTCGTCCCAGAAGGCCGCATAGTCTTCTTCACTGATCACTGCGGGCACGGGTCCGACTGCGGACAGGCAAGTACGAGACGTCACGACGACGAAGCCCTCGGTCCGCGAGCCGGCGGCGGCCCGGCGGGTGGCGGTGTAGACGGCCACCCTGTAGCCGGCGACCAGGGCGATGACCGCAAAGATGCTCAGGAGGGTTACCAGAGCCGGCTTGAGCAGATGCTCCGGCGCTTCCCGGGAGGCAGCCTACCGCACGGTCGAGACAAGCTCCGGCTCGACGTCGGGCACTGCAACCTTCTCCGCACGCCCGACTCCCACAGCCTTGGCGGCCAGCCACACCGACACGGCGCCGAGGGCCAGCCCGGCGACCACGTCCAAAACGTAATGCCAGCCGAAGTAGACCGTGGCCAGCGTGGTCAGGACAACGTAGACCCACATGATCCAGCGGGCCGCCCTGGGCAGGTGGGTCAGGTGCGCCACCAGTGCCGCCGTAAAGACGATCGAGGTGTGCAGGGAAGCGAAGGCCGCGATGCCGTGGACGGAGTCCGTGGCGAACGGATCGGCCAGCACCTCGACCCGGTTCTCGTACAGGGTGTCCTGCAGGCCCGAGACGGCGGTTTCTGGCAGGTCGCTGAACGGCGCGGCGTCGTGGTAGATCGGCCCCAGGGACGGCAGGGCGTAGTAGCTGAAGGTACCCAGAATCCAGTTAAAGGACAGGGCGGTGGCGTACCAGGCGCCGCGCTGCAGGTTATCGGACCACACCAGCGCTGCGGCGAGGGAGACGGGAACGAAGACCATAAAAAGCATGTAGACGCCGGAGAGCAGCTCCGCGCTGAAGCCGGTGCCCAGCAGGCTCTGCAGGACATCAGCGGGGTAGCTGCCGCCGGCCAGCCATTTGTCCGAGTCCTCCAGCAAGGCGTCCGTCAGGTGCTGCTGCAGGAAAGGCAGGAAGCTTTTGAGGTTCCGGTAGGACATGTAGGCGAGGTAGAACGTGATCAGTCCCGCCACTGCCACGGCCAGCCGGGGGCCGGACCACCGCGTCCGCAGCACATCGGACGCGGCGGCTCTCATCCCTCCCAGCTCCCGTCGCCGGGCCAGGACGCGGGGTACGACGTCGGCGGCGATCATCAGCAGCACCATCAGCGGCAGCCGCACATAGCTGGGACCCAGGAAGCCTTCGGGGTCCCGCACGGGCAGGTCCGCCACGAAGGCAACAATGAGCATGAGGACGGTAAACGCCACGGAAATGAGGAGCGGAACCCCAAAGAGGCGGCGCCAGGCGGGACGGGCGAGCCCGGCTTCGATAGTCATTCACCCTTTTTATCCCAAGATCTCCGCAGCGCCCGCACCGAAGACACCAATGGTCAGTATGCTTTCCATCACACCTTGCTGCGGCGGACTTCGCCGGCTTTTCAGCCGGGCCAGCGGGCGGCGCCGGAGGATTTGCAGAGCGGCCCACATCCTGCAGCATGGACCTGCGAAAAGGTACTGGGAGCCTAGTTGTTCAGGGCCTTGTCCAGCTGTTCCTGGATGGCGCTGTAGTCCACGGAATCCAGCGCGAGGACCTGGTTGTCGAGCACCAGTGACGGAGTACCCGGCAGCTGGAGGTCCTGGGAATCCTGCAGGTCCCTGGCCACCCGGTCCTTGATCGCGTCGGAGTTGTAGTCGGCGCGGAACTTCTCCGTGTCCAGGCCCAGGTCCCCGGCGTAGGAGACGAAGAGGTCCTCCACATCCGTCTGGTTCTTCCACTCCTCCTGATGCTCGAAGACGGCCGCGGCCATCTCTTCCAGCGCATCCTGTTCAGCCGCTGCCTCCACCGCCCGGGCCGAGGTCTCGGCATTCTGGTGCTTGGGGAGCGGGTAGTTGCGGACGAGGATGCGGACCTGGTCCCCGTAATCGTTCTTGGCCTGCTGGATCAGGGGATCCATCATGGCGCAGTACGGGCACTGGTAGTCGGTGAACAGAACCAGTGTCGCCTGCGGATCCGCGGGATCGGTGATGGCCCTGGCGTCCGCTGGAGCCACCTGATCCACGCGGTCGGCCGGGAGAGCGGTTGCTGCCGGTGCGCTGGCTGTTGTTTCCGGTGAGGCGGTCCCTTCCGTGGGTTCCGGACCCGCACAGGAGACCACGCTGCCGGTGGCCAGCAGCCCGGACATAACCAGGGCGAGGATGCTCTTGCGCATAGTTCCTTCCGGTGAAGAGTCAGGGTTCGCGGTTCGGCGCGCTCTGCAGGCCTTCAACGGCGATGTCCGCCCGTGAGGCGATGGTTGCCACGGGTCGATGTCCGCCCGTGAGGCCCAGGCTGCGCCCACTATTTTCGATGCTCCCACCGGATCCGACCGTCCGGTAGCCTGCAATCCGGCATGGGTTTATATGCTTTTGATATGGCTCATGCGTGGCCGAACCTTCAGGTGCTGGAACTGTTCGTTGCCGTGGTGGACGAGGGCAGCGTGGCTTCCGGGGCGCGGAAACTGGGCATGGCCCAGTCCAATGCGAGCCGGTCTATTGCGGAATTGGAAGCGGATCTGAAGACTCCCCTGCTTGAACGCAGCCCGCGCGGTTCGGCACCCACTGCAATGGGACTCCTGCTGGCGGACTCGGCCCGAGAACTGTTGGAGGCTGCGCGGCGCTTCAACAGTGTGGTGCGTACCGGCCGAAGCGGCGAGACGATGGAACTGAGTGTGGGTGCCAGCCTCACCATCGCGGACATGCTGTTGCCGGCCTGGCTTGCCGAACTGAAGCGTCGGCTGCCGCATGCCCGTATTGACGTGCGGGTGGAGAACTCGGCGGCTGTCATCGAGGAGGTGCAGCGGGGCACCCTCCAGCTGGGGTTTGTGGAGACTCCGAATCTGCCGGTTCGAGTGAATGCCCTGGTGGTCCGTGAGGACGAACTGGTGGTGGTTGTTGATCCGAACCACGAATGGGCCAACCGGACCCGGATCAGTTTGCAGGAACTGGCGGAAATCCCACTGGTGGTTCGGGAACCCGGGTCTGGTACCCGCGAGGCGCTGCAGGAAGTGCTTGCCGGGTACGACGTCGTCGAGCCGGCCCAGGTGCTCAGCAGCAATACTGCGGTGCGGGTTGCTGTCGCTGCCGGAGCCGGTCCTGCTGTGTTGAGTGAGCTGGTGGTGCGCGACCAGCTTGCCAGCGGTGAGCTGCTTCGGGTCCCCTTCGAAGGAGATGGAATCAGCCGACCCCTGACTGCCATTTGGTCCGGTCCGCGTCGGTTGACCGGAGTCGCGGCCGAGCTTGTGGCGGTGGCTGCCGGACGGGCGTAGGTTCAATCCGGGGTCAGCCGCAGGGCCGGTTGAACGGTCTTACGCATCACTGTCTTGCTCTTGCCGATGTGGCGCTCGAACGTGAATCCCGCCTTCTCGAACATGGCCCGTGTGCCGTTATGAAGGAACGAGGATGATGTTCTCTTGCCGGGGGTGAGTTCGTTGGGGAATGAGATCACCTCACCTCCGCCTGCCTGTGCGATCAGCTCGAGCGCGCCGTCCAGTGCCTCCCGTGCCACACCGGAACGTCGATGGTCGCGGTCGACGAAGAAGCAGGTGATGCGCCACGGCGCTGGCTGGGTCTCGCCGGCGTCGTACTGCTTGCGGTGGTAGATCCCCGGCAGCTCGAGCGGACTGCCGTACTGGCACCATGCGATCGCGTCGTCGCCGTCGAAGACGAGTGCCGCGTGTGCTGCGCCTTCCGCCACGAGTCGCTGCTTGAAGGTCGGCCGGTCGTACTCGCTTTTGATGGTTCCCTCCGTGTCGCCGTGGAAATACGAGCAGTAGCACCCGCCCCAGACCCCGTTGTGTTTCTGCGCGAGTGCAAGCCATGCCGGAAACGTTCCCGGAGTGAGCGGTTTGATTACGTGCGGCATGGCCATGTCCGTCCTGTTACGAGTTCGAGAAGGTCAAGATTCAGCCTCCGCCGCAGGCATCTCGGCGACGCACAGGACCGCAGTGTTGCCGTCCTGGTCGGCAATCACCGTGAGCGACGGCGAACCGGTGTCATCCACGACGGTTCCCCCTGCGGCGACGGCGGCGTTAATTCGTTGCCCGGCCACCTCTGGCGCCACGTAGACCTCGACGTGGAACCGCTGACTGTCGTGCTCGTTGGCGTCGCCGAACCACAGGTTTGGTACCCGCCCCGTGGCGTCCCGGATCTCGTCGCTGGGCGACCCGTAGCCCTGCGCGTCTGGGTTACCTGTCAGCAGGGCTGCCCACACCGGGGCGATCGTCGCGGAGTTTGCGGTGTCGAGGCCGAGTTCGAGGACGCTGACCGATGCCGGTTCGGCGTCGATCTGGTGGTCGGCGGCGATCCCGGTGATCAGCCTGGCCAGATCGATATCCTGCCGGGTGACCCATTCGACGATGTGTTCGGTGCCTTCGCCGTCGCGGTAGACAGCGTCAGAGCTGACCAATTTGAGGTCGACGTACCCCTTGCCGATCGACACGCTCGGGTAGTGTCCAAGCGCATCGCCTGCCTCACCTACCGCGGTCACGAACCGTGCACCTGTGCCGAAGTCATCGACCAGATACCGGGCGTGCAGTCCTTGGGCCAACTTGCGCCAATCGGTCAGCCCGGCCTCGGCGATCGCCTCACCCGACAGCATGTCTCTGTTCCGTGATCTGATGCGTGATTCAGCTGCAGCGTTTGAGCTCGTCATTTCTGAGTGCCTCCTGTGCGTGTGCGAACAGTAAATCCGACGTCGAATGCATCTACAAGGAAAATCAGCCTTCGGTGTATTGGCGAAGGTCGCGGTTGACCTCTTATTGCGAAGGTGCGAGCACGACGACGGAGGTCGCTGAGGTGTTTGGCGGCGCAGGCTCTGCTGCGGACCGAGCTGATCACGTGGGGCGGCACGGACGGGGGCCTGCTTAGAACACCGATGGCCGGCCCACGGACGACCGGAACTCCGACGGCCGGCAGGCCCACCGCCGGGCAGTTCTGACCGCGCGGCAGACCCTACTGTGCGGCGGAAAGACGCCTGATCCGTTCGCGGGCGGACCGTTCGCTTGGTCCCTGCGGGCCCAGTCCCAGCCGGATCACCCCCAGCACCAGTTTCACCGGCAGTCGCACCGGCACCGGGAAGGGGCCCAGCCGCGGCTCCTTCAAGCCCAGCATTTCCCGGTGCCGGGGTTCCAGCGACGCGACGGCGCCGGCGAACAGGACCCGGTAGCCGGCCAGCTGGGACCGCGGCAGCGGCGGCCGGCGCAGGAAGCCCACCGCCTCCCGGACATAGTCGCTGTGCCGCAGTTCGCCGTCGTACGCCGCCAGCTGTGCCCGCAGCTCGGCCTCGGACCGCGGCGGATTGCCGATGCGCATCAGTTCCCCGGCCACCGCCCATTCGGAGACGTAAGCGTCCGGGCCGCCGGGAATCGGGCCGCCGAAGCGCTGATGCGAGCTGAGGAACGCATCGGTGAAGGCCAGGTGCACCCAGCGCGCAATCTCCGGATCATTCGCCGAGTAGAGCCGTTCGACGCCGGCGGCGTCCTCGTAGGTGCCGTGGACCCGTTCGTGCAGCCGCAGCACCCAGTCGGAACCGGACTTCGCCGCCGCCGTGTCCCCGTAGGTGACGGTGAAGATCCAGCGGATGGTGCCGGCCAGCCGGCCCAGCGGATCCTCCTTGTAGTCGGAGAAGTCGTGGACCCCGGCCATGGCGCCCGGATGCAGGGCCTGCAGCAGCAGGGCGCGGATGCCGGCGATGATCGGCGTCATCGACCCGTGCACCGCCCAGACGGCGGACTCCGGACCATAGAACCCGGTGTCTTCACCCTTGGCCAGATCCAGTTCCCACTGCGGAATTTCGGCGGCGTTGTTGCTGAACGTCCCGATCAGCTGCCGGCGCCAGGTCTCCAGGATTCTTAACACTCCACCAGTGTCCTGTGCCGGGCGCCGGCGCGCCACCGCTTTCGCAGCGGAGCAATTCCTACCGCAGCAGGATGTTCACCGGCTGCGAGCCGGACCCGCGCCGCGTGTCCCGTTCCAGCACGCCGGAGCGGTTGGCGGCGTCGTCGCGCAGGATTTCGGTGACCGAGCCCAGGAAGCGGGAGAGGTCCACCTTGTCCTCGGGGGCGGCGAGCAGCAGCTGGAAGCCGAACTCGTGCAGCGCATTGATGGACGCCTCGGCAAAGGACAGGCTGGACTTCACGAACGCCTCGTCCATCATCACCGTGCCGTAGGTACTGAAGCCCTGCGAGACGATGCCCAGCTGGTAGGCCAGGGCGGAGGCCATGATGAACGCGGTGAAGCGCTGGCCCTCGCCGCCGGACATCAGCGACGCCTGCAGGTTGGTGAACGCCTGCCCGTTGGCCAGGCGGTGCGTGCAGGTGATGGTCACGTGGGAGCGCACATCCAGGACCTCGGCCCGCCAGCGGCGTTCCTCCGGATCCTTCAGCCGGTCCACCAGTGCCTCCAGCGCTGAGTACCGGGCGTCCATGTCCGCCTTGTTCTGCCGCAGGCCCATCATCGGCAGCGCGTTCTTCAGTTCGGTGCGGAACTTGTGGGCGGCGTCGGGCACCGTGGTCTTGACCTCGATCTCGAGGTGGCTGTCCACGTGGTATTCCACTCGCTGCAGTACCGAGTTCAGCGGCAGCAGGCGCGAGGAGATGCTGCGCCGTTCCTCGTCGAGCAGGGCCAGCAGGTCGCTGAACCGCTCGTAGGTGCGGTTGTTGAAGTATTCCCGGAACTCGGTTTCGTGCTGCGGCAGGCCTTCGGAGACGATGCTCTCGAACCGCTCCGCGTAGGCTCCGGCGGCGTCCGCCGAGGTGCCGAAGTCCGAGCCCCACTTGTCGGTGAACGTCTCGAAGGTCCGCTCGAGCCGGTTGCGGGTTTCCAGCAGCGTCTTTTCCAGCCGGGCGCCCTCGGTGAGCAGGGCGCGTTCCACCTCGGCGGCGGCCTCCTGCAGGCGGACGACGTCGGTGATCTCGCCGAAGGGGGCGAACAATTCCTCCAGGGCGCTCTGCAGTCCGGCGTCCAGGGCGGCCAGGGCCTTGGCCGCCAGGGTGTCGCGGCGGCCGGTGGCTGCCGCGAGCTGTTCCCTGGTGCGGGCCAGATCGCCCTTGAGCACGCCGATCTTCTCGATCGCCGCTGTGGAGTCCAGCTCCGCGGTGTCCAGGTCGAAGCGGATCTGGTCCAGGTCCGTGTTGGCGTCCCGGGCGGCGTCGAGGGCGTCGGTGGCGGCGGCAAGGGCGTCGCGCTGCGCGGAGGCGGACAGCTCCTCCCAGGAGCGGGTGTCGGCGGCCACGCGGCGGACGGCGGTGAGCCGGCTGACCAGTTCCGCCTGCTGCTGGGCCTGGGCCTGCGACCGGGTGTCGGCCTCCGCGAACCGGTCCCGCAGGGCCAGGAGGTCGTTGCCCAGCGCCGCGACGGTGTCCTTGTTGTCAAAGCCCAGGACGTTGTCCGAGGCCTTGGCATGCCGGTCATCTTTCTCCGTGGTGGAGGAGTTGCGCTTGACCGCGCCGCCGAGGCTCACGCCGCGGGACAGCCCGGCGAGCTCATCCGGATCCTCCACGCAGACAAAGTCGTAGTGGGCGGTGATCTTGCGCGCCACCCAGCGGCCCATTTCGGAATCCTGGGTGATCAGCTTGGTGATCAGGTCCCGCGGTCCCGGTTCGGCCGGTCCGTCCACCGGAACGCTGACGTCGATGCAGCGCAGGAACCCGTTCAGGTTGGTCTCGGAGAGGTAGCGGGTGACCGCGCGCATGTGCTCGCCGGGCACCAGCAGGGCGGTGGCCAGGGAGCGCAGCGTGCGCTCCGCGGCCGGGCGCCATTGCTGCTGGTCCGGTTCCAGGTCGATCAGTTCCGCGGCGAACGGCAGGTCCGCCTCATCCAGGCCGGTGGCGGCGCAGATCCGGGCGCGCTGGTCCAGGGACTCCTGCCGGATGTTCGAGGTCCGGCGCCGGAAGCTTCCGATGTCATTTTCCAGCTTGGCGATCTGACCCTTGAGCTGCCAGGCCTGCCCGTGCGCATCGCTGCTGCGCTCACGGGCCGCCTCCACCTCCAGGGTCAGGGACTTCACCAGCTCGGCGGCGCGGCTGCGGGCGGTGACCAGCCCGGCGGGGGAGAAGTCCACCTCGATGCCGGCGGCGGCCAGTTCGCCGCGGGCGGCTTCCTCCAGCGCGACGCGGGCGTTCAGCTGCACGACGGCGGCGGCCAGCTCGCGTTCGAGCGTTGCGATTGTGCCGCCGCCCTCCTCGCTGTAGCGGGCGGCGAGGGCGTCGACCTTTTTCTTCAGGTCGTTGCGGCGGATTTCCGCGGCGGCCAGCTCCCGGGCTCCGGCTTCCTCCTGCGCGGTGAGCCGGGCGACGTCGCGCTCGTGGCTGGCCAGGGTCAGGCGCTGCCGGTAGGCGGGCAGCCCCTCCTTGGTGAGGGCGCGGTTGTGCCGCAGCTCGGTGTCGGTGGTGGTGTGGAGCCGGTGCAGCTCCGGCACGTCGGCGAGGTGGTCGCGCTGCTGGCGGGCGCGTTCGAGCTGCCGGCGGATGCTGCGCAGGTGGCTGAAGTCCTCCACCGCCTCGTCGGCGGCGGCCAGCGTCTTGGGAGTGTCCAGCACATTGGTGCGGAAGAAGTCGTTGACGGTTCCGCCCAGGCCCTTGCCGGTCTGCAGGATGCGCAGCAGGCCGAAGGCCTTCTCGTCCTCCACACCCAGCGCGGTGCGGAAGCGCTCGGCGAACATCTTGTGCGAATCGAAGATGCCGGCGCCGGGCAGCAGCGTTTCGAGGCTGCCCTTGGTGAACCGGCCGCGCATTTCGGTTTCCAGCGTGCTGATGTCCAGCGGCCGGTTGTGCACGGCGTAAAAGCGGCCCACGTGGTGTTCGGTGCCGTTGGCGGGCAGGTCCATCAGCACGGAGAGCGAGGTGATCTGTCCCAGTCCGTTGTCGAAGGTCAGGCAGATCGCGGACCAGGTGGCGCCGGGCCGCTGGTAGGTGGTGCCGTCGCCGGCCGCGCCGCCGTCGTCGGGCCCTGTTCCGTTCCCGGACCCCTGGGTGCCCAGGCGGCCGCGCATGTAGGAGAACGCGGTGCGCTTTTCCTCGGCCAGGCCGCCGCCGTTGTTCTGCGCCGCCTCGTTCATTTTCGGCCGGGCGTCCATGACCTGGAGCATGGCGTCGAAGATGGTGGACTTGCCCACGCCGGAGTCGCCGGTGAGCAGGGTGCCGGCGCGGTCCACGTAGATGGTGTGCGCGCCGTCGAAGGTTCCCCAGTTCACGATCTGCACGGAGGAGAGCCGGTTCTGGCCGGGGTTGATCAGGTCGCCCATGGGAAGGGTGGTTTCAATGCTCACGCGATGTCCTCGCCGTTGTTGGCTGTGGCCGGTTCCGGCAGTTCGGGGTCGGGAAGTTCGCCGGAGGCGTCCGTCAGGGCCTGCATGAAGGTGACGATGTCGCCGATGTGTTCATAGGGCAGGGCCAGCGGCAGGGCACCGGAAATGACCCAGACGTTCTCGATCTCGGTGGGCAGCAGCAGCCGCCGTTCCTGCACCAGCTTGCGGATGGCGGCGTCAGCCACGTCCTCCACGGACTTGGCGTCGCGCTGGCCGGGGTCGACGTAGCCCTCGATGATTTCCAGGATGTCGCTGCGGGCAATCACCGCGTCGTTGCCGGTGCCGGCGTGCCGGTCCAGCAGCAGGCGCATGCGCAGCAGCAGCAGGGTTTCCTCGCGGGTCATTTCGCGCTGGCGCTGCAGCACTGCGGTGTGCGGTTCGGGCATGTCCACCGGGCGCAGCAGGGCGACCTTGCGGTCCTCGTCGATGACCAGGGTCAGGAACAGCTCGCTGAGCCGGGTCCGCAGCTCGGTTTGGTTGTCCACCACGGTGTTGTAGACGTTGTCGGAGCTGGTTGCGTCCAGGTACGGGCCGCGCAGCAGCCGGATCAGGGCCTGGCGCAGTTTCAGCGGCAGGGTTCCGGTGTCGCCGGGGAACAGTTCGGGGCCGTCCACGAGGACGTTCCGGGCTGCGGGCGCCGCGTTGTAATCGCCGTCGGGAGAGGTGTTCTCTGCGGCATCGGTGGCGCTCGTGAATTCGAGGCTGGTTTCACTCATGGGTGGGGGCTTTCGCGACGGCGACGGCGGGCAGCAGCGCGGTGCGCTCGCTGCCGTCGATCTGGGTGAAGGTGATGGATTCGGGCGATGCGGCCAGTCCGGCGGCGGTGCGCTCCGCAGTGGATTCCGGGCCGAAGTCAGCGGAGCCGGCCGCCAGCGCCGCCGAGAGCAGGGCGCGGATGCTGTTCAGGTGCCGGTCCTCGGGTGCCAGTTCGGCAAAGATTTCGCCGACCGTTGCGGTGGGGCGGGAGCCCGCGGCGCGGGTGACGGCGTCGCGCAGTGCCCGGCGGTTGGCCCGGGGCGTGCGGATGGAGCGGTGGATGTCGGCTTCGCTGAACGACGGCGGTGCCGGCAGCTTGGGCGGCGGGGCGTGGTCGGCGGGGTTGAACAGGTGGACCATGCCCAGGGATTCGAAGGCCGCGCCGTGCAGCAGCGGTGCCGGGACGACGGCGGTGCGCCGCTTGCTGCGCGGTGCCTTGTGGATGGCGGTCTCCGCGGTGCGGATCAGCTGGCGCAGCTGGACCGATTCGCGGTACTCGTCGCTCTGCACGTAGGTGTGCATGGACTCGGAAAGCCGGCCGTAGATGCGGTGGATTTCGGTGGCCTGGCCGCGCATGTCGCTGATCAGCCGGTGCAGGCCCTGCCGGTCTTCGGGGCTCAGGTCCTCGGCGAAGTCCCGCTCCAGCACCTCCGCGATGGCGGCCCGGAAGCGGTCCTGCTGTTCGGCGTCGTTCAGGAAGGCGGTGAAGCCCTCGTAGGTGCGGCCTTCGCTGGTGTTGCGCAGCTTGCGGTCGGCCTCAAGAATTTCGCCCATGGTCAGGCCCTTGGCGGCGTTGGATTCCACCATTTCCTGGCGCAGGGAGTGCAGCATCTTTTCCAGGCCGTCGCGCATCCGCTTGAAGTCCGCCGGCAGTGCCGCGGCCAGGTCCAGGATGTCCTGGGCCGCCTCGACGGCGGTGTCTCCGTCGACCGGGGCGGGGGCGTCGCCGGCCTCCAGGGCGCGGATCATCTCCTCGCGGCGGGCAACTTCCTCTTTAAGGACGGCGATGCGGGCTGCCGGGTCCGGATTGGTTTCATGGGCCAGGTTCTCCACCCGGTCCAGCAGCGTCGCCAGGCGGGAGGAGTTCAGGCTGGTCTTGTCCGAGGTGAACCCGTCCAGATAGGAGAGGTAGCGGACCGAGGATTCGGTGAGTTCGTAGACGAACCGGCCCTCGACGCGGGGGCGGGCCAGGAAGCGGCGGGCCACCCAGTCGTCGGCGTAGTTCTTGCCGGTCCAGTCCTCGCGCAGGCTCACGCCGGAGATGCGCAGCTGGCGCAGGAAGCCGTCGGCCATCTTGTGGAATTCCTCGAGCGGAATCCGCGGCCGCGTGCGGGTGAACGCTTCCCGGAACAGGGCCAGCACCCAGGGGTTTGCGGTGGTGAGTTTCCAGCCCGGTGTGGCCTGGAGCCGCTGCAGTTCCGCCCAGTGGGCCACCGCGTTTTCGATAAAAGACATGCTGCGCTTTCCGGACCGGGAACAGGACAAACGGGCCTTGTCGATTTTAGCTGTCGACAGGCCCGAACCCGGCATTGGGAGCCTGCTGTCGCGCGGGCGCGCGGACGGCATGGCGCGGCAGAGTTGACAGGTGTGGGGCGATGTTCCGGGACGCAATGGCTGTTTCACGGATGTCGTCTGCGGGCCGCCTCTAAGCCCAGCCTTATCGAGGGCGGGGAGGGCCCATACGAGCTAGTAGGGCACTCGACAAATTATCATTAGCGCTGTTGTTGGCGTTTGCCGAAGCTGGGAAACGCGAAGTCAACATTGACGGATTACTCCATGCCTAAGCTGACTTCCATCGCGGTGATCTCGATGATCATTATATTTCTGTAGCGTGGACCTAAAGCGACTCTCGATCCCAACCATTGAGTACCATGATAAGTGGGAAGGGACGTGAGGCGTTCCTAAATGTTTGTGGCGCAGATATCATTTAGGTGCCCGGTGACTTTTCAACTAGTCCCACCGGTGTGCGAAGGAGAGCCCGCCCGTATGGTCAAGCCACTACTTGAACAACTGCCCATCGTCCCAAGGCCGCGTGCCAGGGAAGTTGTTCCGACAAATAGGCGAAACGAGTAAACATGCAGATCACCACGCTTCGTCTCTCCAATTTTCAATCGTTCGGCCTCGAACCTACTGAGATTAGCCTAGCGGAAGTCACATTTGTCCTCGGACCAAACGGCGCAGGCAAGACGGCCGCGCTTACTGCGTTATCGCGTCTATTCAGTCCTATTCCCAGCCAGCGCAAGATCCAGCTTAGCGACTTCCACGTCCCGAAAGACCGCAATGCCATGGACATTCACCTCGAGGAGCCAGAGCTGTGGATTGAAGTCGACATCGAGATTCGCGAAGCTAGTGAGGACGGCCAACACGCCTCGGTCCCAGCGAACTTCGCTCACATGCGAATCGACACTGAAGATGGAGTCCCGCGCGTCCGAGTCCGTCTGACGGGAATCCTTGCACCCGACGGCGTCATTGATGAAAAGATTCAGTACGTGCTCGCCGCGGACAAAGACGGAAAGCCGACCTCAACCGCGGACCTGAACCGCTTTGATCGCGGCAGCGTCGAGGTGCACTACCTGCCGGCACGGCGCGATCCTGCCGATCACATCTCGTACACCGCTGCTTCACTCATCGGTAGATTACTACGGGCGGCAGATTGGACTTCGGAAAAGGAGTCGCTCAAGGATCTGTCAAAGCAGATCACGGACGCACTTAGCTCCAACAAAGCGGTCGCCAGCATCGGCTTGCAGCTCACCTCTGAATGGGGAGGGCTGCACACTGGTGACTTCTTCAAAGATCCATCAATCGTCTTCGGACACGGCGATCTTGAAGGAGTCCTCCGGCAACTGACCGTCTCCTTCTCACCGTCACCAGAGGGTATGGATCTTCCATTCGATCGGCTGTCTGATGGGCAGAAGTCCCTGCTTTACATATCGCTGGTCTTGGCGTGGCAGTCCATCACGCGAAAGGTGCTGAATGGCGAAGAGCATTCTCTTGACGCGCACCGCCTCCGACCACCTGTCCATACCGTCATCGCGTTGGAGGAGCCGGAGAATAGCTTGGCACCGCAATACCTCGGACGAATCATGCGTCAGCTCAAGGTGGCGTCGGATCAGGGCAATGTTCAGTCGATCGTTGCCACGCATTCGCCCGCATTGCTTCGCCGAGTTGATCCGGAGGCCATTTGTTTTCTGCGGCTCGATGATGAGCGGCGGTCCCAGGTGCGTCGAATCGAGATGCCAGCAGACGGTACGGAGGCAGGCAAGTACGTGCGTGAAGCGGTGCTGGGATACCCGGAGCTGTACTTCTCACGTCTCGTGGTCCTGGGCGAGGGGGACAGCGAACTCGTTGTACTCCCGCGTGTGCTCGCTGCAAGGGGGATCACCGAGGATGATGCGTCTGTCTTAGTGGTGCCGCTCGGTGGTCGTCACGTGAATCACTTCTGGCGGCTTCTTAACGCACTGGACATACCGCATATCACGCTGCTTGACCTCGACTCCGGACGCTTCGGCGGTGGCTGGGGTCGCGTCAGTAACGCGTTGATGCAGTACAACAAGCTGAAGCCAGGCGCATTCTCGAAAGAGCAGCTGACTGCCATCCCGAAGTGGAATGACGACGTGGACTTCCCCTCCCTCGTCCACCCTAAGTGGAAGCCAGGCGAAGGGCCGATACCCGGTCTGGAGCGAAAAGACGTGTACTTTTCACATCCCGTGGATCTCGACCTGATGATGCTTGAGGCGTACCCGGAGGCCTACGGGGCCGAGACGGATGAACAACCGGACGACGCCACGATCGTGGCGGTACTCGGCAAAAAGCACGTGCACGAAGATCATCTAGGTGACGACCTTCTCGCGTTGTTCGGTGATTACCACGCCAAGTTTGATCTCACGAGCAAGCCAGCGAGCCACTTGCGTGCCCTGTCCAATCTGACCGACCAAGAGCTTCTCGAACGTCTGCCAGCGGTGCTTGAACGGCTGGCAGAGAAAGTGGAGACTCGCCTTGCGGAGCTACCAGAGTGATTCGTTTGGAGGAATGGCAGCCAGTTGGGGGACTTCATCTGGAGCCGAATGCGATGGCCGCCGTTCGCGAAATCGAAAACAACGTGGTGGTCACGGCTGGCCCGGGCGCAGGTAAGACTGAGCTCTTGGCGCAGAGAGCAGATTTTTTGTTCCGCACGGGCGCGTCACCCTACCCGCGGCGCATTTTGGCCATTTCATTCAAGACCGATGCGGCGCGGAACCTGCAGGATCGAGTGCGTAGTCGCTCCGGAGCGCAGTATGCAGCGCGTTTCGATAGCTTCACCTTCCACGCCTTCGCAAAACGGCTGATCGACAATTACCGTCCTGCTCTCACCGGCCTGAATGCGCTGTTGCCGGACTACCGCGTCGATCCTGACACTCGCATCAAGGGCGAGCAGATCACCTTCAAAGAGTTTGTGCCCTTTGCGCTCGAGATTCTTGAGGAAAATGCTTATGCACGCGGTGCGCTACGGCAAACCTACAGCCACGTATTCCTCGACGAGTTCCAAGACGCGACGGGAGAGCAATACTCCTTGGTGAAAGCCGGTTTCGCCGGCATCGACGCCCGCTTGACTGCCGTTGGGGACGTCAAGCAGCGAATCATGGCCTGGGCGGGCGCGCTCGACGGCGTGATGGAGACGTTCGCGACTGACTTTGCGGCGGAGTCACGTCCGTTGTACCAAAACTTCCGTTCTAAGCCGCGACTCCGTCGGATGCAGAACCGCATGGTCCATGACATGGATCCTGCCGCAGCTAGTCCAGCCTCGGACCTTGTAGGAGATGAGGGCGAAATACAGGTGCTGCCATTCAATACAGATGATGAAGAGGCCGCCGGTGTCGCCGACATCCTAGAAACGTGGCTCGCGAATGGAACACCGCACAGTGAGATCGCCGTCCTGATTCGCAACCAACCGCATCTAGTCGGTGCGGTCATCGGGAAGGAACTCGCCGCTCGCGGAATCGCGTATCGAAATGAGCAAGAGTCCCAAGACCTGACCGCGGAGCCGGCGGCGGCGTTGATCTTGAACTTCCTGCGGGTTGTCGCGGACGATCGTCGTCCAGATGCCTATGCAGAACTTATTCGCGTCGCTACACGAACAGGTGACAGCGAGACTGAGAGTCTGATGTTCGAAAGCCTGCTGCGCCAGCATCTCCGTGATGCGCGCGCAACTGTTCGAACGCAGAACTTCGACCAGACGGATTTTGGCTCATGGAGGCCGATTATTGCGGATTACCTTCGGCTCGTCCCACGCTCGCAGCTCAATGCCCTGTCGCCGTCGTACCACCAAGGAAGCCGTCTCGACGGGGTTCTGAAAGATACGATCGAGGCCTTCAATCGAGAGCTTGCCATCGATGGAGACGCAGTTGGAGCACTCAATCGTCTCTCTGAGGAGGACGCGGTTCGATTCTTCACTATTCACAAGTGCAAGGGGCTGGAGTTTGAAAAGGTTATCGTTGTCGGTGTCGAGACGGAACTGTTCTTTGGGAAACCTTCTGACGCCAAGTCGGAGTTTTTCGTCGCGATCTCGCGAGCAAAGGACGAGTTGATCGTGACGCACTCGGCTTTCCGCACCAAACCTGAAGGCGCTAATGCTCGTTGGTCCGAGGAACGGACTGCATACGAGGAACTGCTCCGCTATGCGGTGGAGCCTGCCTAGCATGGCAAGGCCGTGCGCCTTAACGAACTAGCGGGTGGCTCGATTCTGCGCTCAGAATGGTTCAAGGAGCCGCAGGAATGCCTGGCCGGCATCTTCCGCAATACTTAGGCGAGGCATGCCAGCGTTGAAGCACGCTGCATATCCACCCAAACTCCGCGGGGTCCTCGCCTTGGAAAGTCCAAGTATCATCCGATGGTCAGGCGGTTCCTGGTTCTGGTCCTGGTCGCCGTGCGTGGTGACGCTACCGCTCTGGCCATGGTGAAACGGGTCTTCGCTCGGAACGGCAATGGCAACGACGAGCCCGCACTTTGGTGTGCGCATTTGCGACCATTCGCGGCGTGTACTGTTTCCCTGTGGAAGAAACAAAGCCCCTGACCGCGCCCGGGATTCATTTCGGATGGGTGACGGTCCTTGCCCTTTTCGGCGCCGCCGTCACTTACCTTGCCTTCTGGGGTCCATTCTTCGTTCCAGCCCTTGGCGTCAACGCCGTCGCGGTATGGCAGTCAATTTGCACGAGTTTCGGGGTAGCCGTGTTTTCCGCCGCCGTACTGCTGCTGTTCGAACCCAAGCTCCGCAAAGCCATCACCCAATCAGTCACAGCAGATGTGAAGAAGGACGTGCGAGATGCCGTCCACGCTGACTTGAACGAACGACTGGCGCCCCTGTCAGAACGTATAAATTCGCTATATGATGCAAGGCTGGCTGAACAGGAAACGATCATCAAGGGCCTTGCAAGCGATTTCACCCACGAACGCGTTTTGCAATCCTTCAGACACGCTTCGGACGTAAGCGCTCTCGCTAACGACTCCATAGTAGTCCAGGCAGAGGACGAACCGGGGAGACTTCATATCGGTTTGCAGTGGAGGCTCACGAATGAGCTACAGAGTTATAACAACCCGAGCTATCAGGGAGCCACGCCACAGGAGGAATGCAAGGCGCTGCATCTTAGTGCCAGCGGCTCCGGAATTTATGCAGAGGTAGTCTGGGACCCAGCCGACCAATTCGACAGAGCGGCTCTAAACTTGGCAGGGGAACTGGCTCGCATGCGCCAGCGGGGCCTAGCCGAAAGAATCGACTGGAATTCCATTCTTCCTCGTTTTGAAAAGGGAATTAAAGTCGCGGTTGATGCCAGCAATAACGTTCCTGGTTCCCTCCCATTCAAGAGTGGCCTGGTGGAAGTCGCGGGACCCGATTTGGCACCGTGGTACCTGACAAGTGATGGACTGCATTATCCGAGCCAAAACTGGTTCCTGCCTAGGCTGCAAATTGGCTCTAAGAGAGGGTGGCCTAATCCCGGTGCGGAAAAGGAAGTCAAAAAACCTGAATGGGCTGTTTCGAAGGAATGGGACTATATTATCGATAGTGCACGATCGCATTTTAGTCACTGGTGACAGGATCCCCTGCACGTCACGGTGGTAGCCGAGCGTAACCGGGTGCAGCGCCCAGCGGGCGAAGCAATTTCCTCGACAGCGAGCAGGCCCGCCAGCCTGCGGCCCAGCTCACCCATAAATTCTTCGGTGACACGGTCTAGGCCCGCGAGTTCGGAGGAGGTTGGCGCCCTCGCCGATCCAGGCCCACAGTATGGTCTGCAGCTTCTGGTCGCTGTGGATGGTGAGCCCATCAGTGGCAGCCTAGCAAATCTGAGCGGTTCAACCGGGCCCTGAATGAAGGGTGGTGCTACAGGGGGGGAGCGTCGCCTCCAGGCAGGCCGCATCGATGTTCTGGAACCATGGATAGACTGCTATCTGCGTTGGAGGCGCGGCGCCCATCAGCCGGTGTAAACATTGCCTGGATACCATATCGTCGCTGGTTGCAATAGTTTCGCCATGCATTAGCCGGCGTGCAGGGCTAGGGCGGCGACGATTCTGCAGTAGGATGATCGAGATATGACAATCATTAATGGTTTCTCCTTTCAGGGGTATAGAAGTTTTTCATCGTCTCGCCCGGCAACGCTTATGCCCCTCGGCAAGATGAATCTTATTGTCGGGAAAAATAATACGGGTAAGTCCAATATCCTGCGAGTTATTGCTGATACTTATACTAATAGTTCTGTTGCTGGCTCGGTCTGGGATCGCCCTCTTGGGGAGTCCGAAAATGACTTCCGAACGCGCGAATTCTGTGCGCTTGCAGATATCCTCGCCTGGCCGGACGTGTCTAATCTACCCGAGCGGCATCGAGGTTTGCTCGAGGCGTTCATCTGCGATCCGGGATTCGCTAGCCAGACCCCCGAAAAGGGTGTCTGGTTTGGTATCACAAAAGGGCGGCAATTCTATACTTTAAATGATCCATGGAATACTTTGAGTGAGATTCAAAACATCCATGTTGCAGGAGGTCTGTCAGGAGCACTGTCCGGGCGAAGTGGTGGATCACTGGAGCAGGATGTGAGTCGAGTGTTGGGATGGATTTTGAACGCCAAACCAACTGCATTAACTACCGCGTACACCGTTGAAGGTGTAAGGACAATCTCGGCCGACAGTACCCAAGCGCCGGATCTGAACGGTCTTAGTATCAAACGTCGACTGTTGGAGTTGCAGAACCCGTCGACGGACCGCTTGAAAGACAAGGAAGTCTTCGTTAAGTTGCAGGACTTCGTGCGAGCGGTCTTGGATAATGCGGAAATAACGATCGATATACCTCATGACTTGTCAACGATCCACATAACACAAAATGGCCATACGCTGCCAATTGAGAACACTGGGACCGGTATTCATGAAGTGGTAATTCTTGCAGCCGCTGCGACGATAACTCAGGATTCTATTCTCTGTATCGAGGAGCCTGAGGTGCATTTGCATCCCATACTGCAACGAAAGCTTCTTCGCTATTTAGTGTCAAATACGACTAACCAGTACTTTATTGCAACTCATTCTGCGCACTTGTTGGATTCGCAACTCGGTAGCATATTCCATGTTTCACGCGAGGATGATGTTTCAAGTGTTCGCTTTGCCGGTGCTGCGAGGGACCGAGCGTCCGTGTGTGCGGATCTCGGATACCGCCCTTCAGACCTCGTACAAACAAATGCCGTCCTGTGGGTTGAGGGGCCCTCGGATCGCATCTACCTAAAGCATTGGATCGAACAACTTGCGCCAAACCAGTTCGTTGAAGGAACTCACTATTCCGTGATGTTCTACGGTGGAGCGCTGCTTAGCGCACTGTCACCACTCGATGCCGAAGAAGTTGAAGAGTTCATCTCCCTGCGGAACCTTAACCGATACGTGGTGGTCCTGATTGACTCCGACAAGAAATACGCAAGTGCCCGCCTGAATGAAAGTAAACGACGCGTAATCAGTGGCGTAGACGAAGACCCCTCCACGGGCTTTGCATGGGTGACTGCCGGTTACACAATCGAGAATTACCTTCCGGAACCGGTGCTTAGTGCGTCTATACACGCTGCGCACCCCTCCACCGCCAAACGCGAATTAGCACCGCAGCACAGGTGGTCGAATCCCTTGGCGAGTGATCGGCTTGGTATTCAGCAGCCCAGCAAGGTTGCGATTGCAAAGTGCGCAACGCGCGGGAGGGCTAACGTATGGCCTCTAGACTTGAAGAACCGAGTGGAGAAGGTCATCGAGGTCATCCGGAACGCCAACGCTCACACATGATTTAGCCAGTATGGTGAACGCCGGGTCCGTAGAAACTGCAACCCCTCTGAGGTTCCCAAGACGCCCTCGTTTCTGTTGTCGCGGCGTTCTCCCCAAAACAAATTCGTCAACTATGAGCGGACGGGACAGCGTGTAAGCGCGATAGGGTTGGCAGGAAGGCACTTTCCATCTTTAATCACGATAAAATGCTGAATCGATTTTTCTGGGGCGTCCGGGCCCGGAGCTAACCGAAAGTTGCCCTAGAACAGAGGCCAGGGCGCCACCGGCATCCCGCCGCGCGGAGCCGGAAAGCCGGAAAGCACCCTGCCGAGCGCAACCGGGCGCAGCGCGCAGCGAGGGCAGCGATTTCCTCTGCGGTGAGTAGGTTCGCCAGTTGCTGGCCCAGTTCACCCCTCAGCCCGGAGAGAACACGGTCCACGCCGTCGAGTTCCTCAGGAATCAGCGCCTCTCCGATCCAGCCCCACAGCACCGTGCGCAGCTTGTGGTCGCGGTGAAAGGTCAGCCCGTGGTCCACGCCGTACGTGTGGCCGTCGCTCATCGCGAGGATGCGGTCGCCTTTGCGGTCGGCATTGTTGACGACGACGTTGAACACCACCATCCGCCGCAGCGCCGCGGTGTTTTCATGCACGAGGGCAAAAACCCGACCGTTTTGATCCTTACCCTCAAGGACCTGCTTCCAGCCCGTGGCGGGCACCTCACGCCGGCGCGGAACTGTTCCTGAACGGGCTCGAGATCGTCATTGTCCACGAGTTCGATGGGCGTGCTCGCTGGAACGTGGAAGGGGTTGCCGTCGATGGTGATGAGCTGGTCAAGGATCTCGTCCATTTTCTCGGCGAGCTGAGTCAGGGACGACACCCGGGCCGGATTGGCATGGATCAGGGCATGTGGGAAATAGTCGCTTCAAAGGGCCGCCCGCGGGGCGCCCTCTTTTAGTCCTCCTTAGAGTCGCCGGGACTTAACCGAGATCACCGGGGCGTTGGCTTCGAGCAGTATCTGCTGCGCCGCGCTGCCGAGCAGGAACTTACCCACCGGGCTGCGGTGCTTGACACCGATCACCACAGCGGAGGCGTCGACCTCTTCAGCGGCGTCGAGGAGATCGCCCACGGCGTCGTGATTGCGGGCATCCGGCAAACGATAGGTGACCGGTACGCCGTTGAGCTCGGCGCCTTCCGCGTCGAGCTGGGTGCCTTCCAGATTGAAAACCATCAGGTCTTCCTGACGGCGCCGGGCTTCTTCAATGGAGGCGGTAAGTGCGGCCTCGCCCTCGGGAGTGCTGGTGCGAGCAACGATGACGGTCATGAAGTCTCCAAGGTGGGTGGGGTGAAGAAGAACGATGGAAAGTTCATTCTGCGGGCGAATTTGTTCTTCAGGTTCTCCGCACTGAGCAGTAAAAGCAAAACAGGTGCAGTTTATTAAGAGCGGCAGCCAGGCCGATCCCGTCAATATGATGCGGATCACCTAAGCTCTTTGGGTGGTTAATGCGACTTTGAGTACTAGCCAGTTTTGATGTCCCTTCACCCCCACTAAGGACAGTTGATTTCGTGAGTTCTTCACCAGATCGAGCCGGGTCCGGCACGCGCCGCAAGCATCCGATCTTTATGGCCGCCTATGGCATCGTGGCTGTCGCCACGATCGGTTTGGCCAGCTTCTTTTCCATCCAGTCCGCTTCCGGCGGTTCAGACATTCGTGCAAACCTCACCCTGATTGCTCCGGCAGGCGCCGGCGGGGGATGGGACACGTTCATGCGCGAGCAGCAACAGGCCATGCGTGCCAACGGTTTGGTGAATAACACGCAGGTAGTCAACATCCCCGGGGCTGCCGGCACTATTGGCCTCGGCAAGCTCTCCACCATGTCCGGGCAGGCAAACAACCTCATGGTCACGGGCGCCGGACTGGTCGCCGGAGTGGCGCAGCTGGACTCGGCGGTGACGCACGATGACGTGCGGCCCATCGCCCGCCTGGTGGAGGAATACGACGTCGTTGTGGTTCCGGCCAGCTCCCCGTACAAGACGCTCGACGACCTCGTGCAGGCCTGGAAGGCTGACCCGGCGGCGATTGCCTGGACCGGCGGCGGCACCTTTGACCAATTGGTCATGACCGAACTTGCTCTGGCTGCCGGAGTGGATCCCTCCACCACCACGTACATTCCCAAATCCGGCGGAGGCGAGGCGGCGCAGGCACTCATCACGGATACCGCTAAAGCTGCCACCTCGGGGTACAAGGATGTTGAGGACCAGATCAAGTCGGGGCGCCTGCGCGCCCTCGGGCTGGCTGCCCCGCAGCGGCTCGACGGCGTCGACATCCCCACCTTGACCGAGCAGGGCTATGACGTGGATCTCGCCAACTGGCGGGCCCTCGTGGCACCTCCGGGCATCACGGACGAGGAATTCGCGGAGCTGCGGACCCTGATCGAGGAAACCATCGCGACCCCCGAGTGGCAGGACGCCGTGGAGCGCAACAAATGGGCCGATGTGTACCTCACCGGGGACGAGTTCGACGAGTTCATGACCTCGGAGCAGCAGCGCATCGGTGAACTAGTGAAGGAGATCGGCTGATGAGCACTCCAGTGCCCTCGTCCGCAGATGCGGCGGAGCAGCCGATCGAAAAGACCGGCATTGCGGACGGACAACCTCCCGTCCGCACCTCCTGGTGGGACGGTCGCAGCGGGCTGCTCCTCTCGCTCGTTATGGTGGCCTTCAGCACTTACCTGCTGGTCGGAATCCTCACGATGGACGTGGGTGAGAGCACGGACTTTCCCGGTCCGAAGTTTTTCCCCGGCATCCTGATGGTCGCCGGTTACGTCCTGGCTGCTCTGCTGGCGCTGCACTACGTGCGTTCCCCGGAACACCCCACGGAGACTTCCTCCCGGCGTTACCGCACCTTCACGGACTGGTCAGCAGTCCTCTGGACCGCAGGAGGCTTCCTGCTCTTCGCCCTGACCTTGGAAACACTGGGCTGGATCATCGCCGCCGCCCTGATGTTCTGGTTTGTAGCGAAGGGCTTCGGCAGCCGCCGCCCCATCTTCGACATCTCACTTGCCCTGCTGATCAGCAGCGCAGTCTATCTGGCATTCTCAATCGGTCTGGGACTCAGCCTCCCGTCCGGCATCCTTGGAGGAGGTTTCTAGCATGGATTCAATCAACCTGTTGATGGAAGGCTTCTCCTCAGCCCTGACACCGATGAACCTGCTGTGGGTGCTCGTCGGCTGCCTGTTGGGCACCGCCGTCGGTGTGCTGCCGGGACTGGGCTCTTCGATGGCGGTGGCTTTGCTGCTGCCGGTAACTTTTGCCCTCGACCCCACTGCCGCTTTCATCATGTTCGCCGGAGTGTATTTCGGCGGCATGTTCGGCGACTCCACCATGGCGATCCTCATGAACACCCCGGGCCAGGCTTCGGCCATCGCGTCCACGTTCGAGGGGCACAAAATGGCCAAGGACGGCAGGGCCCCACAGGCCCTGGCAACCGCAGCGATCGGCGCGTTTATCGGCGGCATGGTGGCCTCCGTTCTCGTCGTGTTCCTCGCCCCGGCCTTAGCTGATTTCTCAGCCAATTTCGGTCCGGCTGAATTCTTTGCGCTGGCCTTGTTCGCTTTCGTTGCCACATCCTCCGTGGTCTCAGACTCAGCGGTGAAGGGCCTCGCGGCCCTCGTGATCGGTCTGGGGATCGCCACAGTGGGTATCGACCCGTTCTCGGGTGCCGAACGTTTCAGTTTCGGTGCGCCCCAGATGTTCGACGGCATTTCCCTGATTACCGTGACCGTAGCCATTCTGGCCCTGGGCGAGGTATTCCATATCGCTTCCCGGATACGCCGGGATCCGGCCGGCAAGCAGATCAGCTCCGCAGGCCGTCCCTTCCTCTCCCGCGCCGAGCTCAAAGAGGCAGCCCCGGCCTGGGCCCGAGGCACCGCGATCGGCTTGCCGTTCGGCGTCATCCCCGCCGGCGGGTCCGAGATTCCGACGTTCATCTCCTACGACGTGGAAAGGCGCATCGACCGCCGCCGCAAGAACCCGAAGTTCGGTAAGGGTGCGATCCGTGGCCTGGCGGCTCCTGAAGCCGCCGGCAACGCCACCACCGGCACCGCCATGGGAGCGCTTCTGGCTCTGGGCCTGCCGGTCTCGGCCACGGCCGCGATCATGCTGGCGGCGTTCCAGCAGTACGGCCTGCAGCCGGGCCCCCTGCTGTTTGATCGATCCCCCGACCTGGTCTGGGCACTGCTGGCGAGCTTCTTCATCGCGATGGTGGTGCTGCTCGTCATCAACCTGCCCTTCGCGGGGCTTTGGGCCAAGCTGCTCCTCATCCCGGCCCCGTACCTGTACGCCGGGATTACCGTCTTCTGCGGGCTGGGCGTCTACGCCACCTCCGGGGCGGTCTTCGATCTGCTGATGCTGCTCGGGCTTGGTCTGGTCGGCTTCATCATGCGCCGTCACGGAATGCCCCTGGCCCCGTTGATGATTGGTGTGGTGCTGGGTCCGCTGGCGGAAACGAGCATGCGCGATGCGCTGCTGTCCTCCAACGGTGACTACTCCGTGTTCGTGACCGGGCCGATCCCACTGGTGCTCTACGGTCTGTTGTTCATTGTGCTGGTGGCTACTGTGCGGTCCAAGGTTGTGAACCGGACCCGCCGGGATCTCTAGGTCCCGACCCGCATGAAATAACCCCGAAGGGCCTCGCTGATCAGCGAGGCCCTTCGCGGTTTGCCCTTCTGGCCTGCACAGCGAAGCCCAGCTGATCGATGCCTTGGTGCCCCGAGGTGCGCGCATTCTCGACGCCGGCTGCTTGCCCGGGCCGGGTGGGGCGGCGAGCTGGCCGCCCGCGGGCACGACGTCGTCGGCGTCGACATTGACCCCGAACCAGGGAGCCGCAACGACGTTGCAGATCCCGGCCGGGATGACCTCCGCATGGGCCTTCAGCTCCACTGCAACTCAACCCCTACAGCGAGGCTGCCTGACCACGGTCGCGTGCGCGGGTCTTTGAGGGGACGACCAGGACTGGCACAGCAGCGTGGTTGACGACCTGGTGCGAAACCGACCCGAGGCGCAGCCCGGAAAACCCGCCGTGACCTCGTGAGCCGACGACCACAAGATCGGCCTCTTGGGCCGCGTCCAGTATCGCCGACGCCGGTGAATGACTGTGAATAAGCGTCCCGCTGGCGGCCACGCCCGTTTCTGCAACGGACTTCAACGCCTGGGCTTGGAGCGCCGCTGCGTCTTCTTCCGGGGACTTCACAACGGCAATTCCGCCTGCCGCCGTTTCGAGCACCGCCGGGTACCACGCCATTGGCTGTTTGGCCCAGACGGTGATGAGGCGGAGCCGGCCGTTGCGGTGCCGGGCCTCGTCCACTGCCCAGTCCAGGGCTGACTGGGAGTCCTCGGAGCCGTCAACGCCAACCACAATCGTGAACGGGCTGTTACTGGTCATGTCTTCAAACCTTTCACCGGGGCCTGATGAGCATCCTAGGCCGGAGACCCCCGCGCAGGTCAGGGTCGGCGGCGCCCTCGCCGGCCCCGGAGCGGAAGTTGCCGGCCACTGTCATGGAGGCCGGGCACGGCCGGCGGCTCCGCAACGGCCGAGAGGCGCTGCTGAATGGTCAGGGAACTGAGGATAATGGTCGACCGGGTGAGCGGGTTCGCGGTTTTCGAGGACGTCGATGACGGCCTGTGCAGCTGCAAGCCCGGCGCGTGCCCGGGCCTGAACTGTTTGTCCGGCGAGGTGGGATGTGATGAGCACGTTGTCCAGTTCCTGAAGGGGGCTGTCGCTGGGTAGGGGTTCGCTCTCGAGCACATCCAGCGCGGCGCCGGCAATCGTCCCGTCGAGCAGTGCTTGGGCCAGGGCCTGCTCATCGACGAGTGAGCCGCGCGCCGTGTTGATGAGCACTGCTGTGGGTTTCATCATTTGGAGCCGGGGCGCACTGATGAGCGTGCCGGTGCCGTGGTGTACGCGGGTGTGCAGGGAGACGTAGTCAGCGTCGCGCAGAACGGTGTCGAAATCAACGAAGCGGACAGCGGTGTTCTCGCGATCGGGGTAAGCGGTGCTGACCAGGACGTTCATGCCCAGAGCGACACCCAGACTGGCGGTGGCGCGTCCGCTGGGACCGAAACCGATAATGCCCAGGGTGGATCCGCGCAGTTCATGGCCGGCTTCGCGGGGCCAGCGGCCTTGGCGGACGGCGGTGGAGACATCCGCGAGGTGGCGTGCGGTCATGATGATGAGCCCGATGGTCAGTTCGGCTACTGAGTGGTGGTTGGTGCCGGGGGCGTTGCATACCGTGATGCCGTGTGCGGTGGCCGCCGGGATGTCGATGGAGTCATAGCCCACACCGCTGCGGGCGATGACTTGCAGAGAGGTGGCACTGGCGAGCATATCGGTGGTGACCGGCTCGCTGGCGAGGATCGCGCCGGATATGCCGTCGAATAACGACAGACGTTCTTCCAGAGTCCGCGACCCCCGGAACGGAGAGTAAACCGGCGCCAGATCGTGTTCGCGCAGGAGCTCGTCAACGGCATCTCCCGGGTGGAGGTAGTCGGTGGTGATCAGGATGCGGGTGGCCATGGTGGGGTGGGTTTCTCTTTCTGTGTGAGCGGACGCGATGCCGTCAGTGGCTGTGTGCTTACAGTTCACACCATGCCGGGCTTGGTGGGCCTGTTCCTGGTTCTGGTCCTTCTGCCATTTGCCGACGACGACGACGCGCTGCCAGGTCCGCCGCATCGACTAGCATTGCGCTCAACTAGCCAGCATCGGAAGGACTTTACGCAATGCTGAAGCTTCAACCCATTGCCTGCCTAGCCGCCGCGTCGATTGTTCTGGTGGCGAGCCTGAGCTCATGCGCGTACGCCAAATACGAGGATCCGGTCCGCCCTCCCGCCGAGTCCCTGGCTGACACCGAGCCGTTCGTGAACGAGATGCTCGCGGAGGACCTGGGGTACGCCTCGCCGATCAGGGTGAAAAGCGCCAGGGAGGGCACCTGCTTCGATCCCATCAAGAACGATGACTGGAACCGGGTGACCGAGGTCAGAACCTACGCAAGCGGACACTACCCGGACGCCGCATCCTCCGAGCAGGCCATGGACACCATGGAAAGCTACGTTAAATCCCAAGGCTGGACTCTCGTCACGAAGGACAGCTCAGCCGACTACCAGTCCTTTTTATACGAGAAGGGCGACCTCAGATTCTCCGCCGACTACGAGTATGCGGAACCCTCCGCCATCGATCCGTACCACGCAGTGGGGTTTGATGTTCGGACCGGCTGCCTCAAGCACCCGAAGGACCACGTATTGGTGCGGTCAAAATATGACCCCCAGTACGGCGTTTCCAGCCAGTACTACGATTTCGAGGCGGAGCAGGAAGACCCCGCCGACACCACTCAGACCCGGCTGTCCACCCCGTACGGCGAGGAAACGCGGCGCCCCAACTATCCGGACGACACGTACTAAAGTGGCGCCATGAAAGTCCGTCCCTACAGCGAAGTTGATGTCTTCTCCTCTGAGCCCTATCGGGGCAATGCCTTGGCGGTTGTCCACGATGCCGACGGCCTGAGTGCCGAGGAGATGCAGCAGTTCGCCAACTGGACGAACCTGTCGGAGACGACGTTTCTCCTCGCCCCAAGCAGTCCGGAGGCCGACTACCGGGTGAGGATCTTCACCGCGAAGGAAGAACTGCCTTTCGCCGGGCATCCAACGCTGGGGTCGGCCCAGGCCTGGCTGAACGCAGGCGGATCACCACGGCCCGGCGGGACACTCGTCCAGGAATGCGCGGCAGGGCTGATTTCGATCCGCCGAGCGGAGGAGGGGCAACTGGCTTTCGAGGCGCCACCGCTCACCCGCTACGGGCCCGTTGACGAGCCCCTCGTCTGCCGGATAGCGACGATTCTGGAATCCCGCGGGAGAAAATCCTGGATGCGTCGTGGCTGGTAGACGGCCCCCGGTGGATTGGGATCCGGCTTTCCTCGGCACGGGAAGTCCTGAGCCTGCGGCCCGACCCGGGAAAGGCAGGCGATCTGGAAATCGGTGTTGTGGGCCCGCAGGAGCCCACGGAGGAAACCCGGTTCGAGGTGCGTGCCTTCATCGGAGGGGACCCCGTCTGGGAAGACCCCGTGACCGGCAGCCTGAACGCGGGCCTGGCACGCTGGATGATCGACACAGCCGTGGCCGCGCCGCCCTACACGGCGGCGCAGGGAACAGTCCTCGGACGCCGGGGTCGTGTGCACATCAGTCTCCGCGACGGGAAGATCTGGGTTGGCGGACAGGTCACGAGCTGCGTCGAGGGAACGGTCCTCGTGTAGCGTTCGGACGGGCGAGGGGACTGGCAGGGCCGCTGAGCGCTTGGTGAACGGATGCGACGGCGCTTGACCCTTCGCCGACCGCTGCCGCGACGCGCTTCATGGAGCCGTGCCGGACGTCGCCGGCCGCAAAAACGCGCGGGGCCGAGGTTTCAAAGGGCATGGGTTCGCGGCCCAGCGGCTGCCACTGCTCCAGGGACTGCACCGCAATGTCTGTTCCGGTGCGGATGAACCCGGCATTGTCTCGGTCGAGGGTGGGAAGCCAGGCGCTGGCAGGGTCGGCTCCGATGAAGCAGAACAGCCCGCGGGCATCGACCGGCCCGGCGGTGTCGATGCGGACCGAATCCAGGCCGGAGTCTCCTTCCAGACCAATGATGTTTGACGCGGTATGGATGTGGATGCGGGAATCCTGCCGCAGACGGTCCACGAGGTAGGAGGACATCCGCGCCCCAACCTCAAGTCCCCGGACCACCAGATGAACCGCGCATCCATGGGAGGCGAGATAGAGCGCGGCCTGGCCGGCGGAGTTGGCCCCGCCAACGACAACCACCGGGTGCCCCGCGACTTGGCGCGCCTCCAGGCTGGTAGCGGCGTAATAGATGCCGTACCCCTCAAAGTCCTCCCACCCCTCCACGCCCAGGCTTCGATAGGCTGCCCCCGACGTAATCAATGCGGTGCGTGTCTGCAGGGTGGCCCCGTCGGCCAGCGTGATCTGAAGGCCTTCATCCGCAGTCTCAAGTGCCACCGCTTCGCAGGGTGCACAGACTCTTACCCCGAACTTAATCGCCTGCAAGGTCGCTTGGCGGATGAGATCTCCACCGGCAACTCCGAAGGGAAAACCAAGGAAGTTCTCGATTCGAGAGGTCGACGCCGCTTGCCCTCCCGGCGCGACGGCGTCGAGCACCACCGTGCTCAGCCCTTCGGAGGCTGCATAGATGGCCGCCGCGAGCCCGGCAGGTCCGCCGCCAACCACCAGCAGGTCCGTGGCCCCCTCATGGTGGAGCTGGTAACTCAGCCCGAGGCGCTCGGCGATGGTTCCCGGCGTCGCACGCCGTATGAGCTTGCCCTGGATCAGCGCTGCCGGCAGATCATCGGCTGCGATGCCGTGGCCGTCGAGGGCACCCATGCCGTCAGGCGGGACGACGAAGACGGTATGAATCAAATCAAGACGTTCAGCGAAGCGCCGAAGAGCCAGCAAGCCACTCGACGCTTCCGTCCCAATGAACTTGAGCGTCATGGCTGCGGGGCCTCGCCGAAGCGCTTCGCGGCGTTCCCACAGAGCATGCAGAACAATCCCGCCAAGATCGTCGTCCTGATTCATGACCAGCCGCAGGTCCTCGCGGGCCAGCCGCCGGATGCGCCCGGACTCCTTCACCCGCGCCGACAGGAGCGCGGACTGTCCGTTGAGCAGCCCGAGCTCGCCGGCGAACGAGCGTGGCCCCAGAGTGCTGAGAACGGTTTCTTCATCCCACCACAACGGGTCACGCACCATTTCAAGGGCCCCCGATTCCACCAGGATCATTGGATAGTTCAAATCCCCCGCGCGAAAAACATAGTCGCCGGCCAGCACGTCCGTTGGTGCGGCCAGGGCGAGGAGTTTTTCCCATTGGGAGTCGGAAAGACGAGGCACGGCACTGGTTCGCTTGGCAGGGTGCTCACTGACATCCGTCATGTTGTTCCTTCCGCAGGGATGGCTCTCATCCTGAGAAACGGGATTGCAACGCGGAGCTGGGCTGTGGATTAAGCGTGCAGTGAGATTACCTGATTGAACGGAGGAATGGATGGCCCGCCGGAAACATCAGGGAGACGCTAAAGGCCGGTGTCGCCGTCGCGCACTGCGGCGAGTTCCAGGACGCGGTCCCGGCAGGGCCGCCGGCCGAGCATCAGCGCGGGAATGAAGACCGCCAGGGAGCCTCAGGTCCAGGTGCCCACGGGCGAGTCGAAGGCCATGAGGAAGCATGCAGTCGCAACTCTCTAGAACAGCGGCCAGGGCACCGCGGGCATGTCACCGCTGGGAGCCGGAAACTGCCCGGCCGAGCGCAGCCGGACGCAGCGCGCGGCGAGCGAAGCGATTTCCTCGGCGGTGAGCAGCTTCGCCAGCTGCAGGCCCAACTCACCCTCCAGCCCCGAGAGAATCCGGTCGACGCCGTCGAGTTCCTCGGCACTCAACGCCTCGCCGATCCAGCCCCACAGCACGGTCCGCAGCTTGTGGTCACTGTGGAGGGTGAGCCCGTGATCCACGCCGTACCGGTGTCCGCCGCCCATGGCCAGGATGTGGTCGCCTTTGCGGTCGGCGTTGTTGACAAGCACGTCGAACACGGCCATCCGCCGCAGCGCCGGGGTGTCTTCGTGAATCAGTGCGACGGTCCGCCCGCTTTGGTCCTCACCCTCGAGGACCTGCTTCCAGCCGGTGTCCGGCACGTCGTCCGCCGGGACCAGGTCCACCGCGGTCTGCTCCGGGTCCGTGTCCTGCCAGAGCTGGACCATGCCTTCGCCGAACGGACCATCCCGCAGCCAGGTGCGCGGCACGATGTTCCAGCCGAGAGCCTCCGACACCAGGTAGGCGGCCACCTCGCGGTGGGCCAGGCACCCGTCGGGAAAGTCCCACAGCGGCTGCTCGCCCGCGATCGGTTTGTAGACCACGGCAGCGCCGCCGATGCTGCCCAGGAAGGTGGCGTTCGACGCCGTCGTGATCCGGCCGGTGAGCGTCAGCTCGGCGGCCACCAGGTCGGGCGCCGGCATCAGGACTCGGGGAAGGTGCAGGTGTGCCCGTCGGCGTCGATCGGCTGGCCGCAGATCACGCAGATCGGACGCCCGGCGCCCACGACCTCGCGCGTGCGCTTCGTGAAGGCCCGGGCGGTGCCGACCGGCATCCGCACCCGCAGCACTTCGGCGGGATCAGCGTCGTCCTCGTCCGCGAGGAAGCCGTCGTCGTCCGGATCCACCTCCTCGAGGGGGTAGGCCTCGATGACGATCTGCGCCGTCGTCGGGTCCCAGCCCAGGCTCATCACGCCGGCGCGGAACTGTTCCTGAACCGGCTCAAGATCGTCATTGTCCACGAGTTCGATGGGAGTGCTCGCGGGAACGTGGAAGGGGTTGCCGTCGATGGTGATGAGCTGGTCGAGGATCTCGTCCATTTTCTCGGCGAGCTGGGCCGCCTGCTGCTTCTCCAGGGAGATACTGACGATCTGCTTCCCCGTTTGCACCTGCAGGTAGAACGTGCGCTGTCCCGGGACGCCGACGGTGCCGACGACGACGCGGTCAGGCCAGGCGAACTCGTGAACGGTTGTAGGCATAGGACTACTTTAGGCTCATCCGGCCCGTGGCGCCGCGTGCCCTGCGCCACCGCCGACCGGGGCATCCTCCGACGCAGTGCTGGCCGCCAGCCAGGACAGGTCCCCGGCGTCCGTGTTGGTCGCGTGGACGGTGGGGCGTCCGGGACCGTAGCGCACGATCGACACGGACGCCGGGCCCACGCTGAGGCGCTGGAACAGGTCCAGATGCATGCCGAGCGCGTCGGCGAGGACCGACTTGATGATGTCCCCGTGGCTCACCGCCACCCACACCGCCCCCGGCCCGTGCTCGGCTTCAAACGCGGCATCGTGGCGCCGGATCGCCGCCACCGACCGGGCCTGCATCGCGGCCATGGACTCGCCGCCGGGAAAGGTGACGGCGGAGGGCTGCGACTGCACCGTGGCCCACAGCTTCTCCTTCGCGAGCTCCTCGAGCGTGCGGCCCTGCCAGGAGCCGTAGCCGCACTCGGTGAGATCGTCATCGACCGGCGCATGCGGGCTGCCGGACTGGCGGTCCAGGATGAACCGGGCGGTCTGCCGGCAGCGCTCGAGCGGGCTGGACACCACTCCGACCACGGGCACGACGGCGAGCCGGTCGCCGGTCGCCGCGGCCTGGTCGCGGCCCACCTGGTCGAGGTCGACGCCGGGGGTCCGGCCGGCCAGCACGCCGGAGGCGTTCGCTGTGGTGCGGCCGTGCCGCACGAGGATTACTGTTGCCATTCCCCCAGAGTAGTCATGTGCTCGAATTTGCGCGGAGTTGAGCTGCCGGGGAGGGGAGGGGAGGGGCGCTACCGGACGTCTTCACCCGCCCAGGCCTTCGTATAGAACTTGGGGGAATGCGAGTTCAGCAGTTCCAAATAGTCATTGGGATCCATTGCCTGCGCCGAACTTCCCGGAACCCTCTCGGCGAAGGCGGACACGCCCAGCCCCGCCTCGTGATCCTCCAGGGTGAGGCCGGCGGCCTCCAGGAGCGTGGGGAACATGTTCAGTTGGTCCAGGCCGGAGCGCAGAGTGCTGTTCTTGTCGCGGCCGGGAACCCAGATCCGATTGAAGATGGAGCGGCTGGTGTGGCCGTCCAGCTGCTCGTGGAAAGCGTCCCCGGCACTCAGCTGTTTGAGGTGATCACCCATGATCACCACGGCGGTGTCGTCGAGGTATCCCTTTTCCTTCATGTGGTTCACGAATCCGGCCACCTGGGCCATGGAGCAGGAGAACACCGAGATGTCAGTGTTCTGCGTATCCACGTTGCAGTAGTCGAAGACGTGCGCCGGCTTATGGGTGTCCAGCGTCAGCAGGGAGAGGTTGAACGGCTGGCCCGTCTTCTCCGCCTCGGCGTGCAGCAGGTCGATCTTATCCTTGGCATGGGCCATCAGTCGTTCGTCGCTCAGGCCCCAGTCGCTGCGGAAACTCTCCTCCGGTTCACCGGCGGAGCGCCAGTCGGCGAGGCCCTTCTGCTCGGAGTAGCCGTGGCCTCTCAGGAAGATGTCCTTAGCCGCGAAGGCGGAATTGGCGCCGCCCAGGAAGACGCTGGTGTAGCCGTGGTCGGCCAGAACATCGCCGAGGCAGGTGGCCCCGCCCAGATAAGTGCTGACGCCTACACCTACCTCGCCGGAACCGTCGTTCGGCTCCGGTCCGGTGCCCTTCAGCGGTACGCCGCACTGTGTGGAGACGACGCCGGCCATGGTCCAGCCTCCGCCCTGAAACTGCTGGAGCCCCTCAGTGCTCTGCCAGCCCTCCGAGGCCGGAGTGGCTTCCTTGAGGGGGGCGAACGCGTCCTTTTCGAAGAGTTGGTCGTCCCCCAGCGTTGCCTCACCGGACTCCAGATAGATGACCACCAGGTTGCGCTTGTGCTCGCCGTCGGTGACGGTCGGCTCCACGTAGTAGTCGGCGAGGTCATAGTCGGAGTTGGCCGCCTTGATGTAATCCGCCACCCCAACCGTGGTGGAAAAGGCGGTAACGCCGCCGATGACCAGCGCGGACACCAAGACGGCGGAGATGGTGCGCCGAATCCACTGCGGACGGCGGGGCTCCCCGCGGTTCTTCCGGCGCTTGCGGCGTCGGAAGAACTGCCACAGGGCAATCAGGGCGGTGATGACCACAGGAGCAACACCGATGCCCAGGATGCCCGCCCAGACAACGGATCCACCTCCGCCTTCCGTTTCCACGGAAACGAGGTTGAGCATCATCTGGCTCACGGAGATCTCGCCCCAATAGAATTGGATGCCCGCGGCGGCGATGAGCAGGGCAAGGCCGGCCCAGATCAGGACGTATAACAGAATCCGTCCCAGGACCACGCCGGCCTTTCGGGCCGCGCGCAGAACCGGGCCTGACGCGGCAACACCTCGCGTTCGCCGCGTTTCGCCGTGCATCTTGACACCAAACCGTTCTTTTGAGAGGGAAATAGTTCTGCGGGAAGAATAGTGCCGTCAGGCTACCTGATCAAATGCCTGGTTTCAGACGGCCGGGACTTCGGGAAGGCGCCGGTGTCGCCGTCGCGCACCGCTGCGAGCTCCAGGACGCGGACACGGCAGAGCCGCCAGCCGAGCATCAGCGCGGGGATGATGACCACCAGGGAGGCGATGGTCCAGGTGCCCACGGGCGAGTCGAAGGCCATGAGGATCAGCACGGCGAGAAGGAACGCGAGCGTGATCCAGCCGCTCACCGGAGCGCCGGGCATCCGGAAGGACGGACGCGCCAGTTCGCCGCGCTTGGCCCGCCGCGTCAGCTCCATCTGGCAGAGGACGATCATGGCCCAGGTGCTGATGATTCCCAGCGACGCGACGTTCAGGACAATCTCGAAGGCCTGGGCAGGAACGACGGCGTTGAGGACGACGCCGAGCAGGGCAACGGCCGCGGTCAGCGCGATGCCGCCGTACGGGACGCCCGCCTTGTTCATCCGCCCGGCGAACTTCGGCGCGGAGCCGGCCAATGACATGGAGCGCATGGTGCGGCCGGTGGAATACAGGCCGGCATTGAGCGAGGACAGGGCGGCGGTCAGGACCACCAGGTTCATGATGGCGTCCACGCCGCCCACCCCGATGGAGCCGAAGAACGTGACGAACGGGCTTTCGCCTGCCTTGTAGGAGCTGTACGGCAGCAGCAGCGAGAGCAGGACGAGCGTGCCGACGTAGAACACGGCAATGCGCACGATCACGGTGTTGATGGCCCGGGGCATGATCTTTTCCGGATGCTCGGTCTCGCCCGCGGCGGTGCCGATGAGCTCGATCGAGGCGTAGGCGAAGACAACGCCCTGCATGACGACGACGGCGGGCAGCAAGCCGTTGGGGAACATGCCGCCGTTGCCGGAGATGAGGCTGAAACCGACCTCCTGGCCGTCCACCGGGGTGCCGAAGATGACGAAGCAGATGCCCACGATCAGGAAGGTAACCAGGGCCACCACCTTGATCAGCGCGAACCAGAACTCGAGCTCCCCGAACACCTTGACGCTGATGAGGTTCAGGCCCAGGACCAGAAGGAGGGCGGCCAGGGCCCAGGTCCACTGCGGCACGTCAGCGATCGGCGGCCAGTACTTCCGGAAGAAGTTCATGTACAGCGCGACGGCGGTGATGTCGACGATCGCGGTCATGGCCCAGTTCAGCCAGTACATCCAGCCTGTGACGAAGGCTGCCTTCTCGCCGAAGAACTCGCGGGCATAGGAAACGAAGGATCCGGAGGAGGGCCGGTGCATGATCAGTTCGCCGAGGGCCCGGAGAATCATGAAGGCAAAAAAACCGCAGACGGCGTAACTGAGGACGAGCGCCGGGCCCGCCGTGGCCAGCCGGCCGCCGGCACCCATGAAGAGCCCGGTGCCGATGGCGCCGCCGATCGCAATCATCTGGACCTGCCGGGGTTTGAGGCCCTTGTGGTAGCCCTCGTCCTCGCGGTGAAGGCTGGCCTCGGAGGCGGAGGAACGCGCCGGAATCGCACGCTCGGAGAGGGCCTGCTGCTGTGTCATGAGTGGTCCTTTACTTGCTCAGCTTTGCGAGGCCGCGGGCTGAAGAGTTCAGTGGCTGCTCGCCGGTGCGCAGCCCAGATTCGGGTACGAGTTTCGGGCCTCTTCAGCATTTCCTGTTTCGACGGCGGTCACGGTGTCCCGCTATTCGGCTGTCTGACAGGTTCACGCATTGACTTTGGCACGGGCCACAGGCCAGCGTCAAAGCGCGGGGCATCGAGCCGCCGGCGTTAAAAAGCTGGGCCATCCCCGCGGGGATGGCCCAGCTCGGTTCTGCCGGTTTCTACTTCTGGTCGTCGTCTTTGTTCCCGTCGACGGCGTCCTTTGCCTTGTCTTTGGCTTGGTCAACCTTCTCCGGGTTGTCCTTTGCCGCGTCCTTTGCCTTGTCTGCCATGCCACCCAGATCTGCCATGGAACTCTGCCTTCCTCTCTGCGGTCCGCGGCTCACACGCCGGCGGCCTCGGTTTGATATCCCCATCCTGCGCCACGCCCAACGCTTTGTGACCCACCTGCACCGACTTTTTTCGCGGCAGGGGGCGTTGGACGGCAGGGAGTTGGTGTCCGCACACCAAGCAAGTAGGCCGGTGCCGGAAGCCTTGCGGTACGAGGAATATTAATGGCGAATTACGGCGGCAGAAGCGCGTCTGCTGGTGCATGATGTGGCCTTTGTAACGCTTCTCAAGCACAGGAGAACGTGATGGATCAAGATTCCGACATCGAACAGCGCGCCCGCGCCATTGTCATTGCCCGCACCGTCTACAAGGCCGTACTTGTGGTGTGGGCGTTAGCCATGGCGGGAATGCTGTTTATCTGGTGGGCGACGACGCCGGACGGCTATTTCTGGCCCGTCTGGCCAATTCTGGGATTGGGTGCGGCGGCCATCGTGTGGGGGCTGGCGCTTTACCGCAAGTTCCCCTTCCGGATACGGGAGGACAAGGTGGCCCGCGAGGTGAAGCGGCTGCGCGAGTCGAACTAGCGGTGAACGGCGGCTCGAGCCGATCCCCGGCACCGAAGTACGCTGGAGGAATGCGCAAAGAAACCCTCTGGGAAGCCAAAAAACGTTCCTCCCCCGGCCACTCCGCCTGGTATATCGCCCGGTTTCAGCAAATGCGGGAGCAGGGCGCTGACCTGCACGGCGAGGCCCGGCTGATCGACGCGCTGGTTCCCCGCGGCGCCCGGATCCTCGACGCCGGCTGCGGCCCGGGCCGGGTGGGCGGCGAGCTGGCTGCCCGCGGGCACGACGTCGTCGGCGTCGACATTGATCCCGAACTCATCGACGCCGCCCAGCAGGACTTTCCCGACGTGCCCTGGCTGGTGGCGGACCTCGCTGAGCTGGACCTGCCGGCGGCCGGCATTGCCGAGCCGTTCGACGCGATTGTCTGCGCGGGCAACGTGCTGACGTTCGTCGCTCCCGGAACCCATCAGGAAGTCCTGACCCGGCTGCGGAAGCATCTGGCCGACGGCGGCCGTCTGGTTACGGGGTTCGGCGCCGGCCGCGGCTACGACTTCGGACAGTTCCTGGAAGACGCGTCCGCCGCCGGTCTGGAATGCCAGCAGAAATTCTCCACCTGGGACCTTCGCCCGTTCGCTCCGGACTCCGACTTCCTGGTGGCCGTGCTGGGACGCCCGCAGGCCGCCTAGATCACGTTGCTGATCCCGGACGGGATGATCTGCGCGCAGCTCGGTGACGTGCGGGCGGGGTGCGCCAACTCCGTGATCCGGTTCACGTCCTCGGGAATAGAACGCGGAGCCTGCTTCTTCTAGTCCTCATGAAAGCAATCGTGTACTCCGCCGCTGGCGATTCCTCCGTCCTCAATCTCGTCGACCGCGAGGCCGCTGCTCCCGGTCCGGGCGAAGTGCGGGTCCGCATCGTCGCCTCGGGCGTGAACCCCACCGATTGGAAGGCGCGCGCCAGCCGCGTGCCCTTTCCCGAGATGGTGCCGAACCAGGACGGTGCCGGAGTGGTCGACGCGGTGGGTGACGGCGTCACCGGCCCGCAGGTGGGCGACCGGGTCTGGGTGTACCTCGCGGCTCACGGCCGCCCCACCGGGACCGCCCAGGAGTTCGCGGTTCTCCCCGCCGACCGGGCGGTGCCGCTTCCGGAAAGCATCGGTTTTGACGTGGCCGCCAGCCTCGGCGTTCCCGCGATGACCGCGCACCGCGCCCTGACCGTTCATGAGTTCGGGCCGTCCCGGCTTGCCCCCGACGCACTTGTCGGACGCATGGTCCTCGTTCAGGGCGGCGCGGGCGCCGTCGGGCACGCCGCCATCCAGTTCGCCGTCTGGGCGGGCGCCACCGTCATCGCGACGGTCAGCAGCGATGCGAAAGAGAAGCTCGCCCGCGCCGCCGGGGCGCACCATGTGGTCCGCTATCCCGACGACGCGCTCGCCGACCGCATCCGCGAGATCGCCCCGGACGGCGTCGACCAGATCGTCGAGGTGGCTCCGGCGCAGAACGCGGCACTCGACGTCGCCGTGATCGCCAATCACGGCAGCATCGCCTACTACGCGAACAACAACGGCGACGACTTCACGGTGCCGATCATCGCGAGCTTCGCGAAGAACGTCCGCTGGCAGGGCGTGCTTGTTTACACGGTGGGAGCGGAGGCGCACCGTGCGGCCGCTGAAGACATCACTGCCGCTCTGCGGGACGGCGCCCTGCCCGTGGGGGAGTCCGCCGGGCTTCCCCTCACCTGGTTCCCCCTTGAAGAGACCGCAGCCGCGCACGACGCCGTGGAGCACGGCACCACCGGCAAGATCCTCATCCGCGTTTCCGACGAGACTGCCTGAGGACGATCACCTGATCTGAACCTGATTAGGCCGCGGAGCTGTGGACCTGCTGTTGTCCATCCGGTTAGTAAACGGACCTGGGTGTGACCGTGAGATCGATCCCCGCGCCGTGACCCAGCAGGTCTTTGAAGAATTCAGGTACGTCCACATGGCCTTTCCACCGGGCTGTGGTGGGGTCGGTGTCCGTCAGGAAATCCTCCTCCCCGGGATTCCAGTCCCTGAGTGTGGAGGGAATGGAGCTGTTCCAGGCGGCCCACGCACGGGGCAGGGCTTGGCCGGGGGAGGGCGGCTCAATGTCTATGAGCAGGGTGTCTTGCCAGTCTTCCGTTTGTTCCAAGTGGTCAGTGAAGAAAAAATGTCCCTCTCGTTCCCAGATGGACATCAGCCGCAGTTTGAGTGCATGGCGAAGCGTTGGGACTTTCCTGCCGTCGACCAGGGGCCGCGGCGCATTTGAAGCAAGGAAGGTCGTGAGCAGAGGAACCGGTGAGTCAATCGGGTCACCTTCCTTCCAATGCTCGATCTGGACGGGGCAGAAGTGAGCTGCGCTTTGTTCGTGGACCAGCACCGGAAGGCCCCGGATGGCCAGACCAACATCCAGCTGGAACTCGACTTCCGGCGGGTCTGCCCTGCCGACGGTGAAACCGACGAGTCCCACCTCAACCTTGAGATCGCCGAAGAGAAACCGCTGCAGATTTTGGTATCCCTCTTCCGAATTGACGATGCCGTAACGTCCGCTGTGGCTCCGGTGCACCACTGCCAGCGGTGCGTTCTGGACTGCGGCGTTGTCAATTTGCACCAGGCCGTCGCTGCGGGCGCCCACGGCTTTTGACGACAGCCCCATTGCGACGTCGTAGTCCTCAGGGTTCGACCCAACCAGGCAAAACAGGTTTTCGGCGGGGAATCCGCCGGCCGGCATGACGGTTCCCTTGAACGCCTCCCGTGTCAGCTCGCCCCTTTGAGCGTGCGGAGTGAGGTAGTCATACATCCGGTCCGGTCCGAAGATGTCCGCCCCGTGGAGGCCCGTGGCATCGCGGAGGCGTTCCAGCAGCCCCCAACCCAAGGCGAAGTTAATTCCGCCGTGAGGTGTCGCGTAGGTAAAGACCCGGGCTACGTATTCGGTGCCTGCGGCGGGGTCGATCCCGCCGCTGTCGTCGGCGCTGCTTTCCGGGATAACGCGCTGCAGCATGCAGCGGCAGATGAGTCCTCCCATGGAGTGTGCAACCAGGAACACCTTGGGCGCCCCGGTTTTCTCCCGTACCAGTTTGACCAGCGTGAACAGGCTCGCTGCAGCTTCCTCGAGGCTGAAGTTCTCCGGGTTGTCAGCAAAAGTGGTGGCGGCCTCGTCGTAGAAGCGGTGGATCCACACAGAAGCGGGGTTTAGGCTTCCCGCCTCCGCGCTGTTCAGGAAAGTCCACTGGTCCCCGTGGACCGGAACGTCATAGTTGTGGTCGCTGATCAAGCGCAGCATGGGGGATTCGAACTGGTGAAACTTCGCGTGTCCGCTGCCGTCAGCGCGGACGTGGACGGAGCCCTGGCTGAAGCCGTAGAACGGGTCATCTACGGCATCGTTAATGCCTGAACCTGTACCGGCAAACCCGCGGACGTAGATTACGGGGAGCCGGCCGTCATTGCCGGGAGAGTTCATTGTAGGTTCCTTCGTGGAGGGCAAATCCGCGGTAAGGAAAAGACTCCGCACAGGCCGTTACGCGGGCGTTACTGGCGAGGTTGGACTGCCTTGCCGCCAGAGAGCGCCGTTTGAGGGCAGATGCTCAGTCCTCCTGAGTCCGTGGCCTGTCAACGAATCAGTAATGAGCCCTTTGATGGATGCGGCCGGACCAATGCCAAAATCGGATTCAAGTTGTTTCCGGTACCGTTCGTAGGCGCGAAGCGCCGCAGCAGGATTGCCCTGCTGCATCTGGGCGGTGAGAAGCAGGCGCACGGCGTTTTCGTGCAGGGGTTCGATTTCCACCGCCATTGCTGCGGCCGCTTCGGCGAGTAGCGGATTGCCCCGCTCCAGCGAGCGTTCCGCAAACAAAAGGAAAGCACTGAGACGGTCTTGCGTCAGTCGAACCTGTGCGGAGACCACCCAATCCTCGTACCAGCCCGGCAGGAGCTCCGCATCCCGCAATTCGCGCAAATACACTGAGGCATCGGCATCCTGTTGGTCGTCGTGCAGCGCACGAATGGCCGCCTGAACCCGGTGAAGGTCGATCTCAACACGGGTGCTGATGGACAGCAGCCGGCCGTCATTGACGATCAAGCCGGGCACCTGCCGGGACGCCACGTGGATGCTGACCCTCAGGCTTTCCAAGGCCTTCGACTCCGGGCACTCGGGCCAGAGCAGTCCAATGAGGTAGCTCCGCAGACACGGTCCGCGGATGGCGAGCGCGGCGATGAGGCGTTGCTGGCGGCTGGCGACGTGAACAACCGCCCCATCCCGGCGAAGGCGCCAGATTCGCACCACATCCAGTTTCAATTCTGCATTTTCGTCGTAATCCATGGGAACCCGATTCGGTTCGATCACGTGTGCTGCAGCTGGTAGCACGAGGATCTCCAACGCCCTGCATCCTGTCAACGAACAGCCGACGGTTTCGAGCCCGGAGCTGCCGGATGTCCCGTCACCGGCTGACGGCGCCGCTGATCGCCCGGGAAGCGGGCTTACTTGACGCCGAAGTCGAAGCCACCTTGCTGATGGTGCCCAAACCGTTCCCTCAGGAAGTTGCCCGTGCTGGTCAGCTCCGCCGAAGTATGGCGGTGCCGGCTGGCGTGCAGGGACTCGGCTTGTCCGGAGAGGAGCTGGAGTTGCTCGACCAATTCCTCGTTGGGCGTTCTTCCGTTCGGCTGCCGGTTGTCCAGCATGCCGGGCGGGATGGCCAGGTAGCCCTGAAGCACGGCCGGCAGGTACTCACGCACTATGGCTGCCAGCTCGTACTCAAACGCGGCATCGGCCAGCGGCTGCCGCGCTTCCGCGTCGATCACCGCGTCCAGTGTCTGGCAGGTTTCCAGGACAGCGACGTACGACTCAGCGGGAAGCCGGTTCTTGTTCTGCTTGGCGAGCGAGGCTACCCACGCCAACGCCGGTGACAGGTCCGCCGTTGGCGGAGTGATCGATGCCGCTGCCGGTGTCGGCTGCTGGGCGGGCGTCCTCGGCGGATGCGGCTGGGTAATAACCTCAGGCTGCTGCCCCCGAACCCTCCGATGCAGCCACAAGTCACGAAGCATGTAGGACCGCATTGCTGACACGGGCACGATCCCGAGGACGGCAAAGGCCGACAGGGTGGCGAACGCGCTGTCGCCTCCCACGGCCGAGATGCCAACAAGGAAGATGGCGATGTAGGAGGCCCCCTCGAGGATCACCTTCCTGTTCTTCCTGCGCACCCCGATCATGAGCACCAAGAGAGGGAGGAAAGGAAAAAAGAAGAGGGCAACTGCGACCTTGAAGACATTGCCCACGGTGAGACGTGACATCGTTATCCTCTCGGGGGATGAGCGGTGGCAGCGTCAGAGGAATGGCTCCGCTCCAGCTGTAGCTTGGCACGGCTAATCTGCCCCTGAAGGACCTGCACCGTCTGCTTCATCGACTGGGCCGCTTCGGCCTTGTACCGGTCAACCTCATCCATGGCTTGGAACACGTTGTCGAACGCCTGTTGCAGCTTGGCGGGATCTATGGCGCTCCTGGCGGCGTTCTGATGAATGGCAGCGCCCTGGGAACGGAGCAGTTCGGAAGTCGAGACGATCATGTCCGCGGTGGTCGAATTGAGGGCATCGATCTGGGCCAGCACAATCTTTTGCTGTGCCAGCGCCTGCGCAACGATCACGGCGACCCGCAACGCCGCCAAGGTGGTGCCGAGCGCCCGATCCACGCCCTTGATCAGCTCTGAGTTGTTCTTCTTGATCACATCAAGAGCCAGGTAACCCTGAATGGAGACCGCCATCTGGGTCATCAGGTCCTGGTGGCGCTGGCGGACGTAGAAGAGGGCATCAGCCTCCAGAGTGGCGGCATCATCCGTTTTGCCCTGGTTGCGAAGGTCGATGATGCGTTGCTCGAGCCCATTTCCCAGATGATTGGCGAGCACGGCATAGTTCGCAAGCTGACCCATCGCCGCCCACAGGGCGTCACGCTCCGTCTGGATGGCAGCGTTGTCCTGCCGGAGGTCGTCCTGCCCACCCTTGAGTGCCTTGGTGATGGCGTTGAGCTGTTCCTGCGCAGACTCATACTTCAGGAAATACCGCTGGATGGCGCTGCCTCCGGGGAGGAACCTCAGGAGACGCTTCGTTCCGGTCAGGTCATGGCGCTTTGGATCCAGCTCCGTCACGATCTGCCGCAGTTCCACCAGCGTGTTGCCGGTGCGGGACGCAGGATCAGCGCCGGTCGCCGCGAGAGCAGCCGCGGGCCTGGTCAGCATGCGGTTGGATGCGGTGCTTGCCTGCTGCATCGTGTCCTCGCCCAACCGGGTCAGCTGCGCCAACTTCGTCTGGAACTCCGGGCTCTGCAGCGGGGTGGCCAGCAGGTCGCCAAGGAATCTTTTGGCGGTCTCAGCGTGTTTCTGCTGCGCTTCGGAATCCACCAGGATCATGCCGCCGACCTTCTCCGGATTATGGACCGTCACCTCGACCACGGGCTTTGGGGGCTCCAATACCAGGGGACTTTCCACCTCGGAGTACTGGGCATTGCTGAGGTCAAGCGGGTTAGACATCTTTTGCTCCTTGAATTCCGGCTGGGTTGCAGTCTAACCGTGCCGCCTAACGATCCTGCGTTAGGCGGTAATGAATTGTTTGCCGGATTCAAACGAGGATGCCGGCCCGTCACTTAATAAGCGTCGTTGAGGAATCGTGCGGCGTAAGCCGTCACCAACCGCCGCGCGTCGGCGTGTGTCCCTTGCGGGCGTCATCGGGCATCGCCATTTCGGCCCGCAGGCCCAGAAGCCGGATGGGGCGGCCGGCTTCGATCGCGCCCGCGAGGTCCAGCGCCCGCGCGAGGATTTCGTTCCGGTCGAAGGTCTCGGGAATCTTCCTCGCATGCGTCTTCGTCGTGAACGGTGCGTACCGGACCTTGAGGGTCAGCCCGATCACGGGCCGTCCTTCAGCCACGACATCCTCCAGGACGCGCGCCGTCAGTTCCCGCACGGCGTCGTGCACCTGCTCCGGCTCGGTGAGGTCGCGCTGAAAGGTGGTCTCGCGGCTGTGCCCGCGGGCAACCCACGGAGTGTCGTCCACAACGCTGGCGCCGTCCCCGCGCCCGAGCTCCGCGTACCAAGGCCCCATTTTCGGGCCGAACTCCGGGACCAGATTCGAGGGATCGGACGCCGCCAGTTCGGCGACGGTGGTGATGCCGAGCTTGGCCAGCCGGCCCGACACCTTGGCTCCGACGCCCCACAGATCCCTGGTGGGCCGCTCGCCCATGACGTCGAGCCAGTTTCCGGCGGTGAGGCGGAAAATGCCGGCCGGCTTGCCGAAATCGGTGGCGTTTTTGGCCCGGACCAGAGTGTCGCCGATGCCCACGCTGCAGTGCAGCCGCGTCTGCTCGAACACGGCGGCCTGCAGCTGCCGGGCATAGGCTTCCGGATCCTCCGTCTCGGTGCCGACAAAGGCTTCATCCCACCCCAACACCTGTACGACGGCGCCGGGCTGGCTTTGCAGGGTTGCCATCACCGTTTCAGACGCTGCGAGGTATTCCTCGGCATCGACGGGAAGGATCACGGCGTCGGGTACTTTCCGGGCGGCGATGCGCAGGGGCATGCCGGAACCCACGCCGAACGCCCGGGCTTCGTAGGAAGCGGTGGACACCACGGCCCGCTCCGTGGGGTCGCCCCTGCCGCCGACAATGATCGGCTTGCCCGCCAGCTCCGGGCGCCGGAGCACTTCGACCGCCGCGATGAACTGGTCGAGATCGACATGAAGCACCCAGGGGATTCCGCTCACGCGACCAGTCTGCCCCAACGTCCCGGACAAGCGCCACACTGCAGCGCATCGCCCCAATTCGCGCATATCATCGGATGCCGTTGACTTATCGATGAGAGGATCGTCATGGAACCAGGAATGCCGCTTCTTATCGCCATCGCCGCAACGACCGTATTTGTTTTAGCGGTTGTCTTCCTCCTGCGCAGATTCAAGAAAATCAACGCGGAAAAATACCCGCCGGCGACCGAAGGCAGGAAATTTGAGATTCGACGACCACCACAATGAGCCGCCGACGGTCTTCGAGCGCTAAGCGAGCAGGTCCGGCCCGTCGCGGGAGGGTTACCTGGCGTCCCGGGGCGACTACGCAGCCGGCGGTTTGCCATCTCCGCCAGCCGCTTTTGCGCCTCGTGTTGTGGGCCATGACTGGTGCCGTGATGCTGGTTGGCACGACTTGCTCAATCCGTCGTCAGCGCACTTGTCCTGCCCGGCCAGCGGATGTTGGCAGGGCCACCATCGGAGACCTTTGAGGCCTTCCATTTCTCTCGCTCTGGTCGGCAAAAGCCGTAAGGGAGGAACACCCTCATGAACAGTTCCAATGCCCCGGATCATGCCCCGGATAGCAACGTCCCGGACGGCAACGCGCCGGACACTATCGTGCTGGTCCACGGACTCTGGGTCACACCGCGCAGCTGGGAGGGGTGGAAAGCCCACTATGAGGCGCAGGGCTTCACCGTTCTCACGCCCGCCTATCCGGGATTCGAAATCGAGGTCGAGGCGCTGCGGAACAACCCCGACGTCATCGCGGACCTCACCGTCCCGGAAACGGTGGACCACCTCGCGGGCATTGTCGAGTCGCTGCCCAAGCCGCCCATCATCATGGGCCACTCCTTCGGCGGGCTTCTGACGCAACTCCTGCTGGCCCGCGGCCTGGGCGCCGCCGGTGCGGCCATCAACGCGGCCCCGACCGAGGGCGTCCGGGTCACCCCGCTGTCCCAGGCCCGCTCCCTCTTCCCGGCCCTGAAGAACCCCGCCACCTTCCACAAGGCCGTCGGGTTCACCCCGGAGGAATGGCACTACGCCTTCACGAACACCCTCAGCCGGGAGGAATCCGACGCCGCCTACGAACGGTACGCCATCGCTGCTCCGGGGCACTGGGTCTGGGCCTACGGACTCCTTGCCAATTTCCAGCCCGGGCACCAGGAGACGTGGGTGGATTACTCCGTCGACAGGGCGCCGCTGCTGTTCATCGGGGGCAGCGAAGACCACATCATGCCCCCTTCGGTCAACAGGTCCAACGCCAAGCACTGGGCCAAGTCCCCGGCCCTCACGGAGTACCACGAGTTTGAAGGCCGCGCCCATTGGACGTGCGCCGAGCCGGGATGGGAAGACGTTGCCGACTATGCCCTGGACTGGACGCTAACCCACGCGCGGCCGCAGCCTTCCTGACCGCCCCGATCAGGAAAGCAGCTCCGGATGATGCAGCTTGGCCACCTGGGGATGGGCCCGCAGCCAGCCCTTAAGGACATTGGAGCCGTAGGACGCCAGCATCGGGTTCTGCGGGTCATCGGAGATGCCGCGTGACTGCGCCGCCAGATGCTCGGGCAGCTGCACCGGATCAATGACCGCGTCCAGGCGCGGGGACCAGAAAAACGGAACGGCGTAGCGGTCCACGCCGGGAGCCGGTGCCTGCACACGGTGGATGGTGGCGGAGAGGTAGCCCTGGGTGGCGACTTCGAGCATTTCTCCGAGGTTGACCACTAGCGCTCCGGGGATCGGCTCCACCGGAATCCAGGTGTCGGACTCGTGCGGGCGGACCTCCAGCCCGCCCACGGAATCCTGCAGCAGCAGGGTCACGAAGCCGTAATCGGCGTGCGAGCCCACGCCGTGGCTGCCGGGTTCCTGAACCTCGCCGCCCACATAGTGCGCGAGCTTGGCCATCCAGGCCGGGGTGCCCTCGAACGGCTCGGCGAAGTGGTCCTCGGGCAGCTCAAGGGAGACGGCGATGGCGCTGAGCAGCTCCGCGCCGACCCCGGACATCAGTTCCGCCCACTCCATCGACGTCTGCCGCAGCTCGGGCAGCACCTCGTCGGGGAACAGATTGGGGCCCTGGACCAGCCAGAACGGCTGATCGGCCGGGTAATTTTCCACGGCGGCACGTTCCGGCCCGAAATCCACCATCTCGCGGGCATCCGGGCGTCCCTGGGTCAGCTCGGTGCCCAGCCGGGTGTAGCCGCGGAAGTGCGGCGACTTCCGGTTGTCCAGCTCCAGCCGTGTCTCCAGCGGCAGGTCGAAAAAGCGTTTGGTGACGTCGAACAGCTGGTCCACCTTTGCCTCGCCGGCGCCGTAGCCGACCAGCTGAAAGAAACCGATCCGGTGGGTAGCGTCACGCAGTGCGGCAATGAATTCGGCGTTGAAGGAACCGTCGGCATTGCGGGCAGTGCTCAGGTCCAAAACAGGAATCGATGTGGGGATCGCAGTCATGGTGCGAAGTTATCACCGTCTGCTGTCAACCGGGCAGCGAATATTACGTCCCGCCCATCGTAGGCGCCCCTGACCTGCGGCTTTATCGGTCAAAGCAGCACGGTCCGCGTAACACCGCGTCTTGCGGCGACACCTGCGCTGTTGCTCCCTGCCCTGCAGTCGTACCGGATCACGGGAAGAAAATCGCGATCAACAGGGCAAGGATGAACGTGGTGTAGGCGAAGGCAACGTAGGCCTGGCCGGTCACGGCGTTGCGGGCCCGGGTGGTCAGGACGTTGATGTCAGAGGAGGAAAACGTCGTGGCGATCTGCGCGGATCAGCCCGGGAAGGAGGAGGTCCAGGGCGACGGCGACAGTCGCCAGGATTGACGCCTGCACGTTGACGGTCGGCAGCCGGCCCGTACGGGTCGCGGTCGCCCGCAGCCAGGAGTGCAGCGTGGCAGCGTCCGCCGCGGCGAAAACCCGGTGGGTCAGGATGAGCCAGACGGCTGAATAGGCGATCCAGAACACGAAGGCGGTCAGCGCCACGGTATTCAGGGTGACCCGGACCGGGACAAGAGCCGAATATGCCACAAGGGCCGCCGCACTGGCCGGCAGGGCGGCCGCCAGGGCGCTGAGGCTCCGGCGGCGGTCGCCGGCGAGGGCCGGCACGCCCGGGGGAGGCTGATCCGTCATAGCCGTGATGCTAGCCCACGGTTCCGGTCATGGCCCCAGCCCTAATGACTTCAATTAGGTTACGAAATTGTGCGCTAATCGCACGGATATGGTCTGATGATCTAGGTCAGTTTTAGGTAAGCCTTACCTTCCGAGCGATAGGAACGACGTTGTCCGACTCCCACACCCCGCGGGGAACCACCCGCCGCAGCCTTCTCGGCGGAGCCGGCCTCGGCTTCCTCGCCCTCGCTCTTGGCGCCTGCTCCTCCCGCGAAACCGTCGCCGCGGCCGGTGGAGCCGCCGGGTCAAAAGGCTTCACCGTGACTGACATGCGCGGCGTGCAGGTGTCCTTTGACGCCCCGGTGCAGCGGATCGCCACCACGGTCATTCCCTCGCCGTCGATGCTTGCCGCCGTGGACGGCGGTTATGGCCGCATCGTGGGAATCAACGAATCGACAGTCCAGGCCAACCGGCAGGGCCTGTTCGGGGAGATGTATCCGGAGTCGAAGACCACCACCACCGTTTCGCCGTCCAGCTTCACCCCGAACATTGAAACGCTCACCGCCCTGGATCCCGACGTCGTGTTCCAGTGGGCGGACCAGGGCGACGGGCTGGTGGAGCCGCTGGAAACCGCCGGCTTCAAGACCGTCTGCCTGCTCTACGGCACGCAGGAATACCTGGAAACCTGGGTGGGCCTGTTTGCCGCGATCCTGGGCAAGCCGGAGCGCGGCACGGAGATCGTGGACTGGATGCACACCGAGATCGAACGGCTGCAGCGGGAACTGTCCTCCGTCACCGCTCCCGTCCGCGTGGTCCATCTGGGCCAGTCCGGCGACGGCTATTCGGCGTCGAACAAGACCGCCTACATGCACTACTGGATGGAACTGGCCGGCGGGCAGAACATGGCCGCCGACAACATCTCCGCCGAGAACGTGGTCAGCGCCGAGCAGCTCATCGAGTGGGATCCCGAGGTCATTACGCTGGGCGGCTTTGATGCCCGCACGCCGGCCGAGGTGTACGCGGACAAGTCGCTGGCCTCCGTGTCCGCGGTGCGCAACCGCCGGGTCTACAAGGCTCCGCTGGGCGGCTACCGCTGGGAAGTGCCGTGTGCCGAGTCGCCGCTGATGTGGCAGTGGGCAGCCGAACTGTTCCATCCCGAGCTCACCCAGCACAACCTCCGTGCGGCCATGGCCGAGAAGATCTCCTACCTTTACGGCTACGAGATTTCCGAGGCCCAGATCGACGCCGCCCTTCGGCTGGACCTGAACAGCGCAAGCGCCGGCTATGACGTGTTCAGTGCCTGAGGCGGACACCGGCACGACGACGACGGTGACGACGGCGGCCCGGCCGGCGGCCCGCAGCCACCGGCTGGCCCTGCTGCTGTGCGTCCTGATCCTCCTCGCGGTGGCCCTGGTCTCCATGGCCGCCGGCCGGTACTGGGTTCCGCCGAATGAAATCCTGCGCATCCTGGCCAACGAAGCCACCGCACTCTTCGGCGCCGGAGGCGGCGAGGGGCTCCTGCGCCGGACCTGGACCGACCAGGAAGCCACAGTGGTCCTTGACGTGCGCCTGCCGCGCGTCCTGCTGGCCTTCCTGGTGGGCGGCGCCCTGTCGCTGGGCGGCGCCTGTCTGCAGGCCCTGTTCCGCAACCCGCTGGTCAGCCCGGACATCATCGGCGTCACCGCGGGAGCCTCCTTCGGCGGCGTGCTGGTGCTGACCCTCGGCCTCTCCGGCGGCTGGATGGTGGGCGGCGCGTTCGGCTTCGGGCTGGCCGCGCTCGCCGTCGTGCTGGCGCTCGGACGGATGGGCGGCGCCGGCGGGCCGATGCTGATGATCGTCCTCGGCGGCATCGTCGTGGCGGCGTTCTTCAACGCACTGGTCTCCTTCATTACCTACACCGCCGACCCGTACTCCGAACTGCCCTCGATCGTGCACTGGCTGCTCGGTTCCATTGCCGCCGCCAGCTACACAAAGGTCCTCACCGCTCTCGTTCCCGTGGCGATCGGCGGAGCCGTGGTGCTGGCGATGCGCTGGCGCCTCAATGTCCTCTCGCTGGGCGACGACGACGCCGCGGCGCTGGGCGTCAATCCGCAGCGGTCCCGCGTGGTGCTGCTGTGCGCCGTCGCGCTGATGACCGCGGGAACCGTGGCCGTGGCCGGCGCCGTCGGCTGGGTGGGGCTGGTGGTTCCGCACCTGGCCCGGCTCTGGGTCGGCCCGGATCACCGCGTGCTGCTGCCGGCGTCACTGCTGCTCGGCGGCACCTACCTGATGCTCATCGATACCCTCAGCCGTTCGCTCAGCAGCAGCGAACTGCCGCTGGGCATCCTCACCGCCATCATCGGCGCCCCGGTGTTCGTGGCGCTGCTGGCCCGTTCCCAGAAGAGAGGCGCAGTGCAATGACCGTCGCTGCCGCATCCACCGCCCCCGAGCCGCTGATGCAGGCCACCGGCCTGGGCTTCCGCTACTCGCGGCTCCGGCCCTGGCTGTTCCGGAACCTGGCGTTCAGCCTGGAACGGGGCGAGATCCTCTCCATCCTCGGGCCCAACGCCCGCGGCAAAACCACCCTGCTCAAATGCCTGTCCGGACTGCTCACCGCCCGCGAGGGGCAGCTCACCAGCGGCACCACCATTGGCTACGTCCCGCAGGACCACGGGGCCGGCGGCACGTCCTTCACCGTTGCCGAGATGGTGCTCATGGGCCGCAGCCGGCACCTGCGCGCCTACCAGACACCGCGCCGGGAGGATCACGACGCCGCGGACGCCGCCATGGAGCGGGTGGGCGTGGCCGCCTGGGCCAACCGCAGTTATGCCGAGCTCTCCGGGGGCCAGCGCCAGCTGGTGCTTATTGCCCGGGCGCTGGCCTCCGGCTCCGAGCTGCTGATCCTGGATGAGCCGGCCTCGGCTTTGGACCTGCACAACCAGTCCCGGGTGCTGACCGTGCTGTCCGGCCTCGCCGCCGACGGGATGGGCGTCATCATGACCACCCACCACCCCGACCATGCCCTGCACGTCTCCCGCAACGCGCTGCTTTTCGTCGGCAGCGACGACACCCGGTGGGGTCCCACCGAGGAACTGCTGACCGGGTCCGCCCTGTCCGCTGTCTACGGGCTTCCCATCTGCACCCCCACGGTGGGCACGGTATCCGGAGACCGCGTCATTGCGGTGCCGGACTTCGGACCCTCCTGCCGCGAGGACTGCCCCGTGCCGCCCAGAACCGGCAACGCACTGCCATTTCGAAAGGACCCTTTGTGATTTTCCGACTGATCGGCGATACGCCGATGCGCGGCCAGCGCGATCCTTCCTGGCGCGGTGCGCCGGAGGACGTGGACGCCTACGACCTCGACGACGACGCCGCCCGGGCGCGGATCCTCGCCGCCGACGGCCTCATCATCGGCGGCGGGGTCGACCACCTGCTGCTGATCAAGCACCGGGCCGCGCTCACCGGGTTTGTCCGCAACGGCGGCCGGGTGCTGGTTAACGGGCAGGTCGTTCGGCCGTTCATCGACGGACTGGCACCCTGGCGCAAGCTGGAGTTCCGCGGTCCCCGGGATGTGCAGCCGCATCCCGTGACACCGCATCCGGTCTGGGAGGGTGTGGACTACCGAGACCTGCACTACCGCACGGGAGTGCCGGGCACGCACAGCTACGAGCGGTTGCAGGAAATCGGTGTCGCCGGCTTCTACGGGCGCGGCTACCACCTGGACCTGCCCGACGGCGCCCGCACCGTCACCGGCATCGGCCAGTACCGCCTGCCCCTGGACTACAGCTACCGGCTGGGCGCCGGGGAAGTGCTGGTCCACGGCGGCAACGATCTGGAGAGCTTCGGCGACGACCGGTATTCCACCCGGCAGCTGGGCCCGAACCTGGTCGCCTGGCTGGACGGCGCCTCGAAATCCGACAGCACCCCGCCCGGCAGCATCGAAGGAGCCCGCGAATGATCGTCGACACCAGCATTGCGGCCGCCGGCAGCACTCCGCGCATCGGGGTGCTGCACTGCGGCACCTACCCGGCGCTGCGGGCGCTGGCCGATCCGGCGCTGCAGCCCTACCGGCTCGAGTCCGTCTACCTTCCCGACGCTGATCCGGCGGCGCTCGCTGACCTGGACGTGGTCCTGGTGGGGGACCGGCTGCATCAGGGGCAGCTGGCCCGCTTCGCCCCGGCCATCCGCGAAGCGTTGCAGGATTCCGGCAAGACGGTCATCATCCTCGGCGAAAACAAGGTGGAGCGGTGGCTGCCGAACGTGGGCTACACCTTCCGGCCCACCGTGTTCTGGACCTGGCGCACCGGGGAGGACAACGGCACCCGGCTGCGGCTGCCCGCGGATCCGATGTGGCAGTACCTCACGGAGCGTGCGGTCTCCTGGCACCACCACGGCCTGCTGCATCCGCCGGAGGGCGCGCGCTCACTGGTGGTCATGGAAGAGAACGGCACCGATTCAGGGGCCCTGCTCTATGTTGATGAGGTGACCCAGCCGGCCCGCCTGCTGGTGACCACCATGGACCCGATCTATCACCACGGCTCGGGTTTCATGCCCGGAGCCTCGCAGCTGCTGTATTCACTGCTGCGCTGGGCCACCGCAACGCACGTTCCGGCGCTGCAGGCGTAAGCCGCCGACCACAGGCGGATCGTGCAGCGGCCGGCGGCGGCGGCCTAGGCTTTGGCCGGATCCTTCCCGAAGTAGTAGGCAAGGAAGAAGCTCATGGCGAGGGCGCCGGACACCACCGAGGCACGTTCTCGGTAGCCTGCCGCCGGCCGGCCCAGCAGGGCGGCGCCGCCGGCAGCGTTCAGGGCGCTCCACGCCGCGTTCGCGAGGGGGCTGGACAGACCGACGCCCGGCGGATTGGCAAACGGGGTGGGAAACGGAGTGCCCTGAACGGCGCTGACCCCGTGCGGCACTGCGTTGGCAAGGAGTACTCCGGCAAGGAATTTGGTGGCGAGGCTCATGAGGGTGGCGGTGTCCTGTCGGCAGTGGCCTGGCGGCGGGTCAAACGGGTCCGGGCCAGTGTAGGGGCGAACAGGCGGGCCTGTACAGAGGTTTTACGGCGCGACAGAAGCTTCGCGGCGCGGGGGTTCACGCTTGCCGGCGCGTCAGCCCAGGACCAGTTTTACCGCCAGCGCCAGCATCACGACTCCGATCAGCAGGTCCAGCACCTGCCAGGTGCGCGGCCGGCTCAGGGCTCCGGACAGGGCGCGGGCTCCGTAGCCGAGACCGGAGAACCAGAGGATGCTGCCGAGAACGGCCCCGGCAGCGAAAATCCAGCGTGCCGCCTCACCGTACTGGTTGGCCAGGCTGCCCAGCAGGACCACGGTGTCCAGGTAGACGTGCGGGTTAAGGAAGGTCAGTGCCAGCGTGGTGCTGATGACCGATCCGCGGGAACGCGGAGCCTGCCCGGTCAGCACGGAAGGTTTCAGCGCGGACATGAAGGACCTGACTGCGAACCAGGCCAGGTACACCGCGCCGCCCCAGCGCAGGATATCGAGAACCTGCGGGAAGCGGTCAACTAGGGTGCCGATACCCGCGGTACCGGCCAGGATCAGGACGGCGTCACTCGCCGCGCATAACACCACCACCGCGGCGACGTGTTCGCGGCGGATGCCCTGCCGCAGGACAAACGCGTTCTGCGCCCCGATGGCCACGATCAGTCCCAGTCCGGTCAGCAGTCCGGTACCCCAAATGCTCCACATGGCTTCGACGCTAGTTCCCGGCCCTGATGCAGGCAAACGAAAGATTGTGCGCATGCATTAGATTTTCTTCATGAACTTTGATCATCTGCGGGCCTTGGCCGCCGTCATCGACGAGGGCACCTTCGAGGCGGCCGCGGACCGGCTGCACATCAGTCCGTCCGCCGTGAGCCAACGCATCAAGGCGCTGGAGAAGTCAGTGGGACAGGTTGTGGTGCGCCGCGCCGCGCCCTGCACACCCACCGACGCCGGGTCGGCGCTGCTGCGGCTGGCCCGGCAGGTGCAGCTGCTGGAGTCCGAGGCCCGGGAAGCCCTGGGTGCGGGGTCCGCGGGGCCGACCGCCACGCCCGTGGCCGTGAACGCCGATTCGCTGGCCACCTGGTTCCTGCCGGTGCTCGCGGATGCGGCGGGCTGGGCGGATACCACCCTCGACCTGCATGTGGAGGACCAGGATCACAGCAGCCGGCTGCTGCGGCAGGGCGATGTGCTGGGAGCGGTGACCGCGGACCCGGTGCCGGTGAGCGGGTGCCGGGCCGTGCGGCTCGGAGCCATGCGTTACGTCCCCGCCGCCGCCCCCGGGCTGCGGGACCGGTTTGCCGGGGGCGCCGGCCCGGACTGGAGTGCCATGCCGGTGCTGCAGTTCAACTCGAAGGACAATTTGCAGCGCAGCTTCCTTGCATCCCACGGTGTGGCCGGCTTTCCGCCGATGCACACGGTCCCCTCCTCTGAGGCCTTCATGGCTGCCGTGCGGGCCGGGCTGGGCTGGGGAATGGTCCCGGAGCTCCAGGTCGGATCCGACTTCGACGACGGGCGGCTGGTGCTGCTCGATGCCCACGCGCACCACGACGTCGAGTTGTACTGGCAGTCCTGGACCCTTCAGTCCGAGCGCCTGGTCCGGCTGACCGCGGCCGTGCGCCGGGCAAGCCGGCAACTGCTTCGCCAGCCGCCGAGCTAGCTCACGCCGTCGTCGTTCACTGCCTCGCCGGCGGCCATGGCGGCCCAGCGCGCGAAATAGGCTCCGCCGGCATCTTCGTGGATGCGGTCCCCGGCGGTCAGCACCGGATAGGGCTTGGACGGAACACCGTCCGCCGGGCGGACGTCAACGTGCGCGACGTCGTACCCCAGAGCATGCAGCTCATCCGCCATGGCGTAATCCGTCCGGGAATCCCCGACGGTGCGCCAGATGTGCGGAACCTCGGTTCCGGCGTCCTGCAGCAGGGACAGGGCACGCCGGGCACCGAGGTCCTTGCCGACGCCCAGGGCTTCGATGTCGGTGGAAATGATGGTGGGATCAATCCGGTAGTCGATCGAGTCGTCGCTGTCCGGTGCGTGGTGATCCAGCCGGCACACGCCCAGGTCGGACTTCCGCATCAGAGCCAGGGCATCGGCGTCGAAGTCCTGCTGCTCCCGGAGATATTCGGCGTTGGCGACCTCCACGTGCTGTTCAACGGACACCATGGCGCGCTTGGTTTCGTCGTAGAACATGTGGCCGCGGTACTTGGAAGCAACCAGCTCCCGGACGGCGTCGGCGTAGGCCTGGGGGAGGGCGAGGGCGGAATCCACCCGGGGCTCACCGGGTCCGGCGCCGGTGAAGGAGAACCAGACGGCACCCTTTTCGCAGACGGCGTGCAGGGTGGTCTCCGCGGACAGCCCGGCGGCGATCATTGGTTCCATCACCTGCTTGCGGATGAAGTCATCGGACCGGCCGGTGTTGAAGATGACGGGCCAGCCTGCCGATGCCAGCTGCACGAGGTGCGCAATGATGCCCGGAGGCACCGAGCGGGAAACCGGGCTGGCCACCGGGCCGTCGACGTCGAGCAGCAGGCCAAAGCGGGGAGAAGTCACAGGGCCAGTATTCCACTGAACGCGGCCTGCCCGAAAACCGCCTGCCGCCCGACCGGCAGCGCATTTGCACAGGTCGGAGGGCCATGCGGGTGTCCGGGACGCCGCTGCGGCGGCGCTGTGGCCGTGGCCGTAATGTAACGGAAAGCGGACGCCCCGCCGAGGCCCGCTGTTTCAAAGGGTGCGGATCTTCTTTAGTCTGTATAAGTGATCTTCAAAGCTGTTGGCGACGGACGCCCCTACCCTGACCATGGATACGTAACACCCAAGGATTGGGCAGCGGTACCTCCCCGGCAGGTGCGGCTCGACGAGTTGGTGACCACCAAAAGCACCCTCGATCTTGGCGCACTGCTGGCCGAGGACTCCACCTTCTTCGGAGATCTTTTCCCGCATGTCGTGCAATGGAGGGACACCATGTACCTGGAAGACGGACTGCACCGGGCCGTTCGGACGGCCCTGCACCAGCGAACCATCCTTCATGCACGCGTCCTGGTGATTGATGACTGACCAGCCTCCGGCGGTACGCCACCGGAACCGGACCGCGAAAAGTGATCCCACCGAATGGCACGGCCACCGGATTGTCACTGAAGACGATCTCGGAGCGGTCTTCGATCCCGAGGCCGACGAGGCGGCACGGGCCCGGATCGCCCGCCGCCGGCGCCTGCGGCACCGGATCGTCATCGGATTCCTGGTGTTTCTCCTCCTGCTCGGGGTGCTGTTTGGCGTGGCCGTCCTGAGGGGCTGGATTGTCCTGTCGACGCCCAGCTCGGCGCCGACAGCCTCCACCGAGTGCCCCGCCGGCCCGTTCACCTACCAGCCGCCGGACACGGTGACCGTCAACGTCTTCAATACGACGCCGACGCAGGGGCTGGCAACGCAGGTTTCCGATGCGCTCGCCGAACGCGGATTCCAGCGCGGAACCGTCGGCAACAGCACGGTGAACCGCGAAGGCATGACCGCCATCATCACGTCCGGCCCCAGCGGAGAAGCGGCAGCCTTCACCCTCCAGCAGCAGATCCCGGGAACCCAGTACGTGCAGGACGCCCGGGCGGATGACTCCGTGGATGTTGTGCTCGGCTCCGGATACACGGCACTGGTGCCGGTTGACAAGGTGTCAACCGCCGCTACCGGGCCGATGAGCTGCCCGTGGCAGTCGGAAACGCCGTCTCCGCCGGCCGGCTGAAACTGCTGCCGGCTGTGCCAGCTGGGCTGGCTGCTGCTGAGTTAGCAGCCGGCGGGGTTAGCAGCCCTCGGGGCCGCAGGCCGGTCCGTCCGCCGACGCTGCCGCCGGGGTGACCATCCGGAGCGGTTGCGCTTCCGCCCATGCGGTGTCCAGTGCCTGGGCGAACAGTTCCGCGGGCTGGGCTCCGGAAATGCCGTATTTGCGGTCGATCACGAAGAACGGCACGCCGCTGATGCCCAGGGACCGCGCTTCGGCGAAGTCCCGGTGCACGGCGTCCGTGTACTCATCGGTGGCCAGCACTGCCCGCACCCGCTCGGGATCCAGTCCCACCCTGCTGCCAATTTCCGCCAGCACGTCGGCGCTGCCGGTATCCAGCCCCTGCTCAAAGTGGGCCGACAGCAGGGCCTCCTTGGCGGCGTCGGCCGCAGCGCTCCCCGCCTCGGCCCGGGCCAGATGAATCAGCCGGTGCGCCCGGAAGCTGTTGGCGACCACGAGCTTCCCGAAGTCGTAGTTCAGCCCAACGCCGGCCGCCTGCTCGGTCACCTGCTCCAGCATCCCGGCCAACTGCGCCGGGTCGATCCCCTTGCGTTCGCTCAGGTACTGCACCTCGGTGCCGTCGTAGCGCTCGGGGAGGGAAGGATCAAGCTGGTAGCTGCGCCAGGAGACCTCCACGTCGTCGCGGTGCTCAAAACCGGCCAGCGCGGCTTCGAAGCGGCGCTTTCCGATGTAGCACCAGGGGCAGGCGATGTCAGACCAGATTTCAACCTTCATGCCGGGTGCAACCTAGAAGCGCTGCGGGGCATTCCCGGAGGCCTGCGCGGGACGGGCCGCAGCGGACGGGTCCTCGCCGGCGGTCGGCCAGGGCACGCCCGTCTCGTCGTCCAGTTCGGCCCGGACGCGTCCGTTGCCGCGCACCCAGATCCGGTACGCCACGAAGAGCAGGCCGATCCAGATCATGCCCACCACCAGGGCCACCCGGGTGTCCGGCATGATGCCCAGCAGCACCACGATGAACACCATGAAGGCCAGCGCCGCATAGGACGCGAACGGCCAGAACGGCACCCCAAACTCGGAGGCCGGCAGCCCGCGGCGCTTGATTTCGCGCTTCATGGCGATGTGCGACAGCAGGATCATCAGCCACACCCACACGGTGGCGAAGGTGGCGATCGACGCGATGATCTTGAACAGGTTCTCGGGCAGCAGGGCGTTCAGGACGACGCCGACCAGCAGCACCCCCGCCATGGTGGCAACGGTCATCCAGGGCACGCCGTTGCGGGAGATTTTCGCGAACGACGCCGGTGCCTGGCCCTGCTGCGCCAGCCCGTACAGCATGCGGCCGGCTCCGAAGATGTCGGAGTTGATCGCGGACAGGGCGGCGGTGATCACCACGGCGTTGAGGATGTGGGCCGCCGCGGGGATGCCGAGGGAATCGAAAATCTGCACAAACGGGCTGGTTGCGCCGTCGATGTCCTGCCACGGGAAGATCATCATCAGCACGCCGAGGGCGCAGACGTAGAAGAGCAGGATGCGCACCGGAACGGTGTTGACGGCCGCCGGAATGGCCTTTTTCGGGTTGTCCGCCTCGCCGGCGGTGATGCCCACGGTTTCAATGCCGCCGAAGGCAAACATCACGATGGAGAAGGACGCCAGCAGGCCCCAGAAGCCGTTGGCGAAGAAGCCGCCGGAGCCCAGCATGGTCTCCAGTCCGGGGTTCGCCGTGTCGGGCAGGCCGAAGCCGAACACCACAATGGCGGCGCCGCCCACGATCATGGCGATGATGGCCGCCACCTTGACGATGGACAGCCAGAACTCGGTTTCCCCGAAGACCTTCACCTTCATCAGGTTCAGGGCCGAGATCAGCAGGACGGCGGCGAGGATCCAGATCCAGCGCGGCACGTCGGCGAACCAGAACCCCATGTAAATGCCCAGGGCGGTGACGTCGGCAATGGCAACGATGGCCATTTCGAAGGCGAACGTCCAACCGGTGATGAATCCGGCGAAGGGGCCGAGGTAGCGGCTGGCATACTGCCCGAAGGATCCGGACACCGGGTGCCGCACGGCCATTTCGCCGAGCGCCCGCATGACCAGGAACACAGCGGCTCCGCCGATCATGTACGCCAGCAGGACGGCCGGGCCGGCAGACTGAATCGCCGAGGCGGAGCCGTAGAAGAGGCCGGTGCCGATCGCGGAGCCGAGCGCCATGAACCGGATATGCCGGACATTCAGCCCACGGGCCAAGGCCTGGGTAAAGGAGGACATCTGAGTAAACACACCTTGGAATTGGAGAGGCAAGCCAAACAAGCGGCCTATCCATGTTACGCCGGTGGCGTGTTGCCCATTTGCAGCAGGGCCCGACGCCGTTGCCGGCGCCGGGCCCTGAATCTCGCTTCCGGGGAGGGTTTGGCTAGACGGTTGCGAGCTCCTGCGACTCGTGCAGGAAGCGGGCGTAGGCCGGCACGGTCAGGAAGGTGGGGAAGTGCTCCCCGCACGCCACCTCCTCGAACAGCTCACGGGCGTCGTTGAAGCGGTCGCCGTCGAAGCGCTGCAGGGCGGTGAACTCCTCGTCCACCAGGTGCTCCACCCAGTCGTGGGTGATGATCTCGCCCTCGTCGGTGACCGCCGAGGCGTGGATCCACTGCCAGATCTGGGAACGGGAGATCTCCGCGGTGGCGGCATCCTCCATCAGGTTGTTGATCGCCGCCGCGCCGTTGCCGCGCAGCCACGATTCGATGTAGCGGATGCCCACCTCGATGTTGCTGCGGATGCCGGCCTCCGTGATGATGCCGGGGGTGGAAGCGATGTCCAGCAGGGCCTTCGCGTTGGGAACCACGTCCTCCCGGCTGCGCCCGAGCTGGTTGGGGCGCTCGCCAAGTACGCCGTCGAACACCTCCATGGCCACCGGAACCAGGTCCGGATGGGCCACCCAGGAACCGTCAAAGCCGTCGTGCGCTTCCCGTGTCTTGTCGGCGCGGACCCGCTCCATGGCGACGTCGTTGGCGGCGGCGTCCTTCCGGTTGGGGATGAACGCGGCCATCCCGCCGATGGCGTGCGCGCCGCGGCGGTGGCAGGCCCGCACCAGCTGCTCGGTGTAGGACCGCATGAACGGGGCGGTCATGGTTACCTGGTTCCGGTCCGGCAGCACGAACCGGGGTCCGCGGGTGCGGAAGTTCTTGATCACCGAGAAGATGTAGTCCCAGCGGCCAGCGTTGAGGCCGGCGGCGTGGTCCCGCAGTTCGTAGAGGATTTCCTCCATTTCGAAGGCTGCGGTGATGGTCTCGATCAGCACCGTGGCCCGGATGGTGCCCTGCGGAATGCCGAGCAGATCCTGCGCCAGGACGAATATGTCGTTCCACAGCCGTGCCTCGAGGTGGTTCTCGATCTTCGGCAGGTAGAAGTACGGGCCGCGGCCCTGCGAGATCAGGCGCTGGGCGTTGTGGAAGAAGTACAGGCCGAAGTCCACGATGCCGCCGGCAATCGGGGTGTTGTCCACCAGCATGTGCTTTTCCGGCAGGTGCCAGCCGCGGGGCCGCACCACGATGGTCGGCAGGTCGGACAGCGTGGCGCCCTGCAGCTTGTAGTCCTTGCCCTCGGGCGAGGTGAAGTCGATCCTGCGGTCCAGTGCGTCGCGCAGGTTCAGCTGGCCGTTGATGACGTTGGCCCACGACGGCGTGGAGGAGTCCTCCATGTCGGCCAGCCAGACCCTGGCCCCGGAGTTCAGCGCGTTGATGGTCATTTTCCGGTCCACCGGCCCGGTGATTTCCACCCGGCGGTCTTCCAGGCCGGGGGCCGTGGGCGCCACCCGCCAGGAATCGTCGTCGCGGATGTGCCGGGTTTCGGCGAGGAAGGTCGGGTCTGCCCCGTTGGAGATCTGCTGCCGCCGGGTCTGGCGCTGCTGGAGCAGTTCCTGCCGGCGGCTGGTCGTGGCCCGGTGCAGCGCCTTGACGAAATCCAATGCCTGCGGAGTGAGGATTTCCTCCTGCCGCCGCACAACGGGGGCAGTGAGGGATATTCCGTTCAGGGTGATCGGGTCATTCATGGCGTTCTCCTTCGGGATCTTTCAAGACTGGGGGATGGTGCGGAGGGACCGCCGAGATGGCAGAAACTGCTCTTTTCAGGGCTGGTACGTGCAGTTTCTGCCATCTCGCGGGTGGGTGAGGGGAGGGGGAGGGGGGAATGTGGCGAGTCCGGGTTAGTGGAACTGAGCGGACTCAGTGGACCCGGCCAGGGCCAGGGTGCTGCCGTTCGGGTTCAGTGCCGTGGCGATGGCATCGAAGTAGCCGGTGCCGACCTCGCGCTGGTGCTTCGTGGCGGTGTAGCCGCGGGATTCGGAGGCGAATTCCTTTTCCTGCAGTTCCACGTAGGCGCTCATGCCGTTGCGGGCGTAGCCGTGGGCCAGGTCGAACATCGAGTAGTTCAGGGCGTGGAAGCCGGCCAGGGTGATGAACTGGAACTTGAAGCCCATGGCGCCGAGTTCACGCTGGAACTTGGCGATGGTGTCGTCGTCCAGATGCTTTTTCCAGTTGAACGACGGCGAGCAGTTGTAGGCGAGCATCTGGTCCGGGAACTCCGAGCGCACCGCCTCGGAGAATTTCCGCGCCAGCTCCAGGTCCGGGGTGCCGGTCTCCATCCAGATCAGGTCGGAGTAGGGGGCGTAGGCCTTGGCCCGGGCGATGCAGGGTTCGATGCCGTTGTGGACCTTGTAGAAGCCTTCGGCGGTGCGTACCGGCTTGCCGTCTTCCCGGACAATGAACTCGGCATCGCGCTCGTCGACGTCGGAGGTGATCAGCGTGGCGGCCTCGGCGTCGGTGCGGGCAATGACCACGGTGGGCGTGCCGGCGACGTCGGCTGCCAGGCGTGCAGCGTTCAGGGTGCGGATGTGCTGGGCGGTGGGGATCAGCACCTTCCCGCCCAGGTGGCCGCACTTCTTCTCCGAGGCCAGCTGGTCCTCCCAGTGAACGCCGGCCGCGCCGGCCTGGATCATGGACTTCATCAGCTCGTAGGCGTTCAGCGGGCCGCCGAAGCCTGCCTCCGCGTCGGCGACGATCGGCACCAGGTAGTCCTCGACGGTGGAGATGCCTTCGGCGAACTCGATCTGGTCGGCGCGCAGCAGGGCGTTGTTGATGCGGCGGACCACGGTGGGGACCGAGTTGGCCGGGTACAGGGACTGGTCCGGGTAGGTGTGGCCGGAGTTGTTGGCGTCGGCGGCGACCTGCCAGCCGGAGAGGTAGATGGCCTTCAGTCCGGCCTTGACCTGCTGCACGGCCTGGTTGCCGGTGAGGGCGCCGAGGGCGTTGGTGTAGCCGGTGTCGCCGGCGTTGCGCACCTGGTCCCACAGCTTTTCGGCGCCGCGGCGGGCCAGGGTGTGCTCTTCGGAAACGCGCCCGCGGAGGCGAACGACGTCGTCGGCCGTGTAATCGCGCGTGATGCCGGCCCAGCGTGGATCCGAAGCCCATTCGGAAGTGAGCTGCTCGGCGGTGCGGGCGGTGTTCTGGTCCTGGGTCATTGGAACGTCTCCTTGGAAGTTTTTTCCTGCCTCGCCGGCCGTTTCGACCGGTGAATTCCTGCTGTGTTACCCACTCTGCGGCAAGAACAACCCCCTATCCAGAGGTTTGCTCTGGCAAGAAACGCAGTTCTTCGCATAATCTAAAAATGTGACCGACACAACATGGAACCGGCCCGCTCCGGCAGCGCGCACCCCCGTTCCCGGCTCCGATCTGGAGCGGACCGTGGACGTGATCAGCATGGGCAGGCGCATCCGGCACCTGCGCAAAAGCAAGGGAATGACTCTGGATGACCTCGGTGTTGCCGTCGGCACCGTCGCCTCCCAGCTGTCGCTGATCGAGAACGGCAAGCGCGAACCCAAACTGGGCATGATGCAGTCCCTTGCCGCGGCGCTGGACGTCAGCATTGACCAGTTGCTGGGCTCGGAGCCGCCCAGTCGGCGCGCAGCTCTGGAGATCGAGCTCGAACGGGCCCAGCGGGGACCGCTGTATTCCTCCCTCGGGCTGCCCAAAGTCCGGATCAGCTCACGCCTGCCCACCGATGTGCTCGAGTCCCTGGTGGGGTTGCAGTCCGAGCTGGAACGCCGGCTCAACGAGCAGGTTGCCACGCCCGAGGAGGCCCGTCGGGCCAACGGCGAACTGCGGAAGATGATGCGCGAGCGCAACAACTATTTCCCCGAGTACGAACAGGCCGCGCAGGAGGTGCTGGACTCGGTGGGCCACACCTCCGGGCCGCTTTCCCAGCATGTGATCGCCGACATCGCCGCTCATCTGGGCTTCGCCCTGCACCATGTCGCTGACCTGCCACACTCCACCCGGTCGGTGACGGATTTGAAGAACCGGCGCATTTACCTGACCCAGTCCCAGCGCTCGGACCACGATCCGCGGTCCGTGCTGCTGCAGGCCCTGGGCCACTATGTGCTGGACCACCAGACGCCGCGCAGCTACGGGGAGTTCCTGAGCCAGCGGGTGGCGACCAACTATTTCGCCGCTGCCCTGCTGCTGCCGCAGAACGCCACCGTCGAATTCCTGCAGCGGGCCAAGGCGGCCAAGGAAATCGCCGTCGAGGACATCCGGGACGCCTTTGCCGTCTCCTATGAGACCGCCGCGCACCGGTTCACCAACCTGGCCACCGAACATCTGGGCATTCCCACGCATTTCCAGAAGGTGCATGAGTCAGGCATCGTTTACAAGGCCTACGAGAACGACGGCGTGACGTTTCCGGCCGATCACACCGGAGCCATCGAGGGCCAGCCGATCTGCCGGTACTGGACCTCCCGGGAAGTGTTTTCGGTGCCTGACAAGTTCAGTGCCTTCAACCAGTACACGGACACTCCGGCCGGGACCTACTGGTGCACGGCCCGCACCGAACGCAGCTCCGGCGGGCTGTTCTCGCTGAGCATCGGTGTTCCCTACGCTCATGTGAAGTGGTTCCGCGGGCGGGACACCACCGCCCGGTCGAAGTCCCGCTGTCCCGATCCGGACTGCTGCCGCACCCCGCCCGGGGAACTGGCCTCGGAATGGTCCGGGTTTGCCTGGCCCAGCGCCCGGGCACACTCCCACCTGCTGGCAGCCCTGCCTCCGGGTGCGTTTCCCGGCGTGGACGAGACCGAGGTGTATTCCTTCCTGCGGTCGCACGCGGGGGACTGACCGTAATCCGGCAAACCGTTAGGGTGAGTGCATGCCTGAGATGCCTGAAGTGCAGGGACTCGCCGACTTCCTGCGGGAAAAGCTCCTGCCGCCCGGTGCTCCGCCGGCTGTCATCTCCGATGTGGAGGTGCTCTCCTTCGCCGTGCTGAAAACAGCTGAGGTGCCGCTGGACGTTCTACAAGCCGGACCGGTGTCCGGTGTTGAGCGCCGGGGCAAGTTCATAATCCTCACCGCGGGCGGAGTGCACCTGGTGATGCACCTGGCCAGGGCCGGTTGGCTGCGCTGGTCCGATGCACTGGCCCCCGGTCGCCTGAAACCGGGCAAGGGGCGCATGGCGCTGAGGGTGCGTTTTGCCTCCGGGGGTCCCGACGACGACGGCGGGGTTGCGCCGGGCTTTGACCTGACCGAAGCCGGCACAAAGAAGTCACTGGCGGTCTATCTGGTGAAGGATCCCTTGGACGTTCCGGGCATCGCGCGGCTGGGACCTGAAGCGTTCGACGTCGACTATCCGGCCTTTGCGCAGCTGGTGGCCGCACATCGCGGGCAGATCAAGGGCCTGCTGCGGGACCAGTCGGTGATCGCCGGGATCGGCAATGCGTACAGCGACGAAATTTTGCATGCCGCCCATCTGTCACCGTTCGCCACCGCGGCCAGGCTCACCTCCGAAGAAGTTGAGCGGCTCTACCAGGCGCTGCGGGCCGTCCTCGAGTCAGCCATTGCCAATGCGTCCGGACGTCCGGCCGCGGAGCTGAAGGACTCCAAGCGGCGGGCGATGCGTGTTCATGCCCGCACCGGAGAACCCTGCCCGGTCTGCGGCGACACGGTCCGGGAGGTCTCCTTTGCCGATTCCTCGCTCCAGTACTGCCCCACCTGCCAAACCGGGGGAAAGCTGCTGGCGGACCGGAGGCTGTCCCGGCTCCTGAAGTAGGCCGGCATTCACCAGCGGATGGGACGGCACGGGCTGCGAGCGTGCCGCCGCGGCCTAGCTGAGCGCGACCGGGGCCATTATTGCCGCCACGATCATAAAGACCAGGACCAGCAGCACCGCGCTGCCGCAGAACAGCCACACCCGCCGTTTGGAGCCCCGGGGCGCGTACCAAATCGCTGCGGCGCCGGCCGCCAGCAGTGCGATGCCGACCGGCACGAAAGCCCCCACCTTCGGCCAGGTGTTCATCGGCAGCAGGAGGTTGGCCCCGTACAGGGTCAGGAAGAGCGCCGGAATACCCAGTCCGATCGAGAGCAGGGCAATCAGGAGGTTGAACCGTGCCTGGGCGTCCGCCTCTCGTGAACTCGAGATGCTGGACGCGGCCGAGAGCAGCATGCGGATTGACTCCGACTCCTTTTCCGCTTGCCGGCACATTTCCTGGCACTGCCGCATTGCGGCATCATGGGCCCGCATCCAGGCACGGGTCAGATGCGTGGCGGGAGCGTGTTCGTTGATGAGTGCAGGATCCTGCAGCTTTCGGTAGGCGTGGTAGGCCTCCGAATCGGTCGTGTGAACCCAGAGTCCCTCGCGGGCGGCCTCCCGTGCCTGATCGGCGGCGCGGTTGCAGATGATGTTCAACTGGAGCAGTGCGGCAATGACGTCGGTGTACTGCTCCGATGCATGCGTGTCCTTGCTGGACTGAGCCAGGTACGCTTCCAACGCGTATCGAACTTCGCGGACGGCGCCCATGGTGTTGCGCGAAGACTCGGCGAGCGTCTTCGCCAGACCGGCCGCCATCGGCGTCGGATCGGTTGTTGCCGGGAGTTCGACCCGCGTGCGCAGATGGGCGGCTGTCAGGTGTTCCGTTTCCTCCCGCTGGTCGCCATCTTCGGGGGAGATCAGAGCAAATCCGTGCACCGCGCCGTTTTCGGACCACGCTGCAACGATGGTGGCCTCCAGCGAGACGCCGCCCGGGCACACCGCCACCAGGACGTGGCCCACGACGATGGAGCGTTCCCCCTCAGCTCCGGTGAGAAACAGAAGGGGCGCCACCCGCAGAGCGGCTGATGCAGGCCCGCCCGGTCTGCTGTCGGCGGCCGCGCGCTGAGCCATGTCCCGGTTGGATATGGCTGTGCGCCCAAACCGGGCGCTGACTCGAAGCTCCTCTCCGGTCCGGGTTGCGTCTGTTTCGTTCTCTCGTGCAATCTGGCTCACTGCATCCCCCAAGGTGCGTTTCCATCGTTGTGCCCCACAGTATGTGCAAACCTCGCGGATGCACGCGCAAAAAGAACAGTGGGCCCGGGATTCCTCCCGTGCCCACTGTTCTTCGCTTCTAGCTACTGCTGTTGTTTTTAGCTACTGCGCGTGTTCCCGGAGGAACTAGAAGGAATTGCAGCCGCCGTTGTCGTTGTTGTAGGTGTCCAGGCGGTGGATGAATGCAGCCATCGCTTCACGGGAGACATCTTCCAGCGGGTGGAAGCTGGAATCCGGGTAGCCGGTGGAAACACCGGAGTCCTTCATCCAGGAGATCTCCCGGTGGAACTGATCGGCCGTCGGAACGTCGGTGAACGACGCAGCACCCGGTGCCGTGTAGCCCAGGGCATCCTCGACGGAGCACTGTTCGCCGGCGAACCGGTTCATGAAGGCAGCCATCGCATCGCGCTTCACCGGGGCAAGCGGGCGGAAGGTGCCGTCCGGGTAACCCTTGGAGATCCCTGTTGACGCGAGCCATGAGATTTCCTTGTAGAACTGGTTGTCCGGTGCGATGTCAGTGAAGGCGGAAACATCCGGTGCATCGTAGGCCGGGGAGCCGGCCAGACGGTACAGGAATGCCGCCATGGCATCACGGTTGATGGAACCGGCGGGACGGTAGGTGCCGTCGTCGTAACCCGTGGTCAGGTCCTCGTCAGCCATCCAGTTGATGTCTGCTTCGAACATGGTGCCCGGAACGTCCGGGAAGCGCAGCGGGCCGAGTTCAACCTTGGCCACCTGGTCCTTGACGCCTTCGGCGTTGTGGTGGTGCAGGAACAGTGCCTTGCCTCCGGTGGTGGTGGCCTGACGGTTGACCGCCAGGGTTGCTGCGTCAGCCTCGATGAAGGTCGTGGCATTTTCGGTGCCCGCAGCTCCCTGGAACCACATGGCCGGCTGGGTGACGTTGAAGCCAATCCACTCGGTGGAATCGACAGGAACGGTCTGGCCGGTCTCATCAACATTGAAGTTGTTGTGTGTGGAAACCAGGTACTGGATCGGCGCGGACTTCGTGAGGTCCAGACCGAGGGCAGCGGCGGGGATGGGCAGGGTCACCACATTGGTATCGAAGTTGTTGGTATCAATGCTTCCGTCTGTGCCGTTCACCGGCAGAACACCCAAGGAGTTTCCGAGTGTTCCGTTGACAACCGGGTACATCACGAACACCGACTGGTCCACGCCGGATGCCGACGTCGTCGCGGCCAAGAAGTCCGTTGCACCGTCATTGTTGGTGTCGATTTCAACGGAGATTTGGCTGTTGGCGTTCAGCGAGGCCCAGTTTTCCCAGGTGCTCACGCCAACGTTGAATACCGCGGCGGCCGAGTCACCCTTCGCTGCAGCGAGTGCCGGAACGTTGGAGGAGGCTCCCACGGTCCGCAGATCCAGGGAGTACAGGGAATCGAGGGGCAGATCGCTTGCGCGTTCGCTCTCGGCACCGAGCACCAGCGGCGTCACTGCTGAAACATAGGCTTCGGTGCCTTCGCCCTGGTTCAGGGCACGGCCGCTGAAGGTGGTCAGCGCGGAGAGCGCGGACTCGTCAGCGAACGTGATCTTGGAGCTCGCCTTCATGTTGGAGGTGGGCTTCGGAGCGGAGTAGACCGGCACCCGGAGGGTGGCGGCATCGCTGGTCAGCTGCAGCCGGCCCGAGGCTTCTGCAATGTACTGGCGGACGTTGTTCTGACCTTGGGTCTTCTCCGCGGCGGGGTCGATCGTCTTGGCCAGCGCCGCGGGATCCGCGATGCTGAGCGTGACCGGGACGGTCGCCTTGCCGTTGGCCGGAACGGAAATCGGTCCGGTTGCGGTGGTGATGGTGACGCCGGGAACCTTCGTGGCGGCCAGGTACTCGGCCGTGAAGATCTGCTGGGAATCACCCTTGTTCTCCACGGTGACCGAGCGGGTGAGCTCGATCGGCTGGGTGCCGAGTTCCAGGACGCCGAAGTTCACCGACGTGAGTCGGGGGTTCTCGGAATCGTAGGCCAGGACCTGGGTCTCGAGGGCGTCCAATGCATCGACGCGTCCCGAACCAACGCGGTTCGGGCCGTACACGACGCCGTCGGCCGTCAGCAGGTCGTGGGTGGCGGTGTTCATGATGATCGACTTGACCTCGTACGGGTTCAGGTCGGTCTCAGCAATCACCAGGGCGGCGATGCCGGCAACGTTCGGAGCCGCCATCGAGGTTCCGCTCTTGATGGAAGCGCCGGTGCCGGTGCCCACCTGGGCGGACTTGATCTGCGTGCCCGGAGCGGCGACGTCGGGCTTGATGACGCCGTTGGAGCCGTGGACGCCGCGCGAGGAGCTGGGATTCAGGGTGTCCAGTGCGCCGGATTCTCCGGTGACCGCACCCACCAAATCGGTGGCGAGCTGAATTTCGAGCGTGCCTGCCTCGGCTGCGGTGCGCAGTTCTTTGGAAGAGTTTGCGGTGAGCTGGATTCCGGGGATCAGCGCGTTGCCGCCAACACCGGCGTCAAAGCCATTGAGAGTGGAGTCGACGACGACGCCGGCGTAGCCGGCCTTGGCCGCGTTGTCCCAGCGGACCAGGGAACCGCATTCACGGCTGGCGGAGTCATCCCAGGAGAGCCAAACCCACTTGCCGGCGTTGTCGGCGGCGGCATCGAGCGGTGCGCACCCGTCGGAGTTGTCACCGTCCGGTCCCATGACAACAGTGCCGGTCAGCGCCTCGGCCGGTGCAGCGGCGTAGTTGAAGCTGGCCGTGTACTGGCCGGACGCCTCGCCTGCCGTGGGAGCCAGGACGTTCGCAGCGTCCAGGGTGGTCTGCGAACCGACGCTGTTGGCCACGGTCAGCGCTGTTTCGGCGCTGCCCGGCGAACCGCCGATGTCGTAGATGTCGCCGGAGTTTCCGGAGGAAACCACTGACAGGATGCCCTGCGCCGTCAGCGCGTTGACAATGTCGTTTTCCGGATCGTCGTAGGCCGGGAAGCTGGAGCCCAGGGACATGTTCACAACCTGGGCGCGGTCGCTGAAGTCGCCGTCGCCGTTCGGGTCCAGAACGTAGTCCAGAGCCTGGCCGACAACCTCGGAGGAACCATCACAGCCGAACACGCGGACACTGACGATCTTGGCTTCGGGGGCCGTTCCCGGGCCGATGCCCATCTTGTTGACGTCATCGGCGGTCAGGGCCGAGTAATCACCCGTGAAGGTGGTGCCGTCGGCGTTGGTGCCGTACCCGGCGGCCGTGCCGGCAACATGCGATCCGTGGCTCTGGCAGTCCAGCGGATTCGCGTCCGGCTTGGGGATCGGGTTGTACAGCTCCCCGGCGGTCGAATCCGCGTTGTAGGCGTCGCCCACAAGGTCCCAGCCGCCCGCGAACTTCTCCGGGTCGTAAAGACCCGAATCCGCGGCCGGCATCTCATCGGAGGCCTGCGCCTGGGCAAACGCCTCCAGGGTTCCGGGACCGCCGAAATCGGCGTGGGTGTAGTCCACGCCGGTGTCGAGGACGGCGATGGTGACGCCCTCTCCGGTCTGGTCCCGCTGAGTCCAGGAGTCCAAGGCCCGGACATCGATATCCCCGCCCTTGTTCTCGTGGGTCTTGGGGACGATGCCGGTGATTTTTGCAACGTCGCCCCGGGCGGCCAACGCCCTGATGGCCTCAGCGTCTCCGTTGATGGCAACGCCCGGAACGGTGTTGGTGGTGGTGTAGATAATGCTGGATGAAGCCTGTGCTGCAACTTCCGCAGCCTGCGCCTCGATCGCGGAGCGGATCTCCTGGACCTGGGGAGCTCTGTTCTGCGGCGCAGCAAGTCCGTCACGAACTTCCTGCGGCTGCGTCTGCTCAAAGGCGCCCTTGCCGGTGAACTGGACGAACACTGAGACTGGGCCCTGCTTCTTCTTCAAGTCTGCCGAGACCTTGAGGTCCGGAGTTGCCCGGGCCAGTCCCTGCGCAGTTGGATCCCCCTGCGGATTCCCCTCCACGGCCGAAGCCGGGGTCCACATGCTGGAGACCAGAGCCAGGCCGGCAAGTGTTGCCAGTGCAGCCTTTCCTGATCTCCGATGGTTTGGATTGTTCATACTTCTCCTTATTAAAAGAGGATGCCGGAATCTGGGATCCGAGATCTTTTGATTTCGAATCCCACGGACCGAGACCAGGCAATGAGGTATCGAGTAATAGTGGATCTGGGTAGTTCCGCGATTTTTCGGTCAGAATTCAATCGGGGCGCTACCTGTACTTTTGTTCCTCCATAAACGGATGTCAACAGTAAAGGTCGCCCTTTTACGGGCCGGGCGTGTCGCCGTCCGCCGCCGGGCAAATCGGCGCCGCCTTCGGCTGCCGGTATCGTGTGAAGTGAAGTGGAGCCAAACCCCGGGAGCCAAGTGTCAGTGCAAGCACCATCGTCCGTAGCAGTCATTGTTCGAACCAAGGATCGGCCGCGGTTCTTGGAACGGGCGTTGAACGACATCTTCGCCCAGACTTACCGTCGGTTCCGGGTGGTTATCGTCAACGACGGGGGTCTGCCGGAATCGATTAAGGGTGTGGTTGGCCGCCTGCCGGAAACGGTCCGGGAACAGATCACAGTGGTGCACCATGAGCGGAGCAGGGGCATGGAAGCAGCCTCCAATGCCGGCATCCGGAGCTGTGACTCTGAGTACATAGCCATCCATGACGACGATGATCTTTGGCATCCCGAATTTCTGCAGCGGACGGTCAGCCATCTCGACAATTACTCCGACGCGGGGGTTGTCGTCCGGACGAATATACGCTACGAAGAAATTGTCGGTGATGAAATCCGGGAGACGGGTTCCGAGCCTTTCTGGGGCAATATGCAGCAGATATCGCTGGGGGAGATGCTGCAGATTAACCGGGCCGTCCCCATTTCCTTCCTCTACCGCCGTTCCCTTCATGAGGAACTGGGCTACTTCGACGAAAAACTTGACGTCTGCGGGGATTGGGAATTCAACATCCGGATACTGGCGCGCCACACGATCGGTTTCCTCGACGGACAACCGCTGGCGTTCTGGAGCCAGCGGCCCGCTGCCAGTGGTGCCGACGCCAACAGCATCTTCGACAAGGAAGAGGACCACCGGCGTTTCGATCGCCGCGTCCGGGACCAGTACCTGCGGAAGGACTTGGCCGCAGGCGGCATGGGAATGCTCCTGGAGGTCGGCCGCATGATGGACGACCAGGAACGGCTGCTGCTGGAAAACCGCAGGCAGCTGGACGCGATGCAGACGCACCTCAATGAGGCTCTCCGCCGGCTTGAGGACACGGTCACCCGCAGGACCAGTTTCAGCGGCATCCTGCGCCGGGGAGGCACCGCGGCCGAGATGTTCCGGGGCGCCCTGCGCGGAAAGTCCCGCAAGTGAGCGCACGCATTGCCGTCCTTGCCGATCTCGGCCAAGACGTCTACCATGCCGGTGACGAAGCCATGGGCCATGCCGCAGCGGACGAGCTGCACAGCCGCGGCCTGCAGGTGCTTCTCCTCTCCCGCAACCCGGCACAGACCGAGCAGCTGTTCGGATTCCCGGCCGCCGCGACGCTGCCCTTCCCCTGGCCCCCCGCTGAGCGGGAGGCCCGCCTGCAGCGGATACGCGGGCACTTGTCGGGCGCATCCGAGTTGCCGGCTGGAGACCCGGCCCTCGCCCTGATCGGCGAACTGTCCAAGTGCGACGGCGTCCTGATTGCCGGCGGCGGCAACCTGAACTCGCGGTACGGCTGGCTGCTCTACGAGCGGGCGGCCGTCGTTGCGGTCGCGCGTGCCCTGGGAAAGCCGGTGGTTATTTCCGGCCAGACCCTCGGTCCGCAGCTGACGGCTGCGGACGCCGTCGTCCTGGCCGAGATGCTCGAGGCGGCGGACCTGAGCTCCATGCGGGAACCGGCCTCCACGCAGCTGGCCCGCAGCCTGGGCGCCACTCCGGTGGCGGGCCTGGACGACGCGTCGTTCCTGTCGGCGGAGAATCTGCGGGACAACCTGCCGGACAACCTGCCGGACAATCTGGCGGAGAACCTGCCGGAGCACGGGTACGTGGCCGTCACGGTTTCGCCGTTTTCGGGTGCCTCAGTCGACTTTTCCGAGCGAATTGCTTCGCAGCTTGATGCCCTGCACGGGCAGACCGGATTGCCGGCGGTGTTTATTCCGCACATGGGTATCGGCGCGGAGCATGGCTGGGACAGGGAATCGCATGCCCGCATCGCCGAAGCCATGAGCACGCCGTCGCGGCAGCTGCCGGTCCTCACGGCCCGGCAGGCGGCAGCGGTCACCGCAGGCGCCGCGCTCGTCCTGACTTCGCGCTACCATCCTGCGGTGTTCGCGCTTTCGGCCGGGGTTCCGGTTCTCGGCCTGGCAGTGGACACCTACAGCGGAGTCCGGCTGGCGGGGGCAATGGGCAACTGGGGCTTGGCGGACTTCGTCCTGCCGCTTCCCGCACTGGAAGACGGGCTGCTGGGTCCGGCGCTCACGGAAACCTGGCAGCGCCGCGCTGAAATCTCCGGCCACCTGGCAGCGGCCCGGCCGTCCCGCGAAGCCTCGGCTCGGTTGTGGTGGGACGCGGCCGCCGCGGTTTTCGCGGCGCAGTCGTCCGCCGGCTCCGATCTGCCGCCGGCATCCCGTTCCGCAGCCGACCTGCCGCCCGCGCAGCGGTTCCGTGCCGGTGGTCCGTGGCTGGCCTCAGCCGAAAAAGCCGCAACCGGATTTTACGCGGGGTCGCGTTTGGCAGGGCAGGCCGGCGTGGAGGAGGACCGGCTCCGGTCCTACCTGGAGCGGCAGGGCCGGGAGCTCGAGGCTCTGCAGACCGAACATCAGCGGCTCCTGTCCTCGAAGACGGTCAGGAGTGCGCTCTCCCTGCACCGGGGCTGCGCGAAACTGCTTCACCGCTAAACCTCCACCGCTAAACCTCCACCGCTAAACTCCTGCGCCAGAACCTCCACCGCTAAACCTCCGCGAGGCGAACCCGCCGGGCACAAGCCTGCCGGGTTCGCCGCGAAGAGCGCCTAGAGCGAAGAGCGCTTAGAGGGCAGGTCCGCTGCCCGCGTTGCCCTGCCACAGGGCATCAAACGGGGTGTGCGAGGAGACCCGGTTGCGGATGCCCTCGGTGACGAAGGCCTTGGCCGTCTTGGCGGCTTCCAGCGGAGTGGCGCCCTTGGCGAGCTCGGCGGTGATCGCCGCGGCAAGGGTGCAGCCGGCGCCGCTGACGGCGACGTCGCCCACCTTCGGTGCGCGGAGCACCTCCATGGTCTCGCCGTCGAAGAAAACATCGACGGCGTCATCGCCGGCCAACCGCACTCCGCCCTTGGCGAGAACGACAGCGCCGGAGGCTTCGTGGATCCGGCGCGCCGCTTCCTGCAAGTCCTCCACACTTTCGATGGCGTCCATGCCGGACAGGGACATCGACTCGAAGTGGTTGGGGGTGACGAAGGTTGCCAGCGGCAGGATCTGTGCCTTGAGGGCCCGGTCGGTGTCGAGAGCGGCGCCCGGCTCCTGGCCCTTGCAGATCAGGACCGGGTCCAGGACGAGGTTGGTCCACTCCTGGCTCTGGAGGGCCTTGGCGACGGTGTCGATGGTGGCCGGCGTTCCCAGCATGCCGATCTTGACGGTCGTCAGGTCGTAGGCGGACTGGATGGCTTCGAGCTGGTCGCTGATGACCTGGGCCTCAACGGGCACAAAGCGGTGGTTCCAGTTGTCCTGCGGATCGAACGAGACGATGCAGGTCAGGGCGGCGATCCCGTAGGTTCCAAGCTCCTGGAACGTTTTCAGGTCAGCCTGTGCGCCGGCACCGCCGGTGGCTTCGGAGCCGGCAATGGTCAGGGTGATGGCCGGAGCAGCGGTCCCGGCGGAGTGTGTGTTAGCAGACATGACTCCATCTTCCACCCAAAACGTTCAACGGTGCCAGCGGCGCTCTGTTGCCGCGTTTCCCGGAAAGTGCGGGTGCGGATGGGCCGGGGGCCGGTCACGGACGGGCGCGGGAAAAACGCCAGATCGCGGCCCGGCCTGCGGCCATCGAGAGGCCGAGGGCCGCACCCATCAGCAGCGGCACCAAAACCGCATGCACGCTCAGCCCGATGATCAGCCAGGCGAGCACGGTGGGCACGAAGAAAAACGCCAGGATGTGAAGGCCCTGGTTGAGGACCCGTCGCAGCGACCAGGCCAGGACAACGGCCACGGGAAGAGCAGTGAAAAGCCCCAGTCCGGCGGCGTAAAACGCGGCGACGACGACGGTCCAGACATAGCCCCAAAAATCCCGCGCCGTTCCCCAGCCCACCGCGGCGGTGGCGATGGATGCCAGCACAAGGCAGGCAACGACATAGCCGAGCGCCGCAGCCAACGGCCCCGGAAACACCCGCGGCTCGGGGTGCGGGGCGTCGGTGGGGGCCAGCAGCGGAGGTGGTGCGACGTCGTCGGCGCTGTCAGTCATCGCGTCTGGCTCCCTGAAATAGGCGGACTACATCCTCCACGATATTGCGGACCACGGGAAGGCGGGAGAGGACGACGAGCTTTGCGGCCAGCGGGGCGACATTGTGCGCGAGTCGGCGGGAGCGCCGCTGTCCGGGCGAGCGGTCATAAATCCAGAACAGTGTCACGCCCATGTGCACCAGCCACAGGAGTTCGGGCAGGTCATCCCGGATGGCCAGCGGCGGCTGCGGCCGCGAGGCCGTGACCGCCTGCCGGAACAGGGCGATCGATTTCGCGCGGCCGATGCCGGCGTCCGCGGAGCCCCGGCGGCCGTGGGGCTCGAGGGCCGACGACGGCGGCAGGGCGGTCCGCAGAAAATGGGCGCCAAAGTCGTGGTACGGAGCCATAATGTCCAAATTGGCCAGCAGAATGAGCCGCAGATGCTCGCCCAGGTTGTGCCCTTCGCGCAGCAGCGGCAGCGCCCGGCTGCGGTGTTCATCCTGAAGGAAGCGGTACAGTTCCGCCACGAGCTCGTCCTTGGACCGGAAGTAGTAGTAGGCGTTGCCGACCGAGACGTCGGCGGCCTCGGCGATGCTGCGCATGGTGGTCTTGGCGTAACCGTGGGTGCGAAAAAGCAGCAGCGCCGAATCGATCAGTAACCGCCGGGTTTGTTCGCTCTTGACCGTCGCGGCCATCATCGATCCCTGTTTCTTCAGATGTCAGCCCGCAGTGGCCGGCCCGCCCGCCAGTACACCACGTTTTTGAACACGTTCAAAAACGTGCGGAGCAGAGTGCCGAGCAGAACGTGGCAGAATTGACGACGGCCCCCACGGGCAGCCCGGTGCAGCGGGCACAGTGCTAATACAGCCGGAGAAGGCTCCGGCGAACCACTACGAAACGGACCCATCATGCACACCCCGACCGGCATCGCTCCGGCATCCGCTCCGTCCTTTGCGGCCCGCGGCAGCTCCCATTACGACATCATTTTGACGCTCATGTGCGTGGTGATCGTCATTTCCAATATCGGGGCCACCAAGGGCGTGGTGCTGGGGCCGATCTTCGGCGACTTCAGCATCGTGACCGACGGCGGCTTCTTCCTCTTTCCCCTGGCCTACATCCTCGGTGACGTCATCAGCGAGGTGTACGGCTTCAAGGCAGCACGGCGCGCCATCTTCACGGGTTTCGCGGTGGCCGCCGTAGCGGCGATCAGTTTTGCCGTCATCATTGCGCTGCCCGGCTTCGACGACGAGTACGGGCAAGCCAAACAGGCGGCCCTGGAACTGGCGCTGGGTCCGGTCTGGCAGATCGTCGCGGCCAGCCTGCTCGGCTTCCTTGCCGGCCAGACCCTCAACTCCTGGGTCCTGGTCAAGATGAAGGAACGGTTCCGGGAACGGGCACTGATTGGCCGGCTGATGGCCTCCACCGGCGTGGGCGAGTTCGCCGACACGCTGATTTTCTGTGCCGTGGCCGCGCCGGTCATCGGAATAACCGACGCAGCCGGCTTCATCAACTACGTCTTGTTCGGCTTCGTGTACAAGACACTCATCGAGTTCCTCTTCGTGCCGGTCACGGCAGTCGTCATCAAGGCCATCAAAAAGCGCGAACCGAGCTATGCGGCGATTTACGCGGCCGCGCCTGCCGGCTAGATCTTGGTGCTGTAGTACTTCCCGAGGGTGTCGGCCTTGAAATCGAAGAAGGAGCCGTCCTCGATGGCCAGCCGGGCGTCGTCGACCAGTTTCACCGTAAAGCGCTCGTTGTGGATCGACACCAGAGTGGACGCCACCATTTCCTTGGCCCGGAACAGGTGGTGGATGTACGCCTTGGTGTAGTGCGCGCAGGCATAGCAGTCGCAGCCCTCCACCAGCGGTGTGAAGTCCTTCTTGAAGCGGGCGTTGGACAGGTTGAACCGTCCGTGCGGGGTGTAGAACGCCGAGGTCCGGGCCACCCGGGTGGGGGAGACACAGTCGAAGGTGTCGGCCCCGTTTTCGATCGCGGTGAAGATGTCGTCCGGTTCCGAGATGCCCAGCAGGTGGCGGGGCTTGTCCTCGGGCAGCTCCTCCGTGCACCAGCGCACGATGGTGCCGAGGTTTTCCTTCTCCAGGGCGCCGCCGATGCCGAACCCGTCAAAGTCCATGGCCCCCAAATCGTGGGAGGCCTTCCGGCGCAGGTCCTCGTACTGGGCGCCCTGCAGCACCCCGAACAGTGCCTGGTACGGCTTGCCGACCCGTTCTTCGGTGAGCCTGCGGTGCTCGTCGATGCAGCGCTGCGCCCACAGGCGGGTCCGCTCCAGGGACATCTCCTGATAGGCGCGCGAGTTCATCAGGGTGGTCAGCTCATCGAAGGCGAACATGATGTCAGCGCCGATCTGGTGCTGGACCTGCATGGAGACCTCGGGGGTGAAGCGGTGCTTGTCGCCGTTGAGGTGGGACTTGAACCACACGCCGTCGTCGTCAATGTGCGCGAGGCGCTCCTTGCCCGGCGCCACGGCGTCGTCCGCACCGGTGGCGTGGGTGGTGCCGTCGGCGTTCATGTTGATGACCTTCTTGAAGCCGGCGCCCAGGCTCATCACCTGGAAGCCGCCGGAATCGGTGAAGGTGGGTCCGGACCAGTTCATGAACTTGCCCAGCCCGCCGGCGGCGTCCAGGACGTCGGGGCCCGGCTGCAGGTACAGGTGGTACGCGTTGGCCAGCAGCGCCTGCGCGCCCAGATCCGCCATCGACTCCGGCAGCACGGCCTTGACCGTCGCCTTGGTTCCTACAGCGATGAACGCCGGTGTGGCGATTTCCCCGTGCGGTGTGGTGATCGTGCCGGTGCGGCCCTGGAATTCACCGCCGTTGGCCTGCGTCTGCTCAGCGGAAGGGGCAGTGGTTTCGCGCAGGCGCTTACCGAGGGCGAAGGAAAATGTTGAGGAGGACACCCCTCCATTTTGCCTTACCGGCCGCCGCGGGTGGTGCGCTGCCCGGCAGCGGCCGGAACGACGCCGGACGCTGGGACGCGCGCCACGTTTTTCCGGACGCGGTTAGCCGCGGGAGTACGGTGGAAGGTGCGGTTTCGGCCGCCCCCACCCACCCAGCCTCGAAGGCATGTGAAAGGCTGAGCCGCCCGTGAATCACCTGCGCGACATGTTCCGGATCGCCCCCGCGAACAACGACCACCAAGTGGCGGTGCGCTGCGGGCTCGGCGTGGGCCTGCCCCTGCTCCTGCTGCTGGGCCTCGGCCGGATTGACCTGGCGATTTTCGCCACCTTTGGCGCCTTCACGGGAATCTACGGGCGGAACGAACCGCACCGCCAGCGTTTCGGCCACCAGCTGCGCGCCGCGGCCCTGATGCTGGCAGTGATCACTGCAGGCGCCCTGACCTCCCGGCTGGATCCCGGCCCGTGGGAGATCGTCCTGGGGACCACTGCCGTGGCCGGGCTGGGAACCCTGGCCACCGGCTTCTGGCGGCTTCGTCCGGCGGGGTCGCTGTTCCACATTTTTGCCTATGCTGCGATCTCCTCCGTTCCGGGCCAGCCGCCGCTGTGGCAGGCGTTGCTGGCCGCTGGCGCAACGGTGGCCTTCTCGCTTCTGCTGGGGCTCTCCGGCTGGCTCCGGCCTGCGTACCGCACGCCCTGGGTGAAGCCGAACCGGCCGCGTTTCACCTGGCTCCAGCGCCGGGCCATCTACGCCGACGCCGGGCAGTACGCCGTTGTCGCCGCCGTTGCCGGCTCGATCGCCACGGCCATGGGCATCGGCCACAACTACTGGGCCATGGTCGCGGCCACCGTGCCGCTGGTGGGGCTGACGGTGCGCAACCGCATGTACCGCGGGCTGCACCGGATCCTGGGCACCTTCGCCGGTCTGCTGTTGACCGCGCTGATCCTGCTGCCGGGGCTTGAACCCTGGCAGATGGTGGTGGTCATCGCGCTGCTGCAGTTCGGCGCGGAATTGCTCGTTGCCCGCCAGTACGCCCTGGCGCAGGTGGTCATCACTCCGCTGGCGCTGGTCAGCACCGAGCTGGCGCACCCGAGCAACGCGGTGCTGCTGATTCAGGACCGCGCCGTGGAAACAGTCATCGGGGCAGCCGTGGGCATGGCCATGGTGCTGGTCATCCACGTGCACAACCGGCGTCTCGGCCGGCGCCGACTGGCGGCAGCCCGGTCCGTTGCCGCGCCGGCCGGTGCCGGGCCGGCCGGTGCCGGGCCGGCCGGGGTCCGGGACCCCGGCGCCCGGCGTTCCTAAAGATCCAGGTTCAGGCCCCGCACGGCGATCAGTTCGTTGCGGATTCGCCGTTCCAGCTCGCTTTCCGAAAGCGTCTGGGATCCGCCGTGCGCCCGCAGGTACAGCAGGGCATCGAGCCGCAGCACGCGCCAGTCGCGTTCGCTGTGCCCGTCACCGGCCTCCGCCGAACGGTGGATTTCGCGGTCGTACAGGTTGGGTTCATTCAACTGGCGCTGCAGCAGCTCCGCTGCGAGCTTGGCCTTCAGCGGATCACTCTCAGCGGCGTCGCCGGCCCGGACAGCCTGCGCATAGGCTGCGGAGGTTTCGGCGTCTCCGGCCTCGTGCGTGATGTGGGCGGCCAGCGCCAGCGCGTTCTGAATCCAGTTCCACCGGCCGAAGTTTCCATCGAACGGAAGTCCGGTGATGATGTTGCAGACCTGCAGCGCGTTTTCGGAGTCATCCAGGTCCACGTACAGCGTGTGCGCCAGATCCCGGACATCCCGCAGGTTGCTTCCGGACTTCACGTTCAGGCCGCGGCCCAGCCGGGCGGCCAGTTCCTGGACGTGGTGGTCCTCCGGATGCGCCGCAGCCGCGCCGCTGACGACGGCGGCATAGTTCTCCTCATCCGCCGGCACCATGCGCACGGCATCGGCCGGGGACCCCGAGGGGGCAGGAGCCCGGACCCGCACGGAGGATCCGTAGGCAAGGCGGAGTTTCATTCCGTCCTCGAGGACGAGCTGGACGAGCGCGGGTGCGCCGAAGTCGTCGTTCTCCACCGAGCTGTCCCGGACCGAAGCCAGCGAGGTGCTTTCATGCACCGGGATTTGTCCGGGCGCAAGCAGCTCGGCATTGACCCGGAATGTGTAAGATTCCGGTTGGCTCTCGGTCATGGCAGGTTCCTTCGCGTCGGGCAATCGGCCCCCAGTATATAAAGAAGCGGTAACGCGCGCTCAGCGTCCCCAGCTGGCCGAGGCCAGGGCCTGCCGCAGCAGGTCCCCGCGGCCGCCGGCAAATTCGGCGTAGATCTCCGGACTCAGGGCCTCTTCGGGCGTCAGCCAGGACAGCTCCAGGGCATCCTGGCGGGGTTCGCATTCACCCGTGACGGGAATGAGGTAGGCCAGCGCGACGGCGTGCTGGCGCTCATCGGTCAGCCCGGACTGCGAGGGCGAGGGGAAATACTCGGCCACGGCAAACGGCGTCAGGGCCGGCGGCAGCTGGGGGAAGGCCATCGGCCCCAGATCCTTTTCGAGGTGCCGCAGCAGGGCCGCGCGGATGGTTTCCCGGTACATGACACGACCCGAAACAAAGGTCCTGACCATCTTGCCCTCGTCGGTCGCCTGCAGCAGCAGGCCGACCTCGGTGACGTAGCCCAGAGGATCGCAGCGGACCGGCACGGCCTCCACATAGACCATGGGAAGACGCTGTCTCGCCTCATACAGGTCTTCTTCGGAAAGCCAGCCGGGATAAGGATCAGGGGTACGAACACTCATAGCAGTGTTCTATCGCAATCCGGCGGGGGCACTGAGCCGACGCGCGGCGCTTTGGCCCTCGGCTGAACTGGCGGACCCTTTCAGCAGTGCGTGCCTCGGGCTTAACCTCGTGCACATGAGCAGCTCGCAGAAGGAGCCGACGGCGTCCGGCCCGGCGGCCAAGCAGGCCAAGCAGGCCAAGCAACCGACGCAGGCCAAGCAGGCCAAGCAACCGACGCCGCCCAAGCAGCCCAAGGCACCGCAGCCCAAGCAGCCCAAGGCGCCGCTGCCCGAGCTGCTGCTGCCGCACGCCGAAGCGTGGCGCAGCTGGCTGGAGACCCACCATGCGGACTCCCCGGGGGTGCAGCTGGTCCTGGGTCGCAAGGGCGGAAGCCTCACCGCGCTGTCCTATGACGGAGCCCTGCAGGAGGCCCTGTGCTTCGGCTGGATAGACGGGCAGGCCAATCGGCGCGACGAGGAAAGCTACTTCCAGCGGTTCACCCCGCGGCGGCCGCGCAGCATCTGGAGCCGGCGAAATGTCGGATTCGTGGAACGGCTGGAAGAAGCAGGCAAGATGCGCCCGGCCGGCCGTGCCGCCGTCGAGCAGGCGAAAGCCAACGGGCGGTGGGAGACGGCCTACGCAGGATCGGCTGCCGCTGAGGTTCCCGAGGACCTGCTGGCCGCGATCGCCGAGGTGCCCGCGGCGCAGGCCATGTATGAGGTCCTGACTTCCCAAAACCGGTATGCCCTGTTCTTTCGGATGAACGTAGTCAAAACCCCTGCCACCCGGGAGCGCAAAATCGCGTCACTGGTCCGGATGCTGGCGGAGGGCAAATCCCCTTATCCGCAGCGCAGGGCTCCCTGACAGGCCGGCCCTTGCCTTTGCCTGAGCGCCGCGGGAGGCTGGAACGATCACGCACGGTCAGAGGGAAATCCCGCGGCGGGACCGTCTTGCAGCGGCGAATCCAGGAGGTTCACCATGTGTCGGCTCTTCGCTATGCACGCCGGGGCAGATCCGGTCAAAGCCACCTTCTGGCTCCTGACCGCGCCGGACAGCCTGGCCCAGCAGAGCCGGCGGGAAGCTGACGGCTTCGGTATCGGAGCCTATGACCGCGAGGGCCGGCCGGTGGTGGAAAAGGCTCCGATCGCGGCCTATGAGGACAAGCAATTCGCCGCCGAAGCCCGGGACCTGGAGAGCATCACGTTCCTCGCGCACGTACGCTATGCCAGCACCGGCGGTGAGCTGAAGGTAAACACCCATCCGTTTGAACAGGACAACCGCCTGCTGGCCCACAACGGAGTGGTCGAGGACCTGGACCGGCTCGACGTCCGGCTGCGGCAACTGGGCGTGATGGATCTGGTGAAAGGCGAAACGGACAGTGAACGGGTGTTTGCGCTGATCACGGCCGAGGCGCGCAGCAACGGGGGCGACGTCGATGCCGCCATCGCCTCGGCCCTGAGCTGGGTTGCCGAGAACCTGCGGCTGTTCGCGCTGAACATCATTGTGACCACCGCGGCGGACCTTTGGGCGGTGCGCTACCCGGACACCCACCCCCTTTACGTGCTGGAGCTTTCCGCTGACGACCCGCACAGCGGCATGACAACCCAGCGGATCAGCGTCCGGAGCCAGGAGCTGAGCGACAAGCAGCGCCCTGCCGTGCTGCTGGCCACCGAAAAAATGGACGACAACCCCAACTGGCGATTAATGAACTCCGGGGAACTCCTCCACATCAAGCCTTCGCTGCAGATCGAGACCAGTTATCCGCTGCCGCCGTCTCCGCGCCACCGGCTGACACTTGCCGATCTCAACGACCGGGCCGCAGCGTCGCAGCGTCCCCTGAAAGCCGGCAGCGTCCCCTGAAAGCCGGCCGGGTCCCCGGGGCGGGCTGGCTGAGCTGGGCTGGGCTGAGCGCCCCGCGGCGCGTCAGCTGAGCCCGCGCCGGACCCGGGCTGCCGCTTCCAGGATCATCCAGGCCGAAAGCTGGGTGGAAAGGCCGACGCCGGTTCCGGCCGGATAATGCCGGTCCGCCGGTTCCAGCGGATGCGGGGAGAAAACCGTCCGCTGCCCCCGCTTGGTCCGTCCCGCCCAGAGTGCCTGCGCCGTTGCGGTGACCAGTTCAGCGGCCTGCTCCCTCCGGTCCTCGGGAAGGGTTGGCGAGAGCGCTGCCAGAGCCAGGTAACGGCAGAGAATTCCGGTGAACAGGCCGGCGTCTCCCGTGCCGTGCGTAATCAGCACGGCGGTGCCCGCATGGCTCAGCTCATTGCTGATGGCTCCGACCAGCTCTGCGGCGCGGGAGAGGTTTGCCGGACCGCCAAGCTCCAGCAGCGCACCGAGGACCGGGCCCTGGTTGTAGGTGTAGACGGCCCGTTCCACAGCGGTCTCCCCGGAGCTGCCGTCCGCTGCCTTGACGCCGTCGAGGTACAGGCCGGTGCCGGGATCGAGCAGAACGGTGTTGAGCCAGTCGATCAGCGACTGGGCGCGCTCGCGTTCACCGCTTCGCGCGAAATGCAGCGCCGCCGGGGCCGTTGCCGGAGTGTTCTTGAAGGTGCGTCGCCGGTTCCAGTACAGTCCGCCGCCAAAGTCCAGGGTGTGGGCTGACCGCAGGGCGTCACCGAGTGCTGCCAGCATTCGCGGGTGCTGGCGCCCGTGCGCCGCTGAGGCACCGCCGTCGTCGTCCTGATTCCGCTCGGGTCGGACGGGCACGAGCGTATCCAGTCGGTGGACGGCCAGCGCCAGCCAGGCCATGTCGTCGAAGTACCAATTGGTGGCCCGCAGCCCGTTCCGGAGCCGGATGGTGCGCACCAGCACATGGGCCTGCCGAGCCGCGCCGGGAGCTCCGCGCAGGGCGGCATCGACCAGCACATCCACGTAGTGCGCCTGCCACCAGTAGTGCCAGGGCCCGGGCAGCACGCGCCGGGGCCTGGGGTTGTCGACGGACGCCAGCGTGGTGCCCGGGAGGCGGAGCAGGGGCCGGGCGTAGGCAGCCGTGACGGAAGCGGCGGCGTCGTCTGCGCGGGCCTGGATTTCGTGCAGTGGTTCCTCGGGAAGCATGCGCACCACCCTAGACCTGTCGGTGCCGCCGTTACAGCCGAGGGGTCAAGCCCGGAGCGGAAGCGGTGCCGGAGGGCCGGCGTTCAACCGGCGCCGCCGGGCCGCCCGGCTGAAGATGCGATGTGTGGCGGATCACAGTAGGCTCAATGTGCCGCCGCAGGGGCGGGCAGTAACTTTCACAGGAGAACGCATGGACATTTCTGGCGCATCGGCACTCGTTACCGGAGGTGCCTCCGGGCTGGGGCGGGCCACGGCCCGCAGGCTGTACGACGCCGGAGCGTCAGTAATCCTGGTCGACCTTCCGTCCTCCGGCGGGCTGGCTTACGCCGCCGAGCTGGGCGATAACGCCCGTTTTGTTCCCGGAGACGTCACCGACGCCGGCCAGATGGCGGCGGCAGTGGAAGCTGCCATGAATGCAGGTCCGCTGCGCGTGGCCGTGAACTGTGCGGGCATCGCCACTCCGGGCAAGGTGCTGGGCCGCAACGGTGTGCTGCCGCTGGACGATTTTGCCCGTGTCATCCAGGTGAACCTGATCGGCACGTTCAATGTGTGCCGGCTTGCGGCGCAGGCCATGGCCGAGACGGATCCGGTGGAAACGGGCGGCACTCCGGAGCGCGGGGTCATCATCAACACCGCCTCGGTTGCTGCTTTCGACGGACAGATTGGGCAGCCGGCGTACGCCGCGTCCAAGGGCGGCGTGGCGGCCATGACGCTGCCGCTGGCACGGGAACTGGCCAGACACCTGATCCGAGTGGTCACGATCGCCCCCGGAATCTTCGAGACCCCCATGATGGCGGGCCTGCCGCAGGAGGCCCAGGACTCGCTGGGCAGCCAGGTGCCGCATCCCTCCCGGCTGGGCCGGCCTGATGAATACGCGGCCCTGGCCGCGCACATCATCGAGAACCAGATGCTCAACGGCGAAACAATCCGGCTGGACGGCGCCATTCGGATGGGACCGCGCTGAGTTGGCTCTTGATTCTTCAGCTCCGTCCACTTTTCCACGTCCTTCCGCCCCTTCCGGCTCCTCCGCCCCTTCCGGCTCTTCCGCCCCTTCCGGCTCTTCCGCCCCTTCCGGCTCTTCCGCCCCTTCCGGCTCTTCCGCCCCTTCCGGCTCCTCCGCCCCTTCCGGCTCCTCCGTGGCCCCGCCCGATTCAGCGCTTCCGAACGCCGATTTTTATGCCTTCGAAGACCTGCTGAGCGCCCGGGAACAGGAGAAACTCGCCGAACTGCGGGCGTTCCTCGCCGCGGAGGTCGCCCCGTATGCTGCCCAATGGTGGCAGGACGCCCGGTTTCCGACCGAGCTCCTGCCCAAACTCGCGGCGCTGGAGCTCTCGACTCCCGTGCAGCAGGGCTACAGCCCACTGTTTGCCGGGCTGGTGATCGCTGAAATGACCCGGACGGACACCTCCATTGCAACGTTCTTCATGGTCCACCACGACCTCTTTGTGGAGGCCCTGCATGCCTTCGGCTCCCAGGACCAGAAGGACCGCCTGCTGGCCGACGCGCTGGCGCTGCGGATCACCGGAGCCTTCGCCCTGACCGAGCCGGCCCACGGTTCCGACGTCGCCGGAGGCATGGAGACCACCGCCGTCCGGGACGGGAATTCCTGGATTCTCAACGGCAGCAAACGCTGGATTGGCAACGGCACCTTCTGCGACTACATGCTGCTGTGGGCCCGCGAACCGGAGACCGGAAAGATCCGCGGGTTCCTGCTGGATGCCTCGCTGCCCGGTGTGCACCGCAGCAGAATCGAAAACAAGACGGCCCTTCGCACCGTGCAGAATGCCGACATCACGCTGACCGGCGTCCGTGTCCGCGAAGCCGACCGGCTGGCCGGCATCGACAGCTTCGAGGACATCAAGCACCTGCTGCGCGGGTCCCGCATCATGGTGGGCTGGCAGGCGGTGGGCACCCAGCTGGCCGCCGTCGATATTGCCCGGGCCTATGCCGTGGAGCGGCACCAATTCGGGCGGCCGCTGGCGTCGTTCCAGCTCGTCACCGAGCAGCTGGTGCGGATGCTCGGCAACACTGTGGCGAGCACCGGCATGCTCGCCCGCGTCGCCGAACTGGAACGCGGCGGCTACCCTTCGGCGGGCAACCGGACCGCCGCCAGGAGCGAATCCGACGGCATGGCGCAGGCGGCGCTGGCCAAGTCCTATGCCAGCCGCAAGATGCGCGAAACCGTGGCGCTGGGCCGCAGCATCCTGGGCGGCAACGGAATCGTGACGGACTACCGCATGGCCAAGGTCTTCGCCGATGCCGAAGCCATTTATACGTACGAGGGCTCGTACGAGATCAATTCCCTCATTGTGGGCCGCGACATCACCGGGATCTCGGCGCTGCGCTGACCCGCAGAACCGCTGACCCCGCAGACCCCGGTGCACCTGGGAAATCCGGGCACCGGGGTCACCGGCGGGTCAGCGGCGGAAGCGTGCCAGCGGGTTGTCCAGCCGGCCGGAAAACTGCAGCCCGCCCGAGGGATCGCTCAGGTCCAGCATTTGCTGGTTGTTGCGCAGCTGCAGCCGGTTCAGGCAGGAGAGGACAAAATCTTCGGCGAAGAGGTCGTGGGTGGCGAACTCGGCTGCCAGTTCCGGATGCGCGTCCTGGTACTCCAGGACCAGCGATGCCACGGTTTCCCAGAACTTGCCGGTCTCCAGCTGCCCGTCTTCCTCCAGCAGGGCCGCCAGGAAACGGAAGATGCAGTCGAACACATCGGTGAAAATCGAGAGGACCTTGTCGTCCTGCGGGATGTCTATCCGCACGCGGGTGCAGTCCTCCGGCAGGGGAGTGCGGTCGCCCATCACCACGATTTCCTCAGCGATGTCCTTCATGATCATCCGCTGGACTGCTCCGTTCCGGAGCACCATGATCAGGTTCTCGCCGTGCGGCATAAAGGCGAGTTCATAGGCATAAAAGCAGTGCAACAGAGGCACCAGGTAGGCCCGGAGATACTGCTCCAACCACGCCTGGGCGCCGAGTCCGGACTGCTCGATCAGCGCTGAGGCCAGCGGCCGGCCGCCGGCATCGGTGTGCAGCAGGGAGGCCATGGTGGCCAGCTGCTCACCGCTGTCCAGCCGTTCGAGAGGACTCTCCCTCCACAGGGCGGAGAGCATCTTGCGGTAGGCCGAGCCCTTGGGGGAGCCGGCCTCGAAATAGCGGTTCGTGTAGCCGACTGCGGCATTCTCGCGCAGGATGCTGAAACCGGCCGCCTGCAGGGTTTTGTCGTTTCGGACCAGGCCGTCCAGCCAGTCGTTGATGGCCGGGGTTGCCAGCATGTATTCGGGGGAGAGGCCGCGCATAAAGCCCATGTTCACCACGGACAGTGCCGTTTTCACGTAGCACCGGTCCGTCCGGTCCCGGTTGAAGAACGTCCGGATCGACTGCTGCGCCTGATACATGTCGTCGCCGGTTCCCAGATGCACCAGATGCCCCTGCGCAATTTCCGCCGCGAAGGTCACGGTGAGCTTATTGGTCCACTGCCACGGATGGACGGGCATGTACAGGTAATCGGCGGCATCGGCTCCGAGGCTCCCCAGCCGGGCGTCAAAGCCGGCGACGGCGGCGGCACCCAGCTCGTTCTCCAGATGGGTCCGGTAATCCAGGCCGGGGAGGGAGGTGAAGACGGAGCGGTCGCGGCGGACGGCGATCCACTCCAGATGCACGGGAGCTCCTGCTTCCGGTGCGTAGGCGAGGTAATCGTCCGATCCGAAGCCGAGCCGGCCGTTGTTGGCAACAAAGCAGGGATGTCCCTCGATCATGGAACGCTCAACCGCCTGGAAATCGGCGGCGGGATCCAAGCCCTTGGTGGCTCCGCGGGCCAGTGCGTCCGACGACGGCGCACCCGGGTAATTCTTGAAGGCGTGGGAGGCCAGCGTGCTGCTGATTTCCTCGAGGTAGACGGGCAGCATCTGGTCGTTGATGCCCAGCGTGGCGGAGAACTCGGTGATGAAAACCAGTGCGTCCAGCGACGTTTCAGTTCCTCCGGCAAACCGTTGGATGCTCGCGGCGGGAATCGACCAGTGGTCAAGTTCAAGCAGCCGGGCGGCAAAGCGGTACTCGGCACCGCCGTCGTCGGACACCAGACGGTAGGCGGCCTCCGTGGCCCGTGCCGGTCCTGCGGCCATGACTGCCGACGCCCGTGTCGTCGCCGGTGCGGCCGCGGTGTCTGCCGCCGGGCTGACCGGTTCCGGGGCGAGGATGCGCTCGTGCGAGAACTCCGCCAGCGCCTTGCGGATCAGGTGCCGGTTTGCCGTGGCCCACCGCTCGGGTGTCAGGTGTGCGGTCGTCGAACCGGCGGGGGCTTCCGCGGGGAAGTCGATGGCGTCAGATGTGGTGTTGGAAAAGATCATGGTCACGGGGCAACTCCTGAAACAGCGTCGGTGGGGTGTGCGGCGGGGACGGCGGCGTCGGCAGACTGACGGCTGCGGGCATAATCCCCGCGGGTGCAGAAGCTGAGCAGGGCGTCCTTGTCCGGAAGGGAGATGGTCTTGGCCGGTACGAAGCCCATCCGGGCATTCAGCGCGGCGATTTTGGTGTTGCGGACGTCCGGCTCCACGACAATGCGTTGCGTGCGCTCCTGGGCGAAGAGGAAATCCAGGACGGTGCGGAACACCGCCGTGGTGAATCCGGACCGCGGCTGTTTTGCCGGGCCCACGAGGAGGTGCATGCCGGTGTCTCCGGGCCGCACTTCATAGAGTCCGGCCAGCGGCGAGTGTGCCGGGGCGTACGATTCCATCAGGAACGCCGGTGTGCCGTCCTCCAGTCCCAGCCAGGCATGGTGATGCGGGTCTTCGGCTATCCGGGTGTATTCGGCTTCCACCTCCGCACGCGAGGCAGTGGTCATGCCCCAGAAGCGGGCGTAGTCGCGGGCCATCCAGTCGTGCAGCAGGGGTGCGTCACGGGCGGCATCCACCGGAACGATCGTGAAGTTCATGCCGACACCCGGTCGCCGTCGGGCTGCCGCACGGGGGAGGCTGCGGGGGAGGCCGCAGGGGAGGCTGCAAGGGACGCTGCTGGGGGGCCTGCAGTGGAACTTGCGGGGGAGCTCGCTCCGGCAGGCACGCCAAACTCCTGGAAGGCGATGCTGCGCTCCACGGGGTAGTGCTCGCGACCGAGCATCTCCCGAATGATGATCGAGTTCCGGTAGGCGGCCATCCCCAGGTCGGGGGTGACGAAGCCGTGGGTATGCAGCTCGGCATTCTGGACGAAGATCTCGCCCGCAGCGGTGCCGATCCCGTAGTTGCGGTCCACATCGAACCGGCCGGCGGCGTCGCGCTTGAGGCGCTCGCCGATTCCGGCCAGGAACTCCGGTTCCCGGTAGGAGTAGCCGGTGCCGAGGACGACGGCGTCGGTCTCCAGCAGGTGCCCCCGGTCCTGTTCATCGTGGTGCAGTTCCAGGGTGTGCCGGCCGGTTTCCGGATGATAGCGGGCCGCGCGCAGCTCCATGTGGGTCAGCAGCCGCGTCCGGGGTTCTCCGTTCAGGCTCAGTGCATACAGGGTGTCGTAGATTTCGTTGATCAGCTCGGAATCGATGCCCTTGTAAAGGTTCTTCTGGGTGGCCACCAGAGTGTCCCGGGTGGTTTCCGGAAGGGCGTGGAAGTAGTCCACATACTCCGGGGACGTCATTTCCAGGGTCAGCTTGGTGTACTCCAGCGGGAAGAAGCGCCCCGACCGGGTCACCCAGTTCAGCTCGTAGCCGTGAGCCGGCAGATCCTGAAGCAGATCCAGGTAAATCTCCGCGGCACTCTGGCCGCTGCCGACCACCGTGATGCTCGAGCGGGATTGCAGCTCGGCCTTCCGTGCCAGATAGTCGGCGTTGTGCAGCACCAGGCCTCCGGCGTCGGTGATGCCGCGGGCTGCGGGCGGGATGTGCGGGGATGTTCCGGTGCCCAGGACCAGGCGGCGGCCGAGCCGGATCCGGGGTCCGCCGGGACCGTCGGTGTGCACCGCGTACACACCGTCGTCGTACCGCACCCGGGCCACGCGCTCGCCGAAGTGCACGTTGGGCAGCGCATCGGCCACCCACTGGCAGTAGGCGTTGAACTCGGCCCGGAGCGGATAGAAGTTCTCCCGAATGTAGAAGCGGTACAGCCGTCCGGTTTCCTTCAGGAAGTTCAGGAACGAATAGGGCGACGTCGGATCGGCCAGCGTGACCAGATCCGCCATGAAGGGGACCTGCAGGTGTGCGGAGTCCAGCATCATTCCCGGATGCCAGTCGAAGCCGGGCCGCTGGTCGACGAACACCAGGTCCAAATCGGCTATCGGCTCCGTGAGTGCGGCGAGTCCCAGATTGAAAGGCCCGACGCCGATGCCGACGGCGTCGTACACGTGCCCCTGCGGCGGCGCGGAGGCTGCCGGAGAAGTTGAGGGTGCCGGGAAAGTTGACGGTGCCGGAGAAGCTGACGGTGCCGGGAGGGAAGAGTCGAAGGGGGCAGGGGGGTTCATGCGGCGGCTCCTGCCAGGTAGTTGTCTCCGGCGGTGCGGATCAGCGCAAGGATTTCGCTGACATCCTCGAGCGTGGTTTCGGCGTTAAGCAGGGTGAATTTCAAGTAGTGGCGGCCGCCCAGCGTGGTTCCGGCAACCACTGCTTCGCCGGAGGCAAAAATGTCCTTGCGGATGCGCTGGTTCATGGCGTCGGCGGTGTCGGCATCCACGCCGGCGGGAAGGTAGCGGAACACCAGGGTGCTGAGCTGTGCCGGTGCCGCGAGGTCGAAGTCGGGATCGGCGGACAGGATGCCGGAAACGTCGGCGGCCAGGTCCACGGCCGCGTCGAGAAGGAGCCCGATGCCGTCGGCACCCATGAGCCGCAGGGTGAGCCAGAGTTTCAGCGCATCGAACCGCCGAGTGGTCTGGAGGCTCTTGTCGACCTGGTTCGGAACCAGTTCCCGGGCGGCGCTTTCCGGATTGAGGTAATCCGCATGGAACGTGACATGCCCGAGCATCGCGGTGTCGCGCACCAACAGCGCACTGGAGGAAACGGGCTGGAAGAACGTCTTGTGGAAGTCGACGGTGACTGAATCGGCGGCATCGATGCCCTCCAGCAGGTGCCGGTGCCGCAGGGAGGTGATGAGCCCGCCACCGTAGGCGGCGTCCACATGCAGCCAGGTGTCGTGCTCGCGGGCCAGGGCCGCGGTGGCGGACAGCGGGTCGATGCTGCCGAAGTCGGTGGTGCCGGCGGTGGCAACTATGGCCATCGGAGTTTCGCCGCGCCCGATGCTGGTCTCCAGGGCCGCACGCAGGGCCTCGGGATCCATCCGGCGGGAAGAGTCGCACGGAACGGGCACGACGGCGTCGTACCCCAGTCCCAGAAGCGATGCGGACTTGGAGATGCTGAAGTGGCTGGCCTCTGAAGTGAAAATACGGAGGCCGTCCAGCAGTGCCGGAAGCCGCTGGCCCTCGTGGCGCGGATCCAGCCGCAGTTTGGATACGGCGGAATTTCGGGCGATCAGCAGGCCCTGCAGGTTTGAGGCGGTGCCGCCGCTCGTAAAGACGCCGTCTGCGGCGGGGCCGAGTCCCAGCCGCTCAGTTGTCCAGCGGATCAGGCGCCGCTCGATCAGCGTGGCGCCTGCACTTTGGTCCCATGTGTCCAGCGAGGAATTCACGGCGGACAGGATCGCCTCGCCCACGAGTGCCGGAATAACCACCGGGCAGTTCAGATGCGCCGCGTACTTGGTGTCGTGGAAGTACACAGCGTCCTGCAAATAGGCTCCGGCAAGTTCCTGCAGTGCTGCTGCGGTGTTCGACAGCGGTGACTCCAGGTCTATGCCGTCCACGGTTGGTGCCAATTGTGCCGGAGTGGTTCCCGTGAACGGTTTGGTGGTCCCAGCGACCGTCGCCGCCACCAGCTTCACGCCCTGAACGACGTCGGCGGTGTAGCGTCCGGTGGTCCGCGCGTTGAACAGGTGGCTGGCGGCGGCCATTTCCAGTTCGACCTGCGCTGCCAGGTCTGCGCGCTCTTCAGTGTGGTGCAGCAAGGTCACTGCGACTCCCTCGGTTTTAGAGTAGATAACTCAGGCAACCCTTACTTAGGGTGACCTTTACGTCAAACTAATGTGACGTAATTGGATTTCGACCCGAAATACCGCGGTTTATGGCTAAAATTACGCGCGGAACAAGGAGGCTTTTTTGCCCCGGAGCGGTCCGGGTGGTGCTGGAACCGGGATGTCAGTAGGCTTACTAAAAAGGTCTGCCGAACCTCCCAGCTGCGATTCGTGGGGGAACGGCGGGCGCACGCAGACGGAAAGGCAGAGTTGATGGACGAGCAGAGCATTCCCGATCCCGAGCTGGGCAACGACCCCGCACTGGCCGACGATTTTGCCGACGTCGTAACTCCGGACGAGGTCGCCGACGTTCCGCTGGACGATCTGGCGGACGCTGATGACCTGAGCAACGCTGATGAGTTCATTGACCCCGAAGACCTGAGCTATCCGGGGGCGGCGGAAGACAATCCGGACCGTTGGCAGGAGGACCCTTTGGTGAACGAAGAGCCGCTGGCGAACGAACCGGGCACGCTGTCGGACCAGACCCTGAGGGACGAAACCGCGGAAGAGCGCTTCGAGGAGGGGGACTCCCAGGTTCCTCCGGAGGTCCCCACCATTGGAGAAGCGGCCCTCGACGTCGACTTCGACGATCCCACCTCTGCGGATGAAGAGGACGGCAGCGACGACCCGGCGCACCTTGGCGGGGATCCCCTCGCTGACTTCGATCCGGAGAACCGCGAACTCTGAGGAGCTGCTCCGGCCGGGAAGATAGCAGGGACCGTCTAACCTGTGGTTATGCCTTCTTTTCGAGCCCAGCTGAACATCACGGGGCTGAAGCCCGGCATCCGGCCTGAAGCGGTGATGGAGACGGCAGTTGCCGCGGTGGCCGCCAGCCACCATGTCGAAGCCAACCAGCTCGATATCGTCAGCGGCATACCGCGCATCACCCTGCGGTTCATGGTTCCCGACAATGAATGGTCGTTGGAGAACTCCCAGGCGAAGCGCGCTGCAGCCAATATGCGTCACGCCGTGGACGGTGTCGCCGAGGCAGAGCGGTTGCGTGTCCTGCGGCGGCAGCGGGGCCGATGGGTTTCGCTCTGACCCGACTCGGCTGCAAGACCCGACCGGGCTGGAAGGCCCGACTGGGCTAGAAGAGCAGGACCAACCGGCCGCGGACACCGCCGGCTTCGAGTCGGCGGTGCGCCTCGGCAGCCTTGTCCGCCGACAGCCGATCAGCCACCCGGAGGGTCAGTGTGCCGTCCTCAGCGAGGCGGCGGAGCGCCTCCAGCTTTTGGCCCGAATGGTATTCGTCCCGGACGGCAATGGCATGCACCGTAATGCCGCGGCCCGGGTCCTGCTGCCACCACCGATAAGTGGCGAATCCGCCGCCGTCCTTCACCGCGGAGACGGCCTTTTCATTCATCACTGCGGCATCGGCGACGGCGTCGACTCCGTCCGGGAACAGCTCACGGACCTGCTCCGCGACGCCGTCACCGCGCTCCACCACGTAGTCCGGTCCCAGATCGGAGACCAGCGTGCGGTCCTTTTCGGCGGCGTCGGCCACAACCACCAAGCCCGCCTGCTTGGCCAGCTGCACGAGGTAGTTCCCCAGGGTTCCGGCCGCACCAGTCACCGCGAGTGACTGTCCCGGCTGCAGACCCAGTTTCTCGAGGGTCTGCACCGCCGTCAGCCCGTTCATGGGCAGTGTGGATGCCTCCGCGAAATCCCTACCCGCCGGAATACGTGCCAGCGAATCGGCAGGCGCCACCAAATACTCCGCATAGGCTCCCCGGTGCGCTCCCAGTGGCAGGGCGATGGACATGACCTTGTCGCCGATCTCCCACCCGCCGGCGTCGTTCGATTCGTCGATGATTCCTGCCGCGTCCATGCCGGGAATCGCCGGGAATTCAAGGTGTCCCTTGCCCTGCCCTCCGCTGCGCAAGACGGTGTCCGTCGGACTCACTGCCGCTGCTTTGACCCGGATGCGCACTTCGCCCGGCCCGGCATGGGGCTCGGGAACGTCCAATACGGTCAGGGCCTCCGGGCCGCCAAACTTTTCCACGCCGATGATCTTCATACCCGGCGGCAACGAACACGGATGCCGGAGTATTCCTTCCGGGCCACGGCCTACGCTTCTTCCTCCGCTGGCGGCTCGGCTTCCTGTTCCTGCTGGGGGTGACGTTCGTTCCACCGTCTTTCATGGTCCACCTGATGGCGGCGGGATCCGGCCGAGAGCAATACAAGGAAGGCGGAGCCTGCGGCCGCAGCACCAATAACCATCGATCCCGGCGTGCCTGCCAGCCGTTCCAAAGCCACGCAGGACAGCCCCCAGGCTGCGGCCACCGCCACGGCCAGGTGACCGCGATCCGTCATGCAGACCACTATGACGCCCATGGTCACCGTCACCAGTCCGATCAGGGCCCAGGCGACACCGCCCCAGCCGGCCAGATCCGCGTTCGTGGTGGTCAGGATGTGGGCAGCGGATGTGGTCAGCGAGAAGATGCCCGCGGCGAAAAACAGTCCGAGGGGGACATCGGCCAACCACCCCTCCGTCCGGGTTGCCGGCGGAATGCTGTTGCTCCGGTGAATGCACAGCAGCCCCAGTGCTACCTGGGCGACCGCGACCGCCAGCACACCTGCTGCCGTTCCGGCCGAAACGGCCAGCAGCCAGCCGAACGCCACTAATTCGGCTGCCAGGACAAGCCAGCCAAACCAATCGTGCCGCGAATTGGTGCGCTGTCGTGGAAGCCATTGGTAGACGGCGTATGCAAGCCATCCTGCGACTATCGGCAACCAGAGCCACCACACCATCGCTGCGGGAGCGAGCAGCGATCCCGTCGGGTCCAGGGCTCCCTGCAGGCGGGCGGCGGCCGATTCATTGTCCGCACTCACTGTGAACGCCGTGGACCATACCGCCCCTGCGGTTGCTGCCGACACGGCGACGCGGCGGATGAGCCGGACCGGGATGGCAGCCCGGCCTGACCTTGGTGACCGCGGCGGGTTCACCGTGCCGGTGGCCGCAGGATCAGACACGCCTTCGGACCTATCCGGCGCCGTTCCCCCGCGCTGCAGTTCAGCCGGCCTTCCTGCGGGTCCGCGTTTCGGTTTGGGCAGCGGCGTCAGTTTGGGCAGGTGTGCCGGCTCCGCTGGCTTCACCAGCCGTTTCGGAGCTGTCTTTCCGCTGGTGCCTCGCAGCGGAGGGGCCGGATCCGGAACCCCCTGCGGATCGGGAAAGGACTGTGCATCCTGACGGTGCTGAGCATCCGGAGCGTTCAGGTCCTCCGGGCCGTGCTGCGCATCCGGACGACGCTGCTCCACCGGACCGCGCTGCGTCTCCGGGCCGGGCTGCGGTGCGGACGGCTTCGACGGCGGATTCATCAGGGTCCTTCCCTGGGGAGAGCGTCCGCGGGCACTGCCCTGGACGTTTGCATCCAGCCTACCCATTGGCAACCCTAAACAGGGAAGAAATTCCTTACCTGCCGAAAGGCTGCAGGTGCGGTCCCCGCGGCCGGTCGTTTTGGAGATGATCGGGGCCGCTTAGGCCCCCGGCGCGAAGGCCAAGGAAAGACCGCTCTGGTACTGCACCGGCCGCTTCGTCAACGGATCCACAAACTCCACCGAGCGGGCGAGCAGCTGCAGGGGCCGAGAGTAGTCATCCTGCGCCTGGGGCAGCAGCTCCGGGTAAAAGGAATCGTTCAGGATGCCGATTCCCAGCGAGGCCATGTGCACGCGAAGTTGGTGCGTTTTGCCGGTGTGGGGCTGCAATCGGTACCTGCCCACGCCGTCGTGCGCTTCCAGGAGCTCGACACGCGTTTCCGCATTCGGCTCGCCCTCCACCTCCTGCGCCAGCAAATAAGTGCGTGACTTGATCATGCGGCTGCGCACGATCCGCGGCAGCTCCAGATCGGTGCGCACCGGTGCTACTGCCTCATACTCCTTGGAGATGCGGCGTTTTTCGAACAGCGTCTGGTATTTTCCGCGGGTTTTCGGATTTGTCGAAAAGAGCAGTACGCCTGCAGTCATCCGGTCCAGCCGGTGCATGGGAATGAGGTCGGGAATGTCCAGCTGCACCCGAAGCCTGACCAATGCCGATTCAGCCACGTACATCCCGCCGGGCGTAGTCGGCAGGAAGTGCGGTTTGTCGACAACCAACAGGTCCTCGTCCTGGTGCAGGATGTTGATGTCCACCGGCAGCCGTTTTTCGGGCGGCAACTCCCGGTAGTACCAGATGAACGTGTGCTCGTTCAGGGGGGTGCGGTGGGTCAGGGGAATGCCGCCCAGGCCCACGACCTCGCCCCGGGTGAACCGGTCCACTATTCCGTCCGGATCCACGTGGCCGAAGCGGGAGAGCACGTAGTCCATCGCAGTTTCCCACGGGCCTTCAACCGGCAGCCGCAGACGGGTCGCGTTCACGCCGTTGCGCACGGGAAGGGGAGATGACATCACCCTTCAAGACTACCGAGTGCGGAAGGGGGCGGCCGACGACGGCACCGGGCGCAGGAGGCCAGCTCACCGTCCATCCGGGGCACCGGCCAGTTAGCGGGCCGGTGCGGGTCAGTCAGGAGGGTTCAGGAAAGCGGGGTGTGGGGTGCAGCGCAGATGACGGTTTTTTCGTCCAGGGCGTCGGTTATCCGCTGGAGGAACCCGGCAATGATCTCCGCTTCCTCCGGCGACAGGGAGGCGGCTACCGCCATCATGCGCTCGTGCATCGGACCAAGAAACTCCCGCATTTCCGTGTCCGACTTCTCAGTCGGGACGAGTTCCAGCGCCCGTCGATCGGTGGGGTGCAGCCGCCTCTCAATGTGCCCGCTGCTGACAAGGCGGTCGATCAGAGCAGTGGTGGACGCGGTGGAGATGGAGAGCAGACGGCTCAAGTCCGTTGGCCCAAGAGCGACTCCCTGCTGGTGGGCACGCATCAAATGCCGGAGCGCCTGCATGTCTTTCTCATTGATGCCCAGCTCTTCGCGTGTCCGCCGGCGCATTTCCTGTTCCGCAGAGCGGTAGTCCCGCAGCGTATTGAGCACGGCCCGGGCGGGCTCCTGTTCCGGCCGGGTCGGATACCAGAAGCCTGTCACTCCGGAAGGGGAGGAAGGGTCCATACGGCTCATAGTACGGTGTGCCGGCTCAGAGTACGGTTTGCGGGGAATCGGCCGCGGACCGGCCGCGGATCGGCCGCGGATCGGCCGCGGACCGGCCGGTGACCGGCGGGGGCTAGGCGGGGGGGGGTAGGCGGGCCGTCGGCCACGGACCGGTGGGGGACCGGCGAGTTACAGTTAGGCGGGCCGAGTACCGGAGACGGGTTGGCAATGCGGACAGTAATACAGATCCCGCAACTCCAAGGCATTGTCTCCGACCAGTTCGTGGGCAACCTTCGTTCCGCACCGCAGGCAGCCGCGGGTCTCGCGGTTGTAGACCCACAGCGGATCTCGTCCCATGTTGCCGGTTGTGATTCTGCGGCTGCGGGCCTTGTTGGCTTCGAGCAGCCGCTTGGACAGATCAATGATGCGCTGCAGATTGGGGACCTCCCCCACAGGTGTCAGCGGATGGACTCCGGCCAGAAAACAGATTTCACACCGGTAGACGTTGCCGATCCCGGCCAGATTGCGCTGGTCCAGCAGCGCCAGGCCGATGGGCCGTTCGGGAACCGATTGGATTCGCCGCAGGGCTTCGGACGCATCCCAGTCCGGACCGAGCAGATCCGGCCCGAGGTACCCGACGGCGTCGTCCTCTTCGCTGCGGGGAAGGACCCGCAGGAAACCGAGGTCAAAGCCGACAATCTGCTTAGTCGACGTCTCCAAAATGCAGCGGGCCTTGAACGCCGGCCGCCGCCACCGCTCGCCGCGGTTGTAGACGTGCCACAACCCTTCCATCTTGAGGTGGGAATGCAGGATCCAACCGGTGTCCGCAGCATTCATAGCTGCAGAACCCGCAGTTGCCCGCCCCGTAGCTGCCCGCCCTGCAGGTACCCGCGCCGCTGCAGCGTCCACAGCTGAACCGGGCACACCTGAACCGTCCAAGCGGATCAGCAGGTGTTTGCCGCGGGAAACGACATCGGCAACTGTGTGGCCGGAGAAATCGGTGGTCGCGAATTTGGGAACGCGGATGTCGCACCGGGTGAGGGTCTGCCCTGCCAGGACGGTATTGAGCTCACGGGCAGCCCGCCAGACGGTATCTCCTTCAGGCACTGTCTCCTCCCTGGCCGGGCCCGGCCGCGCCGGTTAGTGGTCGCGGTGAATCCGACGGTGAATCAGACACGGTAGCGCAGCCCCTTCGGCGTCGTGTAAAAACCGGCGTGCGTGAGGGCACGGGCAGCGTCCGTGTCCAGGATGTCCACCCCGTTGACTTTCTCTATAGCCATCTTTTCCGCGGCACCCCTGCGGATAATACCCACCAAAGCCTCGGCGGAGAGCTCAAGGGCAGCAGGATCCTCGGTGAAGGAGAGCAGGGTTTTCCCTCCGCGTTCGGCATAGATGGTCAAATCTCCGTCCACCAGCACTACCAGGGCACCGGCTTTCCGGCCGGGCCGGTGTCCGCCGTCGAGCGCGGGCCAGGGCAGCGCTGCGCCGTACGGATTCGCCGGATCCGTGGCAGCCAGCGCCACAGCCGTCGGTTCCGGCTTCCTCAGCTGTGCGTCCTCGGAAAAGGACCGCAGCCGGTCGACAGTGGCTGGAACGGCAAACTGCGCGGCTCCAAGTTGTTCGATGAAGTATCCGCGCCGGCAGCGGCCCATCTCCTCAAGTCGTGCCAGCACCTTGTACAGCAGGCCGAAGCCGCCGGGTGTTCCCTCGCTGGCGACAGAACCGCGGGTGAGGATGCCATAGCGGTCCATCAGCAGCTCGGCTGTTGCATGCGCGTGGATGGTGGTGTCAGATTCGACCGGAGGCAGCATGCTCCAGCGCCCGGCGACCAGCTGCGGTGCGTTCCGCAGGGCAGCGGGCTGGCTGCCGGCGGCCAGGCGCATCGACCCTCCGGTGAGGGACGCGCCGGGAGCGCGGCCGATCCTGCCCAGCCGCGCGGTGCGGGCCCGCGGAGTGGCGGCCCGCTGTTTGTGCGCCGTCTTGCCGCCGGAGAGCAGGGAGCGGACCGGAGTGAAGGTGTCATTGGTGATCCGCCCGGACCAGACCAAATCCCACAGGGCACCGATGACATTGGCATCGGAGGACTGCGAACCCTGAGCCGCCAGGGCATCCACCAATTGGCGGAAGAAATAGGCTCCGCCTCCGGACAGGAGGTTCAGCAGCTGCAGCTGCAGGTCAGAGGGGTCAAAATCATCTGCGGGATTCAGGGTCAGGGGTGCGTTTTCGGCAAGGTGCAGAGCAATCCAGCCGTCGTTGCCGGGCAGTGCGCCGGTTCCGGACCAGAGGACTTCTCCGGTGGCAGTGAGTTCGTCCAGCATTGACGGAGTGTAGTTCCGGACCCGGGAGCCCAGAATGAGCGGTTCCCATGCCGATGCCGGGATGGGCACTCCGGAGAGCTGGTCGATCACGGTGGCAACGCCGTCGAGCCCGCGCAGGGAAGAGCCGATGTTTTGCCACACCGGCAGGAATCTGGCGTACGTCGCCGGATCCACCGGCTCCACTTCCGACCGCAGCGCGGCCAGCGACCGGCGGCGCAGGCGGCGCAGCACGTCGGCGTCGCACCATTCGGTTCCGGCGGGGATGCCGGGCACGGTGAGCACCGCACCCGGCGTGCTGTCGACTCCCGCTGCGGCGTCCAGAATGGAGGTTTCCGCCGGCCGGAACTCGCCTTCCACCACCCGGCCTTCGCCGGCGAGCCGCTGAAGCGTTCCGGTGACGACGGCGACGCCCAGCCCCAGCCTCGCGGCGGCTTCCGCGGCGGTGAACGGCCCGTGCGTGCGGGCGTACCGGCCGACGAGGTCGCCCAGGGGATCGGCGACGGGCTCAATGAAGGCCAGCGGAACACCCATGGGCAGCGGAACGCCCAGGGCATCGCGCAGTCGGGCCGCATCCTCGATCGCCGCATAGCGGGACAGTCCGGCGACGCCCACCTTGAGGGCACGGTTCGAACGGACCAGCTCCTCAAGGAGCTCGGACGCATACTCCGGATTGGCAGAGTGGGCGGGTTCCGTGTGCTCAGCTGGCGTGTTGTGGTCCTGCGGGACGGCCTGCTTTGCTGACGCCCCGTGTCCCGGCCCTGTCGTGAGCGCCGCTGACGTGGCGCCGTCGTCGTTCTGTGCGGCGGGATCATGCTGTGCGGGACTGCTGTCGGCTGCCGGTGGCTGCAGCCGGGCTGCCGTTTCGGATACCGTGAGCGGTCCCAGCAGCCGGAGCAGATCAGCGACTCCTTCAATTCCCCGGACACGGCGGTCTGCTGCCAGGCGCTGCAGCTCACGCTCAACCTGCGCGATGATGCGCGCATCGAGGAGCTCGCGCAGTTCTGCCCGGCCGAGCAGTTCGTTGAGCAGCGTCGGATCCAGCGACAGGGCCGCAGCGCGGCGTTCCGCCAGCGGCGAGTCTCCCTCGTACAGGAACGCGCCGATGTAGCCGAAGAGCAGCGACCGGGCAAAGGGCGACGGCGAGGGGGTGGTGGTTTCCACCAAGCGGATTTCGCGCCGCTCGATTCCGGCGGCGATGTCCTTCAAAGCGGGCAGGTCATAGACGTCCTGCAGGCATTCACGCACCGTTTCGAGCACGATGGGAAAGGTCGGGTACTTCTTCGCGACGTCCAGCAGCTGTGCCGACCGCTGCCGCTGCTGCCACAGCGGACTGCGCTTCCCGGGATTCTGCCGCGGCAGCAGCAGTGCCCGTGCGGCGCATTCACGGAACCGTGAAGCGAACAGGGCCGATCCGCCGACCTCTGCCGTGACTATCGATTCGAGTTCGTCCGCCTCGAAGAGGAACAGTTCCGCCCCCGGAGGTTCGTCCTCCATGAGCGGCACCCGCAGCACGATGCCGTCGTCGGACGCCATCGCCGAGCCGTCCAGCCCGTACCGCTGATGCAGTCTTGCCCCCACAGCCAGAGCCCAAGGGGCATGGACCGGCATTCCGTACGGGCTGTGCAGGACAACCCGCCAGTCTCCGAGTTCGTCGTGGAAACGCTCCACCACCAGCGTCCGGTCATTCGGCACCACGTCGGTGGCCTGCTGCTGATCACGCAGGTAGGTGATGAGGTTTCCGGCCGCCCACTCATCGAGCCCGACGGCGGCGAGGCGCTCCCGGGCTTTCGCATCGTCGCTGCCGGACATCTCCCGGACGAAGGCGCCGAGGGCCCGGCCCAACTCGACCGGCCGGCCCAGGGAATCTCCGCGCCAGAAGGGCAGCTTTCCGGGCTGCCCGAAGGCGGGGGAGACCAGCACCCGATCATGGGTGATGTCCTCGATCCGCCAGCTCGTGGCGCCCAGGGCGAAAATGTCGCCGACCCGGGATTCGTAGACCATTTCCTCGTCGAGCTCTCCGACGCGCCGGCTGTTTTTGCCCTCGGAGTCACCGACCAGATAAACGCCGAACAGGCCGCGGTCCGGGATGGTTCCGCCGGAGGTCACCGCCAGCCGCTGCGCTCCGGGGCGTCCGGTGATGGTGCCTTCGGTGCGGTCCCAGACAATGCGCGGTCGCAGTTCCGCGAACTCGTCGGAGGGATACCGTCCGGCCAGCAGATCCAGGGTGGCATCGAAGGCCGAGCGCGGCAGCCCGGCGAAGGGTGCGGACCGGCGGACGACGTCGAACCATTCCTCCACATCGATCGACCCGAGAGCAGCTGCCGCCACGGTCTGCTGGGCGAGGATGTCCAGGGGATTGGAGGGGATCGACAGAGGCTCGATCTGTCCGGCAAGCATGCGTTCGGCAACAACAGCGGAATTGAGCAGGTCTCCGCGGTGCTTCGGAAACATGACGCCTTGGGATGTTTCTCCCACCTGGTGTCCTGCGCGGCCGACACGCTGCAGCCCGCTGGCCACCGAAGGTGGGGATTCGACCTGGATCACCAGGTCCACGGCACCCATGTCGATGCCCAGTTCCAGTGAGCTGGTCGCCACCACGCAGCGCAGTCGTCCGGATTTGAGGTCGTCTTCGATCAGGGCGCGCTGGTCTTTCGAAACCGAGCCGTGATGGGCGCGGGCCAGCAGGAGGTTATTCTCATCCGTCTCTGTCTGGGGTTCCGGGTCGCGGTAGCGGATGGACACTCCGGCCTGCGCCATCAGCTGTGCGGGGGGACGAGTCGCGGATGGTGCCGCGCTCCGGGTGCCGTCATTCCGGTTGGTCCCGGTCATGCCGTCGGTCCCGGTGGCAGCGGCCGCCGCTTCCGACAGTGCCGCCGCCTCCTTCCGGAACGCGTGAATTTCGTTCAGTCTTGCGGTCAACCGCTCGGCCAGCCGCCGGGAATTGGCGAACACGATGGTGGAGCGGTTGGCCTCGACGAGGTCCACGATCTTTTCCTCGACATGGGGCCAGATGCTGGCCTGCGGCGCGTATCCTCCCTCAACGGTGTCTTCGGCTGCAGGCGCCCCGCCCAGGTCCGACATGTCTTCCACCGGAACAGTCACGGTCAGGTTCCACGATTTCGTGGAGGACGGTGCGACGATGTGGACCGGTGCATTTCCGCCCAGGAAGCGGGCGACGGTTTCGTGGGGTTCCACCGTCGCGGACAGTCCGATGCGCTGGACCGGTTTGTCCAGCATTGCGTCCAGCCGGGCGAGAGTTACCGCCAGATGTGCGCCCCGCTTGGTTCCGGCGACGGCATGCACCTCGTCGACGATGACGGTCTCCACTTCCGCCAGCGTTTCCCGTGCCCGTGATGTCAGCATAAGGAACAGGGATTCCGGAGTGGTGATGAGGATGTCCGGCGGGCGGGTCAGCAGGGTCCTGCGTTCGTTCTGGGGGGTGTCTCCGGAACGGACTCCCACGGTGATGCCCGGTGTGGGCAGGCCCAGACGTTTGGCGGTTTGGGTGATGCCGATCAGGGGAGAGCGCAGGTTCCGTTCCACGTCGACGCCAAGCGCCTTCAACGGCGAGATGTACAGAACCTTGGTCTTGCGCTTGGGCTCAGCAGTTCTTTTGCGTCCGGGTACTTTCGCGGACTTTCCGTCTGGAGCTGGAGCCGTTGTTGTAGCGGTAACTGCTGTCGCATCAGCCGCGGCGGCGGTTCCGGCGGCTGATGCAATGAAACTGTCCAGGGCCCAGAGAAATGCCGCCAGCGTCTTTCCCGAACCTGTCGGTGCAACGACCAGCGCATTCGACCCCTCGGAGATGGCCTCCCACGCTCCGGTTTGCGCAGGTGTGGGCGCATCAAAAGCACCCTCGAACCACTCCCTGGTGGCGGGGGTGAACTTCTGCAGCACCGAAGCTCCCGATGTCATGAGAACCATTGTTCCGCACGGCCCTGACACTTTTGACCCATGGGCGCGAGGTTTGGCTGGAGGCCGAATCCCGGAGGGCTGATCCCCGCAGTTACCTGATCCCGCAGTTAGAGGGCCGGCCCTCGAGATATCCGGGCCGTGTCCATCCGCCGTTGCATGGAGCCCGAGCCGGAGCCTGGGTCAGCACGGAAAAAGGTGTTCCGCAGGGGAATCCGATCCGGGTCCACGTACGACGGCGGGACGAACCATGGCACGCCCGACTTCACCTCGATGCGCCAGTTCTCCTTATGCACCTCGTGGTGGTGATGTGAGCACAGCAGTACCCCGTTGTCTGCTGATGTCGGTCCGCCGACATTCCAGTAACGAATATGGTGTGCTTCTGTCCATGGTCCGGGAATTGTGCAGCCCGGAAAAGCACAGCCCCCGTCTCTGGCGTGGAGGGCTTTTCGCAGGTGCGGCGGGAAGAGCCGCTGTGCCCGGCCAATGTCCAGAATTCTGCCTTCACCGGACAGGACGACGGGCAACAGGTCAGCATCACAAGCGAGTTTTCGGACGGCAGCTGCCGGAACAGGTCCGGAGAACGCAAAGTTTCCCGGCCGCACTGAATGACTGGCGGGCTCCGGGCCGTCCATGGGTTTGAGTACCGATCCGAAATCGAATTTCTGCAACAGAGATGCCGAATCGATCGTGACCAGCACCTGCGGCCGGGTTCCTCCGGAGGCGGGGACGCCGCCGGTCGAGAGGGCAGCTTTCGCTGCGTCCACGAGCCCTCCGAGCAGGCGCTGCGGCCGGGTACTACGGTTCAAGCGGGAAGCAGTGGCCGGGTCAGGTGGTGTTCCATCCCCGCGTTCGGCAGACCCGGCGATTGCTGGGTCCGGTGCAGAGCCATCCGCTGCCCGCGGCCCTGCAGCGGCATTCATCACGGTCAGCAGCGTTTCGTGCTGGTCATCGGTGCAGTAGATATTCAGATGGTTGAGTCCGTTCTTCTTCCGTCCGGAAAATACCCCTTGGAAGCGGCGCAATTCCTCGTCCGTGGGTTCGGCGCCGTCCTGGTCAACCAGCAGCACCCATCGGCGGGCCGCCCGGACAAGGAAGTCTCCGTCTTGGCGGGCAGCCAGGGCAGAGAGGTCCGCCTCAATGGCTGAGGCGACAGAGGCCTCCGTGCGATGCCGGATCTCATCAACGGCATTCGCGACAACCATGGCGCCGGCTGAGGAGATAACGCCGCAGGCCGTGGCTTCCGCGAGCGCCGGCAGAGCGGCTGGAACAGGTTGCCCGCTGGCGCTGACCGACGGCAAGAGACTGGCAGCCAGCCTCAGGCGCCTTTGGGCTTCGGCGCGGTTGATGCGGAGGCGGCACCGCATGTAGTCGGCAGTACTGCGGAACTCCCTGCGGACTTTTCCGGCCGCCTGCTCCGTACCGGATTCCGCGCAGAAGTCCGCCGGCTGTGCCCAGGTGTTGTTCCATGCGGGCTGGCCAGGGGCGGGTGCGGGCATAACCGGGCTGTTGGCACCGAAGGCTTCGGTAACCCGGTGTGTCTCCAAGGCTTGGGCGCAAACAATCTGCAGATAGTCCACCGTGCGCGACATCGCTTCAACATCTGCAGCCAGGGCGGCTGCTTGTCCGGTGCTTATCAGCGCGGTCGCCCGTAGGGCATGGCGGCGAAGATCATCGAGGTGCTCGCTGGCTTTCGCTACGGAAGCAAGGAAGCCACCGACACTGGTGAAGTTACTGGCTGCAGATGTGCCGGCGGAGGCGGCATCGACTGCTCCCAAGGCTCGGTCTGTCTCGGCAACGCCGGCTGCCTGCGTAACGTCTCCGAAGGCAGTGTTAAGGGGAACCGCACCGGCTGATCTCGGTTCGGCGGATGCTTTCATCCCGGCAACTGTCTCCATGAACCAATTATTTCGGAATCGATGGGTTCAGTCTGGAAGACCTTTTCATTTGTGGAGAAGTATCTTCGCGAAGGCAGCTGTGGAGGAATGGACGGAGTCATCAGCGGGCAGAGGAGCCATTCCGGCCACTGCCCAACCAGCCCGCGCCCGAACCCAGTGGGCCTGACGCCAATCCGATCAAAAAACCCAGCGGGCCTGACGCCTTCGGCGCAGAACCAACGCCAGCCGGCGCCCGGCCCAACCTCTGCCAGCGCAAGCCCGCGCCTGAACTTACCGCTTCTGCAGAGGACCGACGCTCAGCAGCTCAACATTGGGGTTTTCGCAGGCGACAACCTCGTGCTGGATGCTCACCGATTCAAGATCCTCCGGCGGATATACGAGCAGCTGTGTTGCCGGATGCGCCACACAATCTGCGCCGTAGTTTTCCGCGCGGGTCTCGCGCAGTTCCGCAACAGCTGACTGGCCCGGCTCCAGGACCTGCGCACCTCCGACAACAGCTCCGCCGGCAGATCCGTCTGCCCGGACAGCTGCTGCTCCGATTTGCTCACCCGCTGCATCGAGGTAGGAAACACCCGGATAACCGGGCGCGGCAGTGCACGCTGCCTCAGACATGTTGGTCAGCACCAGCGTGCGGTAAACACTGCCGGCAGCTCCACCCCCAATAGTGTCTTCGATTGACCCCGCCAGATCAGCGGCGGCACACGAGCCGGGACCGGCAGGGGATTCCGGAACCGCAGCAGCCGACGACGCCGTCGGCGCCGCAGTGCCGGGGGCGGAGCTTTCCGGGGCGCTCGGGGCGGTGGAGGCGCTGGCGGGGGCGCTCGGCGAGGTGCTGGCGGGCGCGGACGACGACGGCGACACAGACGCCGCGCTCTCCTCCCCGCCGGAGCCACAGCCGGTGAGGGCCAAGATGGCACCAAGGGCCAACGCTGATACTGACGAGGACTTCCACGGCTGCATGTTCATAGCCTCACCCTCGCGGCAACGGTGGGCAGAAGCAATTTCGCCCCGCCAGCGGCACGCCAAATGACGCCGCAAACGTTACGCTTTCCGCGTGCGGAACAGCGCCACCGCCCCCAGGATCAGTCCGAGAACTCCGGCACCCAGACCTGCGAAGCCGGCGATTGCCGCAGTTTCCACATCGTCCTCATCCACGGCATCGTCCCGGTCGTCGACGTCAGAGGTGCTGTCCTCGCCGCCCTGGGAACCGCCCGAGGAGCCTTCAGCGCCAGAATCCCCGGATTCGCCATGCGCCCCGGATCCGCCGGATTCCCCGGAGACGGTGAGCATCGGAGCCGGCGACTCGAGGTCGGCGTCGGACTGGCCCTCTGCCGGAAGCTGGGCCCAATCCGTTTCACCCTCCGCGCAGGACTGGAGCACGGGGAAGGCCAGTGTTTCTCCCGCAGCATCCGGAAGCTTGACGGTCAGCTGGAAGGTGTCCCGGACTCCGTCGGGCAGGGGTTCAACCGCGGTGAAGACCACTTGGCTCGTCCGTGAAGCGATGCTCGTGCCGTTGTCCAGCACCCGCGGTTCGGCGAAGTCCTCGGTGACCTTGCTGATCTTCCACCCGGGATGGGCGGTGGGGGTTGCATCGGTGATCTGATCCGGGAGGGTGACGGTGATCGCCGTCGTCGGCGAACCCTTGCAGCCGTGGGAGGTCTCAAAGGTGAGCAGCGCAGACTCGCCGGCCTCCGTGGAATCCGGATGAACGTGGACGTGGGCGGATGCCGTACCAATGCCGGCAGCCATAAGGGCGGCGGTGGCCCCGGCAGCAGTCAGGGAACGGACGAAGCGCTGACGCATGGTGTTGGACCTTTCGGGCGCAAAAGCGCGGAAACAGTGCGGGGGCCAGGCCCGCAGCCAAGGGTTTGGGGGGTCAAAAGGGTAAAGACAGCGCTTCCACTGTACCGGGGAAGGGCGCTTCTCCCGTGCCGGCTGCTACTCGTGGTGGTAGGGGCGTCCGCCGGCGATTTCCTGCGCCCGGTAGATCTGTTCGGCAAGAATCAGACGCACCAGCTGATGCGGGAAAACCAAAGGGGACAGCGACCAGATGAAATCGGCGCGGGCATGCACGCTCTCATCCACGCCGTAGGCGCCGCCAATGATCAGCGTGACATTGCGGGAGTTGTCCAGGGGTTTCTGCAGCGTTTTCGCCAAGGCCGGAGAGGTAATTGCCTTGCCCCGTTCATCAAGCAGAATGACGTAGTCGCTGCCGAGCTTCGCCAGCAAACGTTCGGATTCCTCCTTGCGGGCGGCGTCTCCCTCGCGGGCAGAATGAGGAATCGAGACCCAGGTCAGGTCGAAGGGTTTTTTCAGCCTCTTCTCATAGCGGCGGATACCGTCAACGACCCAGTCTTCGTGCTTCCGGCCAACCATCAATACGCGCAATGCCATGCCTCCATTGAATACCCCCGCCCCGGAACCCGGAAAACCGGCTCAGGTTTAGACTGCCGGCATGACAAAGACGAATGAGACGCGTGCAGTGGTTCTTGGCGGCGGGGGAGTGGCGGGCATCGCCTGGGAGATGGGGGTCCTCACTGCCCTGCTCGAGCACGGCATCGACCTGAACGACGCCGATCTGGTGATCGGCACTTCCGCTGGATCCGTCGTCGGGACTGTGCTGCGGTTCGGCGTCGTGCGGCACATGCTGGAAGCCCAGCTGCGGAAGGATGATCCGGCGGAAACCGATATGGAGCAGGGGGAGCTTTCCCATTTCAGCACTGAGCAGTTTCTGAACATGATGGCCGACGCCGCCCGCGGACCCGGAGGGGAACAGGAGGCGAGAGCGAGGCTGGGCAAGGAAGCACGTACCGCAGGCAAGGGGCTTTCCGAGGAAGCCTGGGTGCGCACCATTCGGTCGCTGCTTCCGTCTCAGGACTGGCCTTCCAAGGCGCTGAAGGTGACGGCAGTCAACGCCGACGACGGCGCGTTCACGATTTTCGACGCCTCGTCCCGTGCCGAACTGGCCCTGGCCGTGGCGGCCAGCTGCAGTGTTCCGGGCGCATGGCCGCCGGTCACCATCGCCGGCGCCCCTTATATGGATGGCGGCATGCGCTCCGCCACCAACGCGGACCTGGCCGCCGACTGCGGCAAGGTTCTGGTTCTTTCCTGCGCTCCGGAGGCTCCGGAGAGTCCGTTCGGGCCCACGCTGCCCCAGGTGCTGGCAAGCCTGGAGGGCCGCACAGACACGTTCCTGATCGAGGCCGACGACGCCAGCCTGGCGGCCTTCGGAACCAACATGCTGCTCCGGTCCACACGACGTCCCGCGGCTCTGGCCGGACAGGAACAGGGGAGGAGCCTGGCTGACGCGGTTAAGCGTTTCTGGGGTTCCTAGGGACTTCGCCGACGACGGCGGCGGCCGGCCGCGTCCGCCCTGTCACCTGCCGGCGGGCAGGGGGAAACTGGACGGATGGAACCAAAAGATGCGCACAGTCAGAACTCCCGGCCGGAGGCTCCCCTGCCCAACCAGGGGGCGCTGAACCAGGGGCCGCCGAACCCGGGACTGCCGGGCCTGGTAATCCACGGCTCCGGTCCGGACAGCGGAACCTGGCTGGCCGGGCTGCTGCGCAGCGCAGTTCGTGCCCGCAGTGCCCTGGGGTCCGAACGGCCCCTCGAAGTGGTGGTTCAAGGATTCGGAGTTCGGCTGCTGCGGCTGGGGATCGGAGACCCGAGTGTTCTGGATGCTGCCCTGTCGGGCGACATTCACGTCCTCGCCTGTGAAAACAGCATGAGCCGTGCCGACGTCCACAAAGATGAACTGCACCGCGGCGTGGAAACAGTGGATGCCGCCGTCGCACATCTGGCCCGCAGACAGTGGGAAGGCTGGGCCTACGTCCGGCTGTGACTTGGCTGCGACCCGGTTGCGAGCCGGCGGTTGCGACCCGGCTGCGACCCGGTTGCGAGCCGCGCGCTGCCGAATTGAAACCGGATTAGACCCGCTGCGGCGGGAGCTTGGTCTTGGGCCGCCCCTCAGCTTTTCCGCCTTCGACCCCGCCCACAATTCCGGTGTCCCCGATGTATCTCCGTCCGGATACCTCGTTCCATCGCCAGGCCGATATTTCCTTCCGAACCAGCCAGCGGTTCTCATCCACCGCTTCAAGAACGACCAGAGTTCCGCCCTGGGTCACCTGATAGCAGTACCTCAGCTCTTCGTTGTCGTCGAGCTCTTCAGCGGGTCCATCGGCTCTGAGTATGCGCACAGACATTGCGGCCTCCGTCGCTTGCGCCGGCAATCCGTGGTTGCCGGTCTGCGGCCCAGAATAAGCCCCGGAGCCGATACTGGGAACAGGATTCTAGGCGCAATCCGGTCCGGTGCTCCGCGGATCGGTGTGGGCCGGCATCGCGGCGCAGCGGGGCTGGGCGGGGGCGGAACTCCACCCTGCCGTTCCTGCGCCGGAATTGCCGGAGATAATGTCATCTATTGCGCCAACACAAAGCCCAAGCTTCCCGAGTCCAGCATTTACCCGAGTCCAGCATGCAGCCACGATAGGCAGACCAACACCAATGTCTCCAGCGCTCCTCCTGCGAATTATTCTGACGACAGTCACGACGCTTGCCATTGCAGCGGTTGCCCGGTGGGCACGGAAGCACCCCAACCGGTCCAGGGAGCACCCGGAACGGGTCCGGATGCCCAAGGTGGTGGCATTTGTCGGGTGGCTCTTTGTCTGCGTGGGTCTCCTCATGGGTCTGGTGGGCTTCGCCTCGCCCGAGGGCCCCCTGGGGGCTGGGATTGCTTCGGTGGCAATAATTGCCGGCGGAATGGCCTTCGTGGCGATGTACCGCAACTTTTACGTGGTCACCTACGCCTATGAAGTGGTTTTTCGCAGCGTGCTCGGCAAGGAACGCAAAATCCCCTACAGCGAAATCCAGCACTATCATTTGCAGACGCTGAAAGGGCAGCGGTTCTTGACGGTTAAATCCATTCACGGCGTCAAGCTCAGCCTGAATATCGATGCTTATGACATGAAGCCATTACTGCGGGCCATCGATTATCACCAAGCCACAGGCTGCTGGCCGGTCCGCGTCGAAGCCGCGACGCCGGACTTCGGTTACTGACGTTCAGTGCAAGGAATGACTGCACCACCCGGGGTCGGGGGTTCAGCGGCTAAGGATGTGACCCGCGACGGGACGCCAGTGGAATGAATACCGCGTAGAACGCACCCCAGCAGATCCAGAACACGGTCGAGATGCGCCGTTCAGAGACGCCAGGGAACCTGCGGCGAACCATAGCGGCAATCCCGGATACTGCCACCGTCACCACCATGAACCGGATCATCCGGCCGGGCACACTCCAGGCGAGGAACGCCACGAGCGAGGTCCGCTGCAGCCCGGCAGCCCGCGCGTAGAGCTTGTACGGAACTCCGCGGGTGGGGCCCCGCAGCAAAGAAGCGGCCCCGGACTCGGCGATCTCCTGCTCCACCTCGCTGATCATGGCATCCGTGACCGCCGGAACTTTCACCAACGCCTTACGCGAGGTATTTGCGGCTACCTTGAGGCCCCACCAGTACGTCGCTGCCCCTCCGGCCAGTGCGCCGCCGAGGGCTGAGACCGTGGTGCCGAGCGCGCGTTTCGGTCGGCGCAGCCCCACCCAGGATGTCCACACATCGGGGACCACAAAGAAGAACGTCGCTTCTGCGAAGCCCCAGGCGCCGGCGATTCCGTGGTCCCGCAGGGCGTTCCTGAAGGGTGATTTGCGCCTCATGCTTACACTGTAATTGATCGCGGGTTACTGCCATTTCCGCCGCTCGGCTCGCACTAGCGTATGAGTTGCACCAAAGGGCCAAATGAACGGACATTCCATATGAGCCACGGAACGGACAGGCGGGAAATTCCGCAGCGCGGCAGCCGGTGGGCGGCAAAATCTGCAGATATGCTTGCGGCGGCGAAACTCACCCCCAATCAGATCTCGGTCGGTTCAGTGGTGTTCGCCGCAGTGGGCGCCGCTGCGCTGATCTGGTCGGCGCATACCGACGACGCCATAATTCGTGCTGTCCTTCTGGCCGCGGCTGCTGCCTGTATACCGCTGCGTTTGTTGTTGAACATGCTCGACGGAATGCTGGCCGTAGAAAAGGGTATGAGCTCACCGGTGGGTGATATCTACAATGAATTGCCTGATCGGATCTCCGATGTTCTGTTCCTGGGGGCAGCAGGCATCGCCACCGCCGGGCTGGTGACCGCCGACCGAGTCGATTTCGGGATGACGCTGGGATTCCTTGCGGCGATACTCGCCGTCCTCACTGCCTACATCCGCTGCCTCGGAGCAGCCCTCGGCACGGGATACTTCTTTGACGGGCCCTTGGCCAAACCGCACCGCATGTGGTTGCTGATGATCGGCGTCCTGGTGGCCATCGCCGAACCATGGCTTCCCTGGTCGGAAGGGTGGGCGCTGTTCGGCACGCTGGCGCTCATCGCGTTGGGCTCCCTGCTCACCTGTACTCGCCGATTGCGCCGTGTCAGCGCTGCGCTGCATGCCCGCAGCAAGGACTTGCCATCATGAACGTCGGCAGGGCGTCCCGGCGCAGCCTCGCGAAACTTATCAGCGCCTTCGCCGGTGTGCGCGTGGTGACTGCAGCCGGAGAATCTGAACTGGATTTACCCGAGCAGGCCATCTATTACGCGAACCATTCGAGCCATCTGGACTTCCTCACCATTTGGGCCGCACTGCCGGCAGAGCTTCAGCAACGCGCCCGCCCGGTGGCTGCCAAGGACTACTGGGGCTCCGGGGTGCGTAAGGCTTTTGCCGAAAAGATCTTCAACGCCTATTTGGTCGAACGCCACGGCTCCAGCAGCCGCCGGCAGCGCACGTCGGACTCGGGGGTCAGCCCCAAGGGCCAGGTGGAGGGCATGGCCGAGGTGCTGGCCGCCGGTGATTCGCTGATTATCTTCCCTGAAGGCACCCGCGGCGACGGCGAAACGATCGCCCAGTTTCACGGCGGACTGTACAAACTGGCGCGTCTCCACCCTGAGGTACCCGTAGTCCCCGTGACGCTCGCCAACCTCGGACGGATCCTCCCCAAAGGTGAGGTGATCCCGGTGCCTCACCTCTCGACTGTCATCTTCTGCGAGCCCCTCCATCTGGATCCCGATGAGGACAGGCAGACCTTCCTGGCCCGCGCCCGGCAGGTTCTCGTGGAAGGCCTGACTGAGCATCCAGACCCGCAATCTGCAGATATCCCCGGACAGGACGACGGCGTCCCGGCCCCTCGTTGCCAGGACCGGCAGGACAACCTGTGAGCGACTGGGAACTGGGTTTGTTGGACGCGTCGTCCCTGAAACTCCTCGGCGGCGTCGTCGTTGTTCTAGCCTTAGCCACCGTGATCGCGTGGCTTCTGGGCCGCCGATTGGGCCCCACGAGCACCATTGTGAACCTGAAGCAGCGCATCAACGCCTGGTGGTTGATGGTCGCACTGATAGGTGCTGTCCTGGCAGCCGGCGAGACGGTGACAATTTTGCTGTTTCTGCTGCTGTCACTTCTGGCACTGCGCGAGTTCATCACCATCTCGCCGACCGGGCGCGGAGATCACAAAGTGCTCGTGTGGCTGGTGTTCATCATCCCCGCGGCGCACTACTGGTTCTTGTGGGAGCACTGGTACGGCATGTTCAGCGTGTTCATCCCGGTGTACGCCTTCCTCTTCCTGCCGGCGCGCAACGCACTCGCCGGGCAGACCACCGGGTTCCTGCAGCGAACCGCGGCCATTCAGTGGGCGCTGATGGTATGCGTCTACGCCATCAGTTACGCCCCGGCGCTCCTGCAACTTCCGTTAGCCATGGAGGCAGGCCGGGATGCGGCCGAAGGCTCGGCGCCTGGGACCGGTGGGGCAACCGGCGCGCATCTGCTGCTGTTCCTGCTGATCGTGGTGCAGGGCTCCGATGTGCTGCAGTATGTGTGGGGCAAGACGCTCGGGAAGCACCCGATCGCGCCGAGCGTGAGTCCCAACAAGACGTGGGAAGGGTTCATCGGGGGAGTGCTTTCGGCCACCGCCCTGGGGGCTGCCCTGTGGTGGGTCACGCCGTTCACCCCGTTGATGGCCGCGCTCCTGGCCTTCATCTCCTGTGTGATGGGTTTCGCCGGAGGGCTGGTGATGTCTGCCATTAAGCGCGACCGCGGCATCAAGGACTTCGGCTCCACCATCCCCGGTCACGGCGGCATCATGGACCGCCTGGACTCGCTCTGCTTTGCGGCACCGGTCTTCTTTCACGCCGTGCGATTCTTCTACACCTGACGGTGGGCGGCCCGGGGCGTTCGGTGCGCCCGCACCCGGCCTCGTCGGGCCGGATCGAAGCGCAGTAGCCCGAGGCCCTTGTCCATCATCCCTGAGCAACAGGCGCTCGCTGCGCCGAAACCCAGTGACCCTGCCAGCCGCTGGCGAAGAGGCCTAATCGAGAATCTTGGCTACTGCCCGGAATGCTTCGGGGTCCGCTAAGCCGAGGGGTTGGGCGGCAAACTTCCCCACCTCGGCGAACCTCTTCAACCGACTGTCTTCCAGGCGGGCTCCGTTCACTCCTGAAACCAAGCGGCTTCAACCACGCCTACACCCTTAAATGCGACGAGCCTTGAAACCGCTTCCTTGTGATGCTATTTTTGGCACCTGCTAGTAATCGAAGCTTTCTCCAGCAGCGCGATTACTGTCCAGTGTTTATGTCACTGTGACTGCGTTACAGCAGGTCACGGGCCGTACTCACTCTATGTTTATTTGCATATACCTCTTGTAGATTCTTGTGCGATCGTGGGGTGTGCGGTGCCGGGGAATGTGCAGCGTTTAAGTGATGTAGGACCTATTGATCCCCGGACGGGCTATCCACTGTGGTACGAAGACGTTACGGGTACGCGTCTGGATCTGGCCTGGCAGCGCGATGACCCGAGAACCCCGATCATCGCTGACCTGAATGAAAGCGGAACTCTGCGAGGCATCGCTAACTTCCCAGGCGAATCCTTCTACATGACGGCGGAGGCGGAGCTACCTCTGGGCGGAGGAGGGCAGGACGGGGAAGTGAGGGTGGTCCTCGCCTTGGAGGCTACTTTTGCTACGGAAGACGTGGTGGACGGCGAGCAGATCGTCTTCGGACGCATCCGGTTCCGGGTCCGCGACGGACGCCCGGAGACGACGTACACGCTCACGCACCCGTACGGCACGGTTCAGGTCACCACCGATGAGCGGGGTCGAGTGACTGCGACGGAGGACATCGGCCTGGCACCGTTGGATTTTACCGGGGCTCTGGGCGGGCAGATCGCCCCCTTCCTGCAGTGGATGCCCGATCCCGCTCTGCCCGAGGGCTACATCGGTGACGGCGCCACAGAGCACACGATCACGGGCAGCCCGTTCAACACTAACTTCGTCCTGGTGGAAGGCCCCGGGGCGGGGACAGCTGGGGCTGATCCAGATCCGAATGATCCTGGGAACCCGGACAAGGTCTATACGGACCAATTCGTGCTGCAGGGCCGGATCGCCACGATCCATGGGGTGGAGATCACCCGCGCGGTCTACCGCCGAGCGGCGGATGGGGTGGTGATGGTGGAGGTGTTCGCCCGATCCGTTCCCGGACAGCAGCTCGGAGTATCACTTGGAGGTGGTCCGGAGACGCCCCTGCAGGGTGGGAATACCCCCAACTACCTCTCCCGCATATCTGCGGGCAGCACGGTTCCGACGCAGGTCACCGTGACCAACCGGACTGATCCTGTTGCTCTGCCGGTAACCGTGGGGGTCACCGATGCGGTGGCGATCACGCAGGCCGACTATGACAGCACCAACCAGACGCTCACCGTGAGTGCAATCTCCAGTGATCAGAGCGGCGCCCCGGCACTAACTGTCACAGGGCGTGGCGGGCTGTCCGGCCCGGTCGGAGTCTTTGCTCTCGATGCACCGCCGTCCACGGTCACGGTCGTCTCCGCCGCTGGCGGCACCAGCACAGCGATTGTCCGGATCGTGGCCTGACCGGATCCTGCCGGGCGCTGTCTCAACATCCAAGAATCAGAGGACCGTCATGGAATACACACTGACAGGTAACTTTCTTGAGGCCTGCGACTGCACTGTCATCTGCCCCTGCTGGGTGGACGACGACCCTGTGGAGGGACACTGCACCGGGTTCGTCTTGTGGGAGTTTACCGGGGACGGCACCGAGTCGGAGATCGATGGCCTCGTCGTCACTGGGTGCAAGGTCGTCAGTGTCGCGATCCACGCGGGCAACCGTCGCGGCAGTTCAGCACCGGCCACTTCGATGATCTACATCGACGTTTCGAAGTGCAAGAACACGGAAACCACGGATGAGGAGCTTTTTAAGGCCTTGCGGGGCACCTTCGCCGAACACCCCACCAAGAAGGGAGGGGGCATAGGCCCGCTGGCTGAGCTGGCCGAGATGAGCGGAACGGTGGTCGGGGCCGAGCGGGCCAGTATCTCCTTCAAGTTCGATAAGGACGGCCGCGCGGACAAGGACGAACACCGCTGGACGGCTACAGTCACCCGTACCCGAATAAACCCGCAGGAACCGCAAGCGGAACCCCTTCAAGACCTGTTGATTCACGCGACAGGGCAGCCGGAGCGGTTTGACGCGGCCGAGAACGCTAAGAGTCAGCCGCTGGAGCTGTCCAACACCGCGCTCACCTACGAGCTACAGGCCCAGAACCCGGTGACTGCCCAGGCGGGGGATGAGCTAATCATCAACGTCGGTGCCCTGCCCGGAGGCAACATCAACGTCAAGGGCCGCTCGGGCATGCGCGGCACCTTTCACTACCGCCACCCCGCAGCCCAGCAAGCTCCCGCGGGCGTGCGCACCGGCATGCCTGGTGAAGAAGCACCAGCATCATGACCCCTACCTCCCCGGCGGCGCCCCACCAGTCCGGGGCGAGCCGCCCCCTCGACATGAACCTCCTTGTTTTGAGCACGATCGTGATGGCGGCGATGGCCTGGGGGGTCCTGCTGTTGACCCACGGGCCCGGGGGCCACGGGCCGGAAGGCCACACGGTGACCTCTGAAGTGCTCGCCCCTGGGCTAGCCGCGGAAACACACGCTCAGCATGGTGGTACGGCCGCGTTCGTGATTCCTCCTGCTCTGGTGGGTGGTGCAGTAGCCCTGGGCGGCTGGGGATTCATGGTGGTTGCCATGATGCTTCCGCCAGCACTCCCGCTGCTGCAGACGGTGCGACGACTGGTCTCGCACCGTCCGGATCCGTGGCGTCTGACCATCTGGAGCGCCATGACCTTTATCGGGGCGTGGATGGTCATCGGGGCGGTTCTCGTCGCAGGCGATTTGGGTGTCCGGGCGTTGGCTTCCAGCGGATGGCTGGCGATCGATCCCCGTTGGGTAACAGGGGCCGTGCTGATCGGGGCCGGTGGCTATCAGTTCACCCCGCTGAAAGATTTGTGCCTGCGCGGCTGCCGGAGCCCGCGCAGCTTCGTGCTGGCGCACTGGCAGGGTCGGCGCTCTTCCAGCGCGGAGATTTTCGCCCTGTCCGGTGCATACGCGCTGTCATGCATCGGGTGCTGTTGGGCGCTGATGCTCATCTGCTTCACCGTCGGCACCGCAGCACTGCCTGCGATGGTCGCGTTGAGCGTAGTCATGGCCGCAGAACGCCTCGTCTCGTGGGGTCGGCGCTTGGTATGGCCTACCGGTTTCGCCCTCATCGCTCTGGGAGCCGCTACGGCGCTGCTTCCCGCCTTTCATGGTCCCATTTGATGTGACCTTTTCTGCCGCTGAGCGGCTCGATCACGGAGTTCAACATGTCGTCTACCCAATTCCGCACGTACCACGTTGTGGCCATGTCCTTCCCGATCGTCTACTCGCTCGAGGGCGACCACGATCCCAACGGTCTGCTCTACACCTTGCGCGTGTACCAGCCCCTCCTGGATTGGGTGAAGGAACAACGGGAGAAAAACGGCGACTACCTGACCAAGATGCACCGCAAGACCCAGCTCATGGAAACCGTGGTGTACGCAGTGCCGCGGCTCCTTAAGATGCGCCGGATCCTGTCCGAAGGACCGGAGAAGAATAAGTATCTGTTGAAGGACTTCGGCGGCGAGTCCGAGGTTCTTGACCGGGAAGACCGGGACGCCCGCGGTCTCCGGTTGGATCCGGATGATCGTGCGATACGCCAGAACTACCGTGCCACGGTGGACGAACTGGTTGCCGCTTTGCGGGAGCTGACTGATGGGCGGATTACCAGCCTCTCCTCGAAGGCCCCGCCGGATCCGGAGCGGCTAGAGGAGCAACAGGCGGAGAATGAACATGATGTTTTCGAACATGGCCTGAGGAAAACCATGGGGGAGTGGCTGGCGCAGCTCGAGGAGGCCGAGCGGGCTATCGAAGGGCAATTGGAAAGGATCCGCCAGGGGTGGCCGGAGATGTTGGCTTGGTATCGGAGGCAGCGTCCCGGGTCTCAGCTGCGGGACGAGGACATCGAACGGTTGATGTTCAACGATCACAGCCCTGACCTGATCGGCAAAGGTGAACAAACCCTGGCCTACAACCGGTGCAACCCGCTTAAGCCCATCCCACTGGTGCGTCCGCTGGTGTTGCGGGCGTGCCGGGGAGAGCAGCTTAAGGTGCGTTTCGAGAACAGCATCCGCGGCCGCGAAGTGGGCATGCACGTGCAAGGAGACGGGCTCGGGGGCACCGTCCCGGGACGCGGCACCGGCTCAGGCGTCCAGTACGGAGATGGGGCGCGCGTAGGCGACAACGACCCCACCACTGTTCCCTACCAATCTAAAATGACGTACCGCTGGCTGTGCGCCCGGGAGGGCGTGTGGCCGATCAACGATCTGGGCGACATCCGCGGAACCGACCGTGGCACCAACAACCACGGATTGTTCGCCGCTCTGGTCGTCGAGCCCGATGGGGCGAGGTGGTACGACCCTGAGACGGGGGAACGGCTCGACGGCACAGATCACCCCGATGGGCTCTACGCCGACGTCGTGCCCCGCGACGAACACCGCCTCAAGGACGGGAAAGTGGTGGCTCTCCAAAAGGGCTGCCGCGACGAGCAGCATGAGGACTGCCAGGCGGGCAACCGGTGCCGGAAATGGCGGGAGGACAATTTCGTCGACTTCCACCATGCCAAGGACAATCCGGAACAATTCGCCGGCAACTGCAGTTTCCGCGAGTTCACCGTCTTCATGCACGACGAACCCGAGACGCATAACGGCATCCCCCACCCCCTGCCCCACTCGGCCATGCCCCTGTCCTACCGCGCTGAACCCATGCACAACCGCCTTCCCTATCGGCTGCACCGGCGCCTGCGTAAAGGCGCGCCGAAGGCAGAACCCGATAAGAACAGGATCGACCACTCAGCCGTTGAAATCAGGATCGATGAGGAAACCCTCGGAGAAGAGTTCTGGGTGGCCAAAGACAAGAACGGCGATTTCCTCGAACGCGTCTCCGGCGAGGAGCAGCATCACAGCTCCTGGCTGTTCGGCGAACCGGTGACGCCGATTCTGCGCACCTACCGCGGGGACCCCAGCCGGGTGCGGCTGGTGCACGCCGGGGTCAAAGAGACCCATGTCTTCCACCTGCACGTCCATCAGTGGCGAGCCGTCGCCCAGGACACCGCTGAGCCTTCCGTGTGGAAGATGGGCGAGCACCACGGTTCCCAGCTGCTGGATTCGGTGTCCATCGGTCCGCAGACCGCCATGACCATCGACCCGCTCTACGGCTCGGGCAGCCGCCAGCATGCGGTGGGCGACATCATCTGGCACTGCCACCTCTACCCCCACTTCCACCACGGCATGTGGGGACTGTGGCGCAGCTTCGACCGGCTGGTCGACGGGGAGCGGGCCTACCCCGACGGCACTCCCTGTCCCGAACTGAAGCCATTGCCCGGACGTGACCCCAACCCCTCGACCGCCGAACAACCCGGATTTCCGTGGTTCATCGACGCCACCTACCCCCGCAAATCTCCGCCGCCGCCCTCACCCCACGAGGAAGACGTAGAGGCGGGGAAGGACCCGGAGAGGAACGTCCCGGTCAACGGGCGACGCCAGCTGCTGCAGATGCCGCATTGTTCCGACAAGGAACGGGCGGCCTTCGCACCCAACTGCCGGTCGGGTGATCAACCCGGTGCTCTTTTCGTCGATCTGGACGGCCTCGCCCGGGACTGGAACACCAAGGCGAAGGTTCCCGAGCGACGGATTATCCACTACGAGATCGACATGGCGGAACGGGGGATGATCTACAACTCCGCCGGCTGGTACGACCCGCACGTACACCACTATCAGCTCAAAGAAATCACCGTCACCCGTCTCGACGACGACGGGCACCGGCTTGGGGATCCAGTGCCCTTCAAACCCCCGGCAACCGAAGACGCAGGCGGGGCCGACGCGTTCTTCCCGCGGGCCAATCACGGCGACATCGTGGAACTGCGCCTGCGCAACATGGTGGGCACCGTCGAGGGCGACCACTTCGACTTTCCCGGCCACCCAGTTGAATGTGGTCTGCACGTGCACCTGGTGAAGTTCGATGTGCTCGCTGCCGACGGCTCGGCCACCGGCTGGAACTACCTCTCCGGCGCCAGTTCCCTCGAAGCCATCCCGGACGGCAAGATCAACAATCCCCCTGCAAATGTTTCCTTGCACCGGTGGGTGGTGGATGAGGAGTTCGGCCCCTGCTTTTTCCACGACCACCTGCTGGCGAACTTCCGGCAGAAGCGCGGTCTGTTCGCAGCCCTGATCGCCGAACCCAACGGCACCCGCTGGTACCTACCGGACCGGCACACCCCCGCATGGGTTGGCTCCCAGGCCGTGATCATACCGCGAACTTCAAACGGGGATGGGGACGTAGCTTTAAAGGACCCCTTCCGGGAAGCTGGATTGGCCCTTGGGGACTTTGTGCCGCTGAACCGTCCGAAGGACGATCGTCCTCCGAACCCCATCCCTGCTCAACCTCAATCGGAGGATGATCCGCTGAATGAGCCGAACCTGCTGGGCGGTGATGACGATCCCGGTGTTATGGGCGTCAATTACCGGTGCACCCCCATGCGATACCGCGGCAAGGACCCCTCCGAGTGGTTCAGCTCCAGCCGCTCCTCGCTGAAGAACGAGGACGAGGAGCAGCGAAAGGTCCTCGACGTGCAGGCTCCGCACATGTCGCCGCCACTGCCTGTGCCGCCGAAGCACAAGGGTGACCCCGACACACCGGTGATCTACACCTATCCAGGAGAACGACTGCGCATCCGGATTTTCCAGGGCTCCCACGAAGAGCAGCACAGTTTCATGCTCAACGGCATGCGATGGCGCAAGGACTGGCAGAACCCACAGTCGCCGTGGGTGAACCAGCAGACGCTGGGCATCTCCGAGGCCTTCACCATGGACATCAACCCGCCGGAAATCGGAGCTGACGGAAAGCCTCTGGCGACGAGCCCGTACGGGGTCGGTGACCACCTGTGGCAGTTCACTGTCATGGACGACCTGTGGCTGGGATGCTGGGGACTGATCCGTTCGCTCCAGCCCAGCTCGGAGAACTTCCGTGAACTTCCCCCGTTGCCGCGCATCACCAAGGTCGTCCCCGGGACGGAGGACGGCGGCGGGCGCGTTGCACCTCCGACCGACCAGGAACTGAAGGAGGCACTGGATCAGTTCCGCCTCTCCCAGTCCAACGGATTCCTGCCCACACGTCCCTTCCGGGTGCCCGGAGGAACGTGGTCGGCTGGGAAGGTGCGGGAGTACGTGGTAGTCGCCCAGCGCCACGAGCACCAGTACGCTGGCCAAGCACTGACCGACCCGTGGGGCCTGATCTACCGTACGGCCGAAGAGTTCGTCGCTGAGACCAGGGACGATGGAAGCGAGACGGGCAATCTCCGGGCGGTGGATGTGGACGGTTCCGACCAGCCGCTGGTCCTGCGGGCACATCCCGGGGAATGGATCAGGATCACCCTCATCAACGAGCTCCTGCTGCCGCAGGAGAACCTCCCTGACGAAGACTTCGCCACGAAAGATCCTCGGCTCCCGGACTTCGGACCGGAAGTGAGCCCGCCGCGGCTGCCCGTGGAGCACCGTGACCACCTGGGTTACCCGGACCGTCGAACGGTCAGTCCTCGAGTCTCCCTGCACCCCAACTTGCTGCTTTACGACGTGCAGAGCGACGACGGCGCGTACGTGGGGCTGAACCAGGACAGCACCGTAGCCGCCCTGGACGTGGACGATGCTGCTCATGTCGTGCACGGCGGACACGACGCAGTCAATGTGGTGGTGCACCGCACTGACCATGGCATAGGGCACCGGGACGCGAACTGGCGGGAGTATTGGTGGTACGCGGATCCGGCCCTAGCTTTCGACACATATCAGGACGGGCGCGAACGAGGCCAAACCTGCTACCTGTTCGATATGGGTGACATCCGCAATCACCGGCACCACGGCTTAATCGGAGCTGTCGTGATCGAGCCCAGCGACATTACCCCGGTCGACCCGCAGAACGAGGACAAGCCGAAGTGGACAGGCGCCCACGTTCACCTGGAGAGCGGTGACGAAGTCATCGCCCAAGAATTTGTTTTCTTCCTACAGGACGGGCTGCGTCACTTCCTAAACGGCAATATCGACCAGCCACTTCCTGACATCTCTCCGAGCGACCCTCCCGTGGATGCCGGGCAGAAGGCCATCAGCTACCGGTCTCCGCTGACTCCACACCAGAATCCCATGGCGCTGCCCAACCCCACCGCCCCAATCCAGCACGCGAGCAGGGACCTGCCCATCTGGTGGCGCCTGGTCTGCGCCGGCGACAAGCCCCGCAATCACACCTTCACCGTGCACAACTTCGCCTGGGACGTCGCCCCCTGGGTGCGGAAGGCAAAGAAGAGCAGTCCCGAAGCCGGATCGGTTACCGCCATCGCAGCCGGCTTCACCCAGGACCTGGTGATGCTGCCCGAAGGACGCTGGGATCCAGGAGACCACGCCTACCGCAGCGGTTCCTTCCGCTGGGCTGTCAGTCAGGGGATGTGGGGCATCGTCCGGATGGGTGATCAAAACGCCAAATCTCGAAGGGAAACGCAAAAAATATCATTGCAGCTGCTGTGGCCACGCTGGGCCCAAAGATTATCCAAGTTGGCCGGGTCACAACGGCGGAGACCCCGGACAAATGGACTCTCGTGACATTCGAGGAGGCCTTGGACGGACTGCTGTCGCGAGGAGTTGAGGGGCCTTCTCCGGCAAGCAGCCTGAGCTCCTGTTCACGATGATCCGGGCCCAGGAGAACTAATTGATCAGTTCCGGCCCACCGGGCGGGTCGCGGCCAAATTCTGCCCGGGCCTGAGTGCCCGCCTTCGACGAAGCCCCTTTTCAGCCCGCATCCGAGTTGGAAGTGGGCTTTTTGGGCTGGTTCCGACCAGCCAGATACCCACTGGGCAGATACTGGCCGGTTGTGGGCCGTAGTCGGGCTAATTCAGGCCGGATTGGGGCCAATGCCGAACTCGACGGCAAGCCCGAGCCAGGCTCATCGAGCCCTACGCACTCAAATTACGCACGCTTCGCGTGCCCTTCTGGTCGCATTCCAGATATTGACCCATTCCAGATATTGACCAGAGTTGTCATGCGTACATGTTTCAGCTTGCGGTAACGATGGGATCGACTGGACCCACCGTCACCGCCGCATCACCAATGGTCCACTAACATCTGGGTCGTGATGACGGCCTGGCCATGCACCTACTCATTTCGAGACTGTCACCGAACCCTGCATCTACTCCGCGCATTCGCTAGTAACCGGTGCCAGCTCGTCGAAGGGCAAAGCAGCCGGAACCAACGAGGACTGAGGCTGCTGACAGCCCGCACAAACCCCTTTAAGGCCCATGCTCCTACTCGAAAAACTTCTCTGACCGCTGAGTGCTCGGTGCCTGCAGATACTGACGCAGTCCGGGCGGCCGAGGCGCGACGTCAAGGGCCGCTCTGAGAATCCTGTTGCTGGTGCGTTACCGCCGGACTTACTCACGACAAGGAAAAAGACCCCGCTTCCCTTGGATTGCAAGGGAAGCGGGGTCTTTTCCATGTGGCGGTGACGGTGGGATTTGAACCCACGTTGGCTTTCACCAAACAACATTTCGAGTGTTGCACCTTCGGCCGCTCGGACACGTCACCAACGCGTCAACCTTACCGGCTAAAACGCCCTGCCCCAAAACGGGCGGATCCACGCCCGCTGCGGTGGCGGAGATGACTAGAGATCGACGACGTCGTTCTTGCCGATGTTGGGCGTATCGCCGGTGACGGCGCTCTTGGCAATCTTGAAGGCCGTTGCCACCCGCGGCTCGTCCGTTGCCCAGTATTCAGCGGTGTCCGAGTCCACCTTGATCAGCGCAATGGACGGGTCTTCCCGCCCCGCCTCGAACCAGGCAGCAGCGGTGGACTTCCATAGTTCTTCGATCTTGCCTTCATCCTTGGTGATGGACGCCGTTCCGCTGATGGAGAGGTACCCCTTGGAATCATGGATGGAGACGTTCACGTTGGGGTTGGTCCGAATCTCGTCCGCCTTGGGCGAGGGATCCTGGGTGAAGAACCACAGGTTGCCGTCCGAATCCGTTTCCTGCAGCTCCAGCGGACGGCTCACCAGATGGCCCTGAAGATCCACGGTCGTCAGCTGGGCAATCTTGGCGTGCTCAAGGATTTTGACGACTGTATCCAGCCCTGCCTGATCTGCACTCATTGGTGAACTCCTTGGGGTATCGGGTTCTGAGTTAGTAAGCCTACGTACGGAACCCGCCCGTGTCAGCCCGATCGCCGAGAGCCGAAAAAATCAGTGAGCAGCTTCGCGCACTCCGCTTTCCGGACCTCGGGAAAAACTTCCACCCAGTGATTCAGCCTGCGCTCACGGAGAATGTCGAACACCGATCCGGAGGCTCCGGCCTTCTCGTCCCAGGCGCCGAAGACCACCCGTGGAATGCGGGCCAGCACAATCGCCCCGGCACACATGGCACAGGGCTCCAGGGTCACCACCAGAGTGCACCCCTCGAGCCGCCACTCACCGATGGCCGCTGCGGCTTCGCGGATGGCTACCACTTCGGCGTGGGCCGTGGGGTCGCCGGTGGCTTCGCGCTCATTGCGTCCGGTGCCGATTATCGTTCCGTCCGGACCAACGACGACGGCGCCGATCGGCACGTCTTGGGTCGCCAAGGCTCCGCGGGCCTCGATAAGCGCAAGATCCATCCACGCCTCATGCTGCGCTGTAGGGGGCTTCATGCTCCTATCTTCCCGCAGTTCAACCGGGCCGCAGGGCAGCCGTGCCGCAGAGGGAGTCCCAGCATGGAATGGTACTTTTGAAGCATGCGCGTACTTGTAGTGGATCACCCCCTTGTTGCCCACAAACTCACCGTTCTCCGCGACAAAGACACCCCTTCACCGGTGTTTCGCCAGCTCACGGAAGAACTCGTCACCCTTTTGGCTTATGAAGCCACCCGCAACGTCCGCGTTGAGCCCGTACAGATCGAGACTCCGGTCACGTCCACTGTCGGGACCGGCCTGGTAAAGCCCACCCCGCTGGTGGTGCCGATCCTCCGTGCCGGACTCGGAATGCTTGAAGGAATGACCCGGCTGGTCCCCACGGCGGAGGTTGGATTCCTGGGCATGGCCCGCAATGAGGAAACCCTCGAAGCAATCACCTATGCGGAGAGGCTTCCGGACGACCTCACCGGACGTCAGGTCTTTGTCCTGGACCCGATGCTGGCCACCGGCGGAACCCTCCGGGAGGCCATCAAGTTCCTGTTCAAGCGCGGAGCCGCAGACATCACGTGCATCTGCCTGCTGGCCGCCCCCGAGGGCCTCGAGGTGCTGAAGCACGAACTGGCTGATGCCAATGTGACCATCGTGCTGGCCTCCATCGATGAGCGCCTGGATGAAAAGTCCTACATCGTCCCGGGACTGGGTGATGCCGGCGATCGACTGTACGGCGTCGTCGACTAAACAGGCTCCGCCCTCAATACCTACTGTCCAGCATGTGGACACCTCTCGCATGCTTGACTCGCACCCGTCTGTAAGTTCGCTTATGGGCGGGTGCTCTCTTTTTCCCATTCGGCCGCCGTGTGCGGCCAGCGGGCCGCCCGGAGCATGGGGCGGCAGTGGGTGCCAAAAGCCGGATTCCGGGGTAGGGAATGTGAACTGCATCACAAATAGCCAACAATCGTCCACATAGTGAGACGTGGGACGCATTGTTACTTGCGCGTACGCCTTTGTTACATGCAATAATCCGTAATGTGAACATCCACACAGCAGCACCTGTCGCAGCGCTTCTCATCGGCTCCGCCGGCGAGAAGCCGTGCTGTTGTCGAATGCACGCCTGAGTTACCCACCCCCATTTCTCAGGCACCACTCAGGCCCAATGACGGGCGAAACTGCGCCATCTCGACCCGGGCACACCCCCAGCATTCGAGCGTGATGACGGTCATTCACATTGAGGTTGCAACATGTCAGTAGCATCAGGGTACGTACACATCTCACTGCGCAACGCGCAGAATCGCGCCGGAGCCGTCCGCCAGGGTGCGGCCGCGGAATTCCGCCAGTACGGCGGGCAGGCCTACTCCCCGCAATACGGCGTTCAGGGCTTTGGCCAGCCGGCCCGCCCGCTTCAAGCGGTGGCTCCGGGAAACGATGCTTCACCCATGACGGCGCCCACCCCCGTCGTGACGCCCAACGGAATTCCCGGCCCCCAGTCGGTCAGCAACGACACGGTGGCCCGCGGGTTCGTTATTTATGTCGGCCTCGATGAGGACACGGCCGCCGCCAATGGAACGTCCCTGACCAAGTTGGCCCAGGAAGTGCGCGCCTACATTCAGACGCTGTGCCCGGGCGCCCAGAGCCATGCCGCCGTGGCCCTGGCGCCGGCGGAGGCCGCCGGCGCCGATATCGACGTCGTACGCCAGGCGCTGGGGGACCCGACGGCGCAGCGCCGCCCCCGCCAGGAGGCCGCACCGCTGGCGCCGACCCAGAGCGCACCGCGTCCGTCCGGAGTCCTGATCGACCTGTCGCGGCGCGAAGTGCACCTGGACGGGGACACCCTGAACCTGACCTTCAAGGAATTCGAGCTGCTCAACTACCTGGTGGAGAACGCCACCCGGACGGTCGGGCGCGAGGAACTGCTGGCGGGACTGTGGCGCAATGCCGAGGAAGTGCCCAACGAGCGCACCATCGATGTGCACATCCGGCGGCTCCGCTCCAAGCTCGGCCGGTTGGCAAACACCGTCCGGACTGTCCGCGGCCAAGGCTACCGCTTCTACGAGCACCCCGAAGTTGTGGTCTGGGCGGCACCCGAATACAGCATCTGATCCAGGGGCGGTGCCGGTTCCGGAATTCCGGCACCGGCACCGCCGATAGACTGGGCGAATGAGCGGCCACCACCTGAAAAAACTGATGCTCCTGCGGCATGCGAAGGCGGCATGGCCCCGGGACGTGTCCGACCACGAACGGCCCCTCTCCAGCCGGGGGCACTTGGACGCGCCGCTGGCCGGCCGCTGGATGGTGGAAAACGACTCCATTCCCGACTTCATCCTGTGCTCGTCTGCGCTGCGCACCCGGCAAACGTGCACTTGGATCTGTGAGGAACTCGGAGACAAAGGGCCCACACCCAAGCTCGAAGACGGCCTCTACAGCGCCACGGCCGCGCAGATCCTCAGCGTCATCAACAGTGTGCCGGAGACGGTGACCAGCCTGCTGGTCATTTCCCACCTCCCCGGAGTGCAGGACCTCGCGATGCGGCTGGCCTCAGTGGAGTCCAACGAAGATGCAGTAATGGAGATGGCGATGGACTATCCGACCGCCGGGTTGACCGTCATGGAATCGGACAAGCCGTGGGCTGAGCTGGACGGGCGCGATGCCCGGGTCACTGACTTCGTGGTTCGCCGGGCCTGACCGCTCCCGCGTCGGCGTAACCGGCGCACCCTAGAGCCCGTACTTTTCCAGCAGCCTCAGCCAGACCTCGCTGATGGTGGGATACGAGGGGACGGCATGCCACAGCCGATCCAGGGGCACCTCTCCCGTGATCGCTATGGTGGCAGCGTGCAGCAGTTCGGACACGTCGGGGCCGGCAAATGTCATGCCGACGAGCACCTTGCGGTCTTCGTCCACCACCATCTGCGCCCAGCCCCGGTAGTCGTCGGCATGCAGCGCCGATCCGGCCACCGACAGCTCAAGTGACGTTTCCGAAGCATTGATGCCGTCGGTCCGGGCCTGCTCCAGAGTCCGGCCGACCATGGCGATTTCCGGATCCGTGAACACCACCTGCGGCACCGCAACATGATTGGCAGTCGAGACTTCCCGGCTCCAGGCGGGCGGTGCGCCGGTTCCGGCCAGCTCGCCGCGGGCCCGGGCGGTGATCGCGGCTCCGGCGGCACGGGCCTCATATTTGCCCTGATGGGTCAGCAGCACCTTTCCGGCGGCATCGCCCACCACGTAGAGCCAGTCGCTGCCCTTCACCAGCCCCGTGTCGTCTGAGTCCAAGCGCGCAGCGTCAAAGCCGAGCCCTTCCAGACCCAGATGCGCCAGCGCAGGCGCCCGGCCCGTGGCCACGAGCAGCCGGTCAGCCGCCAGCACCGAACCGTCCGCCAGCCCCATTTCCACGCCGCCGCCTGCAGCGCTGCGCACAAAATCCGTTCCGGTAAAGGTGCGGACATCCACGCCGTCTGCAGCAAGGCCGGCCTTGACCAGTTCGCGCGCCGGCTCCGGATAGGAGTCCAGGATGTCGTGCCGGGCCACCAGGGTGGCCCGGGAGCCGAGCCGCGCCCAGGCCTGCGAAAGCTCAGTGCCGGCAACCCCGCCGCCGAGCACGATCAGCCGGCCAGGCACCTCCTGCGCCGAGGTTGCCTCGCGGGTGCCCCAATACTCAACCTGGTCCAGTCCCTTCACCGGGGGTGGAGTGGGCACGGAGCCGGTGGCCAGGACGACGGCATGGCGGGCCGCGATGGTGATCATGCCGCCGTCGTCGCCTCGGACACTGACCTCGCGCGGCCCGGTAAGCCGTCCGTGTCCGCGCACCAGCCCGATTCCGGTGTCCCTTACCCACTCCTCCTGCCCGGAATCGTTCCAATGCGAGGTGAAGCTGTCGCGGCGGTCCAGTACGGCCCGGGCGTCCAGGGAACCGGTTACGGCTTCACGGGATCCGGCCACGGATCGAGCGGCGTGCAGCGCGGTTCCCGGCCGCAGCAGCGCTTTGGAGGGCATGCAGGCCCAGTAGGAACACTCCCCGCCGATCAGGGCCGGCTCCACGAGAATGGCGTCCAGCCCACCCTGAGCCACCCGGGCGGCAGCGTTCTCCCCCACCGCTCCGGCGCCGAGCACGACGACGTCGGTGTCCCTGTGCCGCGACCGCTGGGACTCGTCCGAACCGCTGTATCCCGTGCCGCTCTGATCCGTCATGCACAGAGCTTGGCACGCGGCGGCCCCCGGGAAAAGGCTGCCTTGCGAAAGGCTGTTCCGCCGGAAGCGAGGAACGCGTGGCGAGAGATTTCCGCTCGGCACGCCTAGGCTGGAAGCACCGCTCCCGTTCTTCAGCAAGGAAAACAAACATGGCCCTGGAATCCGTCCTCATCGCAGGCGGCGGCATGGCAGGCTTCGCAGCGGCCCGCGAGCTGCGCTCCCGCGGCTTCGGCGGCCGGGTGACCATCATCGACCCCGAAGGGCTGCCCTACGACCGTCCGCCGCTGAGCAAGGAGTATCTGCTCGGGACGCGCAGCAGCGAACAGATTCTGCTCGCCGGGGAAGCCTGGTATCAGGAACAGGGGATCGCGATCCTGGCCGGCAAAGCTGCAGGCCTGAAGCCCGACGAGGGCATCGTGCTGCTTGAGGACGGCCGGGAGCTGGCCGCCGACAAAATTGTGCTGGCTACCGGTGCGGCAGCCCGCCGGCTGGAGATCCCGGGCGGGGAGCTGGAAACAGTGCTTGGACTGCGGAACCGCACCGACGCAGACCGGCTGCGCTCCCGGCTGCATCCGGGCGTGCGGCTGGTAATTATCGGCGCAGGCCTGATCGGCGCCGAGACCGCATCAACAGCACTGGCGGTCGGTGCGGAGGTGACGCTGATCGACCCGGTTGATCCGCCGCTGGTGCCGGCGGTGGGACATGCTTTGGCGCAGCGCCTGCACCGGATGCATGCCGCCCGCGGCATCCGTGCGGTTACCGCAGTTCCCGCGGCCATCGTCGGGGACGGTACCGGATATCGGGTTGAGGTCGAGGGCAGCACGGCCATCCACGCCGACGTGATACTGGTTGGCATCGGAATCGTTCCGGAGACTGCGCTGGCCTCCTCTGCCGGTCTGGACATCGACAACGGCATCCTGGTGGATGACCGCCAGCGCACCAGCCACCCCAACGTTTATGCCGTCGGAGACGCAGCCCGCACCAGGCACTCCGACGGGACCCTCCTGCGCCGGGCCGAGCACTGGGAACATGCGCGAAACACCGGCGCCACCGCTGCCGCTGCCCTCCTCGGGCAGGACCTGCCGGTCCACGGTGCTTCTTGGTTCTGGTCCGACCGCCACGGAGTCCACGTTGAAGGGGTCGGCTCGATGGTGGGGGAGGGGCACACCGTGACCCGCGAAATAGACGGGGTGCCCGTAGCGAGTTTCCGGCTGGCTGCAGATGGCCGCGTGGAAGGCTGCGCCGCCATCGACGGCGGCTTCACGGTGCGGGCCGCCCGCCGCATCATCGACCGCCGCATCCTGGTGGATCCCGCCAGATTGGCGGACCCCGGCGTCGACCTCCGGAAACTGGCCCGCTGATCCGAGCTGCGCCGCCGGCCCGGGAATTCCGGGTCTTTGCCGGCTGTCTTCAGACAAAGAAAAAACCCGGTCTGACCAGTATTTCTACTGGTCAGACCGGGTTTCACTGGTGCGCGCGAAGGGATTCGAACCCCCAACCTTCTGATCCGTAGTCAGATGCTCTATCCGTTGAGCTACGCACGCATTTAGGATTATTCTGAACTTCAGGCCCCGTTGAGGCCTTCCTTCAAAGTTTGTCCGTGGCTGTTTGGCCGTAAACAACTATAGCCCAGTTTCTGAGAGCCGCCTAATCCGTCAGTGTGACCTCCGACAACTAGACCGGTCTATATGACGTTCGTCACATCGACGTATGCTGGCCACCACAAGTTTGTTGAATTCTAGGCAAACATTGCATGACCGCCATTATAGGTACTACCTTTCCCGCGGGAGTCATCGGCATGCCGACAACTAGCATCAAAAACACACCACTGACCCAACGAAGGGAAGAGTCATGGGCGATGACGCGCGTCAGCTAGTTCTCGATGAGAGCGGCGATAACGTTGCTCCGAGCCATTTGGACAGCAACACACCGGGGGCTTCTGCGGAAGCACCCACCACCCACGAGGCTCTGCTGGCTTGGGTTCAGCAAGTAGCCGAGCTGACGCAGCCCGATCGCGTGTATTGGGTCGATGGGTCTGAGGCGGAAAACAAGGCCCTGACCGATGAACTGGTCGACGCCGGAACGCTGGTTCGGCTGAACCCGGAGGAGTTCCCGAACTCCTTCGCTGCGTTCTCCGACCCCAAGGACGTGGCGCGTGTCGAGGAACAGACTTTCATCTGCTCCGAGAACAAGCACGACGCTGGGTTCACCAACAACTGGATGGAACCGTCGCAGATGCGGGCCAAGCTGGACGGCCTGTTCTCCGGTTCCATGCGCGGACGCACCATGTACGTCATTCCCTTTGTCATGGGACATCTCGAAGCAGAAGATCCCAAGTTCGGCGTCGAAATCACCGACAGCGCCTACGTGGTTGCCTCCATGCGGATCATGGCGCGCATCGGCACCGACGTGCTGCGCAAGATGGAGGAGCTGGATGCGTTCTTCGTGCCCGCCCTGCACTCCGTCGGCGCTCCGCTGGCCGAGGGCGAGGCGGACGTGGCCTGGCCCTGCAGCGACGACAAGTGGATTGTGCACTTCCCCGAAGACCGTTCCATCTGGTCCTACGGTTCCGGCTACGGCGGCAACGCCCTCCTGGGCAAGAAATGCTATGCCCTGCGCATCGCGTCGATCATGGCCCGGGACGAAGGCTGGCTCGCCGAGCACATGCTCATCCTGAAGCTCACCAGTCCGGAGAAGAAGGACTACTTCGTGGCGGCGGCCTTCCCCTCCGCTTGCGGCAAGACGAACCTCGCGCTGCTGGATCCCACGATCGAGGGCTGGAAGGTCGAGACCCTCGGCGATGACATCACCTGGATGCGCTTTGGGCACGACGGCGAGCTGCGCGCCACCAATCCGGAGGCCGGCCTGTTCGGCGTCGCTCCCGGTACCGGCTGGAGCACCAACCCCAACGCCATGCGCGCCATCGCCAAGGGCAACTCCATCTTCACCAACGTTGCGCTGACCGACACCGGCGGCGTCTGGTGGGAGGGCATGACGGACGAGGCTCCGGCACACCTGACCGACTGGCTGGGCAACGAATGGACGCCGGAGGCCGGCCACCCCGCCGCCCATCCGAACTCCCGCTTCTGCACGCCGATCGACCAGATCGACATGCTCGCCGAGGAATACCATTCCCCGAACGGCGTGCCGGTGTCGGCCATCCTCTTCGGCGGCCGCCGCAAGACCACGGTCCCGCTGGTGACCCAGTCCCGCGACTGGACCAACGGCATCTTCATGGGCTCCACCCTGTCCTCCGAAACCACAGCGGCCGCCGCAGGCCAAGTGGGCGTGGTCCGCCGCGATCCGATGGCCATGCTGCCGTTCATGGGTTACGACGCCGGAGACTACCTGCGCCACTGGATCACCCTCAGCGGCAAGGCCAACCAGGAAACCCTGCCCAAGATCTTCCTGGTCAACTGGTTCCGCCGCACGGCCGACGGCGGGTTCGCCTGGCCCGGCTTCGGCGACAACTCACGGGTGCTCAAGTGGGTTATCGAGCGGATCGAAGGAACCGCCGACGCGGTGGAAACTCCGATCGGCTTTGTGCCCACCGGAGAATCCCTGGACCTCACCGGCCTGGACATGACTCCGGCCGACGTCGAGGCCGCCGTGCGCGTGGACCCCGAGGAATGGAAGAAGGAGCTCGCAGGGATCGAGGAGTGGTACTCCCGTTTCGGCGAGTCACTGCCCGAGGATCTCGTCGCTGAGTTGCAGACCCTCAAGGAGCGTTTCGCTTCGGCGTAGCCTTCCCTGAGCCCTCGCCGGCTCAGTCTTGATCCGATGGCCCCGTCCCCTTTGCGGACGGGGCCATCGGCGTCTCCGGCGCCGGACGGTTCAGGCCGGAGGGTTCAGAAGGGAATGGGGTGACGGGGCGACGGGTTGAACGGGTCAAAGTTCCGGGAGATGCCTCCGCGGCCGGCCGCCCGGGAGTAGCATTTTCCTTGCCCAGCCGTGCTTCATTTTCAGGCCAGGAGTGGTCCCATGAGCAGCAGCGTGCAGACCGGCAGTGCCCCGCCCCGATCCTTCCTTCCCGCGCCGGCGGGCGGTACCGGAGCCGACGGACCCACGGGCGTTGCTTTCGCCGTCGCCCGTGCCGCTGAAGCCGCCCGGTGGTGGCAGGAGCAGGGGTTCCGCGGCAGGAAAAAGCTGCTGCGGACGTGGAAGCAGGTTATCGCCGACGACGCCGATGAGCTCGCGGCGGTGATGGCCGCCGAAACCGGCAAGCCGGAGGGCGACGCACTGCTGGAAATTCTGCTCGCCCTGGGCCACCTGGAGTGGGCCGCCAAACATGCGGAAAAGGTGCTGCGCCGGCGCAAAGTGCCGTCCGGCCTCGCGGCGCTGAACCAGAAGGCCACCCTCGGCTACGAACCGTACGGAGTGGTGGGCGTGATCGGGCCGTGGAACTATCCGGTGTACACCCCGATGGGGTCCGTCTCCTTTGCCCTGGCGGCAGGAAACGCGGTGGTCCTCAAGCCCAGCGACCTGACGCCCGGCACCGCCCTGTGGATCGGGCGCAAATGGGAACAGATCAGCGGCGGGCACCCGGTTTTCCAGGTGGTGACCGGAGGAGCGGACACCGGCGCAGCCCTGGTCCGCTCCGGATGCGGCAAAATCGCCTTCACCGGGTCCACCGAAACCGCCAAAAAGGTGATGGCCGCCTGCGCTGAATCGCTCACGCCGATGGTGGCCGAATGCGGGGGCAAGGACGCCATGCTCGTTGCGGCCGACGCGGACCTGCCGGCGGCTGCCGCCGCCGCGGTGTTCGGCGGCATGGTGAACGCCGGGCAGACCTGTGCCGGCGTGGAACGGGTGTACGTGGACCGGGCCGTGTACGAGCCGTTCCTGTCGCTGATGGTGGAGGAGGGCCGGGCCCTGGTGGCCGGAACGGAAAACGGAGCCGACTACGGGCCGCTGACCCTCCCGGGCCAGGTGAACGTGGTGGCGGCGCATATCGACGCCGCCCTCGCCGCGGGCGGCCGGGCGGCGCTGGGCGGGCCCGGCTCCGTCCGGGAGGGCAGGAGGATTGACGCCGTGGTGCTCACCGACGTCCCCGAGAACAACGAGGCGGTGCAGCGCGAGACCTTCGGACCCGTCGTCGTCGTGAATCCGGTGGACTCCATGGAGGAGGCAGTGGACCGCGCCAACGGAACCGGTTACGGACTGGGTGCCTCAGTCTTCAGCGGAAGCAGGGCGAATGCCCGGGAGCTGGCGGAGCGGCTTGAAGCCGGTGTGGTGACAGTGAATTCGGTATTGGGCTTCGCGGCCGTCGGTGCGTTGCCCTTTGGCGGCGTCAAGGATTCCGGTTTCGGGCGGACCCACGGTGCGGATGGCCTGCGCGAGTTCAGCTCGCCCAAGGCCATGACCGAGCAGCGTTTCGCACCGCCGCTGGACCTGCTGCGGATGCGCCGGTCCGAACGGGATATGAGGCTGGCCCGCGCCGCGCTGGGGATTCTGCACGGAACCGGGCAGGAGCGCCGGTCCGTGGTTCGCCGGTCCTTCGGCCGGCAAAAGGCCGGCTGACAGCGAAAGGCCGGCGGCACCATGCAACCGCACGGCGCCGCCGGCCCGGCGGCTCAGGCGAAAGCTGAGGCTTAGGCCTCGTCGGTGCCCGCTGCGGTTTCTTCGGTGCCCCAGATGAGCTGGTCGCCCGACTCCCACTGCGGTTCGCCGAACGTCCACTCGCCGTCGACCTCGGAGTACGTCTGGATCGCGGAGATGCAGACACCCTCGGAGTGCTCAGCCACCACGTGGATGGCATCCGTGGCTTCATCCGGCAGGTGGATGTCGGAGAAGACGGCAGCGGCGCGGTTGTCGCCCTTCTGCTCGGTCAGCACCTGGTAGATGTCATCGATCATGGCATCGGCGTCGAGGTCTTCGTCGCTTTCCTCGGGAGCCACGGCAATCATCCGCAGCTCGCCGTCGTTCTGGACAACCAGTGCGGCGGGCAGGAAGGCGCCCTGCGCCTCCAGCTGCTCCTGAGCCACGCCCAGAGCGGTGCCCAGCAGGGAATTCAGGTCCTCCTGGACCTGGGCGGAGGGCTCTTCGCCGTTCAGTTCAACATCAGCCATTGGGTTTAGTTCCTAACTAGTTCAAGTACGCGGTCACGGACCCGCACCATGGTGGGGAGGTCTTCGGCCTCGGCATTCAGCCGAAGGAAGGGTTCGGTGTTCGACGCGCGGAGGTTGAACCACCACTGTCCGTCATCTGAGGTGAAAGTCAATCCGTCGAGGGTGTCCACGGTGACGCCGTCGCGCTCAAATTCGCTGCGGACACGGGCAACCGCCGCCGGAACGTCGGAGAGCTCGGAGTTGATCTCGCCGGAGGAAAAATACGGCTCGTATTCACGGGCCAGGTCCGAGAGCGGCAGGGTCTGCTCACCCAGCGCGGCGAGGACATGCATGGCCGCCAGCATGCCGGTGTCGGCGTTGTAGAAGTCGCGGAAGTAGTAGTGGGCGGAGTGCTCACCGCCGAAGACGGCGCCTTCCTCGGCCATCAGGGCCTTGATGAAGGAATGGCCCACGCGGGTGCGGACGGCACGGCCGCCGTCGGCCTCCACCAGCTCGGGAACCGCACGGGAGGTGATGAGGTTGTGGATGATCACCGGCGTCGTCTCGCCGGCTGCCTTGGCGCGGGCGATCTCGCGGCGGGCCACGAGCGCGGTGACGGCCGAGGGGCTGACCGGGTCGCCCTTTTCGTCGATCACGAAGCAGCGGTCTGCATCGCCGTCGAAGGCCAGGCCCAGGTCAGCGCCGTGCTCGACGACGGCGGCCTGCAGGTCCCTCAGGTTCTCCGGCTCCAGCGGGTTGGCCGGATGGTTCGGGAAGGATCCGTCCAGCTCGAAGTAGAGGTCGATGATCTCCAGCGGAAGCGCCGGCAGCAGGCTGTCGCCAATGACGGCGGGGGTGGTCAGGCCTGCCATGCCGTTGCCGGCATCGACAACCACCTTCAGCGGGCGGATGTCCGTCAGGTCCACCAGGCTGCGCAGGTACTCGGAATAGTCCCGCAGGATGTCGCGGACACTGATCCGGCCGGGGTTCTCGACGGCGGGAATGGTGCCGGCGTTCAGGTACTGCTCGGCCATGGCCTGGATCTCACGCAAGCCGGTCTCGGACGAGATCGGCACGGCTCCTGCCTTGGCCATCTTGATGCCGTTGTACTGCGCCGGATTGTGGCTGGCAGTGAAGGTGGCGCCGGCCGCATCCAGGGCACCGCAGGCGTAGTAGAGCTCATCGGTGGAGATGAGGTCCAGCAGCAGCACATGGGCACCGCGCATGGTGGCGCCGGCAGCGAAGTCCTTGATGAACTCGGGGGAGGACGGACGCATGTCTCCGCCCACCAGAACCGTCTGGCCGGAGAGGTCAAGCACGTCCACAAAAGCGGCACCGACGGCCTTGACTATCTGCGGAGTGATGGTCTCGCCTACGACGCCGCGGACATCGTAGGCCTTAAAGGACGCGGAAAGATCGAATGCACTAGTCACCCGGACAGTCTATAGGCCAGCGTTCCATCCTTCGGTGCTTGTCCACAGGGGCTGGACACAGCTTCCGGTATCCACGCCGGTTTCCGGCTGGAGGAAATCGTCAGCCCCGGCTGGAATAGTGGAGGTATGGAATTCCAGCAAGAAACCCAAAACCCAGACCCGCAGAACGGTTCGAACGCCGAGCGGGACGCCGCGCCGCAGGATGCCGCCGGCATCGTCGGGGAAGGCTCCGCAGCCGCCGATCCGGCGCTTCGGACCGAAGCCACCCGCCTGCTCCGGGCCCTGGTCGGCAACGACACCGCTGAGTTCCATGAGGGCCAGTACGAGGCCATTGAGGCACTCGTCGCCGGCGGACGGAGGGCCCTGGTGGTCCAGCGCACCGGGTGGGGCAAGTCCGCGGTGTATTTCGTGGCGAGCCTGCTGCTGCGTGCCCGCGGGGCGGGACCGACGCTGATCGTGTCCCCGCTGCTGGCGCTCATGCGCGACCAGGTGTCGGCAGCAGCCCGTGCCGGTGTCCGGGCCGTGGCCATCAACTCCGCCAACCAGCTGGAATGGCAGGATATCTCCGCCAAGCTGCAGGCGGACGAGGTGGACGTGCTGCTGGTGTCACCGGAGCGCCTGAACAACCCGGGTTTCCGGGAGACCCATCTGCCCGAGCTGATCCGCCGCTCCGGGCTGCTGGTGATCGATGAAGCGCACTGCATTTCGGACTGGGGCCATGACTTCCGGCCGGACTACCGGCGCATCCGCAGCCTGATCGAGCAGCTGCCGGCCTCGGTGCCGGTGCTGGCCACCACCGCAACGGCCAACTCCCGGGTCGTGAAGGACGTGGAGGAGCAGCTGGCTTCCGGCGGTGAGGACGTCTTCACCATCCGCGGGGCGCTGGCCCGCCGGTCCCTGCGCCTGGGAGTGCTGCGGCTGCCCACCCCGAAAGCGCGGCTGGGCTGGCTCCTGACCCACATCGACGAGCTGCCGGGCTCGGGCATCATCTATGCCCTCACGGTGTCCGCGGCCGAGGACACCGCCCGGCTGCTGCAGAAGGCCGGCCATCCCGTCGTCGCGTACACCGGACGCACGGACCCGGCCGACCGGGAGCAGGCCGAAGCGGCGCTGAAGAACAACGAGGTCAAGGCGCTGGTGGCCACCAGCGCGCTAGGCATGGGCTTCGACAAGCCGGACCTGGGGTTCGTTGTCCATCTGGGCGCACCTTCTTCCCCCGTGGCGTACTACCAGCAGGTGGGCCGCGCCGGGCGTGGTACCCCCAGCGCCGACGTCCTGCTGCTGCCGGGGACGGAGGACAAGGACATCTGGGAGTACTTCGCCACCTCCTCCATGCCGGCGGAGGGGCCGGCCAACGCCGTGCTGACGGAGCTGGCCTCGGGCGCCGTGATGTCCACCGGAGCTCTGGAAACGCGGGTCAACCTGAAACGCTCGCCGCTGGAGCTGCTGTTGAAGGTCCTGGCGGTGGACGGCGCGGTGGAGCGGGTGTCCGGCGGCTGGCGCGGCACCGGACAGCCCTGGAGTTATGACCGGGAGCGGTACGAGCGGATCTCCGCGGCGCGCGTGAAGGAACAGCAGGCCATGCTGGATTACGAAAGCACCACGGGCTGCCGCATGGAATTCCTGTCCGTCCAGCTCGACGATCCGGCCGCGGCCCCGTGCGGACGCTGCGACAATTGCGCCGGCCGCTGGTTCTCCGGCGAGGTGGCCGCCGAAGCCACCGATCACGCCGATCAGGCCCTGAGCCGGGTGGGCGTGGATGTGGACCCGCGCGGCATGTATCCCTCCGGCATGGACCGTCTGGGGGTGCCGGTAAAGGGAAAGATCAAGCCGGACCTGGCGCTGTCCACCGGACGGGCGCTGGCCCGCCTGACCGACTTGGGATGGGGCGGACGGCTGCGCGAGATTTTCGCTCCGGAGGCCGGCGACACCGTGGCGGATGAAGCCCTGTTGAAGGGCTGCGTGCAGGTGTTGGCGCAGTGGGGCTGGGAGGAGCGGCCGGTGGCCGTTGTCAGCATTCCGTCGCGGTCGCGTCCGCAGCTGGTCGGTTCCCTGGCACACGGCATCTCCAGCCTGGGCCGCATCCCGTATCTGGGTGCCCTGCAGCTCCCGCACGGCGGTCCCACCGGCGGGTCGGGCGGCAACAGCGCCTTCCGGTTGGCTTCCGTCTGGGACCAGTTTGCCGTTCCCGAAGAAGGAGCGGCCTGGTTTGCGGCCAATCCCGGACCTGTCCTGCTGGTGGACGACTTTGCTGACAGCCGCTGGACCCTGACCGAAGCCGGCCGGGTGCTCAGGCAGGCCGGCGCGGCTTCCGTGCTGCCTTTTGTGCTGGCGCTGAAGGCATAGCGAACAGCTCGTACAACGCCGGCTCGGGCGCGATCCGCGCAATCTGGGGAGCGGGAGCTGGAATGGGAGCGGGAGTGGGAGTGGGCCGGTTTGTCTGCGGCGGAACGGCCACTTCCTCCCGGGGTTCGGGCATCCCGGAAGGAAGCGGTGCCGCCGCCTGCGTCCGAACCTTGGTGCGCACCGAAGCGGGCGCGCGAGCCGGCTTCGCCGGGGCCGGGGCCGGAACATTAACCGCCGGGGCCGGAACATTAACCGGGGCAGCGACTGCTGCCGGCTCCGGCGGCACCGGTACTGCTGCGACTGCTGCGCCTGCTGCCGGTTCCGGGCGGAACGCGGGAGTCTGGACCGCCCTGGTTTCTTCCGGCTGCCGGCGCAGCCACCGCTCGGTGGCCGCCACATGGACGGTCATGAGGGAACGGGCCAGCTCGGCGTCGCCCAGTGTCAGCGCCTCGAGAATGGCGGCATGCTCGCCGAGGACAGCGGACACCGCGCCGGCTTCTATAATCCGCTGCCAGGCCCGCAGCCGCAGCGCGCTGCCGGTCAGCGAATCCAGCAGCCCCGCCAGATAGGGGTTGCCCGAGGCGCGGGCAATCCGGGAATGGAACGTGAAGTCGTGGGCAGCCAGCTGGGCAGCGGTTGCCTGCGGTGGCACCGAATCCAGGCAGGTCCGCAGCGCTGCAAGCCCCCGGGCATCAATCCGAGCGGCGGCGTGGGCCGCGGCACCGGGTTCGAGGATGCGCCGAACCTCCAGAAGTTCCGGCGCGGAGGTTTCCTGATGGATCTCCACCATGAAGCCCATGGTTTCGGTCAGCAGACCGGGTTCCAGGCTGGTGACGTAGGTGCCGTCACCGCGCCGGACATCGAGGACGCGGATCAGCTCAAGCGCTTTGACCGCCTCCCGCAGCGAGCTTCGGGACAGGCCCAGCTGGTCGCTCAGCTCGTTCTCCGGAGGAAGCCGGTCACCAGCCTTGAGCCGCCCACTGATGAGCATTTCCTTGATCTTGGTAATCGCTTCATCGGTAACAGCCACCCGACTATCTTAAGCGCCCGCGGCGGCAGGCTCAGACAGCCGGAGGGCAGGCCTCCGCCGCGGCAGGAACCTCAGTTGCCGGTAAAGACGGGCGGGCGGCGTTCGGCGAATGCGGTGGCTGCTTCATTGAAGTCACGGCTGGCCAGGAACGCCGAATTCCACAGCTGGACATAGTCCAGGCCCGATTGGACTGCGGCGTGCGGGCCGTGGTTCATGACGTGCTTAACGCCCTGGACCACGAGCGGAGGATTCGCGGCAACCACGGCGGCCAGCTCGCGTCCCCGGCCGACGACGTCGTCCGCCACTTCCGTGACCAGACCCAGCTGATGGGCGCGGTCGGCGCCGAAGTCCTCACCGGTCAGGGCGAGGTGTCGGGCGGGACCTTCGCCGATGATGCCGGGCAGGCGCTGGAGAGAGCCCAAATCAGCAACAATGGCGACCCTCACCTCGCGCACGCTGAACACGGCAGACGGGGAGGCGATGCGGATGTCCGCGGCAGCGATGACATCGATGGCGCCCCCGATGCACCACCCGTCCACCGCCGCGATGACCGGCTTGGCGCACCGGGCCAGAGAGCTGACGGAATCCTGCAGGTCCCTGATCCGGCGCCGGAATTCTTCGCGCCGGCGGGCATCCATGCCATCGGCGGCCAGCATCGGAGCAAAGACCGGTGCCATCGCCGGCAGATCCAGCCCGTAGCTGAAGTTCCCACCCGAGCCGTAGAGCAGGATGGCACGCACGGTGTCGTCCTCGCTGAGGGCACCAAAAACGTCGGGGAGCTCCTTCCAAAAATCCGGCCCCATGGCGTTGCCCTTCGAGGGGCCGATGAGCTCGACCTCCGCAATGCCTTCGGCAACATGCACGCGCAGTGAACGCAGGGGAGTGGTGGGGCTCATGGCATCTCCGTCGATCGGCGGTCGGTTCGCAGGTCAATATACCGGCCTGAAGGTTCCGGTGCCGTGGGCGAAGCTAGGATCGTTGTATGGAGTTTCTGGTGATTGTTCTGTTTGTCGTGGCCATTGTTGTGGTGAATTTCGTGGTGAGTCGTGCCCAGCGCCGGAAAAAGCAGGTCCACGGAGACGGGCCGGACGCGAACGGGGCAGAGCAGGAGCAGCCGCGCACCGCGAAGCAGTTCAAGCCTCCCCGCAAAGCAACCGGAGCCAAGGCCGCATCGGCCGGTCCCCGGACCTCCGTGGAGGCGGCGCGGGAAGCCAACGCCCGGCTCGACGCCGCCCAGCACCAGCAGGTGTACGCCGCCATCGCGCAGGGCCGCCCCATACAGGCCGTAAAACTCTATGCGCAGTTCACCGGAGTCGGTGTTCGGGCCGCGGGTGCTGCCGTGGAAAACCTGGCCACGCATCCCCAGCCGTTCCAACCTCCGCGTCCGGCAGCTCCGGTCCAGGAAGCACCGTCAGCACCGGGCGCACCGTCAGCACCGGGCGAGCAGGGGAAAACGGCTGCCGCTCCCGGCAGTGATGTCGATGCGCCGGACACCTCCCGTCCTGCGGACCCCGGCGCGGGCCGGGACAGCGCCCATCCGGAAGGCTCCGCCGGCTCGGACCCCGACAGCTCCTCGGCACCGACAAATACCCCGACACCGAAAAGTACCCCGGCACCGAAAAGTACCCCGGCACCGAAAAGTACCCCGGCACCGAAAAGTACCCCGGCACCGGCCGGGAAGCCCCAAGGCGGGCCGGCAGACAAGACGCCCTCCACACCCGAAGAAGATGAAATCAGCAAGTGGGTCAAGGATCTGCGGCCGGAAGACTTCTAACGCCTGCCCCGCGCCGCCACTGAGTCATTCCATCTGCGTCATTCCACCTGGGTCAGTCCAGTTCCCGCGCCCGTTGGTTGCGCCCGTCTGCTCCATACGGGTAGTTGCCGACTGCGGGTCGGCTGAGATCGGTGAGCCGCTGCAGCTCGCCGGCTGAGAGCTGCAGCGCGGCGGCACCCAGATTATCGGTGAGCTGCTCGACACTGCGCGCCCCCAGGATCACCGAGGTCACCCCCGGTTGCGCGGCGAGCCAGGCGAGGGAAACCTGCGCCGAACTGGCGCTGTGGGCGGAGGCGATGGTTTTGACCGCGTCAAGGATCTGCCAGGTCCGGTCGTTGTTGCTGCGCAGATCCCAGCCCTGGAACTGCCGGGTGGGGTTGTCTCCGACGCGGGTCTTGCCGGCGGGGACCGTTTCGCGGCGGTACTTTCCGGTGAGCCAGCCGCCGGCCAGCGGTGACCAGGGCAGCAGGCCCAGTCCGGCGTCGACCGCTGCCGGCACCACTTCGGACTCGATTTCGCGTTCCAGCAGGTTGTACTGCGGCTGCAGCGTGACCGGTTCGTTCCAGCCGTGCGCCCGCGCGGTGTACACGGCCTTCGTCAGCTGCCAGCCGGTGAAGTTGGAGAGCCCGTAGTAACTGATTTTTCCGGCGGTAACAACGTCCTGCAGGAAACCGAGGCTTTCCGCCAGCGGGGTCAGCGGATCCCAGGAGTGCAGCTGGTACAGGTCGATGTGGTCCACTCCCAGCCGTTTGAGCGAGGCGTCCAGCGCCTGGCGCAGGTGCCGGCGCGAGGTGCCCAGGTCATTGGGCCCGGCCCCCATCGGAAACCGGCCCTTGGTGGCGAGCACAACGTTCCGCGCCGCCTCGGGCCGGGCCGAGAGCCAGTGGCCGATGATCTCCTCGGAAGCGCCGGTGGTGTAGACGTCGGCGGTGTCGATGAAGTTTCCGCCGGCTTCCACATACGTGTTCAACAGGTTGTGGGACACCCGCTGGTCGGATTCGTTGCCAAAGGTCATGGTGCCGAGGGCGTAGCTGCTGACGACGGTGCCGCTGCGGCCCAGGAGGCGCATTTCCATGGAGAGTCCTTTGACTGGCAGGTGACGGGCAGGTGACGGGCAGAGCTTCACGACCGGGATGCCATACTATCCGCGGCCGGACTCCCTGTCCGCAGCCTCACCCGTTGGATTGAAGGATGACCCCCATTCTTGCGTACTCAGCAATCTCTTGGGCGGTGTAGCCGTACTGGGACAAGATTTCACCGGTGTGTTCCCCAAGCACAGGCGGCGCGGAGATCAGCCACTCGTCATCTCCGGTATCTGCCGGCCGCCCCAGCACCCGCATCTCACCCAACGTGAGGTGGTTGACCGTTCCGGTGAGTTCCAGTTCGGCCGCCAGCGGATGGCGAAAGACTTCGTCGACACCCAACACCGGTCCGCAGGGAACACCGGCGTCATTTATCGCTTTGATCCAGGTGGCCGAATCGTCGAGGGCGAGTTGCTCCTCCATCAGTCCCCGCAATACGACCCGATGCGCCAAGCGGAGCTCGTTCGTGCCGAACCTGGGGTCTTTCACCAGATGCCCCAGGTCCAGTGCATCGGCGAGCTTCTCCCACATTCGCTGGTTGCCCGACGCAATGGTGACGTATCCGTCCCCGGTCTTGAAGGTGCCCTGAGGAAAAATCAGCGGGTGGTCATTCCCTTCCCTGGACGCGACCATTCCCAGACTGAGGAACTTCTGGGCCTGGTACGTCATCAGGAAGGTCATGGACTGCATCAGGGAGGTGGAAACCATTCCCCCGGAGCCGGTCTTGTCCCGTTCGAGGAGCTTGGCCAGAACGGCGAACCCTGCAATCAGTCCGGTACTGGTATCCGCTACGGGAATGCCAGCCCTCAGCGGCCCGGTGGCATCGGTGCCGGTAACGCTCATGAAACCGCTCATTCCCTGGGCGTTCTGATCAAAACCGGCCATGGAGGACCCTGCGGGCCCGCTGCCAAATCCACTGATGGAGCAGTAAACCAAACGCGGGTTTGTTGTGGAAAGGGCCTCGAAGGAAAGGCCCATCCGTGCCATGGTCCCCGGTTTAAAGTTCTCGATGACGACGTCGCAGGTCGCCGCGATCCTTTTCACCGCTGCCAGTCCTTCAGCAGACCGGAGGTCCACGGCGAGGGACCGCTTGTTGCGGTTGGCGGACATGAAGTAGACGCTCTCTCCGCCATCGACAAACGGGCCGGACTGCCGCGAAGGGTCGCCGTCCGGCAGCGCCTCGACCTTGATGACTTCAGCCCCCTGGTCGGCAAGCATCATGCTGGCAGTCGGACCGGCAATGTAGCGCGAAAGATCGAGGACAACCAATCCCTCGAGGGGCCTCATTTCACTGAATCCGCGCTGTGGACAACGTCGCCGAAAGCCGGAGGCCGTTTACCGAGAAAAGCAGCAACGCCCTCCCTGAGATCGGCACCGTCGTAGGCCCGCAGCATGAGGTCCTGCACTCTTTCCGCCGCCAGGTCGTTGACCTCCCCAGCCAAATCGGTGACCACCTTCGCCGCTGTCATGGTGGTCGCGGAGGAAGACGTTATCGCAGCCACGAGTGTGGAAATACTCGCTGTGAGTTCCCCGGCCGGCACCACTTTGTCGACCAAACCCATCCTCAAGGCCTCCTCCGCGGAAAGCAGCTCTCCGCTGAAAAGAAGGCGCTTGAGTCCGTTCACGCCGATATGGCGGACCAACAGCCGTGACTCCGTCAGCCCGAGGATGACGCCGAGCCTGCCCACAGGGATTCCAATGGACAGGTTGTCGGCGGCGATCCGAAGGTCGCAGGCCGAGGCCAACTCGCAGCCGCCGCCCACCGCGAAGCCCTGAAGCATGGCCAGTGTGGGAATCTCGGTGCCTGCTATGACACGCAGGGTCCGGGAGAGCTGGGCGTTGTAGGAGGCTGCCTGCGCGGCGGTGGACCGGACCGCCGGGAACTCGCTGATGTCGGCCCCGGCGGCAAAGGCCGCGGTGCCCGCGCCCCGCAGCACGATGGCTCGCAGCCGGGGATTTGCGGACAGACTGGTGAACACCTCTTCGAGCTCCCGCCACATCCCAAGAGAGAGCGCATTGCGTGAGCGGCCGCTCGTGATGGCCACCACGGCCACCTCTTCCTCGGTTCGGCATAAGATTCCAGCCGGCACATTGCCGTCGGGCGAATCGAAGGACGATAGCAGGTTGTCGATCAAAGGAGATCCTGACTCTTCAAGGTTGGGTGTTCGCGGCATTGGTGGATATTCGACTGACGGGTGCAGCCACGCCTAGCTCCACCCGGGAACGATGAAGATCAGCCAAGTGGCAATCGGCGCGACCACCACCATGGAAAAACCCCAGACCATGAGTTGACGGAAGACGGCGTCGCGCTGCGCCTCCGGCGAGTTGGCCACTACCAGGGCGCCGGATGTCGAAAACGGGCTGGAGTCGACCACCGAGGAGGAGATGGACAAAGCGATGATCATCCCGACGGCACCGACATCACCGGTGAGAAGGAACGGAACGGCAAGCGGGATAAGCGCGCCGAGTATCCCTGTCGTCGAGGCGAAGGCCGATACCACGGCACCGATGAAGCAGATCAGGATGGCTGCGAACAGCGGTGTGCCGATGTTCGCGACACCGTTGCCGAGCCAGTCGATGGTTCCGATTCGCTCCATCAGCGCCACATAGGTGACGATCCCACAGAGCAGCAGGACGGTGGGCCAGGCGATGGCGCTCACGGCACCTTTGTTGCTTTCAGGGGAAAGCAGCGACAGGACGACTGCGATCGTGACTGCGGTGAAACCGACGTCGAATCCGAAACCGAGGACAGCAACGGCCAGTGTCCCTATGCCAAGGAGCGTGAAGACCTTATGCCGGTCCAACTGCACGTCTGTCACAAGGGCTTCCCCGGTGGAGGGCGTCATGGTCTGGACGGTCGCATTGGCGGCTCGGGTGGTTCTGGAGCCTTTGCCTGCCGGGCGGGGCCCGTCCCCTTCGTCTGCGGTTCCTCCGGCCGCCCGCGCAGTTCCGTCACCAAGGTCCCGCTGCCCCAAGAGGCTGCGTCCGCCAAACATGAAGAAGACAACTATGCCGAGCGCGACGTTGAAGAGCAGCGAGGACAGGAACAGAAGCGCCGGGTTGCCGGGCAGATCGCTCCGGACGACCACTCCGTTGACAATGCTGCCGAAGACGCTGATCGGTGAGAACCCGCCCGCACTCGCGCCGTTGATAACCATCAGGCCCATAAGGATGGGACGGATGTTGTAGCGGACAGCGAAGCCCATTGCGACGGGGGCGATAATTGCTACGGCGGCAGGGACCACGGCGCCAACGGACGTTATCAGGGCGGTAATAATGAACATTACCCATGGAATCAGCGCGATTCGTCCGCCCACCATCTTTACGGATTTGACCACAACCCAGTCGATGGTGCCGTTCGCCTTTGCCAGCGCAAAAAGATAGGTAACGCCGACAAGAATTACGAAGAGATCTGCCGGGAAACCCAGCAGGACGGTGTCAACGTCCTCACCGATGACCATGGTTCCCATGATGAATGCTGCAACCAGCGCCAAGGCACCCATGTGAACGGGGCGGACGGTTGCGATCAAGAATAAGGCGGCCAGCACCAGGATCGATAAGAGTTCAATACTCATTTCGGTCTCCCACATCTTTGAGGGTCGTATGATCCGTGAGCCGGTACAGATCGGCCCCGCCGTCCAACGGGCGGAACTCTTGTCCGTGATCGGAGATGCATACCGTTGGGGAGAGTATGTTGCGCAGAAGAACACCCGTCAACCTCCTTTTGGTAACTCCGAAAAGTTGGGCAGCACTGCTTCGCGCGGGGCTGAAAGCAGTGCTGGACGGGCCTGCACGCCGGTGCTAGCGTTCCGTGCGGTAATGGAATTCCATTTCGCAGCTTTGTGCCGACGCTGTGCTGATGCCCCCTCTGGGAGGACGAAATATGGGAATGTCTCGAGCAGCAACCACAAGCGGACGCCACTATTTACAGATTCCCGGACCGACGAACTGCCCGGACGAAGTCCTCAGGGCCATAGCCGCTCCAACCATCGACCACAGGGGGCCTGAGTTTCAAGAACTTGGGCACCACATTCTCCAAGCCATCCGCCCGGTCTTTGGCACCAGCGGCCCCGTCATCATCTATCCGGCTTCCGGCACCGGGGCCTGGGAAGCTGCGCTCGTAAACACGTTGAGCCCGGGAGACCGGGTGCTCTGTTTCGAAACCGGGCACTTCTCCGCTCTTTGGATGAAGATGGCAGAGGATCTCGGGCTGCAAGTCGACATGGTGCCGGGTGACTGGAGGCATGGCATTGACCCAGCCGTGGTTGAGGAAAAACTGTCCGCTGACTCCGGTCAGGAAATCAAAGCTGTTTGCTGCGTTCACAACGAGACTTCCACCGGAGTCACCAGCCGCATCAGTGAAATTCGCGAGGCGATGAACGCTGCGTCGCATCCCGCGCTGTTGCTTGTGGACACCATTTCCTCATTGGGTGCGATTGAGTACCACCACGACAAATGGGGGGTTGACGTAACGGTTTCCGGTTCCCAGAAAGGGCTGATGCTGCCCCCCGGACTCAGCTTCAACGCGGTCAGTGAAAAGGCCCTGGCAGCTTCGGAAAAAGCGCGCCTGCCCAAATCCTTCTGGGACTGGCGTCCCATCCTCGCTGCCAACAAAAACGGCTTCTGGCCGTATACGCCGTCGACGAACCTGCTTTACGGGCTCAAAGTGGCACTTCGGATGCTGGAGGAAGAGGGCTTGGAGAATGTTTTTACCCGCCACCAGCGCCACGCCCGTGCGACCCGGGCCGCAGTCGAGGCGTGGGGACTGGAGGTCCTGTGCCAAGATCCGCGGGAGTATTCAGGATCTCTGACAGCAGTGCTGATGCCGGAGGCCTTCAACGCGGACGATGTCCGCGCCACGATACTGGAGCGGTTCGATATGTCCCTCGGAGCCGGGCTGTCAAAGCTCGCTGGAAGGGTTTTCCGGATTGGGCATCTGGGTGCCTTTGAGGATCTGACACTGGTGGGAACACTGGGCGGAGTGCAGATGGGCCTGAATCTCAGCGGGGTTCCGATCAAACAGGATGGGCTGGAGGCAGCGATGGCCGTGCTGGAGAAGGGCTAGAGGCGGCGCAGGGAACGGGCAGGCCCGGTATCAGCGGCACCGACGCCACTAAGCGAGGGAGACAAGCATGACCGCAATGGATGTTTCGTCAGAGGAAACAACAATTCCTGCGGGGTTTGTTGAAGAACTCGAGCAGGCACTCGAGGGCGAGGTCGCGTTCGATGACTACAGCAGGCATCTGTTTGCCCGTGACGCCAGCATGTACACAATGCGTCCGATGGGTGTGGTCTTTCCCCTGCACAGCGCTGACGTGGCCCAAGCGGTTCGAATCTGCGGGAACTTCGGCGTACACGTCACTCCGCGGGGTGCAGGTACCAGTCTCGCGGGACAAACCGTGGGAGCCGGAATTGTCCTGGACTTCTCGCGCCATATGAACCGGATCCTGAACGTTGATCCTGTGGCCCGGACAGCCCGGGTTGAAGTCGGAGTTGTCCAAGACGAACTTAACCGAGCGGCAGAACCGTTCGGTCTGATGTTTGGCCCCGACACGTCAACCAGCAACAGGGCAACCATCGGAGGCATGCTGGGAAACAACTCTGCCGGCAGCGGTTCACTGCGTTATGGAATGACGATCGATCATATCCGCGCATTGGAAGTGGTGCTGGCCGACGGATCCACTGCCCGCTTGGAACCGGTGGATGAAGATGAACGGAAGCGCCGAGCCGAAGCCGATACCCTGGAAGGCCGGATCTACCGGCACATGCCGGTTCTGCTGACTGAAAAGGCAGAGGCCATAGCCAGCGGCTTTCCTCCGTTTTGGCGGCGGGCGAGCGGTTACCGGCTGGACAGGCTGGCTGAATCGGTATTCGACTTGGCGAAATTCGTGGTGGGCTCCGAAGGCACACTTGTGATTGCCACCCACGCCGAGGTTGACCTCGTGCCCAAGCCCCGGCATACCGTCTACGCTGTCGGCCATTTCTCCACGACTCAGCAGGCAATTGAAGCGACCGCGGACTCTTTGAGCTGTGAACCTGCTCAGGTGGAGCTCATGGACAAGACGATTCTGGATCTGTCCCGGCAGAAGATCGAGTATGCGAACCTGGGCCATACCTTGCAAGGGGACCCCGCAGCTCTGCTCTTCGTGTCCTTCACGGGGGATGACCGGGACGAGGTCCTGAAGAGCCTGGACACGCTGGTATCCCTCTGGGAGAAAAACGGGCGGGGCTACGCCACTTTGAAGTTGTCCACGGCAGCGGAACAGGCTGACCTGCTCAAGGTCCGAAAATCGAGTCTTGGACTCCTGATGGCCGCAAGCGAAGGCTCCAACCGTCCGCTCGCGTTCGTGGAAGATACGGCTGTCCCGCCTGAACGGTTGGCTGAATACACGGCCCGATTCGCCGGCATCCTGGACCGGCACCAGATGCGGGCCGGATTTTACGGGCACTGTTCCGTGGGCTGTCTGCACATTCGGCCTTTCGTTGACTTGTCCAAGCCAGATGAAGTGGCCCGCATGCGAGCGGTCGCTGAAGAGGTCAAAGACCTCGTTACGGAATTCGGGGGCGTGAACTCAAGCGAACACGGGGACGGACTGGCCCGCAGCGAGTTCAACCGGGAGATTTTCGGGGACGAGCTTTATGAGGCCATGCGTGAAGTCAAGCGAATTTTTGACCCTGGCAACATCATGAATCCCGGCAAAATCGTTGATGCCCCCAGCATGACCGAGAATCTGCGGGATGCGATGCTGCCGGCTGCCGTCGGTTTTCGAACCCGCCTCGACTTTGACGTCGTCGGGGGCATGCGCGGCGCCGCCGACCGCTGCATGAACATCGGCCTGTGCCGCAAGAGCACAACAGGAGCGATGTGTCCCTCCTACATCGCCACCCGGGAGGAAGAACACTCGACCCGGGGCAGGGCCAACGCCTTGGTCAAGGCACTTTCAGAGCCCGATCCCCAGGCGGCGCTCGGCGACGAGCGGCTGCACGAGATTCTGGATCTGTGCCTCATGTGCAAGGCGTGCAAAGCTGAATGCCCGTTGGGTGTTGATATGGCCAAACTGAAGAGCGAGACGCTGTCTCACTATCACGAGATTCATGGAGTTCCGCTGCGGACCAGAATCTTTGGGGCCATTCGAACCTTGAACAAGCTCGGGTCCGCATTCGCTCCACTGTCAAACATTCCGGGCCGGATTCCGCTGCTGCGGAAAATCGGTGAACGGACCATCGGCATATCGGCGGCGCGGCCACTGCCGCATTACCGTTTCATGAATCTCGTCCGCTGGTATCGGCACAGCGAGGCCTCCACCACTCCGGCCAGCCAAGGAACCATCAACTTTCTGGCCGACTCCTTCACGACCTACGCCGAACCGCACATAGGGCAAACCGCAATACGGCTGCTGCAACGGTCGGGGTGGGATGTGGAGCTGGCCAGCACCGGATGCTGTGGCCGGTCCGCGCTGTCCAAGGGCCTCGTCGACGAGGCTAAGGGGAAGGCCGCAGCGATGGCGCGGGACCTCAACACTCGGACGTCCGCGGGGTCACCCATCGTCGGCTGCGAGCCTTCATGCTTGTACACGCTGAGGGACGAGCACGTAACCCTGCTCCCGGAGGATGAAAACGTCAAGGCTGTGGCCCAAAGAGTCCAGCAGATTGAGACGCTGCTGACGGAAGCCATTGATGAGGGCCGGTTGACGCTCGCGGAACACTCCTGGCTGTCAGGACGGACCATTCTGTACCAAGGCCATTGCCATCAGAAGGCTGAGGTGGGGACAGCGGCCACCATGGCGTTGCTGCGCCGCATCCCCGGGGTGAAGGTTGTCGATCTTGACGCCGGATGCTGCGGAATGGCGGGGTCTTTCGGCTATGAGGCGGAGCACTACGAAATCTCCATGAAGGTTGGCGCTGACCGCCTGTTTCCCGCCATTGAAGAAGCCGGTAAAGAGACAGTGATCGCGGCCACCGGAACTTCCTGCCGCGAGCAGATTTTCCACGGGACCCGCAGGTCTGCCTGGCATCCGCTGGAGCTTATCCAAGAGGCATTGACCGAAACCAGCGGGGAGGCGCGAAGTGCGGATCATTCGGTTCGTTGAGAAAGCCGTTGCAGCAAAAGGACGGCAGCCGATGTTTGGCATATTGGAAGGGTCCCGGATTTATGAGCTCGCCGGCGGCTGGGAGAACCCTTCGCGCGGGACGGAACTGACGAATCTTGCCGACGTCATGCTGCTGAATCCCTGTGATCCGTCAGTGATTGTCTGTGCCGGAGGCAATTACCACAGCCAGCTGGCGGAACTGGGAAAGCCTGTCCCTGCAGAACCCGTCATTTTCCTGAAGGGGCGCAATTCCCTGGCTGGCCCGGGAGATGTCATTCAACACCCGCTGGGCCTGGAGCGGCTGGAATATGAGGGCGAACTCGCCGTTGTTATCAGCCGCGTGGCAAGGAACGTGAAACCAGAATCTTTTGACGACTACGTCCTTGGCTACACCTGCGCCAACGATGTCACTGCCAGCGATTGGCGCGCCGACGGGCAATGGACCAGAGCCAAAAGCCTCGACACGTTCTGTCCCATGGGCCCGTGGATTGAAACCAGCGTTGCGCCGGAGTCGCTGCGGCTGCAGACGCGGCTTAACTCCGAGACGGTTCAGGACTGTGAAACATCCGACATGGTGTTCGGGGTTGGTGAACTTCTGGCTTGGATTACCCAATGGATCACTCTGCAGCCCGGGGATGTTCTGCTGACGGCCAGCCCGGCGGGTGTGGGTCAGATGAAGCCGGGGGACTCAATCGAGGTGGAGATTAGCGGCATCGGGGTGCTGTCGAACACGGTCCAGTGGCCTTCCTCAGGTTCCGCAAGCGACTAGTGGACGTCTCTCCGGGCACAAAAAAACCCCCGGTTGCCCGGGGGTCTTAGCGCGGAGACGGGGAGATTTGAACTCCCGGTGGGCTTTAGGCCCACACTTCATTAGCAGTGAAGCCCATTCGGCCGCTCTGGCACGTCTCCAAAATGCTCTCTGATAGCTTCCGCTGCCAGCCTGACAAGACTACCCATAAGGGGAGGGTAAGAGCAAAACGTCGCGGAATTGTCCGGGGAGTAGCGTCCACCCGGACCGGTCAAAGCCTCCGGTTAGGCGATACGCACGCCCCGGGGCAAACCGGCATCCGGCGCCCCGGGCAGACGACGTTACTTCAGCCGCCCGGTCAGCGCTTCCCAGAGAAACTCGTAGGACATGGCGTACATCCGGGCGGCCTGGCGGTTGTCCGATGCTCCGGCATGTCCGCCCTCCAGCGCCTCATGGAACCAGACGTTCTCCACGCCCAGAGCCTTCATCCGCGCTGCCATCTTCCGCGCCTGGACCGGGCCGACGCGGTCATCGCTGGTGGCCGTCCAAATCAGCGTGGGCGGATAATCGGCATCCGCCTTCAGCAGGTGGTACGGCGAGAAGGTCCGCACGAATTCCCACTGCTGCGGGTCGTCAGGATCGCCGTATTCGGCAATCCACGAGTAACCGGCGGACAGCTTGGTGTAGCGGCGCATGTCCAGCAGGGGCACCCCGCAGGACACGGCGCCGAACAGGTGCGGATAGGTGGTGAGCATGTTGCCGACCAGCAGTCCGCCGTTGCTGCGGCCGGTGCAGCCCAGGTGCTGCCGTGACGTGACTCCGCGGTCCGTCAGGTCCTGCGCCACTGCGGCGAAATCTTCATAGGCCCGGTGCCGGTTTTCCTGCAGCGCAGCCCGGTGCCAGTCGGGTCCGTATTCCCCGCCGCCGCGAATGTTGGCAAGCACGTACACCCCCGAACGCTGCGCCCCGCCGTCGTCGGTAAAGCTCCGCTCCAGCCAGCCGCGGCCCACCACTCCGCTGTAGGTCGGGGTCAGCGCCTGCTCGAAGCCGCCGTAACCGTTCAGCAGCGTGGGATTGCCGCCGTCGAGCACCAGGTCCTTCGGTCCCACCTGGAAGTAGGGCACCCGGGTGCCGTCGGCGGACACGGCAAAGTGCTGCTCCACGGTGCAGGAGGACGCGTCAAAGAACGACGGCGACTCCTTCACCACTGCGGCGCCCCCGCCGGAGGAGCTCCCCAGGGTTCCGCGGGACAGCGTGGACGGCGTCAGGAAGCCGGTGCTGATGAGCCAGTAGTCGTTGCCGGACTCCTCGTCCTCGTCATCCACGGCATAGGCGTCCACGGTATGCAGGGGCGGGCAGGCATCCAGGACCGTGGACGTCCAGCCGCCGGCCGGATCCAGCACCGAAATCTCGGACGAGACATCCCGCAGCAGGTTCAGCAGCAGCTGGTCGCGGGTCCAGCTCCAGGACTGCAGCGAGGTCGCGGGGTCCGGGGTGAAGAGCGTCGCCAGCTCCCGGCTGCCGGCCAGGAACGCGTCCAGATCCGCGGCGAGCAGGGATCCGGCAGCATGCACGGTGCCGTTGAGTTCCCAATCGGTGCGGGGGCGCAGCACCAGCCACTGCCGGTGGATGTCCACATTCATGTCCAGCGGAACGTCCAAGCGGACCCACGAATCGTTGGAGCGCAGGAACGTGGAGCTGTTGTAAAAGTCCACGATGTCCACGGCGATGTCACGTTCAAAGCCCGGCGTCTGGTCGCGCGCCACCACTGCCATCATGTGGTCTTCGGGGACCTCGAAATACGGTGCGGCGTCCGCCAGCAGCATGCCGCGGCGCAGGATCCTGCTGGTGCGCGGATAGGAGGATGTCGTCATGGAGCCGGGACCGAAATCCGTGCCAACGTACAGCTCGTCCGGCCCGGCCCAGCTGATCCGGTTTTTCGCCGCTGGAATGTCAAAGCCGCCGGGCACAAAGGCGCGCTCGACGACGTCGAACTCCCGGTAGCGGGCGGCGTCGCCGCCGTCGGGGGAGAGGACCACCAGGGCCCGCCGGTAGGACACGCCGTCGGCCGGACGAAGGAACGCGGAGCCGCCCCAGACCCACTCGATGCCCTCGGTGCGGCTGAGCTCGTCCAGGTCCAGCAGGATTTCCCACTGCGGGTCGTCGGAGAGGTAGCTCTCCCAGGTGGTGCGGCGCCACAGGCCCTTGGGATGCTCGGCGTCGCGCCAGAAATTGTAGTACTGCCCGCCCCGCTTGGCCGCCATGGGAATGCGGTCGGTGGAGTCCAGGACCTCGAGCAGGCGCTTTTCGGTCTGCTCGAAGCCGGTCTCGGCCAGCAGGTCCTCGGTGACCTTGTTCTCGGCGCGGACCCAGTCCAGCTGCTTGTGCCCGTAGATGTCCTCCAGCCAGAGGAACTCGTCGTCTGCATAGGGGCCGGCGGGCAGGTCGGAAGTCGAGGAAGTCATGTGCCCATCCTAGGGCGGCGGCCGGGGGAGGCCGGTCGATTGCGGGTTCCCTGCGCGCTTCCCCCGCGCGGTTCCCCTGCGGCTGGGAAAAGGTGCGTCAGGCGGTGCCGCGCACGAAGCTGAATGCTTCCCGGGCATAGTCCGTCCACGCGGTGCGCGTGGCGTCGGGGTCCGTCTGTGTCGGGATTTCGACCCATTCCCGCATGGTGCGGCTGCCCATGGTGACGGGTTCGGCGGAGCCTTCCGCCACCAGGGCCGCGGCCCGCGTGCGGGGGAGCTTAACCAGCAGAACGTCACCGGAGCCGAGGAAGGCCACGATTTTCTTCCCGGACCGCAGCCCGGGGCTTCGGAACATGGTTCCCACCGCTATCGGCCCGTCGTCCCGCAGCACCGCCGCAATCTCGTGCAACAGATCCACCGCTTCCTGGGAGGGGGACATGGGGGTTCTTCCTTCAATCGAGGCGTAGGGCAGAACTCTCTGCAGGCTACGCAATCCTGCGAGGGGACAACAGGGCAGCGCGGGCTTTGGCTGCCGCGAACTTCCTCTCCGGGCGCCGTCCCGGCCAGGCTCCGACCGTTCAGTCCATACGGGCCGGATACTCTAGAAGCATGACGAATACGCAGAGCTTCCACGTGGCCGTGATCGGGGCGGGTCCGCGGGGAATCTCTGTCGTGGAGCGCACGCTGGCCGGCTATCTGGCCCTTGCCCCCGACGCCAGGCCGGCACTGACCATCACCGTCCTTGATCCGTTCAACCCCGGCCCCGGCCATGTCTGGCGCACCGGACAGTCCCGGCTGTTCCTGATGAACACCCCCGCCCTTTTCCCCACCGTCGTTCCGGCCGGCGCCACGGCCGCCGAGCTGGCGGCATCACCGACCGGGCTGTCTTTCGAGCAGTGGCGGATCCGGATGACTGAATCGGACGCCGGCGCGGACCTGCCGGCAGCGGATCGGGAAGAACTTGCCGGGCTGACCCCCGGCGCGTTTGCCAGCCGGGCCGTCTACGGACGCTATTTGGAGTGGACCTACGCCCGTCTCCGGGAGGCGGCCTCGGCCGCAGGGGTGCGGCTGGTGCATGTGCGCGCCGAAGTTCTCAGCCTCGCCCGTCCGGAACCGGGTTCGGGCTGGTCGGTGGAGGTCGCCGGGGAAGGCACCTTGGCCGCTGACGCCGTCGTCCTCGCCCTGGGTCATCTGCCTGCCGCGCTGAGCGCCGACCAGGACCGGCTGCGTGACGCCGCCGACCGCCACAACCTGCGGTACCTGCCCCCGGCCGTGCCTTCCGACGTGGACCTCTCAGTGCTTCCGGCCGGCGAGCCGGTGCTGGTGCGCGGCCTCGGGCTCAATTTTTTCGACATCATGATTCAGGTGACCTCCGGCCGCGGCGGCCGCTTTGTGCCCAGCGGAGAACCCGCCGGCCGCGCCCTGCGGTACGAGCCCAGCGGACGCGAGCCCGTCCTGGTGGCGGCCTCACGCCGGGGCACTCCGTACCGGGCAAAGGCCCGGCTGGAGTCCTACGTGCCGCGCGGCGTCAAGCTGCGCTACTTCACCGAAGAAACTGCAGCCGCTTTTCGGGAGCAGGGCATTTTGCCCGGCTTTGACCATGATCTGTGGCCCCTGCTGCACCGCGACGCCGTCTGGGCCTACTACTCGACGCTGGCCCGGGTGGCCGCTGACGAACTGCTGACGCCGGCGTCGGCCTTCCTCGACGAGCTGCGAGCCGCGCTGGACCTCCCCGGTCCGGACTGGGACGCAGCCAAGGAAGAGGTCCTGGGCCGCTGTGTTCCCGCCGCCCGGCGCACCAATCTTGAAGCCCTGGCCCAGCCGCTGGGCCGGCGCCCGTACCGCGGGGCCCGTGAGCTCGACGACGCGGTCCTCGCGTACCTGGAGGACGACGCCGCCGGCTCCGACGCGGGTGAGGACGATCCGCTGAAAATGATGATCGGCGCGCTCAACGCCGGGCGCACGGTGCTGAAAGCGATAGTGGCCGACGGCGGACTCGCCGAAGCGTCCTGGCTCACCGAGCTGCGCGGCTGGTTTGAGCCGCTCGTGGAGGGGCTGGCCAGCGGGCCGCCGCCCGAGCGGATCGAACAGCTGGCCGCCCTGGTGCGGGCCGGCATCGTGCACTTCGTGGGCCCCGACCCGCGCTTTGACGTGGATGAAGCGCGCGGTGTCTTCACCGGGGTTTCACCGTGGTCGGGCACCGAATACGCGGCCCGCACCCTGGTCGAAGCCATGATGCCGGCCAACCGCGTGGACCGGAACATTTCTCCGCTGCTCGGTGGAATGCTGCACTCCGGCCTGGTCCGGCCCAAGGTGATGATGGCCGGGGACGGCACCGCGGTGGTGACTCCGGGGCTTGACGTCACCCTGCCGCCGTACCGGCCGGTGGGCATCAGCGGCGAACCGCAGCAGGACCTGTACGTGCTGGGGCTGCAGCTCTCGTCGGTGCAGTGGGGCACCGCGATCGCTGCCGAGGCCGGATCTCCCGCCCGGGCCGGTGCGCGGACCCTGCGGGATGCCGCCGACATCGCTGACGCCCTGCTGGCCTCGGCCGCCCGCGGCGGCGCGGGAGCCGGAAGCACCGCAGGAAAGCAGCCGCTGGCGAACGCCCAGGCTCTGCCTCACCCCTAGGATCCCGGCGCGGGCCCTACGAGCCGGTGAGCTGCCGGAGCATCCGGCAAAACGCGGCGCTGTTCTCGGCGGGCCACCAGTGTCCGCCGTCCACGGCGCTGATCCGCAGGTCCGGGACCTCCGCCGCAAGACCGTCCGTCAACCGCGGCGACAGGAACGGATCATGCAGCGGCACCAGCACATGCACCGGAACCTCGACGGGAGGCAGCGGCTCCCGCGCGGAAACGCCGGAACCAAGAAGGTTGGCGCGGTAAAGCTGGAGGCCGCGGACCGCATTGCCGGTTGCTGCTTCGGCGCTGGTTCCCGCCCGCCGGGCGTACTGCGGCCCGAGCCGGCGGCAGAGCAGTTCAGGCAGCACGGGGAGCTGGAAAAAGGCGACGTACGAGCTTCGCAGGGCCTGCCCGACGGCGAGAAGCCAGCGGCGCGGACTGCGGAGGCACTGCCGAAACCAGCGGCGCAGATGTCCGAGGTCCGGCCCGGAAATGCTGGTGAAGCTGAGGACCCGGCCCGCGGCACGGGCATCACGAACCGCTGCCCAGCATTGGATGGAACCCCAGTCATGGCCGACCAAATGAACCGGCCCGCCGGCGTCCGCCAACACGGCGCAGAGGTCCGCGACGAGCACCGGGAGGCGGTAGGGAGCCAGCGGGCTGCCGGCCGCGATCTCCTCCGGCCCCGTGCCGGTCCCCCCGCGGAATTCCTTGGTCAGCCGGGATGCCCCGGCGTTGCGGGTGTCGTAGGCGATCACCCGGTGGTCAGCGGCCAGATCCTCGATGACGCCGGCAAACACCGTGTGGTCATCGGGATAGCCGTGAACCAGCAGGACGGTGGGGGTCGCCGGTGCCGCCGGCTGGCCGTACTCGAACACGGCCAGCCGGGCGCCGTCGGTCTCCACGGTCCGCTGCCTGTTTGCCTTCATGCGTTTTTCCTTAGGTGCGTGGAACAAAACCTGCGTGGAACAAAACCTGCGTGGAACGAAATGCTGCCGCCCGGCAGCCTCCCGGTCCGCATCCTTCCAGATGCCGGCGCGGGTGGGAACGGGTGCCCGCCGGCCCAGACCTAAACTGGTGGCAGAGGATGCTCGCACGAGCTGTGCCGACAGAAAGGCGCGCGCAGGGACCTGGTGCCCCTCGATCCGTCAAGAGAGGAAGCCTTCCGTGAAAGCTTGGCAGTATGTGGGGGATCGCAAGCCGATTCAGCTCAACGAAGTTCCGGAGCCGGTTCCGGGTCCCACTCAGGTCATCCTCGACGTTCAGGCGGCGGGCTTGTGCCATTCCGACCTGATGTACATGGAGGTCGGGGACTCCGCCATGCCGTTCCTGCCGATGACGCAGGGCCACGAAAACGCCGGCGTCATTACCGCGCTCGGATCCGAGGTCACCGGCTTCAAGGTGGGCGACGTCGTGGGAGTGTGCTCCTCGGGCATCCAGCCCCCGGCCGGCATGTTCACTCCCGGCGGCTTTGCCGACAAACTCGCGGCGGACTACCGCGACCTGGCCCGGGTTCCCGACGGATTGGACCTCTCCCTGGCCGCCCTGGCAACCGACGCGGGAATGACGTCCTATCACGCCATGATCAAGGTCGGCCGCGCCGCCAAGGGCATGAAGGTCGGCGTGATCGGGTTCGGCGGCCTCGGGCAGATCGGTGCCCGCGCCGCGGTGTTGGCCGGCGCCGAGGTGCACGTGGCTGAAATGAAGGAAGAAGCCTGGGCGAACGCCCTGGAGGTAGGCGCCGTCTCCTGCGTCAAGGACGCCGCAGAGTGGGTGGATGCCGCGAATCCGCGGGCCGGAGGAACCTTCGACCTCATCGTGGACTATGCCGGCTTTGATACCACGCAGAAGGCCGTCAACGCCATTAAGCGCGGCGGCAAGGTGGTCCAGGTGGGCCTCGGCAAGCCCACCTTCACAGTGGCCACCAACACCATCCTGGGCAAGTCCATTGAGGGCTCCCTCGGCGGCACCGTGGCCGACATTGAGGAGGTCTTCGACCTGATGCTCCGCGGCGAGATCCAGCCCGGATACGAGGAAATTCCGTTCGACCAGATCGATGCGGGCCTTGAGCGGCTCAAGAACAACCAGATCCTCGGGCGCCTCGTCGCCCGGTTCGGCAACTAGCCTTCCGATTTACCGCACTTCCAATGCACGACGGCGGCCCGCACCGAAAAGGTGCGGGCCGCCGTCGTGCATTGATGTTGAGTTAGAACGGGTACTGCCGGGCTTCGCGCTGCAGCGTGACCGTGTGGTCGGTGGTGAATTCGGCAATCGCCCAGTCACCGTTGAAGCGGCCCAGGCCCGAATTCTTCTCGCCGCCGAAGGGCACGTGTGCTTCATCCTGGACCGGGATGTCGTTGACGTGCGTCATGCCGGCCTTGATGCTGCGGGCGAAGAGCACGCCGCGGTCCAGATCGGAGGTGAAGACCGAGCTGGAGAGCCCCAGATCGCTGGCGTTGGCCAGCGACAGTGCATCCTCGGCGTCGGCCGCGCGGGTAATGCCGGCGATCGGACCGAAGATCTCTTCCTGGAAGAGCTCCATGTCCTTGGTGACGTCGGCGAAGACGTACGGCGAAAGAACCTGGCCGTTGACTTCACCCTCGACGAGCAGGCGCGCGCCCTGCTCCCGGGCCAGCTCGATCTTCTTCTGCAGGCCTTCGAGCTGCTTGGCATTGATGATCGGGCCCACCGCATTCTGCGGATCGCGGGGATCGCCGGACTTCAGCGTCGTGGCGTGGGCCGCAAACTTCTCCACGAATTCATCGTAGACGGCGTCTTCGACGATGATCCGGTTCACCGCCATGCAGATCTGTCCCTGATGCAGGAACTTGCCCATGATGGCTGCCTTGACGGCCTGATCCACATCCGCATCGGCGAGGACCACGAACGGACTGTTGCCGCCGAGCTCCAGGGCCACATGCTTCAGCGTGGGGCCGCTGGCGGCCAGCGCGCCTAGGTTCTTGCCCACCGGGGTGGAGCCGGTGAAGGAGATGAAGCCGGGAACCGGATGCTCCACAAAGGCGTCACCGATTTCAGATCCGGCGCCCACGACAACGCTCAGGACACCGGCGGGAAGGCCTGCCTCCTCGAAGATCCGGGCAATCATCAGGCCGCCGGTGACGGGGGTGTCGGAAGCGGGCTTGAGGACGACGGCGTTGCCCAGTGCCAGCGCCGGGGCCACGGAGCGCTGGGAAAGGTGCAGCGGGAAGTTCCAGGGGCTGATGACACCCACGACGCCGAGCGGTCCGCGGTAGACGCGGGACTCCTTGCCCGGAGTGTCGGAGTCCAGGATTTTACCGGACACGCGGTGCGGGAACGTGGCCGATTCCTTGGTGATGGCACGGGCCGAATCGACTTCGATGTTGGCCTTGACCACGGTGCTGCCGGATTCGGCGGCGAGCCAGGCGAGGATCTCCTCGCGGCGCTCATCGAAAATCTCGGCGGCACGTTCAAGGACCGCACGGCGGGCCGAGGGCGTCCGGGCCGCCCACTCCTGCTGAGCTGCGGCTGCGGCGGTGTACGCCTCGTCCAGGTCCTCGCGGGAGGCCTGGCGGATGCTCATCAGCTCGGAGCCGTCAAACGGGCTGGTATCGGTCAGAACCTTCTCGGAACTGCCGTCCCGCCACTGGCCGGCAATGTACTGCTGCGCCGGGATCCAGTCCGTAAGATCCGGGTGCGTCGTTTCAGCCTGCGTTGTCATGTGCTTCTCCTTGATGAAATCTAGGCGTTTGTCCCGGGTTCAACCGGTCTCCGTGCTGATTCATTCCCCGCGGCCCTTCGCGGTCAACCCAAACCCTCTGGACGGCGGAGAAAGAGGAGACCTACGATACAAGACACGGCGGCTCCGCTTCCGGCAGCACCATGTCCTGGCCGATGTACCCAAGGGATGGCATCCAATGTCGACGCTCAAGTACTCCGCAGACGAATCCGGAACGTACGTACCCCCGCGCGTGGTGCCGCTGTCCAAGGGCCGGATTGTCGTCAACTGGATCACCTCGACGGACCACAAGACGATCGGCTACATGTATCTGACCGCGTCGTTCGTGTTCTTCTGCGTGGGCGGAGTCATGGCGCTGATCATCCGCGCCGAACTCTTCGAACCGGGGATGCAGATCCTGCAGACGAAGGAGCAGTACAACCAGCTGTTCACCATGCACGGCACGATCATGCTCCTGATGTTTGCAACGCCGCTGTTCGCCGGATTCGCGAACGTCATCATGCCGCTGCAGATCGGCGCTCCGGATGTCGCGTTCGCGAGGCTGAATGCCCTGGCTTTCTGGTTTTTCCTCTTCGGCAGCACCATTGCGGTTGCCGGCTTCATCACTCCGCAGGGCGCGGCGTCGTTCGGGTGGACGGCCTACGCGCCGTTGTCCAATACAACGTTCTCGCCGGGGGTGGGAGGCGACCTCTGGGTTTTCGGCCTGGCCCTGTCCGGTTTTGGAACGATTCTTGGCGCGGTCAACTTTGTCACCACGATCATTTGCCTGCGGGCCCCGGGAATGACGATGTGGCGGATGCCCATCTTCACCTGGAACACCCTGGTCACTGCCATCCTGATCCTGATGGCCTTCCCGCCCCTGGCCGCGGCGCTGTTCGCCCTTGGAGCGGACCGGCGCTTCGGCGCGGACATCTTCAACCCGGAGCGCGGCGGATCCATCCTCTGGCAGCACCTGTTCTGGTTCTTCGGCCATCCGGAGGTCTACATCATCGCGCTGCCGTTCTTCGGCATCATTTCCGAGGTGCTGCCGGTCTTCAGCCGGAAACCGATCTTCGGGTACAAGGGGCTGGTGTTTGCCACCCTGGCCATTGCGGCTCTCTCCGTGACCGTGTGGGCCCACCACATGTACGTCACCGGCGCCGTCATGCAGTCCTTCTTCGCCCTCATGACCATGCTGATTGCTGTTCCAACCGGGGTGAAGTTCTTCAATTGGATCGGCACCATGTGGCGGGGATCCATTACCTTTGAGACCCCCATGCTCTGGGCCATCGGGTTCCTCATCACGTTCCTTTTCGGCGGACTGACCGGCATCATCCTGGCCTCGCCGCCGCTGGACTACCAGGTCTCCGACACCTACTTCGTGGTGGCCCACTTCCACTACGTGGTCTTCGGAACCGTGGTCTTCGCCATGTTCGCCGGCTTCTATTTCTGGTGGCCGAAGTTCACGGGCAAGATGCTCAACGAGCGGCTGGGCAAGATCCACTTCTGGATGCTGTTCCTCGGCTTCCACGGAACCTTCATGATCCAGCACTGGCTGGGTGTCTCCGGCATGCCGCGGCGGTACGCCGATTATCTGGTGGAGGACAACTTCACGGGCATGAACCAGCTGTCCACCATCGCCTCGATGCTCCTGGGCGTCTCCCTGGTTCCGTTCTTCTGGAACGTGTACATCACCTGGCGGCGCGGCCGCCGAGTTGAAGTGGACGATCCCTGGGGCTTCGGCTGCTCGCTGGAATGGGCCACGTCCTGCCCGCCGCCGCGCCACAACTTCACCTCGCTGCCGCGCATCCGGTCCGAGCGCCCGGCGCTGGACCTGCATCACCCGGAACTGCAGCCGCGGGCCAACAAAGAGACGAGCAACCCGGTTGTGAAGATGTTCGGTGCTGCCGACATGGGCAGCGAAAAGCCCAACGATCCGGATCCCCGCGATTAGAAGCCGGAAGCCGGCAGGTTACTGAAAGACCGGCGCCGCCGGGAGCGAGGCTCCCGGCGGCGCCGGTCTTAGTGTCGAACCGGAGTTACCGGCCGCTGAGGCAGACCAGGTACCGGGCCCATTCCAGGGTGTAGCGCAGCCAGCCCCGGACATCCCACCAGTTCTTCGGCGGCACCGGGGCGGTGCACACCGGAGCCGGCGGCGTGGTTGGCGCCTCCACCGTGACCGGCAGGGTCACTGTGGTGCCCGAGGAATCGGCCGTGAGGACCAGCCGGCCCGAAGCCGCAGCCGATGCCGGGACGGTGACGTTGACCGACGCGGTTCCGGCGGTCACGGCAGAGGTGCCCAGGGGCGTCGCCGTTCCGGCCGCATCCACCCAGCTGACGGCCAGCCCGGTGTTCACCGGGCTTCCCAGTGAGGTCAGATCCAGACCGGACACGGTGAATGATACGGCCGCACCCGGAGCTGCGGCGGCCGGAGCGCCCTGCACCACAACGCCCTGGCGGGCGAAGTCAGGTGAGAGCGGGCTGTTGGCCTCGATGTAACTGATCCACGCGTCACGGTCGACGAGCCCGGAGTCACGGGTGTCGGTGCCTTCGTTGAAGACCGTGAAATTGTCGCCGCCCTGAGCCAGGAAGCTGAACGTGCCCACCCGGTAGGCCCGGGTCGGATCCAGGGCTTCACCGTTGACGGTTACCGTGGAGATCCGGGACCCCGCAGCCTGCGCCGGGTCGAACGTGTAGGTGATGTTGTCCGACAAACCCAATGCCAGGAACGGCCGCGAACTGCCCGCGGGCTGCCACTGCTGTTCGAGCATGGTTTTCAGCTGGGCCCCGGTGAGCGTGGTGGTCCAGAGGTTGTTGACGAACGGCAGCACCGCGTTGGCCTCGGCGTAGGTGATCACGCCGTCGTCGCCGTAGTACAGTTCGGCCCGCAGCCCGCCGGGATTGGTGACGCCGATTTCGGCACCGCCCCGGTCGGCCGTGGACAGGGTGCTGAGCAGGGAATCGGCTACGAGGTTGCCCAGCGTGGATTCGGCGCTGCGGTCATCGCGGGTGGTGCCGGTAAACGCCGTCGTAATGTCCGCGGTCACCGAACCCACCGGCTCGTTGCCGACCTCGGCGGAGTAGGCCAGCGCCGTGTCAACGATTGACTTCACCTCGGCCACCGCGGGATAGGCGGACACGAGGGACGCTGCGCTTTCCGTGGTCCGCGGAACGTTGGTGGCCGTGTAGGACACCACCTCATCGGTGGCCGGGTTGTAATCCAGGTTGATCTGGCCGATGAACTCGCCGTAAGACCCGGTCTGCAGCACGGGACGGGTTTTGCCGTCGCCGCCGGGAACGGGTGCGTCCCAGGCATACTGCTTGTGGGTGTGGCCGGTGTAGATGGCGTCGACCAGCGCACTCGTGCCGTTGACGATCTCGGCAAAGGTTCCGCCGGCGGCCAGTTCCTGCTCCAGCGTGGACTCCTCGAGGCTGCCGCTGCCGGCACCCTCGTGGTATTCGGCGACGATGACGTCGGCCAGGCCGGCGGCCTGAAGCTGCTCGGCCACCCGGTTGACGGCCTCGACCGGATCACCAAAGTCCAGGTCGGCGATGCCGCCGGGGCTGACCAGCGTGGGGGTTTCCTCGGTGATGGCACCGATCACGGCAACCGACACACCGTTCACGTCCAGGATCGTGTATTCGTCCAGGGCGGGAGTGGTGGTGCCCTTGAGGTAGACGTTGGCGCCGAGGTACGGGAAATCGGCGGCCGCAGCAACGCGGTCCGTAAGGTCCGCGAAGCCGGCGTCGAACTCGTGGTTGCCCACCGCAGACGCCTGCAATTCCAGAGCGTTCAGGACATCCAGCGTGGGCTTGTCCTGCTGGACGGAAGACGCGAACAGGGATGCTCCGATGTTGTCGCCGGCGGAGAGGAACAGCGAACTGCCCTCGGGTGCGGCGGCCTTGAGCTGCTCAACGGTTCCGGCGAAGTTCACGGTATTGTCGTCGATCCTGCCGTGGAAGTCGTTGATGTTCAGCAGGTTCAGCTCTTCGGTTTCCGCTCCTGCCGGGCTCAGATCCAAGCCGACGAGGATCGGATCGTGGTCCGAGGACCGGTAGGGGTCCGGCGCGTAGTAGTTGGTGACGTTGGTGTTGAAGCGGCTGTATTCCAGCGCCAACGACTCCACTGAGTTGATGTTCCAGATGTCGGCTCCGGTGACGGCCTCTGCCGCCTCCCCGGAGGCCAGGACGTGGTCGAGCGAGCCGACCAAACCGCTGAACGCGTAGGAGTGCTTGCCGGTGGCCTTGCCCAGGTTCACGTAGCCGGCGTCGGCGAGGACCCTCATCGGGTCTTCGGCGGCGTAGGAGTTGAAGTCCCCGAGCAGGAAGACCTTTTCGGTGCCTGCGGTCTCGGACGCGGTGTCTGCGAAGCTGACCAGCGCCTGGGCCTGGCGGACGCGGTCAGCGTTCCAGCCGCCCTGCCCGGTGTCAGCGTTCTCGCCCGAGTCCGGAGCTGAGCCCTTGGACTTGAAGTGGTTGCTGATGGCCAGGAGGGTTTCGCTGTCCGAACCGCCGGCGGGCTTGAAGGCCTGGGCCAGCGGCTCGCGGGCGTTGGAGAAGATGGCTTCATCGTTGAGGATGACGGACTCGCCCACCGGTTCGGCGGTGGCCGTGCGGAAGATGAACGCGGTGCGGATGACGTCTTCGGCGTCGGGCAGCGCGGCGGGGGAGCGGACGTAATCCCAGGTGCCGGGCGCCTGTTCGTTCAGGGCGGCCGTCAGGTGAGCCAGCGCCTCGTCGCGGTCCTTGCCGAACGCTGCCGAATTTTCCACCTCCATCAGCGAGACGACGTCGGCGCCCAGGGCGTTGATCGCGGCAACGATCTTGGCCTGCTGGCGGTCGAGGTTCTCGGCGTTGGCGGCGCCGCGGGCGTCGCAGCCGCCGCGCACGGTCAGCGGGGCGCCGGCGCGGTCGGTGTAGTAGGTGCAGCCCGCGAGAGTGTCGCCGGTGGTGCTGAAGTAGTTCAACACGTTGAAGGAGGCGAGTTTCAGGTTTCCGCCGACGCTTTCCGGGGCGGCCGTGCGGGTGGCTTCGAACGACGCCGGTGTCGCCTCGGCAGCGTTGGCCGCGGTGAGGGCGGTGAGCGGCTGGAACTTCCAGGCACTGTTGCGGAAGTCCAGGATCACGCCGGTGGTGAAGGCGGCCGCGGCCCCGATCCGCACCGGGTTCTCCGGGGTCAGGTAGGGCAGGGGGATGCCCTGGTTCGCAGCGCTCAGGAAGTTGGTGCTGGCGCCGTCGTCGAGCTTCACGGCGCGTGCCGCGTTGTCGGCGACGACGGCGGCGTGTTCCGGGGTGCCGACGGCGGCCACCGCGGTGGGCTGGACCAGCGGCGAGGTCCCGGCAGCCAGCCCGATTTCCGCGTACTGGTTCAGGGAATAGTTGTCGGTGACGGTAAAGCTGCCCTGCGGAGCCAGGAGCATTCCTTCCAGGGCTTCGCGTTCGACCTCGTTGGCGGGCCAGGTCACGCTGGCGGCCTTGACCTCCTCGGCGGGCTCATCGAGCCGGGTCAGGTTTCCGGCGGCGACCGTGAGCTGGGTCAGGCCGAAGTACTCGCCGACGCTGCCGGTGACTTCCACGTAGTCGCCGGCTGCCACGGATCCAACCGTGTCCGCCGAGTATACGAAGATGCCGTCCGACGCCGTGTGGCCGGCCGGGTCGAGCGTGCCGCCGGTGCCCGGGGTCTGCAGGTAGTAACCGTTGAAGCCGCCGGTGGGATAGACGCCGGTGACCTTGCCCCGGGTGGTGACGGTTTGCCCGATCAGCGGGCTGGCCTCGCCGGGCCCTTGGATCGCGGCGATTGGAATTGCGTCTCCGGGCGGGTTCGCCGGTGTGGTCGGTGAGGGTTCCGGAGTGGGCGTGGGGGTGGGATCCGGCTCGCCGGGAGCCGGGCTGCCGGTGCCCGTGGGCGTGACGTTGGCGCTGAGCGTGAAGTCAGCGGCGTTGTTGTTGGAGTCAGTGAATCCGGTGCGGTTCAGGGACTTGGGGTCGGCGTTGCCGGCCGGTGCTGCTGCGGCTGCGGTTTCGAAGGTGTTGGATGTGCCGTAGCCGAGCAGGTCCACGACGCCGGCGGTGCCGGTGACGGACCCGGCGGGCAGCGGATCCACCCGGGTTGCCTGGCTGGACAGGACGAGGGTGCCGCCCGACCCGCTGAAGCTGGCCCCGACGGTGGCATCGGCGGCCGGCAGCGGTGCGCCGAAGGCGCCGTTGGAGGCTCCGGAAATCAGATAGTAGCCCCCGGCCGGGATGGTTCCGGCGAGGGCTCCAATTCCGGTGGGCGCCGCCGTCGACCCCGCGGAGCGGTACTGCAGGGACCAGCCGTCAAGGCTGACGTCGGTGCCGGTGGGGTTGTACAGCTCAACGAACTTGTTGGTGAACGGGGCGTTGGCGCTGCCGCCGCTCAGGTACGCCTCGTTGATGACGATGCCGGGAACGGCTGCGCCGCCGTCTTCCGCATAGGCCGGCAGCGCCGTCATTGGTGCCGCCAGCAGGCCAGCCGAGAGGGTTGCTCCCAGGGCCGCCTTCCAGGTGAAAGGTCTCATGCCTCATGCTCCTTGGTCAGCTGGTCCCAGCTGACGGTAATGGCCGCCGTGCAGCGGCGGCGAGGGGGTAACGCGAGTGACGCTGGTAATACTATGTGGCGCAGGTTACGAATGGGTGACCGTTTGGTGGCCGGGATGTGCCGGGGGTGGGGCCGAGGAGCAGCGGAAACGCAAAAAGAGCGCATCACTTCAGGGAAGTGATGCGCTCTCAGGGGCAGATTGCACGGACCAAACGGTCCGGACGAAATGCATATTCTCTTGCGGCAAAACCGGATAATACTGCCGGATTTCGCCAATTTGCGGAAGGTAAGGGATTCGAACCCTTGGTACGGGGTTACCGCACACTGGTTTTCAAGACCAGCTCCATCGGCCGCTCGGACAACCTTCCCCACTAGTAGTCTGGCAGAAAGGTGCAATTCACCAAAATCTGATCAACCCCGTGGAGGACAGAATGAGAGCAGTTGTCATCACTACGCCCGGCGGCCCGGACACCCTGCAGGTGCAGGACGTGCCGGTGCCGGTGCCAGGACCCGGGGAAGTGCTCATTGACGTGGCTGCCGCGGGACTCAACCGGGCGGACGTGCTGCAGCGGAAGGGCCACTATCCGGTCCCCGCCGGCGGATCGGAGTATCCCGGCCTGGAGGTGTCCGGCCGGATCGCCGCGATCGGCTCCGGGGTGGAGGGGCTCTCCGTGGGGGCCGACGTCGTCGCCCTGCTGACGGGCGGCGGATACGCCGAGCAGGTCAACGTTCCGGCCGGCCAGGTCCTGCCCGTGCCGGCTGGCGTGGACCTGGTTACCGCAGCGTCCCTGCCCGAAACCGCTGCCACCGTCTTCTCCAACCTGTTCATGGCCGCCGGGGTTACGGAGGGCGACCACGTCCTGATCCACGGCGGAACCGGCGGCATCGGCACGATGGCCATCCAGATGGTGGCCGCGTTCGGCGCCGTGCCGATGGTGACGGCAGGCTCGGACGAAAAGCTGGAACTGGCCCGGTCGCTCGGTGCGCAGGTGCTCATCAACTACAAGGAGGAGGACTTCGTGGCCCGGGTCCGCGAAGCCACCGACGGGCGGGGAGCCGACGTCATCCTGGATGTCATCGGCGCGAAGTATCTGCAGCGCAACCTTGAAGCCCTGGCCGTGTCCGGCCGGCTGGTCATTATCGGCCTGCAGGGCGGCACCAAGGCTGAAATCGATCTCAACCTGGTGATGCGCAAGCGGTTGGCGGTCATCGGCACCACGCTGCGGGCGCGTCCGGCGGAGGAAAAGGCCGCCATCATGCAGGCGGTCCGCAAGTACGTGTGGCCGCTGGTGGAAGCGGGCACGATCCGCCCGCTGGTGGACCGCACCTTCCCGCTCGCGGACGCCGGTGCCGCCCACGAGTACTTTGATTCCGGCCATCACACGGGCAAGATCCTCCTGACGACCTGACCGGCCCGTCGCATGGGGCGCATCACACGCGCACTGCTAACCTCGTGGCAAGAGTGCGGTCTGTTCTGCCTCCCGACCGGTTCCACTGCCGGTCTTTCCGAGTCGTTACCCCAAACAAAGGGAACTCCTTATGAGTGAGAATCGCCGGCGCCGGGCCGCCCCCGGACAGCCCGAGGACAGCGACGTCCTGGTGCAGGATCCCGATCTTCCGCCGGTTGCCGTGGATCCGGAGACCGCGGAAGCCGAAGACCGCCACTGGACCCCGCTGAAGATCGCCATCTGGGCAGGCATTGCCCTGCTGGGCGGGGTCAGTTGGTACATGCTGGCCCTGGTCCGCGGAGAAACCGTCAATGCCATCTGGTTTGTCTTTGCGGCTGTCTGCACCTACTTCATCGCGTACCGCTTCTATTCCAAGTTCATTGAGCGAAAGCTCCTGCGGCCCAACGACCGGCGCGCCACTCCCGCCGAGTACAAGGCCGACGGCAAGGACTACGCCGCCACCGACCGCCGGGTCCTGTACGGGCACCACTTTGCCGCCATCGCCGGTGCCGGTCCGCTGGTCGGACCGGTCCTTGCCGCCCAGATGGGCTACCTTCCCGGCACCATCTGGATCATCATCGGCGTCGTGTTCGCCGGCGCCGTCCAGGACTACCTGGTCATGTTCTTCTCCATGCGCCGCGGCGGACGGTCCCTGGGGCAGATGGCCCGTGAGGAGCTGGGCCGGGTGGGCGGCACTGCCGCCCTGATCGCGACGCTGACCATCATGATCATCATCGTGGCCATCCTGGCGCTGGTCGTCGTGAACGCCCTGGCCGAAAGCCCGTGGGGCGTGTTCTCCGTGGGCATGACCATTCCCATTGCCCTGTTCATGGGCGTCTACCTGCGCTTCCTGCGGCCCGGCAAGGTCACGGAAGTGTCGATCATCGGCTTTGTCCTGCTGCTGCTGGCCATCATCGGCGGCGGCGTCATCGCCGACACCGCACTGGGTGACTTCCTGACCCTGGACAAGACAGTCATCGCCTGGGGCATCATCATTTACGGCTTCATCGCCGCGGTCCTGCCGGTCTGGCTGCTGCTGGCCCCGCGCGACTACCTTTCCACCTTCATGAAGGTGGGGACCATCGTGATGCTGGCCGTTGCGATCATTATCGTGCGCCCGGAAATCACCGTTCCGGCGATCAGCGAGTTCGCGTCCGCCGACAACGGCCCGGTCGTGGCCGGCCCGCTGTTCCCGTTCCTGTTCGTGACGATCGCCTGCGGCGCCCTGTCCGGCTTCCACGCGCTGATCTCCTCCGGCACCACGCCCAAGATGATCGAGAAGGAACGCCAGACCCGCTTCATTGGCTACGGCGGCATGCTGATGGAGTCCTTTGTGGCCATCATGGCCCTGGTGGCGGCCATCTCCATCGACCGCGGCATCTACTTCGCAATGAACTCCTCGGCCGCAGCCACCGGCGGAACCGTGGAGGGCGCCGTCGCGTTCGTCAACAGCCTGGGGCTGGCCGGCGTGAACCTGACGCCGGACATGCTCACCAATATGGCAGCGAACGTGGGCGAGGAATCCATCGTGTCGCGGACCGGCGGCGCGCCCACCCTTGCCGTGGGCCTGGCCCAGATCATGCAGAGCCTGATCGGCGGCTCCTCGATGATGGCGTTCTGGTACCACTTCGCCATCATGTTCGAGGCCCTGTTCATCCTCACCGCCGTGGACGCCGGCACCCGCGTGGCCCGCTTCATGCTGCAGGATTCCATCGGCAACTTCATTCCGAAGTTCCGCGACACCTCCTGGCGGACCGGGGCCTGGATCTGTACGGCCGTCATGGTCGGAGGTTGGGGGTCGATCCTGATCATGGGGGTCACGGACCCGCTGGGCGGGATCAACACCCTGTTCCCGCTGTTCGGCATCGCCAACCAGCTGCTGGCCGCGATTGCGCTCGCCATCTGCCTGGCGATCCTGGCCAAGAAGAACGTCTTCAAGTACATCTGGATCGTGGTGCTGCCGTTGGCCTTCGCCTCGGTGGTGACCATCACCGCCTCCATGTACAAGATCTTCTCTCCCGTACCGGCTGTCGGATACTGGGCCCAGCACAATGCCTTCAAGGGCGCCTTGGAGCGCGGCGAAACCAGCTTCGGCACCGCCAAAACCGTCGAGGCGATGGACGCCGTTGTCCGGAACACCCTCATTCAGGGCACGCTGTCCATCGTGTTCGTGACGCTCGCGATCATCGTGATCATCACCGCGGTGATCGCGAGCATCCGCTCCTACCGCTCCGGCGGTTCTCCAAGCGCCGAAGATCCGGCGGTCGCCTCGCGCACGTTCGCCCCCGCGGGATTCCTGGCCACGCCGGCCGAGAAGGAGATCCAGACGCAGTGGGACGCGCTGCCCGCGGACCGCAAACCGGTGAAAAAGGCGCACCCGTGAGCACGGCGGGCGTCAAGGACGGGCTGCGCGGCTTTGTGCGGTTCTTCCGCGATGTCATGGGCGAGGACGCCTACGGCAAGTACGTCGCCTTCCACGAATCCTCCGCCTGCAGCGCGCCGCTGCTGAGCGAGCGGGAATTCTGGAAGGACAAAATGGACCGCCAGGACTCCAACCCCGAGGGCCGCTGCTGCTAGCGCCCCCGGGACGCCGGGCAAGCACGAACGACGACGGCGGCACCTGCCCGGGTGCCGCCGTCGTCGTTCGTGCGGTGCGAACCTCGGGAGCATGTCGTTTTGTTGCCGGCGGCCCGGGCACGGACGGGGAATGCAGCAAAATAGCGGAAGGCCGGGCTGGAAAGCCGACGTGCCACCGGCAACCAACCGCAACCGTGAGAGCATTAATGCATGACTGAAGAGAACGGATCCGCCGACCGGCCGGATATGGCGCCTGCGCCCGGTTCCGCAGATTCATCACACGCCAAAAATCCCGCCGGCACTTCGGTTGGCCGTCTCGACGAGGCGCCCACCAGCAACCCGCCGGTTGTCGGCCGGGCCGCAGGCAACGGTTCACCGGATTACGCCTCCAGCGGCGGGTCCGGCGGGTCCGGCGGCCCCTCGGGCGGCGGGGAATCGGACATTCCCGCCCGCAGCGGCGAAAACAGTCCGGGTCCGGCGAAGCTGCGCGACCTGGTGGACGAGCCTGCCAAGGTCATGCGGATCGGCACCATGATCAAGCAGCTCCTGGAAGAGGTTCGGAACGCTCCGCTGGATGATGCTGCCCGCAACCGCCTGGCGGAAATCCACGCACGCTCGGTGCGGGAACTCGAGGACGGCCTCGCCCCCGAACTGGTCGACGAACTCCACCGGGTCAATCTCCCGTTCCTTGACGACACCGTCCCCACCGACGCCGAACTGCGGATTGCCCAGGCGCAGATTGTCGGCTGGCTGGAAGGCCTCTTCCGGGGAATCCAAACCGCCATCGCCGCACAGCAGACCGCCAACCAGCAGATGGCGTCCCGGCTGCAGCTGCGCCAGCTGCCGCCCGGCACCGTCCTTGCCCCCGGCATTGTCATCGGCGAGAACGGCGAGCCGCGGCGCGCCGACTCGTCAGCACAATCCCGTTCCGGCTCCGCCCATCCCGAACCGCATGCCGGTCCCGGCCAGTACTTGTAGGACCCATGGCACTTTTTGCAGCCGCCCGGCAGGGGCGGAAAGACGACACTCAGCTCGGCGTCGGTGTGTGGCGACGCGCCCACGACCGCTTCACCCGCGGCCTGGACCGCTACCACCAAATGCTGGAGGGGGTGGAGGACGACGCCATCTACAACGAGCTGGTGACCATCGCCAACGGGCTGGCCGAACTGCTGCCGCGGGTCCGCGACGTGTGCGTCACTGCCCAGCGGCGCCTGCCCAGCAACGGTCAGGACATCCCCGGCGCCCTGATCGCTGTGCACCGGGCGTTGTCCCGCAGCGGCAACTCGCTGGCGGCCACGGCCGAAGCAGCGGCCATGTCCCGGTTGGAGGGTGAACGGTGGGGCTTTGCCTCCGCCGGCCTGGAAAACGTGCACCGGCGTGCGCAGCTCGTCACCGAAGACGTCCTGGAGGCCGAACTCGCCCTGAAGGCTGCCCTCGCGGCGCCGCGGAAATCCTAAAAACTTGTTTCCGAAACGGGAATAAGGTCTGTGCTTTTTCGCGTCCAGCATAGAGCTGTCACGGAAGGCTGATTTCCGCGGGTCGTTTGCAAGGATAGGCGAATGACTACATCACCTCTTGTGACTTTCAACGACGGCAATACCATTCCCCAGCTTGGCTACGGCGTGTGGCAGGTTGAGGATTCGGTGGCGGAAACCGTAGTGGGGCAGGCGTTCGACGCCGGCTACCGCCACATCGACACCGCCAAGATCTACGGCAACGAAGCCGGCGTCGGCCGTGCCATCGCCGCCACCTCGGTTCCCCGCGAAGACATGTTCATCACCACCAAGGTGTGGAACGCCGACCAGGGCTACGAAGAAACCCTGAAGGCCTTCGACGCCTCGATGGAGCGCCTCGGCCTGGAAACCCTGGACCTGTATCTGATCCACTGGCTCCAGCCGAAGCAGAACAAGTACGTGGACACCTGGAAGGCCCTGATCGAATTGCAGAAGCAGGGCCGTGTGAAGTCCATCGGCGTCTGCAACTTCACCGTTGAGGCGCTGCAGGAAATCATCGACGCCACCGGCGTTGTTCCCGTGCTGAACCAGGTGGAGACCCACCCCTACCTGAACCAGTCCGAACTGCGCGCCTTCGAGGCCAAGCACAACATCCTGCACGAGTCCTGGTCCCCGCTGGGCTCCGGCAAGGGCCTGCTGGAAGACCCGAAGCTGGTCGAGATCGCCGCCAAGTACGACGGCGCCACCCCGGCCCAGGTGGTCATCGCCTGGCACCTGGCGCTGGGCAACATCGTGATCCCCAAGTCCGTGACGGAGTCCCGGATTCAGGAAAACTGGGAATCCCTCAACCTCAAGCTCTCGGATGAGGACATCGACGCCATCAACGCGCTCGACAACGGCACCCGCTACGGCGCGGATCCGGCTACTGCCGACTTCGCCTAGACCCCGCGCGGCCTGACGGGCCCGCGAACCGGCAGGAGGTGCTCGTCCCGGGCCGGGCCGAGCACCTCCTGCCGGGTGGCCGCCTGCGGGCAACGAAAAAGCCCCTGGAAATGAAATTTCCAGGGGCTTTTTCTGTGGAGCCTCCTGCCAGAATCGAACTGGCGACCTTCTCATTACGAGTGAGACGCTCTACCAACTGAGCTAAGGAGGCGGGCTTCAGCTGTCCGCTAACGGCCAGAATCCACAAGGAACTACTTTATATGCCGCGGGGCGGATGGTCAAAACGCGGTGTCCGCGCCGGCCCCGCTGATCCTACGAACAGACGGTGTCGTCGGCGGGCACCGTGCCGTCGATGAAGTAGCTGTCCACGGTGTCAGCGATGCACTCGTCGCCGCGGCCATACGCGGTGTGGCCTTCGCCTTCCCAGGTGACCAGGGTCGCCGAATCCAGCTGCTCGGCGAGGGCAACCGACCACTCGTAGGGAGTGGCCGGATCTCCGGTGGTTCCGATGACCAGCATGTCGGCAGCACCGGGAGCCTTGATCTCATGCGGTTCGTTGACCGGAACTGCCGGCCACGCCTCGCAGGTGATGCCGCCGTAGCCCAGGTACTTGCCGATGGTGGGCGAGGCTTCCCGAAGCTCCTTGGCGTCCAGACGCATCTGTTCGTCGTCACTGGTCATCGGATAGTCCAGGCAGTTCACGGCGCTGAACGCCACGGTGGTGTTGGAGCCGTAGCTTCCGTCGGCCTCACGGTCGGCACTGAGATCAGCCAGGTGGAGCATGGGGGAGGGATCTCCCTTCAGCGCGGCTTCGAGGGCCTGCGTCAGCGCGGGCCAGTTCTGGTCGTTGTACAGCGGCACGATGAAGCCGCTGACGAAGGTGGAAACGGTGACCACCCGCCCGTCCTTCGCCGTCATCGGGCTCGCCTCGACGGAGGCGATCAGGGCGCGGATGGTCTCGACGGCCTGCTCCGGCGTACCCGACAGCGGGCAGTCGCCGGAGGTCAGGCAGTCCTCCACATAGGCGCGGATGGCCTTTTCGAAGCCCGCGGCCTGTCCCAAGGTAATGTCCTCGTTGCTCGCTGCCGGGTCGAGTCCGCCGTCGAGCACCATGCGCCCGACATTCTGCGGAAACAGCTCGGCATAGGTCGCGCCCAGGAACGTTCCGTAGGAGAACCCCAGATAGTTCAGCTTGGAATCGCCGGCCACGGCACGCAGGATGTCCATGTCCCGGGCGGCACTGACCGTGTCCACAAAGCCCAGCAGGTCGCCGGAGTTCTCGGCGCATTTGTCGGCCAGCTCCTGCGCGCTGGCCCGGGAGGCCTCCAGGCCTGCCGGGGTGGAGGGGTCCAGGTACTCGGCGCGGGACTCGTCCAGCTCGGCGTCGGTCAGGCATTCCACGGGCGTGGAGCGGCCGACGCCGCGGGGGTCGAAGCCCAGGACGTTGAAGTTCTCGCGCAGCCGCTCGGAGGTCACGAAGTCCACTGACTCGGCGACCACGTCGTAGCCTGATCCGCCGGGGCCGCCGGGATTGAGCAGGACGGTTCCCTGCGCGCTGCCGTCGGACTCCGCCAGGATGACGGCCAGCTCGATGCTCTTCCCGTCCGGATCGGAGTAGTCCATCGGCACCTCCACCGTGGCGCAGCGGAACCCGCCGGCGAAACTGGCTTCGCACTCTCCCCAGCTGACCTCCTGGCCGTAATACGGCAGCAGGTCTTCGGGAACGTCGCCGATCACATCCGCCGCAGCGGCGGTCGGACTGGCAGCCGACGTCGACGGCGCCGGCTCAGCACTGTCGTCCGGTGCGCTGTCTCCGGTGCACGCGGTCATGCCCGCGAGGACGACGACGGCGGACGCTGCAGCCAGCGCGAGACGGGGAAAGCGGCTGGCTGGGGTCATCGTTGCTCCTGATGGGATGGGAGTTTCTGGTGTGCCGGCGAGGAGGACATTCCAATCCGCGCGGTTATAACAGGCTAACCGCCATGGCCTCGATGGCCAGCAGCGGCGCCACGTTGGTGGAGACCAGACGCCGCCGGACCACGTTGATCTCCTCCATGCGCAGCAGGGTCTGCTCCGGCGAGCCGTGCGAGGCATACTCGGTCAGTTCCTGCCGCAGCGATTCGTTGACCAGCTGCGCTCCGCTGCCGAGCTGGAGCATGAGGACGTCCCGGTAGAAGGACAGCAGATCGGTCAGCGCCCGGTCAAAGTAGTCGTTCTTGGACCGTTTGGCCCGTCGCGCCTGGTCCTCCTCCAGCCGCTTCACCTGGCCGCGGATCGACGGCGGAACAGTGCCGGTTTCCGGTGCGCCGAGGGAAGCCAGCAGCGACGCCCTCTCGGCGGCGTCGCGCTGCTCGAAGGAACTGGTGGCCTCGGCTTCGGCCAGGGCCACCAGGTCGGCGGCGGCCTTCATGGCGCCGGAGACGTTGCGCAGGGACAGCGGCAGCCGCACGATGGATGCGCGCCGGCTGCGGGCGCCCTCGTCGGTGGCCAGCCGCTTGGCGATGCCGATGTGGCTCTGCGCGGCCCGGGCCGCCTCGCGGGCAATATCAGGATCAATGCCGTCGCGGCGCACCAAAAGATCCGCCACGTCCTCCACGGGAGGCAGGCGCAGGCTCACTGCACGGCAGCGCGAGCGGATGGTGACCAGGACGTCGCCCGGGCTGGGTGCGCACAGCAGCCAGATGGTGCGGGGCGGCGGCTCTTCGATCGCTTTGAGCAGCACATTGGTGCTGCGTTCCTGCATGCGGTCGGCGTCTTCGACAATGATGACGCGCCAGCGGCCGGTGGAGGGCTTGTCCTGGGCCTTCCGCACCAGCTCCCGGGCCTCCACAATGCTGATGGTCACCTTCTCCGTCGTGACGGACGTGACGTCGGCATGGGACCCCGCCATCGCCGTGCGGCAGGCCTTGCACTCTCCGCAGCCGCGCAGCGCCGGATCCGGGGAATCGCACAACAGGGCAGCGGCGAAGGCCCGGGCCGCATTGGACCGGCCGGAACCCGGCGGGCCGGTGAACAGCCAGGCGTGGTTGGGGGTTGCCTGGGCGGCACCGCGGCGCAGCTGGTCGACCACCGGGGCCTGGCCCTGAAGATCATCCCAGACACTCACGGCAACAGCTCCTGCACCCGGACCAGGATGGCGGCGGCCAGGTCATCCACCGGCCGGGCGGCGTCGAGCACCAGGTAGCGTGCGGGATCGTTTTGGGCCTGTTCCAGGAAGGTGCGGCGGATGCGCAGGTGGAAGGCATCGGGTTCGGATTCCATCCGGTCCTCGGTTGCCTGATTTGCGGTGCGCCGCAGCCTGCCCTGCCCGGGGTCAACATCGAGCAGCACGGTCAGGTCGGGGGCAAAGCCCTCCGTGGCCCAGACGTTCAGCTGCCGGACGTCCTCGGTGCCCAGGGAACGTCCCGACCCCTGATAGGCCACTGAACTGTCGATGAACCGGTCACACACCACCACGTCTCCGCGTTCCACGGCCGGCCGGATCACCTGGGTCACGTGTGCGGCCCGGGAGGCGGCGAAGATCAGGGCCTCGGTGCGCGCGTCGATCTCGCCGTTGCCGTGCTCCAGCACCAGCGAGCGCAGTTGCTCGCCCACCGGGGTGCCGCCGGGTTCGCGGGTGCGGACCACGGACCGGCCGGTCGACTGCAGCGCGGCAGTGAGCTTTTCGGCCTGCGTCGATTTGCCGGCTCCGTCGCCGCCTTCGAAGGTAATGAACAGGCCTGGCCGGCGGGCGGAAGAATTCGAAATACTCACCCGTCTAGCCTACCCAGTTCGGCCGGCGACACATTGGCCCCGCGTTTCGGCAGGGCACTACGCTGAACAGATGAGTCCTGAGCCGAAAAGCCATTCCTCCGCGAATCTCTCCCGCGAGACCGTCGCAGTTTCCGCCGGTCGTCCGGCGCGTGAGCCGGATGCGCCGGTCAACCCGCCGATCGTGCTCTCCTCGACCTTCCACGGCACCGGGACGCCCGCGCCCGGAGACCGTGTGTACGGCCGCTTTTCCAACCCCACCTGGGATCCGTTTGAGGAGGCACTGTCCGAGCTCGAGGGCGCGGCCCTTCCGGCGCTGGTCTACTCCTCGGGACTCGCGGCGGTGGCGGCGGCCCTCTCCCTGGTTCCGGTGGGCGGAACCCTGGTGATGCCCCGGCACAGCTATCAGGGTTCCCTGCTCCTTGCCGCCGGGGAGGCAGCCACCGGCCGGTTTACCGTCCGCACCGTGGATATCGCGGACACCAACGAGGTGGTGGCAGCGCTCAACGGTTCGGACGGTGCCGGGGCCGCCGGGGCGCCCGCCAGCATGCTGTGGATTGAAAGCCCCACGAATCCCATGCTGGAGGTCGCTGAAATCGACGTGCTGGCCCGGGCCGCCCGCGACGTCGGCGCCGTGGTGGTTGCCGACAACACCTTTTCCACACCCCTGGTGACCCGCCCGCTGGAGCTCGGTGCCGACGTCGTCCTCCACTCGGTCACGAAGTACCTCGCCGGGCACTCCGACGTGGTGCTCGGAGCGCTGGCCACCTCCGACGGAGAGCTGCGCGACCGCCTGCACAGCTACCGTTCGCTGCACGGATCCGTGGGCGGCCCGTTCGAGGTATGGCTGGCGCTGCGGGGGCTGCGGACCCTGGCACTTCGGGTGGAGCGCTCGCAGGCCACCGCCGGGATTCTGGCGCAGCGGCTGCTCGAGCATCCAGCGGTGGAAGCGGTCCGGTACCCCGGGCTGCCGGGCGACCCCGGCCATGCGCGGGCAGCCAAGCAGATGGACGGATTCGGATCCATCATCTGCATCGAGGTGGCCGGCGGAGCGGCGGCGGCGGAAGCTGTGGCGGAAAACGTCCGGCTGTGGCTTCCGGCCACCTCACTGGGCGGAGTGGAGTCGCTGATTGAGCGGCGCCGCCGCCAACCCGCAGAGCCCGTGTCGGTGCCGGAAAACCTGCTGCGGCTGTCGGTGGGCATCGAGCACGCCGAAGACCTCTGGTCGGACCTGTCCCAGGCGCTGGCGCGGTAGGCTGAAACCGTGATCTACGTCTTCCTCCTTGAGCCCCTGTTCTACCAAGCCCTGGGCCTGGCCACGCTGGTGATGGCTCTTTGGGCGCTGTCCGATGCGGTCCGGCGCAAGCCTGCCGCGTTCGACGCCGCCGGCAAGCGCACCAAGGGTTTTTGGCTGGGCCTGACGGGAGGAGCGGCGGCAGTGGGAATACTGGGCACGCTCAGTCCCGGATCCCTCCTGCCCTTCACCCTGGCCGGCCTTGTCGCGGCCAGCGTCTACCTGGCCGACGTCAAGCCGTCCATCGGCGGTTCCGGCCGAGGCTCCTCGGGCCCGTACAACCGCTGGTAGCCCCGCGCCAAGGGGGATAGCTGCGTCAGGCAGTGCCCCCGCTTCAGGCAGGCTCGACGGCGTCCCAGGCGACGGTGATTTCCCCCAGGCGCCAGCGGGCCGGACCCGTCAGCAGCGGCCAGCCCGACGCACGCAGGTCAGCACACATGGCGAGCCAGCGCTGCCGGTTGCCGTAGGAGGCCTGCGGAGCCGCCAGCAGCCATGACTGGTCCATGGCCTGCAGGAGGGCATGGATTTTCTCTCCCGGAACGTTGCGGTGAATCAGTGCCTTGGGCAGCCGCTCCGCCACATCCGAAGGCAGCGCGAACGCGCCGAACCGCAGCGAGATGCTCAGCGACAGCGGCCCGGTTGAGTCCAGTTCAACCCACGTGGAGCGCCTGCCGATTTCGTCGCAGGTTCCGTCCACGAAAATGCCTCCGGCAGCGAGCCGGGACCGGACCATGTCCCAATGGGCGCCGTATTCGTCTTCGGAATACTGGCGCAGGACGTTGAACGCGCGGACCATGACCGGCCGCCGTCCGTCCACCGGCAGTTCGAATCCGCCCTGCCGAAACGACAGGCCTTCCCGCTCCAGCGATTTCGCTGAGCGCACCCGCGCCGGATCGATTTCAATGCCCACGACGTCGACATCCGGGCGGATGCGGCCCAGCCGGGTGTGGAGTTCAACGGCGGTGGTGGGGGCGGCGCCGTAACCGAGGTCAATGATGAGCGGGTCCGCGGCGCGCCTCAGCCTCCAGCCCTGCGGACCGGCAAGCCATCGATCCACACGCCGCAACCGGTTCGGGTTTGTAGTGCCCCTGGTCACATTTCCTACGGGTTTTTGCGGCTTTTTCACCAAACAATATTACGGCTCGGCGAACACTTCTCCGGACACTGCCGGCGGCGCCGGCGCCTGTCACGGCCGGGCGGTGACTGGAACGGCGCCGGCGGAGCGCCAGGGGCGGTCACCGGCCTGCCCCGGTCCCGGGTCCTCCGTTACCATGACTTATATGACTTACAAACTGATCCTTCTGCGCCATGGCCAGAGCGAATGGAATGAGAAGAACCTGTTCACCGGCTGGGTGGACGTGGATCTGACGGACCTGGGCCGGGCCGAAGCCCTCCGCGGCGGCGAGCTGCTGGTGGAGGCCGACATCCTGCCTGACATCCTCTACACGTCGCGTCTTCAGCGGGCCATCAACACGGCCAACATCGCCCTGGGTGCTGCTGACCGCATCTGGATCGATGTGAAGCGCAGCTGGCGCCTGAATGAGCGTCACTATGGTGCGCTCCAGGGCAAGGACAAGGCACAGACCCTCGCTGAGTACGGTGAAGAACAGTTCATGCTGTGGCGCCGCTCCTACGACACCCCGCCGCCGCCCCTGCCTGACGACAGCGAGTTTTCCCAGGCCCACGATCCCCGGTATGCGGACCTGGCTTCGGACGAGCTGCCCCGCACCGAGTGCCTCAAGGATGTTCTCGAGCGCTTCCTGCCCTACTGGGAGTCCGACATCTCACAGGACATCAAGGCCGGCAAGACGGTCATGATCGCCGCCCACGGCAACTCGCTGCGCGCCCTGGTCAAGCACCTGGACGGCATCAGCGACACGGACATCGCGGCCGTCAACATTCCCACCGGCATTCCGCTGGTTTATGAACTGGACGAGAACCTGAAGCCGGTCAAGGCCGGCGGCACCTACCTGGATCCGGAAGCCGCAGCCGCCTCCATCCAGGCCGTGGCCAACCAGGGCAAGAAGAAGTAAGCTCCCGCACCGGTAAGCACAGCAAAGACTAAGGGCGGCCCCGCGGGGCCGCCCTTAGTCTTTGAAACTCTTTGCTGAACGTGCTGGCGGAACCTAGCGGCTGGACTCCGACATCGGCTGCCACTCGCCGGTGACCAAATAGTTCACCTTGCGCGTCACGGAGACGCCGTGGTCGGCGAAGCGTTCAAAGTAGCGGCTGGCCAGGGTCAGGTCCACGGTGCTGACCGCCGACACCTGCCAATCGGGTGCGGCCACGGCCTTGAAAACACTGGCATGGAGCTCATTGATCCGGGAGTTGCAGGCGTAGATTTCAACGCTCAGGTCCAGATTCCGTGTTTCCAGAAGCTCGGTGAGCAGCTCGGAAATGCGGATGTCCAGGCGGGCCATCTCGCTGAAGGTTTCCACCATGGGATCCGGAACCACGTGCTCGGGGTAGCGGAGGCGGGCCAGCTGGGCGATGTGCCGGGCGAGGTCACCCATCCGTTCCAGCGATGCACTCATCCGCAGGGATCCAACAATCATGCGCAGGTCACTGGCGACCGGCCCCTGCAGGGCGAGGACGTCGATGGCGCGTTCGTCGAGGTCATTCTGGAGGAAATCAATCCGGGCATCGGCGGCGATGACATCCTGCGCCAGCTCGGTGTCAGCACCTTCGAAGGCGAGGGTGGCTTTCTGCATCGCTTCGGTGACGAGCTCGGAAATCTGGGTCAGCTCTTCGCCAATCTGATGAAGCTCGGCTTGGAAAACCTTACGCACTTCGGGTCCTTTCACTTATGCAGCACTCGTCCAACGTCCCTGCAGCTGCTTGTCACGGCCGCATTGGCAGGATTTCAGTTGAGGGTTAACCGTTGGGCATCTTCAGATGAACGTTAGTTTAACGCAGGGACTTATGCCACCGCGGGTCCTCCCGGGTCTCGCCGGTCAGCCTAAGCTAGGAGAGTGAATCCTGTATTGCTGGGCTTGGTTGCCGGGATCCTCGGCCTGGCCGTGGGAGTGTCCGGTGTGCTCGCGTATGTGGCCAGCCGGCATCAGCGCCGGGAGCTGGCCGCCGAAGACGACCCGGCCATCCCTGACGGAGCCGCCGAGGTGCTGGCCGTCATCGGGCGCGCCTACATTGTGGTTGACGCGGTCGACGGCGTGATCCGGGCCAGTCCCGGCGCCTACGCCTTCGGCCTGGTCCGCGGGCACACGCTGGTTCCGCCCGAGCTGCTGGAGATGACGGGCCGCGTTCGCCGCGACGGCGTCATCGAAGAGCGGCAACTGGAGCTGCAGCGCGGCCCGCTGGGCCAGGGCAGCACCATTCTGCAGGTCAGGGTGGCCACCGTGGGGGAGGAATACATCCTCATCCTGGCGGACGACCGCACCGAAATCGCGCGCACCGAGGAAGTCCGCAACGACTTTGTTGCCAACGTGTCGCACGAGCTGAAGACCCCCGTCGGCGCCATCTCACTGCTCGCCGAAGCCCTGGACGACGCTGCCGGAGATGAGGAGGCGGTGCGCCGCTTTGCCGCCAGAATGAGCAAGGAGTCTGCTCGGCTCACGGCCCTGGTGCAGGACATCATCGAACTGTCGCGCCTGCAGAGCACCGACATGGTGGACCGGGCCCGCGAGGTGGACATCAACCAGCTTGTCGCCGACGCCGTCGAAGCCAACCGGCTGCCCGCCGAGAACCGGAACACCACCGTCGTCGTCGGCGGCTCCGTTGAAGGGTCCGTCTACGGGGACGCGAAGATGCTCACCACTGCCTTCCGCAACCTGATCGACAACGCGATCCGCTACGCGCCCGCCGGCAGTCGGGTGGGCGTGGGGCTGCGCTCCCGGGACGGCATGGCGCAGGTGGCCGTCACCGATCAGGGGCCGGGAATCCACCCCGAAGACCAGGAGCGGATCTTCGAACGCTTCTACCGCATCGACAGCGCACGGTCCCGGCACACCGGCGGAACCGGCCTGGGACTGAGCATCGTCAAACATGTGGTGTCCAATCACGGCGGCGAAATAAACCTCTGGTCCCAGCCGGGGCAGGGGTCAACGTTCACCGTGCGGCTGCCGGAAATGGAGTCCGCAGAGACGCCTCCGGCCCGGTTGCAGGACCGCGCCCCGGCAGGGCCCAGATCCAGCAGGGTGTCTCCGCCGGCCGGCGGAGACATACACGAACAAGGAGTCAGCGCTTGAGCAGCATCCTGATTGTCGAAGACGAGGAATCCTTCAGCGATCCTCTGTCCTACCTGCTGGGACGGGAGGGCTTCGACGTCCGCGTGGTGGACAACGGCGCCGACGCCGTCATCGAGTTCGACCGGCACGGCGCAGACCTAATCCTGCTGGACCTGATGCTGCCGGGCCAGCCGGGCACCGAGGTCTGTCGGCAGATCCGCCAGCGCTCCGACGTTCCGGTCATTATGCTGACTGCCCTGGACGGGGAGATCGACAAGGTGGTGGGCCTGGAAATCGGCGCCGACGACTACGTCACCAAGCCGTACAGCTCACGGGAGCTGCTGGCCCGGATCCGGGCTGTTCTTCGGCGTCGCAGCGACGGCGGCGACCTCACGGGGCCCACCGTGGAGGCCGGGCCGGTGCGCATGGACCTGGACCGGCATGTTGTGACCGTCAACGGCGTCGACACCCCGCTGCCCCTGAAGGAGTTCGAGCTGCTGGAGATGCTCCTGCGCAACTCCGGCCGCGTTATGACCCGCGGCCAGCTGATCGAACGGATCTGGGGCGCCGACTACGTGGGTGACACGAAAACCCTCGACGTGCACGTCAAACGCCTGCGCGGAAAGATCGAGCCGGATCCGTCCCTGCCCCGGTACCTGGTGACAGTGCGCGGTCTGGGGTACAAATTTGAAACCTGATCCTGAAACTCACGCATAAGTTCTTCGGCCCACAGGAATGCGGCCCCGAGGAATGCGGCCCACAGAAAGAGGGACCCGGCTGAGCCGGGTCCCTCTACCTGAGTTCGCTGCGGTGATGCGGGCTTCGCGCCGCGCCACCGGCCTGGGCCGGTTAGTGCGACGCGGCCGGTTCCGTCGCCACGCCCGTGTCGGCGCCGGTGTCCTGCTCAGTGTCAGCCTGGTCCGACGGAAGCATGGTGGCCATGTCCGACGGCGTTCCGGCCGGCGTCGGCAGGTACTCGCGGTAGGACTCAAGGGTGCCGTCAACAACGGGAACGTCCAGGTCCACGGTCTCCGTGCCGTTGCTGGCGTCCGCCCGCAGGCCCGTGCCGGGCAGCGTGTCGACGTTGGGAACCGTTACCTCGGAGGAGGGAGTGTCCTCGAAGACCACTTTGTCTCCGGCGCCGATGTTCCACGTCAGCGTGGTTCCGCCCAGGGCCAGTGAAAAGTCCACGGCTTCGGGAGAAGCGTTCACCACGGTGCCGAGCAGACGGCCGGCTTCGCCGTCGCCGTTGCTGACCACCAGGATGTTCCGCAGCTCAACTTCACCGACATTTTCGACGATGCCGTCCGAAGGCGAGTACTCGCGTACCGTTGCCTGCTCGTTCACTGCGCTGCAGCTGGAGACTCCCAGTACGGCCAGCGCAATTACACCGGCGGCAGCAGCTCGCTGCGCACGGTTCTTGGGTGTGAATCTCACAGCACAAAACTCCTGGGGTGTTGCGGTCTCGCGACCTGCGGCTATCTTTTGTGCCTAGCCTATCGGCAAAGAGCCAAAATGTTGGATTTTCATGCCCCCGCGGAGGTATGTGAAAGACACCTCCGCAGAGACATCGCCGCAGGTGGGAATGCGGACCGAGGGCCGAATACTACCTACGCGGGTCACGATCCGGTACCTGACCTGCGAAAACTCTTCTCGGCGTGTCGCGCCCATGGTAAACTGGAGGCTGGGAAAGGGGAAAGTCCACATGGTTTTTGAGGTTGGCGAAACAGTTGTTTATCCTCACCACGGTGCCGCGAAGATCGAAGAGATCAAGATGCGGACCATCAAGGGCGAAGAGAAGATGTATCTCAAGCTTAAGGTGGCACAGGGTGATCTGACCATAGAAGTACCGGCTGAGAACGTCGATCTCGTTGGAGTGCGCGACGTAGTGGGCAAGGAAGGCTTGGAGCACGTGTTTGATGTGCTGCGTGCCGAGCTCACCGAAGAGCCCACCAACTGGTCCCGCCGGTACAAGGCAAACCTGGAGAAGCTTGCGTCCGGTGACGTGGTGAAGGTGGCCGAGGTTGTGCGTGACCTCTGGCGCCGCGACCACGACCGCGGCCTTTCTGCAGGAGAAAAGCGCATGCTCGCAAAAGCCCGCCAGATCCTGATTTCGGAACTGGCACTGGCTGAAAAGACGGACGAAGACCAGGCCGCAGTTGTCCTGGACAAAGTTCTGGCAAGCTAACCGCACGGCGTCATCGAACAAAGCAGCACCACGGCACGCTGCCGGTCCTTCGGGGCCGGCATTTTGTCTTTAAGCAGCCTGCTTTTAACCGGCGCTTTCGCCGGGCACTAGGCTGAAGGGGTGTCTTCAACAGTTTCCCGCGAGCAGCGGATCGGCGTCATCCTCGTAGCAGGCGGATCGGGGCAGCGGCTGGGCTACGGCATCCCCAAGGCCCAGGTGCCGCTGGCCGGCGCCGCCCTCCTTACCCACGCCCTCCGCGGAATCGAGGCCTCCGGGATCGCCGCAGCGATCAGCGTTGCCGTGCCGGCAGGTGACACCGTCATGCGGTCCCTGTGCCGAGATGCCGGGGCCACCGGCACCCTGACCGTGGTCGACGGCGGTGCCACCCGCGCCGATTCCGTCCGGGCCGCCCTGCAGGCCCTTCCTCCGGACCTCGACGCGGTCCTGGTCCATGACGCGGCACGGGCGCTGACGCCGCCGGAGGTCTTCCGGCGGGTGGCTGCCGCGCTGGCGGCCGGCGCCGCCGCTGTCATCCCCGCTGTGGCCGTGACCGACACGGTAAAGACCACGGCAGCCACTGCCCCCGAACAGGCCGGCATGGCCGCGCGCGTGGTCACCGGCACCCCCGACCGCTCCACGCTCCGCGCCGTGCAGACGCCGCAGGGTTTCGACGCCGCCCTGCTGCGCCGCGCCCATCACGCTGCCCGGGAATTCGACGAAGCCCGCGCCGCAGCCGTGACCGACGACGCGATGCTGGCCGAATCACTGGGAACACCGGTGTACGTCGTTGAGGGGTCAGAGCTTTCGCTGAAGATCACCACCCCGCTCGACCTCCTGCTGGCCGAAGCGGTGCTGGCCCGCAATTCCGACAACTCCAAGGACTGACTGATGGCAGCTGTGAACCTTCCCCGCACCGGCGTCGGCGTTGACGTTCACGCCTTCGCGCCCGACGACGCCCCGCGCCCGCTGTGGGTGGCAGGAGTCCTTTGGGACGGCGAGCGCGGCCTGGCCGGCCACTCCGACGGCGACCCGGTGGCCCACGCCGCGGCCGACGCACTGTTCTCCGCAGCCGGACTCGGTGACCTGGGCACCCACTTCGGCACCGACCGGCCCGAATATGCCGGCGCCTCGGGCACCACCCTGTTGGCGGAAGCGGCACGGATCGTCCGCGGTGCGGGATTCGAGATCGGCAACATTGCTGTCCAGCTGATCGGCAACCGGCCCAAGTTCGCGCCGCGCCGCGCCGAAGCCGAAGCAATCCTGAGCGGAGCGGCCCAAGCCCCGGTCAGCGTCTCGGCCACCACCACCGACGGCCTCGGCTTCACCGGCCGCGGCGAGGGCATCGCCGCGGTGGCAACCGCCGTCGTCGTGCGGGTCGAGGGTACCTTTGCGTCATAGAAGGCCCGGCGCGGCTCGGAAGGCGCGATAGCCTAGAGCGGTGAGCTTGAGATTCTATGACACCGCAACTGCGCAGGTCCGCGACTTCGTTCCCCTGAAGGAGGGCGAGGTGAGCCTGTACTACTGCGGCGCCACCGTCCAGGGCATGCCGCACGTGGGCCACATCCGCTCCGCCATTGTGTTCGACCAGCTCACCCGGTGGCTGCAGTGGCGCGGCTTCCGCGTCACCACGGTCCGGAACGTCACCGACATCGACGACAAGATCCTGGCCAAGGCCGCGGACTCGGTGGGCGCCGAATCGTCGGCCGGCGTTGTTCCCGACGAGCCGTGGTGGGCGCTGGCCTACCGCTTTGAGCAGGAATTCGCAGCAGCCTACGACACCCTCGGCGTGCAGCGGCCCACCTACGAGCCCCGCGCCACCGGCCACATTCCGGAAATGCACACGCTCATCAGCCGCCTCATCGACGCCGGCCACGCCTACCCCGCGCTGGACGAGTCCGGCGACGTCTACTTCGATGTCCGGTCCTGGAACAAGTACGGCTCACTGACCCGGCAGAACATTGACGACATGCAGGCAGCGCCCGACGCCGGCCCCCGCGGCAAGCGCGACCCGCGCGACTTTGCGCTGTGGAAGGGCCACAAGGAGGGCGAGCCCGAAACCGCGGCATGGGACAGCCCCTGGGGCAAGGGCCGCCCGGGCTGGCATCTGGAGTGCTCGGCCATGGTCACGAAGTACCTCGGCCCGCAGTTCGACATCCACGGCGGGGGCCTGGACCTGCGCTTCCCGCACCACGAGAACGAGATGGCGCAGTCGCAGGCGGCCGGCGACGGTTTCGCCAATTTCTGGATGCACAACGGCATGGTCACCTTCGAGGGCGAGAAGATGTCCAAATCCATCGGCAACACGGTCAGCCCCGCGGAAATGCTCCGCGAGGCCTCACCGCGAGTGGTGCGCTATTACCTGGGCCAGGCCCACTACCGGTCCGTGCTGGACTACCGGCCCACCTCCCTGCAGGAAGCCGCGGCCGCCGTCGAGCGCATCGACACCTTCATCAGCAAGGCCCGGGCCAGGGTTCACGGCACCGGCGACTCCGGCTTCGTCCCGAGCAGCGGTTCCATGCCGGCGGCCTTCGCCGAGGCGATGGACGATGACCTCAATGTGCCGCAGGCCCTCGCCGTCCTGCACGAAACGGTCCGCGCCGGCAACACGGCACTTGCCGAGGGAAATGTTGCAGCGGCCCGGGAGGCCCTGCACGCGGTGCTCACCATGACCGCGGCACTGGGACTCGACGCCGTGCAGCAGCCCGCACGCTCCGCCGGGCCCGAGCACCGGGCGCTGGACACCTTGATCCAGGCGCAGCTGGAAGAGCGGCGCGCCGCCCGCGCCGCGAAGGACTGGGCCCGCGCCGACGCCATCCGGGATTCACTGGCCGCGGCCGGCATCACAGTGGAGGACACCCCGGACGGGGCCAGCTGGACCCTGGCCGCGGGCTGAACGGAGATCCGGAACCAGGCCCCGGTTAGGGCCTGATTTAGCTTTGGGAGTACACTCCCAACGCGTGTGCAGCGGCGGCCCGGGAGCCTGCGTAAACTAGAAGTAATGCTTTCTTCTAGGTTTAAGGTGTAATCGATGGCCAACAACGGACGTCCCGGCGCAATGCGTAAAGCCAAAAAGGGCCCCAGCGGGGGCACCGGTGGATTGGGCCGCAAGGCTCTTGAGGGTAAAGGACCCACACCCAAGGCTGAAGAGCGCCCCTACCACAAGGCATTCAAGAACAAGCAGCTTGCCGAGCGCTCGGCAGCCAAGCGCGGCGGCGACACCCGCGCAGCCGGTGGCCGCAGCGGCACCAACGTCCGCGGCAAGGTGGCTGAGGAAGTCGTCACCGGCCGCAACTCCGTCGTGGAGGCACTGCGCGCCGGCATCCCCGCCAAGGCCCTGCATGTGGCCGTGCGGATCGACATGGACGACCGCGTCCGCGAATCCCTGAAGATGGCGGCCGACCGCGGCCTGCCCGTCATGGAGACCCACAAGCCCGAGCTGGACCGCATGACCAACGAGGCCGTGCACCAGGGCCTTGTCCTGCAGATCCCGCCGTATGACTACGCCGATCCCATGGACCTGGCCCAGGAAACCATCGAGGCTTGGAGGAAGGGGCACATCCGCAACGCCCCGCTGTTCGTGGCGCTGGACGGCATCACCGACCCGCGCAACCTCGGCGCGATCATCCGCTCCGCATCAGCGTTCAGCGCGCACGGCGTCATCGTGCCGGAACGCCGGGCCGTGGGCATGACCGCCTCCGCCTGGAAGACCAGCGCAGGCGCAGCCGTCCGCGTGCCGGTCGCCCGCGCCGGCAACCTGAACAGTGCGTTGAAGGCCTTCAAGAAAATGGGCATCTTCGTGCTCGGCCTGGATGGCGACGGCGACGTGTCGCTGCCGAACATTGTCCTGGCCAAGGATCCGATCTGCATCGTTGTGGGTTCCGAAGGCAAGGGCCTGTCCCGCCTGGTCCGCGAAAACTGCGACCAGATCGTGTCCATTCCCATCGATTCGGCCATGGAATCGCTGAATGCTTCCATGGCGGTGGGCATCAGCCTGTACGAGATTTCACGGCAGCGTTCCGCCTAAACCGCAGCGGAGCAGTCCGAGAGGCAGCATGGCAGACCTGACCAGTATTCCGCAGGGCCAAGCCGCCGCGCGGCGCGCTTCCCGGCCGTTCCCCTTGGGCGTGAGGACTTCGGTTCCCGGCGTCGATGAAGTGCCGGGAACCGTTAACGTCTCCGTCTATGCGCCGGGGCTTGCCGGCGTCGACGTCTATTTCGAGAAGGCTCCGGGGATCTGGACCTCGGAGCCCCTGGGCGAGTATGTCGCGGGCATCCACCACGGGCGCGTCACGGGCCTGTCCCATGGCGGCCGCTACGGGTTCTGGCCGCAGGGGAAGGAGGTGCCCGGGGAGCCGGGCACCTTCCAGCTGCTGCTGGATCCGTACGGGCGCGGCATTGACGAGATTCCGGTCTCCGGCGACGTGCCGCTGTACTTCTCCGTGCACGTCGACTCCGCTTTTGACTGGGGTTCCTCGCGGCAACCGCACATTCCCTGGCGCGACACCGTCATCTACGAGGCGCACGTCCGCGGACAGACCATGCTCCATCCCGGGATCCCCGAGGAGCTTCGGGGCACGTACGCGGGCTTTGGGCATCCGGTCATGGTGGACTACCTCCAGCGGCTGGGGATTACCTCCGTGGAGCTGCTGCCGGTCCACTTCCACACCGATGAGGAGCACCTGCGGAAGCTGGGACTGGGCAACTACTGGGGCTACAACACCCTGGGCTTCTTCGCGCCGCACGCCGGGTACGCCACCCGGGCCGCGCAGGCCGCCGGCGCCAAGGCCGTGCAGGACGAGTTCAAGGGCATGGTCAAGTCCCTGCACGAGGGCGGCCTCGAGGTTCTCCTGGACGTGGTGTACAACCACACGGCCGAAGGAACCCGGGACCAGCCGCCGCTGAGCTGGCGGGGGCTCGGCGACGAACGCTACTACCGCCACGACGGCGAAGGACGTTACGTCGATACCACCGGCTGCGGCAACACCCTGGACTTCAGTGAGCCGCGGGTCATTCAAATGGCCCTGGACTCGCTGCGCCACTGGGTGCAGGAGTACCAGGTGGACGGTTTCCGGTTCGATTTGGCTCCTGCGCTCTGCCGCGGCGCCGACGGCGCGTTTGACCGGCGGCACCCCTTCCTCATCGCTCTGGCGGCGGACCCCGCGCTGAACGAAATCAAGTTGATTGCCGAACCCTGGGACATTGGGCCGGACGGCTGGCAGACCGGCAACTTCCCGCCGGGCTGGGCTGACTGGAACGACCGGTTCCGGGATACCACCAGGGACTTCTGGCTGCGGGACCAGGCGGCACTGGCAGCCGGCGGCACGGGCGGCTCCGTGGCCCGGATTGCCGGATCGTTGGCCGGTTCCGCCGACCTTTTCGCCGGCTCCGGCCGCACCGCGCTGTCCTCGATTAACCTGGTTACCGCCCACGACGGGTTTACCCTCGCGGACCTCACGGCGTATGAACACAAGCACAACGAGGCCAACGGCGAAGGAAACCGGGACGGAAACAGCGAAAACCGCAGCTACAACCACGGAGCAGAGGGCCCGGCAGCCGACGAACAGATAGCTGTCCGGCGTGCCCAGACCGCACGGAACCTCATGGCCACGCTGCTGATGTCCCTGGGCGTTCCGATGATTACTGCCGGCGACGAGCTGGGACGCACCCAGCAGGGCAACAACAACGCGTACTGCCAGGACGGCCCCCTCACCTGGCTGCACTGGGACCTGGACCCGGAGGCGGAGCGGATGCTGGAGTTCACGCGCACGCTCCTGCGCCTGCGGCAGTATTTCCTGGCCTCCCAGCCGTACCGGTTCCCCGCCGACTCGCGGGGAACCTCGCTGCTCTGGTTCGACGCAGACGGGCAGCCCATGGCGCAGGACAAGTGGCAGGATCCCGGCACCCGGGTGGTCCAGCTGCTGGTCGGCTCGCCTGCCGGGGAGCTCAACGGCCTGTTTGTGCTGAACGGGTCGCTGGAAGACACGGACATCGTCCTGCCGGATGCGCAGGCGCTGCGCGGCTCGGGCGCCGTCCGCGACGAAGACCACTCGTACGAATTGCTGCTCAGCACTGCCGCCGACGCGCAGGCGCGCACCGGTGGACAGCGCCGCGGCGGCGAGAAGGACGTCCTCCCCGCCAACTCCGTCAGCCTCTACCGCGCCTAGGCGTTGGCCACCAGGCCCAGCTCGGCCTTGGAAGCCAGGCCCGGGTGCACCGGGAGGACCCGTACGGTGTAGCCGAAGGGGCCGGCGTGCTCAATGCCGATGGTGCCCGAAAAGAGGTGCCGCCCGGACCCCAGATCCTCCGCCTGGTCCAGTTCCGTGGTGCGGGGGTCGCTGAGCTGGTCGTTTTCCAGCGCCTTGCCGTAGGCCACTTCCACGCTGACGTCCTCCGGGCGCAGGGACCCCAGGGACACGTAGGCCTGCACCGTGAGCTGGTCGCCGATCTGCGGATCGTCGGTGATGCCGATCGAATCCACATGCTCCACCGAAACCCCGGACCAGCCGTCGCGGATCCGGGTGATCCAGGCGGCCAGGTCCTTGGCCGCGGCGAAGTTGTCAGCGGACGCGGCGCGCCCGGACTGCCCGGCCGGGCGGTACAACCGGTTCACATATTCGCGCAGCATGCGGTTCGCCGATACTGCGGGCCCGAGGTCGGCGAGCGTGTGCTTGACCATTTCGAGCCACTCACTCGGCAGGGCCCCGGACGGGGCGTCGGACGGGCCCGCGGCGCCGGCGGAGGCGGGGGGTTCCTTGCCGTAGAACAGGGGCGTGACGGAATTCTCCAACAGGTCATAGAGCGCCGAGGCTTCCAGATCATCGCGCTGGTCCGGGTCGTACATCTCCCGGGTGTACGCACCCTTGGTGGGATTCGCCGAGGGGATGGCCCAACCGTTGTCGCCGTCGAACATTTCGTCCCACCAGCCGTCCAGGACGGAAAGGTTCAGGCCGCCGTTGATCGCTGACTTCATGCCGGAGGTGCCGGAGGCCTCCAGCGGCCGCAGCGGATTATTCAGCCAGACGTCACAGCCCGGGAACAGGGTGCGGGCCATGGCGATGTCGTAGTTGGGTAGGAACACGATCCGGTGCCGCACCTCGGGATCGTCAGTGAACCGGACGAGGTCCTGGATCATCCGCTTCCCCTGTTCATCGGCAGGATGCGACTTGCCCGCGACCACCACTTGGATGGGATGCGTGGGATGCAGCAGCAGCGCCTTCAGCCGGACGGGATCCCGCAGCATCAGGGTCAGGCGCTTGTAGGTGGGGACGCGGCGGGCAAATCCAATGGTCAGGACGTCGGGGTCCAGGACGTTCTCGGTCCACGCCAGCTCGGGGTTAGTGGCCCCGCGCTTGCGCCATGCGGACCGCACCCGCCGCCGGACGTCGGTTATCAGGTTCGAGCGCAGGCGCCGGCGCAGATCCCACAGGTCCTGGTCGCTGATCTCGTAGGCGCGGCTCCAGTCGCGGTCGTGGACCGTTTCCACGCCGAACTTTTCCCTGGCCAGCTTGGTCAGCTCGGGATCCACCCAGGACGGCACGTGCACGCCGTTGGTGACGGACGTGATCGGAACCTCCGCGACGTCGAACCCCGGCCACAGGCCGGAGAACATGTCCCGGGAAACTTCTCCGTGAAGCTTGGCCACGCCGTTGGCCCGCTGCGCCAGGCGCAGCCCCATTACCGCCATGTTGAACTTGGCCGGGTCTCCGCCCGAGTACGTTTCGGCTCCCAGCCCCAGCACCTTGTCCGTGGGCACTGACTGCGCGAGGCCGGCGCTGAAGAAATGCCGGATCTGGGCCTGGTCAAAGCGGTCGATGCCGGCCGGAACGGGTGTGTGGGTGGTGAACACGGTGTTGGAGCGGCTGACCGTCAGGGCTTCCTCCCAGCCCATGCCGTTGTCCATGAGTTCCCGGATCCGCTCGACGCCCAGGAATCCGGCGTGGCCCTCGTTGGTGTGGAAAACTTCCGGTGCGGGGCTTCCGGACAGCCGTTCATGCACCCGCAGCGCCTTGATTCCGCCCATGCCCAGCAGCAATTCCTGCTGCAGCCGGTGATCGCCGCCGCCGCCGTACAGCCGGTCGGTGATGCCGCGGGCGGCGTCGTCATTTCCGGTCACATCCGAATCCAGCAGCAGCAGGGGAACGCGTCCGACGTCGGCCCGCCAGATCTGCGCGGAAAGCCGCCGGTTGTTGGGCAGGGGAAGGCTCACGCGGGCCGGCGTGCCGTCTTCTTCACGGAGCAGGGTCAGCGGCAGGCCGTTGGGGTCCAGGACGGGGTACGTCTCGAGCTGCCACCCGTCGCGGGACAGCGCCTGCTTGAAGTATCCGGCCTGGTAGAGCAGCCCGACGGCGACCAGCGGCACACCCAGATCCGAAGCGGCTTTCAAGTGGTCGCCGGCGAGGATGCCCAGACCGCCGGAATACTGCGGCAGCACGGCGCTGATGCCGTATTCCGGGGAGAAGTAGGCGATGGACCTGGGGGCGTCGTCACCGAGGGTCTGATACCAGCGGGGATCATCCAGATAGGTGTCAAGATCGGCGCCAAGGGCTTGGATCCGTTCCACCATGCCGGCGTCGCTCGCCATTCGCTCCAGGCTGGCGCGGCTGACGGAACCGAGGAACTTAACCGGATCCCGGCCGCTCGCCTGCCAGGCAGCGGGATCCAGGTCGGCGAAAAGCCGCGTGGTGGGCTCATGCCAAGACCACCGCAGGTTAGAGGCCAGCTTGCTCAGCGGGGCAATGCTGTCGGGGAGGACTGTCCGGACGGTAAACCTTCGAATTGCCTTCACCCGGATTACGGTAGCGCAAACCCCAGGCCAAAAGGGATGCTTGAGCGAAAGAAACAGCGAAATGACATCCAGGCCCGCAAGCTCCGCAGGGGCCGCGGAATAAACGCAATACACTGCACCACCGGCGCAAAAACACCGGAAAGTACGTTGGCTTAGCAATCTGCCCCGATTATCGCTAACGTCTAGTCTGTGACCAGTTCCAGTGCGATGCCATCCAAAGACCTGTCCGCCGAGGAACTCCGGTTCGGCCGGATTCCCATCATCAATGTGACCCCGGTGGTGGAATGCGGCCGCATCCCGGCCAAAGCCATTCCCGGAGAAGACCTCGTAGTAGGGGCCACGGTGTTCCGTGAGGGCCACGACCTTGTGGGAGTCAGCGCCGTCCTCTATGACCCCGAAGGCCGGGAAGTGCAACGGGTCCGCTTGGATCCCGTGGGAATCGGCCTGGACCGCTGGGGCGGCTTGCTGCGGCCGGAAAGCACCGGCGACTGGAGTTTCGCCGTCGAAGGCTGGGCCGATCTGTACGGCACCTGGCACCACAATGCCGAAGTGAAGATCAACGCCGGCGTGGACGTGGAACTGATGCTCGCCGAAGGCGCGGCACTTTTTGAGTCAGCTGCAGCGCAGCGCGGGTCAGGCGACGGACGCAGTGAAGGCGACGCCGCAGTGCTGGCCGCCGCCGGCGCGGCGCTCGCAGACTCCACGCTGCCCGTTGAGGAACGTTTTGCCGCTGCCGCAACCGATGCCGTGCTGGCCGCCCTGAGCCGGGAACCGCTCCGGGACCTGGTGACGAGCAGCCCGCGCTATCCCATCCGAGTGGAACGCGAGCTGGCCGGGCGCGGCGCCTGGTACGAGTTCTTTCCCCGCTCCGAAGGCGCCATCCAGGACCCCGCCACCCGCGAGTGGACCTCGGGGACGTTCCGGACGGCGGCGCGCAGCCTGGAACGGGTTGCCGGCATGGGCTTCGACGTCATCTACCTGCCTCCGGTCCATCCCATCGGCACCACCCACCGGAAGGGGCCGAACAACACCCTGGTCGCCGGGCCGCTGGATCCGGGCTCGCCCTGGGCCATCGGCTCGCCTGAAGGCGGGCACGACGCCATCCACCCTGATCTGGGCACCTTCGCCGACTTCGATGCCTTCGTGGACACCGCACGCGAGCTCAACCTCGAAGTGGCCATTGACCTGGCGCTGCAGGCCTCCCCGGACCACCCGTGGGTCAGCAGCCATCCGGAGTGGTTCACCACACGCGTGGACGGCTCGATCGCGTACGCCGAGAACCCGCCGAAGAAGTATCAGGACATCTATCCGCTGAACTTCGACAACGATTACACCGGGCTGTCGGAGGAAATACTCCGCATCGTGCTGATGTGGATCGGGCACGGAGTCAAGATCTTCCGCGTCGACAACCCGCACACCAAACCGCTGAAGTTCTGGGAGTGGTTGATCAAGTCGGTCAACGACAAGCATCCTGACGTGATTTTCCTGGCCGAGGCCTTCACCCGCCCGGCGGTCATGCACGCCCTGGGCATGGCCGGCTTCCAGCAGTCCTACACGTACTTCACCTGGCGCAACACCCGCCAGGAACTGGAGGAGTACTTCACCGAGGTCTCGTCGGAAACGGCGGCATTCTTCCGGCCGAACTTCTTCGTGAACACCCCTGACATCCTGACCGAGTTCCTGCAGTACGGCGGACCCGGCGCATTCAAGATCCGCGCCGTTCTGGCCTCCACCGCCAGCCCGCTGTGGGGAATGTACGCCGGCTATGAGCTGTACGAACACGTGGCCCGCCCCGGCGCCGAGGAGTACATCGACAATGAGAAGTTCGAGTACAAGCAGCGGGACTTCGCCGGCGCCATCGCCGAGGGTCGCAGCCTGGTTCCCTACATCACGCGGCTCAATGATATCCGCCGCTTCCACCCGGCGCTCGGGGACCTGCAGAACCTGACAGTGCATTCCAGCACCGACGAAGCCACAGTGGTCTATTCCAAACACAAACAGGTCCGCCCCGCGGACCCGTCGAGTCGGGATACCCTGATCATCGTAGTCAACACCGACCCCCACAGCGCCCGGGAATGCACGGTCTCCCTGGACCTGGCAGCCCTGCACCTGAACCCTGAAGACTTCAACGAGGACGGCACGTTCTGGGTGGATGACCTCATCAGCGGTCAAAGCTGGCGCTGGGGAGCCGAAAACTATGTCCGGCTTGACGCCCATTTCGAGCCCGCCCACATCCTGTCAATCCGGAGGAACTCCTAGTGCCCAACCCGTTTCAGCTGCACGCACCCGGTCTCACCAATGACCCGCATTGGTACCGCAAGGCGGTTTTCTACGAGGTGCTGGTCCGCGGCTTCTCGGACGCCAACGGAGACGGCTCCGGCGATTTCACCGGCCTGATCGACAAGCTTGACTACCTGCAGTGGCTGGGCGTGGACTGCCTCTGGCTGCCTCCGTTCTTCAAGTCGCCGCTGCGCGACGGCGGCTATGACATCTCCGACTACTACGACGTCCTGGACGAGTTCGGCACCATCAGCGACTTCAAGCGGCTGGTGGCAGAAGCCCACGCCCGCGGCGTCCGGGTCATCATCGACCTGCCGCTGAACCACACCTCCGACAAGCATCCCTGGTTCGAGGAGTCCCGCAATGACCCGGAAGGCCCGTACGGGGACTTCTACGTCTGGTCGGACACCGACCAGAAGTACGAAGACGCACGGATCATCTTCGTGGACACCGAAGAGTCCAACTGGGCCTTCGACCCTGTGCGGCGCCAGTTCTACTGGCACCGGTTCTTCAGCCACCAGCCGGACCTGAACTTCGAGAACCCCAAGGTCGTGGAGGCGATTTTCGACGTCGTCCGGTTCTGGCTCGACCAGGGCATCGACGGTTTCCGCGCCGATGCGATCCCGTACCTGTTTGAAGAAGACGGCACCAACTGCGAGAACCTGCCGGCCACCCACCGGTTCCTCAAGGACCTGCGCACAATGGTGGACGAGAACTACCCCGGCCGCGTGATCGTCGCCGAGGCCAACCAGATGCCGCACGAAGTCGTGGAGTACTTCGGCGACGAAACCGGAGCGGAATGCCACATGGCCTTCCACTTCCCGATCATGCCCCGCCTGTTCTACGCGCTGCGCGACCAGAAGGCCGCCCCCATTGTGCAGACGATGGAGGAAACCCCGGCGATTCCGGCAGGGGCCCAGTGGGGCACCTTCCTGCGCAACCATGACGAGCTGACGCTGGAGATGGTGACCAACGAGGAACGCCAGGCGATGCTCGGCTGGTATGCCCCGGATTCGCGCATGCGGGCCAACATCGGTATCCGCCGCCGGCTGGCTCCGCTGCTGGACAACTCGCGGTCGGAAATCGAACTCATCCACGCACTGCTGCTCTCGCTGCCGGGAAGTCCCTTCCTGTACTACGGTGACGAGCTGGGCATGGGCGACAACATCTGGCTCGAGGACCGTGATTCGTCCCGCACGCCCATGCAGTGGAACCCCGACCGCAACGCCGGATTCTCCACCGCCGACCCCGGCAAGCTGTACCTGCCGGTGGTGCAGTCGCTGGTTTACCACTACAACCACGTGAACGTTGAAGCGCAGCTGGCCAGCTCCAGCTCGCTCCTGCACTGGATCCGGCAGATGATCATGGTGCGCCGGACGCATCCCGCGTTCGGTTTGGGCTCCTACCGGAACGTTCCCACCGAAGCCGAATCGGTGCTGGCGTTCCTGCGCGAGCTGCCGGCGGACAACCCCGAGGGCGAGGTCGGGGAAGTCATGTTCTGCATCTTCAACCTGTCCCAGCACCCCGTTTCCGCCACGGTAAGCCTGCCGGAATTTGCCGGCCGGGGCCTGCGCGACGCGTTCGGCGGAACTCCGTTCCCCGCCTTCGGCGCAGACGGTTCGGTAACCCTGACCCTGGGCAGCCACGACTTCTACTGGCTGCGGCTGCGTTCGCCGAAATCCAACATGTCCTCGCCCGCAACTGAAGCGATTCCCCTGATTCCCATTTCGGAGGCAGTGAAAAAATGACCAAGCTGACGCCGTCCCTGCCTGAACTGCTGACAGCGTGGCTTCCGGAGCAGCGCTGGTTCCCTGCGAAGGGCCGGGACGTCACCCTGGACCGGGTGGGCGGCATCCGGCTGGAAGATCCCGCCGGCCTGGTGGAGCTGGAGGTTCACCTCATTGCCGTCAGCTCGGGCCAGCGCACCGACATCGTCAGTGTTCCCGTCAGTTATCACGGCGCACCGGTTCCGGAGCTGGCCGCCTCCCTGCTGGGGCGGGCGCAGCACCAGGAACTCGGGGAGCGCTGGCTGTACGACGGCGCCGCCGACCCGGTGTTCGTGACTGCATGGCTGGAGCTGATGCGCACCCAGTCGGCGACCGTCGACGGGCACACGCACGGCGTCGCGCTGGGCGGCTTTGAACAGTGGCCGCCGTTTGCGGAAACCGTTCCCGCCAAGTTGATGAAGGGCGAGCAGTCGAACACCTCGGTGGTGGTTCCCGTCGAACCCAGCCAACTGATCGTGAAGTTCTACCGCGTCCTGGCCGCGGGCGTGAGCCCGGACGTCGAGGTCAGCGCGAAACTGACGGCCGCGGGCTCCCGCGATGTGCCGGCCACCCTGGGCTGGGTCACCGGCAGCTGGCGCGATCCGCTGGCGGACGACGGCGATACCTGGGTCACCGGGCACCTGAGCGTGCTGCGGGAGTTCATTCCCAACAGTGAAGACGCCTGGCGCACCGCCTCCGCGGCTGCGCTGAATACGTCCGATTTCACCGCCGAGGCGGAAGAACTCGGAGCGGTGACCGGCCGGATTCACCGCCAGTTGGCGCAGGCCTTCGGCAGCCAGCCGCCCAGCGCCGCAGAGCGCTCCGAGTTCCTGGAGTCCCTGGGCAACCGCATCCGGTGGGCCTGGAAGGAAGCCCGGAGCTACGTGGGGGAGTACGACGAACCGTTGGAGTATCTGCTCCGGCAGATCGCCGGTCTCGAGACACTGCCCAACCTCCAGCGCATCCATGCCGATTACCATCTGGGCCAGGTCCTGAAATCCGGCAGCCACGGCTGGATGGTCCTGGATTTCGAGGGCGAGCCGCTGCGGCCGGCCGAGGAGCGCAGCGTCCCGGACGTTCCCCTGCGTGACGTGGTGGGCATGCTCCGTTCCATCGACTACGCCGCCGGTGTATCGCTCGTTGAGGGCGCCGCTGCGGACGACGGGGGCGCTGCGTCCGGGTCCCGCAAGCAGCAGCGCCGAGACCTCGAGGCCGCGCGCTGGGCTGCGACGGCCTCTGAGGCGTTCCTGCGCGGTTATGAGAAGGAAACCGGCACGCAGATCAACCGCAGCGATCCGCTGTACCTGGCCCTTTGGCTCGACAAGGCCCTCTACGAAGTTGTTTATGAAATCCGCAACCGTCCCGATTGGATCCGTGTGCCCGTTGCTGCCGTGCGGCAGATTCTCGAACAGGCACGCAAGCAGGCCTACGGGACGAGCAGGCAGGAAGAAGATTCAGTGAATAAGACCCCGCAGCCCGATCCCGAGACGAACCCCACCACGGACCCCGTCTCGCCCGCGCGCCCCGATGCTGCGGAGGGAACCACGGAACCCGTGTTGCCCGCCCAGCCGGATGGCGCCGTCGTTCCCGCTGCCGCAAGTGCGGCGCCGGCACACCGTAACCCGCTGCCCGTCCCGTCAGATGTCCTGCAGGCGGTTTCCGAAGGCCGGTATTACCAGCCGCATGCGATTCTTGGCGCCCATCTCGACGACCAGGGCCTGGTAACCATCCGTACCCTGCGCCCGCTCGCCAAGGCGGTCACTGCCGTGACACCCGCGGGGCGGATCCGGCTGGAACACGAACACAACGGCATTTGGGTGGGCACGCTTCCCGCGGAACGGCCCGGCCAGGTTCCCGACTACCGGCTCGAAGTCACGTATGAAGGACTGGAACCCCAGCTCTTCGACGACCCCTACCGATTCCTGCCTTCCTTGGGAGAAATCGACCTGCACCTCATTGGTGAGGGCCGGCACGAGAAGCTGTGGACGGTGCTCGGTGCCAACCTGCACCATTACAAGTCGATTCTCGGCAACATCGACGGCGTCAGTTTCGCGGTGTGGGCGCCAAACGCCCAGGCAGTGCGTGTCAAGGGCGATTTCAATGGCTGGGACGGGACGATTAATGCGATGCGTTCACTCGGCGGATCCGGTGTCTGGGAGATTTTCATTCCCGACGTCCGCCCCGGTGCCCGGTACAAGTACGAAATCCTTGGCAGCGACGGGATCTGGCGGGAAAAGGCCGACCCCATGGCGCAGGGCACGGAAACGCCGCCGCTGACCGGTTCACGGGTCGTTGAGTCCACTTACGTTTTCCAGGACAGCGAGTGGATGGAAGCCCGCGCAGCCCGCGACCCCCACAACGCGCCGATGAGCGTTTACGAAGTTCATTTGGGGTCCTGGCGCCTGGGCCTGGACTACCGCCAGTTGGCTGACCAGCTGACGGAGTACGTGACGTGGCAGGGATTCACCCACGTGGAGTTCATGCCCGTGGCCGAGCATCCGTTCGGCGGGTCCTGGGGCTACCAGATCACTTCCTATTTCGCTCCGACCGCTCGGTTCGGGCACCCGGACGATTTCCGCTACCTGGTGGACAAACTGCATCAGGCCGGCATCGGAGTCATCCTGGACTGGGTCCCCGGCCACTTCCCCAAGGACGAATGGGCGCTGGCGAAATTCGACGGCCAGACGCTCTACGAGCACGGCGACCCGTTCCGCGGAGAGCAGCCCGACTGGGGAACGCTGGTCTTCGACTTCGGCCGCCGCGAGGTGCGCAACTTCCTCGTGGCCAACGCGATCTACTGGCTGGAGGAGTTCCACATAGACGGGCTCCGGGTGGATGCCGTGGCGTCCATGCTCTACCTGGACTACTCGCGGCCGGAAGGCCAGTGGAGCCCCAACATTTACGGTGGGCGGGAAAACCTCGAGGCCATTTCCTTCCTCCAGGAAGTCAATGCCACCGCCTACCGCAGGGTGCCCGGCATCGTCATGATCGCCGAGGAATCCACTGCATTCCCGGGAGTGACTCAGCCCACCAGCAGCGGCGGACTCGGCTTTGGTTTGAAATGGAACATGGGCTGGATGCACGACACCTTGGAGTACATGTCCGAGGACCCCATCAACCGGATGTATCACCACGCCAAGCTCACGTTCTCCCTGGTCTACGCCTACACGGAGAACTTCCTGCTGCCGATCAGCCACGACGAGGTTGTGCACGGCAAGGGCTCCCTGCTGCGCAAGATGCCCGGCGACCGCTGGCAGCAGCTGGCCAACCTGCGCGCCTACCTGGCCTTCCAGTGGGCGCATCCGGGCAAGCAGCTGATCTTCATGGGGACCGAATTCGGCCAGGAAGCCGAATGGTCCGAGCAGTACGGCCTGGACTGGTACCTGACGGATACGCCGCAGCATAAGGGCGTGCAGCTGCTCGTGCGGCAGCTCAACGAGATTTACCGGAACACTCCGGCCCTGTTTGACCGCGACAACGAGCCGGCAGGGTTCCAGTGGATCAACGAGAACGACGGCGCCCTCAACGCGCTGTCATTCATCCGGTACGACCACCAGGGCAACCCGCTGGTGTGCATCGCGAACTTCGCCGGCACTCCGCACGAGAACTTCCGGCTCGGCCTGCCCTGGGCCGGCGAATGGGTGGAGGCGCTCAACACTGACGCCGCGGAATTTGGCGGCTCAGGGGTTGGAAACATGGGAGTGGTGACCGCCGTGGAAGGCGCCTGCAACGGGCAGCCCGCCTCCGCCACACTGACCGTTCCTCCCTTGGGCGTGCTGTATCTGAAGCCGAAGGGCGTCTAACCGAGCGCCGAACCTACGGCTGGCCACGCGCCGGTCATCAGCTCCGCAGCGGAGCGCGATCCTCGCCGGCCCCCGAACAACCTTCGGGGGCCGGCGGGGGTGTCCCCGAAATCGTGCTAGAGTTAATACCCGCGCTGATCGAGGCAACGAGAACAGCTGAGCGTCACGGAGCTTAGGCTTCACCCGGTTCGCCGGACGGACGAACAGCCGTTTTGACAGCTGCAGATCAGGGCGGTAAGATTGAAAAGTTGCTCCGGAGCGACGCAGAGCGGAAGGTCCCCTGGATCTGAGCCTGCCGGTGCCGGAAGCAGTCTGTTGTTTGAGAACTCAATAGTGTGCCAAGTTTATTGATACCAATTATTTTAATTGGTTGAACTGGTTCTTCCGCCCACCCCGTGGGTTGGGAGGACTTTTTTAGCTGGTTTCGAATTTAGTGCAGGACCGTGCAGCCAATTTTCCTTGGCTCCGGTGCTGTGTCTGTAACACATTTACGGAGAGTTTGATCCTGGCTCAGGATGAACGCTGGCGGCGTGCTTAACACATGCAAGTCGAACGATGACTTTTGTGCTTGCACAAAATGATTAGTGGCGAACGGGTGAGTAACACGTGAGTAACCTGCCCTTAACTTCGGGATAAGCCTGGGAAACCGGGTCTAATACCGGATACGACGGTCCACCGCATGGTGGTCCGTGGAAAGCTTGATGCGGTTTTGGATGGACTCGCGGCCTATCAGCTAGTTGGTTGGGGTAATGGCCCACCAAGGCGACGACGGGTAGCCGGCCTGAGAGGGTGACCGGCCACACTGGGACTGAGACACGGCCCAGACTCCTACGGGAGGCAGCAGTGGGGAATATTGCACAATGGGCGAAAGCCTGATGCAGCGACGCCGCGTGAGGGACGAAGGCCTTCGGGTTGTAAACCTCTTTCAGCAGGGAAGAAGCGAAAGTGACGGTACCTGCAGAAGAAGCGCCGGCTAACTACGTGCCAGCAGCCGCGGTAATACGTAGGGCGCAAGCGTTATCCGGAATTATTGGGCGTAAAGAGCTCGTAGGCGGTTTGTCGCGTCTGCTGTGAAAGCCCGGGGCTCAACCCCGGGTCTGCAGTGGGTACGGGCAGACTAGAGTGCAGTAGGGGAGACTGGAATTCCTGGTGTAGCGGTGAAATGCGCAGATATCAGGAGGAACACCGATGGCGAAGGCAGGTCTCTGGGCTGTAACTGACGCTGAGGAGCGAAAGCATGGGGAGCGAACAGGATTAGATACCCTGGTAGTCCATGCCGTAAACGTTGGGCACTAGGTGTGGGGGACATTCCACGTTTTCCGCGCCGTAGCTAACGCATTAAGTGCCCCGCCTGGGGAGTACGGCCGCAAGGCTAAAACTCAAAGGAATTGACGGGGGCCCGCACAAGCGGCGGAGCATGCGGATTAATTCGATGCAACGCGAAGAACCTTACCAAGGCTTGACATGAACCGGAAAAGCGTAGAAATACGCTCCCCACTTGTGGTCGGTTTACAGGTGGTGCATGGTTGTCGTCAGCTCGTGTCGTGAGATGTTGGGTTAAGTCCCGCAACGAGCGCAACCCTCGTTCTATGTTGCCAGCGCGTTATGGCGGGGACTCATAGGAGACTGCCGGGGTCAACTCGGAGGAAGGTGGGGACGACGTCAAATCATCATGCCCCTTATGTCTTGGGCTTCACGCATGCTACAATGGCCGGTACAAAGGGTTGCGATACTGTGAGGTGGAGCTAATCCCAAAAAGCCGGTCTCAGTTCGGATTGAGGTCTGCAACTCGACCTCATGAAGTTGGAGTCGCTAGTAATCGCAGATCAGCAACGCTGCGGTGAATACGTTCCCGGGCCTTGTACACACCGCCCGTCAAGTCACGAAAGTTGGTAACACCCGAAGCCGGTGGCCTAACCCCTTGTGGGAGGGAGCCGTCGAAGGTGGGACCGGCGATTGGGACTAAGTCGTAACAAGGTAGCCGTACCGGAAGGTGCGGCTGGATCACCTCCTTTCTAAGGAGCACCTCAGAGTTTTCCGTGTCCTTCCACAGTGTTGGAGGCGGGCTTTGCAGGAGATGCCCATCTCGGAGACATTCGTTCTCCGGTGGGTGCTCAAGGGTGGAATATCAATAAGCAGGTGCCCGGCGTTGAGCCTGGCAGTCTAGTACGCCGTGCGTGCCCCACTTGTGGGGCGTTGTATTGGTTGGAAACCGCTGCCGGTCTTCAAGTACCGGGTTTTTCCGTTTGGCACACTGTTGGGTCCTGAGACAACAGGACCGAAGAATTTCAAGCCTTCTTGAAGGGTTGGAAGGGACACGGTTTCGTGTTGTTTCTGATTGTTCCTGCGCAGGTCCAAGACCATCCACGGTGAATACGTGGTGGTGGCGGGGTGTGACGGGGTTGTTGTTTGAGAACTACATAGTGGACGCGAGCATCTTAAAATTATTAAGTGCAATTTCAGATAAACCTGGTGCTCCGGGTCATGCCCTTGCGGTGTGGTCCGGTGTTGTCATGGTTTTCTCGATAGCAGGAAATATTTATTGATCTTTGTGGTCAAGTTTTTAAGGGCACACGGTGGATGCCTTGGCATCAGGAGCCGAAGAAGGACGTAGGAATCTGCGATAAGCCTGGGGGAGTTGATAACCGAGCGTTGATCCCAGGATGTCCGAATGGGGAAACCCCGCCCGGCGCGCGAGTGACCGGGTGACCCGCATCTGAACACATAGGGTGCGTGGAGGGAACGTGGGGAAGTGAAACATCTCAGTACCCACAGGAAGAGAAAACAACAGTGATTCCGTTAGTAGTGGCGAGCGAACGCGGAAGAGGCTAAACCAGTGGTGTGTGATAGCCGGCGGGCGTTGCATCACTGGGGTTGCGGGACTTTCCGTACCGATTCTGCCGGATCGGTGAAGTGAGTGCAGATGCATAGGTGAACTGGTTTGAAAGCCAGGCCGTAGAGGGTGTTAGCCCCGTAACCGGAATGTATGCTGCCGCTTGGAGAGGATCCCAAGTAGCACGGGGCCCGAGAAATCCCGTGCGAATCTGCCAGGACCACCTGGTAAGCCTAAATACTCCCTGATGACCGATAGCGGACAAGTACCGTGAGGGAAAGGTGAAAAGTACCCCGGGAGGGGAGTGAAACAGTACCTGAAACCGTGTGCCTACAATCCGTTGGAGCAGGGCGATGCCACTTGTGGTGTCGTGCTTGTGACAGCGTGCCTTTTGAAGAATGAGCCTGCGAGTTAGTGTTACGTCGCGAGGTTAACCCGTGAGGGGAAGCCGTAGCGAAAGCGAGTCTGAACAGGGCGATGCAGTGGCGTGATCTAGACCCGAAGCGGAGTGATCTACCCATGGCCAGGTTGAAGCGCGTGTAAGAGCGCGTGGAGGACCGAACCCACTTCAGTTGAAAATGGAGGGGATGAGCTGTGGGTAGGGGTGAAAGGCCAATCAAACTCCGTGATAGCTGGTTCTCCCCGAAATGCATTTAGGTGCAGCGTTGCGTGTTTCTTACCGGAGGTAGAGCTACTGGATGGCTAATGGGCCCTACAAGGTTACTGACGTCAGCCAAACTCCGAATGCCGGTAAGTGAGAGCGCAGCAGTGAGACTGTGGGGGATAAGCTTCATAGTCGAGAGGGAAACAGCCCAGACCACCAACTAAGGCCCCTAAGCGTGTGCTAAGTGGGAAAGGATGTGGAGTTGCGAAGACAACCAGGAGGTTGGCTTAGAAGCAGCCATCCTTGAAAGAGTGCGTAATAGCTCACTGGTCAAGTGATTCCGCGCCGACAATGTAGCGGGGCTCAAGTACACCGCCGAAGTTGTGGCATTCAAATATTAGCCAAGCGGATGGTTTATCCATTTTCGTTCAAGCGTTTGGATGGGTAGGGGAGCGTCGTGTGGGCAGTGAAGTCGCGGTGTAAACCAGCGGTGGAGCCTACACGAGTGAGAATGCAGGCATGAGTAGCGAAAGACGGGTGAGAAACCCGTCCGCCGAATGATCAAGGGTTCCAGGGTCAAGCTAATCTGCCCTGGGTAAGTCGGGACCTAAGGCGAGGCCGACAGGCGTAGTCGATGGACAACGGGTTGATATTCCCGTACCGGCGAAAAACCGCCAATACCAAGCGGGGGACACTAACCGCCCAATACCTGACCGGCCGCCCTTGTGGCGACCCGGTTTTTGGTGGAGCGCGGGACCTGATCCTGGGAGGTAAGCGTATTAACAGGTGTGACGCAGGAAGGTAGCCGGGCCGGGCGATGGTTGTCCTGGTCTAAGGATGTAGGGTCAGCGATAGGTAAATCCGTTGCTGTGTCTTTGATGACGATACCTGAGATCTGATGGGACCCACTTTGGTGGGAATCCGGTGATCCTATGCTGCCTAGAAAAGCATCGGCGCGAGGTTTTAGCCGCCCGTACCCCAAACCGACACAGGTGATCAGGTAGAGAATACTAAGGCGATCGAGAGAATTATGGTTAAGGAACTCGGCAAAATGCCCCCGTAACTTCGGGAGAAGGGGGGCCCCAACCTTGATGGACACTTGCTGTCCGGAGGGGATCGGGGCCGCAGAGACCAGGGGGAAGCGACTGTTTACTAAAAACACAGGTCCGTGCGAAGTCGCAAGACGATGTATACGGACTGACTCCTGCCCGGTGCTGGAAGGTTAAGAGGACCGGTTAGCCCTTACGGGCGAAGCTGGGAATTTAAGCCCCAGTAAACGGCGGTGGTAACTATAACCATCCTAAGGTAGCGAAATTCCTTGTCGGGTAAGTTCCGACCTGCACGAATGGAGTAACGACTTCCCCGCTGTCTCAACCATAAACTCGGCGAAATTGCAGTACGAGTAAAGATGCTCGTTACGCGCAGCAGGACGGAAAGACCCCGAGACCTTTACTATAGTTTGGTATTGATATTCGGTGTGGCTTGTGTAGGATAGGTGGGAGACTGTGAGACCCGGACGCCAGTTCGGGTGGAGTCATCGTTGAAATACCACTCTGGTCATACTGGATATCTAACTTCGGCCCGTAATCCGGGTCAGGGACAGTGCCTGATGGGTAGTTTAACTGGGGCGGTTGCCTCCTAAAGAGTAACGGAGGCGCCCAAAGGTTCCCTCAGCCTGGTTGGCAATCAGGTGGCGAGTGTAAGTGCACAAGGGAGCTTGACTGTGAGAGAGACATCTCAAGCAGGGACGAAAGTCGGGACTAGTGATCCGGCGGTACATTGTGGAATGGCCGTCGCTCAACGGATAAAAGGTACCTCGGGGATAACAGGCTGATCTTGCCCAAGAGTCCATATCGACGGCATGGTTTGGCACCTCGATGTCGGCTCGTCGCATCCTGGGGCTGGAGTAGGTCCCAAGGGTTGGGCTGTTCGCCCATTAAAGCGGTACGCGAGCTGGGTTTAGAACGTCGTGAGACAGTTCGGTCCCTATCCGCTGCGCGCGCAGGAAATTTGAGAAGGGCTGTCCTTAGTACGAGAGGACCGGGACGGACGAACCTCTGGTGTGTCAGTTGTACTGCCAAGTGCACCGCTGATTAGCTACGTTCGGATGGGATAACCGCTGAAAGCATCTAAGCGGGAAGCCCGCTTCGAGATGAGATTTCCATACACCTTGTGTGTGAGAGGCCCCCAGCCAGACCACTGGGTTGATAGGCCGGATGTGGAAGCGGGGACTAAAGACCCGTGAAGCTGACCGGTACTAATAGGCCGATAACTTACACCACACCACAATCTGGGAGAACACGACTTCAAACGGTTCTCCAAAGTATAAAGGGTTGTGTTGATCATGCTGCTTGCGTCCACTATGTGGTTCCCGGATAACAAACCCGTGAGGTTTGTCACCCGTGGAACCGGCACCGCCGTACCCCTTTCAGGGTGTGGTGTGCCGTATAATTACAGTTATAACTTCGCTATTGCAACACGTCGTTTTTGATGGTGTGTTGTGTTGTGACCATTGATTTCCCCTCACCCAGGTTTGTTTATGGGTGGTGCGGGTGGAAGGGTTACGGCGGTCATAGCGTGGGGGAAACGCCCGGTCCCATTCCGAACCCGGAAGCTAAGACCCACAGCGCCGATGGTACTGCATCCGGGAGGATGTGGGAGAGTAGGTCACCGCCGGACAATATTTACGGTTGAAAGACACCGGTTGTTCAGAGAGTAAGGCCCCGCCATTGGCGGGGCCTTACTTGTTTAACCAGGGAATGTCTATAGGTAATTTGGTCCCTCCCCGGCTTTCTACGGATATTGCGGTTCCGCCTACCCCCGGCTTCGGATTCCACATACTGTGCCTAGCACACAGGCCGAACTGGTTTCGGCATGGTCACTCGCGAATCATCCCCAGGGATAGAAGCAGGAAGACCCCTATGAGCCATTATTCCTTTCCATCCGGCCTGCGGCGTCGGCCGGGGCACGGGCACCGGCTACGCAGGTCACTCTTAGGTACGGCCGCCGCTGCGGCGCTGCTGCTGGCACCGTTCGCGGCACCCGCGAATGCCCGGGTTACGGATCCGGACCCCACTGAGCCGGCACCGGTGGCCAGCGCAAACGCGGATGTCGTTTTTACCAGTCGAGGCGAAGGTCAAAGTATTCAGGGTTTCCTGGCCGACGAGCCCACCCCGCCGGATCTCACGCTGCCTTATCCCGAAGGCAACCCCGTGGGAGTCCCTGCTGCCGGCGGATACACCGGCGTCCTTAACACTCTGGACGCCGATGGCCGGCTCGGCCGGATGTATTGCATCGACGTCACGATAGGTACCACCCTCGGCGTCGGCTACGTTAACGCGCCCTGGGAGGAAGCCGACATAGCCAACCTTGGCTACGTAAATTACATCCTGAACAACTACTATCCTGCGAATCCCGCAGCCCCAGCGGGCTTGTCGGTAAACCAGCAGGCTGCGGCGGTGCAGGCCGCGATCTGGTACATAACCGACGGATACCTGGTCAATACTACGGAGACGGTCATCAGGCCCGCGGTCGCGGCGATCGTCGAAGACGCCCGGACCAACGGGCCTCTGCCGGAACCGCCCCCTCCGAACGTCACCGTGACTCCCCCGGCTGCCGCGGCTCCGTTGGGAAGCGTCGGCGGCCCGTTCACGGTGGCAGCGGAGGGAAGTGCGGCGATTACGGTTTCCGTGCCGACCGGATACACCATGTACTCCGATGCTGCGGGGACCGTCCCTATCCCGAACGGAAGCACAGTCCCTACGGGGACCCAGGTCTGGGTGGGTGGCCCGCCGGCATCCACCGACCCGGGAGTCCTCAGGGCACGCGCTGCCGTCAACGTCCAGACCGGCAACGTCTACCTCTACGACCAGGCTGATCCACTGTTGGAAAAGCAGCCCATCATCCTCGCCGAGACCACGGTGTTGAATGCCGCCGCCGAGGCGACGGCGGAGTTCTTTGTACCGGGAGACCTCGTGGTAAACAAAACGTTTGCAGGAGAAGCGATAGGCAGCCAAGGTGCAATCGCGCTTGCTGTCGACTGTGGTGCAGCGGGGCTGTTTAGCTTTGAGATCCCCGCGGGAACCACAGCTCCCGTCAGTGAAACGATCGTTGATCTTCCGGTGGGTACGGTGTGCTCCGTTACCGAACCGGTCACGGGATCCACTACCGAAGTGACGGTGACGCCGACCGTCTCGGACGCGGTGACGATCACCGAGGGGGAGAATGTCCTCACCGTCGCCAATACGGTGGAATTCAATCCGGGGAGCCTTGTGGTCACCAAGACGATCAGCGGCTCGGGCGCCGGCCTGCAGGACGACGTCGTGCTTCATGTCCAGTGCGGTGACGGGCTGATTGACGAGACGTTCGTGATCCCCGAGGAGACCACTGCGGATACCTATACCCAGCGGTACGAAGGTATTCCGGCGGGAGTGCTGTGCCGGGTCTCGGAACCAGCGTCCGGAGCCAACGAGGACGTCACGGTGGAAACCTCAGGCACTGGTGAAGTGGGCATCCTGCCCGGGCAGTCTCAAACCGTCGAGGTGGTCAACGTGTATGCACCTGTGCCAGTTACCGAGCAACAGCCGGTTGCCGAGCAGCAGCGGCCCACTGAGCAACTGCCGAAGACCGGTGCCGACGCAGCCACGTACGGCGTCGCTATTGCCGGTGGTGGGGCACTGCTTGCCGGATCATTGTTGGTCCTGGGATCAACGCGTCGGCGCCACAACAGCTAGGGTTTGATCAGCGGCGCTTTAGTACCGGAGCCGGGCCCCTCAAAGGGTCCGGCTCCGGCGCTGCCGGGGCGATTTGCGGGCCCGGCGAAACCTGTGTAGAGTCTTCTAAGTCGCCGCGGCCGGGAGTTGGAAAACTTCACGAGCATGGCGGCCACACCACACCAAAAACATCCTGGTGATCCATCCTGCGCTGAGAAGCCCGGGAGCGGAAAGCCGGGGATTTGGCGTGGGTTTCTCCGGACAAAATGAAGCAGTCTTCGGAATATCCCGAATTGCTAAAACAGTCCGGATGAAATAGAATAAAGAAACACTGCAGCGAAGAGAAAAGAAAGACATTCAATTGTTTTTCCGAGTATTTCGGATGCATCTGTTGTTTGAGAACTCAATAGTGTGCCAAGTTTATTGATACCAATTATTTTAATTGGTTGAACTGGTTCTTCCGCCCACCCCGTGGGTTGGGAGGACTTTTTTAGCTGGTTTCGAATTTAGTGCAGGACCGTGCAGCCAATTTTCCTTGGCTCCGGTGCTGTGTCTGTAACACATTTACGGAGAGTTTGATCCTGGCTCAGGATGAACGCTGGCGGCGTGCTTAACACATGCAAGTCGAACGATGACTTTTGTGCTTGCACAAAATGATTAGTGGCGAACGGGTGAGTAACACGTGAGTAACCTGCCCTTAACTTCGGGATAAGCCTGGGAAACCGGGTCTAATACCGGATACGACGGTCCACCGCATGGTGGTCCGTGGAAAGCTTGATGCGGTTTTGGATGGACTCGCGGCCTATCAGCTAGTTGGTTGGGGTAATGGCCCACCAAGGCGACGACGGGTAGCCGGCCTGAGAGGGTGACCGGCCACACTGGGACTGAGACACGGCCCAGACTCCTACGGGAGGCAGCAGTGGGGAATATTGCACAATGGGCGAAAGCCTGATGCAGCGACGCCGCGTGAGGGACGAAGGCCTTCGGGTTGTAAACCTCTTTCAGCAGGGAAGAAGCGAAAGTGACGGTACCTGCAGAAGAAGCGCCGGCTAACTACGTGCCAGCAGCCGCGGTAATACGTAGGGCGCAAGCGTTATCCGGAATTATTGGGCGTAAAGAGCTCGTAGGCGGTTTGTCGCGTCTGCTGTGAAAGCCCGGGGCTCAACCCCGGGTCTGCAGTGGGTACGGGCAGACTAGAGTGCAGTAGGGGAGACTGGAATTCCTGGTGTAGCGGTGAAATGCGCAGATATCAGGAGGAACACCGATGGCGAAGGCAGGTCTCTGGGCTGTAACTGACGCTGAGGAGCGAAAGCATGGGGAGCGAACAGGATTAGATACCCTGGTAGTCCATGCCGTAAACGTTGGGCACTAGGTGTGGGGGACATTCCACGTTTTCCGCGCCGTAGCTAACGCATTAAGTGCCCCGCCTGGGGAGTACGGCCGCAAGGCTAAAACTCAAAGGAATTGACGGGGGCCCGCACAAGCGGCGGAGCATGCGGATTAATTCGATGCAACGCGAAGAACCTTACCAAGGCTTGACATGAACCGGAAAAGCGTAGAAATACGCTCCCCACTTGTGGTCGGTTTACAGGTGGTGCATGGTTGTCGTCAGCTCGTGTCGTGAGATGTTGGGTTAAGTCCCGCAACGAGCGCAACCCTCGTTCTATGTTGCCAGCGCGTTATGGCGGGGACTCATAGGAGACTGCCGGGGTCAACTCGGAGGAAGGTGGGGACGACGTCAAATCATCATGCCCCTTATGTCTTGGGCTTCACGCATGCTACAATGGCCGGTACAAAGGGTTGCGATACTGTGAGGTGGAGCTAATCCCAAAAAGCCGGTCTCAGTTCGGATTGAGGTCTGCAACTCGACCTCATGAAGTTGGAGTCGCTAGTAATCGCAGATCAGCAACGCTGCGGTGAATACGTTCCCGGGCCTTGTACACACCGCCCGTCAAGTCACGAAAGTTGGTAACACCCGAAGCCGGTGGCCTAACCCCTTGTGGGAGGGAGCCGTCGAAGGTGGGACCGGCGATTGGGACTAAGTCGTAACAAGGTAGCCGTACCGGAAGGTGCGGCTGGATCACCTCCTTTCTAAGGAGCACCTCAGAGTTTTCCGTGTCCTTCCACAGTGTTGGAGGCGGGCTTTGCAGGAGATGCCCATCTCGGAGACATTCGTTCTCCGGTGGGTGCTCAAGGGTGGAATATCAATAAGCAGGTGCCCGGCGTTGAGCCTGGCAGTCTAGTACGCCGTGCGTGCCTTCCTTGCGGAGGCGCTGTCCCGGTTGGAAACCGCTGCCGGTCTTGAGTACCGGGTTTTTCCGTTTGGCACACTGTTGGGTCCTGAGACAACAGGACCGAAGAATTTCAAGCCTTCTTGAAGGGTTGGAAGGAACACGGTTTCGTGTTGTTTCTGATTGTTCCTGCGCAGGTCCAAGACCATCCACGGTGAATACGTGGTGGTGGCGGGGTGTGACGGGGTTGTTGTTTGAGAACTACATAGTGGACGCGAGCATCTTAAAATTATTAAGTGCAATTTCAGATAAACCTGGTGCTCCGGGTCATGCCCTTGCGGTGTGGTCCGGTGTTGTCATGGTTTTCTCGATAGCAGGAAATATTTATTGATCTTTGTGGTCAAGTTTTTAAGGGCACACGGTGGATGCCTTGGCATCAGGAGCCGAAGAAGGACGTAGGAATCTGCGATAAGCCTGGGGGAGTTGATAACCGAGCGTTGATCCCAGGATGTCCGAATGGGGAAACCCCGCCCGGCGCGCGAGTGACCGGGTGACCCGCATCTGAACACATAGGGTGCGTGGAGGGAACGTGGGGAAGTGAAACATCTCAGTACCCACAGGAAGAGAAAACAACAGTGATTCCGTTAGTAGTGGCGAGCGAACGCGGAAGAGGCTAAACCAGTGGTGTGTGATAGCCGGCGGGCGTTGCATCACTGGGGTTGCGGGACTTTCCGTACCGATTCTGCCGGATCGGTGAAGTGAGTGCAGATGCATAGGTGAACTGGTTTGAAAGCCAGGCCGTAGAGGGTGTTAGCCCCGTAACCGGAATGTATGCTGCCGCTTGGAGAGGATCCCAAGTAGCACGGGGCCCGAGAAATCCCGTGCGAATCTGCCAGGACCACCTGGTAAGCCTAAATACTCCCTGATGACCGATAGCGGACAAGTACCGTGAGGGAAAGGTGAAAAGTACCCCGGGAGGGGAGTGAAACAGTACCTGAAACCGTGTGCCTACAATCCGTTGGAGCAGGGCGATGCCACTTGTGGTGTCGTGCTTGTGACAGCGTGCCTTTTGAAGAATGAGCCTGCGAGTTAGTGTTACGTCGCGAGGTTAACCCGTGAGGGGAAGCCGTAGCGAAAGCGAGTCTGAACAGGGCGATGCAGTGGCGTGATCTAGACCCGAAGCGGAGTGATCTACCCATGGCCAGGTTGAAGCGCGTGTAAGAGCGCGTGGAGGACCGAACCCACTTCAGTTGAAAATGGAGGGGATGAGCTGTGGGTAGGGGTGAAAGGCCAATCAAACTCCGTGATAGCTGGTTCTCCCCGAAATGCATTTAGGTGCAGCGTTGCGTGTTTCTTACCGGAGGTAGAGCTACTGGATGGCTAATGGGCCCTACAAGGTTACTGACGTCAGCCAAACTCCGAATGCCGGTAAGTGAGAGCGCAGCAGTGAGACTGTGGGGGATAAGCTTCATAGTCGAGAGGGAAACAGCCCAGACCACCAACTAAGGCCCCTAAGCGTGTGCTAAGTGGGAAAGGATGTGGAGTTGCGAAGACAACCAGGAGGTTGGCTTAGAAGCAGCCATCCTTGAAAGAGTGCGTAATAGCTCACTGGTCAAGTGATTCCGCGCCGACAATGTAGCGGGGCTCAAGTACACCGCCGAAGTTGTGGCATTCAAATATTAGCCAAGCGGATGGTTTATCCATTTTCGTTCAAGCGTTTGGATGGGTAGGGGAGCGTCGTGTGGGCAGTGAAGTCGCGGTGTAAACCAGCGGTGGAGCCTACACGAGTGAGAATGCAGGCATGAGTAGCGAAAGACGGGTGAGAAACCCGTCCGCCGAATGATCAAGGGTTCCAGGGTCAAGCTAATCTGCCCTGGGTAAGTCGGGACCTAAGGCGAGGCCGACAGGCGTAGTCGATGGACAACGGGTTGATATTCCCGTACCGGCGAAAAACCGCCAATACCAAGCGGGGGACACTAACCGCCCAATACCTGACCGGCCGCCCTTGTGGCGACCCGGTTTTTGGTGGAGCGCGGGACCTGATCCTGGGAGGTAAGCGTATTAACAGGTGTGACGCAGGAAGGTAGCCGGGCCGGGCGATGGTTGTCCTGGTCTAAGGATGTAGGGTCAGCGATAGGTAAATCCGTTGCTGTGTCTTTGATGACGATACCTGAGATCTGATGGGACCCACTTTGGTGGGAATCCGGTGATCCTATGCTGCCTAGAAAAGCATCGGCGCGAGGTTTTAGCCGCCCGTACCCCAAACCGACACAGGTGATCAGGTAGAGAATACTAAGGCGATCGAGAGAATTATGGTTAAGGAACTCGGCAAAATGCCCCCGTAACTTCGGGAGAAGGGGGGCCCCAACCTTGATGGACACTTGCTGTCCGGAGGGGATCGGGGCCGCAGAGACCAGGGGGAAGCGACTGTTTACTAAAAACACAGGTCCGTGCGAAGTCGCAAGACGATGTATACGGACTGACTCCTGCCCGGTGCTGGAAGGTTAAGAGGACCGGTTAGCCCTTACGGGCGAAGCTGGGAATTTAAGCCCCAGTAAACGGCGGTGGTAACTATAACCATCCTAAGGTAGCGAAATTCCTTGTCGGGTAAGTTCCGACCTGCACGAATGGAGTAACGACTTCCCCGCTGTCTCAACCATAAACTCGGCGAAATTGCAGTACGAGTAAAGATGCTCGTTACGCGCAGCAGGACGGAAAGACCCCGAGACCTTTACTATAGTTTGGTATTGATATTCGGTGTGGCTTGTGTAGGATAGGTGGGAGACTGTGAGACCCGGACGCCAGTTCGGGTGGAGTCATCGTTGAAATACCACTCTGGTCATACTGGATATCTAACTTCGGCCCGTAATCCGGGTCAGGGACAGTGCCTGATGGGTAGTTTAACTGGGGCGGTTGCCTCCTAAAGAGTAACGGAGGCGCCCAAAGGTTCCCTCAGCCTGGTTGGCAATCAGGTGGCGAGTGTAAGTGCACAAGGGAGCTTGACTGTGAGAGAGACATCTCAAGCAGGGACGAAAGTCGGGACTAGTGATCCGGCGGTACATTGTGGAATGGCCGTCGCTCAACGGATAAAAGGTACCTCGGGGATAACAGGCTGATCTTGCCCAAGAGTCCATATCGACGGCATGGTTTGGCACCTCGATGTCGGCTCGTCGCATCCTGGGGCTGGAGTAGGTCCCAAGGGTTGGGCTGTTCGCCCATTAAAGCGGTACGCGAGCTGGGTTTAGAACGTCGTGAGACAGTTCGGTCCCTATCCGCTGCGCGCGCAGGAAATTTGAGAAGGGCTGTCCTTAGTACGAGAGGACCGGGACGGACGAACCTCTGGTGTGTCAGTTGTACTGCCAAGTGCACCGCTGATTAGCTACGTTCGGATGGGATAACCGCTGAAAGCATCTAAGCGGGAAGCCCGCTTCGAGATGAGATTTCCATACACCTTGTGTGTGAGAGGCCCCCAGCCAGACCACTGGGTTGATAGGCCGGATGTGGAAGCGGGGACTAAAGACCCGTGAAGCTGACCGGTACTAATAGGCCGATAACTTACACCACACCACAATCTGGGAGAACACGACTTCAAACGGTTCTCCAAAGTATAAAGGGTTGTGTTGATCATGCTGCTTGCGTCCACTATGTGGTTCCCGGATAACAAACCCGTGAGGTTTGTCACCCGTGGAACCGGCACCGCCGTACCCCTTTCAGGGTGTGGTGTGCCGTATAATTACAGTTATAACTTCGCTATTGCAACACGTCGTTTTTGATGGTGTGTTGTGTTGTGACCATTGATTTCCCCTCACCCAGGTTTGTATATGGGTGGTGCGGGTGGAAGGGTTACGGCGGTCATAGCGTGGGGGAAACGCCCGGTCCCATTCCGAACCCGGAAGCTAAGACCCACAGCGCCGATGGTACTGCATCCGGGAGGATGTGGGAGAGTAGGTCACCGCCGGACAATATTTACGGTTGAAAGACACCGGTTGTTCAGAGAGTAAGGCCCCGCCATTGGCGGGGCCTTACTTGTTTAACCAGGGTGTTCCAGGCCCGCCGGCACCCTCCCGGGCCCTGGTTCTCTTTGCGCCGAGATGGCAGAAACTGCACGTCCCGGCCCCGGGAAGAGCACTTACTGCCATCTCGCGAGAGATTGAGCACGTTCGCGCTCCGACACGATCCGGCTAGGCTGGAACGATGAACTCCTCCCTCTTTTCCCATGCCGAACAGCCCGAACCTGCCAAGGAGTCGGCTGCTGTGCAGGACATCGTTATTGAGCGCGAGGTGCCCCGTGAGCTTCACGAAGCATTCAACGGCTTTACGGAATACCTGCACCTCTGGTGGCCGGAGGAGTACACGGAATTCGGGGAAGGCACGCATCCGGAGTTTGAGGCCGCCTCCCTGACCGAGACGGGGCCGGAGGGGCAAACAGCAGTGTGGGCAGCCGTCAACAGCAGGGTGCAGGATGCCGAGCTCGTTTTGGATTGGGTAGCCGGCCACAGCCCGCAGACTCCCACTGAAGTCCGCATCACCTTTACTCCGGTCAGCGACGACGCTACTCGCGTCAGCCTCACGCATTCCGGCCTCGGCGGAGTTGCTGAAGCCGTGGAAACCCATGGCGGATTCTCCACCGCCTGGCCGCAGATCCTTGACCGCTACGCACGTTTCATGGGCGCCCGGTAGCATCCTCGCCTGACCCCAGACCCGCTGCCGGAATCCTCAACCCGGGCAAAGCCAGCTAATCGAGCCGCAGCCACACGGTGCGGTTGGGCCGCAGCCGGGTGCCTTCCAAGGCAGACGGCGAGCTGGTGGCCAGGACGGGAAGCTCAGGAAGCTGCACCGGAGCGTCGCCCATGTTCATTGCCACCAGGACATTGTTGTTCACGAAGGCCACCAGGCCCTCGGCGTCGTGCTCCGGCCACCACTCCAGCGATCCATGACCAAGTCCCAGCTCCCGACGCCGGGAAAGGGCCGTGCGGTACATGTTCAGCGACGAGAACGGATCCCGCTGCTCAACGTCCCGGGAATAGCGGCCCCAATACGCCGGCTGCGGCAACCAGGAGCTCCCGGTGGAGCTGAAGCCGAAGGAGGGTTCGCTGACCCTCCACGGCAGCGGGACGCGGCTGCCGTCACGGCCCACCCGCACCCCGGCGGTGCGGTGGTAGGTGGGATCCTGCCGGAACTCATCGGGCATCAGGGTGTGGTCGGGCAGCCCGAGCTCTTCGCCCTGATAGAGATACACGCCGCCGGGCAGGCCCAGCATCAGCATGGTGGCGGCACGTGCCCGGTCGGCGCCGAGCAGATAGTCCGGCTGGCTGTCCCGTGGCCCGATGCCGTCCCCGCTGCGCAGCTTGTTGGACTCCAGCCCGAACCGCGACACATGCCGGACGACGTCGTGGTTGGACAGCACCCACGTGGTCGGAGCATCGACCTTGTCGAAGGCCCGGAGGGAGGACTCGATGATGCCGCGCAGCGCCGCCGGATCCCACGGGTGGTTCAGGTACGCGAAGTTGAAGGCCTGCTGCATTTCATCGGAGCGGACCCAGTCGGTGATCCGTTCCACCGGATCAACGTTGGCTTCGGCGCAGAGCACGCGGTCGCCGTCGTACTCGTCCAGGAGCTTCCGCCAGGACCGGAAAATATCGTGGATGCCTGCCTGGCCGAACATGGGAGCCGCCGAGCCAGGAAAACCCTCGGACGATGCGCCGTCCGCAGCGCCGCCCCAGTCCGGCAGACCTGACTTCTTGATCAGCGCGTGCGCCACGTCCACCCGGAAGCCCCCCACGCCGCGGTCGAGCCAGAAGCGCAGAATCCGTTCGAATTCGGTCCGCACTGCCGGATTGTCCCAGTTGAAGTCGGGCTGGGAGGAATCAAAAAGATGCAGGTACCACTGTCCCGGGGTGCCGTCCGGGTGGGTGGTCCGGGTCCAAGCCGGGCCGCCGAAGTGTGACTGCCAGTTGTTCGGCGGGAGCTCGCCCTGGGGGCCGCGGCCGTCGCGGAAAATAAACATGTCGCGTTCCGGCGACCCGGGATCTGCCGCCAGTGCCGCCTGGAAGAGGTGATGCTGGTCGGAGCAGTGATTCGGGACCAGATCCACGATGACCCGGATTCCATATTCGGCGGCCCGGGCTACCAACGCGTCAAAGTCGTCCAGGGTGCCGAAAATCGGGTCCACAGAACAGTAGTCCGCCACGTCGTAGCCGGCGTCCTTCTGCGGAGACCCGGTAAAACGGCGACAGCCAGACGGCGTCAATCGCCAGCTCCGCCAGGGCCGGAATCTCTTTGGTAATGCCCGGCAGGTCACCGACTCCGTCGCCGCGCAGGTCTCGGAACGACCGGGGATAGATCTGGTAAATAACCGAAGACCGCCACCATTCGCGCCCGGGCGGGGGCATATGGACGGGGATGGTTCTAAGGGCGGATCCCGGTGTGCGGGAAACAGCTGGTGTGGACATAGGCCGGTCGCGTCCTCCTGTCTCGGATGATCGTTGCTCATCTTCGTTAACGAACTGCCGCCGGAGGCTTTTCCCGAACGGTTCGTGACATTGGGCACAATAGTGGGACCAGCTGCGCCCGACCGGCTGCGCGCGCTGAACCGCGCGCTGAACCGGTGGCGCTAGACCGCTGGGGCCCAATTCCGGGTCATTAGCACTGTCATTCCTGGTCGGGCGTGCCGCCGGATTCGAGGATGTTCATGGTCCGGGTGTCTGCGGTCAGCAGGATTGCCGCCTCGTCCCGGCGGTGCCGGAGCACGGTGTCCATGTACGACTGCACGGCTTCGGCCATGGGAACGTTTCGGTTTTGCTTTTCCGACATGTACCAGCGGTGCTCGAGCACCTCGTGCACCACTTCGGCCTGTTCCAGCTTGCTGCCCAGCTCGCGCGGCACTGATTTAACGATCGGCTCGAACACCTGGGTCACCCAGAGATGCGCACTGAGCTCCTCATCGAGATCCGGATTGTTGTCGGCGCGGTAGGAGTCCATGTCGTTCAGCAGGCGGCGGGCCTGGTTCTCCTGCGCATCGAGGCCGGTCAGGCCCAGCAGGCGGCGCTGGTGGTGGCCGGCGTCGACCACCTTGGGCTGCAGCTGGACCTGGGTGCCGTCGGCTGTGCTCTTGATGGTGAGTTCGTCGACGTCGAACCCCAGGTCGTTCAGCCGGCGGATGCGGGCGTTGACGCGCCAGCGTTGGCCGAGTTCGAAGGATTCCTTTTCCGTCAGCTCAGCCCACAGGTTCCGGTAGCTGTCCATGATCCGTTCGCTGGTGGCCAGCGGATCCACGGTCTCCTCGATCAGGCCGCCCTCGGCAAGGTCCATCAGCTCACCGGCGATGTTGACCCGGGCAATCTCCAGATCGTACTCGCGCTGGCCCCGGGAAAGCTCCGGATAGAGTTCGCCGGTTTCCGCGTCCACCAGATAGGCGGCAAAGGCGCCGGCGTCGCGGCGGAACAGGGTGTTCGACAGCGACACATCGCCCCAATAGAACCCCGCCAGGTGCAGGCGCACCAGCAGCAGGGCCTGGGCATCGATCAGTCGGGTGAGGGTGACCTCGCGCAGGGTCTGCGAAAAGACGGCGCGGTAGGGCAGCGAAAAGCGAAGGTGTTTGGTCACGAGGACCGGCTGCAGCTCCTCGCCGTGTACGTCATAGCGCCCGGTAATGACGGCCACCGGGGCGACCGAGGGAACGTTGAGCCGGCGCAGCTTCCTCAGCATGTGGTATTCCTGCCGGGCCACGTGTTCGCTGGTTTCCTTGATCGCGATGAGCGAGTCGCCCATCCGGGCAAAACGGACGACGTGGCGGGAAATGCCCCGGGGAAGTGCGGCCAAGTTGTCCTTGGGCCAGTCCTCCAGCGGCAGGTGCCAGGGCAGATCCAGCAGGGCCGGGTCCATGGAAGCGGCGGTAATGTTCAGGGAGCCGAGGGCTGCTTCCGGTGTGGAGGCATGCGGGCGCGGAAGTTTGCCCGGCTGGTTATAGTCAGTTGGCTCGTCGCGCCAGTTTGCGCCTGCAGGTTCGGTCATAAGCACGTGCCCTTTATCGAGCTGTTGGAAGTTAAACAGCAGTGCGGTGGCCCCATCCACGAGTCTAGTTCAGGTGGAGGGGCCACCGCAGGTCAACCGGCGGGATCAGGCCTGGTCGGCCAGGCGCTCACCGTTGGCGGTGTCGAACAGGTGCACATGGCCCGGCTGCGGGCGGACATACAGGGTGTCGCCCTTCAGCGGGGGGCGGCGTCCGTCGACGCGGACCACCATGTCCCGATCCGTGCCGTCCAGAGTGGTGTGCCCGTAAACGTAGGCGTCGGCGCCGAGTTCCTCAACGACGTCGACCTCCACCTTCAGGCCCGAACCGGAGGAATCCACGATCTCCAGGTCCTCGGGACGCACGCCAACCGTGACCGTGTTGCCGGCGGCGGCACCGAGGACGGAACTCGCCACCGGATAGACCGCGCCGCCGAATGCGACGCCGCCGTCCACCACCGGCAGCTCCAGCAGGTTCATGGCGGGGGAGCCGATGAAGCCGGCCACGAAGACATTGTTCGGGTGGTCATAGAGGTTGCGCGGGGTATCCACCTGCTGCAGGATGCCGTCCTTGAGCACTGCCACGCGGTCGCCCATGGTCATGGCCTCGACCTGGTCGTGGGTGACGTAGACGGTGGTGACGCCAAGGCGGCGGGTCAGCGACGCGATTTGGGTGCGGGTCTGCACGCGCAGCTTGGCGTCCAGGTTGGAGAGGGGCTCATCCATCAGGAACACCTGAGGGTTCCGCACGATGGCCCGGCCCATGGCGACGCGCTGGCGCTGGCCGCCGGAGAGGGCCTTCGGCTTGCGGTCCAGATAGTCCTCGAGGTCCAGCAGCTTTGCTGCCTCGCGGACGCGTTCCATCCGCTCTTCCTTGCCGATGCCGGCGATCTTCAGGGCAAAGCCCATGTTGTCGGCCACTGACATGTGCGGGTAAAGGGCGTAGTTCTGGAAAACCATGGCAATGTCACGGTCTTTCGGCGGCACGTCGGTGACGTCCCGGTCTCCGATGAGGATGCGGCCGGAGTTCACGTCTTCGAGCCCGGCGAGCATGCGCAGGGAGGTGGATTTTCCGCAGCCGGAGGGGCCCACGAGAACCAGGAATTCGCCGTCGGCGATTTCCAGGCTGAGATTATCAACTGCCGGGCGGTCAGTGCCCGGGTACAGGCGTGTGGCCTGGTCAAACGTTACCGTTGCCATGATGTTTCTCCTTCACGGGCAGGTACGTGCCCGACGATCCGTAGTGAAGTGCTATTAAGTTGCAGACAGGTGGCAGCGGTTGTGGCCGCGGTCACAGGGTCAGTATGCCATACCCCTGTGACCGGCTCGCTCAGGCGCCGGAACTCCGGATTTCCAGCAGTGTTTCGAGCACTGCGGTGAACGCATGGGGCGAGTCCACCCGGAAGGAAGCGCGCGTGTCTCCGGGACCGATTTTCAGGCCCAGATCGCCGGGCAGCAGCGCCGCGAAGCCGTTTTCGTCGGTGACGTCGTCGCCGGCAAAGAGCACCGCCGTCGCGCCGGTCAGGGTCCGCAGCGCACGGATGCCCTCGCCCTTGTTGGTGTGCACAACCGAGGCCTCCAGGACCCGCTTGCCGTCGGTCACCTGGACGCCGTCGAGGGCCAGGAGACTGTCGCGGGCGGCGTCGGTGGCGGCCGAGGCGATGTTGTCGGGTGCGCTGCGGGTGTGCAGCACGACGCCGGCGGGCTTGGCCTCCAGCCACGTGCCGGGATGGGAGTTCACCACCTCTTCCACGGCCTCCCGGGCCCGGCCGAGCAGCTCGGCCTGGTCCGGAGTCAACAGCAGCGGTTCGGCGTCGGGCCCGGTCCAGGCCTCCGCGCCGTGGCTGCCAATCAGCAGGGTCTCCGGAGCAGGACTGGCGGCCCGGCGCAGACTGTCCAGCGCCCGGCCGGAGATCATGGCCGTGAAGGTGTGCGGCAGGGCGCCGAGGGCCCGTACCGCCGCGGCCGATCCGGGCAGCGGCCGCGCGTCGTCGGCGTGTTCCACCAGCGGTGCCAGCACGCCGTCGAAATCCAACGCGACGAGCAGCGTGTCGGTTGCCGCCAGCTGCTGCAGCGCTTCGTAAAGGCCGTCCGGAAGGTTGCTCACTGTGCGTTCTCCACTTCTCCCTGCTGCAGGGCGTTGAGGAAGTTCTTGGACCAGCGCTCGACGTCGTTCTGCAGGACCTGCCGGCGCATCAGGCGCATCCGGCGCTGGGCCTCGCGGTCGGGCATCTCGATGGCCTCGAGGAAGGAGGCCTTCAGCCCGTCGATGTCGTGCGGGTTCACCAGGACCGCTTGGCGCAGCTGGTCGGCGGCGCCGGCAAACTCGCTGAGCACCAGTGCGCCGGTGTTGTTGATCCGGGCGGCGACGTATTCCTTGGCCACCAGGTTCATGCCGTCGCGCAGTGCGGTGACCAGCATGACGTCGGCGGCCAGGTAGAGCGCCACCATTTCCTCCACCGGGTAGCTGTGGTGCAGGTAGCGGATGGCGGTGCTGCCCATGGTGTCGTAGGTGCCGTTGATCCGGCCCACGGTGCCCTCCACCTCTTCGCGCAGCAGCCGGTACTGCTCCACGCGCTCGCGGCTGGGGCTGGCCACCTGGATCAGCGATGCGTCTTCGACGGTGAGCCTGCCGTCTTCGAGGAGTTCGCCGTAGGCCTTGAGCCGGTGGCTGATGCCCTTGGTGTAGTCCAGGCGGTCCACGCCCAGCAGCACCGTTTTGGGGTCGCCCAGTTCCCGGCGGATCTGCTTGGAACGCTCAATGACGTCCTCCCGCTTGGCCAGTTCGGTGATCTGGTCCACGTCGATGGAGATGGGGAAGGACTCGGCGCGGGAGACGTACGAGATGCCGTCCTCGGTTTTCACGTGGACCTGCTGCTGGCGGACGGTGTGTCCGGCAAAGCGGCGGACGCAGCGCAGGAAGTTGCTGGTGTCGGAGGGGCGCTGGAACCCGATCAGGTCCGCTCCGAGCAGCCCTTCAATAATGTTGCGGCGCCACGGCAGCTGCGCGAAGATCTCCAGCGGCGGGAAGGGAATGTGGTTGAAGAAACCGATCTTCAGGTCGGGCCGGTCCTTGCGCAGCATCTGCGGGACCAGCTGCAGCTGGTAATCCTGAACCCACACGGTGGCGCCCTGCGCGGCCATAGTCGCGGCGGCGTCGGCGAAGCGGCGGTTCACGGTCTGGTAGGAATCCCACCAGGTACGGTGGAACTCCGGCGGTGCAATGACGTCGTGATAGAGCGGCCAGAGGGTGGCGTTGGAGAAGCCCTCGTAGTACAGCTCGACTTCGGAAGCGCTCAGCGGCACCGGCAGCAGGTGCATGTTGTCGTGGTCGAACTCGTCGAGTTCCTCGTCGGGAGCTCCGTGCCATCCCACCCAGGCGCCGTCGGCCTTGGCCATGACCGGAGCCAGCGCGGTAACCAGTCCGCCGGGGGACCGGCGCCAGCTTTCGCCGTCGTCGGTTGTCACTCGGTCCACCGGAAGGCGGTTGGACACTACGATGAAATCGAAATCGCCATACCCATCCGTGGCATTTTTTTCTGCGGGATCAGCGGCAGCAGCGTTCACGATATGCACCCCTTGGTTAGCTTTTGTATTTATGCCACTCTATCCAAGGCCTGAAACTTTGTGTCCGCGGCGCCCGTTGGAAGTAAGGGCTGCATGAATCGTTGGCCTAAACTGGTGCCTGCCGGCCGCGTGCCCAAACGGGCAGGCGTGAGAGAGACATGAGGAACTATGACTGAGCGGAACCCCAAGCCCAGCAAGGCCGATCGTACGGTTGCTGCGCGTGAACAGGCGCGTGCCCTGCGTGAAGCCCAGAAAAAGAAGGAGCGGCGCAACAAGCTCCTGATCCGCTGGGGCGTGGTGGTAGCCGTGGTGGCCATCATCGTTGTCGTGGCGCTCATCGTGATTAACTCCATGCGCAGTGGCAACGGTGCGGAAGCCGAGACCGGGCCGGCCCCGGCCAACGCCAATGAATACGGCGGCATCACGCTGACCTCCACCACGGAGCTGGAGCCCACCGAGCCGTTCGACGTTGACGTTGCCGCGTTGCCTGAACCGCCGGCCGAGGCTGCTGACGACGCTCCGGTTCCGCCGGGTATCGCTGCTGCCGCTGAAGGCGAGCCGGTTCCGATTGTGGTCTACGTGGACGTGAACTGCGTGCACTGCGCCGAGTTCGAAGAGGCCTACGAGTCCAAGATCGGATCCTGGCTGGACGCGGGCGAGGTCACCTTCGAGTACCGCACGGTTGCCTTCCTGGACCGCAGCTCGCCCAGCAACTACTCCTCGCGCGGCGCCAACGCCGCCGCGTGCGTGGCTGACACCAACCCGGCCTCCTACTGGGACTTCATGAACGCCATCTTCGCCAACTACGACAACGGCGAGATCAAGAACGCTGAACTGGCTGACATGGCCGAGTCCGTGGGTGCCGGCGATGCCTCCGAGTGCATCCAGAACAACGGCTTCCGTGCCTTCGTCAAGTACGCGGACCGCCTGGCCCGTGTTGACCAGATCAGCGGAACCCCCACCGTGTACGTCAACGGCGCCGAGACCAACGCCAACGACTTCGAAACCGCCGTCCAGACGGCAATCGACGCCGCCAAGTAGGCTGTTTCGGCTTTGTCCGGTGCGCCCGTTTCCGTGAAATCCCGTTTGGGTTTCGCGGGAACGGGCGCTCTGGGTTAACCTTGACTAGCGCAGTCACCGTGTTTTGTTTTTTTAGGCAGGACCCGGCGTACGACGACGGCGCGCAGCCGGCTTGTCCGGCACCGCCCCCTTAGCTCAGCTGGCCAGAGCACCTGTCTTGTAAACAGGGGGTCGCCGGTTCGAATCCGGCAGGGGGCTCCACGAAACCCCTCCTGATCAGGCGTAACGCTCGATCAGGAGGGGTTTTTTCTTGTCTAGCTTCCTAACAACGACACGTTTACAACACGTTGACGTGGAGTCAGAAATGAAGTGTTTGTTGAAGTCGATTCCGGAGTCGTAGTAGTCCTGGGACGGGCTGGGCAAGCCGGCGGGAACCGATGACGGGCTGAGGGGGTCTCCGCGTACGGATGATTCCCGGGAAGGGCCCGACCTCTGATATAGCTGTCAGGAGACACCAGTTCGGCCCCCGGCCGGACATGACAAAGCCCCGGCCGAAACCGGGGCTCTGAGCGTCAGTTCATTCCCTGCGGCGTGCCGTGCGCCTGACAACGCGCCGCGGCACACCCTTTCGCGCGACGTAGACGATCCCGAAGACCACCGCGGCAATCAGGAGAATCAAGAGGAACACGGTCAATGTCCAGCCTGCGATAACACCCATTTCATTTGTCCTTCCGTCGAGCCTGCAGCTATTCGGAGTAGGTCATGTGCGCCCCACCGTAGCCCACATTGAGCTGCACCCAGAATGTAAATGGGATCGGGGCGCCCATGGGGAAGGCCTTCACTGACAGCCTGGCGGTGGCCGGTGCGCCGCTGGCATTCACCTCGGCCTAAAAGTCGACCAAGCAGTTGTCACAGTATTCGGTTGAGCCGACCAGACGGCGGCGCATGGCGTGTCAGTCTTCTCCATCGGCTCCCGCGGGCTCAATGGATTCGATGTCAATCCGCGAATGGAAGAACCTCTCAAAGGACTCCATTTTCACCGCCGACGCGGCCAGCTCCAGACGGTACTCACCCGGAGTTATTTCGCGTGCCCTGTCCTTGTAGTTGTCTGCGGCCACACCCTTATTCAGCTCGAAAGTTCCGCAGTCCGTCGTGTTGAGATGAATACTGTATGACTCGCTTCGCCTGCCGGAGACGTAGGACGGCTCGGCCTTGGTCACAGTGCACTCCCGCCACTGGGTAGGACTGTTCTTGTTCCATTCCTGCGTAGCCAGCACCCCGGCGGGCATGATGATGAAGATTCCGAGCAGGAGCAGCGCGAACAGGGAATAGCCCACCTTCTCCTTGCGCGACATCGAGCCCAGGAAGATCTTCCAGAACCCCTGGGCAGACGAGGAAGGCTTGGTTGCGGGTTCCATTCCATCCGTCCATATCGGCAATTAGGCAATTAATTGAGCCGCTCAGACGGCTAGGTTATCGGCTCCCGCAGCGCCGCCCGGGAAGGGGCACGTTTCAGCCGTATGCAACATAGAGTGCGCCCTCTGCAGTGCGGAGGGTGTCCTCGTCCCGGCCACCGCCGGTGCGCGGACTCAGCACGGCCCAATCGTCAGTTGATGCTCCCGGCTGCAGTACATAATCGAGTGCACGACTCCAAAAGGTTATTTGTGGCTGGAGCTTCTCGACGCGAATCACCACTGATCCCAGAGTTAACCCGCGGGTACGTTATGTCGGCGGAAGCCGGTGGGGAACCCCCGGACGCGCATGCTTCGGACAGGGGTGCCAGCAGGTGCGTGGTGTGCCAGCATGGCGGCAGGGAAGCACAGGCTGGGGCAACCAACGATCAGGAATCAAGAAGCGCAGGACCTGTTGCGGTCGGTAGCGTTGAGGCACACGCAGCGTTGAAGCACAGGCAAGACGGGGGACCGCTGAGAGGAGCACCGCCATGAGGGAGACTGCCGCATCCTCCCAGCGGCTGGAGGACCTGGCCCGGCTGCGGCGGGTACGCGACCGGATGGACCGGGAGTATGCGCGGCCGCTGGATGTCGAGGCGCTTGCCCGCGCGGAGTTCATGTCTGCCGGCCACCTGAGCCGCCAGTTCCGCAGCGTCTACGGGGAGTCGCCGTATTCCTACCTGATGACCCGGCGGATCGAACGTGCAATGACGCTGCTGCGCAGGGGAGAGCTCACAGTCACGGAGGTCTGCTTCGCCGTCGGCTGCGGATCCCTGGGCACCTTCAGCACGCGGTTTGCCGAATTGGTGGGCCTGTCGCCGGCAGCGTATCGGCGGCAGGCAGCCGACACACTGGCCGGGCTGCCGTCCTGCGTCACCCGGCAGGCGACCAGACCGATAAGAAATCGAGACAGGCGGCTCCCGCAGCCGCAGCCGTAAGGAGAGCGACATGGACATCACAATCAACTCTGCCTTTCTTCCGCACACCGACCCGGATGCTTCGCTGGCGTTTTACCGGGATGTGCTCGGATTCGAGGTCCGCAACGACGTCGGCTACGACGGGATGCGCTGGATCACGGTCGGACCGTCGGATCAGCCCGGCACGTCCATCGTCCTGCAGCCGCCCGCGGCGGACCCCGGGGTAACCGATGAGGAGCGCCGCACCATTGAAGAGATGATGGCCAAGGGGGTTTACGCCGGCATGATGCTGGCCACCGCCGATCTGGACGCCACGTTTGCACGCGTCGAGGCCGGCGGGGCCGAGGTGGTGCAGGAGCCCATGGACCAGGACTGGGGGATGCGCGACTGCGCCTTCCGCGACCCGGCCGGAAACCTGCTGCGGATCACGGAGCTGAAATGACAGCCAGGTAGGGCAGAGTCAGGGGCCCGAGTCGGGCCCGGGCCGCGCCCGCGTCAGGACCGGCGCAGCTCCGGCACGAGCTCGAGCATGTGCGCTTCCACGTAGTCCAGGGCCAGCCGCACGGCGCCGGTGGGCACCAGCATCTTGCCCAGGTCCGAGACGGCCAGCCGCGGCGGTTCGCTGACGTAGCGGGCCAGTTCCTCCGTCATCACCGGCAGCAGTGCCGTGGCGGATGCCGCCACGGCACCGCCGATGACGATCAGCTTCGGATCAAAGAACGACGCCACCAGTGCCAGCACCCGGGCCATCCGCCGGGCAATCCGGTCCAGGATCTCCTCCGCGACCGGGTCGCCCGCCGCGGCGGCCTCAAACACGAGCCGGGCGGAGGCACGGTTGGTGTCCGGACCCACCAGGGCGCGGATCCCGCCGTCGTGCCCGTCCTTCAGCGCCGCACTGCCCCACAGCCGGGCCAGCTTGGCGATGCCGTCCTCGTTGCCGACTCCGGCGACCAGTTCCAGGGCACCCATCGCTCCGGTGCCGCCGGACGCGCCGTGCAGCAGCCGCCCGGCCTCGATAATGCCGCTGCCCAGGCGCTCGCCGGCCAGGATCACCGCCAGGTCCTTCTCGCCGGCGCCCACTCCACGCCAGCGCTCGGCCAGGGCCGCGAGCTTGGCGTCGTTCTCCACCAGCAGCGGCCAGCCGCGCCCTTCGCCGAAGTCCTTTTGCAGTCCGAGGTCGAACATCGGAGCCACGTCCTGCCCCGGTGCGACGGCGCCGTCGCCGGTCACCTGCGCGGCAATGCCCATGCCCACGCAGAGCACGGCGGAGGGGGCGATGCCGGCGTCGGCCAGCGCCTCGTCGACCGCGGCAGTGAGCACCCGCCGTCGTTCCTCGGGCTCTCCGCCGTGGCGGGGAAAGCGGACTTCGGTGCCGCCGACGACGACGCCGGACAGGTCGGCGACCAGGACGCGAACCGTGGCGATGCCGACGTCGAGCCCCAGGACATGACCGGCACCTGAGTTGAACTCGAAGCGGCGGGCGGGCCGGCCCTTCTGTCCGCCGATCCGCGGCGATTCGCGTTCCCGCGCCCAGCCCCGGGCGATCAGGTCATCACACACGGCAATGACGGTGGCGCGGGTCAGCCCGGTGGCGGAAATGAGGTCGGTGCCGGTGGCCGAGGGGACGGCACGGAGCACCTCCAGCACTGCGCGCAGGTTGGTGCGGCGCAGGAGTTGCGGGGTGCTGGTGGAGGCGTCCATGGGTAGTCCCTTTTGACGTGTGGCGGCGATAACAGCATAATTATAGGAGGTAATAAATTTAGACTCTAAATTTAATCTTATCGAGCCTGAGGAGGCCCTCATGACGGTACGCGTCGGTATTAATGGTTTTGGTCGCATTGGCCGCAACTTCCTGCGAGCAGCGCTTCAGCACGGCGAAGGTTTTGAGGTTGTTGCGGTTAACGACCTCGGCGACCCCGCGCAGCTGGCGCACCTGCTCAAGTACGACTCCGTCGCCGGGCGCCTGGGCGAGAAGGTCTCCGTTGAAGACGGGAACCTCAACGTTGGCGGCCGCACCATCCGCGTCCTCGCCGAGCGCGATCCGGCCAACCTGCCCTGGGCCGAACTGGACGTTGACATTGTCATCGAATCCACCGGCTTCTTCACCAAGGCCGAGGATGCCCGGAAGCATATCTCCGCCGGCGCCAAGAAGGTCCTGATCTCCGCACCGGCCAAGGGCGACGCATTCACCGTGGTCATGGGCGTGAACGACGGCGACTACGACGCCGAGAAGCACGACATCATCTCGAACGCTTCCTGCACCACCAACTGCCTGGGCCCGCTGGCCAAGGTCCTGAACGACGCCTTCGGCATCGAAAAGGGCCTGATGACCACCGTGCACGCCTACACGGCAGACCAGAACCTGCAGGACGGCCCGCACAGCGACCTGCGCCGTGCCCGTGCTGCCGGTGTGAACATGGTTCCGACCTCCACCGGTGCCGCCAAGGCCATCGGCGTGGTCCTGCCGGAGCTCAAGGGCAAGCTGGACGGCTTCGCCATCCGCGTTCCCGTCCCCACCGGCTCCGTCACTGACCTGACGGTCACGCTGGAGAAGGAAGCAACGGTCGAGCAGATCAACGCCGTCTACGCCAAGGCTGCGCAGGACCCGCGCTGGGCCGGCATCCTCACGTACACCGAGGACCCGATTGTCTCCTCCGACATCGTTGGCGACCCGTCCTCCTGCATCTTCGACTCCGGTCTGACCCGCGTCATGGGCAACCAGGTCAAGGTTGTGGGCTGGTACGACAACGAGTGGGGCTACTCCAACCGCCTCGTGGACCTGACCGCTCTGGTTGCTTCCAAGCTGAGCTAGTTCTGGTGTTATCCGCGGTCTAACTGCGCAGAAAGCGTCCGGCCCCCGCGGTCGGGCGCTTTTTTGTGCCCGACGGCGGGTGTGCAAAGATCCACTCCCGGACTGCCCGGCGTCGCGCCGGCTACTCGGCGTCGTGCCGGGCGACCGGGCGGATCTCGACGGGGGAGTGGGAGGCGAGCAGTCCGCAGGCCTCCGCCAGTCCGTCGTGGTCTTCGGTCTCCACCAGATAGAAACCGCTGAGCTGCTCGGCGGAATCGGTGGGCGGGCCCTCGCTGATCACGGGCCGGCCAGCGACCCGCCGGACGGTCGTCGCCGTCCTGGACGGGGCAAGCTCCGCCCCTCCGGTCATCGTGTGCCCGCCCTCTTCCAATCGGCGGGCGAATTCCCGGTGCAGGTCATAGACCGCCTCCCGCTCAGCGTCGCTGAGCCCCTCCCAGGCGTCCTCGTTGTCGGGCAGCAGGATCAGGTATTCATCCAATGTGGCCTCCTCGTCGGAAAACCGTTCATGCCGAACATTTGCAGCCGGCACACGGTCTCAGGAGCACCATAGTCCAAGGGCACAGCAGAACACCCGCAGATTTCCGGTGTGGCCGGGCGGCGGGGATGGGCCGGGAGGCGCCGTTCTGTCCCCACCGCCCTTGTTTCCGCGAGCCGGGGGTGCCCACAATGAGGCAAAAGGCCTGCGACGAGGCAAGACCAGGCAAGACGAGGCAAACGGCACCGCGACGCTTTCCCCTGATAGGACAGACAACATGGAGCTCGTTCCGAACAACACCCTCAAATGCGGGAGCCCCGAGGAAGGACGCCAGTTGGCCATTCGGCTGGCGCTTCAGACTTCCTTTGCGATTCAGCCCGATGAACACGTGCAGAGCATCATCCGTGACGCTTATGCAAACAGCCCGGACGGCTTGATAGCGGCTTCCCAAGTGGTGGCCACGGAATTCGCGACGATCGCCGCTGCCAACCACTACTGGCGCTAAGGCTCCCCGCCGATCTGATGCAGGGGACGGGCGGGCCGGCCTCCAGCCTTGACCGTACCGGGACGCCCGGGCAGGGTTGATCGGACGCTGGGATCAGACCGCATCCATTGAGGAGCCCGCCATGTTGCGCATACTTTCCATCGACGGCGGCGGCGTCCGCGGCATCATTCCGATTATTTGGCTGATGCATTTGGAGAGACGGACCGGGCGCAGGACCGCAGACCTCTTTGACCTGATTGTCGGCACCTCGGTCGGCGGAATGATCGCTCTGGCCCTGACCTGCCCCCGCGACGACGGTGAACCGTACAGCGCCAGGGATCTGCGGCACCTGAACTTTGAGAGTGCGAAGGGGATCTTTCCGCGGAACTTCTCCAAGCCAAGCCTGGCGGATTTTCCACGCGGCTCGTCCCTCTACTCGGCCCAGCCCCTGCAGCAATTCCTGGCTGAGGTGCTGGGAAACGCCAAGCTCTCCGAAGCCACTCGTCCCGTCGCGGTGACGACCTGCGACCTGGCCCATACACAGGCGCTGCACTTCTCCGGCGGGGGATTGGACCAGTCGCAGCTGGGTGATGCGCCCATGGCACTCGCGGCCCGTGCCACCGGCTCGCTGCCGCGGTTTTTCCCTCCCGTGACCTACATTGATCCGGCCGGGCAAGCCCGTGAGCTGGTGGACGGCGGGCTGGCCGCCGACGATCCGGCGCTGGTTGCCCACACCCTGGGCCTTTCACTTCCGCAGGACGACGACGGCGTGCTGCTGGTCTCGCTGGGCACCGGCACCTCCGGCGCCTCCGTCGGTCTGCTGCTGAATGCCGAGCAGACTCAGGACACTCCCGATCTCCAGGCTCTTGAACTGGATTTCGCCATGGTCTTCGGCGGGCCGGGCCAGTTGATGCGGGATAACCTGCGGCAGCTGCTTGGCACCAACTACGTGCGGGTCCAGGCCCGGCTGCTGCCGGGAACACACCATGCCTCCAACGACGCCGGAGTCAGGAACCTTCTGGGCCTGGTGGCCAGCGCCGAAAAGATGGCACTGGACTCATCAGCGGAACTCGGTCGCCTCGCCGGCCTGCTGCAGGGTGGGTAATGGATCCTCACCCTCCGGGGGCGGCGGCGGACGGGCCACCCGCCGGGGATCCACAACGGGATCCAAAGTCTCTTGGCTGGATGGAAAGTTACTTGTAGGCTTTCCGGTATGGAAAACGACTTTCGTACCATCCCTACCGCCGACGATGCGGCTGTCTGCCTGAGCGAACTGTCGGGGGACCGCCGCGCGTTGGCGGAAGGCATCTCCATTCCCCGGGTGCTGCTGGCCGCTTACGGCGGTGTCGGCGCGTGGTGGGTTGCCCAGGCGGCCACGGCCAATCCCGGCGCAAATTACGAAACGCCGACCTCCGGCTGGCTGGCCCTCGTCGCCGTGTTGGTCATCGCTCATCTCATCAACCGCGAGACCGGGATCAGGTTCCAAAGCATGGGTGGCGGAGCTGCCCTTGCCGTGGTCGCTATTCTGGTGGTCTGCCTGTCGCTGTTCTCGGTTTCCCTCGGCCTGGTCTCCCTCGGTGCGGGGTGGGCCGTGTCCTTCACCAGCCTGGCGGCCTTTGGACTGGTGGCGTGGCTGGCCGGAGTTGCCTACCGCTCAGCACTGAACCGCCTGCACCATGCCTGAGGCACGCTTCGACAACATCATCCACGCCCCGACGCGGCTACGTATCTGCGGCCTGATGCGGGCCGTCAACCAGATGGATTTCGCGGTGCTCAGGGATTCTCTGGGCATAGCGGACGCCGCCCTGTCGAAGCACCTGAAAACGCTGTCCGACGCCGGATACGTGCGGCTGGCAAAGGCCCCGTCCGCTCACCGCAAAGACGCCCGGCGGCTGACGTGGGTGGGACTCACGCCGGCCGGCCAAGAGGCCTTCGATGCGCACATCCGTGCCCTGCGGGAGATTGCCGGCACAGTCGGCTAGCTGCACTGCAGCTCCTGCTGAACAACCCCTGCACAACCCCTGTTGAACGACCCCTGCTGCAAACTCCTGTCACAAATCCGGTTCGCCCGGTGTCCTATGTGCAAGCCGGCATCGAGCCGGAGGCAGCGAGAGGAAACAGGAGAAGGTCATGCGCACCACAGCAGTTGTTGCAGGCGGCGGATATGCAGGAGTCCTGGCGGCGAATCGGCTGGCCGCCGCGGCAAGGCCCGGGCTCGACGTCGTCCTGGTAAACCCGGGAAAACGCTTCGTGGAGCGGATCAGGCTGCACGAATACACCGCCGGCACCCGCAAGGATCCCACCGTAACCTTCGAATCGGTGCTGCATCCGGCCATCCGCCAGGTTCGGGACGCCGCAGTCCGTATCCATACCGCGGATCGGACCGTGCAGCTGGCCGGCGGCGGGCAGCTGCCGTATGACTACCTGGTGTACGCGGTGGGCTCGGGCGCGGCGCGGGTTCCGGAAGGTGCGCTCGCAATTGAACAGCTGGAAGGCGCGACAGCGGCGCGCACCGAACTGGAAGCCCTGGCACCGGGAGAACACGTGGCGGTGGTGGGCGGCGGCCTTACGGCCATCGAGACGGCAGCGGAAATCGCCCGCGGCTACCCTCAGCTGCGGGTCAGCCTGCACGCCTCGAGTGTGCCGGGCCCGCACTTGGGGGCACCGGCCAGGCAGGGTCTGGAGCGGAGCCTGCGCCGCGCTTCAGTGGACCTGCACACCGGCACCTCCGTTTCGGCAATCGGCGACATGCGCGCGAGCCTGGATGCCGCCGTCGTGCTTTGGAGCGCCGGTTTTGGTGTTCCGGACCTTGCGGCGGTCAGCGGCCTGCCGGTCGACGATGCCGGCCGGCTGCGCGTGGATCCGGCCCTGCGGGTGCCCGGAGCGGACCGGATCTACGGTGCCGGAGATGCTGCGGTGATCACCGGCAGCGGTTACGCCTACCTGCGGATGAGCTGCGCAGCGGCGATGCCGATGGGCGCAGACGCGGCCACCAATATCCTTCGGTCGCTGGATGGCCGGCCGGCAGTCCTGCACGACAGCGGATTCGGCGGCCAGTGCGTTAGTCTGGGCCGCAGCGACGGCATGGTCCAGTTTGTCGCCGCGGATGACACGCCGCTCCGCCTGCATTTGCACGGCAGGACGGCGGCGGTCCTGAAGGAGATTATCTGCCGGATGACGCTGCGCTGGATCCGCAGCGAAGCCAAACGGAGCGGAGCGTACACATGGCTCAAGGGCCCGAGCACAACGCGGGAGGCCGCGGCGGCAGCGATGGACTCGGCGGCGCGGACCTGACCCGCGACGCCAATTTCCTGACCCACCGGGGCATGGTGTTCACGATCGCCTACGACATCACCGGTGTGGTCGCCGATGCCGAGGACGTGGTGCAGGAAACCTATCTGCGGTGGCGCGCGGTGCCGGGCCCGGTGGAGAATCCGCGGGCATACCTGGCGCGGATCGCTGCGCGGCAGGCAATGAACCTCCTCCGGTCGGCGGCCCGGCGGCGGGAGGAGTATCCGGGGGAGTGGCTGCCCGAGCCGCTCCCCACCGGACCCGGCGCCGGAGCGCCGGGGTTCACCTCCGATCCGGAGACCGCAGCCCTGACCGCCGCGGAGGTTTCCACGGCCATGCTGGTGGTGCTGCAGACACTGAGCGGACCGGAACGGGCCGCCTTCGTCCTGCACGAGGTCTTCGGCTTCGGCTATCCGGAGATCGCCGAAGCACTGGATGCCGGCCAGCCGGCCGTGCGGCAGCTGGTGCACCGGGCACGGGAACGCGTGCGGACGGGAGTGCCGCGCACGGCGCCGGACGCCGCCGAGCACCGCGCCGTCGTCGGGCGCTTCCTGGAAGCCACCCTGACCGGTTCCGTTCAGGCGCTGCTGGATGTGCTGGCCCCGGATGTGGTGCTGCTGTCCGACGGCGGCGGCAAGGCCAACGCCGCGCTGCGTCCGGTGCACGGGCCGGAGAAGGTGGCCCGGCTGATGCTCGGGCTGGCCTCAAAGTACGCGGCCGGTGCGGTGCCGGAGTTCCTGGAACTCAACGGGCTGCCGGCAGTGGCCTTCCGGGAGGAGGGAACCGTCACCACTGTCTTCCAGATCAGCCTGGCCGGGGAACGGGTCCGCGGCGTTTACTCGATGCGGAATCCGGACAAGCTCGTCCACCTCCAGGGGCCCGCGGTAGGCTGAACCGGGTGACTATTTCCCAGGATCCGAACCGCCGCTGGTCAGACGACGCGATCCGGCGGATCGAGGCCGAAGGCAACCGTTCAGCTGACACCCACCTGTTTGAGATTCCGGTTCCGGCCGGCTGGTCGGTAAAGGTGTACCTCAAAGACGAATCCACGCACCGCACCGGCAGCCTCAAGCACAGGCTCGCCCGGTCCCTGTTCCTCTTTGGCCTGGTCAACGGCTGGATCACCCGCGGCATGACCATCGTGGAGGCCTCCAGCGGCTCCACCGCGGTCTCGGAGGCCTACTTCGCGCAGCTGCTGGATCTGCCGTTCATCGCCGTCATGCCCCGCACCACCAGCGCGGAGAAAATCGCCCTGATCGAGCAGTACAACGGGTCGTGCCACTTCGTTGACGATCCGTCGCAGGTCTATGCGGCCGCCGAGGAGATTGCGCGCAGCACCGGCGGCCACTACATGGACCAGTTCACCTATGCGGAACGGGCCACCGACTGGCGCGGGAACAACAACATTGCGGAGTCCATCTACGGGCAGCTCGCCCTGGAGGAGTCTCCGGTGCCCGAGTGGATCGTCGTGGGCGCCGGCACCGGCGGCACCAGTGCAACGCTCGGCCGCTACATCCGCTATCACCGCCACGCCACCCGGCTGGCAGTGGTGGATCCGGAAAACTCGGTGTTCTACCCGGCGTGGCAGAATCCCGGGGTGCCCGCCGTCGGCGGCCCCTCCCGGATCGAGGGAATCGGCCGGCCGCGCCTGGAACCCAGCTTTGTGCCGGCTGTCATCGACCACATGATCCGGGTTCCCGACGCAGCCTCGGTGGCCGCGGCCCGGCACCTCTTCGACCTTGCCGGCCTGTTTGCCGGGCCCTCCACCGGCACCAACCTTTGGGGCGTGTGGCAGTTGGCGGCCCAGATGGAAGCCGAGGGCCGGACCGGAAGCATCGTGTCCCTGATGTGCGATTCCGGGGACCGGTACGCTGCCTCCTACGGCGACGACGACTGGCTGGCTGCCCGCGGCTTGGATCCCGCTCCGGCAACGGCAGTGCTGGCCGAGCTCTTCGAGACCGGCCGCTGGCCGGCCTAGCAGGAGCGGGAATCAGCTCACGCCCGCCATGTCCTTTTCGGCGGTGCCGATCAGCTTTTCCTCATCGTCGCGGAAGTCGACGGGACGCTTGCCCCGCAGCGCCTTGTTCGGGAGGTAAAACCACAGCGCCACCTGCTCATCCGTCCAGCCCATCCGGCGGCCCAATCGGATGACGTCCTGAACCGCCGGGAGCATGCGGCCGCCGGGCTCGTCGAACTGGAATCCCGGATAGAGGAAGGCCTCCTGGCCGCGGCGCACGGCCAGGATCCCGCCCCTTCCGGTCAGCCGGGAGGCGCGGAGATTGGGCTCGTAGCCGAAGCCGAGGCGCTGCGCGGTTTCCAGAATGGTGTAGAGGCCGTGCTCCCGTCGCATGGTCGACCAGACAGGGTCGGCCTTCTTGCCGGACGGGATGGCAGGGATGGGGCCTGGGGGAGGGGAACTGTGCCGCTGGTGGGTTTCGCGGTCGGTCATGGTTCCACGGTACCGCCGCCGGCGGCGGAGAGGCAGGGCTCATGAGCGTGGGGGCGCAGCTCCCGTCAAAGAGGTCCTCCGCACCGTCAAACCGTCAAATAGGTTCTCCGTGCATCCGGCTGGGATCATGGAAGCATGCGATCACTCAGCCTTCAGGAAGCCACCCGCCTTGCAGAGCAGTCGGCGGCGGTGGCTGCGGGCCATATTCCCTACGGATCCGGGCTGGGTGCGCCGACGTCGTTCACTTTGGCCTGGCTGATGTCGGGTGCGGGCATTGAGGATATTCGGGTGGCCAGCGGGAGTTCAGGGATGGGGGACCACTTCTGGATCGAGACCGCAGAGTGGCGGATTGACCCGACACTGCGCCAGTTCTCGCACCTGAATCACCGGCCGTTGGTGGAGCCGGTCACCGAACCCGGCAATTTCGACGCCGTGAAGTACCACGCCGTTCCGGCCAACCGGGAGGAAGCGGTCCGCGAGGTGTCCTACGGTTTCCGCAACGCTGCCGAGACCGAGGCCTTTGTGAACGAGATGACGGCCGCCGTCAGCCTTTAGCCCCGTCCGGCCGCCCCGCCAGGCAGCCGCCCGGTCAGCACTCGGTTAAGGAGCGGTTCAGGCGTCAGTTCAGTACCGCGTAGCGGAGGAATACCACGCCGTTGCCGAACCGCCGCTCGTCGAGCAGCTTCAGGTCCAGCCGCAGCCCTGCGGGCAGGAAGGCCTTGCCGCCGCCCACGACGACGGGCGAGAGCAGCTGATGCAGCTCATCCACCAGCCCCGCCCGGAGCGCCTGCCCGGCCAGCATTGGGCCGCCCACCGCCAGATCCCGGTCCGAAGCGGCTTTGAGGCGGCGCACGGCGGCCGGATCGAATTCGGATTCCAACCGGGTGTTGGCGCTGCCCACCTCCCTCAGCGACCGGGAGAAGACCACCTTTTCCGAGGCCTGCCAGATCCGGGCATAGTCCTGCAGCACGGCAGGTTCGCCGGCAAGCGGCATGGTTTCCCACGCCACCAACACCTCGTACAGTCTCCGTCCGTAGAGGTGGATGCCGTAGTTCCGTTCCAGATCGTTGACGAAGGCGTGGACTTCCTCGTCCGGAACACTCCAGTCAAAACTGCCGGTCTCGTCGGCCACGTAGCCGTCCAGCGAGGTGATGGCGGAATAGATCAGCTGGCCCATGCCGTGCTCCTTCGTTCACCCGTTGAATTGGCAGCTTGTCCGCCGGCTCAAACCTTGTCCGCCGGCTCAAACCTTGCCTGAGCGGGGCCTGCCTGAATGGGACCATAAGTGGCTCGTCCGGCGGAAGGGCAGGTGCCGCGTGCAGGAGCGCCGTGACCAAACGCCTGCCGGGACCGTGAAAAACTAGAACCATGCAACCCAGTGACACCGTCCAGCCGATAGTCCTGCTCGTGGATAAGGAGGACCCCGCCGCGCATCTTGACGCCGTGGCTGCGGCAGCAGCGGCCAGCGTGAGCGCGTACGCGCGGCGGGAAAGTGATGACGCGTGGGAAAACTGGGTGTTTGGGCGGTTCACGAAGACGGTCCGCCGGGCCGGACCGAAGGCCTTTGAGAAGCTGGCCGCCCACGCGCCGTCGGGGACCGTCGTCGTCGGCCAGGCAAAGGCCGTCGCCTTTGAACCGGTAACTTACGAGGAGATGCCCAAGGCGCTGCGGGCGCTGCAGGTCTCCGGCACCCAACTGCCCGACGGTGAGCCGGCCCCCGGCACTGCGGACGCTCCGGTGATTGTCCTGAACGCGGACTTGGAAATGTCCACGGGCAAGGCAGGCGCCCAGGCAGCCCACGCGCTGCTCACCTGGTATCTGACGCTTTCCACGGAGGAGCGGATCAGCTGGTGCGACGGCGGCTGCCGGGCCAGGGTCCGGCCAGCCGCCGGGGCCGACTTTTCGGCGCTCGCCGCTGCTGCCGGTGCGGGGCCGCTGATCGTGGATGCCGGCCTGACCGAGATCGCTCCCAATACGGCCACCGCGTTTGTGGCGGCCCCGGTGGCCCCCGCGGCCCCCGCGACGTAGCCGGCGGCCCCGGGGGCGTAGGAGGTCAGGCGCGCGGCTGTCAGGCGAGGCGGCTGCGGACGATCTCGCTGACGGCCTTGCCGTCAAAGCGTCCGGCCACTTTGGCCGTCACGGGCTTCATAACCGCACCCATCTGGCGCATCGACAGTTCCGTGCCGGCTGCTTTCAGCTCGGTAATGACGTCGTCCACGATGGTCTCGACATCAGCGGCGGTCAGCGGCGCGGGCAGGTACGCCTCGATGATTTCCGCCTCAGTGATCTCGGCCGTGGCGCGCTCCTTCTCGCCGGCGTCGAGGTAGATGCCGGCGGTGTCGCGCCGCTTGGCCGCTTCCTTCTGCAGCAGGGCAAGGACCTGCACGTCGTCGAGCTCCACGGGCGTCTTTCCTGACTTCTCCCGGGTCTCGATCTCACCGAGCACGTTGCGCACCGTCATCAGTGCGGTGCGGTTGCCCGCCTTCATGTGGGCCTTTACGTCTGCCTGGAGCTGCTCTTTGAGTGTCATGGGGTCTCATTTCCGATCGGAGAACATCGTTGGTGTTCCTTCCATGATCTCGCGGAAGCGTGCGTTGACGCTCACTGCTCTGCCGACGCGTCCCTGCGCGGAACGCTTTCGGCGGCCGCGCAGACCCGCCGGGTCCGTTCGGCCAGGGCATCCAGGTCTCCGCCCGGGGACAGCGCATCGCCCAGGAGGGATCCGCCGAGCCCGACGGCTGTGGCACCCGCAGCAAGCCAGCCGGCCGTTTCAGCGAGGCTGAGGGAACCGGCGGGGATCACATCAATGTGCGGAAGCGGCGCCAGGACGGCGGCAAGATAGGCCGTTCCGAGGGGGCCGGCGGGAAACAGCGTGACCGCGCTGGCCCCCGCCCGCCAAGCGAGCTGGATTTCGCTGGGGGTCAGGGCGCCGGGATGGCTGGCCAGCCCCAGGTTCCGGGCAGCATGGATGACATCGGTGGCGGTGTGCGGGGCGACGATAAACCGTGCGCCGGCATCGGCCGCCCGCAGTGCCTCACCGGGCGTCATCACGGTCCCCAACCCGACATCGACTCCGGCCGGCAGCCGTCCGGCGAGGCGTTCGACGGCGTCGAGGGCTCCCTTGGTGGTCGTTGCCACTTCCAGGCAGCGGATGCCGTTGGCCACCAGAATGTCTGCCGCTGCGTTCATCCGGCTCGAATCCTGGGCGCGGAGGACGGCAATAATCCGCGTCCGCAGCAGGGCGCCGCTCAGGGGAACCCGGCGGAAGTTGAACGGGGCGGCCGGGGTGCTCATCGGCCAGCCGGAGGCGCCTCGGGCAGTTTTTCCCCGGCTTCGACGGGTACCCCGATGATGTTGCTGCCCACCGGCATGGGGCAGGTGCCGTACGGCGTGAACGCGCTTGGATAGTTCACCGCACGATTGAAATCCACAGTGACCGCTGACGTTCCCGGCTGAGGCGCGGCGAAAGCGACTTTGCGCCAACCGGCGGTGCTCTGGTTGTTGGTCGGATCGTGGAAGGTGAGCTCCAGCCGGTCCGGACCGTCGGCGCTCAGCTGCAGCCGGTATTCCTTCTCTGCCCCGGGGAGCCGGAGAGCCAGTTCACCCACCGTCCGGTGCACTCCGTCCACGGCGGGGGAAGCGGTCCGGATCGGAACGTCCACCGGACGGGGATAAGCGTCGAAGCGTGCATCGACGACCAGATCCGGGCGGAACTCGAAGGTGGGCACTCCGCGGAATCCGGTGAACACCGGCGATGCCGCATCACGGGTCCGAATCGCGTAGCGTCCGCCCCGCCGGGCCAGCTCCACCACAACCTGTCCGCCGTCGCTGCCGCCGAAGCGGACCCACAGCAGCGATTCCTCGTCGGCGAGCGTTGCCGTGACGGTACCGTCAACCGGAGTTCCCGCGGCTGCCAGGGTGAGTCCGTCCTCCACAGATGCCGACAGCACGGCTTTCGCCTCAGAGCCGGACCAAAGCCCCGGGACGTGTTCCACCGGCGCAGGATCCGCCGTCAGCCAGTGCAGTGATGTCAGCGTCAGCCAGCCGTGCTCCTGCCCCAGCTCGCGGTCACGGTCGCTGCGGAAGCGGCGCCACTCTGCCAAAGCCTCATCCGTGGGGTTGCGCATGGTTCCTCCTGTTGTACGGATTTGGGTTGTACGGCCGACTTGGGCAGTTTAGCGGGCCTGTTTGTAGGATGAGGCATGGAAAATCACGATTCAGCGCCTTTACTTGCCCAGCTCCGCAACCGTCAGACGGAACTCGTGGCCGCTCTCGCCGTCGAAACCAGTACCTCCCGCCTCGCCGCGCTGAGCACTGAGCTGGAAAGCGTCCTGGAACAGATCCAGCAGCACGACCGGCAGGCGCCGTAACCGCGATCACACCGTACGGATCACTTCACCAAAGAGAATTACCGCGGCGCAATTGCGATTAGGCTGGACCCGGACTGCACCATTTCAGGTTGAACGGTTCACACTAATCACCATATGTTTCCGGGGGAGCATGCTCAATTTTCTTGATCCGTCATTCAAGGCTTTTTCTGCGCCGCTCCTGATTAAGCTGTATTACGGTCTGTGCACCGGGCTGCTCACGGTGGCTTGGCTGATGATGCTCATAGTGGGGCTGCTGAACAATTACGTGGCCGGCGCAATTGTGCTGATCCTGGGTCCTGTTCTTGTTCTTTTCCTGCTGCTTGGAACGCGGATTGTTTGCGAGTGGATTATCGCCACAATTTTGATTGCTGAGAATACCGAGAAGCTCGTGGAATTGATGGGTTCGACGTCAGCGCCTGCGCCTGCCGAAGGGGCAATGTTTGGCAGCGGGCCGCTGCAGCGTTACCTGTCCGCTCCGCCGCTGCGGCCTACGGCGTGACCCGCCGAATATGAGGTGTGGCACACAGCGGATAGTGTTGGTTGGTCCCATCTAAGGAAAGGCCACCATGCACGACCGGATTCACCACGAAGGACTGCTTCAGCGCAGAATGTCTGCCGAGCAGGCAGCGGCGCTTATTAGACCTGGCATGACTGTGGCGATGAGCGGTTTCACCGGAGCCGGCTATCCCAAGGCCGTGCCCCAGGCTCTCGCCGTGCAGATGGAAGAGGCGCATGCCCGCGGCGAGGAATTCCAGATCAAGGTCCTTACCGGCGCCTCCACCGCTCCCGAGCTCGACGGCGTGCTCGCGAAGGCCGGCGGCATGGAACTGCGGCTGCCGTACCAGTCCGATCCGACGCTGCGGAAGCGGATTAACGACGGCGAACTCGAGTACATCGACATCCACCTCGGGCATGTGGCCCAGTACACCTGGTTCGGCTTCTACGGCCACGTGGACCTGGCGGTGATCGAGGTCGTTGGCATCAACGAAGATGGCTCCCTCATTCCGTCCTCCTCCGTGGGCAACAACAAGACCTGGATCGAACAGGCGGACAAGATCATCCTGGAGGTCAACGTCCAGCAGTCGGCCCAGATGGACGGCATGCACGACGTCTACTACGGAACGGCACTGCCGCCGCACCGCAAGCCGATCATGCTGGTCAACCCGGATGACCGGATCGGGGAGCCCTACCTGCGGCTGGACCCGGACAAGGTGATCGCCGTCGTCGAGACCGATGCCCCGGACCGGATGACGCCCTTCGCCGCCCCGGACGAAACCTCCCAGCAGATCGCCGCCCACCTGATCGATTTCTTCGGCGACGAGATCAAGGCCGGCCGGCTGACCGACAAGCTGCTGCCGCTGCAGTCCGGTGTCGGCAACATCGCCAACGCCGTCCTCGGCGGGCTGGCCTCCTCCGGCTATACCGGGCTGACCGCCTACACCGAAGTCATCCAGGACGGGATGCTGCACCTGATCCGCGACGGCGTGATCCGCGTGGCCTCCGCCACCTCCTTCTCGCTGAGCCCGGCCGGAATCGAAGAGTTCAACTCCAACATCGAGTTCTACCGCAAGCGCATCATCCTGCGCACCCAGGAGATCTCCAACCATCCTGAACTGATCCGCCGGCTCGGCTGCATCGCCATGAACGGCATGATCGAGGCGGACCTCTACGGCAACGTGAACTCCACCCATGTGGCTGGCACCGCCATGATGAACGGGATCGGCGGCTCCGGCGACTTTGCCCGCAACGGGTTCCTCTCCGCCTTCCTGTCCCCGAGCACTGCCAAGGGCGGCAAAATCTCGGGCATCGTGCCGATGGTCAGCCATGTGGACCACACCGAGCACGACACCATGCTGGTTGTCACCGAACGCGGTCTCGCGGACCTGCGCGGGCTCTCGCCCAAACAGCGCGCGCGGACCATCATCGACAAGTGTGCACACCCGGACTTCCAGCCCCTGCTGCAGGACTACTTCGACCGGGCCTGCCGGGAGAGCTTCGGCAAGCACACCCCGCACCTGCTCGACGAAGCACTGTCCTGGCACCAGCGGTTCGTGGAAACCGGGGACAGCCGCGTCCAGACACCGGCCTCCGCCTGACGGCACGTGTAACCGGGAGCTGACCTGGCACGCGGGATCTGCGTCCCGCGTGCTAGAAAGCTCAGATGAGTGAAAGCAGAAACCGGCGGGCCGGGCGCCGCGCAGCAGCGGCGCCCCTGACACTGTGGGCCGCGGCCGCCGTCGTCGTCCTTGTCGCATTGAACCTGCGGGCCGGCGCGACGTCGGTCGGGCCGGTGCTGGCGGAACTGCAGTCCGCGCTGGGGATGGGGTCCGCGCTGGCCGGAGTCCTGACGGCGCTGCCCGGGCTGACCTTCGCCGTCGTCGGTGCCCTGGCCGTTGCGTTGGCCCGGCGGGCCGGACTCAACGGAACCATTGCCGCGGGCGTGGCGATTGTCGCTGCGGGTCTGCTGCTGCGCTCGGTCGTGGATTCAGCCGTGCCGTTCCTGCTGCTGACGGCTCTGGCTTTTGCCGGCATGGCCGTGGGCAACATTCTTGTTCCCGCGTTCATCAAGCGGCACGGGGGAACGCGGACCGCTTTGCTGAACTCCGTCTACGGCACCACCTTGGCCGTCGGCGCAACACTGCCGCTGCTGATCGCGGCTCCGCTGGCGGCGAGCGGGCCGGACGGCTGGCAGGTCAGTCTCCGGGTCTGGGGTGCGACGGCACTGGTTGCCGTGGTGCCGTGGACCGTGATCGCGTTCCGCGGCCGGCGTTCGCGGACCGAAAGCACCGGCACTGACGGCGGCACCGAAGGGTTGGCGTCCGCGCCCGACGGCGGCACTGCAGGGTTGGCGTCCGACGGCGGCCGGCTGCGCCTGACCTCGTCGCGGACTGCCGTGGCGCTGTGCGTGTATTTCGGCGTGCAGTCCATGAACGCCTATGTCCAGTTTGGCTGGGTGGCGCAGATCTACCGGGACGCCGGACTCAGCCAGACACAGGCAGGTTTCATGATGGCGATCATTGCCGCGCTGGGAATTCCCGGCGGCCTGATCATGCCCGCCCTCGTGGCGCGGGCTCCGGGTCTCCGTTTTTATGTCGCCGCGCTGGCCGCCGCCACCGGAGCCGGTTATCTCGGTCTGCTGCTGGCCCCTGACACCGTGCCCTGGCTGTGGGCGCTGCTGCTCGGTGCCGGCGGTTTTGCCTTCCCGACTGCGCTGGCCCTCATTACGGGACGTTCCCGGGATCCGCGGGTGACGGCGGAACTTTCCGGTTTTTGCCAGCCGGTGGGCTACCTCCTGGCTGCCGTTGGGCCGTTTGCCATCGGTGCCCTGCACGCAGCGACGGAAAGCTGGGCCCTGCCGCTTATCATCCTGATCGGCTTCTCGGTGGCCATGGCCGCTGCCGGGGTGGCCGCAGCGGCCCCGCGGTTTGTGGATGACCAGCTGAGCCGGAATCCGGCCCAAGGGACCTAGCGGTCTCCGCGCAGGACGTAGCTGCCCAAGGGGCTTAGCAGTCCCCGCGCAGGACGTAGCTGCCCAATAGGCTTAGCGGTCCCCGCGCAGCCTGTCGATCTCGCGGCGGTCCTTCTTGGTGGGGCGCCCCGCGCCCCGGTCCCGCAGGGGAACGCCCAGGGCAGGGCCCACGGGCCGCGGCGGCGTGTGATCGGTAAAGCAGTGGGAGGCTGGCTCGGCCCCAACCCGCTTGGCGATCAGCTGGCGGACTTCCAGAATTCTTTCGAAACCCGGCTGGCGTACCCGGATGGTGTCTCCCGGCTGCACCGGCTGGGCGGCCTTGGCCGGGTTGCCGTTGAGCCGGACATGGCCGGCCCGGCAGGCGGCAGTGGCGGCGGACCTGGTCTTGTAGGCCCTGATGGCCCACAACCAGGCATCCACGCGGACGGATTTTGAGGTGCTGGCTGGAATGGTCATGGCGCTAACGATTCTGTCATGGCGCCGTGTGCTTTTGCTGGTGGTTCATCTCTTCAGTCCTTTACCGGTTGTCCCGAAGGCGATCCGCGTCCGCTTGGGCGCGCAGCTCCTCGGCGGTGGGGACGGAGCCCGGAATCGGATTACGGTCGGGCCGCGGTCCCGCGGCGGATTCCAGCATCCGGCGCAGCTCGTTCGGGGTGTAGGGATCAGGCACCCCGCGGTGAGCTATTGCATGACAGTTGGGACACAGCGGCAGCAGGTCCGCCACGGGATCCAGCGTGTAGTCAGGGGTGATGGAGGCCGGCGGAACGATGTGATGGACCTGCACGAAGGAGGCACCGGGTGGCCCGTAGATCTGTTCCATCGACAAGCCGCAGGCTGAGCACGACGTGCCGTGGAACGCGACGCACTGCCGCACGGCGTCGGGGTCGTGTTCGTAGCGGTTGACGGCGACTTGGCGCAGGCTGTCCTGGGGGAGGCTCCCCGGAAGGGGAATTGTCGGGTCCGCCGCTCCCAGCCACTCCTGCGGAACAGGTCGTGAGCGCAGGAACGCGGTCCAAGTCGAACGCAGCGGTGCTTCGGCCTGGGGCGGCACGACGGTGCCCGTGCTGCGGACGGCATTCCAGTTCAGCTCCGGGACGCTGGCCGGCAGTTCGTCCGCGGACAGGGCATCCCCCGGTGGCAGGAGCAGGTCAAAGACGATGCCCGCGAGGAGCCCCAGCCTGGCCGGCAGCGCCGCGCCGGGCTGGGGCGCGGAGGCAACCACGCCGTGTCCCAGCAGCCCTCGGCCGTGCCGGCCCTGAGCGAACAGCCACACGTCTGTTCCGGGATCCAGCCGCTGTCCGCGCCCCACACGCCACCTGGTGCCAAAAAGTCCGGTGCGGTGCACGGTGGAGGCCGCCATCCGGTAGTCCGTACGTCCTGGCCCTGCGCCAAACGCTGTGGCAGGGTTCCAGCCCAGTACGACGGCTGCCATAAAAACTCCTTGTTTGTTGTTCTGCGTGCGGCTCGGATGATGAGGATCCTGGGTGGACGAACGCTCTCGGCCGGCAGGACGCCCCAGCAGGCGGTCCTCAGTTGATGCGTGCTTCCCGGCCCTCCCATTCCAGCGACCGCAGTTCATTCTTGCGGATTTTTCCGGTGGATGTCTTGGGCAGGTCAATGATGAACTCCACTGACCGCGGTGCCTTGTAGGAAGCGATCTGGGACTTTACATGGGACAGGAGGTCCTCCTCGGTGACCATCCGGCCCGGTGCGAGGACCACGAAAGCCTTGGGCCGCTCGCCCCAGCGGTCATCCGGAACGCCGATCACTGCCACGTCGGCGACGGCGGGATGGCTGGCCAGTGCCTGTTCCACTTCGATGGTGGAGATGTTCTCACCGCCGGAGACCACCACATCCTTGGAACGGTCCAGCAGCTGGACATAACCGTCGGCGTGCATGACGCCGAGATCCCCTGTGCGGAACCAGCCGCCGCGGAAGGCATCGGCGGTTCCGGCGTCGTCACGGTAATAGCCTTTCATCACTGAATTTCCGCGCATGACAATCTCGCCCATTTCCACGCCGTCGTCCGCCACATCAATCAGGTCTCCGGAGGCCCCGACCTCGTCGCGGACCACGCGCAGCCGGTCCGAGGTCAGCATGCCCACACCCTGCCGCGCCATGTTCCGGGCCAAGGCATCGCCGTCGAGCTCCGCCCAAGCTGCCTGCGGTTCGCAGACCGCGTACGGACCATAGGACTCGGTAAGCCCGTAGACATGCACCACCGTGGCCCGGAGCTGGTGGATCTTGGTGATGATGGTGGGGCTGGGCGGCGCCCCGGCAGTCACAATGGTCAGCGGGTGCGCCAACTCATGAGCCTCCGCGGCCGTGGCGATGGCGCTGAGGACCGTTGGGGCACCGGCCAGGTGGTCCACGCCGCAGGAGTCGATCAACCGCCAGATCTCCGGGCCGCGGACCGCGCGCAGGCAGACATGGGTTCCGGAAGCTGCGGTCAGTGCCCACGTGGTGCACCAGCCGTTGCAATGGAACATCGGCAGGGTCCAGAGATAAACGGTGTCTGCGCCGAACCCCTGGTGATGCAGCTCGCCGAGCGAATTCAGGTACGCGCCGCGGTGCGTGTACATCACGCCCTTGGGCCGCCCGGTGGTGCCGGAGGTGTAGTTCAGCGTGATGACTGTGTTTTCGTCCGCGACTTCCCAGGGGAGCGGGCTGTCGGTGCCGCGGTCGAGGAAATCAGCGTACGACGTCGTGCCCTCCACCGTGTCGGCGGCGCCGTCCTGGAGGGGGACGGAAAAAATCTCCTCGACCGTGTTCAGTTCGGGCGAGCCCAAGCCGAGCAGCAGGTCCGGATCCCCGAACAGCAAAGTGGCGCCGGAATGGTTGCAGATATAGGCGACCTCGGGCGGAGACAACCGGGTGTTCAGCGGAACGAGGACACCTCCGGCCAGGGGCACGGCGTAGTGGGCTATCAGCAGCTCGGCGGAGTTCGTGCCGAGAAACGCGGCCCGGCCTCCCGGCTGGAGGCCCGAGGCCAGCAGGGCGTGCGCGGTGCGGGTTACTGCTTCCGCAAACTCCCGGTAGGTCAGGCGGCGGGTGCCGTCTATTACCGCTGTCTTTGTCGGGTGGACCTGCGCCGCGCGTTCGAGGAAGCGAAGCGGTGTCAAAGCGGTATCCAAGCCTGGCATTGTTCTCCTTTGAGGCGGTTAATCGCCTCCAACGCTACAGGGTTTTTGAGGCTTGGATCACACATTGTGCCTAGCGGGGCTGGTAGGTTAGGCAGTCCGCCAGCTCGGAACCGGGGCCGACTTTGACATCGTGGGCATTGCACATGAGGTGGTCGTTATGCCGGCACTCGCTCCGCAGGCAGGCTCCGACCGATGCAAGAACCTTGGGCAGGCCTCCGGTTTCAGCCGTGTCGATGAAGGTGGAGCAGCTCGCGTGGTCGGGGGTGCCGCCGACTGTGATGGCGTAAGCGGTGCAGCCGTCGTGGTTGAAATCGCAGCTGTGGACGGCGCAATCGCTGACGGGCGCTACATGATCAGTCATGATTCCTCCAGAGGGAGTTATGTCTGTCGAATTTCGAACGTACCACCGTTGTCCGCCGATAATTAGGGCGAATATGTTGCACGTATTTCCGGATGTCTGCCACGCCGCAGCGCACGTCGGGGGAGGCGTGCCGAGGGGTGCTGAAGGCTCCCCGGGCGGGCTGATTCGACCCCTCCTTCGACGACTCGTCCATGCTGTTCTGATGGGCCTCTTCGGTGGCACTGTTCGGTGGCACTGTTCGGTGGGCGTCGTCGGGGAAGCATGTCGGTGAGGCATCCGTTCTGCCCGGTTTGTCTGGGATGTATGAGTTGCCCCTGCACGAGCGGGTATCCAGTCTTCGCAGCCAGTAGTTGCCAGCAAAAGTGGGGTATTTGTGAGTCCTGAAAAGGGCCCGTTTTGGCCTGTTTTGGGGTGGTTTTGGCGCTTCTGGAACCGGGAATGTCAGTGCCGGGTGAAAGTCTGAAGTCATGGATCAGAACGGATCTTCGACCGGGACTCCCGGCACTGGACATGGGCAGGCTGCAAACTCCAGCCTGTCGGTTTTCCTTGCCGAGCCGGGCGTTGTCGGAACTGATCCAGCTGTCAGTGACGGAGCTGAAGTTCAAGGATCCGGTGGCTCTCTGGCCCCTGCCTCCTCTGATAATTCCGTCCATCCTGTCCATTCCCCGGGGCCGTCCGACACCGGTTACCGGGACGGGTTGACCGGGTTCCTGGCCCTGCAGAACGTGGAGTCCCTGACCGAGGCTGAAGTCGGTGGGGCCTTGTTGCGATTGGATCATTTGATCCGGTGGGCGCAGGCGCAGCAGGCTCGGGTCCTGTCCCGGCTGCAGACCGTTTACGAGGACGAGACGCTATCCGTTACCGGGTTGCGGGACGCGGAGATGGCGTTCAGCCTCGCCGCGGAGGAAGCCGCAACCATTCTGGGAGTGCCCACCGGTAGCGGAAAGGCGTTGATGAGTCAGGCCGGTGATCTCTGCACCAGGAACACGGCCACGCTGCAGGCGTTGGAGTCCGGGCAGATCAGTTACGGTCACGTCGAGATCCTGGTGGAGCAGTGTGTGGGCGTGGTGTCGGGCGAGCTGCCCGGGTTCGAGGCGGAGTTGCTGGGTCTGGCGGCGGGTCAGACCAGAACCCAGTTCCGGGTGAAGGCTCACCGGCTGCGGGAGCAGTACTATCCGGAGACCATCGTGCAGCGGCAGTTGACGGCGTTTGAGCAGCGGACGGTGTGGGTGCGTCCGGAGCCGGACGGGATGTCCTGGCTTTCGGCGTTGCTGCCTGCCGAGAAAGCCCAAGCCATTTTTACTCAGCTCAGTGTTGCGGCCCGGGGTGAGCAGGCCGCCGGGGACACACGCACGGTGGATCAGTTGCGCACGGACATCCTCGCGGATCTGTTGGGCGGCCACGAGCATGAGTGCGGGGACGAGTGCAGCAACGGTGGTGGTGCGGGTGCCGGGGGTAAGAAGGGTAAGGGCCGTCGTAAGGGATCCGGCTCCGGCAGGGGCGCCAGCGGCGAAGGTAAGGGTTCGGGCACCGGCAAGCGTTCTGGCCCAGATGCCGGCTCCGGCCAGGGATCAGGTTCTGATACTGGTTCCGGCAAGGGCTCCGGCAAGGGGTCCGGGTCCTGCCGTATTGGCCATGGTCCCAGGGCTCGGACGGAGATCCTGGTGCTGATCAACGCCGAAACCCTCTTCGGAGCCGATGACCAGCCAGCCGAACTGAACGGATACGGGCCCATCAGTCCCGAAACGGCCCGGAGGATGGCCCGCGAGGCCATGAAATGGACACCGGTGGAACGCGACCCGGACACCGAAGAGATCCTGCGCGTGGGAAAACGGCGGAAGGTTCCCGACGGATTGAAACGGGTCCTGCGGGTGCGGGACGGGACCTGCCGGTTCCCGGGGTGCCGGACCAATGCGGTGATTTCCGAGATCGATCACACCAAACCGTGGGCGCAGGGCGGGCCGACTGATCATGACAATTTGGAGCATTTGTGCCGGCGGCATCACATGTTCAAATCCGAAGGGTTCTGGAAAGCCAGGCAGCCTCGTCCCGGGGTGATTGAGTGGACCTCGCCGGGCGGCAGGTGTTACCGGACGGAACCGCAACTGAGCCTGTCCCGGGAAACCTGTAGCGATGACGGCGGCCAATTGCGCCCGGACATCACCGCGAATAGCGGTCAGGCGAATGGCGGAGGCAACGCGGCGGGCATTGGTCCATCACGGGCCAATGATGCCGGCGGACCAAGCGCTCCAAGTGCTCCCGGCGGACCAAGCGCTCCAGATGATCCGGACGACTACGGAGACGACCCGCCGCCCTTCTAGGGCGAACTGATTCATCGAGATTCGGAAGGGCTCGCAGCTGGAACCAGATGCAGCAGGGCTGGGGGCCAGCTGCAGCAGGACAGGGCTGGCGGCTGGAGCCGTACAGGGCTCCAGACCTGGAGCCCGGCCTCTCTGGAGCTAGCCCAAACCCTCCAGCTTGGCCTGGGCTTTCTCCACGGCCCGTCGGGCCGCACGCGCTGTGCGGCGGGCACTATCGCGTGCCCGTTCGAGGGTGCCCGCACGGCGGTCGACGGCAGCCACTTCACGCTCGAGATCTCGGATCCGCTCACGCAGTTCGTCAATTTCGTCTGTCAGCTCGTCGCGGCGGTCGTCAACAGCATCGACCTCATCTTGGGCCGCCTTCAGAGCGTCCTCAGCCTGCGCTGCGTCCCGCTCTGCATCCGCCAATGATGTCCGCGCCGCGCGAAGTGCGCGGGCTGCCGCAGCTTTTTCCTTCCTCGCCTGCACGGCAGAACCTTTACCGGCCCCACCCTCAGCACCTTCCCCATCCCCGGCCCCAGAGCCGCGAGCACCGGTTCCGGTTGTGGATGGTTGCCGCGGCGTTCCGCCGGCAGTCAGCTGCCGAACCGAGGAGGGGTCCGCAACGGCGCCCTCCAGCTGCACCGGTTCCCAGCCATTGGCTTCCAGCGCCCGAACTAGCTGACCGCTGGCTGCCGCGGCGGCAGCATCGGCATCGGTCATCGCGGCCCAGAGTGTTTGTTCCACTTCCGCGCCCACTGCGGCACTGACCGGACGCCCCAATTCTTCGGCGAGACTCCGGGCTTCCCGCGCGGCAGACCGGAGCAGGCGTTGGCGCTCACCACTGAGCTGGCGCAGCTGCTGCTGATCCATATCGGTTTGCGCTTCCCGCAGGACGGCGCCCAGTTCGAGGACCTCGGAGACCAGCTCCGGACGATGCAGGGTCAGCATGTTGACCAGCCACGCACCGGCAGAGGGTTTCGGCAGGGTGCGTAGGGCTTTACCCAATTCCTTGTCCCCGCCTTTGGTCGCAGCGGCTGCGCGCTGGTTGCGGGCTTCCGTGAAGGCATCGGGCATGAGGGCATACAGCTCCGCTACGGTCTCTGCCTTGTCCGCCATCCCGCTCCGCTCATCTTTCCGTGGTTACCTTCCCGCGCTCACCTTCCATGGCTCCCCATTCAAGGCTCCCCATTGCAGGACTCCACAACCTTAGGGCTCATCAAAACGAGCTCACAGCATTTGAGCCAGCCGGCCCCACACCACTATGGCTGCCATCACCAGAAGGATAGCCGGGAGGACAGCGGCCTGGCGCTGTTCCCGGCGCAGATGCATCGCTACGGCCAAGGCCATGAGGACCACCAGGCCTGCGGCAGCGGCGGTGGTCAGGATGGGCGTCCAGCCCAGGAATCCGGGAAGCAAGAGGAACACGCCCGCGGTTAGCTCCACTGCACCAAGGGCGCGGATGGCGGCCACCGGATAACCGTCTGTCCACGGCAATTTCCTCAAGTGCCTGGCGGGGCGCGTCAGCCGCTGCCCGCCAATTCCCATGAACATGATGGCCAGAACGATCTGCAGAATCCAGAGAAAAAGGGACATGGGGGAGCGGTGTTCTTTCGGCCGGACGAACTGACATTCCAGTCAAGCACGGTTGGCTGGTGAAGACGAGGGCAACGGCCAGCACGACGGCGGAGCCGCTGATTCCCGGAGTGGAGGCCGCAGTCCGCGGATCAGCTGTGCAGGTCCGCGGGAACCGAAGTGCTGGAGCGGACCACGAACTCGGTGGGGTAGAAACGCTGAGTCCAGTCTGCTTCGAGCGGCTCCTGCTGGAGGAGGGAAAGGACGGCGGCGACGGCGGCAGCTCCCTGGCCCCGCGGATCCTGGCTGATGGTGGTCAGCCCAAAGACCTCCCCGAGCTCATGCCCGTCAATGCCGATCACCGACAGGTCCTCCGGAACACGCAGTCCCAGACTCTTGGCCGCAAGGATGGTGCCGATGGCGATCTCGTCCGAGGCGCAAAAAATGCCAGTGGGCCGGCCCGGAGCGGCCAGGAGAGTCTTGGCGGCGTGAACTCCGCTGCCCACGGAAAAGTCGGGGCTGTTGATGTGCACGCATTTCAGACCGGCACGGCCCATGGCCTGTTCGTAACCGTCCCGGCGCGTGCTGCCCATCCGAAAATCGCGCTCGAGCTCTTCGCCACCTCCAATGTGGGCAATTCGGGTATGACCGAGAGCAATGAGGTGCTCGGTGGCGAGCGCCGAGATGTTGGCCTCGTCCACGCGGATGGTGTGGGTCTGCGGCAGGGGACCGCCGATGGCGACAATGGGCTTGCCGACGGCGTGCAGTTGGGACAGCTCCTCGTCGGTGAGTTTCAGCGCCACCGCTATGACGGCGTCGAGCCGTTTGCGGCGCAGCATCTCGGTCAGCACACTCTCGCGGTGTCCGGGGCTGTCGCCGGTGTTGTAAAGCGTGAGGTCATAGCCCGCATCGATGAGTGCAGCGGCAGCGCCTTCGAGGACCTGGGAGAAATACCAGCGGCCGACGGTGGGCATGACAATTCCAATGTTGCGGCTGCGGCCGGAAGCCAGCGACGACGCGTTGTAGGAAATGACAAAGCCCAGCTCGTCGGCTGCGGCCTGAACCTTGCGGCGGGTGGCCTCGGAGACCTTTCCGTTGCCGCTGAAGGCACGGGAGACCGTGGCTGAAGAGACACCGGCGCGCGCGGCCACCTCTTTGATCCCTGCCACGATTTGTCCTCGATTCAGCAACTGCATGACGCAGATGTGCGATTCAGTACCTGCACTGTTCAGAAGGCTTATGGGCTGCCGCACCCTGACAGCAGCAGCGCCCAGCTGAGGCACCGGACCCGGAAGCCCGGTGCCTTTTCCGCATTTAGCTTAGCCGGAGCCAGACAGCGTGGTTGGGGAGCAGGAAACCGTCAGCCGCGGCACCGGCTTCGCTGGTCACCAGAACCTCCCCGGAGGGCAGGGACATCGGTTCGGTGCCCATGTTCAGCACAGTCAGGACGGTGCCGTTCAGGAAGGCGACGACGGCGTCCGGATCGACGTCGGGCCACCAGGCCAGCGAACCGGCACCGAGGGCATATTCCCGACGTACGGCCAGCGCGCTGCGGTACAGGTTCAGCGTCGAGTTCGGATCCTCGCGCTGGACATCGCGGGCCAGCGACGCCCAGTCGGCAGGCTGGGGCAGCCAAGCCGAACCGGTGCTGCTGAAGCCGAAGCTGTCAGCCGCGGAGTACCAGGGCAGGGGAATCCGGCAGCCGTCACGTCCCAGGCGGGCGCCGCCGGTGCGGTGATAGGTGGGATCCTGGCGGAAGTCGTGCGGCATGGTGGTGTGGTCCGGCAGTCCCAATTCCTCCCCCTGATAGAGGTAGACGCCGCCGGGCAGGGCCAGCATCAGCAAGGTGGCAGCTCGTGCCCGGGAGAGTCCCAGGGTGTGGTTGGGCTGCGGGTCCTCCGGCCCCAGACCGTCGCCCGGGCGTTCCTGCTGGTCCTCGAGACCAAAGCGCGTGGCATGGCGCACGACGTCGTGGTTTGAAAGCACCCAGGTGGTGGGCGCCCCCACCTTGTCGAAGGCTTCCAACGACGACGAGATGACGTGGCGCAGCGCCCCGGCGTGCCAGGGGTGGTGCAGATAGGCAAAGTTGAAGGTCTGGTGCATCTCATCCGGGCGGACCCAGTCCGAGAGGCGGTCCAGCGGATCGATGGTGGCTTCGGCGCACAGCACGCGGTCGCCGTCGTAGCTGTCCAGCAGCCGCCGCCAGGACCGGTAGATGTCGTGGACTTCCGCCTGGCCGAACATCGGAGCCTCGTATCCGGGGAAACCCTCCGAGGAACCGCCGTCGGCACGGCCGCCCCAATCGGGCAGCCCGGACTTCTTGACCAGGGCATGGGCAACATCCACGCGGAAACCGCCGACGCCGCGGTCCAGCCAGAAGCGCAGCACGCGTTCGAACTCCGCACGCACCGCCGGGTTGTCCCAGTTGAAGTCCGGCTGGCTGGAGTCGAACAGGTGCAGGTACCACTGGCCGGCCGTTCCATCGGTGTTGGTGGTCCGGGTCCAGGCTGATCCGCCGAAGTGCGACTGCCAGTTGTTGGGCGGAAGGACGCCGTTTTCGCCGGCCCCGTCACGGAAGATGAACATGTCCCGCTCAGGCGAGTCCGCCGGCGAGTGAAGGGCGGCCTGGAAGAGGGCGTGTTCGCTGGAGCAGTGGTTGGGAACGAGGTCCACAATGATCCGGATGCCGTGCCCGGAGGCCTTCGCAACGAGGGCATCAAAGTCCTCGAGGGTGCCGAACAGCGGATCGACGGCGCAGTAGTCAGCGACGTCGTAGCCGGCGTCGTTCTGCGGTGAGGTGTAGAACGGGGAGAGCCACAGGGCATCGATGTCGAGCTCGGCCAGGGAGGACATCTCAGCAGTGATGCCGGGCAGGTCGCCCACGCCGTTTCCGCTGAGATCGCGGAACGAGCGCGGATACACCTGGTAAATCACCGAGGAACGCCACCACTGGCGATCGTGTTCGCTGGAGGCTGCGTGCAGAGGGACAAGGGACGGGCCGGTCTCTGCGCCGGTGCCGGAAATTAAGTGGCTGAGCATGGGTGCCATCCTAGGGGCATCTCCGGCTCAGAATGAAAACGCTTGCACGCAGGTTGCGGCTTTCCCAGCGACGGTAGTTTCCGTCCAGCCGGGGAAGCTGAGCGGGCAATGTGCCTCTGACGTGGGAAGGTTAGTGTGATCTGAGTCTGTGATTGGACGCACACCGTGTACGCGCTTACACTTTCTCCATACTTAGGTCCCCGATGGAGAGTTCCCCTGCTCCTGACCCTTCCGGTGCAGCAGCACAGGAGGCTCGGGCACCAGCCTGAGAATGTCGGACACCATTGAAAAAACTAGGAGAGGTTCACCAATGAAGGTGCACACCACGGGTACGACGGCGCCTCGCCGCCGCGCCCTCGCTCTCGGGGCCGTTTCGGTCACCGCAGCCCTTGTCCTGAGTGCCTGTGGGGGCGGCGACGCCGCTGACAACGCAGACTCCACCGATCTCGCCAGCGCCGGCGCCACCACCCTCACAATGTGGGTCGATGCCGAACGTTCACCGGCACTGACCGAGGTCACGGCCCAGTTCAAGGAAGACACCGGCATCGAGATCAAGCTGGTCACGAAGGACTTCGAGCAGGTTTCCGATGACTTCATCACCCAGGTTCCCACCGGCAAGGGCCCGGACCTGATCGTCGGGCCGCACGACTGGCTGGGCAAGTTTGTGCTCAACGGCGTCGTCGCCCCGATCGAACTGGGCGACAAGGCAGCCGACTTCCAGGAATCTGCCGTCTCGGCAATGACCTATGAAGGCAGCACCTACGGCGTTCCGTACTCCATCGAGAACATCGGCCTGCTGCGCAACACGGACCTGGTTCCGGAACCGGCAACCACCATGGACGAGGTCATCGCCAACGGCCAGGACGCCGTCGCCACCAAGGGAGCCGAATTCCCGTTCCTAGTGGGCATGGATCCCAAGCAGGGCGATCCCTACCACCTCTACCCGCTGCAGACCTCGATGGGTGTTCCGGTCTTCGGCACCGATGAGGACGGCGGCTACGACGCCACCAAGCTGGAGCTGGGCAGCGAAAACGGCGCGGCCTTTGCCGCCAAGCTGAAGGAATGGGGCGAAAGCGGCGCCGGAATCCTGAATTCCAACATCTCAGCGGACATCGCCAAGGAGAAGTTCAACGCCGGAGCCTCCCCGTACTTCCTCACCGGCCCGTGGAACGTGCCGCTGGCCGAGGAAGCCGGCATCAACGTCGCCGTCGACCCGCTGCCCACCACCGGCGACCAGCCCGCGCAGCCCTTTGTGGGCGTGAACGGGTTCTTCATCAGCTCCAAGAGCCAGAACTCCCTCGCTGCCACCGAATTTGCCTTGAACTACCTGACCACCGAGGCCGTGCAGGACGCCATGTTCGAGGGCGGCGGACGGCCGCCGGCCCTCACCGCCTCCTTCGACAAGGCAGCTGCGGACCCGATCGTCGCCGCCTTCGGCGAAATCGGAGCCAACGGCGTTCCGATGCCGGCCATTCCGGAAATGGAAGCCGTTTGGGCGGACTGGGGCGGCACCGAGCTGGCACTCATCAAGGGCCAGGGCGATCCCGCTGAATCCTGGGCCACCATGGTCAGCAACATCGAAGCCAAGATCGCCAAGTAGTCCGGTATCAGCCGGTCTGGTCAGACACGGAATAGCCGGGGCCTGACACGACGTCGACACAGGTACGGCACGAGATAGACACAGCACCGGCCGCACAGCCGATGCAAGATACGCGGGCCGGGACACTGCAGTTTTAGGAGCAGTGTCCCGGCCCGAACCGGTTCAAGGAGAACCCCGATGGTTGATCAGCTGGACACCCCCGTCCGCTCAGACATTCCCGCACCAAAAACGAAACCCCGGCGCAGCCCGGACTCTACGGCTGGCCTGCTGGCCAAAATCCTGCTTCTGGGCCTGACGGATGCGTTTGCCGTTTACGTCCTGATGGCCCTGTTCATGAACGAGAAATGGACCATCCTGGCAGTAGCCACGGCCGTGACCGTGCTGATCAACTGGATTTACCTGCGCCGCGGCGGCCTGCCGGCCAAGTATCTGGCCCCCGGTGTCCTGTTCCTGCTCGTCTTTCAGGTCTTCGTGGTGGTCTACAGCGGCTACATCGCGTTCACCAACTACGGTGACGGGCACAACAGCACCAAGGACGATGCCATCTCGTCCATCTCCATGAGCGCGCAGAAGCGCATTCCGGATTCCCCCGCCTACCAGGTGTCTGTGGTGGAAAAGGGCGATGTCCTGTCGCTGCTGGTCACCGATCCCGACGGTGGCGTGCGGATCGGCACCACCGGCGAACCGCTGGCCGATGTCGACGGCGCCGAACTCGGCAGCACCGGCAAGGCCGTGGGCGCCGAGGGCTACCGCACACTGACCTTCAACGAACTGCTCGGCGCGCAGCAGGAAATCACCGCCATCCAGGTTCCCCTCGGTGAAGACCTCGATGAGGGCATCCTGCAGACGGCCGACGGCTCCAATGCGTACGTCTTCAAACCGGTGCTGGTCTACGACGAAGCGGCGGACACCTTCACCGACACCGAGTCCGGAGCCGTCTACACCGACGGCGGTGAAGGTTCCTTCATAACGGCCGACGGCGAACGCCTCGCCACGGGCTGGAAGGTGGGTGTCGGGTTCGAGAACTTTGAGCGTGCGTTCACCGATCCTGACCTGCGCGGACCGCTCGTCAGCGTTATTCTCTGGACCTTTGCGTTTGCGCTCGGATCGGTGCTGCTGTGCTTCGGACTGGGCCTGTTCCTTGCGCTCACGTTCAACCATCCGAACCTGCGCGGCAAAAAGATCTACCGCACCGTGATGATCCTGCCGTATGCCTTCCCCGCCTTCCTCGCCGGGCTGGTCTGGTCCGGGATGCTCAACCAGGAATTCGGCTTCATCAACGCCTCCCTGTTCGGCGGAGCCGATATTCCGTGGCTGACCGATCCGTGGCTGGCGAAGTTCAGCGTGCTGCTGGTGAACACGTGGCTGGGGTTCCCCTACATGTTCCTGGTCTGCACCGGAGCCCTGCAGTCCCTCCCGGAAGACGTCAACGAGGCCGCCCGGATGGACGGCGCCTCCGCGTGGCGGATCTTCCGCTCGATCAAGCTGCCGCTGCTGCTGGTCTCCACTGCACCGCTGCTGATCTCCACCTTTGCCTTCAACTTCAACAACTTCAACGTGATCTTCATGCTCACCGGCGGCGGGCCCCGGTTCTCCGATACCAACATGGACATCGGCGCCACCGACCTGCTGATCACGCTGGTCTACAAGGTGGCGTTCGGCCAGGGGTCCGGGCGTGACTACGGGCTGGCCAGTGCGCTCGCCGTCATCATCTTCATCATCGTGGCAGTCATTTCAGCGGTCAGCTTTCGGCAGACCAAGGCGCTGGAGGAAGTGAACTCATGAGCAATTCGACTCTGACCCCGGCACTCAAAACCGTCCCAACGGCTCCGGCACCCCGCAGGAAGTTCGCCGTCTGGTTCCGCGACAAGGGCTGGCGGCATCTGGTGGGCCTGGTCATGGGAGTTTTCGCGCTCTTTCCCCTGGCCTATGTGCTCTCCGCCGCGCTCAGCCCCACTGGCACGCTGGTCTCCGCGAGCGGGCTGTTCGGCACAATCGAGTTCGACAACTTCGTGAACCTCTTCTCGGACCCCCAGAAACCGTTCGCCAAGTGGTTTGTGAACACCCTTGTCGTCGGGTTGATCACCAGTGCCGGCACCGTGTTCCTCGGCGCCTTGGCCGCGTACTCCTTCTCCCGGATGCGTTTTACGGGCCGCCGTTTCGGACTGATGAGCCTGATGCTCCTGCAGATGTTTCCGCAGATGCTCGGCGTCGTCGCCATCTTCCTGCTGCTCAGCGGCATCTCCGACGTCGTGCCTTGGCTGGGCCTGGGCAGCCAGACCGGACTGATCATGGTCTATCTCGGCGGAGCCTTGGGTGTGAACACCTATCTGATGTACGGATTCTTCAACACCGTGCCGAAGTCCCTGGACGAGGCGGCCCGCATCGACGGTGCCAGCCACATCCAGATTTTCTTCACCATCATCCTGCGGCTGGTCACCCCCATCCTCGCCATTGTGGGGCTGCTGTCCTTCATCACGGCAACCGGCGAATTCCTGATCGCCTCCATTGTCCTGAATGATCCGGACACCCAGACGCTGGCAGTGGGCCTCTATTCCTTCGTCGGAGACAGCCAGTCCCGCACCTGGGGCGTCTTCTCCGCGGGTGCCGTCCTGGCCGCCCTGCCGGTGATGGTGCTGTTCCTGTTCCTGCAGCGCTTCATCTCCTCCGGGTTGGTTGCCGGAGCCGTGAAGGGCTAGAAGCCAGCCACGTGCCGGGGCGTGTAGTCCTGTTCCAGCTCCTCGAGATCCTCCGGCGAGAGCCGAAGGTCCAAGGCAGCCACGGCATCATCCAGATGGTCGACGGCGGAGGCGCCCAGCACCGGTGCCGTCACCGTCGGGTGGGTCAGAACCCAGGCCAGGGCCACCTGGGCACGCGGCACGCCGTGGCGTTGGGCCACCCGGAGGCCGGCGTCGGCAATGGCACTGTTGGGCACGTCCTGGCCTGAGTAGAGGGAGTGGCCCAGTTCGTCCTGCTGCTGGCGCCGGCTCACCCGGTCCCAGCCACGGGCCAGCCGGCCCCGGGCCAGGGGCGAATACGCCAGCACTCCGGTGCCGGTGGCTTCGCACAGGGGAATCATCTCGCGTTCCTCCTCGCGGTACACGAGGTTGTAATGCGCCTGCATGGTCACAAACGGTGACCAGCCGTTGGCATGCTGCAGTGTCAGCGCCCGGGCAAACTGCCAGGCGTACATGGTGGAAGCCCCCAGATACCTGACCTTGCCGGCCCGGACCAGCCCGTCCAGTGTTTCCAGGACCTCCTCCAGCGGGGTTGAGCCGTCCCACCGGTGGACCTGGTACAGGTCGATGTAGTCAGTGCCCAGGCGCCGCAGGCTTTCGTCCACCTGCCAGAGGATGTGCTTGCGGGAGAGCCCCCATCCGTTGGGGCCGGGTGCCATTTCGCCACGGACCTTGGTGGCGATCACCACCTCTTCCCGCTTGGCGTAGTTCACCAGGGCCGCGCCCGTGATCGCCTCGCTGTCCCCGGCGGAGTACACATTGGCGGTGTCGAAAAAATTGATGCCCAGGTCCAGGGCGCGGCGCAGGATCGGCCGTGACTCGGGTCCGGGCAGTGTCCACCCGTGGTTTCCGCGGCCGGGGTCGCCGAACGTCATGCACCCCAGACCGACGGCCGACACAATGGCTCCCGAGCTTCCCAGCTTTACGTATCTCATGTCGGTCATTGCGGCCTTTGCGTTCGGAAAGAATTCGCGGCGGCGGAGGCAAGCACCGGCACCGTACGGCGATGCTACCGCTGCGGCGGTACCCGGTACAGGGATGTCGCACCGTGGGCAGCTGCCGGTGTGCAGACCCTGCCGAGACGCGGCTTTGCCGCCATATACTGAGCCATGCCTACCGCTCAGGATCCGGAAATTTCCGTGCGACCGCCACGGCGCAGCCGCCCCGCAGGTGAGCCGGAACCCTCGCAGGAACAATCGTCGCCGGACATCCCGGCGCAAACGCCGACACCACACATCCCGATACCATCACCGGCTTCCCTCGCCCGGCAGATCGCTGGACGAGTCGCCGGCGGGAATTCCGCGCCGCTGACGCCCGAGGGCCCCGCCGGGCTCCTGCTGCTGGCGTATCTGCGCGGGCAGTTTCTTGCCATGCTGGCGGAAGATCCGCGGGTGCGGGCAGATCGTGCCGACGCCGTGCACAAGATGCGGGTCAGCACCCGTCGGATGCGGTCGGCTCTGGCGAGTTACCAGCGGGTGCTGGCCCCGGAGCCGGCGCGGACCGTGCGGAACGAACTCAAGTGGCTGGCCGGAGTTCTGGGCGCCGCCCGCGACGCACAGGTTCTGCGTGCCCGGTTGCACGCTCTGGTGAACGAGCAACCTGCCGAGCTGGTGATGGGACCGGTGCTGCAGCGCATCGACGAAGAGTTGCTGGGTGATTACGCCGCGGCGCATGCGGCGGTTGCCGGCGAGCTCGACGGCGTCCGCTACCGCCGTCTGCTGGAACAGCTCGAGGCGGTGGTGACCCGTCCCGACTTCACGGCCGCCGCAGAGGCGCCGGCCGCCGTAACGGCGGGCCGCATGCTGCAGCGCGACCGCAAGCGCCTGCACCAGCAGGTTCGGGATGCCCGTTCTGCCCGCAGTGATGATCATCGGGCACAAGCGCTGCACGACGCACGCAAAGACGCCAAACGGCTGCGCTACGCGGCCGAGGTCGCCCAGCCGGTGCGTGCCGACGACGTCACCGTGCTCATCGCCGGAGCCGAGCACGTACAAAAGATCCTCGGCGAGCACCAGGACAGCGTGGTGAGCCGCGACTACCTGCGCCGGTTGGGAGCCGCAGCGGCGGACCCCGGCCAGAACGGGTTCACCTTCGGACGGCTGCATGCCCTGGAGGAGGAGCGCGGAGAAACAGCCCGGAAGCAGTTCCGCAAGGCGTGGGCAACCTTTCCCCGGGTGGCCTGACCTGCCTGACTGGCCTGACCGGGAACGTCCGAGCCCGGCATGTCCGGACGGAGGTATCCCAGGACGGAGGTATCCGAGATGGACCCGGCCTCGCCCTGGGCGCCGCTGCGGCGCCGGATGTTCCTCATTCTGTGGCTGGCCAACCTCGGGTCCAACATCGGCACCTGGATGCAGACCGTCGGCGCGCAGTGGTACCTGGTGGAAAACAGCTCCAACGCGGCAGTGGTATCCCTGGTCCAGACCGCCAATCTGGCGCCCACCCTGCTGTTGGGCCTCGTGGCAGGGGTGCTCGCTGATGCCTTCAACCGCCGGCGCCTCATTTTCGGCGCGAACCTTTTTGCCGCCGCTGCCGCCGGCACGTTGACCGTCATAGCGGCGCTGGGCCTGCTGGATCCGGATTCGCTGCTGCTGTACACGTTCCTGATCGGCTGCGGCGTGGCCCTGAGCGCGCCGGCGTGGCAGGCCATCACGCCGGCGCTGGTTCCCCGCCGGGAAATCCGCGCCGCGGCGGCGCTGAGCAGTGTCGCGGTCAATGCCGCCCGGGCGGTGGGGCCCGCCGTGGCCGGTGTGCTGGTCTCCCTCCTGGGCCCGTCCTTCGTCTTCGGGCTCAACGCCGTTTCCTTTCTGGGCACGGCCGCCGCTGTTTATGCGTGGCGCTCACCTGCCGAGCCGGAGGATCCCGAGCGGATGGGAGAGGCCCTTGCCGCCGGCATGCGCTACATCCGGGCGGCTCCGCGGATCCGCCGTATCCTGCTCCGGACGGCGCTCTTCATGGTGCCTGCCAGCGCGCTCTATGCGCTGCTGCCCGTCGCCGTAAACGGCCACCTCCGTCTCGGGTCCACCGGATACGGACTGCTATTGGGGGCGCTGGGCGCAGGTGCCATTGTCGGCGTCGTACTGCTGCCCCGCGTCCAGGACCGGTTCAACGACAGCGTGATGCTGGGCCTCGCCGCTGCCGTCTTCGGAGCGGGGACATTTGCCGCCGGGTCCTTTCCCGCCGCAGTGCTGGCCGTCCTGCTGGTGTTCGCGGGGATCGCCTGGATTGCCACCTTCTCCATCCTCAACAGCGCCATGCAGCTCACGCTGCCGGAGTGGGTGCGTGCCCGCGGGCTCTCCGTCTACCTCATGGTGACCACCGGTGCGCAGGCGCTGGGCGCCGTCGTCTGGGGCTCGCTGGCAACCGTGTACGGCTATGGTCCGGTGCTGGCGGCGGCGGGACTCGTCCTGGCCGCCGCGGGCGTGAGCGTGTCGGTGCTGCCGCTGCTGCCCCGCACCGGCCGGCTGGACCGCAGCGTGGCTGAAGCGGACCTGGGGATCGAGCCGACGCAGGAGCCGGCGCCCGACGCCGGCCCGGTCACCATCCTTATCGCTTACGAGCTTGCTCCGGACAAGGCAGCGGACTTCGTGCACCTGATGCACGAGGTGCGCCTTTCCCGGATGCGGACCGGAGCGCGGGACTGGGAGCTGGTGCACTCAGTGACTGACTCCAGCCAGTTCCGCGAGATTTACGACGTCGCCACCTGGCGCGAGTACCTGCGCCAGGAACAGGAGCGCACCACGGGGGAGGACCGGAAGGTGATCGACCAGGCAGCCGGGCTGGCCGAGACGGAACCGCGCATCCGGTGGTTCCTTCCGGCGTCGGCCTGATGCCGGGCCAGCCTCCGGGCTAGGCCAGCTGTTCGCGCACCAGCGGGGCAACCTCGGTGCCGTACAGACGGATGCAGTTCATCATCAGCTCATGAGGGAGGGTGCCCAGGCTGTATTTCAGGTCAAAGCGGCTCAGCTCCAGTTCCCGGGCCACCCTGACGATCTTGGCGGCGACGGTTGCGGGCGAGCCAATAAACAGGGCGCCCTCGGGGCCGGCCGAGGCAAGGTAGTCGCTGTGCGTGGTCGGGCTCCAGCCGCGCTCGCGGCCGATCCGGTTCTGCATCCGCTCGAAATGCGGCCAGGCCTCCTCGAGCGCCTGCTCATCAGTGGCGGCAATGTAGCCGGGGGAGTGGGCGCCCACCGGGAGCAGAGGCTGGCCGAACTGGGCCAGTGCCCGCTTGTACAGGTCCACGAACGGTGCGAAGCGTGCCGGTTCCCCGCCGATGATCGCCAACATCAGGGGCAGGCCGTAGTGGGCGGCCCGGACCACGGACTGCGGAGTGCCGCCGACGGCGATCCACACCGGAAGCTTCCCGCCGGCGGTGGGCGGATATACCCGCTGGTTCTGCAGCGGTGCCCGGGTGCTGCCGCTCCACGTCACCGGGGTTTCGCGGCGCAGCTCGGTGAAGAGCTCCAGCTTTTCCTCGAAGAGTTCGTCGTACTGGGCCAGATCCAGCCCGAACAGCGGAAAGGACTCAGTGAAGGAGCCGCGGCCCAGGATCACTTCGGCGCGGCCGTTGGAAACGGCATCCAGCGTCGAAAAGCGCTGAAAGACCCGGATCGGATCATCGGAGCTCAGGACGGTGACCGCCGACCCGAGCCGGATCCTGCTGGTTTGCCCGGCGATCGCGGCGAGGACCACCTCCGGTGCCGATACCGCGAAATCCTCCCGGTGGTGTTCTCCGACGCCGATGAAGTCGACGCCGACCGAGTCCGCCAACACCGCCTCGGCCACGACGTTGCGCAGAACCTGGTGCTGTGGAAGCCGTTCACCGGCCGGGTCCGACGTCACGTCGCCGAAGGTGTCCAACCCGAGTTCCAGCCGCTGTCCCATGGTGCTCCCTGTTCGCGCAAACTTCATGAATTTGCATCTAGTCTAGCCGCGGCCTTCGGTGCGAACTCACACCGCCCGAGGCTCCCGGGATTTCATTGAGTGATCGTCCCACCGGATAGACTTGGGGACGGCCGCCGGGCGTTTTCCGGGGTCACTTTTGGATCAGCCGCAGATGGTGCAAGCGATCAAGCGATCAAATGATTAGTTGAGGTATTTTGCGAGACTTTAGTGCACGTCTGGCCACCGCCGACGAGAGAGACAAATGGGACAGCCACGTGCAGTCCAACCCGTGCGGCGGCAACGTGCTGCAGTCCGCTTCGTACGCGGAGGTCAAGTCCCACCACGGATGGAATCCCATCCACTTGGTGTTCACCGGCCGCGGCTACACGACGTACAACCTGGCGATCGAAAAGAAGGTTCCCGGCCTGGGCAGCCTCTGGTACCTGATTAAGGGACCGGACGTCGCTGAGCCGTCCCACGTGCCCGAGGTCCTGGATGCGCTGCGCCGGTTCATCAAGGAGACCAAGCGAAACGTGTTCGCCGTGAAGGTGGAACCGGACATCGTTGACAGTGCCGAGGTGCGGGCCCAGTTCGAGGGCGCCGGCCTGGTCAAGACCTTCAACCTGCAGCCCAATGACTCCACGGCGCTGCTGGACACCACACCGGACATCGAGCAGGTCCTGAAGAACATCTCTTCGCGCGGCCGCAACGCCGTCCGCCGGGCAATCCGTGAAGGCGCCGACGTGCGCCGGGTGGAGCCCACCGAAGAGAATATGCGCACCATGTACAAACTCATGAGCCATATCGAGGACCGTTCCGCGGCGCGGATGCGCTCCTACGAGTACTACCACCGCTTCTGGTCCAACTTCGTGGCTGCGGGTCAGGGCCGGTTCTACTTTGCCTTCGAAAACGGAGAACCCACGGTGGGTGCCTTCGTCATCGCCTACGGCAAGAAGGGTACGTACAAGGACGGCGGCTCCAAGCCCCGCCGCAACCAGTACGGAGACTCGCACCTGGTTCAATGGACGGCCATCACCGAACTGAAGGAAGACTTCGGCATTGAGCAGTACGACTTCTGCGGAACGCCTCCGAGTGACCAGCTGAAAAACAAGGAACATCCCCACCATGGGCTGGGGCTGTTCAAGACCAGCTTCTCGAAGACCGTCACGGACTTCGTGGGCTGCTACGACTTGGTCCTGGACCCGCTGCGGTACAAGATCTGGAACGCCATCGGTGAACGCGTCGCGCGGCAGATTTACTGGCGCCGGCACCAGCAGCCGTTCTACTAACAGCAAGTGCGCCTGAACGGATTTCAGGCAACAGAGGCGAAAGGGTGAGTCCTTTGGAAAACACGTCCGATGCAGACCGCCAAAAGCCTGCACAGAACCCCGATCCGATGGTGGGACTGATACCGGTCATCCGGCGTCCCGGGCAGGAGTCGTCCGCCGGGCAGGAGTCCGCCGGGCAGGAGTCTGCCGGGCAGGAGTCCGCCGGGCAGGAGTCCGCGGGGCAGGAGTCTGCCGGACAGGAGTCTGCCGGACAGGAGTCCGCCGCAGGGCAGCCCAGGACCGGGCACCCCAGGACAGAGCAGCAGCCCCGGGCATCAGGGGCTAAAAAGGCACCCGCGGGTGCCAAGGTGCGGCGTCCCGCTGCGCCCGGCAAGGCACCGAAGGGATCGGCTTCCAAGAGCACCATGGGGCTCCCCACCGGTCCGGGGGGCTTCGGGCTGAGGAGCACCAAACCCAAGCCGCCTCCCCCCACCACCTCGGTGATGCTGACGCCCTCCAAAGGCACCTCGGGCGGACTGGGCTCCGGACGCATCCCGGGGTCCGGGTTTGGCAGCGGCAAACCCGGAAAGCCCGCTGGCACAACCCAGCCGCCGCGGAAGCCCCGCTCCCGCAAGACGGTGCCGGGTCAGCAGCACACCAGCGCCGGCAGCGCTGCCCGGCAGCAGGACCGTTCATCGGCAGCCGCCCGGCGGATGCTGCGCAGGCTGGTCCAGGGGGAGACTCCTCCCACCCAGGCCATGTCCATCGTGGAGCGGTTGGCCGGTTCCCCGTACGCAAATCCCCTGGTGCGCACCGCCGGTCCCGATGCCTCGGCCCGGAAGACGCTGGACCTCGCCCTCAGCCTGGCGGAGACCATGTTCCGGTACGGTGCGGGTGCCCTGGAGGTGGAGACGGCGATTATCGCAGTCACTGCAGCCTTCGGCTTGGAAAGCATCGAGGTGGACATCACCAACCAGTCGGTGCTGCTGAACCACTCGCCCAAGGACCAGACACCCATCACCGTCATGCGGGTGGTCCGTTCCTGGACAAACAACTATGCAGGTCTGGGCCTGGTTCACCAGCTCGTGACGGACATCATCGACGGCGGACTGTCCCGTGCCGAGGCCGCCAACCGGCTCAACGAAATCACCCACCAGACGAAGCCGTTTCCGCGGTGGGGGGTGACGGCGTCAACCGGAGTGTTTTCCGCCGCGATCGTTGGCTTTATCGGCGGCGGGCCGCTGGCTTCCCTGGTGGCCTTCCTCAGTACGGTCCTGGTCAGCCTGCTGCAGCGCCTGCTGGGCCGCTGGCGGGTGCCGGACTTTTTCAGCACCGCCGCCGCGGGGTTCGTGGTCACTGCCATCGCCATGATCTTCTGGTCCTTCAACGTGCCGATTTCGCCGGGCATCGTGGTGGCCGGCGGCATCCTGCTGCTCCTGCCCACCGGGCGATTGGTCTCGGCAGTGCAGGATGCGATCAACGGCTTCCCGGTCACCGCCTCCGGCCGTTTCCTGTCCGCGTTCCTGACGTTCGGCGCGCTGGTCGCGGGCATCGCCGTCGCGCTGGTTGTGGGTGCCCTGGCCGGCATGCCGCGGCTGGACGTGACCAGCGTTACCGGATCCCAGTATCCGTTTGTGGTGACGATGCTGCTGCTGGCCGTGGCGCTGGCCACGATCTGTGTGGTGGAGCAGTCACCGATGAATCTGGTGCTGCCTACGGTCCTGACCGGAGCCGCGGGTTACCTGGTGTTCGAGCTGTGTGAGCTGGTGGGTCTGGGGCCCCGGCTCACGCCGGCTGTGGCGGCCGTCTTCATCGGCATGCTGGCCCGCATGATTGCCCTGCGGATGGGCGCGCCGCAGCTGATTGTTGCGGTTCCGGCGGTGCTCTTCCTCTTCCCGGGGCTGAGCATTTTCCGTGCCATGTACGGCCTGAGCGTCGGCTCGGACGACTTCACCGCCGGTGCCGTGGGGATCTTCAATGCGCTGACGGTGATCCTGGCAATCGCCGGCGGCGTGGTGATGGGAGACAACCTCGCCCGGCCGCTGACGCGGAGCCTTTCCGGCAACGACCGCCGGAACCGCCGCCGGTAGTCTGCGGAACGACCGGCCGCGGTTCTGCGGCCACACAGCAGGGCCGGCCTTAGCTGGAAAGAGGGCCCCGGAACGCAGGATCTAGAGGATCTTGCCGACCGGGGTCTTTTTTTCTGCCTGGAAGGCATCCTCGGTGCGTCCGGCGGCCCAGTATCCGGACAGGGACACCTGCCGGCGCTCGAGCCCGTGACCGGCGAAGAAAATATCGCGCAGCGCCTTCATAGCCTCCCGCTCGCCGTGCGCGAAGACCTGCACATCATTGTTCGGCCACGGTGCGGCAGCAACGGCTGCAGCCAGCAGGCCGGTGTTTCCGGCCGGCAGATCACCGCGGTACAACCAGGACACGGTGACCCCCGCGGGCGCCGTCAGCGGCTGCCGGTCCTCCGGACCGCCCACTTCCAGAAACACCTGTCCAACGGCGGAGGCCGGCAGGGCTTCCAGCACGGCGGCAGTGGCGGGCAGAGCGGACTCGTCAGCGGCGAAAAGGTACCATCCGGCGTCGGGATCGGGGCTGAAGGCTCCGGCCGGGCCGGCGAACGTTAAGGCCTCACCCGCTGTGGCCTGGGCAGCCCAGGGTCCGGCAAGGCCTTCGTCGCCGTGAACCACAAAATCGATGGCCAGCTCGCGGGCCGCTGAATTGACGCTGCGGATCGTGTAGGTGCGCGACACCGGCCACTCCTCACGGGGAAAATCCTGCCGCAGGGACTCGAGCTCGGACTTCCCGTCCAGCGGCTTGCCATCCGGGCCAAACCAGATTTTGCAGTAGGCATCGGCGCAGCCGTTCTCGACAAAACGCTCAAAGTTGGGGCCACCGGCGATGATGCGCACCATGTGCGGCGTCAGCTGCTCCCGCCGCAAAACCTCAAGGGTCAGCAGCGGGCGGGACCGCCGGGGAGCATCCTGCGCGGGCATCGCGGCGGGCACGGAACGGTCAGGCATGCGGTTCTCCTCGATCAACGGGTTTCCCCTACCGTATCGCGTCCAACCGCCAGTCCACCGGCTCCGCTCCCTGCTGCAGCAGCAGCTCGTTGGTCCGGCTGAAGGGGCGCGAACCGAAGAACCCGCGCGACGCCGAGAGCGGGCTGGGATGGGCGGATTCAATCCGGGGAACCCCCTCCAACAGGGGAACGATGGAACGGGCGTCATTGCCCCAGAGCACCGCAACCAGCGGAGCGGGGCTGCCGTCCGGGGTCCGGCGGGCGACGACGGCGCGGACGGCCTGCTCGGTGATCTGTTCCCAGCCGCGCCTGCGGTGCGATCCGGCGCTGCCCGCCCGGACCGTCAGGACCCGGTTCAGCAGCAGGACGCCCTGATCGGCCCAGGCACTGAGGTCCCCGTGCGGGCTCGGGGGAATTCCCACATCCGCCGCGAGTTCCTTATAGATGTTGTTCAGGCTCCGCGGCAACGGACGTACGCCGCGGTCCACCGAGAAGGACAGCCCCACCGCGTGGCCCGGGGTCGGGTACGGGTCCTGGCCGATCAGCAGGACCTTGACGTCCGCGAGGGGGCGGGAAAACGCCCGAAGGATGTTTCCCGGGGACGGCAGCACGGCGGAGCCGGAGCGGCGCTCCTCCTCCAACAGGCCGGCGAGCCGATGCAGTTCCGGGGCGGCCGGAGCCAACGCCCGAGCCCAATCCGGTGCCATGACGTCGGCCAGGCGCGCCGGGGCCGCAAAGGGGAACGGTTCTGCCGCCTCGGCGCCGGCTCGCGACGCCGCAGCGCCGTCGTGCCCTGGGCCGTTGTGTCCTGGACTGTTGTGCTCTGGATCATTGGCCGGGAGGGGCGGGGTGGGCGGCAGCGAAAAGAGGGTCGGATCATTGGAACTCACCCTTCCAGCCTAGGCCCGGCGCGGTTCTGCGGTGCTCGCACGCCGTCGGACCGGAAGTTGTGACGCCGGCGGAACCACCCCGAATGACAAGGCTGTTATTTCCGAACTAGCATGGATGGGAAACCGACAACCGATCTGGGAGCATCCTGTGGCCGAAACAACCGAAGCCTTCTCAATGGACGGCACGGTTGACCCCGACAGTCCGCTCGGGGAACAGGAACAGCAGATGCTCGCGCTGGAGCGGGCCTGGTGGAAATACGCCGGGGCGAAGGAACAGGCCATCCGCGAGCTGTTCGGCATGTCCGCCACCCGTTATTACCAGGTCCTCAACGCGTTGATCGATACCGAGGACGCTCTGGCTCACGACCCGATGCTGGTCAAGAGACTGCGTAGACTACGTACCACCCGTCAGCGCGCGCGTACCGCCCGTCGTTCAGGCTCTGACGTCTAACCGGCGCCACCTGAGACCAAGGACAGATACCCAACCATGAGCAAATATCCCCGGGATGAGTTTGACAAGGTTCCCGAGACGTCGTCGCGGCAGGGTGTCCACCGGGAACGGCTGATCCCCTCGCGGTCGGGCAGTCTCGCCCTGATCATTACCGTCGGAGTGCTGGCCCTGGTTCTTGGACTCGCTGCTTATTTCGTCCTGCCGCGCCTGGGCATCGGACAGGGCGACGGCGCTTCGGCGCCCGCCTCGAATTCGTCCACCCCCGCGGAAAGCCCGGAATCGCGGCCCGCTGGGACGGAAACGGCGGAGCCCGCACCGTCTGCCAGCCCCACGCCGAGCGCCTCGCCGAGCCCCACGCCGTCGCCGACCCCAGCAGCCGTCGTGGACCGGTCCCAGCCTGTGGTGGTGCTGAACGCAAGCGGCATCGGGGGACTCGGAGCCAACGTCTCGGCACTGATTGCGGCCGACGGCTGGACCACCGCACAGGTCGCCAACTGGGGCGGAACGCCCCTGCAAACGTCAGTCATTTTCTACGGCAACGCCGAGCAGCTGCCGAACGCGCAGGAGCTGTCGAGGGTACTGGGCATCCCCAACCTCCGCGAGTCCCCGGAGTTTACTTTGGTGACCGTCGCGCCCGGCCCCGGGTTCCAGTAACCGGCCGAAAGAGCCCCCGACCGTAAAAACTCCATAACGATCCTGCATCCACGTTTGTGGCCCGGATCACGCTGGCTAAAGTGAGTGCCAGCCGTGCGACGCCGGCCCGGGACCAGGCAAGGATATCCGCCCAACCCAGGCCGCCTGTCCGCCGGACCGTTCCGCCACGGCATCCGGCGGAACGAACGAGCGAAACAAGGTTGGAGAAACGCAATGGCGCAGGGGATCGTCAAATGGTTCAACGGGGAAAAAGGGTACGGGTTCATCACGCTGGACGAGGCCCAGACGGATGTTTTCGTGCATTGGTCTGCGATCCAGGCGTCGGGGTACCGCACGCTGGAAGAAGGCCAGCGCGTGGAGTTTGAAATTGGAGAAGGCCAGAAAGGTCCGCAGGCGGAAGACGTGCGCACCGTTTAGCGGCGGACCGCCGCAGCCGAGGCGGCGGCCCCGGTCCGGGGCTGCCGCCGTTTTCGTGCGCCGGGAGATCGCGCCGGACCCGCGGCGCACCTGTGTTGATGAATGTGACGACGGCAGCGATGAGCCGTGATCGCTTGCACTCAGTGTGTGGGAGTGCTAATTATTGACTTAGCACTCTTGCCGTATGACTGCTAAATGCGGTCGGCGTTGAGTGAAAAAGCAAGCCACTGAGGTGAGGACCTGCGGGAGCGTAAAGAGATCGCCCCTCAAGGTCCGTCCGTCGCGGGCACCGCAGTCTGGAATGCAACATCCTGCAGCAAGCATGACTGTTCCGAAAGGACGAAAGCCGTTATGGCCAAGATCATTGCATTTGACGAAGAGGCCCGCCGCGGCCTTGAGCGCGGACTGAACATCCTCGCCGACGCCGTGAAGGTCACGCTGGGCCCGCGCGGCCGCAACGTGGTCCTCGAAAAGAAGTGGGGCGCACCCACCATCACGAACGACGGCGTTTCCATCGCCAAGGAGATCGAGCTCGACGATCCCTACGAAAAGATCGGCGCCGAGCTGGTCAAGGAAGTTGCCAAGAAGACTGACGATGTTGCCGGTGACGGCACCACCACGGCAACCGTCCTGGCCCAGGCCCTGGTCAAGGAAGGCCTGCGCAACGTTGCCGCCGGCGCCGACCCGCTGAGCCTGAAGCGCGGCATCGAGAAGGCTGTCGAGGCCGTCACGGCCGAGCTGCTGTCCTCTGCCAAGGAAATCGAAACCAAAGAGCAGATTGCTGCCACGGCTTCCATCTCCGCCGGTGACCAGCAGATCGGCGACCTGATCGCCGAAGCTCTGGACAAGGTCGGCAAGGAAGGCGTCATCACCGTCGAAGAGTCCAACACCTTCGGCCTTGAGCTTGAGCTCACGGAAGGTATGCGCTTCGACAAGGGTTACATCTCCGGATACTTCGTGACTGACGCTGAGCGCCAGGAAACGGTTCTGGAAGACCCGTACATCCTGATCGTCAACTCGAAGATCTCCAACGTCAAGGATCTCGTTGCGGTCCTCGAGAAGATCATGCAGTCCGGCAAGCCGCTGCTGATCATCGCCGAAGACGTTGAGGGCGAAGCCCTGGCGACGCTGGTTGTCAACAAGATCCGCGGCACGTTCAAGTCGGTTGCCGTCAAGGCTCCGGGCTTCGGCGACCGCCGCAAGGCCCAGCTCGCAGACATCGCCATCCTCACCGGTGGCCAGGTCATCGCCGAGGAAGTCGGCCTGAAGCTGGAAAACGCCACGCTGGACCTGCTGGGCAAGGCTCGCAAGGTCGTTGTCACCAAGGACGAGACCACGATCGTGGAAGGCGCCGGTGACCCCGAGGAAATCGCGGGCCGCGTCAACCAGATCCGTGCCGAGATCGAGAACTCCGATTCCGATTACGACCGCGAGAAGCTGCAGGAACGCCTGGCCAAGCTGGCCGGCGGCGTTGCAGTCATCAAGGCCGGCGCAGCCACTGAGGTTGAGCTGAAAGAGCGCAAGCACCGCATTGAGGACGCTGTCCGCAACGCCAAGGCTGCGGTTGAAGAAGGCATCGTCGCCGGTGGCGGCGTTGCCCTCATCCAGGCCGGCCTGAAGGCCTTCGCCAACCTCAACCTTGAGGGTGACGAAGCAACGGGCGCGAACATCGTGCGCGTAGCCATCGATGCTCCGCTGAAGCAGATCGCCTTCAACGCAGGCATGGAGCCGGGCGTTGTTGTCGACAAGGTTCGCGGCCTGCCCGAAGGCTGGGGCCTGAACGCTGCAACCGGCGAGTACGAAGACCTGCTGGCTGCCGGCGTCAATGACCCGGTAAAGGTGACCCGCTCTGCCCTGCAGAACGCGGCCTCCATCGCCGGTCTGTTCCTGACCACCGAAGCAGTGGTTGCCGACAAGCCCGAAAAGGCTGCACCGGCAATGGGCGGCGGCGACGAAATGGGCGGCATGGGCGGTATGGGCGGCTTCTAGCAGCCCTGGACCGTTCCGGCCCTGGACCGTCTGGTGCACGCCGGAACGGTCTGACCCGGAACGGTCCGCCCTGACGCGCTGCTGATTGAAGCAGCGCGTTGAACGACTGTTCGGCGCGCGAGTATTTCAGCGCAGCACACCTGTTTCAGTACACCTGGTTCAGTGCAGAGGCGCGGCATCCCCGAGGGGATGCCGCGCCTCTTGCGTTCCGTGTGCTGCCGGCTGCCTGCTATCTTCTGCCTGCGGCGTCCAGTTCGTGTTCTGCCCGCGCGCCTTGGCCGCGGTTCAGTGGCGGAACAATGCGACGTTGGCGGCCTCAGTTTCGGCGTACTGCACCGAGGCATAGCCCAGTGCTTGATTGATGTTAGTCAGGGATTCCTCCACCTTGGCCTGCGTGCTGCGCCATTCCGCGACCAGCGACTGGAAGTTCGCCGAGGCCTGCCCCTGCCATGACTCGCTGAGTGACTGCAGCCCGGACTGCATCCGGTTGATATCCGACTGCAACCGATCGATCGTGCCTCGGACCTCGGCGCTTTTTGCATCCAGGGCCTCGCTGTCCACTGAGACTATTGCCATTGTTCTAGCTCCCTTCGAAAGGTCATTGAGCCTTCGACGCTAGGCCAGGGGGCGGCACTTTCGGCCTCGGAGCCGCAGGCCGTGGACAACGTCGGCGAAAACGGCTCCTGAGCAGCCCTGTGGAGGACGAAAGCTGTGGAGGACAGGAGCTGTGGAGGAGCACATGAGAGAGATGGAGGAGCACCGCAGAGCTGTGGAGGAGGACGGGACCGTGCGGCAAGACCGCCGGGAAGACTTCCCCGGCTAGGTGCTCCGGTCGGCGTCGAAATCTTCCGGGGCCCGGTAGGGCAGCCGGATGGACATCGTGGCGCCGCCGCCTTCGGTGTCCGAGAGGCGGACAGTGCCGTCGTGCTGAGCCACCAGCGCCGCGACGATGGCGAGGCCAAGGCCGGTGCCCCCGGTTTCTCGGTAGCGGGAGGAGTCAGCGCGGTAGAAGCGTTCAAAGACGCGCGCGGCGTCTTCCTCCGAGATGCCGGGGCCATGGTCCCGCACCTCCAGAACCGCGTCTGAGCGGTTGTGGATGACGGGGGCCACTCCCACGGCAATCTCGATGGGGGACCCGTCGGGCGTGTAGCGCAGGGCATTGGTGATCAGGTTCGCCACGACCTGCCGCAGCCGGGCCTCATCACCGACGGTGGGTGCCGGCCGGGGCTGCTGGCCGTCCAGCCCGACGACCCGGATCTCCCGTCCGGGAGAGCTGGCGCGGGCGTCCATTGCGGCATCATTGCCCAGCAGCATCAGGTCAACCGGCTCGTATTCCAGCGGCCGCTGTTCATCCACCCGCGCCAGGGTGAGCAGGTCTTCGACGAGCTGGCCCATCCGTTTGGCTTCGCTCTCGATGCGGCCCATGGCGGCGGAAATCTCTTCGGGTTTTTGCAGTGCTCCGTGGCGGTACAGCTCCGAGAATCCGCGGATGGTCACCAGCGGTGTGCGCAGCTCGTGGGAGGCGTCCTGAACGAAGCGGCGCATTTTCTGCTCCGATTTGGTCCGGGCGGCAAAAGCGGTTTCGATGTGGGCCAGCATGGCATTCAGCGACCGGGACAGCCGGCCGATTTCAGTAGCGGGATTGCCAAGGTCGACGCGCCGGGAGAGGTCACCGGCGGCAATGGCTGCCGCGGTTTTCTCCACCTGGCTCAGCGGCCGGAACTGGCGTGTGACGGCCCAATAGGCAATGCCCGTGGCGCCCAGGGTACCGAGCAGCCCCACTGAGAAGACCAGTGAGGCGGCCTCGTCCACTGTCGCAGCAACGGAGTCCAGCGGCAGGGCCACTGCCACCGCGCCTGAATTTTCCAGGGCGAACACCTTTACCCGCCAGCCCTTGCTGCCCGGCATTGTGCCGGCGACGGTTTTGCCCTGCTGGTCCAGTTTCCGCACCTCTTCTGCGGTGTAGTGCGGGACTACCGGGGTGTCCACGCCGGGATCGGAATGCGTTTCCGGCCCGTAGCTGCCGTCATCGGCCAGGTACAGGCCGTAGAACTGGAACAGCGAGGTATCGGTCGGCGGTCCGTTCGACACGAGGTAGCGCGAGACGGCCGGCGCATTTTCGGCAATCTCGACGTCCAGACGGGTCACCAGGATCTGCCGCAGCACGTAAATCGTGGCCAGCCCGGTAATGGTTACGGTGACAACCATGAGGACGGCCATGATGGCCACGAGCTGGGATCGCAGCGAGGCCGATTTCCAGCGGCGGAGCAAGGCTTAGCGCTTCTCCGACGTGCGCAGCAGGTAGCCAACGCCGCGCTTGGTCTGAATCAAAGCCGGAGCATCCGGACTGCGGTCGATCTTGCGGCGCAGGTACGAAATGTAGGACTCCACGATGGAGGCATCGCCGTTGAAGTCGTATTCCCAGACGTGGTCCAGGATCTGGGCCTTGGACAGCACCCGGTTGGGATTGAGCATCAGATAGCGCAGCAGCTTGAACTCGGTGGGGGAGAGGTCAACGGTGACGCCGCCGCGGCGCACCTCGTGGGCGTCGTCGTCGAGCTCGAGGTCATCCACGCGGAGGACGGCGTCGTCGTCGTCCATCGGCTGGGTGCGCCGCAGCACGGCGCGGATTCGGGCCACCACTTCGTCGAGGCTGAACGGCTTGGTGACGTAGTCGTCGCCGCCCACGGTCAGGCCGGTGACCTTGTCCTCTGTGTCGTCGCGCGCGGTCAGGAAGACCACCGGGAAGTGCTGGCCGGCCGCGCGCAGCCGCCGGGTCAGGGTGAATCCGTCCATGTCCGGCAGCATCACGTCCAGGACAGCGAGGTCCGGGGTGTGGGCGTCGACGGCGGCCAGGGCCTCGCGGCCGTTGGCTGCGGCGACGACGTCGAAGCCGGCGAAGCGTAGCGAGGTGGACAGCAGTTCGCGAATATTGGGCTCATCATCCACTACGAGGAGACGAGCTTCAGGTCCGGATGATTTATTCACTTCCCCAGTTTCTTACATTTAGCTGTGCGTTGTCTGTAGGGACGCACGATGGATACTGAAAGTGTCCAGTGAACCGGTCCGGTTTGCCGGTTTGCGGAACCGTCGGGCGCAGGAGCGGCGCGTTTCGTGTCCTGCCTTCCGGCACGACTGCGAAACACCCAGGTATAGGGATTGCTGCCGGCGAGCAGCACATCGTCCTCGCGGGCCCCGGCGTCCACCCACTGGCAGTACCAGGACGGCAAGAGAACCCGCGGCAGATGGATCACCGAGGCTACAACCAGCATCAGCACCAGCGCTCCCGCCAGGAGGAGGGTGTCGCTGACGAATTGAGGTGCCCCCAGCACGGTGAATATGGTTCCCGTCATGCCGATCGCAATCAGCAGCCCGCCATAAAACATGGTGAAGCCGAAGTAGGAGTGGTTACCCAGTTCGTAGGGCTGCTGCTGCGGGGCCCACCGGCGCCAGATGCCCCGGTAGGCAGCGATACCAGGGACCAGCATGGCTGCCGCCAACGCATAAATTCCCAGCCAGACCAAAATCTCACTTGCCATTGAGAATCTCAGAACTCCTTTACAGCGTCGCTGGGCATCCTGCGCTGCGGATCTCCGCGCAGGAGCCCCACGATACTGCCGACTCCAGTGCCGGGATGGTGCCGCGCCGGAGGAATTGAAGCTGCGTCCGGAGCGCTAGACGGGCTTTTCGATATCCGAGGCGTCCAGGATGGAATAGGCGTAGCCCTGTTCCGCGAGGAACCGCTGGCGCTTCGCCGCGAAGTCCTGGTCCAGGGTGTCCCGGGCCACGACGGTGTAGAAGTGGGCTGACTTGCCGTCGGCCTTGGGCCGCAGCAGCCGCCCGAGCCGCTGGGCCTCTTCCTGCCGGGAGCCGAAGGAGCCGGAGACCTGCACCGCCACCGAGGCCTCGGGCAGGTCGATGGAGAAGTTCGCGACCTTGGACACCACCAGCGTGTTCAGGCGCCCCTCACGGAATTCGTTGAACAGCCGCTGGCGTTCCTTGACCGGGGTGTCGCCCTTGATCACCGGGGCGTCCAGCCGTTCGGCCAGCTCGTCCAGCTGGTCCAGGTACTGGCCGATCACCAGCGTCTGCTCCCCGGCGTGCCGGCGCACCAACTGTTCGACGACGGCGGACTTGGTCTCGGAGGTGGAGCACAGCCGGTACTTGTCGCCGTCCTCGGCCATGGCGTAGGCCACCCGCTCGTCCCGGGGCAGGTCCACCCGGACCTCGACGCACTCGGCCGGCGCGATGTAACCCTGTGCCTCGATGTCCTTCCACGGTGCGTCGTAGCGCTTGGGACCGATCAGCGAAAAGACCTCGCCCTCGCGGCCGTCCTCCCGCACCAGGGTGGCGGTCAGGCCGAGCCGGCGGCGCGCCTGCAGATCTGCGGTCATCCGGAAGATCGGCGCGGGCAGCAGGTGCACCTCGTCGTAGATGATCAGGCCCCAGTCGTTCGCATCCAGCAGTTCCATGTGCGGATACAGCCCGCCGCGCTTGAGCGTCAGCACCTGGTAGGTGGCGATGGTGACCGGACGGACTTCCTTGACCGCGCCGGAGTACTCGCCGATTTCGTCCTCGGTCAGGGAGGTGCGCTTGAGCAGCTCATCCTTCCACTGCCGGGCGGAAACGGTGTTGGTGACCAGGATCAGGGTGGTCGTGCAGCTGGTGGCCATGGCGGCGGCACCGACCAGGGTCTTGCCCGCACCGCAGGGCAGGACGACGACGCCGGAACCGCCGGCCCAGAAGTTCTCAGTGGCCAGCTTCTGATAAGGGCGCAGCGCCCACCCGTCCTCGTTAAGCAGGATGGGATGCGGAGCGCCGTCCACGTAGCCCGCCAGATCCTCAGCCGGCCAGCCCAGCTTGAGCAGCAGCTGCTTGAGCTGGCCCCGCATCGAGGACTGCACCACCACGGTTTCGCCGTCGATCCGCGGGCCCAGCAGCGGCTGGATCTTCTTGGCGTGCAGGACTTCCTCCAGCACCGGATAGTCGGTGGTGCGCAGCACCAGGCCGTGCAGCGGATCCTTTTCCAGGCGCAGCCGCCCGTACCGGGACATCGTTTCCTCGATGTCCACCAGCAGCGAGTGCGGCACCGGGAAACGGGAGTAGCTCAGCAGCGTGTTCAGAACCTGCTCGGCGTCGAGCCCTGCGGCCCGGGCGTTCCACAATCCCAGCGGGGTCAGCCGGTAGCTGTGGATATGTTCCGGGGCGCGCTCCAGCTCGGCAAAGGCCGCGATGGCATGCCGGGCCTCGGTCGCCTGGGGATGGTCCACTTCCAGCAGAATGGTTTTGTCACTCTGGACAATCAACGGTCCGTCAGCCATGCGCCGGGGTATCCTCCACTATTTCCACATCCATGATTCGGTGCACCGACACCACTCTCTCTACGTCCCGGCGGGGGTCAAAGACCCGCACCCGGCCGTCGGTGACTGATAAAGGAACAAAGATTTCCTGCCGCTGATTCCCCTGGCCGTCCACCACGCCCATCCGGACCGAGCTTCGGGTCCGGATGGCCTCGCGCAGGATCTCCAGGCCGACGAGCGGCTCGCTTTCACTGCGGCCGGCCACCGGCGGCCCCTCGCCGCGGAGGGCTGCCAGCTGGTTCGCGACGTCGTCGTCGGTCAGTTCCCAGGGGTTGAGCCGGGTTTTCGACGTCGGTGCCACAGTCACCGGGGGATGCGCGTGGGACCCGGCCACCGGCCGGGCACGCCCCTCCAGCGCCGGTGCATAGCCGAGCTCGCGCAGGGTGTAGGAGAGTTCCTGGGCGCTGGCGACCGACCCGACGACGGTGGCCGACAGCCGCACCAGGCCCAGGGAAGCAGTGCGCGGGTCTGCAAGCAGCCCGGTGAGGCCGTCTTCATCGTCGCTGCGCAGGTAGGACGCCGCGGCGCCCACCCGCAGGCGTCCGTAGCGGGAAGCAGTGTCCTCCACCAGATACTTCAGCGGCTGGGGAACCTCCGTGGCGGAATGCCGGCGCAGGAAATCCAAGATTCCGGCGGCGTCCTGCCCGGCGTCCAGAGCCCTGCGGATGGAATCAGCTGAGAACCGGTAGATCGCGGCCGGCCCCTGGCCCTCGGCGTCGGAGATGGACGCCAACCGGCGCGCGACGCCGGGTTCCAGATAGCCGGGGGCCACCGCAGTCAGGTCCGCCTGCAGCAGGAACGCGTTCAGCGGTTCCGGAAGAGCATCGCGCAGACGCTCCAGCGCGCCGTCCCAGTCACTGCGGGCCACCGCGGCCCCCAGATCGGTCAGGGCCCCGGAACCCAGCAGACCCAGCTGGGCTGCTTCCTTTAGGATTCCCGGCACCAAACGCGCGAACCGCCGCTGAAGCCGCGGCTGGTGCCAGGTCAGGGCGCTGACCAGTGCCTCGGCGTCGAGGGCACCGGTAGTGCCTTCCTCACGGACGTCGTCGTCGGCCAGCTGGGCGAGCATTTCCAGGGCCCGCTGCCGCACCAGGGGAGCGTCCGGCCGGGACGCCTCAGCGGCCAGGGCATTGATCGCTCCGCCGCCGGGGAGCGGGCTGCCGACCAGCGAGGGGGCACGATCTGCATCCAGCCAGGCTGAGACCAGTTGCTTCCACTGGTCCTGCCGGTCCGAGGTCAGCCAGCTGCCTTCCGTGGCGCACCACCGCGACGTCGTGACATCCAGGGACAGCAGCCCGGCCAGGGCGGCAAGTTCGAGCAGCCATGCGGTGGCGGGGGCGTCGATGCGAAGGGCCTCCGAAACGCGGCGCACTTCCCGCACCCCGACGCCGCCTGAACGGAGGGTGCCGACGGGGGTGGACTTCGCGACCGCCACGAGCTCAGTGACCAGGCGGAGGGTTTCCGCCACTGCGCCGAAGGCGGCGTTGTCACGGACGTTGTCCGCGACCCGGCGGGTCACCGGAGCCGGTGGTTGGAGCTTGAAATCGGAGACGATGACATGGCCGCGGGACGCCTGCCCCACCGGACGGGGAAGTTCGACGTGCAGTGCATCCAAGGGAACCAGCAGGCCGCGGGCCATTAGCCACTCCACCGGGGTGGGAGAGGGGTTGTCCAGCACGGCACGGCCCATGGCGGCCTTTTTCGGGATGGCGCCGACGGGGGAGTACTTGAAGCGCCGCAGCAGGTCCAGGGTCTGAGCCGGGGCGTCGGCCATCAGCGTTGCCCAGCCGGCCGGGTCCGACACCAGATGGTGCAGGGAGTGTGCAGCGGTGATGGGGGTGTCGGCCCGCTCCATCGCGATGCCGCTCCGGCGCAGTCCCTCCACGATTCCGACCAGACGCTGGCCGAATTCCGGATGCTGCACTGCCAGGGTGGAATACGGGCGGCCCAGGCCCGCCGGATACGCGCCCAGCGCTTCGCCGAGGACCGCGACGGGCAGATAGAACCGGCGGCCGGCGTCGGCCTTGGGTGCGCCGGGATGGGGTGTGGCACGGCGCAGCAGTGCCAGGGCATGCAGGTGATTCAGGATGGAATCCAGCGACTTGATGGTCGAACCGGCGATGGCGCTTTTCAGCCATGAAGCGGTGGTGCTGAGGTGGGAGTCCTCGTTGGTGGTCAGGTCGACGGCCTCGAGAACCTGCAGCTCCGGAGACGTCAGTTTTTCCAGCGCCCGCTGGACACTGATCCGGGTGGAGGCACGGGCGGCGAGGGCCTGAAAATCGGGAACCGGGGGCAGGATCAGATCCGGTCTGGCCGCAAGCAATTCACGCAGCTGGTCATCGCTGCGTGCAGCTAGATCTTCGGCTAAAGCTCGGATCGCGGACATCGTCTCCACGTTACCCGACGCGGCAGCAAAATGGACGGATCAGCCGCGTCGCCTGCGGCGGATTCCATCAATTACCAGGCCTGCCATTAGGAGGAATGCGACGGGGAGGCCGTAAAAGGCGCCAGCGGCGAAGCCCGGCCAGACGCTCTCTCCGCGCAGTCCCGAGAGCAGGACGGCACAGAGGCAGAGCAATCCCGCCACCGCGATCAGGGCCGCCGCTCCGGTCAGGATCCGGCGCCACCGCGGCCCTTCCGGTGCAGTTCGGTGCGGTGCCCGTCCGGGGGAAGGTGTGCTGGTGTCCATGGCGCTTAACGCTAACAGCGGAAATGAGCCGGTCCAAAGGCCCGGCACCGGGAACGAATACCCGGGCGGGATATTCTAAAGGAAACAGACTTCCCCGTAGTATCTCTCCCGTAGTATCTGGAAGAACAGCATCTGGACGAACCCAGTACCTCTGGGAGTACCGGGCCGTGGACTCCGGCACACGGCTGGCACTGCGGGTTGCGGAACACTGCGGCAGTTTCTGCTGCCGCACTCATTAGCTAAGAACGAGGTAACCGAAGTGCCCATCGGCAAGGTCAAGTGGTTCGACACTGGTAAAGGTTTTGGGTTCCTGGCCACGGACGAGGGACAGGAAGTTTTCCTTCATGCCTCGGCCCTTCCGCCCGGTGTGACCGAGGTGAAGCCGGGTACCCGAATGGAGTTCGGCGTAGCCGACGGCCGCCGGGGACCGCAGGCGCTTTCGGCCCGCATCCTGGAGGCCCCGCCGTCGGTGGCTCGGGCCACGCGCAAGAGCGCCGACGACATGGCTGTTATTACTGAAGACCTTATTAAACTGTTGGATGCAGTCTCGAACGGCCTGCGCAAGGGCCGTTACCCCGACAAGAAGCATGCCACCAAGGTTGCGGCCGTTCTGCGCGCCGTTGCCGATGATCTGGACGTATAAGGCGGAGCCGCTGCATGACCATGAGCGCAACATCATCCTCTGAAGCTGTTACTGAGCAAACCTCCCGGAATGAACCAGCCTCCTCGGCTGAGCAGGCTGAATCAGCTCCGGCGAAGGCACCCAGGCGCGCTGTGCGCCGTCCGTCCAAACCTGATGCCCTGCTGGCCGCTGCAGTCGAGACGGCCCGGGCCGGGCTCCTGGAAGTGGTTCCGGCTGAGCAGATCGGCACCTACGCGGGGGCCTTCCCCGACGCCGAACGCCTGGTCACGCACCGTTTCGAGGCGCTGCGTCCGGGGTACAACGGCTGGCAGTGGTACGCCACGGTAGCGCGCGTGCCGCGCGGCAAGGTGGCCACGGTCTGCGAAGTCGGGCTGTTGCCGTCGGAAAACGCGGTCCTGGCCCCGGAATGGGTGCCGTGGTCGGACCGGCTGCGCCCGGAAGACGTCGCGGCGGAGGAAGCTGCCCAGGCGCAGGAGCGCGCCGCTGCGCTCGCTGAAGCCGGGGACAATCATTCCGGGAACGACGGCGCACCGGACAATCATTCCGGGAATGACGACACGAATGACGACGGCGGTGCGGAACCCCCTGCCGGCCGCGACAAGGCAGGAACCCGGGAGGACTACTAGTCCAGTGGGTCCGGGGGCAGGCGTCATCCACAATTCCTTAGGCCGGTGGTGAACGGTGTTCCGTTCGCTTCGGCTCTTTAACTACCGCATCTGGTTTCTGGGCGCCTTGGTGTCGAACATCGGCACCTGGATGCAGCGGACCGCCCAGGACTGGCTGGTTTACGACATCCTCACGGAGCAGGATGCGGCCGCCATGGGCATCGTCATGGCGCTGCAGCTCGGCCCGCAGCTGTTGCTGGCACCGTGGGCCGGGCTGATCGCCGACACCTACAACCGGCGAAAGGTACTGCTCTTCACCCAGGTGGCCATGGCCGCACTGGGCCTGGGGCTGGGGGTGCTGGTGCTCTCCGGGGCCGCCCAGCTGTGGCATGTCTACGCCTTTGCCCTGGCACTGGGCGTGGTCTCGGCAGTGGATGCACCGGCACGGCAGAGTTTCGTCTCGGAAGTCGTCGAAGAAACTGACCTGCCCAACGCCGTCGCACTGAACAGCGCCTCCTTTAACGGTGCACGCATGGTTGGTCCGGCTGTGGCCGGCCTGCTCACGGTCGCCGTGGGGCCGGGCTGGGTCTTCCTCATCAATACCCTGACCTTTGCGGCGATGGTCCTGGCGCTGCTCAAGATGCGCAGCAGCGAACTGCGGGTCCTGCCCAAGTCGCCTCCGGGGAAGGGCCGCATCAGGGCTGGGCTGCGGTATGTCCGCTACCGCCCCGACCTGATGATGGTGCTGCTGGCCATTTTCATTGTCGGCACCTTCGGACTGAACTTCGCGGTCTACATCGCGGCCATGGCCCGCACCGAGTTTGGGCAGGACGCCGGAGTCTTCGGGCTGCTGAACTCAGTGATGGCCATCGGATCCGTGTCCGGGGCGCTGCTCTCGGCACGGAGGGACAAACCCCGGCTGCGGTTTATCTTCGGAGCGGCCGGAGCGTTCGGGCTGGCCTGCCTGCTTGCCGCCGCAGCTCCCACGCTGCTGTGGTTTGCGCTCTCCCTGATTCCGGTGGGTCTTTTTGCCCTGACGCTGATGACCAGTGCCAACGCCTATGTCCAGACAACCACCGAACCGGTGATGCGCGGACGAGTCATGGCGCTGTACTTCGCCATCTTCATGGGCGGCACGCCCCTCGGTGCCCCGCTGGTGGGCTGGGTGTCCAACAGCTTTGGCCCGCGCTGGAGCTTGGGGGTCGCTGCGGCTTCGGGCCTGATCGCGGCGCTGCTGGGCTTTATTTGGGCCTGGCGGTCACATCACTTGCGCATTTCCTATGACCGCACGCGGCCCCGCCGGCTGCATCTGACCACTCGTGAAACGGATCCTGACCCGGACACGGTGTAGTTGACACGGTGCAGTGTCCTGCCCTGCTGAACCGCGGTGCCGGTTCGGGCAAGCAAAAGGCCGGCCGCGGAAGCGGCCGGCCTTTCATCTGGGCCGGAAGTTCTTGGGCCTGGAGTTCTTAGGCCGGGATGTCTTTGAGCTACGAATTCTCGATCACGAAGTCAATGCACTTCAGCAGTGCGCTGACGTCATCCGGTTCGATGGCCACGAAGGTGGCGATGCGCAGCTGATTGCGGCCGAGCTTGCGGTACGGTTCCACGTCCACGATGCCGTTGGCGCGCAGCGTCTTGGCGATGGCTGCGGCATCTATGCTGTCGTCAAAATCGATGGTGGCGATGACGTTCGACCGGTCCTCGGGGCGGGCCACGAACGGTGTGGCCACAGGTGAGGCCTGCGCCCAGGAGTAGATCCTGCCCGCCGAATCGGCGGTGCGGTCGGTGGCGAACTTCAGGCCGCCGTTCGCGTTCAGCCATTCAATCTGTGCGTTGAGGGTCACCAGCGTGGACAACGACGGCGTGTTGTACGTCTGGTTCAGCCGTGAGTTGTCGATGGCTGTCTGCAGGTTCAGGAAGTCCGGGATCCAGCGGTCCGTGGAATTGATCCGTGCGGCCCGTTCCAGCGCCGCGGGGGAGAACATGCCCAGCCACAGACCGCCGTCGGAGGCAAAGTTCTTTTGCGGCGCAAAGTAGTAGACGTCGGATTCGGCCAGGTCCACGTGCAGGCCGCCCGCGGCAGAGGTGGCATCGATCAGGACCAGGGAGCCGTCGTCGGCCCCCTGCACGCGATGCACCGGGGCGGCGACACCGGTGGAGGTCTCGTTCTGGGGCCAGGCGTACACATCCACGCCCGCTTCGGCCACCGGCTCGGGCCGCGTACCGGGCTCTGCCTTAATGATGGAGGAGCCGGCCAGGAAGGGCGCCTTGTTGGTGGCGGCTGCGAATTTGGACCCGAACTCGCCAAAGGACAGGTGCTGGGCCTTGTTTTCCACCAGGCCGAAGGATGCAACGTCCCAGAATGCCGTGGACCCGCCGACACCGAGAACTACTTCATACCCGTTCGGGGCGCCAAACAGGCCGGAGAGTCCTTCACGGATGCTGCTGACGAGGTTCCGCACGGGAGCCTGCCGGTGCGAGGTGCCCAGCAGGTTGGCACCGGCGCGGGACAGGGCCTCAATTTGCTCCGGACGCACCTTCGAGGGGCCGGCACCGAACCGCCCGTCCAGGGGAAGGAGTTCAGCGGGAATCTTGAGTGCGGCGGTTTCGCCCATGGGTATCGCTCCAAGCGGTAGGCAGGGTGCTCTGATGTGCTTTTCCATTCTGCCCCACCGCCCCGGCTCCCAGCCATTCGTTACCGCCGGCAGCGGGAGTGCGGCGACTCGCGGAATTATCTGCACTCTGTACAAATAAGCTAACGTAAGGGGCAATAATGACCACGGGCGGGGGCGTCCGCCGTTGTTCTCCTGAACCTTTCGCACGAGTAATCTTCCGCACGAGTAATAGGAGCGGCCTGCCATGACGGACCTCATCGACACTACCGAGATGTATCTGCGCACCATCCTGGAGCTCGAGGAAGAGAACATTGTCGCTCTCCGGGCGCGGATCGCCGAACGGCTGCGGCATTCCGGCCCGACGGTGTCCCAGACCATCGGCCGCATGGAACGGGACGGGCTCGTGGTGGTCTCGGGAAACCGGCACCTGGAGCTCACCGAGCTGGGCCGCCGGCGTGCCACCGAGGTGATGCGCAAGCACCGGCTGGCCGAACGGCTGCTGTCGGACGTGATTGGCCTGGACTGGGCCTACGTCCATGACGAAGCCTGCCGCTGGGAGCATGTCATGAGCGAGCGGGTTGAGCGCCGCCTCTATGAGCTCCTGGGCCGCCCCAGCGAGTCGCCGTACGGCAACCCGATTCCCGGGCTCGAACAGATCGGCGGCGTGCCTGCTGAACTCTTTCACCACGGAGTCACCAACCTCGTGGCGGCCGTGGCTGCCGCCGATCCCGGAACCAAGCTGAAGCTGGTCCGCTTGGCGGAGCCGGTGCAGGTGGAGCCGGAACTGCTGACCCAGCTGGACGAGGCCGGATTGCGCCCCGGCGCCGAGCTGACGGCGGAGGTCGTGGCGGGTTACATCTCCGTGCGCGTTCCCGGCATCGAAGGTGCCCTGGAACTGCCTCCAGAGGTGGCCGCGCACGTCTTTGTGTCCACAGCAGGATAACGGAATGGTCTCTTTTGTCGGGCTTCCCCTATAGTGACTAACTGACGTTGAAATAACACCGTTATCCGGGCCTTACGCCGAACCCTGCCACTGGCCCGGAATTGCATACCGTTCAGGCAGGGGCGGAGGACCCATCAACTGGCAGCCACAGCTGCCTTGGGGTGAAGCCTCCAGCATCAGCACACCGCCGCGTACGCCGCGGCCTGTGGTGAGTGGGGGCCGAGTATTCTCTACTCGAATCCGACAGCTAACTTCGCAGGCATATGAGAGAGGTATACCTTGTCGAAGCATGCTGCCCCGGGCAGGCGCCGCGCGTCCGCTCCGGTTACGGCCCCGCGCCCACGGAACGGCCAACCATCGGGCCGCCGCCGGGCCGAAACAAAACCCAGCTCCTTCGGTGGTGCAGCCCAGAAAGTTGCCATCACCGCCGCGACGTCGGGCCTGATCCTTACCGTCGCCCTCCCCACTACCGCAGCGGTCCCTGAGCCGGTCGAAGAGATGCAGACCGCAGCCGTTGAGGAAGCAGTGGTGGTTTCCGCTGACCCCAATGCAACAGTTGAGTTCGAACGCGCCGCGCTGACCAGCAAGTCCGATCCGGATGCGAAGCTGCGCCAGGTCGTCGTGGCTGCGGGCAGTGAAGTTGCCGCGGGCGCCGCCAAGGGGACCCTGGCCACACCGCTGGCCTCGGATCTGGTTCAGACCTCAGGGTTCGGCTACCGGGTCAGCCCCATCACCGGCAGCGCCGGCGAACTGCACCGCGGCCAGGACTTCGCCGCGGCCTGCGGCACCGATGTTACGGCCGCTGCCTCCGGAACGGTGACCTTTGCCGGCTGGCACGGCGGCGGCGGCGGAAACCGCGTCGTCGTGGACCACGGCAACGGCGTGGAGACCACCTACAACCACATGTCCAACCTTGCGGTTGGCGTTGGCGCCACGGTGGAGCGCGGAGACCTGGTGGGTGCCAGCGGCACCACGGGCGCGTCCACCGGCTGCCACCTGCACTTTGAGGTCATGGTTAACGGCGACGTAGTGGACCCGTTGGGCTGGCTGTAACCGCAGGTAAACCATTCCGTGACCGGAACGTGACATTGGTCAAATGTTGTTGTACGCTCTTCCTCGTGCCCGATCGGCCAAAGATCGGGCACTCTCGAACAGATCGCCGAGCTCTGCCACTGTTTGAGATCCGTTCGCAACATCGCATGGCAGAGGCGGGGGAACCACATTCGGGTTTCGCAAGAAACCCTAGGGGTTAAGTTGCACGGGCCTGGCGGTCCAGCAACCGGGTGACTCCCATCCGAATCCGACAGCTCACCTCGTAGGCATTGGGAGAGGCAAACTTGTGTCATCAGTAGCTCATGGCCGTCGTCGCGCGGCCACCACCCAGACGAGCCCAATTTCAGCACTATCCCGGGCCGTTACCTCCAACGCTGGAACCATTGGCCGCCAGGCCGCAGTCGTCGTCGCCGCTTCCGGCCTCGTACTGGCCGCGGGCCTTCCCGCCCAGGCAGCCGCCAACACCGATCGCCAGGCACTGGAAGCCACGCCGCTGAGCGTCGTGACCTCCACCGGAGCCGTTTCGGTTTCCGCGCAGGCGCCGTTTGAACTGGCAACGCTGGAATCCGTTTCCTCGGTTTCCGGAGCCGACTACCGCGCGCAGGTTGCAGCAGACGAAGCCGCCGCCGCCGCCGCAGTTGTTGCACAGGAGCAGGCAGCAGCGCAGGCAAAGCAGGCTGCCGCCCTTCAGGCCCAGCAGGCCGCCGTGAGCACCAAGGCCTACGCAGCCCCGGCAGTCGCAGCCTCTGCAGCCGCAGCCCCGGCAGCCGCAGCCCCCGCTGCGGCACCTTCCGCCGGCCCGGCCGCCCCCGCAGCAGCGACGCCGGCTCCGGCCCCCGTCGCCTCCAGCGGAGCAGGCGCGGCCCTCGTGGCCTCCGCCTACAGCCAGATCGGCGTTGCGCAGGACTGCACCGCCATGGTTGAGAAGGCGCTTCGTTCCATCGGTAAGTCCGTGGGAGACCTTGCACCGGCACAGTTCTACGCCTACGGCTCGGTTGTCGGCTCTCCCCAGCCCGGTGACCTCGTCATCACTTCCGGCCACGTAGCGATCTACGTCGGCAACGGCCAGGTCATCAGCGGCGGCTTCGACGGCATGAACACCGTGCTGCACCCGCTGTCCTACCTCGGCGGCGCAAGCTTCGTCCGCGTCAGCTAAGCCCAGTTGTCACCTAACGGAGATCGCAGCCGCATGACATCGACAACTGAGCGCGCCCGCCACCGGGCGCCGGTGGCACGTACCGCACCGCTGACCGCACTGGCCCAGGCAATGACCGCCAACGCGGGAACTGTCGGACGCCAGGCAGCTGTCGTCGTCGCCGCCTCGGGACTTGTCCTGAGCACCGGCGTCGCCGCCAACGCTTCCGGATCAGACCTGGTCCGCAACGTCCAGACCAGCACCCTGGACCTGTCCTCGGCTGCTCCGCTGACAGTTCCGGAAACCGCAACGGTGAACTTTGACCGACCGGCAGTGGCCGGCGTCATCGTGGCCCCCGAGCCTGCGCCGCAGGCCCAGGTTGCCGTTCAGGCCCGGCCGGCGGCAACGCTGGACGCAGCCGCGCCAGGTGAAGCACTCGCAGCCCAGCCGGGTGAAGCACTCGCAGCCCAGCCGGGTGAAGCACTCGCAGCCGTGCCGGCCGCGGGTGCGGCTGCTCCGGCTGTGGCTGCTCCCGCCCGGCAGGAAGCCCCTGCTGCGTCGTCGGGCACCGCAGCGATTATCGCAGCGGCCGCCTACGCACAGCTGGGCGTCTCGCAGGACTGCACCATGCTGGTAACCAATTCGCTGGCTGCAGCAGGCATCAGCTTCCACGACTGGCCCGCCGGCTACCTGTCACTGGGCAGCACCGTCAGCGCTTCGCAGGCCGTTGCCGGCGACCTGATCTACTACGCCGACGGCGGCATGGGCATGGCTCACATTGCTGTCTACATTGGCAACGGCCAGGCCATCCACGGCGGATACAACGGTGGTTCCACCGTTGTTGCGCCGGCCGAGCTGGGCTCCGGCGGAGTTTACATCCGGGTCGGCTAGGACCGCACCACTGCATTTCCGCCGGTTCTGACCGGTGATCAAGGGCTCTTCCCGCGGGAAGGGCCCTTGACTCTTTTAACCGAGTGCCTTTATTAACTGAGTGCCTTTAACTGAGTGCCGCCGCTTTGACTCCTCGCCGCCGCAGAAAAATGGCCAAGATCCGGATCGGGGCATACTCTTTTCCATAGATCATCCGAAGTACCGTCCTCCGCCGACGGGCTGGCACCGCCGACGGGCATGCGAAGAGGAATGTGCATGCGCACTCTCGTCCTGAATGCCGGCTACGAGCCGCTGGCCGTGGTGACCTTCCGCCGGGCACTGGTACTGGTGCTGTCCGGGAAGGCCAGTGTTGTCGCGGAAAGCGGCGATCCCGTGGTGGGCCCCACCGAGATCCTTCCCCGCCCGTCGGTCATCCTGCTGCATCGATACGTGAAGATTCCGTATCGGGAAGGCACGTCAGCCACCCGGCGGGGCGTACTGCGCCGCGACGGACATCAGTGCGCCTACTGCGGCAAGGCCGCTTCGACAGTCGATCACGTCCTGCCCAAGTCCCGCGGAGGGGGCGACAGCTGGGAGAACATGGTCGCGTGCTGCCTGCGCTGCAACAACGCCAAGGGGGACCGGACCCTGAACCAGCTGGGCTGGCAGCTGCGCTTCCTTCCCCAGCCGCCGCGCGGAGCGCGCTGGCAAATCCGTGAACTCGAACGCCCGGCACCGCAGTGGGACGAGTTCCTTGACGCCGGCACCGCCGCGTGATGCCCCTGCCGCGCGGCGGCTCTTCCCGCTGCAACAATTCTCCCCGCTCGAAAGAGCTTTCCAGCTCGGAGGACCTTTCCCGCACCGGTGACCGTCCGCGCTTCAACGCCGTTATCTTGGCCGGCGGGCGGTCCTCGCGGCTGGACGGAACACCAAAGGCACTGCTGCAGGCCTCCGGCCGGACGCTGCTGGCGGCCGCACTGGACGCTGCGGCGGGGGCGTGCGCCTGCGCCGTTGCCGGTCCGCCGTCCTTGTCCGCAGTCGTGGAGGAGTCCGGACATGGTGCCGCGCTGCTGGTCCGGGAAGATCCGCCGTTCTCCGGGCCGGCGGCAGCCCTGGCGGCTGCCTGGACAGCGCTGGCGGAACGGGACAGTCACGCAGGGCACCTGCAACCGGGCTGGACGCTGGTCCTGGCCTGCGACATGCCGTTCATCTCCCGGGCCGTCGCGGCGCTCCTGGCCGCCGCCCGGAGCACCGAAGCGGAGGTTGCGCCGGGACGCGTGGACCGGTATGAATCGCTGCTGGCGCTTGATGAAACCGGCAGGGCGCAGCCGCTGGCGGCCCTGTACCGGACCGCTCACCTGGGAGCTGCGGTGCACCAGCCCGACAGGCCTGGCGGCTTGGAAAACCTCTCGATGAGGAGGCTCCTTGCTAAGGTGCAATGGAGGGGCGTTGCGGTGCCCGCCCACAGCACGGCGGATATTGATACGTGGGAGGATGCCCGGCGCTGGTCGGTGGGAACCGGGCGCGCCGGTAACGTGGAAGCGTCCGCAGCGTCCGAGCGAACGCCAGCAGAGGAGCAGTAAATGGCAAGCCAGGAAGAACAACTCGAAGCGTGGTGCGGCAGGCTGCTGACCGCCTTGGAGCTGGAGGGAACCGCCGTGGATATCGGCGCAGTGTTGCAGCTGGCCTCAGACGCGGCTCACTCGGTGGTCCGGCCCGCCGCACCCCTGACCACGTTTGTGGCCGGATTTGCTGCAGGGCTGGCGGCAGGCAGCGGACAGGCGGACGACGACGTCGCCATGGGCGCAGCGATGCGCGCGGCTGCCCGTGAATGCAAAAACTACGGTGAAACCGGAGACTCCAATGACAACTGACAATTCCACCCCCGTAATACTCCCGCTTCAGCCCAACGCGCCCTGGGAGCAGGCGCGCAGCTTGGCATTCTCAGCGGGCCGCCCGCTGCCCTATGAAACTGTGCCCCTGGCCGAGGCCCTGGGCCAGGTCCTCGCCGAGGACGTAACCGCCTTGCAGCCCATTCCGCATTATGCGTCGTCGGCGATGGACGGCTGGGCCGTCTCCGGTCCGCCGCCGTGGCAGCTGGTGTCGCATCAGGAGCCGAAAACGGAGCGGTGGCAGATCCACAAGGAGTCCGGACGCCGCCCGCTGCAGCCGGGCCAGGCCGTTGCCATCCTGACGGGCGGCATGATCCCGCTGGGCGCCCACAGCGTGCTGCGCTCCGAAAGCGGCGTGCTCACCGGCGGCGTCAACCCGGTGCTCGCCCTCAGCGACGATGCCCGCGGGGAAGAACCCCGGTCCGGCGAACACATCCGGCCCGCGGGAGAGGAAGCAGCCGCAGGCGAAGTCACGATCCGGCGCGGCACCCGGCTGAACCCGGCACACATCGCGCTTGCCGCAGTGTGCGGGCACGATACCCTGCCGGTGCTCCGCGCACCCCGGGTGTCGCTTCTGCTGACCGGCGACGAAGTCATCGAATACGGGCTGCCGGAGTCCGGCCAGGTGCGGGACACCTTCGGCCCGCAGCTTCCGCAGCTGGTGACCATGCTCGGCGGCCGCATGGACGTGGTCCGCCGCCTGTCCGACCGCTATGAGGACGTGGTGGCGGCCCTGAGCACTGATGCTTCCGACGAGACCTCCATCGCCATGTCCTCGGGGGATGTCCTCATCACCACCGGCGGCACCGGCCGCTCCGAGGCCGACCACCTGCGCCAGGCGCTGGAGGACATGGACGCGGAAATGCTGATCAACGGCGTCGCGATGCGTCCCGGGCACCCAACCATGCTGGCCCGTCTTCCCGACGGCCGGCTACTTGTGGCTCTGCCCGGCAATCCGCTGGCGGCCATGATGGCTGTCTTCACCGTCCTCTCACCGCTTTTGGACGGGCTCCGGGGAGCGCCGCTGTCGCCGGAGCGCCACGTCCTGGTGGGCGTGGATATTGAACCGCTGCCCGGACGCACCCGTCTGGTGCCCTGCCGGATCGAGAACGGGCGGGCGCTGCCCTCGCAGTATTTCCGGTCGGGAATGCTGCGCGGAATTGCCGACGCCGATGCCATCATGGTCATCCCGGAATCCGGATGCACCAAGGATGAAGCGATTACCGCACTGCCGCTGCCCTGGACGGTGCACGAGCCCCCGGCTCACTGAGTGCCCGTCCGGGCCGGTGTCGGCTAGGCTCGGATGAGGCGCTGCTCCAGCCCAGCCGCACTGGGTGAAGGGGCACCGTGTCTCACGGAGACGGAGTTTTTAAGGAGACGGAATGGGACGGGTTACCCGGCGCGGATCGATCACGAAATTCCGGACGGACGGAACAGTTACCAAGCGCGAAGACATACTGGCCGGCGAGGAGCCGCTGGAGATCCGGGTCGAGGGTCGTTCCTTTACCGTCACGATGAGGACGCCCGGCGATGACTTTGACCTTGTCGCCGGGTTCCTGGTCTCGGAAGGCATCATCTGGGAGCCCGGACAGCTGATCAGCCTGCGCTACTGTGCCGGCGTCGACGAGTCCGGACAGCAGACCTTCAACGTGGTGGATGTGCAGCTGCGACCGGGCACCGCACTCCCGGACACGGCTATGGAGCGCCATGTCTACACGTCCAGTTCCTGCGGCATCTGCGGGACGGCGTCCATCGATGCGGTGCGCAAGTCCTCCCACTTCTCGCTGGGCGACGACGACGTGCGGGTTCCGCTCCCGGTACTGGCGGCACTGCCGGACCAGCTGCGGCAGCAGCAGAAGGTCTTCGACCGCACCGGCGGGGTTCATGCCGCCGGGCTGTTCAGCGCCGAGGGCGAGTTGCTGTGCCTGCGCGAAGACGTGGGACGCCACAATGCGGTGGACAAAGTGGTGGGCTGGGCCCTGCGCGCGGGCAGGCTGCCGCTGCGGGGAACCGTCCTCCAGGTCTCCGGCCGGGCGTCCTTTGAATTGGTGCAGAAGGCCCAGCTTGCCGGCATCCCGATGCTGGCGGCCGTCAGCGCGCCGTCGTCGTTGTCGGTGGAGCTGGCACAGGATGCCGGGATGACGCTGGTGGGCTTCAGCCGCGGGACGTCGCTGAACTGCTACGCGTTCCCGGAGCGGATTTCGGTCTGACCGCAGCTGGGGCAGCGAAACGATCAGCGCCGCGCCGGAACCTGCACGGTGACCGTGGTGCCCCGGCCCACCGCCGAATCGATGGCCAGCTCCCCGCCGTGCTGGTGGACGATGTCCTGCACAATGGCCAGGCCGAGACCGGTGCCGGGAATTGCGGCAGCCGTGGCATTGGAAGCACGGAAGAACCGCCGGAACAGCTTGGGAATGTCGCCCTCGGGGATTCCGATGCCGCTGTCCACCACCTTGACCCGGATCTGGGGGCCGGAATCCGTGCTGATGACATCGCTCAGGACATCCACCGTTCCGCCCGGGCGCGTGAACTTCACGGCGTTGGAGAGCAGGTTCGTGAAGACCTGTTCCAGCTGCGCCTCTTCTCCGTCGACCAGGAGCGGTGCCGCCACCGGCCCCAGCTGCAGGGTAATGTCATTCGCTGCGGCAGCCGGTGCCAGCGCCGCCGCCACCGATTCCAGGAGACCGGCCAGATCGATTTCCTCCACTGCAAGACTGGCATGGGCATCGCTGCGGGAAATGGTGAGCAGGTCGGAAATGAGCTGGTTCAGGCGCGCGGCGTTGCGCCCCACAATTTCCAGCATCTGCACCATGTGCGGAGGAACCTCCCCGGCGGAACCGTCCAAGATCAGCTCAAGATAGCCGGTGATCGAGGTCAGCGGGGTCCGCAGCTCATGGTTCACGGTGGCCACAAAATCGGTCTTGGCCTGGTCCAGTTCCCGCAACCGGGACAGCACCTCGCGCTGGGCGGTGATGAGATGCCCCTGCACCAGGCCGTGGGCAAGGTTTCCGCAGACGTGCTGAATGAGTGACAGCTCTGTCCGGCTCCAGTGCCGCGGGGCGGTACCGGCGATCCAGATATAGCCCAGCACCTTGTCGCCGTGGGCCAGCGGGGCCAAAACCGACGTCCGCAGCTCTGCCGGGATGGTTGCCGAGAGAACCTTGCCGTCAGGTTCATTGAGGATGAGGTGGTCTTCAACCCGAAGCACCGTCTCTTGGTCCCAAAGAGAGGCACAAAGATCCGCCGCCTCCGGCATTGGAATCCGGGGAAGGCCCTTCCCCGAGGGCTTCCGGCTCCAGGACGCCGACAGCTCAGGGACGCGCTCATCGGGAAACGTGTCCATTCGGACCTGGCAGGCAGCAAAGGTCTCCCCGAGCCCCCGCACCACCAGCGCGGCCATCTGTTCCGGATCATTGGTGCTGCGCAAAGCCGCCGAGATTGCCCGGGTATCGTCCCGCAGCCGCGCAGCAGCGATTTTGCGGCGGCGGGTGGCCTGGCTCCCGGCGAGGACCAGGGCCACCCGGGCGGCCAAATCGGTTTCCTGCACCCGGCCCACCACAAATTCCGTGATGCCGAGTTGCACCATGCCTTCGATATCCAGGTTGCCGTCACCGGACAACAGAATGACCGGCAGTTCGGCCACGGCCGGTTCCTGCCGGAGCCGGCGGAGCTGGTCGGGCCGGGCAGCGGCGAGCATCACCGAGTCGACGACGGCCAGCATGACGTCTTGCTCTGAGATCGCCTGAACGGCGTCCGACTCGTTATTGACATGCAGCGGCGTCAGGCCTGCCGCGCGCAGGACGGAGTCAGTGGAGGCCCGGCAATCGTGGACCCGGACGGCTACTACGGCAAACTGCTCGCCGGGGTCACCGGACGGCGCTTGCACCGGTTGTAGCGCCGTGGGCATGGAGGCCTTTCGTCAACTGCTGAATCCGGGGAGGGTGCAGCGAATGGAAGTGTACCAGCGCGCTCAGCTTTGGAAGTGTCCGGGAACACATCGCTGCGCGATTCCTTAACCTGCGGCCAGAACATGCGGCCAGCCGGTGCTGCCGGCCATCTCCCTCGGCCGCGGTGCAGGTGCGGAGCCGAGGCGGAATGCTGCCGGACCGGAGTGTCAGTGCCGAGGCATAAACTGGAGAGTGCAAACAACGGAGGCGGCAAAATGAGCATGGAAGGCGCGGCGTGGAGCTCTCTTCATAAGATCTCCACCGCCAGGGGCAGCGACAATAAGATTTCCAAGGAGACGCTTCGGCGGATTATTGCTTTCGCCTCTCCCTACAAAAAGCAGCTGATCGGCTTCGTCCTGCTGTCCACGCTCGGAGCTTTTCTGGCGGTGGCCACTCCGGTCCTGGCCGGTGAGGTGGTCAATTCCATCGTCGCGGGTTCGGCAGCGGGCCGGGTGATCCAGCTGGCACTGCTGATCGCCGGGGTTGCGGTGGCGGATGCCGGGGTGTCAATGGCCACCCGGTGGTTCTCTTCCCGGATTGGTGAGCAAGTCATCCTGGACCTGCGGACAGCGGTTTTTGACCATGTCCAAAAAATGCCCATCGCCTTCTTTACGCGCACGCGCACAGGCGCCCTGGTCAGCCGGCTCAACAATGACGTCATTGGTGCGCAGCAGGCCTTCAGCGGCACCCTCTCCGGCGTGGTGAGCAACCTCGTCGCCCTGATCCTGACGCTGATCGTCATGCTCAACACCTCCTGGCAGGTGACCGTCCTGGCCATGCTGCTGCTGCCGGTGTTCCTTATTCCGGCCCGCCGCATGGGCGGCAAGCTGGCTTCGCTTCGGCGTGAAGCAGCGAATCACAATGCCTCCATGGGAACGCAGATGACCGAACGGTTCTCGGCGCCCGGAGCCACCCTGGTCAAGCTGTTCGGCCGGCCCGAGCAGGAGTCCGGCGAGTTTGCCGTCCGCGCCGCCCGAGTCCGCGACATCGGGGTGAAGATGGCCATGATGCAGGCGGTGTTCGTCACCGCACTGACCCTGGTTTCGGCCCTCGCACTGGCCCTGGTCTACGGCCTGGGCGGTTATCTGGCCCTGTCCGGGAGCCTGAACACCGGCGACGTCGTCACCCTTGCCCTGCTCCTCACCCGGCTTTATGCGCCGCTGACTTCGCTTGCCAACGCCCGGGTGGAGATCATGAGCGCCGTCGTGAGCTTTGAGCGGGTCTTCGAAATCCTGGATCTGAAACCGCTGATCCGCGAGAAGGACCAGCCCCTCCCGGTCCCCGACGGCCCGCTGGGCGTGGAGTTCGACGACGTCCGGTTCGCCTATCCGACGGCGGACAAGGTCTCGCTGGCATCGCTGGAGGACGTGGCGGTGCTTGATTCCCGCGGCGGCGAGGAGGTGCTGCATGGGATTTCGTTCCGGGTGGAACCCGGCCAGACCGTCGCTCTGGTCGGCACCTCCGGCGCCGGCAAATCCACCATTGCCCAGCTGCTGGCGCGCTTGTACGACGTCGACTCCGGAGCGGTGCGCTTCTCCGGCACCGATGTGCGGGACGTCAGTTTCGCCGGGATGCGCCAGGCGCTGGGCATGGTGACCCAGGACGGGCACCTGTTCCACGAGAGCATCCGCTCCAACCTGTTGCTGGCCAACCCCGAAGCCTCCGAAGATCAGGTTTGGGACGCGTTGCGCCGCGCCCGGCTGGAGAACCTGGTCCGTTCGCTGCCGGACGGGCTGGACACCATGGTGGGGGAGCGCGGCTACCGTCTGTCGGGAGGCGAACGCCAGCGGATGACGATTGCCCGGCTGCTGCTTGCCCAGCCGCGGATCGTGATCCTGGATGAGGCCACTGCTGCCTTGGACTCCACCTCTGAAGCTGCCGTTCAGGCGGCATTGGGCGAGGCGCTGGAGGGCCGCACCGCCGTCGTCATCGCCCACCGGCTCTCGACGATTCGCAATGCCGACAAAATCCTGGTGATTGAGGGCGGACGCATCGCTGAGCAGGGAACCCACGCCGACCTCATCGCCATGGGCGGCCGATATGCCGAACTGCACGATACCCAGTTTGCCGTGGGGAAAACCGCGGAGCCTGCCCCGCTGACGGAGAGTGCGGCAGAGGCAGAGGCAGGGGCAGGCGCCGGGCATCGGGCGCCGCTGCGCTAGGCCGCTGCTTTGCAAAGTTGGTGCCCCCGGCCGGAATCGAACCGACGACCTGCCCTTTAGGAGAGGGCCGCTCTATCCTACTGAGCTACGAGGGCGTGCCGCCGGTCTGGCCGGCAGGCGGTTATCAGCTTACCTGTTTCTGCGCTTGGCGGGCTGACGCGTTACCGCGCGTGTTGCCTGCCGGCGCCGCCGCAGCCGCTGAGGACGCATCAGAGGCTGCCGGCTCCGTGGTCTGCAGCGCCAGCTGATGTGCTGCGTAGGCCCCCCGCATGTCTTCCATGAACCGGTGGACGGTTCGAAGCTCTTCGGCGGAGTAGCCGCTCATGACGTCGTCGGTGAGCTTGCCGAGAGGGCCGAAGTAGGCCCCGGCCAGCTGCATTGCCAGCGGCTCGAAATGCAGGGTCACCTTGCGCCGGTCTGCATGGTCCCGGTTGCGGTGGATGTGTCCGATCCGCTCGAGCCGGTCGATCACCGCCGTCGTCGCACCGGTGGAGGTGCCGAGCAGGGTGCTGAGCCGGCCGGCCGTGAGGGCCTCGTGCCGGGTTTCGGCTTCCATGATCAGGGTGAGCGCGCGCATGTCAGTGGCGTTGAGCCCGTGACGGTGCGCAAAAGTATCCGCCACCCGCTGTCCGTCCACGGCCATGCCGCGGATCGCGTTGACGATATCCCGCTTGAGATTCTTCTCCACGGTCCTATAGTAGCTCGATATTGAAATGTCTCTAAAAGTGAGATACTTTACTTCGGAGATACTTTAGTGCACCAGGAGCGAGCATGTACGCAGGGATAGTGAAATCCGCCAAAGCGGCCTGGATTACGCTGCTGCTGAGCCTTGCGGTCATCATTGGCCTCTTTGCTTTGCCGGCGCAGGAAAACGAGGCGTCCACTGTCGGCGGCCTCAGCGACAAGTACCAAACCACGCAGGTCAACGAACTCCTGGAAGAATTTCCGGATGCCCAGGAATCCACGGCGCTGATCGTCGTCTCGCGGGCCGACGGCGCGGCAATGACCGACGCCGACCAGGCCGCGATCGCCGGCATCAACGCGGCTGCCACTGAGCTCGGCGCTGTGGGTCCGCCGCCCCAGGTGCCGCCGATCGTTTCCGAAAACAAGCTGGTGGCCCTCGTTCCGGTGACCCTCCAGGCTGCCGCCGACGACGGTGACGCCGTGTCGGCTGAAGTGGAGAGCCTGCGCCAGGGCATTTCCGATGCCGCTCCGGAGGGTCTCACCGCCGAGCTGACCGGCGGGGCCGCCTTCACGGCGGATCTGGCCGGCGTGTTCTCCGGCGCCAACTTCATCCTGCTGACCGTCACGGCCGGCGTGGTGGCCCTGCTGCTGCTCATTACCTACCGTTCGCCGTGGCTCTGGCTGGTGCCGCTGGCGGTAGTGGGGACCATTGAGCAGGCAGCCCTGAAGGTGGTTGACCTGCTGGCACCGGTGGTTGGCATCGATGTGGACCCCTCGGCGGTGGGCATCACCAGCGTGCTGGTGTTTGGTGCCGCCACCAACTATGCGCTCCTGCTGATCGCGCGCTACCGCGAAGAGCTGCGCATCCATGAATCCAAGTATTCGGCCATGGGTCGGGCGCTCTCCCGGACCCGGGAAGCCATCATCGCCTCGGGCGGCACCGTGATCCTCGCCCTGCTCGTGCTGCTCTTTACTGACACCATGAGCTACCGCGGCCTGGGCTTTTCGGCCGCGACCGGCATTGTCCTGGCCATCCTCAGCGCCCTCTTCATCCTGCCCGCCGCGCTGGTCCTGCTCGGCCGGAAACTGTTCTGGCCGTTCGTGCCCAAGGTCGGCGACGCCGCCCGTGAAGGCAAGTTCTGGGGCAAGCTTGGCGAGGCCACGGCACGTGCACCCAAGCGCATTGCCGGCGCGGCCGTCGTCGTCCTGCTGGCCGCAGGCGGATTGTTGCTCAACGTCCAGATCGGCCTGAGCGAAAACGAACAGTTCACGGAGAAGCCGCAGGCTGTCACCGCTGCTGAAACACTCGCCGAAGGCTTCCCAGCCGGGTCCTCCTCGCCGGTGATCGTGCTGGTCAACTCGGACAGCGCCGATGCCGCAGTGGCCGAACTCGCGGAGCTGGAGAGCGTGTCCGGAGCGGACGTAGCGTCCGAGCACAACGGGATGACCCGCATCGACGTCATCGACAGCTACGAACCCGGCACCGCCGAGGCGAATGCCTTCATCGAGGACCTGCGCGCGGATCTGGCCGCCAATCCGGACTACGGAGCACTGGTCGGCGGTGAAGCCGCCGAGCGCGTGGACCAGGTTGCAGCGAACACCCACGACTTCACCCTGGTGGTCACCTCGGTGATCATCCTGGTCTTCCTGGTCCTGCTGGTGCTGTTGCGCAGCCTCGTGGCGCCGGTGCTGCTGGTCGCCTCCGTGCTGCTGACCTTCGTCGCAAGCACCGGCATCAGCTGGTTCCTGTTCGTGAACGTGCTTGGCTTCCCGGCCCTGGATACGCTCACGCTGCTGTACAGCTTCATCTTCCTGGTGGCCCTGGGTGTGGACTACAACATCTTCCTGACCACGCGGGCCCGGGAGAACGCCATGACCATGGGCACCAAGCAGGGCATGCTCAGCGCCCTGCGCTCCACCGGCGGGGTCATCACCAGTGCCGGCATCCTGCTGGCCGCGGTGTTCGCCGTCCTCGGCGTGCTGCCGCTGGTTACCCTGACCCAGGTCGGCATTACCGTGGCGATCGGTGTCCTGCTGGACACCCTGGTGGTGCGGACGGTCATCGTTCCGGCGCTGGCCTTCATCCTGGGCGAGAAGTTCTGGTGGCCGTCCAAGCCTGCCGCGCCTGGCGGCACCGGCGGCCGGCACGAGGCCCGGACCTCGGGCGACGGTTCGGGTCCGGTGCTGGACGCGGCACCCGCCGGCGCGCACCGGGCGCCCACGCGCTAAGACGCCCGGATCCTCAGCAGTGAGGGCCCGATCCCGGCTTTACGCCGGGCTCGGGCCCTCACTGGGTCTGGCTGCATCGGGGGAGGAACCCTACGGCGTATCTTTCGGGGTGCTCTGGCTGGGCCCGGTGCGTTTGCTGAACACGGCAACCACGGCCGCCAGCAGGCTCAGGCCGAAAAGCACCCAGCGGGCTATGGTCAGGGCGCTGGCCAGGGCCGCGTCTCCGTTCGAGAGGGTTTCCGAGCCCAGAGCGGCATCAATGGCGACGTTCTCCCACAGGTCCACGATGACAAAGAGGATGGGCGCGGCCCACAACACCCAGCGCTTGACCCGGCCGCGGGCGTTCAGCCCGATGATCAGCAGCCAGGTGAACCCGAACATCAGCGGGAAGATGGTGCCGGCGGTCTTGTGCACGTAGCTGAGCTGGCCGAGGGCATCGGCGTCCATCACCGAGCGCAGGTCCGCCAGATACTCCGAGCTGTAGCCGCCCACCAGCGAATCTGGCATGGCCATGCCGTTGCTCAGCTGGGTCATCTGGTCCAGCACCATGATGTGCAGGTAGAAGAACATGAAGAGCGTGGTCGCCACCGCCGCCACCAGGAGCAGGTTGGCGTTGCTCTTGGCCTGCTGCGGAGCGCGGGCAGTGGTCAGTTTCGCTAGGTGCGGGGGCTGGACGGCTTTCTCGCCGTGTTTCGCTGCCCGCTGTGCCGGAGTTTTTCCCATGCTTAACAGTATGGCCGCTGCATGGTTTAAGGCCGCGATGCAGTATCGCCGCTGCATGGTTCAGGGCCGCGATCCGGCGGTCTCCGGGGCTCGCCGCCGCTGCGCTTGCCGGGAGGCCGCTGACGCCCGCTAGGGTGGCTGCATGAGTGTTCACGCCGCAAAAGACGACTTTTCCCTGGCCGCGAACCTGGTGCGCGACGCCGGTGCGCTGGCCCTGCGCATGCGCTCGCAGGGCCTGACGGCCACTGCCAAGACCACTGTGTCCGATGTCGTGACGGCCGCCGACCACGCCGCGGAAAAGCTGGTGGTGGACAGGCTTCGCCAGCTGCGTCCGAACGACGGGATCGTGGGGGAGGAAGGCGCCAGCGTCACGGGCACGTCCGGCCGGTCCTGGGTGATTGATCCGGTGGACGGCACTTACAACTTTTTTGCCGGCTCCACGTACTGGTGCTCCGCTCTTGCCCTGAAAGCAGACGATCCGGAAGCTGTGGACGGAGATCCTGAGGTGCTGCTGGGCGCCATTTACCAACCGCAGGAAGACCGGCTGTGGCTGGGCGGTGAAGGCCATCCGGCAACCCTCAACGGGGCGCTGCTTCCCCGGCTCGAGGATGCGCCGCTGGATCGCCTCAGCGCCGGGACCTACCTGCATCCGACCTGGTTGATGCGTCCGGAGGTGGCCGGTCCGTGGACTGCTGCCGCGTCCCGGACCGCGACCATTCGCATGCTGGGGTCGGGTTCCTGTGACCTTGGCGGTGTCGCCTCCGGGCGGCTCGGGGCCTGGTTCCAGCACAGCTGCCCGGAATGGGACTGGCTGCCGGGCAAGGCAATCGTGCGGGCCGCCGGCGGCAGCACCGCCGTCGCGGTCATCAACGGCTTCCGCTGGCATATCGCGGGAACCGCCTCGGCAGTGCGCGAGATCGGCGGCGCGCTGGCTTCGGTTTAGCCGGCGGTGTGGATCCGCCGGAATGGTCAGCGGCAGCACCTAGACTTAAGAACACCATGGACTATCTTTTTGATCCGTACTTTTCAGCCGCCAAAACGGGCACTGCCAAAACGGGCACTGCCAAAACGGGCACTGCCCAAACGGACACCGCCCAAGCCGAACCCGGCCAGACGGAGTCCGCCACGACTGGCTCTGCCCGGACCGGTTCCTCGGCCGACCCCGCCCGCGACGGGGCGGAGCACCCGAGGGCTTCCCGCGTCAATGAACACCGGGCAGCGGAACTGCTGGAGGGCCTGAACCCGCAGCAGGAGGAAGCGGTCAAACACGGCGGTTCACCGCTGCTGATCGTTGCCGGGGCCGGGTCCGGCAAGACCCGCGTCCTCAGCCACCGGATCGCCTATCTGATGGCTACCGGACGCTCCAACCCCGGCCAGATCCTGGCCATCACGTTCACCAACAAGGCCGCCGCGGAAATGCGTGAGCGGATTGAGGCGCTGGTGGGCGGGGTCGCGAAGACCATGTGGATCTCCACCTTCCACTCCTCCTGCGTGCGCATCCTGCGCCGCGAGGCCAAATCGGTGGGGATGAATTCCAACTTCTCCATTTACGACTCCGCGGACTCGCTGCGCCTGATCACCCTGGTGGCCAAGGGCCTGGACCTGGATCCCAAGCGGTTCACGCCCAAAATGATCATGCACAAGATTTCGGCGCTGAAGAACGAGCTGATCGACGACGAGACCTACGCTGCCACCGCCAACCTGGCCGATCCGTTCGAGCAGGCCGTCGCTGACGTGTACAGGGGCTACACCGAGCGCATGCGTTCGGCCAACGCCATGGACTTTGACGACCTGATCGCGCAGACCGTGTACATGTTCCGCGCCTTCCCGGGAGTGGCCGAGTACTACCGCCGCCGGTTCCGCCACATCCTGGTGGACGAGTACCAGGACACCAACCACGCCCAGTACGCCCTGGTCCGCGAGCTGGTGGGGGTGCCGGGGGAAAGCAGCACGCTCGACATCCCTCCGGCCGAACTCACGGTGGTCGGTGACTCGGACCAGTCCATCTACGCCTTCCGCGGCGCCGACGTGCGCAACATCGTGGACTTCGAGAAGGACTATCCGTCGGCCCGGACCATCCTGCTGGAGCAGAACTACCGCTCCACGCAGAACATCCTGAACGCGGCCAACGCGGTGATCTCCCGCAACCCCAACCGGCCCGAGAAGCGGCTGTGGACGGCGGAGGGCAGCGGCGAGAAGATCATCGGCTACGTCGGTGAAAACGAGCACGAGGAAGCCCGGTTCATCGCCGAGGAAATCGACCGGCTGCAGGACGAGGAAAACCTGCGTCCCGGCGATGTGGCGGTGTTCTACCGCACCAACGCCCAGTCCCGTTCCCTCGAAGACGTCCTGGTCCGGGTGGGGCTTCCCTACAAGGTGGTGGGCGGCACCCGGTTCTACGAGCGCAAGGAAATCAAGGACGCGCTGGCGTACCTGCGGGTGCTGGTGAACTCCGACGACGTCGTGAACCTGCGCCGGATCCTGAACGAACCCAAGCGCGGGATCGGCGACCGGGCGGAATACTCGGTCGCTGCCCTGGCCGAACGGGAGCGCATCTCGTTCATGGCTGCCCTGCGCAGGGCGGCCGAGGCCCCCGGGCTGGCCACCCGCTCGCTGAATGCCGTCAACGGGTTCGTCAAGCTCATTGACGATCTCGCCGAAGTCGCCAACGGTTCCGGTGCGGCCGCCGCACTGGAAGCGGTGCTCGAACAGACCGGGTACCTGGCCCAGCTGCGCTCCTCGGCGGACCCGCAGGACGAATCCCGGGTGGAGAACCTCGCAGAACTTGTGGCGGTGGTCCGCGAATACGAAAAGGACAATCCGGAGGGGTCCCTGGGGGAGTTCCTCGAACAGGTCTCCCTCGTGGCCGACGCCGACTCCATACCGGACGCCCCGGAGGGCTCGGCCGAGGAAGTTGCCGCCGCCGTCGAGGAATCCCGCCGCCAGGGCGTGGTCACCCTGATGACCCTGCACACCGCCAAGGGCCTGGAATTCCCCGTGGTCTTCCTGACCGGCATGGAACAGGGGCTGTTCCCGCACCAGCGATCCGCCACCGATCCGGCGGAACTGGCCGAGGAGCGCCGGCTCGCCTACGTGGGGCTCACCCGGGCGCGCAAGCGCCTGTACATCACGCGCTCGGAAGTGCGCAGCATGTGGGGGCAGAGCCAGTACAACCCGGCCAGCCAGTTTGTCGGGGAGATCCCGGGGGACCTGATTGAGTGGAAGCGCGAGGGCATGGACCGGCCCACGTGGGGCGGTAACACCGGCTCCACGTCCAGCCGCTACGACGGCTCCTCCTGGGGCGCGGGGTCGTCGTCGGGCAACGGCACCGGAGGCAGCATCGCCGCCGCCCCCGTGTCCAAGGCCATTGGCCGGGTGCAGCCGCAGAAGGAGGTCATCTCCGTGGGAGTGGGCGACAAGGTCAACCACACGACCTTCGGCTCCGGGACGGTGCTCGCGGTGGAGGGCAGCGGCGACAAGACCGTCGCCAAGGTGAAGTTCGACGTCGGTGAGAAGCGCCTGCTGCTGCGTTACGCGCCCCTGACCAAGGAGTCCTGACCCCCGAACCGGCTGCCGTCCGCAATAACCCACCCGCCTCGATTTCTACAAACCATAGAACTGTGCGCTTAATCACTAAAGAGGTAGTCTGGGGACGGCGTTCGATGCCGAGCGACTAAAGTTCCAGTGGGGCAGACCGGCATGACGCATCTGCTTCGGCGATCATCTGATCGAACGTAAACCTACTTCGACGTAGAAGGACACTAGCCCGTGGACCTGTTTGAATATCAGGCGCGCGATATGTTTGAGGCGCACGGTGTACCCGTGCTTGCCGGAATCGTGGCGCACACTCCCGAAGAAGCAAAAGCTGCAGCCGAGAAGATTGGCGGCGTAGTCGTCGTCAAAGCACAGGTCAAGGTCGGTGGCCGAGGCAAGGCCGGCGGCGTCAAGGTTGCGAAGACCCCTGACGAGGCGTTCTCGTACGCCTCCGACATCCTCGGCATGGACATCAAGGGCCATACCGTTCACACCGTGATGATTGCCCAGGGCGCAGACATCGCCGAGGAGTTCTACTTCTCGGTCCTTCTGGACCGTGCCAACCGCAACTACCTGGCCATGTGCTCGGTGGAAGGCGGCATGGAGATCGAGGTCCTCGCCGTTGAGCGCCCCGATGCCCTGGCCCGCGTTGCCGTTGATCCCGCCGTCGGCATCGATTCCGCCAAGGCCGAAGAGATTGTTGACGCCGCAGGCTTCGCCCCTGAACTGCGTGAAGGCGTCGTCAACGCGATCCTCAAGCTCTGGGACGTCTTCGTCAAGGAAGACGCCACCCTGGTGGAGGTCAACCCGCTGGTTCGGACCGGCGCCGGCGACATCGTCGCCCTCGACGGCAAGGTTTCCCTGGACGAAAACGCAGACTTCCGCCAGCCCGGCCACGCCGAGCTGGAAGACAAGGACGCTGCTGACCCGCTGGAGGCCAAGGCCAAGGCCAACGACCTCAACTACGTCAAGCTTGATGGCCAGGTAGGCATCATCGGCAACGGAGCCGGCCTGGTCATGTCCACGCTCGACGTCGTCGCCTACGCCGGCGAGAAGCACGGCAACGTGAAGCCGGCCAACTTCCTGGACATCGGCGGCGGAGCTTCGGCATCCGTCATGGCCGCCGGCCTGGACGTCATCCTCAACGATGAGCAGGTCAAGTCGGTGTTCGTGAACGTCTTCGGCGGCATCACCGCGTGTGACGCCGTCGCGAACGGCATCGTCAAGGCCCTGGAAATCCTCGGCGACGAAGCCAACAAGCCGCTGGTCGTCCGCCTGGACGGCAACAACGTCGAAGAAGGCCGCCGCATCCTTGCCGAGGCCAACCATCCGCTGGTCACGCTGGCCACCACCATGGACGAAGGCGCCGACAAGGCTGCCGAGCTCGCTTACGCCGCTCGCTGACCCCAGCCTGTCGAACCTTTTAGAAAGAGAATCCCCTTATGTCTATCTTTTTGAACAAGGACTCCAAGGTCATCGTTCAGGGCATCACCGGCGGCGAAGGAACCAAGCACACCGCCCTGATGCTCAAGGCCGGAACCCAGGTTGTCGGCGGCGTTAATGCCCGCAAGGCCGGAACCACGGTCGTGCACGGCGACGTCGAACTGCCCGTCTTCGGCACCGTCACCGAGGCCATGGACAAGACGAACGCCGATGTCTCCATCGTCTTCGTGCCGCCGGCCTTCACCAAGGACGCCGTCATGGAAGCGATCGACGCCGGCATCGGCCTCGTCGTCGTCATCACCGAGGGCGTTCCCGTGCAGGATTCCGCCGAGTTCTGGGCCCACGCCCAGTCCAAGGTGGACGAGAACGGCAACCAGGTCACCCGCATCATCGGCCCGAACTGCCCCGGCATCATCACCCCGGGCGAAGCCCTCGTCGGCATCACCCCGAACAACATCACTTCCAAGGGCCCGATCGGCTTGGTCTCCAAGTCCGGCACCCTGACCTACCAGATGATGTACGAACTGCGGGATCTGGGCTTCTCCACCGCAATCGGCATCGGCGGGGACCCTGTCATCGGCACCACGCACATCGACGCCCTGGCTGCGTTCGAAGCTGATCCCGAGACCAAGGCCATCGTCATGATCGGCGAAATCGGCGGCGACGCCGAAGAGCGTGCGGCCGAGTTCATCAAGGCCAACGTCACCAAGCCCGTTGTGGGCTACGTGGCCGGCTTCACCGCTCCCGAAGGCAAGACCATGGGCCACGCCGGCGCCATCGTCTCCGGTTCCGCAGGAACCGCGCAGGCCAAGAAGGAAGCCCTTGAAGCTGCGGGCGTCAAGGTCGGCAAGACGCCGTCCGAGACCGCCACCCTGCTGCGCGAAGTCTACGCAGCCCTCTAGTACACGCACGCAACGCCCCCGTCGGCCGGAATTCCTCCGGACGACGGGGGTTTTTGTGCGCTTGGATATAAGCAGAAAGAAACTGATGTCTCCAACTCTTTCCCCCGGGACGGTCGCGAAACCGGTCGGGAACCGCCACCGCGGCGCGCTGGGCCGCGCCTCCTGGATTGCCACGCTGGGCGGGTTCCTGTTCGGCTATGACACCGGGGTCATCAACGGGGCGCTGCCCTTCATGCAGGCGGACCTCGGGCTGACACCGTTCACCGAAGGCCTGATCACCTCCAGCCTGCTCTTCGGGGCGGCCTTCGGCGCGCTGGTTGCCGGCCACCTCGCCGACCGCTTCGGCCGCCGCCGGCTGCTGATGGCGCTGGCCGTGGTTTTCCTGGCCGGAGCCCTCGGGACCGCCGTTGCTCCCTCCATCGGGCTGATGGTCGTCGCTCGCGTGGTGCTGGGCCTGGCCGTGGGCGGCGCGTCCGCCGTCGTGCCCATGTTCCTGTCCGAAATTGCGCCCGCCGCCCGGCGCGGACAAATGGTGACCCGGGACCAGCTGATGATCGTCACCGGCCAGCTGGCGGCCTTCACCACCAATGCCGTGATCGGCAATGTGTGGGGCGACGAGAACCATATCTGGCGCTGGATGCTGGCGGTCGCCACGCTCCCGGCCATCGCGCTGTGGATCGGCATGAAGTTTGTGCCGGAGAGCCCGCGCTGGCTCGCCGCGCAGGGCAGGTACCCGCAGATGATGGCGGTGCTGCAGAAAATCCGCAGCTCGGAGGACGCGCAAACGGAGTACGACGACGTCCGTGCCCTGGCCAGCCATGAAACCACCCGCCACGGGTCGCTGAAGGACTTCGCCGAACCATGGCTGTTCCGGGTGCTGCTGATCGGCATGGGCATGTCGGTGGTTCAGCAAATCACCGGCGTCAACGCGATCGTGTACTACGGCACGCAGATCCTGGCCGACGCCGGTTTCGGCACCGAGGCCGCGCTGACCGCGAACATCGCCAACGGCGTGGTGTCGGTAGCCGCGGCGATCCTGGGGATTTGGCTGCTGGGCAAGGTGGGCCGCCGGCCCATGCTCATCACCGGACTGATCGGTACGTCAACGACGCTGCTGCTGATCGGCGTCGCCTCCCTGACCATGGCCGAAGGCACAGCCAGAGGGTTTGTGGTGCTGTCCTTGACCGTCCTGTTCCTGGCCTTCCAACAGGGCTCCATCTCCCCGGTCACCTGGCTGATGATCGCCGAGGTCTTCCCGCTGCGGGTCCGCGGGCTCGGCATGGGGCTCTCGGTCTTCGTGCAGTGGATGGCCAACTTCGCCGTCGGCTTCTCATTCCCGATGCTGATGGCCGGGCTGGGAATTTCCAGCACGTTCTTCATTTTCGTGGCGCTGGGGATTTGCGCCATTCTCTTCGTGAAGCGGTTCATGCCGGAGACACAGGGCAAGAGCCTGGAGCAGGTGGAAGCGGAGCTGAAGGCCGCCGGAACCAAGTAGGCACTATCCGGATAGGCGCCCCAATTGAAAGGGAACCTGCCCGCCGCGGTCAACGGCGTTGCAGGTTCCCTTTCGTCGTTTCTGCCAGTAGGTTCTTAGCCCGTTGTCTGGCCGGTGCCTAGGGAACAGCCGGGTATGCCGCCACGGTCGGCAGGCTGACCGCAGCGGTGAAGCTGGTCAGCGCCGTCGCCTTGGGCGGGGCGTACACGGATGACGCCGGCGTTACCTGCAGCACCAGCCTGCTGGCGGCGGTCACGGTGTAGGAGACCTCTTCCAGCGGGATGGTCAGCGTGTGCTCTTTGCCATCCAGTACCAGCGGCACCGGCGTAACCTGATTGCCCAGCACCAGTGAGGCCCGGGCCCTGTCGATGATCTGCGCATAGACGTGGGTGCTGCCTTGCCGGGCGTATCCCCGGTAGGTCAGCGTCAGCTGCGGGGCACCGAAGACCGAGGTGGATACCGCAGGCGCGGTGATCGGCACGTTGAGTGCCGCCGGCGCTACGGCTGCTGCCACGACGGCGCCGCTGACGGCAACGGGGGAGAGCAGCAGGGAACCCTTGCCGGTGCCGGCCAGGGCGCCGGTGGCTTCGGGGTAACCCGGAGCGCCGCGCGTCACGCCCGCCTGGTCAATGAACTCGAACGCTGGGCCGGTGCTCACCGGCTGATCCTTCAGGTATTTGGCGAACCAGTTCAGCACGGCCGGGGTGATCCGGTCCGGGCCTGCCGTCGAGTTGCACAGACCGTGCCCGCCGCAGAACTGGAGCATCTTCGCGGGGGTGCCGGTGCCGCTGATCAGGGCATAGTTGCGCGTGGCCTCATTCAGGGTGAACAGGGTGTCCGCCGTCCCCTGAATGATCAGGGTGGGGGCGGTGATGGAGGTGAACATCTCCTCCGACGTCAGCGAGCTGAAGTACGCCACCGATTCAGCGCTGAGCCGGTTCGGATAGGTCAGGCCCTCCGTGCAGGCCTTGCGCACGGGGGCGGCCAGCGCACCCTGGTTGCCGACCAGTGAGCCGAGCTGGCCCAGCGCGGTTCCCTCCGCGCAGAGCAGGGCGCCCCAGCCGGTCTTGAAGGAGCCCGCCTTGTACAGGCTGGTGGTCAGGTCGTTCCAGGCGATGGTGGGGGCGATGGCGTCCACCCGCTGGTCCTGGGCGGCAAGCACAAACTGGATGCCTCCGCCATAGGACGCGCCCGCCATGCCGAGCACCGGATCGCCCGGCGCGTCCAGCCGGGCTTCGGGTTGGGCGGCGATGAAATCGATGAGCGCCTCGCCGTCCCGGCCCTCGTATGCCGGGTTGTTGACGTAGGCCTCGCCGCCGCTGAGGCCGAAGCCGCGCGGATCCCAGGTCACCACGTTGTAGCCTGCGTCGCGCAGCGGAGCGATGCCGATGGAGCCGATCAGGGTGCTGGTGGTGCTTGACGGAATCCGTGCACCCGGGAGCCCGAAGCCGGGTCCCACCATGACGGTGGGCGCCTGCTGCCCGGCGGCCAGGCCGGTGGCCGGGAAGAAGTTGGTGTGGATCGGTGTGCCGTCAAAACTGGTAACGACGACGTCGGTGCGGGACACCGGTGCGGGCGCCGGTGCGGCTAATGCGGCGGGGGCTGCGGCCAGAGACGAGCTCAGGAGCCCCGCGGCAACCGCCAGGATGCGAACGTGCTTTCTCATAGTGACCCCATTGTCGAGTGCGAGGAAAAGCCAGTTACCGGGCGGTAACTTTCGGCAGGCTACTGGGCGGCAGGAAGTCGCACAAGGGCGGAAAGAGAAGGGGTTCCACCGGGCAGCAAAAAAGGGATCCCCGGGCAAGCCCGGGGATCCCTTTGATGAAACCGGTGTTAGCGGCGCGGGCGGAGGCTGCCGCCGTCGGCGCCCCTCCGGGGTTCCCGGAAGTCGGCTGCGGCCTGCGAGGCGGCGCCCGGAACGGAAGCCGGTGCCGGAGCATCCTGCGACGTGGTGTCGTGTTCCTGAGTGGCCAGATCGAAGGTCGACCCGCCGTGCTCGTCAACGCCGGAGGCGATGGCGCGCTCCACCACGTTCTTGGTCAGCTGGCGCCGCAGGGCGATCGGATCGCGGGCCAGATCCTTCGCCAGGGCCACGGTCATCAGGAGCATCACCAGCGCAAACGGCAGGGCCGCCACGATGGTGATGCGCTGCAGCGCACCCAGTGCCAGCGACGGATCGTCGCCGCCGGCCATGAGCATCACTGCGGCAACGGCTCCGGTGAGGACACCCCAGAAGATGATGATGCCGCGCGCGGGATGCTCGGCTCCGTTCGAGCTGAGGGAGCCCATCACGATGGAGGCGGAGTCGGCTCCGGTGATGAAGAAGATGCCCACGAGCACCATGGCCAGGATCCCGACGGCCGCTGCTATCAGGTTGGGCAGGGGCAGCATGGCGAACAGCTCAAAGAGCGCTGCGTCGGTGCCTGCCGACGCAATCAGCGCGTCGGCCTCACCCGGCCCCGCGTTCTGCGCAGCGCCGATGCCGGCTCCGCCGAAGATCGAGAACCACAGGACGGTGACAACGAACGGAACCAGCAGGACGCCGGTCACGAACTGCCGGATGGTGCGTCCGCGGCTGATGCGGGCGATGAACATGCCCACGAACGGCGTCCAGGACAGCCACCAGGCCCAGTAGAAGATGGTCCAGCCGGAGAGCCAGTCGCGCATTGTCTCGTCCCCGACAGCTTCGGTCCGTGAGGCCATCTCCGCCATGTTCCCCGCGTAGTCAGCGATGGCGGAGGGAATGACATTGAGGATAAAGAGGGTAGGTCCGGCGATGAAGACGATGACCGCCAGAAGCAGTGCCAGGCCCATGTTGATGTTCGAGAGCCACTGGATGCCCTTGGAAATCCCGGACATGGCCGAGGCCACGAAGCAGGCGGTCAGGATTGCCACAATGGCCACCAGGATGGGTGTGCCGACAGTGCCGATCCAGCCGGTGGATTCCAGGCCGCTGCCGATCTGGAGTGCGCCGAGGCCCAGGGAGGCCGCGGTGCCGAACAGCGTGGCGAAGATCGCGAAGACGTTCAGGACCTTGCCCAGCGGACCGTCCACGCGTGCCCTGCCGAACAGGGAAGTGAAGGTGGAGGAAATGAGCTGCTTTCGGCCCAGCCGGTAGGTGCCGTACGCCATGGCGATGCCCACGATGGCGTACATGGCCCAGGGGTGCAGGCCCCAGTGGAAGATCGAGGTGGCCATTGCCGTGCGGATGGCTTCCGGGGTTTCCCCGTCAACGGTCCCCGGCGGCGGCGAGATGAAGTGGAACACCGGCTCGGCCACACCGTAGAACATCAGGCCAATGCCCATGCCCGCGGCAAACATCATGGAAATCCAGGAGAGTGTCTTGAACTCCGGTTCCTCATCGTCCTTGCCCAGCGGAATGTTGCCGAACCGGCCCAGCGCCAGCCACAGGACGTAGACAACAAAGAAGGAGGCCAGCAGGACGAACATCCAGCCGGTGTTCTTCATGACCCAGTCCAGCGCCGTCTGCGAGGAGGTCGCCAGCGACTCGCGCCCGAAGAAGCCCCACAGAACGAAGGCGACAGCCAGGGCGCCGGTCACGCCGAAGAGGACCTTGTCCAGCTTGGCGGGCGTCTCGGTGGTGCGGGCGGTTTCGTGTGCGCGTTCGGTTTCGCGAAGCTGCTGGAGCAGTTCCTGATCCGGGTCGGAATCCGCTTGCAGGGTCTCTGCCTGCAGATGGCGACCGTTCGATGATGCCGTTCCGGCGTCCGCGCCATGGAGGATTGCTCCGCTGCGTGCGTCCGGATCCTGCCCCGGAACGGGGGCGGGCTCAGTGATGTTAGCCATAGGCCTTCCTTGGTGTTGCTTCCTTGGTGTTAACGGAAGAAACGCCCGGCTCCCAAAGGGGAGTCGTCGGGCAAGCATGGGAGGCGGCGGCCGGGACCCGGATTCGCAGGATTATTCGTCTGCGGGCATGGCTCTACCGGGTGATGAAAGCGACGCTGCCCCTCTTCTGCGTTTCTCCCGCACCTGGTATTGGTGATGCGTAGTCCTTATTAGAGTTTCCCGCATGGCAGGGCAAGTCAAATCGCCGGGGCGGTCCTGAACGGTACCGTGCACGCTACAACGCCGTGGCCCTAGGGCATTGCGGAAACACGAGTGTCGGAGTACACACCCGCCCCGCTCGTCGTCGAGTCGATTGTCCACCCGGCCAGCAGGGTCAGGATGCGGATGCACTCGTCTTCGGCGCTGGCCAGATCGGCGGCGAGCCGGTCGGCTTCGGCCTGCAGGAGGTGCCCCGGAAGAGTTCCGGGGCTGTTTTCACTCAACAAGGCCAGGACCGGACCGGCAGCGAGCCGCTCTTCGGCCTGCAGATCCTCCACCGCGCCCTGCAGTGCGAGCCGTTTCCGGCGGATTCCGTCGACGGCAGCGGCGAAGGTCTCCAACGCCGCAGCTGCACGGACCGCAGACTCCAGAACGGACTCCCCGGCAACCCGTGGCCCGTCCAGCGCGGCGTGGACCAGATGCTGCTCGGGGGCGGCATAGGCCGCCGCCAGGAGAGACCAGTGGGAGTGGGCCCGTCGAATGGACTCACCGGCGCGGGAACTGCACTTTAGGAGCATGGCTGCCCCTTCCCGAAGCTCCGGTATGGCCGGCAGTTCAGCCGTGCCGCTCAGATCAATGAAGGTACTCATGTCAGGCCCCACTTTCCGCTGGAATTTTCGCCGGAAACAGCTTCCGGTCCGCCAAGGGCCACGGGCAGGGGCAGCCGCTTGGCCTCCAACGGCCAGGCATGAACGTGACCGGGCGGCGGCGTGATCCGCGGATTCGGGAACAACGCGGGCAGGGGCCGGGCCGGCCACCGGGGATACCAGCCGCCGGGCGGATAAGCGGGGCCGCGCCACCACGGCCCGAGGCAGCCAGGATGGGGTGGCCAGCTGCCCGGACAGGGGTAGTACAGCCGCAGCATCAAGTCCCGTGCCACGACGATGGGCGGGCGTCCCGGGAGCGCCGGCCGGAAGAGCCAAGCCGGACGCCAGGGCGGCGGACCCGGCAGCGGTGTCACGGTTCCGGAATCGGGGTCCGGCTCCGGCTCCGGCTTCTGCGGCAGCGGCTTCGGCCGTGGAGCAGGCAGTGCGCGTGCAGAACCTGAGTCCTGCCCTCCGGATTTCGGCAACGGCAACGGCGCCGGCGGTGCCGACGGAACAATGGGAAGAGCTGCAGGCGGGAGCGCTGACTCCGCGCGATGTCCTGAGGCGTCCGGGACGGCGGCTGCGGCGGCTTCAGCCCGCGCCCGCATCTCCTCGTCTGCGCGCAGATACTCGGCGACTGCCTGGTTGGCGCCCTGCACCGCATCCTCGGCACGGCTCAGGACCGACTGCAGGTTCGGAAGGATTTCCCCCGCGCCCAGGGTGGTGAAGGCACGGGCCACCCGGCTGGAACCCAGGGCGGTCGCAACGGTGTCCACACTGCGCTGGAACTCGGCGGGAACGGAGGCCAGAACCGCAAGCTCTGCCTCCGTTTTCCGGACCGCGTCCATCGCCGCAGCGGTGTCGATGTCGTAGGCAACCATGATGGATCCCTTCCTTGCCACGCAGGCCTACGCCACACAGATGATCGGTTCAAAGACGGCCCTCCCGGCAGCTGATCAGGCGAGCCGGAGAGGATCCGCGGTGCGGATCCCGGCCGGTCCGCTCAATCTAACCGAGTCGGAGAAGCGGTGATACCGAGGCGTTGTGCCTGTGGACAAGTTGGGGGTGTCGGCGGCTAGTGGCCGAAAACATCCGAATCAGAGATGGGGCCGCCGGTTTCCAGCCCGTCGAGGGACGACATGTCTTCCGCCTCGAGGGTGAAGCCGACGATGTCCAGGTTCTCCGCCATCCGTTGCGGATTGGCTGACTTGGGAATGGTGACGATGCCGGACTGAAGGTCCCAGCGCAGGACAATCTGGGCCGGGGTCTTGCCGTATTTGCCGGCCAAGGCCGTGATCAGCGGATCGTTCAGCAGCTCTCCGCCCTTGCCCAGCGGACTCCACGCCTCGGTCACGATGCCGAGGCCGGCATGGGCCTCCCTGACGTCACGGCGCGGATGGTACGGATCGAGCTGGACCTGGTTCACCTCCGGAACCAGGCCGGCGTCGGCCAGCTGCTGAAGGTGCGCGGGCTTGAAATTGGACACCCCGATGGCGCGCACCAGGCCGTCGTCCTGCACGGCCCGCATACCGCGGAAGGCCTCGACATAGCGGTTCTGCCCCGGATTGGGCCAGTGGATCAGCAGCAGGTCCACGTAGTCGGTGCCGAGCCGCTGCAGGGCGGCGTCAGCGGCCCGGCGCACACCGTCGAAGCTGTGCCATTCCTTGTTGAACTTGGTGGTGATGAAGGCTTCGCCGCGGTCCAGACCGCTGCGGCGCAGCCCCTCGCCGACACCTCTTTCATTGCGGTAGTTCTCAGCGGTGTCGAAGTGGCGGTAGCCCAGGCCGATGGCGGTCTCGACGGCGCTGGCGGCTTCGCCGTCGTCCAGCGGCCAGGTGCCCAGTCCGATCTGCGGAATCTGGGCACCGCTGGGCAGTGGCAGGACAGGAGAAAGGATGCTCATGGAAAGTCCTCACAGAAGGTGTCGTGAACTCCGCATCGTTCTCCAAGGAGCCCGCCGACGCAACCCCGCCAACGCAACCCCGCCGACGCAACCGAAGGGCTACGCCACGCCGGTGCCGAACAGCAGGCCCAGCAGATACGTGGCTCCGGCCGCGCCGAGCCCGATCGCCAGCTGCCGCAGGCCGCGCTTCAGCGGCGAGGCGCCGGAGAGCAGGCCTACGACGGCGCCGGTCATGAGCAGCGCCAGCCCCACCAGCACGCAGGAAATGATGACGGCAGCCAGCCCGGTGAAGCCGAAAATGTACGGCAGGACCGGGATGATGGCGCCGGAGGCGAAGAAGCAGAAGCTGGACACCGCAGCACCGAGTCCGGTGCCCACGCTTTCGTGTTCATCGGCGCCGTCCACTGTGGCTTCCGGATTCAGGGACAGGCTGGGGTCGCAGTCGCAGCTGTACAGTCCCATGCGTTCGGCGGCCCGGTGTTCGGCCGCCTCGCGGGACATGCCGCGTGCCCGGTAGACCAGCACCAGTTCATTGGCGTCGATGTCCAGGGATTTTGCCGCCGCCAGTGTGATCTGGGTGGGCCGGGACGCTTCCAGCAGCTCCCGCTGGGACCGCACTGATACGTATTCCCCGGCACCCATGGACAGGGCGCCGGCCAGCAAACCGGCCAGGCCGCTGAACAGGATGAACCCGCTGGACACTCCGGTGGCGCCGATGCCCATGACCAGCGCGAGGTTGGACACCAGGCCGTCGTTCGCGCCGAAAACCGCTGCCCGGAAGTTGCCGGAGAGCCGGGTCCGGCCGCGGGTTGCGAGTCCGCGCACCACTTCTTCATGGATCTGCTCATCGGCGGCCATGGCACTGGTGGCGTTCGGATCCTGCGCGTAGGGGGAGCGTCCTTCGGCGCGCTGCGCCAGGGCGAGGACGAACACCGAGCCGAAACGGCGGGCCAGGACTCCGAGCATCCGGTTGCGCAGGGATGCCTTGGCCGGGCGGTTGGCATCCTCGCCCAGCAGGTCGCGCCAGTGGGCTTCATGGCGTCCTTCTGCTTCTGCCAGGGCGAGGAGGATGTCGCGCTCTTCACCGTCGCGGCGTTCGGCAAGGTACCGGTAGGTGTCGGCCTCCGCGCGTTCGTCGGCAAGATACTGCCGCCAGCGCTTTAGGTCGGACGACGACGGCGGTTCCGGTTGTTCGGACCGTGCGTCTGCAGGTTGGGTGTTCACGATGCTCCTGGTGGGGACCGGAGCGGTTTTGGGGCTCCGGTCAGCTGTTGGCGAAACTGACCGAAGGTCTCGCTCGCCCCCTGCACTGCGCACAGCGGGTGGAATGCCGGGCCGCACGGCGGCCAGTATGTCGACAGACCTCGGCCGCATCCGCAGAACAAGTGCGCGCCGTCAGCGTTCACTAATATGGATCTGCGGGAGGGCCGGAGCTACTCCCCTTCGAGCCAACAGTCTAGCGGAGATCAATGTGAAACCTGAGAAAGGCAGCATGCAGCCAGCAGGAGGTATGTTCGGTGCCGGACCCGGCGGGACGCGGCAGGAAGCACTCCGTCCAGCGGCTAAAGTCGAGGACGTGAGTACACATGCCTCCTCAGTCCCGGCCGAGCAGATGCGTCCCTGGACGCGTCACTACGGTGACGGTGTTCCCGCCGATCTGCGCCTTCCCGACGGTTCCCTGGTGGACATGGTGGAGCAATCCATCCGCAAATTCGGGTCCAAACCGGCGCTTCAGTTCTTCGGTGCCGTCACCAGTTATCAAGCCCTTGGCGAACAGATCCGCTGCGCCGCCGCCGGCCTGAAGAAACTCGGCGTGGACAGAGGCGACCGCGTGGCCCTGGTGCTGCCGAACTGCCCGCAGCACATCGTGGCGTTCTATGCCGTCCTGCGGCTGGGCGCCGTCGTCGTCGAGCACAACCCGCTGTACACCGACCGGGAGCTGCGCCACCAGTTCGAGGACCACGGCGCCACAGTGGCCGTGGTGTGGGACAAGGTAGCGGACCGCCTGCAGTCGCTGCCGGGCGACATCCCGCTGCGCAGCATCATCTCCGTGAACCTCGTCGACAGCATGCCGCTGGCCAACCGCCTCGCCCTGAAGCTGCCCGTGCCCGCCGTCCGCAAGCTCCGTGCCACCCTGACCGTCGCCAAGGCTCCGCGCAGCGGCACCCGAACCGTCGTTCCCTGGAAGAAGCTGCTCGATCACCGGCCGCTGCGCCGCCGGCATCCCCGGCCGGAGGCCTCGGACCTGGCGGTCATCCAGTACACCAGCGGCACCACGGGTTCCCCCAAGGGGGTCATGCTCAGCCACGGCAACCTGATGGCCAATGCTGCCCAGGGACGCGCGTGGGTGCCGGGACTGCGCCCGGGCAAGGAGACGTTCTACGCGGTGCTGCCCATGTTCCATGCGTACGGGCTGACGCTGTGCCTGACCTTCGCGATGAGCCTTGGCGCGCGTTTGGTGCTGTTTCCCAAATTCGATGTGGACCTGGTGCTCAAAGCCGTGAAGAAGACGCCGCCCACGTTCCTGCCCGCGGTGCCGCCGATCTATGAGCGCCTGGCAGCCGAGGCAAAGGAGCGCGGTATCTCCCTGAAGGGTGTGCGCTTTGCGATCTCCGGTGCCATGAACCTGCCGGTGGAGACCGTGGAGGCCTGGGAGGAAGCCACCGGCGGTTATCTGATCGAGGGCTACGGGCTTACCGAAACCTCTCCGGTGGCGCTCGGCAATCCCATGGGCCCCACCCGCAAGCCCGGAACCGTCGGCGTGCCGTTTCCGCTGACTGACATCCGGGTGGTGGATCCGGAGAATCCGTACCTTGACCGCCCGCAGGGTGAACAGGGCGAACTCCTGATCCGCGGCCCCCAGGTGTTCCAGGGGTACTGGAACAAGCCGGCCGAAACCGAGGCCGTACTGCTCGACGGCGGCTGGTTCCGCACCGGCGACATCGTGTCCGTGGACGATGATCACTTCGTCACGATCCGGGACCGCATCAAGGAGCTGATCATCACCGGCGGCTTCAACGTGTCGCCCACCGAGGTCGAGGAGGCGCTCAAGCGGCACGAAAGCGTGACGGACGCCGCCGTCGTCGGCATTGGCAAGGAGGGCGGGGGCGAGGACGTGGTGGCCGCCGTGGTCCTGAAGAAGGACTCCCACTTCAACCCGGAGGACCTCCGCCACTACGTCCGCAGCGAGCTGGCGGCCTACAAGGTGCCGCGCCGGATCGTGCAGATCCAGGACCTGCCGCGCTCGCTGATCGGCAAGGTGATGCGCCGGCACGTCCGCGACCACATCACCGGGCCCGGAACCGTCACGGGCAGCACCGAGGTCCCTCCCGAGAGCAAGTCATAACCCGCTCCGCCATACTCATCAACCGCTCCGCCAACAGGAAGACCAGGCACATGCCCAGAACACCGTTACCCGAACAGCGTCAGGCCGCCGATTCCCCGCAGCGGTACTGGAGCGGCGCCCTGGGCCATGCCGGGCAGCGTTCGGCTCAGATCCTGCTGGTGCTGATCCTGGCGGGCGTGACGATCTACGGGTTGATGCAGGTCACCCTGGTGGTCATTCCGGTGCTGCTGGCCCTGATTCTGGCAGCGGCCATCTCACCGTTCGTGAATTGGCTGCGCCGCAAGGGCTGGCCCAGCGCACTGGCCACCGGCGTCTCCTTCCTGCTGCTGCTGGCAGCGTTCGGCGGCCTGGTCACCGGCATCGTTTTTGCCATCCGCAGCGAGTGGAGCTCGCTGGTGGACCAAGCGGTCAACGGCTTCAATGAGCTGTACACGCTCATCCAGGACGGGCCGATTCCGGTGGACAACTCCACCATCGAGAACGCCCGCGATGCAGCGATTGGCTTCGCGACCAGCTCCACGGCCGGCAGCGGCGCACTGGCCGGCATCGGAGCGGCGACGAACTTCGTGACCGGTTTCCTCCTGATGGCAGTGGTGCTCTTCTACTTCCTCAAGGACGGCGACAAGATCTGGGCGTTCTTCCTGCGCTGGTTCCACGGCGAAAAGCAGGAGAAGGCCCGCCTGTCCGGCGCCCGCGCCATGGAGGTGCTGGGCGGTTACGTGCGCGGAACCGCCATTGTGGCAGCGGTGGATTCGATCTGCATCGGTGCCGCCCTGTTCATTTTGCAGGTGCCGTTGGCGCTGCCGCTGTCAGTGATCGTGTTTGTCGGTTCGTTCATTCCGCTGGTCGGCGCGACGGCGGCCGGAGTGCTGGCTGCCCTGATCGCCCTGGTCGCCAACGGCCCCCTGGTGGCCCTGATCGTGGTGATCGTGATCATCGCCGTCAACCAGCTCGAAGGCAACTTCCTGCAGCCGGTGGTGATGGGCCGGACGCTGAGCATCCATGCGCTGGTGATCCTGCTGGCACTGACCGCCGGAACCATCCTGGCCGGCATCATCGGTGCCATCCTCTCCGTTCCGATTGCCGCGGTGTCCTGGGCGATTATCAAGGTGTGGACCGGAGAGGACGACGGCGACCCCGACGACGTCGCCGAACTTCCGGAACCCGAGGATTCCGAGTCCGCTGACGTCGCCAAAAACGACTGACGGCACAGAGAAGGACTGGCGTCGCCGAAGGACTGACGTTGCAGAAAAAACTAGGGCCCTAGCCGAAAACGGACTAGGGCCCTAGCTGTCTTAACGCTCCTGGCCGGCCGGGATTGATGCGGCCGGACCTGCCGGCGTGGGTTCAGCCGGACCGGATTCAGCCGGGATCCCGCGGCCGGCGACCCGGTCCTCCCAGGCCCGCATGACGCCGGCGTCGGTACGCGCGGTGAGCAGCGAGCCGGCAATGTACGCCGCGGCGGAGGCCAGCAGCCCGAAGTAGATGGGCTCATTGGCGTAGATTCCGTCGTACTGCTGCTCGGCGGTGATCTCCAGGAAGGCCATGGTCCCCAGGGTCACCGCGGTGCCGGCGGCCATGGAGAGCGCGGCGCCGAATCCGGTTCCCCGCTTCCAGACCAGTCCGCCGAGGATGCTGACGAGCAGCCCGCCCACCAGGATGTCGTAGGAGATCGTCAGGGCCGCCACCACGTCCTGGACCGCTATCGCCAAGCCGATGGCCACCAGGCCCAGCCCCAGGACCCAGGCGCGGTTCTGCGCCACGGAGTGCTCGGGGTTCTCCGCGGTCTCCGGGCCGGCAGCGGCCTGCTGCGTGCCGGAACCGGCAGTGTTGCGCCCCTTGAACCAGCCGGCCACGAAGGGCACGACGTCGGCCCGGGCCACTGTGGCGGCGGCGATCAGCGCGCCGGACGCCGTGGACATCATGGCGGCCACTGCCGCGGCGAGGACCAGGCCGCCGAGTCCCACGGGAAGAATGCTGATGGCCACGTCGGCGTACACGTCATCCTTGGAAGCGACGGCGGGCAGGACCACGCTTGCGGCCATGCCGATCACTGCGCCGGCCACGCCGTACAGGATGCAGTAGATGCCGGCCGCGGTGCCGCCCCAGCGGGCAATCAGCGGGGTTCGTGCCGTGAAGACGCGCTGCCAGATGTCCTGCCCGATCAGCAGTCCGAGGGTGTAGACCACGAAGTACGTGATGATGCTCTGCGCCCCGATGCCGGTGAGGCTGAAGAACTCGGCGTCGACCCGGTCCCGAATGCCGTCCCAGCCGCCGGCGGCGTTGATGGTGAACGGCAGCATGAGGGCAAAAACGCCCACCGTCTTGATCACGAACTGGACCATGTCCGCCAGGGTGATGGACCACATTCCGCCGATGGTCGAGTAGACCAGGACCACGGCGCCGCCGACTGCGATCGAGACCCAGCGCTCCCAGCCGAAGAGGACCACGAAGATGGTCGCGTAGGCGCCGGTCGACGTCGCGCACAGCATCAGCGTGTAGGCGAGCATCACGATCGAGGACGCCTGGGTGGAGCGGGTTCCGTAGCGCAGCGTGAGCATCTGCGAAACGGTGTAGATCTTCAGTTTCTGCAGTGTGGATGCGAAGAGCACGCTCAGGAGCAGGACGCCCGCTCCGATGGCCACCACCAGCCACATGCCTGAAATGCCGTAGGTGTATCCAAGTCCCACACCGCCGACGGTGGACGCGCCGCCCAGCACCACAGCGGCCATGGTGCCGGTGTAGAAAAGGGGACCCAGCCTGCGGCCGGCCACCAGATAGTCGCTGACATTCTTGGTTCGGGATTTGCCCCACCAGCCGAAGGCCAGCATGCCAACGAGGTAAGCCACCACGATGGCGGTATTGAGGTGTTCCATGAGATTCCTGCCGTACGCCGGGCTTGAGAGTATGCTCCCAAGTAAACATTTGTTGTCCCGTAGGCTAATTCAGTGAAGGTCCGCCGTCAATGATGACTGCCGCCGCTGCCGGCGGTTTGGCCGCTCTCGATATGCTCTGAAAAGATACCCCGCGACTTCGCGGCGGGAAAGCCGCATATGAGAGGACGATTTTTGTCATGAAGGCCTTGCCCGTAGAGCCCTCGAATGCGCCGGTGGCCATCGGCCCGAGGATCCGCCTCGCGCGGCAGGCGCGCCGGATGACCATCGAGCAGGTAGCCGTGGCAACCGGCCTCACCAAGGGCTTCCTGAGCCGGGTGGAGCGGGATCTAACCTCGCCGTCGGTGGCTTCCCTGCTGACGCTGTGCCAGGTGCTGTCCATCTCCATCGGAGACCTCTTCACTGCCCCGGCCACCGAACTGACGCGGTGGAATGATGCCCCGTCGGTGAATCTGGGCGGAACGGGAATTACCGAGCGGCTGGTGACTCCGCGGACAGAACGCCGGGTGCAGGTGATCCGCGCCGTCATTGCGCCGCGCGGCTCCGGCGAGACGGACCTCTACTCGGTGGACTGCGACGTCGAAGTGCTCCATGTGGCCCGGGGCCGCTTCGTCCTGGTGTTCGCCGGTGAGTCGATGGAACTCTCCGAAGGCGACACGGTGACGTTTCCCGGCCAGGAGCCCCACTCGTGGAGCAATCCCACCGATGACGAGGCCGTGGTCCTGTGGACGCTGGTCAGCCCGGCGGCCAGCTGAGCCGCCGGGACCAGATGAGCAGAAGCGGCTAGGCCGGCTGGTGGACGGACGTCGGAGTGGTGATCCGGTTGAGGTAGTCCACGGCTCCGGTGATGTCGATCCCCTTGGAGCGGAAGCCAATGTGGCCGTCCGGGCGGACCACCAGCAGCTCGGGACGCCGGACGCTCAGTCCCAGGCGCGCGAAGGCCAGTCCGCTGATGTCCTGGATTTCGTTGGGGCTGTCGGCTGCCAGCCGGCTGCCGACGTTCAGGCGCTGGACGCTCAGCCACGGTGACAGGCGGCCCAGGGCGTTGTGCAGCCGAAGCTGCGTGTCGGCCGGCCAGCCCCGGCCGCACAGGAGGATGTGGAAGCCCGGGGTCGCGAGGATTTCGTGCAGGCGCATTTCCCGGCCGTTGTCCCGGACCACGGCGTCGGGCAGCCGGTCTCCGGCCTTCGGCCCGGCGGTGATGAAGGCCGGCAGGCGGGCATCGCCGGTATCCACCATGTCGCTGCCGCGGTACTGGGTGTCCAGCTGGGAAACCGTGCGGAACAGCCGGGCGCGCAGGGCCTTGGACCCGGAAGCCTTCGGTGCGAGGGCCGGCAGCAGCTTGGTGCGGGGAAGCTTCAGCAGGTTGCTGCGGCTGGAGGCAAGCCGGAAGAGCCGGTCGGTGAACTGGAGGACTCCCTGCCCCACCGGCCGCCGTTCGGCGTCGTAGCTGTCAACCAGTTCATCGGAGGCCAAGCCGCGGGCACCCAGCGCCAGTTTCCAGCCCAGGTTCAGCGCGTCCTGAATGCCGGTGTTCATGCCCTGAGCCGCCACGGGGGAGTGGACGTGCGCGGCGTCGCCGGCCAGGAACACCGAGCCGGACTGGTAGTACTCCGCGATCCGGGAGGAGAGCTTGAAGGTGCTGATCCACTCGGGATCCTTGAGCGTGACCGTGCCTCCGGTGAACTTGTCGGCGATGGCCTGCAGCGATTCGAGGGTGGCGTCGGAAGTGTCGCCGTGCTCCTTCATGCCAACCAGCCGCCAGGTGGCAGGGCTGCCCAGCGGGAACAGCAGCATGAAGCCGTCCTCGTTGATGTAGGAGTGCATCAGGCCCGGCTCGACGCCGTCGGCTTCGAGGTCGGCAAGCACGAAGTCTCCGGGGTAGCCGCTGCCGCGCCAGTCCATGCCCGCCTTGGAGCGCACGGTGCTGTTTGCGCCGTCCGCGCCGACGACGTACCGGGCGCGGACACGTTCGATGCCCCGGTCCAGGCGCTGGATCTTGGCCTCCATGCCGGCGAAGGGATCTTCAGGATCCAGCCGTGCCAGATCCTGGAATTCGACGCCGTGTTCCACCCGGACACCCCGCGCCTGCAGGTGGGAAAGCAGGGCGTGTTCGGTGTCCGCCTGGGAAAGGAAGAGCAGGTGCTGGAACTCGGAGTCTTCGCTGCCGACGTCGGCCAGATCCACCGGGATGGTCTGCTCCGGCAGGTGCAGATGCAGGCCGCGTGCCGGATGGCCGGCTGCGGCCAGGGCGGCGCTGAGGCCGAACGGCCGAAGGGCTTCCAGGGTGCGCGGCTGCAGGGCCAGCGCCCGCGAGTGGTTTGACCGGGCCAACTGGCGGTCGATGATGCGGAAACTGGTGCCGAAACTCTGCAATTGGGCCGCAAGGGCCAGTCCCGTGGGCCCCGCGCCCACGATCAGGACGTCGACGTCGAAGTTACTGTCCGCACTGTGCTGATAAGCCGCCATAGTGACAGCCTAGTCTTGACGTGAGCCCCGGTTCCACTTTAGCCTCAGGGGAAACACTTGATGCCTATTAGGCAACGCCTGCGAGGGGGTCGGTCCGCCGGCCTTTCCGGACGCGTTTGCAGGGTCCCGCCGCACAGCGGCGGAACCGGAACTGGAGAAACCACCATGCAGAACCCCCCGCGGATCACCGCCAACGGCAACCTCGGACCCATTGACGCGGCGCAGGTGCCCCGTTATGCCGGACCCGCCACCTACGCGCGGCTGCCGCGCCTGGACGAGGTGCAGCGCGCGGATGTCGCAGTGGTGGGGGTTCCCTTTGACACCGGAGTCTCGTTCCGCCCCGGCGCCCGTTTTGGCGCGAACCACGTCCGGGAAGCGTCCCGGCTGCTGCGCCCGTACAACCCGGCACTGGACACCTCGCCGTTCGAAAACCTGCAGGTGGCCGACGCCGGCGACATGGCGGTCAACCCCTTCAACATCAACGAGGCCATCGAAACCATCCAGGCCAACGCGCTGGACCTCACCGAAAAGGGCACCAAGCTGCTTACCCTGGGCGGGGACCACACCATCGCCCTGCCGCTGCTGCGTGCCGCCACCGAGCGCGCCGGATCACCCGTGGCCATGCTGCACTTTGACGCCCACCTGGATACCTGGGACAGCTACTTCGGCGCCGAGTACACCCACGGCACCCCGTTCCGGCGCGCTGTGGAGGAAGGCATCCTCGACACCGAGGCCATCTCCCACGTGGGGACCCGCGGCCCGCTCTACGGAAAGCGGGATCTGGAGGATGACCGCCGCTTCGGCTTCGGCATCGTTACGTCCTCCGACGTCTTCCGGCAGGGCGTGGACGAGGTGGTGGCGAAACTCCGCGACCGAATCGGAAACCGCCCGCTGTACATTTCCGTCGACATCGACGTCCTGGATCCGGCGCACGCGCCGGGAACCGGCACTCCGGAAGCCGGCGGCATGACCAGCCGCGAACTGCTGGAAATCCTTCGCGGCCTGCGCGGATTGAACCTGGTGGGCGCCGACGTCGTCGAGGTGGCGCCGGCCTACGACCATGCCGACATCACCGCAGTTGCGGCCTCCCATGTCGCCTACGACCTGATCACCCTGATGGGACTCTCGGAGTGAGCGCCGGAGCGGAACAGGACGCCGTGCCCGGCGCCGGAACCCCGACGGGCAGGATCCGGGACGAAGAAATCCCGAACGCTGTGCCTCCGGTTGTCGGAACGGCGGTGCGCAACGGCGGCGACTTGGTGGTCGAAACCCTCTCCGCGCTCGGCGCCACCACCGTCTTCGGCATCCCCGGCCAGCATGCGCTGGGACTCTTTGATGCCCTGTCCCGCTCCGACCTGCGATTTGTCTCCTCCCGGGTGGAGAACAACTCGGCGTTCGCCGCTGACGGCTTCTCCCGGGCCACCGGGCAGGTGGGCGTGCTGTTCCTGTCCACCGGCCCCGGCGCCCTGACCGCGCTGGCCGGTTTGCAGGAGGCCTACGCCACCGGCGTGCCGATGGTGGTGGTGGCCAGCCAGATCCCGATCGAGGGCCTCGGAGCCCGGCGCCGCGGCATGCTGCACCAGTTGGACGACCAGAAGGCCTCGGCAGCGAATGTCACTAAGAGCCAGCGGCTGATCCAGCACGCCTCCGGCATTCCCTCGGCCATTCAGGACGCCTGGACCGAGGCCATCTCCTCGCCGATGGGGCCGGTGTGGCTGGAAGTTCCCCAGAATGTCCTGCTGAACCCGGTGATGGTGCCGGCGGTCGAGGACGCCCTGGCCGAGCCTTACGACAATCCGCCCCGCACGGAACTGGTCAAGGAGGCTGTGCGCTGGCTCGCCGCCGCACAGCGGCCGGCGATCATTGCCGGCGGCGGCACCCGGCGGGGCGGGGCGGAGGCGGACCTGCTGGCGCTGGCCGAAACGCTGCGGTCACCGGTCATCTGCACTCCCGGCGGCAACGGAGCCTTCCCTTGGAACCATGAGCTGTCCCTGCAGTCCTGGATCGAAGACCGGCACACCACCGAGGTTCTCGAAGATGCCGACGTCCTCGTCGTCGTCGGCTCCTCGCTGGGTGAGGTGACCTCCAACTACTTCACGCTCCAGCCGCGGGGCCGGATTATCCAGATCGATGCCGAGCCGCGGGTGCTGGAGTCCAACCAGCCGGCGCTGGGCATCCGTGCCGACGCCGGCCAAGCACTCGCGGCCCTCAATGAAGCACTGGGTGAAGCCCTCACGGCTTCGCCCCGGTCGACTCCGGACTGGCACGAACCGGACTGGCACGGGCAGGGACCCGAGCAGCTGGTGGCGGAAACCCTGGCCAAGGTCGCCGCACGGTTGGACGCCCAGGATCTGGCCATGGAACGCCGGTTCATGGCCGACATCCGGGCCGCGGTTCCGGCCGGCATGCAGACCTTCTGGGACATGACCATCTCCGCGTATTGGGCCTGGAGCTGCTGGGACGCGAAGTCCGGCCAGTTCCATTCCGCCCAGGGCGCCGGCGGGCTGGGCTACGGCTATCCGGGGGCAATTGGCGGTGCGGTGGGTCTGGGGGAGCGGGTGCTGGCCGTCTCCGGCGACGGTTCGGCCATGTACTCCATTGCCGAACTGGCCACCGCCCGGCAGCACAACCTTCCGGTCACCTGGCTGATCGTGGACGACGGCGGTTACGGGATCCTGCGCGAGTACATGGTCGAGGCCTTCGGCAAGGCCACCGCCACGGAACTTGCCGGCCCAGACTTCGTGAAGCTGGCCGAGTCGTTCGGCGTTCCGGCACGCCGGACGGCGCCCGACGGCGTCCGGCAGGCCTTGGAGGAATCGCTCGCCGCCGAGGGGCCCAACGTCGTGGTGGTGGAAGCCACGATCGGCCTGTTTGCGCCGACACATCTGGCGGGCTGAGGCCCTGGCGGAAAAATCGTCCGTTTCGGGCAGCTTCGACCGTTTCTCGGCGCCGCCGTTCCCCCGCACTCCTTGTTTCCGGCCGGCGTTCGCTGGTTCCGAGGTTCCTCCGTGCCCTGTGCTCCGGCCGGGGTTCACTGGTCCCGGGATGGTGCGCCTTTGTTCCGGCCGGCGTTGGCGTTCGCTGGTGCCGGGATGGCGCGGCCTTGGCTGATCCTTCGTGCGGACGGCCTGAGCGCGTTGGTCGTGGTTCTGCCGCCATTCCAGGCATTTACTGCCATTTCGGGCATTTACTGCCGGTCCGCAGCGGCAGGAAATGCCCGGAACGGACGAATCTGCCCGGAACGGACGATTTTCCGGCAGTTGCGGGGCCCTAAGAACGACTTCGGGTGCTCCGAGGGTGTGTACAGAGGAGCCGAGGGGGTGCGCAGCCTCGGTGGAATTCTCTCGGGCAGATCAGGTCGTCCAACCCCCGAAATCAGCCCTTTTGAGCGCATTATCTGCACGAGAGATTTTTCTCCGGGGTCGTTAGGGGCCTTTATCTGCACGAGAGATTCGTCGAGAGCGCAGGCATGGCGGGGTTGGGGGAGGCGCGGCTCGCCCACCCACAGAGGCACCCCGGTTCCGGCCGCCTGCAGTCGCTCAGGTTCCGCCCCCCACAGAGGCGCCCAGGTTCCGGACGCCCACACAGAGGCACCCCAGGTCCCACCGCGGCACACTGAATGTGACCCCGGGACGCCTGCAGGCCTCTGGTTCCCCCGGACGATTTGCCCTGGACGATTTCCCCTGGGCGGTCGAGCAGTCGAGTAATTGGTTGACTGAGGCAAGCAACAGGTTTATTGTTGCCTAAGGCAAACAACCAATTTCCCCGACAGGTGTTTCGTGGCAGTAGACCAGCAGACCGCTGAAGAATTGATCACCCAGATATTCCGGCTGCAGCGTCAGCTGCGCTGTGTGGCGCAACGCAGCACCGATCCCCGCGGGCCGGGAACGGCGCTGCAGGCAGTGATGCGCCTTATCGGCGAACAGCCGGAGATCCGGGCCACGGAACTGGCCGAAAAGCTGGGCATCGGCGCCGCCGGCCTGAGCCGGCACATCTCCGAACTCGTGGAGATGGGATACGTGTGCCGGCGGCCGCATCCTGATGACCGACGGGCCTACCTCATCAGCCTGACCCCGGTCGGAACCCAAGTCGTTTCGGAAGAAATGCGCCGCCGCTCGGCACTGCTGCAGCAAATGCTTGAGGACTGGACGGATGAGGAAGCCGTCTCCGCCAGCGGTTCCCTCACCAAGCTCACGGAAACACTGCATACATCGATCCGCGCAATGAAGCCGGGTACCCACCAGATGCCTATCCCGGCAGGAGAACAGAACTAAGTGACAGAGTCGCAGAGAACACCCACCGCCACGACCCCCGGCCAGCCCAGCCCCCCCGGCCAGAACAGCAAGCCCCGAAGGAACGGCAAGCCGGCCCGCAAACAGCAGGTGCCCGGCAAGATGAGCCACCGGCAGATCCTGCAGGCGCTGACCGGACTGCTGGCCGCGCTTTTCACCGCCATGCTGAGCGCCACCATCGTGGCCAACGCGCTGCCGACCATCATGGCGGACCTGCACGGCACGCAGACAGACTTCGCCTGGGTGGTGACCGCCGCACTGCTGGCCAATGCCGTCTCCACTCCCATCTGGGGCAAGCTCGCTGACCTGTTCAGCAAGAAGCTCCTGGTCCAGCTGAGCATCATCATCTTCGTGATCGGCTCCGTCGTGGCCGGCTTTGCCGACAACATGCCCGTCCTGCTCACTGCGCGGGTGATCCAGGGCATCGGCATGGGTGGCCTGACCGCCCTGGTGCAGGCCGTCATCGGCTCGATCATTCCGCCGCGGGAACGGGGCAGATACTCCGGCTACATGGGTGCGGTCATGGCCGTGGCCACCGCGGGCGGTCCGCTGCTGGGCGGCTTCATCGTGGACAGCCCGCTGGGCTGGCGCTGGACGTTCTTCCTCTGCGTGCCCCTGGCCGTGATCGCACTGTTCCTGCTGCAGGTCACTCTTCGCCTGCCGCACACCCGGCGCAAGGTCGGCATCGACTGGCTCGGCTCGATCCTGCTCACCGCCGGCGTCTCGCTGCTGCTGATCTGGGTATCGTTCGCCGGCAAGGCCGGCTACTACGAGTGGATGTCCTGGCAGACCGCCGCCATGGTCGGCACCAGCATCATCTTGCTGGCACTGCTGGTGTTCGTGGAATCCAAGGTCCGCGAACCCATCATTCCGCTGAAGATCATCCGCGAACGCACCACCGCCCTGGCCATCGTGGCCTCGGTCTCCGTCGGCATCGCGATGTTCGGCTCCACCACCTTCCTGGGCCAGTATTTCCAGATTGCCCGCGGATTCAGCCCCACGGAGGCCGGCCTGCTGATGCTGCCCATGATTGCGGGCAACCTGATGGGGTCGGTGGGCTCCGGACAGCTCATCAGCCGCTTTGGCAAGTGGAAGCGGTTCCTGATTGCCGGCACCATCATGGTCATGGCCGGCACCGGACTGGCCGGAACCCTGGACCATGAAACGGACATGCTCCTGGTCAGCCTCTACATTTTCGTCCTCGGCCTGGGCATGGGCCTGCTCATGCAGAACCTCGTGCTGGCCGTTCAGAACACGGTCAAGGTCTCGGAAGTGGGCTCGGCGAGTGCCTCCATTGCCTTCTTCCGCACCGTCGGCGGCGCCGTGGGCGTCTCCGTCCTGGGCGCCGTGATGTCCAGTTCGGTCACCAGCCGGGCCGCTGACGGCATGCGCGCCGCCAACATCCCGGTGACCGAGGGCGGAACCGGCGACTCACTCGACATCGCCGGCCTGCCCGACGCCGTCCAAGGCATCTTCCGTGCCGCCTACGGCGACGCCACGGCCACGATCTTCCAGATCGCCGCCGTCATTTCCGTGGTGGCGCTGATCGCCGTGCTCTGCATCAAGGAACAGGTGCTGCGCCGCACGCTGGACATCCAGCCGACCGGAAAGATGCCGGTGGAGCCGGGCCTGGCCGGAGGATCCGAGATGATGCACTCCGGCGCCATGTCGACCGTTCCGGCTGCGGGGACTTCCTCCTCCGGACCCGACGACGACGGCGGGCGGACTTCCGGAATGGCCTCGTCCGGGCGAGGCAAATAAACAGGCGAGGCAAATAACAGCACAATGTTCGAGCCCGGTCCCCGTCCAGGGGCCGGGCTCGAGCCGTTTACTGCATGGTGAACCGGCGGGCCACCAGGTTGCCGGCGGCGGGCAGCCGGAAGATCCGGGACAGCCCGGCATTGCGGACCGCCAGCAGCGGCGGAGCCAACGGGCGGCCCAGCACCATGTTCAACTCGGCCTGCAGCGAGGCGACGACCGCAGCCCGGCGGCGGTTCCGCCCGAAGGCCGCCAGCGCCGCACCGACGTCGTCTCCGCGCAGCGAGGCGGCGATGATCGGAGCGAGGGCGGCGGCATCGAGCCAGCCAAGGTTCATGCCCTGTCCGCCGATCGGGCTGACCTCATGGGCTGCGTCGCCAATGAGCACCGTGCGCCCGCGCACCAGTTCCCGGGCCAGCCCGGTCCGCACCGAAAAGGCGCTGAGCATGGTGTTCGACAGCGGATCGGGACGCACCCCGGTCCGCGCGGCGATCAGGTCCGAGAGGTCCCCGGCCGTGGCTCCGGCCAGCAGCGTGTCAGTATGGGCGACCCAGCGCCGGACGGCACCGGGCAGCGGGAACGACTCCACGATGCCCCCGGATTCCAGATACAGCACACCCACTCCGCCGTCGCCGGTGGTATCGGCGAAGTCGCCCATCAGGTAGGTGTCCGGCAGTTCCCGGGTCCGGCACGGCGTGCCCAGCAGCCGGCGCACGCCGGACCGGGCGCCGTCGGCGGCGACAACGATCCGGGCCGAGACTTGCCACGCTTCCGGACCGGCGCCCGGCCCCGGACCGGCGCCCGGCCCCGGGCCGCCGCCCGGCCCCGGACCGCCCATCCCCGCACCGCCGGCGGAGCCGTGCAGGACAACCCGGCGCCCGTCGTCGTGCAGGTTCTCCACTTTCGCCCCGCGCACCAGGGCCTGCGGATCCAACTCCCGCAGCCTTGCCTCCAGAATTGCCTCGGTGCGCAGCTGCGGCAGGGTCAGGACATAGGGGAACCGGGCGGAGGCCGCGGAAAAGTCCAGGGCGGCCACGGAACGTCCGCCGCTTCGGGCCTCGCCCCGGCGGATCTGCACCCCCTCGCCGGTCATCGTTCCGGCCACCCCGGCGGCCGCCAGCGCCTCAAGCGCCGGTGGATGGATGCCAATGGCCCGCGAATGCGCCGACCGGTCGCTGCGCTGCTCCAGCACCTGGACGCTCACTCCGGCTTGGGCCAGCAGCACCGCCAGGAAAACTCCCACCGGTCCGCCGCCCACCACCGCCACCTCGGTAACCGGACGGGGCACGACGACGGCGGACGGCAGCGGCAGCACCGTCACGGCTTGTTCCCGGACGGCATATGCAGCAGCAGGTTCTGCCAGGGCCGGTGCCGCAGGCAGCGCCAGCCGGGAGGCGCCGCGGCCGCCAGTTCGGCCGCCGTGTAGCTGCGCCGGATCGAGGTGAGCCCGTCCTGCCGGATGAAGCTGCCCGGAAAAAAGGGCAGGGTGCCCGCCGAAAACAGGGCATAACCCCACCGGCTGCGTTCGATGTCGCTGTGCAGGCTCAGCCCGGTGCCAAGTGCCTCCGAATCAGCGAGCAGGGCCGGGAACTGCTCGTCGGTGAGGTGATGCAGGACGTGGTTGGAGATCACGACGTCGTAGCTGCGGCCCTCCGCTACGAGTTCGGAGCTGAACGCGCGGCGGAAGCTGAGACCGGGCATCGCCGGCTGCGACGAGGCGAAGGCATGGGCACGGGAATCGGGATCGATCCCGGTAATTTCCAGCCGCAGGCCGTCGCGGCGGGCCCAGCGGGCAAGCATCCGCGGAACGTCGCCGCCGCCGGAGCCGATGTCCAACAGCGAGTTGGTGCGGCCGGCCGCGAACTGCGGGCGGAGATACCGGACATAGTTGCGCCGCCACCCGGACACCACGGAATTGATGAGCCAGAACTGGGCATAGGTCCGCTGCAGCTTCACCGGGTTGCAGTCGGGCCGGTCCATTTCCTCCACGGCGTCCGGGGTGCGTTCCGTCAGGGTTCGCAGACCCGGCGGAGTGAGCCGCCGCGCCAGGGGCCCCTGCACCAGAGAGTCCCGGCCCAAGAATCCCGGCGCTGGCGAGCCCTGAGCCGATGAGCCTGGCACCCGCCCCGGGAAGGCGCGGTTCACCCCTCGGCCGGGCCCGCTCATCCCTCCGCCGGGGCCGCTCACACGACCGCCGGGGCCGGCACCGCTGCCGGCTCCGGTGCCGCCGCGGCTGCCTGCACCAGCGTATTTTCCTGTTCTGCGGCGGTTGTCGGCGCGGGGTTTACCGGTCCGCCGATGCGCGTGAAGAGTCCGGTTTCAACAGTCAGCCCGGGGCCAAACGCCATGGAGCAGATGCGTTCGTTGCCGCCGTTGAAAGGCTGGTCCATGATGTGCTTGAGCACGAACATCACCGTCGCACTGGACATGTTGCCCCAGTTGCGCAGGGTCTCGCGGGCGGGAACCAGCTGCGCCTCCGTCAGGTCGAGCTTGGCCTCCACCTTGTCCAAGATGCTGCGGCCACCGGGATGAATGGCCCAGTGCTCAATGTCGCGGTACGCCAGTCCGGAAACTGCAGGATCGCGGGACAGCAGGGGCTCCAGGGCACCGACAATGTGGTCGTCGATAATGTGCGGCACATAGGTGCCCAGCACCATCTCGAAACCCTCGTCCCCGATATTCCAGGCCATCGACTCCTCGCCCACCGGAGTCAGGACGGTTTCGAAGTGGTCGAGCTGGATCCCCGGCGCGTTTCCGGGCAGGTCGCGGGCGGTGATGACCGCTGCCGCGGAGCCGTCGGCGAACAGGGAGGAACCCATGATGGTGTCCGGATCATTGGACGTGCGGACGTGCAGGGAGCACAGCTCGGCGGTGACCACCAGAACGACTGCCTCGGGGTCCGCCTCGCAGAAGGACTTCGCTGCCCGCATGGCGGGAAACGCCGCATAGCAGCCCATGAAACCAAGGTGGAAACGCTGCACGGACGGATTCAGGCCCAGCGCGCGGACAACTTTGTAATCCGGCCCGGGGTTGAAGAATCCGGTGCAGGAGACGGTGATGACGTGCGTGATGTCTTCGGGACCGATGCCTTCACAGGCTTCAACGGCCTTGCGGGCCGATTCGATGAAAAGTTTAGTGGCCTCGGCGGCAAAAATATCATTGCGGGTTTTAGTGCTGGGACTGAGCATGTTGCCGGACGCGGAATCAAAGAAAAGCGGATTATCGGACCGGTAGGACAGCGACAGCTCGGCGAGGGCCGTTCGCCGGGTGTCGATGGCAGCGGAATTGAAGCAGGTGGTCACCAGCCTTTGCCCCAGCCGGGTGAGGCCGGGTTGGGCGGCGAACACATCACGGGCTTCGGTCTGTACCAACACAGTGGGCGGGACTGCTAGTTCCAGTGATCTGAGGGTAACCGTCATGCTCCATTCTTAGGGGATTGTTTGGCAGGACACAATGGCGGGGTCTGCTGGAAACTGGGCATTGAGCGGACTCCGGTATGCCGCCATACTCTTATCACCATCAGCTGCCCTGAAAGCCAGGATGCGATGTGCAATGTCAACGGAGACATCGGAGGAGCATCCCATGAGTAGTGAAATTCCCCGGCCAGGCGGAACCCAGGCACACGGCGGCAGGCAGCCGGCGCCCGAGGGGCTGAAGAAGGTCGTCGCGGCTTCCATGGCCGGCACCGTAGTGGAATGGTATGAGTTCTTCCTCTACGCGGCCGCCTCGACACTGGTGTTCGCCAAGCTGTTCTTTCCCAATGCCAACACCGAGCTGGATGGCATCATCGCCGCCTTTGTGACCTACGCCGTAGGCTTCGTGGCCCGGCCCATCGGCGGCATCGTGTTCGGTCATTTCGGCGACAAGCTGGGACGCAAAAAGCTGCTGCAGCTCAGCATCATCCTGGTGGGCGTATCGACCTTCCTGATGGGCTGCCTGCCCGGATTCAACGAGCTCGGCTACTGGGCTCCCGCACTGCTGGTGCTGCTGCGGTTCATCCAGGGCTTTGCCGTCGGCGGGGAATGGGGCGGCGCCGTCCTGCTGGTGGCAGAGCACAGCCCCAACAAATCACGCGGCTTCTGGTCCAGCTGGCCCCAGTCCGCAGTGCCCATGGGCAACCTGCTCGCCACCGGCGTGCTGTTCGTCCTGTCCTCCACCCTGTCCGAAGCCGCGTTCCTGGGCTGGGGCTGGCGGGTGGCGTTCTGGCTCTCGGCGGTGATCGTGCTGGTCGGGTACTACATCAGGACCAAGGTCAGCGATGCGCCGATCTTCCTCGAAGCGCAGAAGGAAGTGGAGGAGGAGGCCAAGGGCTACGGGGTGGTCGAAGTTTTCAAGCGGTACCCGCGCGGTGTCTTCACCGCCATGGGCCTGCGGTTTGCCGAGAACATTTTGTACTACTTGGTCGTGACGTTCTCCATCACCTACCTCAGGCTCGTCGTCGGGGTGGACACCTCACGGATCCTGCTGCTGCTGCTCGTGGCGCACCTCATCCACTTCTGTGCCGTACCGCTTGTGGGATTGATGTCGGACCGGCTGGGACGGCGCCCGGTCTACTTTGCCGGCGCGGTGCTGGGTGCCACGTGGGGCTTTTTCGCCTTTCCCATGATGGACACCGCCAATGACCTGGTCATTCTGGCGGCGGTGACGATCGGCCTGCTGTTCCACGCCCTGATGTACGCGGGACAGCCGGCCATCATGGCGGAGATGTTCCCCACCCGCATGCGGTATTCCGGCGTCTCGCTCGGTTATCAGGTGACCTCGATTGTCGCCGGATCCCTGGCGCCGATCATCGCCACCGCGTTGCTGGAGCGGTACGGCTCCTCCACGCCGGTGGCCATCTACCTGCTCTGCGCCTGCGCAGTGACTGCCGTCGCCGTACTCGTGCTCCGCGAAACGAACGGCATTTCGCTGCAGGACGTGGACGCTGCCGACGCGCAGGGGACGGCTGACCTGCTCGCTGCATCCAAGAGCGCCGAAGCCAAGAGCCCCAAAACCAGGAGCACCAAAACCAAGACAGAGTAACGACAGCGACCGGCCGGTCGCTGTCTTCGCCGCGACCGGCACGGCGTTTTTCCTGAACGCACTCTTCCCTTGAACGTGCTGCGGCGGAGTGACATTCTAATTGCGACCTGCAGCACGCAGGCGCCGACTAAGCAAGGGAGCTTCGATCATGGCTGCAGTGGGATGGATTGGTCTGGGAAACATGGGCGGCTACATGTCGGCCAACCTGGTCAAGGCTGGACATGCCGTCCGCGGCTACGACGTCAGCCCGGCAGCGGTGGCTGCTGCCCGGGATCACGGTGTGGAGCCCGTGGACAGCATCGCCGATGCCGTGGCCGGTGCCGACGTCGTCTTCACCATGCTGCCCAAGGGCGATCATGCCCGGGCCGTGTATCTGGGGGAGCAGGGGGTCTTGGCGCTCGCTGACACCCGCACGCTGCTGGTGGACTCGTCGACCATCGACATTGAGTCAGCACAGGCGCTGCACGACGCCGCCGCTGCCGCCGGCTTCCGCTTTGTGGATGCGCCGGTCTCGGGCGGCATCAGCGGAGCCGAAGCCGCAACCCTGACCTTCATGGTGGGCGGCGCGGCTGACGCGGTGCAGGACGCAGCCGGGTACATCGAGCCCATGGCGGGCAACATCATCCCCACCGGCGGAGCCACCACCGGCCAAGCCGCGAAAATCTGCAACAACCTGATGCTGTTCATCAACCTTGCCGGCGCCGCCGAGGGCGCGGTCCTCGCCGACCGCCTCGGCCTGGACAAGCAGGTGTTCTGGGACATTGCCTCGGTCTCCTCCGGCGACAGCTGGGCCCTGCGCACCTGGTACCCCATTCCCGGCGTAGTGGCATCCGCCGCCTCCAACAACGACTTCGCCCCCACCTTCACCGCCGAGCTGGCCAACAAGGACATCAACTTGGCAATCGCTGCCGCCCGAGACACCGGAACCCCGCTGGAAATCGGCGAACACGTGCAACAGCTCTTCCAGCGGCTGGTGGATGCCGGCCAGTCCTCCCGGGACTGCTCCATGATCGTCCAGCTGGTGGACGGTACCCTGGCCGCCGGCACGGCACCCGCACCTGACGCGACGGCTACCCGCATCTGACGCCAGGCAAGCCGGTGCCGTCTGGCGCCCGGCCAGTATTTAGCGGGCTCGCTGATCGGACCCGGGATCGGCCCAGGGAGCGACAGGTTTGCCCGGCCGGGCCGAGACGTACCACTGCCGGCACAGCAGGATCACCAGGGCCAGTTCCACTAGGCCGCCGCCGTAATAGAGGACCAAGGCGCCGGCTTCGCCAGCCGCCTGCGGCACGCCGGGCGGCGGATCGGCGTACAGGGACTTGGCCAGGACGTTGTGGGCGGCAGCCGACGCAACGAGTACCGCCGCCCGGAGCCTGATGCCGCCGCGGTGCGGCATCGGGTCACGGCCCACCAGCGCGGCCGTATAGAGGTAGCCGGCCGCGGCCAGATGGAACGTGACGAGCCAGTGAACGGGCTGCGAATCCTGCATGGCAGCAAAGATGCCGGTGCGGAACATCAGCACCATCCCGCCCACATTGAGGACGGCCGCCGTGACCGGAAAGGTGAGGAACCGCAGCGGACGGCTGCGCAGCAGGCCGGCAAGCCGCCGGGCCGGCACCACATCCAGGGTTCTCAGCGCCAGCGTCACCGGACGGGAGAGCACCAGCAGCAGCGGGCCCAGCATGCCGGCCAGGAGGTGCGCTCCGCCCAGGACCGCAAAATCCTGGTGGCTCCGGGTCGCCAGGGGATCAAGCACGGTGGCCAGAACCGCGCCGACGCCGGCCGTGAACAGGAGTGCCCGGTGCAGCGGCCATCCCCGTGACCTGGCGGAAAGCGCTCCGGCCCAGTAGGCAGCGGCGGCCGCGACGGCTGGAATCAGGAACAGCAGTTCGGTGCTGAAGCCGCCGTGCCCGTGGCCCTGCATGGTCAGCCCCCGGCCGGTGCTGCCACAGCGTGCCGGGTCCGGTAGAGCAGGACCGCCCCGATCAGGATCATCAGTGCGGCACTGGCATTCCAGAGCACGTCATAGGGCAGCAGGGGAACGTCGTAGCGGATCTGGTGCAGGCCCATGAGCTTGTGCTGGACGGTTCCGTCGTACAACTGGAATGCGCCGGCACCCAGCAGGACGGCCCCCGTCCAGCGGGCGGGCAGCAGAATGGCCCGGCGGCGGAGATCGGCAAAGAGGAAGAGCCCGGCCACCACTGCAAACCACCCGAAGGCGTGGAACAGGCCGTCGGAGAAGAGCCCGACGGCGGTGGTGGACTTGTCGTAGAAGTGGTGCCACTGCAGGAGCTGATGAAAGATGACCTCATCCACGAAGGCGGCAATTCCGATGCCCACCAAGACTCCGGAGAGGACGTTGCGGCGGCGCGGACGGACAGGGGCTCTGCTGGACGTGCTCATACAGCGAATTTAGCAGTTTCGCCGCGGCCGGTGCCCGGTGCCCAGTGCCCGGCTGGCGCGGCAGGCGGTGGTGCACCACGATGGGCCCATGTGGATGGGAGTTCTTGAATTCGACCTGCTGCTGGGAGACGTGCACTCGCTCAAGGGCAAACGCTCAGTCATTCGTCCGATCATGGCCGAGGTGCGGCGCAAGTACGACGTGTCAGTGGCGGAAACCGGACAGCTGGACCTGCACCGGCGGGCCGAGATCGGCATCGGCCTGGTCTCGTCCTCCGCTGCGCACATCACTGAGGTGCTTGACGCCGTCGAACGGCTGGTGGCCTCCCGGCCGGACACGGAGCTGCTCAGTGCCCGCCGCCGGGTGTTCAATACCGACGACGAGTAGGTGTCAGCCACTGCCGCAGGTCAGGACCGGGCGGATACTGCGCCGGTTTCCACCCTGGCTGCACCCTGCCGGATGCCAAGAAGCAGGCAGCCGACGGCCACGCCCCAGAGCGTCAGCGAATCAAAGGCAAGCCGTTCCGCTGTGCCGAGGCCCAATCCCGGCGTCTGCCCGCCGCCGAGGCCGTTGATGAAGACCATGAACCCCGCAATCGACACCAGTGTGCCGAGGGCGGTGGCGACGGCGATTTTCCGGTACCGGGCCTCGCCGCGGACGGCGAAAACAAGAACGATCATTCCGGCCCACTGGAACAAGGCCTGCAGCAGGGCGGCGACGTCATGTTCCTCGGGCTGCAGATTCCAGGGGAGCAGGCCGACACATGCCACCAGCACTCCGCCGGCCGCCAGGAGGCCCATTGCCCAATGTCCCGGCCGGCGCTTGGGCAAAGCGGACCAGAGGAGGAGGGACCCGGCGGTAATGAGCAGCCCGTTGGCAACCGTGGACGCGTTCGCCAGCAGATGCCACGGCGAGCAGATCATCCGCTCGACGTCGGTACCGGGATCGAAGATTCCGCAGGAGGTAACCCCGAGGTCGCTGATGAGGTTCGAGGACCAGGAGTACGCCTGCGGCCATTGGAGGGCCGCGATGATCTGTGCCGGAAACGTCAGGGCGCACAGAATCCAGCACAGGGCACCCCACCTGATTTTTGTCATGCGCCGAGCCTACAAGTGCGGCGCGCATCGCCCGGAAGTGTGTCGGTAGGAAGCGTGTCAGCCGGAGCCGGTGGCGGCTCCACGAGGGAGGGCGCCGCATCCGGTCAACACTCGGGTGCCGGCGAACACAGATTCTAGAACTGTGTTTCATGTCATATTCGCGCTAGGGTGCACAAACGGCAAGAAATGACTGCGGCCGCCGGTCCAAGGCAGGCCGCGCACCATATTGAGCACAATGAGGAGATTTCAATGGCGAAACCCGTACCGGCCCGGCGGCACACTGCCCAGGACACCACCGTCGACCTGCTGGTCATCGGCTCGGGAACCGGCATGGCCGCGGCCATCGCCGCCGCGGAGCTGGGGTCCTCCGTCCTGATCGTGGAAAAGACCGGATTCGTGGGCGGCTCGACCGCACGGTCCGGCGGCGCTTTCTGGATTCCGAACAATCCCGTCCTGCAGGAATCAGGCGCCGTTGACACCCCCGAGCGGGCGACTGCGTATGTCGACGCCGTTGTGGGCGGAACCTCATCGCGGGAGCGGTGGCAGACCTTCCTGGACAACGGAACCGCCACCCTGGAAATGCTGCGGCGGGCCACCCCCATGACCTTTCTCTGGGACAAGGAATACTCCGACTACCATCCGGAGGAATCCGGCGGATCGGCGATGGGCCGCAGCTGTGAGTGCCGCCCCTTTGATGCCAACACCCTCGGCGAGGAGCGGGCGCGGCTGCGCGGCGGAACCATGGAATCCTCCCTGCCCATGCCCATCACGGGCAAGGACTACCGGTGGCTGAACCTGATGTCCAAGGTGCCGCTCAAGGGGCTGCCCACCGCCGTCACCCGCCTGGTGCAGGGCTACGCGGGCCGCGCCCGCGGCCGGGACTACGTGGCCGGAGGCCAGGCGCTCGCTGCCGGTTTGTTCGCCGGGGTGCTGCGCGCGGGCGTTCCGGTGTGGACCGAAACCTCGCTGGTGCGGCTGACGACCGAGGACGGCCGGGTGATCGGCGCCGTCCTGCAGCAGGACGGCCGGGAGGTCACAGTCCACGCCCGGCAGGGTGTGGTGCTGGCAGCCGGCGGGTTCGACCACGACATGGCGATGCGTCATCAGCACCAGTCTCCGGCCTTGGAGGCCTGGAGCTTTGGTGCCGAAGGAAACACCGGCGACGCGATCAAGGCAGCCGTGGACATTGGTGCCGGCACTGACCTGATGGACCAGTCCTGGTGGTTCCCCGCCGTCGCGCCGGTGCCGGGCGGGAAACCCTCGGTCATGCTGGCGGAGCGTTCGCTGCCGGGATCCTTTATTGTCGACGGCGGCGGGGAGCGGTTTGTCAACGAGGCCCAGGACTACATGTCCTTCGGCCAGCGGGTCCTCAAGCGCGAGCGCGAGGGCAATCCGGTCGGCGCCATGTGGATGGTGTTCGACCAGGAATACCGCAACAGCTACATCCTGGCCGGGGGCCTGTTTCCGCGGATGCCGCTGCCGGAGAAGTGGTACGAGGCAGGAATCGCCGCAAAGGCGGACAGCCTGGGCGAACTGGCGCGGAGCATCGGCGTGCCGGCAGAAACCTTCACCGCCACTGCGGCGCGCTTCAACGAACTGGCAGGCGCCGGTGTCGATGAGGACTTCCACCGCGGCTCGAGTGCCTACGACCGGTACTACGGGGACCCCACGGTGAAGCCCAACCCGAATCTGCGGCCGCTCGGCGGCAAGACGTTCTACGCCATCAAGGTTGTCCTCAGCGACCTGGGCACGTGCGGCGGCGTCACCGCCGATGCGCGGGGGCGTGTGCTGGCTGAGGACGGATCGGCCATCGACGGCCTCTACGCCATCGGCAACACGGCAGCCAACGTGTTCGGCAAGAGTTATCCCGGTGCCGGCGCCACTATTGGCCAGGGCTTGGTCTACGGCTACGTCGTTGCGCACGACGCCGCGGAGCAGGCGAAGTCCCGCCCGGCGGCAACCGGGGCGGATGCCTCAGCCGCTCCGGAGTCCGGCCAGGAGCCTGCCGGAGTCTCCTAGCCCTCAAACCGCCTGCCTCGGCCATGGCCCGGGCAGGCGGTAGCCGGGTACGTCCAGTCGCGTTCCGGAGCCGTGCTTGGAACTACGGTGTGCGGTCCGGGGCCGGCTGGTGTTCGCGCGCTCGGCGGAGTCCCTGCAGAATCAGCAGGGCCGCAGCCGACGCGACCCCGGTCTGCAGCATCGTCGGGGCGGCGTATCCGATGTTCCGCAGTTGAACCGTCAACGGGGGCATGTCGGGCGGGATCTGCTGCCCGGTTTCAGGGTCGACGGAGTAGGAATAGCCAAAAGTTGTTGCGCTCTCAAAGGCGCCACCGATCCACAGGAACCCGATGCCGATCAGAATGCCCGTGAGGATCCACGCCGCCTGAAAGGGTCTGGAACGGCGCGGCGGCCGGATTTCGATGCCCGCCGCGCCGTCGTCGGCCTCCGGGGCGAACCGCTCCTTCTCCCCGCCGGGCGGGCCGCCAACCTCGCGGATCCGCACACTGTCATTCCAGCCCTGCCTTGGGTCCGGTGTTGCGCTGTTGTCCATGTCGGCACCCTAGCCCGGGGCGGGGCCTCCACGCCGCTGCGACGCACCGGAGTGCCAGGTACTCAGCCGGAATCCCTTGCGCTTAGCAGGTACCCCTTGCCCTCCCTCTCGATTATCGATAACTTTTTTCTGTTGCTCAATCGGATCTGTTGCTCAATCGGAGGAGACCGTCATGAGTGAGCTGCTGTCATGGGAAAGCTAACCATCCTCACACTGCGCCTGGTGCTGGCGGCCGTGCTGGCCGGCACCCTGTTTGTGCAGGCCTTCATGGTGCCGCTGCTCGCCATTGACCTGGCAGAAGCGGGCCCCGGCGCCGATGCCGTGCGGATTCCGGTAATTGTTCTGGTCGTCCTGGGCATCATTGCCGTGCAGGTGGTTCTGGTTAGCGTCTGGCGCCTGCTGACCATGGCGCGCCGGGGCACGGTGTTCTCATCAGCGGCCTTCCGTTACGTCGACGTCGTGATCGGCGCGGTTACTGCCGGCGCGCTGCTTCTGTTCGCGCTGGGTATCGTCCTGGCGCCGGGCGAAGGGGTGGCTCCGGGCATTGTCCTGCTGATCGGAGGCGCGGGTCTGGCCGTTGCCGGGGTGGCCCTGATCGTCCTGGTGCTGCGGGCCCTGCTCGCCCAGGCGGTGGCCATCAATGCCGAGGCAACCCAGCTGCGCACCGAACTGGACGAGGTGATCTGATGCCGATCATCGTGGACATCGACGTCATGGTCGCCAAACGCAAGATGCCGGTCGGCGTGCTGGCGGACCGGATCGGCATCACCCCTGCCAACCTGGCGGTCCTGAAGAACGGTCGCGCCAAAGCCGTGCGCTTCACCACGCTCGCGGCGCTGTGCGAAGTGCTCCAGTGCCAGCCCGGTGACCTGCTGCGCTGGGAGCCCGACGAGGGGGAGGACCCCGCGGGCGACGGCGGCGGCGGTGACCTGCGCGGCACGCACCAGCGGGCCATAGTTGACCGAACCCGCAGCAGGTAAGGAACAATTGGCCGGGTGAGTCTTTCCCCGGTACAGCCCAAAGAGTCCAAGTCCTCCAGCCAGGCCATCGAGCGGGTCTGTGCGCAGATCGCCGCGGAGCTCGGCGTGGCCGCCTGGCAGGTGCGTGCCGCCGTCGACCTGCTGGACAGCGGATCCACGGTGCCCTTCATCGCCCGCTACCGCAAGGAAGCCACCGGCACCCTGGACGATACGCAGCTGCGTGAACTCGATGAGCGGCTGCGGTACCTGCGGGAGCTCGAGGAGCGCCGGGTGGCGGTCCGGGAAGCCATCGACAGCCAGGGCAAACTGACGCCGCAGCTCGATGCTGCTATCAGCGCGGCGGACACCAAGTCCCGGCTCGAGGACATTTACCTGCCGTACAAGACCAAACGGCGCACCAAGGCCCAGATTGCGCGCGAGGCAGGTTTGGAACCGCTCGCCGACGCCCTGCTGGCCAATCCTCTGCTCAGCCCGGACCGCGCCGCCGCCGGCTACGTGAACGACGCCGTTCCGGACGCCGCTGAGGCGCTCGCCGGAGCGCGGGCAATCCTGGTGGAACGGGCTGGCCAGGACGCTGACCTGCTCACCGAGCAGCGCGAACGGCTGTGGAAGCAGGGCCGGATGCGCTCTGAGGTCAAGGCCGGCAAGGAGGCCGAAGGCCAGAAGTTCGCCGACTATTTCGACTTTGCCCAGTCGCCCTCGGGCATGCCGTCGCACCGGGTGCTGGCGCTGCTGCGCGGTGAGAAGGAAGGCATCCTGGATCTGGGCCTCGCAGAAGCCGATCCCGCCGACACCGCGGCGCTGGCCGCGGCCCGGCTCAAGTATGAGCGGGCGGTGGCAGCCAGCCTGGGCATCGCAGACCGCGGCCGGCCCGCGGACGCCTGGCTGCTGCAGACCGCGCAGCTGGCATGGCGGCGGATCCTGGCCAAGCTCTCCATCGACCTCCGGGTGCGGCTGTTCACCGAGGCCGAAGCCGAGGCGGTCCGCGTCTTCGCGGCAAACCTGCGCGATGTGTTGCTGGCTGCTCCGGCCGGCAACCGTGCAACGCTGGGCCTGGACCCCGGCCTGCGCACCGGCGTCAAGGTGGCAGTGGTGGACGGCACCGGACAGGCAGTGGCCACCGACACCGTCTATCCGCACGCCCCGGCCCGCAAATGGGATGAAGCGCTGGCCCGGTTGGCGGCCCTGGTGCAGCAGCACCGGGTGGAGCTGATCGCCATCGGCAACGGCACCGCGTCCCGCGAAACCGACAAACTGGCCACCGAGCTGATGCGCCTGCTGCCGGCGGCCGGGCTGCAGAAGCTGGTGGTCTCCGAAGCTGGGGCGTCGGTCTACTCAGCGTCGGCCCTGGCTTCGGCCGAACTGCCGGGAATGGACGTCTCGCTGCGCGGCGCCGTCTCCATCGCCCGCCGGCTGCAGGACCCGCTGGCTGAACTGGTAAAGATCGATCCGAAGTCGATCGGCGTCGGCCAGTACCAGCACGACGTCGGCACGGCGAAACTGGAGCGGTCCCTGAACGCGGTGATTGAGGACTGCGTCAATGCCGTGGGCGTGGACGTCAACACAGCCTCACCGGCGCTGCTGACCCGGGTGGCCGGCGTCGGACCGCTGCTGAGCGAGAACATCGTGGCGTACCGCAACGAAAATGGTCCCTTTGCCCGCCGGGCCGACCTGAAAAAGGTGCCCCGGCTGGGTGCCAAGGCCTTTGAACAGTGCGCCGGTTTCCTGCGGGTGACCGCCGGATCCGAACCGTTGGATGCCTCGAGCGTGCATCCGGAGTCCTACGGCATCGCCCGCCGCATCCTCGCTGCGACCGGAGCCCGGATGAGTCCCGCCGGTGCGGCGCTGGAGAACCTGGATCCGTCGGCGTTCGTGGATGACTCCGCGGGGCTGCCGACCATCCTGGACATCGTGGCGGAGCTGCGCAAACCGGGCCGGGATCCCCGTCCCGCCTTCCGCACGGCGACCTTTTCTGAAGGGGTGGAAAAAATCACCGATCTCCGTGCGGGAATGGTGCTGGACGGGGTGGTCACCAATGTGGCCGCGTTCGGCGCCTTCGTGGACGTCGGGGTGCACCAGGACGGACTGGTGCACATCTCCGCCATGTCCAGCACTTTCATCTCCGACCCGCGCGACGTGGTGAAGTCCGGGCAGGTGGTCAAGGTCAAGGTGCTGGAGGCGGATCCGGAGCGCAAGCGCATCTCCCTGACACTGCGCCTGGACGACGACGCCGCTGCCGCCGCTCCGCGGCCTGCTCGGAACCAGGGACGAAGCGGCGGGAAGCCCGCTGCTGCAGGAGCCCGCGGAAACGACGCCGGAGCGAACACCGGCAAGGGCACGGCTCCCCAGCGCAGCAACAAGGCGGGCACCTCGGTCCCGGGCACCAGCCGCCGTCGTCCGCCGGCAGCTCCGGCCGCGCAGGGGCCGATGGCCGAAGCGCTGCGCCGGGCGGGCCTGGCCTAACCCGTTCAGCGGGCCTCAGCCCTCATCAGCCGCCCTCAGCCGCCCTCAGCCGCCCTCAGCCGTCGGATGACTCCGGCTGATCCAGGGCGTCCTCGGGCGCCGAAGCGCCGTCGTCGTCGGAACCGGAGTCGTTCATACCGGAGTCGTTCGAACCGGAATTGTCGGAACCGGAATGCCCGGCCGGAACAGTCCCGCCGGGGGAGGTGCCCTGGGCTTCACGGATGTTGCCGGCACTGTGTGCGGACTGGCCGGGCCGGCGCGGATCGCCGGTGGGCTCGGGCTGGGGCGCGCTGGGGCCCAGGGGATCGTCCTCGTTGTTGGCGGGGCCGGTGGGTTCAGTGGTCACGGGATGCCTTTCTGCGATGGATCAATCCTCAAAAGCCTAACGGCTGGCCAACTTTCCCAGCAGGGAATTATCCAAGGTGTCGAGCAGCTCGCGGGGGTCGGTCCGGATCTCCTCGGCACCTGCCTCGCGCAGTTCAGCCTCACTGGTGCCGCCGCAGAGCAGGCCAATCGTGGGGATGCCCAAGTCGGCGGCCGCTTTCACGTCCCACACCGAGTCGCCCACAAACACGGTGTCTTCTGCCTTGAGCCCTGCGGAATCGAGCGCTGCCGAAAGGATGTCGGGGCTTGGCTTTGATGCCTCCGCGTCCGCTGAGCTGGTGGCGGCGCTGATGGCCGAGTCGGCATCGATGACTCCGCGCAGCACCTCCAGCTCCGCACCGGAGGCGGAGGAAGCGAGCACCACTGTCAGGTCCTTGCCTGCACAGGCCAGCAGCAGGTCGCGGGCGCCGTCAAAGGAACGCAGGGAAGGCCACCACGTGGAAAAGATGGCCCCATGGGCGGCATCGAGCATTTCATCCTGGTCCTGATCCCGGCCGTCACCGAGCAGATGTTCCACCAGCTTGTCTCCGCCCATACCGATGGCCCGGTGCACCGCGGACATGGGGACATCATGGTCCATTCGGCGAAAGGCCTGCCACCAGGCAACGGCATGCAGATAGTTTGAATCCACCAGGGTTCCGTCGACGTCGAAAAGTACTCCGCGCTTCGCGCTGCTGCTGCCCATGTGTTTCTCCTCCTAGCGGGGGTGCTGGGGTGTGAGGGTGGAATGCCCTGGTTTGAGTCTATTTCGCGGCCCAAGAAATTCGAAGAGCTGCTCCTCCAAGCTCGAGCGATCCTTGAGCTCGCATTCCCACACGGTGAGGGATTCCCATCCGGCAGCAGCGAGGGACTGGATGGCCGAGGCGTCGCGCTGGGCGGTCCGGCTGCGCTTTTGCTCCCAGAATTCGCTGTTGTTCTGCGGTGCGTGCTGGCCGGCGGGGCAGCTGTGAAGATGCCAGAAACAGCCGTTGACAAAAATGACCTTGCGCCGCGACGCGAACACCAGGTCCGGCTTTCCGGGCAGCAGCCTTCCGCCCGCCGCACCGTGCAGGCGGAAACGGTACCCGCGGCATGGAGCAGACGCCGGACCAACAGCTCCGGCTTGGTGTTTTTGCTCCGGATCCGGGACATGTTCAGGCTGCGCTGCTCAGCGCTGACGGTATCGGCCATGAACCCAGTCTAGGCAGGCAGGGGTGCCCGGAAACCCTGCCCCCTAGCCAGCGCCAGCGGCAGCGGCCTACGTTGGCTGGAAAGGCGAGACGGGTGAAGGGTTGGCCAGTGGCATCGATTCGAATTCTCGGCACCGGAGGAACCATCGCGTCCCGCAGCACCGGGGGAGGCGGCCTGGTGGCGTCGGAGCGCATTGAGGAGCTCATCAGTACGCTGTCGCGCAGGCATACGGTGACGGTCCGGGACCTGATGGTCAGCGGAAGCTACCGGCTGCAGCTCTCGGATCTGAGGGTCATTGCGCAGGCTGCGCGGAACGCACTGCTGGATTCCACGGTGGACGGCGTCGTCATTACCCACGGCATCGACACCATGGAGGAAACCGCCTTCCTGCTGGATCTGGTGCATGCGTCGCCCAAACCGGTGGTGTTTACGGGGTCCTCCCGGCCGTTGGACAGCGCCTCCCCGGACGGCCCGCACAACCTCGAGGAGGCCGTGAACGCGGCGGCCTCACCCGACTTGCGGGATACCGGCGTCCTGGTGTCCTTCGGCGGGGTGGTCCGCTCAGCCAGGGGCCTGCGCTATGCCAGTACCCTGGCTGCGAACCCCTTTGCCGGCGGCACCGAGGTGGCCCATTTCATCGGCGACAGCCTGCATGTGACCGCACGCCCGCTCCGTCCGGCTCCGCTGCCGCTGCCAAACGAGGCCTTCGACGCGGCGCGTGTGGAAATCATCGACTGCTCCGTGGGCACCGGAACGGATCTGTTTTCCCATGCCGTCCACGCCGGAGCCGATGCCGTGGTCCTGGCCGGAACGGGGCTGGGCAACGCCGGACCCGGGTTCACCGAAGCGGTACAGGACGCCGTGCGGGCGGGATGCTTCGTTGTCCTGAGTTCCCGGGTGCCGGAGGGACCCGTGATTCCCACCTTCGGTGATGGGGGCGGCATCGACCTGGTCCGGGCCGGGGCACTTCCCGCCGGCGACCTGAAGCCGCCGCAGGCCCGCATCCTCGCGGCGCTGCTCACCTCGCAGCCGGCCACGCCCGAACAGATCCAGCACGTCCTGACTGCCTCACCGGCGGGTTCGAACTCCTCCTGACCGTGCCGCGGAATCGAACCGACCGATTTGTGCACCGGGTGGTCCCGCACCGCTAAGCTGACTTATTATTAACGACACAGGTGGTACCCCTTACAAGGAGGTAAGAGATGTCGGGCTACTTCAAGCTGGTCGACGCTCATGACGGCGCGTTCCGGATCAAGCTCATTTCCGGTGACGGTGCGTTGATGGCGGTATCGGCGATGTTCCCCACCAAGCAGGAGGCAGTTGCAGGCATTGAGCTGATGCGGGAGATTGCCGGCACCGGTCCGGTGGTCGACCAAAGCTCCGACGCCGATGTGCTGGGCGACGCCAGCCGCAATGACGGAAGGGCGCGGACATCCTAAGCGGGTCCATCAGAAAGGCCTTGGGTTCCACTTGGAACGCAAGGCCTTTTTGTTTGTTGACTGCTACTTCTGATCAGTGTCGTCGCCCTCCGCGGCTTCCTGGGCGTGCTGGCGCTGCGACTCGGGCTGTTCCGAGGCATCGCCTTCCGACGGCGCCTCGTTGTGGGTGCGGTCCTTGTCGTCGGCGGCGGGGGTTTCCTTCTCAGTCATGGCTCTTCTCCAGTCAGGTCGGGGTGGACGCCGGGTCTGCGGGCGGGCAGCCCTCTGTTCAGGAGCGGCCCCATAGGCCCAGTTTAGGAAGCGCCGCCCCACGCTGATAGGGGCAACGGCGAAGTGACCCGCGGAAAGGCGAAGAGCCGCCGGAGAACCGTCGGGGAGCACGGCAGCCAGGACGGGCACAGGGCGGCTGCCCGGCGGCCATGCGCCCGGTTTTCGCCCTAGCCAGAGGCCCGAGGGCCGGGTAGCGTGAGCCGGATGCAGCCAAGCGAAGATGCGGACGTCATTGTTGTGGGTGCCGGACTGGCGGGATTGGCGGCCACCGCAGAGCTGATCGACGCCGGCCGCTCGGTCATCCTGGTGGAGCAAGAGGGGGAGGCCAGTCTCGGGGGTCAGGCCTGGTGGTCCTTCGGCGGACTGTTCCTGGTGGACACTCCCGAACAGCGGCGGCTGCGGATCACGGATTCCGTGGCTTTGGCCTGGCAGGACTGGCTGGGCACGGCCGGCTTCGACCGGCCGGAGGACTATTGGCCGCGCCGCTGGGCGGAGGCCTACGTGAACTTCGCCGCCGGAGAGAAGCGCGCCTGGCTGCAGGGGATGGGACACCGCATTTTTCCCGTCGTGGGCTGGGCCGAGCGCGGCGGCTACGGCGCCACGGGCCCGGGCAACTCCGTGCCGCGCTTTCACATCACCTGGGGCACCGGACCGGGGATCACCGCGCCCTTCGAAGCGAAGGTGCGCGACGGCGTCGCCCGCGGACGCGTCCGGCTGGCCTTCCGGCACCGGATGGAAGAACTGACGGTGACCAACGGCGTCGTGACCGGAATCCGCGGCAGCGTGCTGGAGCCGACGACGGCGGCCCGCGGCACCGCGACCAGCCGCACGGCCGTGGGGGAATTCGAGTTCGCGGCCGGTGGCGTCGTGGTCACCACCGGTGGAATCGGCGGCGATCATGCCCTGGTGCGGGCCGCGTGGCCGAAGCGGCTGGGCAGTCCGCCGCGAACCATGCTCAGCGGTGTGCCCGAACATGTGGACGGGCACGGCATCGCCGCCGGCGCAGCGGCCGGCGGGCGCATCATCAACCCGGACCGCATGTGGCATTACGTGGAGGGCATCAAGAACTGGGATCCGGTTTGGGCGAACCACGGAATCCGGATCCTGCCCGGCCCGTCCTCGCTCTGGCTGGACGCGGCGGGAAACCGGCTGCCTGTTCCCCTGTTTCCCGGCTTTGACACGCTGGGCACGCTTGAACACCTGCGTACCACCGGTCATGACTACAGCTGGTTCCTCCTGAACAAGGCGATCATCCGGAAGGAGTTCGCGCTCTCCGGATCGGAACAGAACCCGGACCTCACGGGTAAATCCGTGCGGGATGTTCTGGGACGGGCCACGGCCGGGGTGCCCGGGCCGGTGCAAAACTTCCTGGACCACGGGGAAGACTTCATCACCGCCGGCTCAGTCGAGGAGCTGGTTGCGGGGATGAATGCCCTGTCGAAGGTCTCCACTGAGGGGCGTGCTCCGGTGTTGTCTGCCGCAGCGGTGCGCGAAGAGCTCGAAGCCCGGGACCGGGAAGTTGCGAACCCGTTCAGCAAGGACAGCCAGGTGACGGCCATCCGCGGGGCGCGCAACTATCTGGGTGACCGGCTTATTCGGACAGCGCCGCCGCGTCCGATCCTGGATCCCAAGGCCGGACCGCTGATCGCGGTGCGGCTCTCCGTGCTGACCCGCAAGACGCTGGGCGGGTTGGAAACCGATCTGGACTCACGGGTGCTGGGTGCCGGCGGCGAGCCGGTGCCCGGCCTGTTTGCTGCGGGCGAGGCCGCAGGGTTCGGCGGCGGAGGGATGCACGGCTACCGGTCCCTGGAAGGAACGTTCCTTGGCGGCTGCCTGTTCAGCGGTCGGGCCGCCGGGAGGGCCGCCGGCCGATGAGCGGCGGCTGGTGAGCGGCGGCCGGTGAGCGGCGGCCGGTGAGCCAACTGGTGACCGGCTGGTGGGTGGCTGGGGTTAACAAGGTCGGTGAGTGGCTGCCGACGGCCCGCCCGGTTGTGATCTCGCCGTCGATCAACCGGGCGGGCTGCCTGCGGCTGGCCTTCTGCTGCGGGCCTTACGCTGCTAGCCCTGCGCGAATTTCTTGCTCAACCGATACTGCTTCATCTGGTTGAAGTACGCCGGTGCCGGGTTCAGGTACAGCAGCACGGTGGCCGCAATCGTCAGCAGGGTGGAGACGATGGCCACCAGATTGGCGGCGGAAAGGTCCGTAAAGTTCAGCAGGGAGATCACGGCAAAAACGGTGAGGACAATCCGGGCCCAGTTGTAGCCCTTGCGGATGAAGATGGCTACCAACAAAGTCACCACCGCGCTGATGACGGCAATCACGACCACCAAGATTGTTCCGGCAGCAATGGCGGCATCAAGATCGACGGCGGCACCCTGCGCCTCCAGCTGCCGTTGCGCCGTCGCCCGGGCTTCGGGTGAATTGAGTGCCGCAATGCCAAACGGAACACTGATGATTGAAAGAACCAGCGAGGCAATAAGCAGCCAGAATGAAATGTCCACCTGTTTCGGACGCGCCGGGATGGAGGCGGGCGGGGGAGCACTCTGGCCCCCGGGGTAGGCGTTGTAGTTGAAATTATTGTTCTGCGGTTGTTCGGACATGCTTTCCCCTAAAAGCTGGCTGATACTGCGGCATATTTTTGCCGCATTGTTAGCTACCCTAGCCGGGACGTATCCGGACCGCCTCGATCCCAAGGCGGGGATTCAGCAATAAGCGCCAGGAATCTGGTCCCTAAGGCTGAACTAAACAAACGAGAGGGCCGGAAAAGGCATAAAGCCAATTCCAGCCCTCTCGTTGTCGATCTGCGGGTCCCTTGCTCTGTTCCTAGCGGGTGAGCTCCAGCAGCGCTGTGTAGGAGGATTGCGCACCCGGCAGGGTCGCGGCCAGTGCACCGGCCCGGGCCGCGAACTCTGCGGCGGCGGGCAGCGGATCACCGGCAGCCAGCCGGGCAGCGGTGGCTGCTGTAAAGGCATCCCCGCAGCCGGTGGTGTCCACCGCCGTGACCCGCGTCGGGGCTGCTGCGACAATCCGGTCCGGCCCGGAAACCGTGCCGTCAAGCACGACGGCGCCGTCTCCGCCCAGAGTGATCACGGCCCGGGAGATCCCCAGCCGCGCAAATGCGCCGATGACTGCTTCCCAATCCGCGGCCGGATCGGCCAGACCGGAAACCTGCGCCGCTTCATGGGCATTGACCAGCAGCACATCGGTCAGCGCCAGCAGCTCGGCGGGAACCTCACGGTAGGGCGAGAGGTTCAGCAGCACTGTGGCGCCGGCGTCGTGCCCTGCCTGGGCGGCCGCGACCACGGCTGCCAGCGGAACCTCCAGGCTCAGGCAGAGCACAGCGGCGTCGTCGAACAGGTCTCCCGGAAGCTCGGCGCCGGTGACCGTGCCGTTGGCGCCGGGGGAAACGATGATCGTGTTCTCCCCGGCGGCGTCGACCACAATCATCGCCGTGCCCGTCGCGGTGTCCGGACGGCGCATCACCCGCGAGGCGTCCACTCCGGCGTCCGCCGCAGCCTTCAGCAGGAGATCGCCGTGCCCGTCGGCACCCACGGCGCCGAACAAGCGCACGTCAGCTCCGAGGATTGCAGCTGCAGCGGCCTGGTTGGCGCTTTTCCCGCCCGGAACGATGACCAGTTCCGAGCCGTTGAGGGTTTCTCCGGGGGAGGGGAAGCGATCGGTGCGGACGGTCAGGTCAGCGTTGAGCGACCCTACAACTACAACTTTTCCGGCGGTCATGCGGGGGATTCTCCTTGGGAGGCAGGGATCAGGTGGCGGACGGGATCAGCGGTTGCCGGCGTCGACGGTAACTTCAGCGTCCACCGGCTTGGGGATCAGGAAGGATGCGGCCAGAGCCAAAACCAGGATGACCAGACCGGCAATAATACCGCCGTAGTAGCCTTCGGTGCCGGAGCCGTCCGCAGTGGTGGTGGCTGTCTTGACAGCGTAGATCACTGCGAAGCTCAGGCCCGCACCCAGGTTGAACGCTCCAGCGTTCAGGCCCGGCAGGAAGCCGGGGTTCTCCTTCGGGGAGAGCACGATGCCCAGGCCGTTGAGCATGATGTTGCCGATGCCGGCGTAGGTGATGCCGATCAGCACCGAGACACCCAGCAGGCCCAGCTTGGAATCGCTGCCCACCACCAGAAGCATCAGCGACAGGGCGATGACGGAGCCGATCATGCCGATCCGCAGCACCTTGCCGTATCCCCAACTGGCGGCCAGGCGGCCGGCAAACGGCCCAATGACCAGGCCCGCGATGGCGTAAGGCGTCAGGGTCCACCAGGCGGATTCCTCGGCGCCCAGGCCAAAGCCCACAACGCCGTCCTGCGCGAGGGCCGGGATGATGCCGTTCATGACCGCAAAGACGCCGGTCATGGTTAGCAGGGTGGTCAGCAGCAGGGCCCAGGTGGAGCGCTGCTTGAGCAGATGGGTGGCCACCAGGGGATGGTCGCTGCGGTTTTCCACCTTCCAGAAGACGGCGAAGGTGATGACGGAGATGACGATCAGTCCGGCCACGAGCGCCCAGTTGGCGTCCGCCAGCTTGCCGGCCTCGTTGAAGGCGGTCAGCAGGGAGCCCACCGAGATGACGAGGGGAACAACGCCCACCCAGTCCATCTTTTCCTTTTTCGCGGCCGTGGACTCGGGCGCCAGGAAGATCAGCAGAGCTGAGGCAATGGCGCCGACAATCGCCATGGCCCAGAAGACCGAGGCAAAGCCGTAGTTTTGCGCCAGGTAACCGCCGGCAACGGCATCGACGCCGGCGATGCCGCCGTTGACCGCAGTGATGACACCCATGAGCGTGCCGTACAGCTTCGGCTCGCGGACCTCCACACGCAGCATGATCAGGGCCAGCGGAACCACGGGCCCGGAGACGCCCTGGATCAGGCGCGCGATGAACAGCACTTCGATGCTCGGTGCCAGCGCTGCCACCACGGAGCCGATGGTCAGGACCACGAGCATGCCGCCGAGGACCTTCTTGCGGCCGATGATGTCGCCGAGCCGCGGCAGGAACAGGGAGAACAGGGCTGCGGACGTGAAGAACGCCGTCTGGGTCAGGCCCACGGCAGCGGAGGTCGTGTTCAGTTCCTCTTCGATGGTGACGAGGGCGGGGGAGAGCATGGAGGCGTTCAGCTGGAACGCCACGCAGGCGGCCAGCAGCGCCGTCATCAGTACGGCCACGTTTACGCGGCGCTGGGATGTTTCACTCACAGGTCCACCTCACCAATTCGCTTCAGGGCATCCACGACCAGGTCCCAGAACTTCTGGTGATCCAGGTCGACGGCTACGGAGGTGTTGCAGTCAGCGGGCGCCGGCGCGCGGAAATCCGCCACCGTCATGCCCAGGGTCAGGGTGCCGGTCAGCTCCACGTCCAGCGGAACGCGCTGTGTGGTCATGACCGATCGGTCGATGACGTACGCGACGGCGCACGGGTCGTGGACGGGAGGGAAATCAAAGCCCTGCGCGTCCTTGTAGGCGTGTCCAAAGAATTCGAGGAGTTCCCCGACAAACTTGGCGGGCTTGGTGCCCACCGCGGCGATGCGCTCGGCGACCTCGTCGGTGGCCAGTGCCTGATGCGTCAGGTCCAGGCCGACCATGGTCAGCGGCCACTTCTCGTTGAAGACGATGTGAGCGGCTTCGGGATCGATTTTGATGTTGAACTCGGCCACAGCAGACCAGTTGCCCACGTGGTAGCCGCCGCCCATGAGGACAACTTCCTTCACGCGCTCGGCGATCCGCGGTTCCTTGCGCACGGCCAGGGCGATGTTGGTCAGCCCGCCGGTGGGGACCAGGGTGATGGTTCCGGGGTCGTGGGCCATCACGGTGTCGATGATCAGGTCCACCGCGTGCCGCGGATCCAATTCAATGGCCGGTTCGGGCAACTCGGGGCCGTCCATGCCGGATTCGCCGTGGATGTCAGGGGCGTTTTCAATGGTCCGTACGAGCGGGCGCGCACTGCCTGCAGCGAAGGGAACGTTTGTGATATTTGCAACACGGGCAATTGCCAGCGCGTTGCGGGTCACCTTTTCCAACGTCTGGTTTCCGACGACGGTCGTCACCGCCAGCAGGTCGATCTCCGGGCTGCCGTGGGCCAGCAGCAGGGCGACCGCATCATCATGACCGGGATCGCAGTCCAGGATGATTTTGGTGGGCATTGCATCTCCGCTTCGTTGAGGTTCTAGCTAAGGGACCGCGGGTCCCGGTGGTGCAGTGCCCCGTCCTGGCGGTTCCGTTCCATGGGTCGCAACGATGCGGTACGGTCCGGGCCACGGCGGAGTGCGGCACGCAGCGGAACGGGATCAGGCGGGGGCCGGAAAACGGTACGAAGGGCGGCACTGGCCCCGGAAGGGGCGGGCACTTGCATTAAAGATAGCGACGATTTTTACCTCGCGATTTCCGTGGCTGCCACCCGATCGCGCTGCCGCTGCGGCTGATTTGCGTCCTGCCGGGACGGCGCTTAACCTATGCGCTGCAGCGCTGGTGGCCCGGCGAATCTGCGGCGCCCGGACCTGTCCTTTAAGGATGTCCTATGCGCGGTCCAGCCGGGAAGTCAGGGCGAGCCGAACCGTGGGCCATTCGCTGTTGATAATCGAGAAGACGACGGTGTCGCGCAGCGTCCCGTCGCGCCAAACATCATGGTTGCGCAGCACGCCGTCCTGCTTTGCGCCCAGCCGGGCGATGGCCGCGCGGGACTGGTGGTTGTGCCAATGGGTGCGGAATTCCACCGCGATGCAGTCCAGGTCCTCGAACGCCCGGGTGAGCAGCAGGAGCTTGGCCTCGGTGTTGATCTGTGTGCGCTGGGCGCTGGCCGCCAGCCAGGTGGAGCCGATCTCCAGCCGGCGGTGCTCGGCCCGGATGTTGAGGTATGTGGTCATGCCGCAGACCGCGCCGGTGTCCGTGCGCCGGATGGCCCAGGACACCGCCGACCCTGCCTCATGCTGCGCCAGCCGGGCTTCGACGTCGCGGGCCATCTCCGACGGCGCCGGGATGCGGGTGTACCAGGTGTTCCACAGCTCGCCGTCCCGGACGGCCTCGGCCAGTTCGGGGATGTGAAGGGCGGACAGCGGCTCCAGAATCACGTTCGCGCCCGTGAGCATGACGGATGAGAGGAACGACGGCGGTGCGGAGGCGGGCTGTTCACTCATGGGAACAGCCTAAGCCGGGCACCGCCGTCGGACCGCTGACGAGGCACTCTGTGACGAGGCAGCTGTGAAGGCTGCCCTGCAGTGTCTCGGATGCCAGCGGACTGGGATGCCAGCCGGACGGAATGTCAGCGGACGGAGGGCGTCAGCGGACGGCGGGTGCGGCGTCGGCTGTTGCCGGTGCGGCGGTGCTGTTTTCTCCGGTGTTGATCGCGGCGTCGTTGAGTTCGGCGTCGGAGCTGGCCTCGGCGTCGGCCGGCTTGGGGATCAGGAAGGAAACGGCCAGGGCCAGCGCCAGAATGACTGCGCCGGCAATGATGCCGCCGTAGTAGCCTTCAGTGCCGGAGCCGTCCGCAGTGGTGGTCGCCGTCTGCGCGGCGTAGATCACTGCGAAGCTCAGGCCGGCACCCAGGTTGAACGCTCCAGCGTTCAGGCCCGGCAGGAAGCCGGGGTTCTCCTTCGGGGAGAGCATCACGCCCAGGCCGCTGAGCATGACGTTGCCGATGCCGGCGTAGGTGATGCCGATCAGCACCGAGATGGCCAGGAGGCCCAGGCGGGAATCGCTGTCGACCACCAGGAGCATCAGGGCCAGGGCGATGACGGAGCCGATCGTGCCGATGCGCAGCACCTTGGCGTAGCCCCAGCTGCCCGCGAGGCGGCCGGCAAACGGTCCAATGACCAGACCTGCGAGGGCGTACGGGGTGATGGTCCACCAGGCGGATTCCTCGGCGCCCATGCCGAAGCCAATGACGCCGTCCTGAGCGAGGGCGGGGATGATGCCGTTCATGACGGCGAAGACACCGGTCATGGTCAGCAGGGTGGTCAGCAGCAGGGCCCAGGTGGAGCGCTGCTTGAGCAGATGCGTCGCGATCAGGGGATGGTCGCTGCGGTTTTCCACCTTCCAGAAGACGGCGAACGCGACGGCGGAGATGACGATCAGTCCGGCCACCAGCATCCAGTTGGCTTCCGACAGCTTGCCGGCCTCGTTGAACGCGGTCAACAGGGTGCCCACCGAGATGACCAGCGGAATGACGCCCACCCAGTCCATTTTTTCCTTCTTCACGGCCATCGATTCGGGTGCCGTGGAGATAACCATCGCGGAAGCGATGACGCCGACAACGGCCATGGCCCAGAAGACCGAGGCAAAGCCGTGGTTCTGCGCCAGGTAACCGCCGGCAATGGCGTCGACGCCGGCGATGCCGCCGTTGACCGCGGCGATGACACCCATGAGCGTTCCGAAGCGTTTCGGCTCGCGGACCTCCACGCGCAGCATGATCATGGACAGCGCAACGGTCGGTCCGGAGACACCCTGGATCAGGCGGGCGAGGAACAGTACCTCGACGCTCGGCGCCAGCGCTGCCAGAACGGAGCCGAGGGTCAGGACCACCATCATTCCGGCGAGGACCTTCTTGCGGCCGATGATGTCGCCGAGCCGCGGCAGGAACAGGGAGAACAGGGCCGCGGACGTGAAGAACGCCGTCTGGGTCAGGGCTACGGCCGCAGAGGTGGTGTTCAGTTCCTCTTCGATGGTGACCAGGGCGGGGGAAAGCATTGAGGCGTTCAGCTGGAAGGCCATGCAGGCGGCCAGCAACGCCGTCATCAGCGCGGCCACGTTTACGCGGCGTTGGGTTGTTTCACTCACAGGTCTACCTCACCAATTCGTTTGCGGGCGCAACCAGATTCCAGACGTTCGAGGAATTCAGGTCGACGGCCACGGAAGTCTTGCAGTTCCGGGCACCGGCGCACGGAAATCCGCCACCGCCGTGCCCAGGATCAGAGAGTCGGATAGCTCCCCGCTGAGCGGGAAGCGGTGGACGGCCATCACTGAGATGTTGCGGGGTATCACGGCGGCGGAACCAGAATGAATCGGGGCCGGCAAACGAAAACCACGGCAGCACTGACCCCCGAAAGGGGTCTACAGAGATGGGCACTGCGTTAACGATATCGGCGTTTGAAGCCGCGATTTTTCCGGAAGGTTTTCCGCTCAACGGCTCGGGGGAGCTGATTTGCCTGCAGGGTGCCGCAGCTCTATGATTTGCATCCCACGGGAATAACCGGCAGTCCCAGGGCGGTTGATGTAAATGCAAACGCATGCAACAACCGAGGAGGTCGCCGAAATGGCGGATCGCAGGATCGTAGTCGTTACCGCTGGGCTGGGAGTCCCGTCGTCGAGCCGGATGCTGGCCGATCAGTTGGCAGGGGCCGCGCGTCAGGCTTTCGAAACGTCCGGTGCCCGGGCTTCGGTGAGCACGTTCGAACTGCGCGAGTACGCAGTGGACATCGCCAACACCATGGTGGCCGGCTACGCACCGCCAAAGTTGGACGCCCTCATCGCGGCGGTCAGCGAGGCTGATGCCCTCATCGCCGTGACTCCGGTGTTCACCGCTTCCATGAGCGGCCTGTTCAAGTCATTCTTCGACGTCATCGACAACACTGCGCTCGACGGCAAGCCCGTGATCCTCGGTGCGACCGGCGGCAGTGCCCGGCACTCCATGGTCCTGGACTACGCGATGCGGCCGATGTTCAGCTATCTGCGCGCCAGGGCCACGCCGACTGCGGTGTATGCGGCTCCGGAGGACTGGGGATCCGGGGATGCTGAGACGGCGACGCTGGATTCTCGCGTCCGCCGGGCAGCCTCCGAGCTCGTTGCGCTGTTCGGGGAACAGCAGCCAGCAGCGCGTCCCGACCCGCTGGTTTCGCTGCCGTTTGAGCAGTTGCTGGCCCAGACCCAGCGGGGGTAGGTTCGGGCAGTCGGACAGTCGGACAGTCGGACAGTCGGACAGTCGGGCAGTCGGGCAGTTCGGGCAGCCCGGATGCAGCGGCGCTGCAAGGCGTTATCGGACGCTTAGTCCCTGATGTCCTCCCGCTGCGGCTTGAGATGCAGAGGAACGTCCGCCGCGGTCACGGCGGGGAAGTCGCAGGTGAATTCTCCGCGATAGCCGAACAGGAATCCAAACAGCGGGTTCCTCACCTGCAGCTGGATGGTGAAGACCCGGCGGGAATCGTCGAACGACTCGTACAGATCCGCGCTGCCGGTCAGGAACGCGGGCACGGTGAAGCTGGCCGGGCCCTCGTGAAAGCGCAGAGCTGTCGACCGCAGGTGCAGCGACCCGTCGTCGCGCACGTTTAGCTTCAGATCGGTGGCCAGGTGCTGGTGGGTGCCCAGATAGTCGACGACGGCACCGCGGGCCGGGCTGTAGACCATTGTGGCGTCGAACCGCCGGCGCCTGCCGGGGCGGACTTCAAGGGTGCGGACAAAGGTGACCGTGGGCCGGCCGAAACCGTCGATGTAGGGATAGTTCTCCACGGTGAACGGGACATTTATCCCGCGGTCGGGAAAGAGGATGTTGCGGAACGCACCGAATCTCAGGAACGGCACGGTCCACCACGCGCCGCGGCGGACCTCGGTAAAGACACCGCGGCCTAAGCAGGCGTAGCCGCCGGACGGATCCACGCCGAAACGGCGCTGGAGCATCGGATGCAACCGGTCGAAGTCGGTGCCCAGCGCCTGCCGGAAGATGGACGCCTTCACGCCGGCAGCGCCGAGTGTCTCCACATAAATCTGCCTCGCAGCTCGGCTCGCCATGCCGGAATCCTAACCCGACGGCGGCCTGTGGGGAGCCTGCGGCGCCGACGCGGGACGCGGGAGCTGAAAAGCACTCAGGACGGGACCGGCGGCTGTTCTTTCGTGTCGTCCCATCCGAGGTTGGTGGCCATGCGCTGCAGCACTGCAACGAGTGCCATGTATTCGTCCTCCGAGACGTTCTCCGTGAGTTGTTCCCGGATGCGCTCGACGGCGCCGCGCAGGTTTTCCAAGCTGCGGCGCCCCAGATCGGTCAGCTGGTACTCGTCCTCTTCCAACGCCACCCAGCCGCTTTCGCGCAGTTCTTCAATCAGCTCCACCGAGGTGCCGGTCTCCACGACGGGAAAGTAGGGCCTCAGGCCGTCGGTCAGCTGCTTCTCGGAAGCGGGACCGTCGGTCAGCAGATTCATCATCTGCCACTGCCTCCGGGTGACGCCGTGTTCTTCGAAACTGGCTCCAAATTGGTCATCAACCAGTTGGTCCACGAGTTTGAGCCAGAATCCGATGGGACGTTCGTCAGTAGCCATCACCCCACTGTACAAATCAATTCCGGTTCACGGAATGGGCAATCCGGGTTCACTGAACGATTCGAATTCCTGCGGGAACCCCTGGTATTCCGGGAGCACTGTCTCGGATCCGGAACTGCTGTGTCGGATCGGGAACTGCTGTGTCGGATCCTGAACCGCGGCGCCGGACCGGGAACTACTGTCAGATCCGGGCGCGCATGCCGCAGCGCGGGCAGGGGGCGGAACGGGCGAGGTCCACGCACACAGCGCAGAGGGGCAGCTGGCCGTTGTCATCCCGCAGGGGACGGTTCGGCATCGACTTTCCACAGTATGGTCTGGGCCGTTGCGCATGGTGCATCGCCCGGCGCTTGCAGGGCGTGCAGAAAACATGCACGAGATCATCTTCATCCTTGACGGTCACATCCTGTGGATGGATGAGGGTTGATTCCTGGGTGCTCATAGTCCTTTCCCGATGACGGCGGGTCCTGACTCCCAGATTAATCGTGTCGGGAACCGGTCCGGGGTCGTGGGAACACCGTTCTCGCCCGTCATGGCGCGGATTCTGGAGGCTGCGAGCGGGAGCAGGCGTGCGGAAATTCATACCGGGCGGTCTCGCATCAGCGTTAGCCGGTGAGCCGGCGTCAGCGGGTGAGTCAGCGCCAGCGGGTGAGCCGGCGCCAGCGGGTGAGCCGGCGTCAGTCGAGCAGGGACCGGATGTCCTCCGCAGTGAGCGCGGAGCTGAACACGGCGTCGTCGTCCATCACCGAACTGAACAGTTTTGCCTTCTGCTCCTTCAGCGCCATCACCTTTTCCTCGATGGTTCCGCGGGCCACCATCCGGTAGACCATGACGTTGCGGGTTTGTCCGATCCGGTGCGTGCGGTCCACGGCCTGGGATTCGGCGGCCGGATTCCACCACGGATCGAGCAGGAACACGTAGTCAGCCTCGGTCAGGTTCAGGCCGAAACCACCGGCCTTGAGGCTGATGAGGAACACTGGCGCCTCGCCGTCCTTGAAGGAGTTGATGACGGCACCGCGGTCCCGGGTGGAGCCGTCCAGATAGGCATAGGGGATGCCGGCCGCATCCAGCCGCTCGGCAGCCTTCTTGAGGAAGGAGGTGAACTGGCTGAAGATCAGGGCGCGGTGGCCTTCCGCGGTGACGTCTTCGAGCTGTTCGAAGAGGGCATCGAGTTTGGCCGAGGGCACTCCGGCGTAGTCGTCGTCCACCAGCGAGGCGTCAAGGCTCAACATCCGCAGCAGGGTCAGGGAACGGAACACGATCATCCGGTTCCGGTCCAGGTCCTTGATCAGGCCCAGCAGCTTCTGCCGCTCGCGCTGCAGATGCATCTCGTAGATCTTGCGATGCTTCGGGCTCAACTCGACTTCCAGGACCTGCTCCTGCTTTTCGGGCAGGTCCTTGGCCACGGCTTCCTTGGTGCGCCGCATCAGGAGGGGCCTGATGCGGCGGCGCATCCGGGCGAGCAGCTTGGAGTCTTCGCCGCGTTCAATGGGGCGCTGGTATTCCTCAATGAACTTCCGGGCCGACGGAAACAGGCCCGGCGCCACAATGGCGAACAGGCTCCACAGCTCCAGCAGGTTGTTTTCCATCGGTGTGCCGGTAATCGCCAGCTTGAACGGTGCCTTCAGGTCGCGGGCGCACTGATGGGCGCGGGTGGTTCGGTTTTTGACGAACTGCGCCTCGTCGAGGATCAGCCCGTCCCACTCCAAATCGCGGTAGGAGGCAAAATCCAGCCGGAACACCGCATAGGAGGTGATCACAAGGTCGACGTCAGCGGTCAGCTCCGCCAGCGGCACCTTGGATTTAGCGGTGGTGTCGGGAATGGCAACAGTGCGCAGGCCCGGGGTGAAGCGGGCCGCTTCGGAGAGCCAATTGGGCACCACCGAGGTGGGTGCCACCACGAGGAAGGGGCGGCGGGGTGCGGGGGTGGCTGTGGCCGTGGCACCGGTGGAAGTGGTGGCACCCGTGGCACTCGTGGCACTCGGGGAGGCGTCGGCGCCCGACGCCGGGACGCCGTCGTCGTGCTTCGCTGTCTGTTCCCGGGCGTGGGCCAGCAGTGCCAGCGTTTGCAGGGTCTTGCCCAGGCCCATGTCATCAGCCAGGATTCCCCCGAGCCCGTGTTTCCAGAGGAAGGCCAGCCAGTTGTAGCCCTCCGTCTGGTAGGGGCGAAGCTCAGCGTGCAGTCCGGCCGGCAGCGTAACCTGTGCCACGGAATCCAGTTCCAGCAACCCGGTGACCGAGGCGCGCCACGCGGCTGCCTGCTCGGTCTCCTCCGCCAGTTCCTCCAGCTCCGACCACAGCCCGGCCTGATATCTGCTGATGGACAGTTCGCCGGTTTCCCACTCCTGCAGCCCCTCAGTTTCCTCAAGCAGTGCGTGGAGCTGGGCGAATTCGGGCCGGTCCAGCGACAAGTAGGTGCGGTCGGGGAGCAGGAGTTTGGTCTTGCCCTGGGAGAGGGCCTTGAAAACCTCTGCGAACGGCACGAGCCGGCCGTCCACGGTGATCATGATGCCGAGGTCGAACCAGTCGCGGCGCTCGGTCTCCACCGTGGTGATCCGCAGCTCCGGAACGCTGGTCAGCTCGCGGTAGTCGGGGCGCTCGCCGATGACGTCCACCCGGACGCCGTCGACCTTTTCGATTTTGGGCAGCAGGTATTCAGTGAACTCTGCGGTGTCGATGCCCGAGTATGAGCGGCTGCGGGGCACCGATCCGAGGACCTTGCCGACGGCGGTGAGCAGATCCGCTTCGGAGACCATGTCGCGGTAGCCTGCCGCCGGATCCGCTCGGGTGCCCAGCGGGATGCGCGTGATGTCGTCTCCCTGCCGGTACTCCCATTCCCAATCCAGGAACAGCGAGTCATCAGGCTGGAAGGACGCGGTGAGCACCAGCAGGGGCGGGGAAATCTCGGGGAATTCAACCGAGTTGTCGCTGCTGGTCACTGGCAGGACCTGGCGGAGCTTGGGATAGAACTTCTCCAAAAACACCGGGGCGTCATCTTCGGGGATCAGAACGGGTGCACCCTTGAGCAGGAGGCCCTTGTCCTGGTCGGTGAGCGGACGGGCTGTGGGCGCCAGCGTGATGACGTTTTCCGGGCTGCGCACATAAATGCCGTGTCCGGCAATGAGACCGGCGGCATCCGTGGGAAAGGGCTGGCCGTCAATTTTCAGTACCGGCAGCAGCTGCAGCGGAGCCGAGGTGCCCGGTTCCGTGGCCCGGACATCGAGTGACAACGCCGCCCGTTGCCCCAGCTGGACCGTTGTGTCTTTCTTGGTGCCAACAAATTCCACGCCAATCCGCCGGGCCTCTTCGAGCAGCTGCCACAGGAGCGGATTGGAGAAGTCGTCCAGGTACAGCCAGGAATCGTTCTGGCCGAAGTAGCTCACCCCGTTCGAGCGGTGCAGGGCGGGGAACTGCGAAAACCAGCGGTGCTGCTCCGGATTCAGCTTCAAACCATAGGTCTGGTAGGAAATGTTGCTCCAGGCCAGATTGTTTTTCACCCAGTTGCCCTTGGTATTGCGGACCACGGGGCGCACTCCCAGCCGGAACGAGGTGGCCCGGTGTGCGCTGCGGGGTGCCGGTGCTCCCCAGCGGGCGCTCATTCCGGCGTCGGACGTCCGCACCTCAAACTGCAGGGCCAGCGGAGTGGCTGCCGCCGGGGTGCTGCCGGTCAGGGCCTCAAGGTCGGCGTCGATCAATGTCTGCAGCGACTCCTGCCACGCCGGGACCGTTGGTTTGCCCGGTGTGCCGCCCGAGCCCGGCGTGCCGGGGCGGATGAATTCCTGCCGCGCCAGCAAATGGTCGGTATTGCTTTGGAGCGCGACGGCGGCCACGTGCTTGCAGTCGAAGCCCACCGGGCAGCTGCAGTGGTTGTCCAGCAGCCGGTAGTCGCCCTGCCGCTTTTCGCCCAACTGCAGCATTATCCGATACGGAACGGAGGAGTGTCCGCGGACTTTTGCCCGGAGCACTTCGGCCTGCGGATCCCATTCCAGTGTGTCCACCGCGCCGCCCTTGGCGTACGTCTGTCCGCGTTGGAAGGCCGCGCCGCCCACGACGCGGATGATGTCGGTGACATCGATGAGAGGCGGGGAGGAAGGCATGAATTTATCGTCTCACGCACTCCCGACACTTCCGCGACGGGTGTCCTGAAGACAGATGAGCATCCGTATCCAGGCGTGTTCCTGCAAAGCGGCGCGAATCTCGCTAGCATCGTGGACAGCGCAGATCACAATGGCGTGGTCTGCGTCTTCCCTCGGTTCCGAGCGGTTCCGAGAAGTGGGCTTCGTTCGAGAGCGTTGGAATCGTGAGGCATGGCTTCGCTGCCGAACCGCGACCCGTTCCTGAAGGGCTGGCGCCTATGGAAGCGGGGAAGGTCTGGCACGTATGGAAGCCGTGAAGGGCTGACGCCTATGGAAGCGGGTGGGGCGTCTAGAAGGGCGGCGGGTTGTCTCCGTAGCCGTCTGGATCATCTGGAGCACTTGGAGCACTTGGAGCACTCGGATCGCCGGGGGCGCTTGGAGCACCGGCATCATTGGCCCGTGATGGATCAATGCCCGCCGCGTCGCCTCCGCCATTCGCCTGGCCACCATTCGCCTTGATACCCGCTTGCAGTCCGCTGGCACCATCACAGGTTTCCTGAGAGCCCTTACCGGTTTCCCGGGACAGGCTCAGTTGCGGTTCGGTGCGGTAACACCTGCCGCCCGGTGAGGTCCACTCAATCACCCCGGGACGAGGCTGCCTGGCTTTCCAGAACCCTTCGGTTTTGAACATGTGATGCCGCCGGCACAAATGCTCCAGATTGTCATGATCAGTCGGCCCGCCCTGAGCCCACGGTTTGGTGTGGTCGATCTCGGAAATTACCGCGTTGGTCCGGCAGCCCGGGAACCGGCAGGTTCCGTCCCGCACCCGCAAAACCCGCTTCAATCCATCGGGAACCTTCCGCCGTTTCCCGACCCGCAGGATCTCTTCGGTGTCCGGATCGCGTTCCACCGGTGTCCATTTCATGGCCTCGCGGGCCATCCGCCGAGCCGTTACGGGACTGATCGGCCCATATCCGTTCAGTTCCGCCGGCTGATCATCGGCACCGAAGAGGGTTTCAGCATTGATCAGCACCAGAATCTCCGTCCGCGCCCGGGGACCATGGCCAATACGACAGGACCCGAACCCCTTGCCGGAACCGGAACCCTTACCTTCACTGCTGGCACCCCTGCCGGAGCCGGATCCCTTACGACGGCCCTTACCCTTCTTGCCCCCGGCACCCGTGCCACCACCGTTTCTGCACTCGTCCCCGCACTCATGCTCGTGGCCGCCCAACAGATCCGCGAGGATGTCCGTGCGCAACTGATCCACCGTGCGTGTGTCCCCGGCGGCCTGCTCTCCCCGGGCCGCAACACTGAGCTGAGTAAAGATTGCTTGGGCTTTCTCGGCCGGCAGTAACGCCGAGATCCAGGACATCCCGTCCGGCTCCGGCCGCACCCACACCGTCCGCTGCTCAAACGCCGTCGCCTGCCGCTGCACAATGGTTTCCGGATAATACTTCTCCCGCAACCGGTGCGCCTTCACCCGGAACTGGGTTCTGGTCTGGCCCGCCGCCATCCCCAGCAACTCCGCCTCGAACCCGGGCAACTCAGCCGGCACCACGCCCACACACTGCTCCACCAGGGTCTCCGCATGCCCGTAACTGATCTGTCCGGACTCCAACGCCTTCAGGGTGGCCGTGTTCCTGGTGCAGAGATCACCGGCCTGACTCATCAACGCCTTTCCCGTGCCGGCGGGAACTCCCAGAATGGTTGCGGCTTCCTCCGCGGCGAGGCTGAACGCCATCTCCGCGTCCCGCAACCCGGTAACGGATAGCGTCTCGTCCTCGTAGACCGTCTGCAGCCGGGACAGGACCCGAGCCTGCTGCGCCTGCACCCACCGCGACAAATGATTGAGCCGGGCCAACACCGTCCCGGTTTGCTCCTCAGTCAACGACTCCACATTCTGCAGGACCAGAGACCCGGTCAACCCATCACCCGGATCACTGCCGGCCACCCCGGGCTCGGCGACAAAGACGAACCGGCTGCGAGCTGCAGCGTCATCGCCAGTGCCGGGAGTCCCGGTCGAAGATCCGTTCTGATCCATGACTAAAGACTTTCACCCGGCACTGACATTCCTGGTTCGAGAAGCCCCAAAACAGCCCCAAAACAGCCCAAAACAGGCCCTTTTTCGGACTCTCAAATACTCGACTTTTGAGAAGAATTACTTGGCCTCAAAACCCGCCGGAAATGCCCGCCGCAAGCCCGCCCGCAAGCCGACCCGCAAGCCCGCCGTAAGCCCGGCCCCTCCGATGTCAGAGGGCGGAGGGTATTGCCGGGGTTCGCACTGCAGAGAAAAGCGGTCAGCCCTTGGGCTTCACCACGGGGAACCGGCCGCTGGGCTCTTCCCCCTCTTCGAAGTGGCTGGCTGCCGGACCCACGATCAGCGGATCCGGCGCATGCACCAGGGTCGTGTTCTTGTTGGGATAGTCGACTGAATGAAGGACCTGACGCATGGCCTCGAGCCGCGCCCGTTTCTTGTCGTTGGACTTCACCACCGTCCAAGGGGCATCACCGGTATCGGTGTAGAAGAACATGGCTTCCTTGGCTTCGGTGTAGTCATCCCACTTGTCGAGGCTGGCCAGGTCGGTGGGGGAGAGCTTCCACTGTTTCACCGGATCTGTTTCGCGGGCCGCGAATCGTGCCAACTGTTCGGCCCGCCCCACCGAAAACCAGAGTTTCGTCAGCAGCACGCCCGAGTTCACCAGCATCCGCTCCAACTCGGGTACCTCTCGCATGAACTCCAAGTACTGGGCTGGTGTGCAGTACCCCATGACGCGTTCGACTCCGGCCCGGTTGTACCAGGAACGGTCCATCATGACGATCTCGCCGCCGCTGGGCAGCCTCGCCACGTACCGCTGGAAATACCACTGGGTGCGTTCACCGTCGGTGGGCTTCTCCAACGCAACGATCCGTGCGCCGCGGGGGTTGAGATGTTCGTTGAAGCGCTTGATCGAACCGCCTTTACCGGCGGCATCGCGGCCTTCGAAGATGATGAGCATTTTCTGTCCGGTCTCCTTGACCCAGAGCTGCATCTTCAAAAGCTCGATCTGCAGGGCACGTTTTTGCTTCTCGTAGCTGCGCCGGGACAGCTTCGTATCGTAGGGGTAATTGTGCCGCCAAGCGTCGTCGTCGGCCTTTTCCTTGGGTTTTTTGGACTTGATTTTCAGTTCGCGCATTTCATCAAGTTCTTGGGCGTAGTCCTCCGCCACAGCGACCCTCTTGGTTTCGTCCGAGGGTTTGACGTCGCCGGCTGCCTTCACAGCGACGGGCTGTTCGGCGACCTTGTTGTCGGCGTTGATCGTCGTGGACTTATTCGTAACCATTGCATCTCCCTGCGCGGACGGTAAGTAACGAATCTACGTCCCGGCGACGGGGCAGGGAAGGGGTTTCACTGACCGGGCCAAGCACAGGGAGGACCGGCGACCAGCTTCGGTTCACCGGACTTCCCTTTGCCTGCGCTCGAGCTACCGGAGGAACGTACTGTCGAATCTCTTCATGAAGGCGGCCATGGCATCGCGGTTGACCGGGGTCAGGGGCCGGTAGGTCCCGTCACCCCAGCCGGTGGCGATACCCGAGGCCGCCAGCCACGAAATTTCCTTGTAAAACAGGTTGCTCTTTGGCACGTCGAGGAACGCCGACTTGCTGGGCGCGGAGTAGGACGGCGATTCCGCGAACCGGTACATGAAGGCTGCCATCGCATCGCGGTTTACCGGCTGCAGCGGGCGGTACGTCTTCGTGCCGTTGGCCGCAGTCCATCCGGTGGAAATTCCCCGGCTGTTGAGCCAGGTGATTTCCTTGTAGAACGGGTTGGTGGTGGCCACATCGGTGAACGGCGATTTTGCCGGCGGCGTGAAGTCCGGGCTTCCGTCCAGCCGGTACAGAAAAGCGGCCATCGCATCACGGTTGACGGCCTGCAGCGGCCGATAGGTCCTGGTGCCGTTGGCTTCGGTCCAACCAGTGGAAATGCCTTCCGTGGCCATCCAGAGCATCTCGTCGTAGAACTGGATGCCGGGAGGAACATCAGCAAACGGCGGTTTTGCCGGTGCCACCTTGGAGGTGGCGGCGGAGCGTTTGGTGACGGTCGCGTAACCGGTCTTTGAACCGGAGACGCTCACACTGATGGCCTGGCCGTTGTCCGCGTTGGTGAGCTTGTAGGTTTTGGCGGTCGCACCCTTGACCGCGGTGTTCCCGCGGTACCACTGGTAGGCCAAATCAACCGGTGCCGGTGCCCACGCGCCCGGTTCCGCGGTGAGGGTCGCACCGACGGCGGTGGCGCCGCTGATGGCGGGAACCGGGGCAATGAGCGGCATGGTTACCGCGGCAGCAGTATCCAGCAGCTTCGGCCCGCAGTAGGGCGTGCAGCCCTTCGGCAGGTCACGCGCGGTGGCCTTCAACCGGGCTTCCACCTGATCCGGCGTCATCTCCGGATAGGCGGCCAAGAGGAGGGCCGCTGCACCGGCCACGTGGGGTGCGGCCATGGAGGTGCCCTGAGCCTGGGAATAGCTTTCCTTTTGCGGAACTGACGATCCTTCGTTGAAGGTAGAGAGAATGCCGCCCGAAGCATTCCCTGACATGTTTCCGCCCGGGGCCATGATGTCGACGGCGGCACCGTAGTTTGAGTACGGAGCCCGGGAACCGTCCCGGCCCGTCGCGCCAACAGTGATCACGTTGCGGCAGTTCGCAGGTGTGGAATCGGCTGCCGGCCGGTTGCTGTTCCCGGCAGCCACAACCACTACGGCGTTCCGGCCAGTGGCATAGTTCACGGCGTCCTGCATGGACGCGGAGCAGGCACTGATGCCGCCGAGGCTGAGATTTATGACAGTTGCCGGGTTGCTGTTCGCCGGGACGTCCGGCAGGGTGCCGCCGGCAGCCCAGATGATTCCGTCCGAGATGTCAGAGAGGTATCCGCCGCACTCGCCCAGGACACGGACCGGCACAACTTTCGCTGCCGGGGCGATACCGCTGATGCCCATGCCGTTGTTGGCGCTGGCAGCAACAGTTCCCGTGACATGGGTTCCATGCCAGGTAGAGCGGCTGACACTGCAGTTGGCGGAATCATTCCAATCGCCTTCGTCCCGGGGGTCGTTGTCCCGCGCATCGCCGTCGCGCGCCATTGACGGACTGCTGATCAAATCGGTGCCGGGGAGGATCTGCGCGTTCAGGTCGCTGTGGTTGGTAATTCCGGTATCCACCACGGCCACAACTTGGCCGGCGCCCTGGGACACGTTCCACGCGTCGTTCACAGCGGCACCGCCTTCAGGCTCCCAAAGGTTCCATTGCTGGAAATAGAGAGGGTCTTTGGGGTCCGCCGCGGCGGGGAAGAGCAGAACATCGGGCTCGACGTACTCGACGTCGGGCTTGGCAGCGAGCGCGGCGACGACGGCGGCGGACTGATCCCGGGTCAGCTCTTGATCCACCTCGACCACTGACGCTCCGGTGCCGGTTTCGAAAAGCTCCGTAGCCTGCACACCCAGCGTGGTTGTCACTGAGCCGTAGGTGTCCAACCGTTCAACGGCAGTGATCCCGGCCTTGTCACGGAACTTCACGATGAAGCGGTTGGCGGGCGGCTCGGTGGCAGCGCTTCCCCCGATTTCCGACGACGACGGCGGCGGCGATGCCGGCGGCGATGACGACGACGAGGGCGACGAGGGCTGCGTGCCGCCGTCAGTGGCGAATGCCGGCGTTGAGATAACTGTGCCGCCGAGAAAAGCGGCAATAGCCAACACGGCCACCTGCCGCCTTAAAGCAAGATACTTCCCCATTTTTGTCCTGTCACAACGGCGGTCCGGGTCCGACTTCTGAGAAGCGGCCCCGGGCATCCGGTTACGCGGCCCGCCTTGTGACGAGCCGCGGGGAAACTCTAGGCGATACCCGGGGCATTCCCTATTTGTCCGTGCACCGACCCGGAATCGTTGCCCGGGCAACAACCCCGAAACCCCTAACCTCGAAGCTCCGAAAGCCCGTCGGAAAATCAACGGCGCAAAATCACCGATAATAAATACCGATGACTTCTCTGCGCTCGAAATTTCTGTCCCTGATAGCCCTGCCCGTAATCCTGTTCGGTTCCGCGGCCTGTACTCCGCTGACCGATGCCGGCTCAGATGCCGGAGCGAATGCCGGAACCGGCGCCTCCCATGCCGGTTCCGGTACTGCCGCGGTCCAGGAAGCAACAGCCGGCTCGGCGGTGGAGCAGCTGGAAACCCTCCCGATCAAGGGCAGGGCTCCCAAGACCGGCTATGACCGGGACGAGTTCGGACCGGCCTGGGCCGACGTCGACCGGAACGGCTGCGATACCCGCAACGACATCCTGGCGCGCGACCTCACCGCCGTCGTGTTCAAGGACGGAACCAAGGAGTGCGTGGTGGCGTCCGGCACCTTCGCCGATCCCTACACCGGTACGACCATCAGTTTCGTGCGCGGCAACGAGACCAGCACCGCCGTCCAGATCGACCACATCGTGGCGCTTTCCGATGCCTGGCAGAAGGGTGCGCAGCAGCTGTCCGCTGAGGAACGCGGCCAGTTCGCCAACGATCCGCTGAACCTGATGGCTGCCGACGGTCCTTCCAACGGTTCCAAATCGGATTCCGACGCCGCCTCCTGGCTGCCGCCGAACAAAGCCTTCCGCTGCGAGTATGTGGCCCGCCAGGTTGCGGTCAAGGCTGAATACCGCCTCTGGATGACACAGGCGGAGCACGACGCCGTCGCCGGAGTCCTCTCCGCCTGCCCGGACCAGCCGGTCCCCGACGCGGGCCGGGCCTCGAATGCCGCAGCAGCACCGCCCGCACCCGCACCGCCCGCAGCTGTACCGCCCGAGGTCGCCGACGCTGACGGCACGCCCGTGTACGCCAACTGTGCGGCGGTCAAGGCCGCAGGTGCGGCGCCCATCCGCGCCGGCGACGCAGGCTGGGAAGCAAAGTTCGACGGCGACGGCGACGGCGAGGGCTGCACCTCCTAGCCCACCCGGCCCGGCGCCGGGCAGCAACTGCGGTCGACACTTCTCGAAATCCTGCTTAGTCATGCTTGGGCGGAATTCCTCCCCGCCCCTAGGATGGGCCTACGGCGTTCCGGAAAGCCGGAACTCTGCTGCCTTATTCCATTGGAAACATTTGTTTTCAATTCCGAAATCTCTGGCTGTCAGGATCGATATATGAGCTCTTCATTAACAATTGGTTACGCCGCAATGCTGGAACAGTTCCACCCCACAGAGGCGGTGGCACTGTCCGAATATGCCGAGAGCAAGGGATTCTCCGGGGTTATGGCTGCAGACCATTTCCAGCCGTGGGTTCCGGCGCAGGGCCAATCCGCATTTGTCTGGAACGTACTGTCGGCTTTGGGTGAGCGCACCAAGGGCGATATCGGCCCCGGAGTTACCGCTCCCACGTTCCGGTGGCATCCGGCGATGGTGGCGCAGGCATCAGCCACGCTCGCCGCCATGTATCCCGGCCGGCACTGGCTCGGGCTGGGCTCCGGAGAAGCGCTCAACGAGCACATCACGGCGCAGTACTGGCCGGAGGCACCCGAGCGCATCAACCGGATGTTCGAAGCCATCGACATCATCAATAAGCTCTTCACGAATTCCCTGGCCGGCAAGGACGTCCGGCACAAGGGCGAGTTCTACAAGATGGAATCCACCCGGCTGTGGACCATGCCGGAAGTGGCCCCCGAAATCCTGGTCGCGACCGCGGGGCCCGTGACGGCCAAGCGCGCGGGCCGCCACGCCGACGGACTGATTACGGTGGGCGCTCCGTTGGAAAAGATCGGCATGCTCTTTGACAAGTTCGACACCGGAGCACGCGAGGCCGGCAAGGACCCGGACACGATGCCCAAGGTCCTGCAGCTGCACATGAGCTGGGCCGAGACGGACGAAGAAGCGCTGACCAACGCCATGGTGGAATGGCCCAACGGCGGCATGAAGTTCCCCAAGGGAGACATCCGCTCGCCGTTCGAACTCGAGCAGATGGCCAAACTGGTTCGGCCGGAGGACTTCGAGGGACGTCTGGTGATTTCCAGCGACCCCGATGTCCACCGCGCGTACATCCAGAAATTCGTCGACCTGGGCTTTGACCGCATTTACCTGCATAACGTCGGCCGGAACCAGCGCGAGTGGATCGACGTCTTCTCCCGCGATGTGCTGCCCGCGCTCAAGCGTTAACCGATGCGCAGCATCACGCTGTTTGCGCTGCCGGGCATTGGAGAGATCGCTCCGGGGACGGACCTGGCCGCCGTGGTTTTGTCCGCCGCCGGAGCGGTCCCGGACTTTGCCCTGCAGCCGGGCGACATCCTGGCGGTCACCTCCAAGATCGTGTCCAAGGCTGAGGGGCGCCAGGTTCCGGCGGGGGACCGCGAACAGGCGATCACCAACGAGACCGTTCGGCTTGTGGCCAGCAAGGTCCATCCCGGCGGAGTGACCAGGATTGTGGAAAACAAACTGGGCATCGTGGCCGCCGCCGCCGGGGTGGACAACAGCAACACTCCGGCCGGCACCGTCCTGCTCCTTCCCGTGGACCCGGACGCCTCGGCCCGGGCGCTGTGTGCAGGCCTGCGCCGGGCGCTGGGCTTCGACGTCGGCGTGGTCATCACCGACACGATGGGCCGGGCCTGGCGCGAAGGACAGACCGACGCCGCCATCGGAGCCGCGGGACTCGAGGTCATCACCGATCTGCGCGGCAGCATGGATAGCTTCGGCCAGCAGATGAAGGCGACAATGACCGCCGTCGCTGACGAGATTGCGGCGGCAGCCGACCTGATCAAGGGCAAAACCAGCCAGTGCCCGGTAGCGGTGCTGCGCGGCCTGCCGGAACTCGTCCGCCCCGCTTCGCCCGGTTCCCGGGACGACGGCGCCCGGACCCTGATCCGCCCGGCCGAGCAGGACATGTTCCGGCTGGGCAGCGACGAGGCCTGGCGCGAAGGCTACGCCGCGGCATGCCGGGACGCCGGGCTGCCGGTACCGGAGTATCAGCAGGAGGCTTAGGCGGACGTGGCGTAGGCGCGCGCACCGGCTGCGCTGACTGAACCGGCTGCGCCGTCCGCCGGCAGGGACAACGCAATCAGCGGCCGGCCCGTGGCCGGATGCTCCAGTACATGGGCCTGGACCCCGTAAACCGTCCCGATCAGGTCAGCCGTCAGGACGGTGCGGGGATCGCCCGCTGCCACCACGGTGCCGCCGGAGAGGACAATGACGTGGTCGCAGTGGGCTGCGGCGTGCGTCAGGTCGTGCAGCGCTGCGACAACGGCGATGCCCTGCCCGGCCAGCTGCCGCATCAGATGCAGCGTGGTCAGCTGGGCGTGCGGATCCAAGTGGTTGGTGGGCTCGTCCAGCAGCAGCAGCTGCGGTTTCTGCGCCAGCGCGCGGGCCAGCTGGACCCGCTGCCGCTGACCGCCGGAAAGTTCGCTGAACAGCCGGTCCGCGAGCTGGGGAACACCGGCGGACTGAAGCGCCGTCACCACCTCGGCGTCGTCCTCGCTGGTGCCGAACCCCAGCAGCGAGCGGTGCGGCATGGTTCCCAGCGACACGACGTCGCGCACTGTCAGCGGAGTGTCCGTACCGGATTCCTGCTCCGCCAGCGCGGCTATGCGGGCCCGTTCCCGGCGGGGCAGGCGCAGCAGGTCCCGGCCCTGCCAGAGCACCGTGCCCCTGCGGACGGGAACCACACCGGCCAGGGCCCGCAGCAGCGTGGATTTGCCGGCCCCGTTGGGACCGACCAGAGCGGACAGCGCGCCGGCCGGAACGGTGCAGTCCACCCCGTCCACCACGAGTTTTCCGCCGAGGGAAACGTCCACGCCCGCCGCCTGCAGGTCGTTCACACGGGCTCCGGAGCCCATTTCACCGTTGTTCATGCCCCGCCCTTCCGCCGCGCCAGCACGTAGGCGAAGACCGGAGCGCCAAGCACTGCGGTCACCACGCCCACGGGAAGCTCCCGGGGCTCGAACACGAACCGGGCCGCAGTATCGGCCCAAATCAGGAAGATGGCTCCGAGCAGGGCCGAGAGCGGCAGCAGCGAGCGGTGCCCGGGGCCGGTCATCATCCGGACCACATGCGGAAACACCAGTCCGATGAAGCCGATCGCCCCGCTCACGGAAACCATGGCGCCGGTCAGCAGGGCTGTTGCCGCCAGCATGCTCCACCGCACGGCCGGAACGTTGATGCCCAGGGCCGAGGCGGCGTCGTCGCCAAAGGCAAACCCGTCCAGGATCCGCGACGCGGCCAGCAGCGGAATGCCCACCGCAACCAACGCCCCGGCGGCGATCCCGGCACTGGACCACTGCGCACCGCTCAGCGACCCGAGCAGCCAGCCCAGGATGTTCCGGTAGGAGTCGCCGGTGGCGGTCCAGAAAATCACCAGGCTGGTCAGGGCGCTGCCGAGGGAAGAGACCGCCACGCCGGCCAGGACGGTGCGCGACGGCGTCAGCCCGCCGGCCAGCCGGGCCAGCAGCAGCGTTGCCGCCAGCGCCGCCAGTGCGCCGATGAACGCCGCCAGCGGAAGCAGCAGCTGCAGGCCCAGCAGGACCACGCAGACCGCTCCCAGCGAGGCACCCGAAGACAGGCCCAGCAGATACGGGTCGGCCAGCGCATTGCGGGTCAGCGCCTGCATGACTGCGCCGCTGATCGCCAAACCGGCCCCCACGGCGGCAGCGGTCAGCACCCGGGGCAGCCGCAGCTCCCAGATGATTCCGTCGTGCAGGGCGGAGAGCGGGCTGGTGCCGATCCCCAGATGGGAGAGGATCGTGCCGAAAGCATCGGCCACGCTGATGTCCGCAGGCCCCACCGTTGCCGCCGCCGCAATGGAAAAGACCAGCGCGGCGGCCAGCACCGCCGTCGCGGTCCCGGTGCGGAACCGGCGGCGGGAGGCCGGCGCTGCCGCAGCGTCCGACGGCGTTCCCGGGTTGGGCGGGCGTGCGGACGGGCGCGGTGACGGGCGGGTCTCGCGCGGTTGGGTGCGGACGGCGGTCACGGCAGGCTCGAGAGCTGGTCGGCGAGGTCCGCCACCGCTTCGGCGTTCCGGACTCCGGCCTCCCCGGCAGCGAAGGGGAGGACCAGATAGCGTTCGTTGATCACCGCGTCCATGCCCGCCGTGGCCGGCATCGACGCCAGCAGCTCCTTCTTGGACTCGGCGGTGTTCCGGTCTGCGTCCACCAGGACGATGACATCGGGATTGGCCGCCACCACGGTCTCCCAGCTCAGCGAAGCCCACGAATCTTCGACTCCCGCGGCAATGTTCTCCAGGCCGAGCTCTTCCATCATCATCTGCGGAGCTCCCAGGCCGGCGCCCGCGTACGGAGTGTCCCGTCCCGAGGAGAACCAAAAGGCGGTCCGGCCCTCGCCGGCCGGCGGAACGCCGTCGAGCACCTCGCGCTGGTCGGCGATCAGGGCGGCAGCGGCATCGGGGGCCCCGAAGAGGTCGCCCGCTTCGGTGATCTGCGCGAACACGTCCTCGAAGTCCAGCTTGCCCGGGAGCCCCTCTTCCCGGCAGGCCGCCGGAGAGACATAGCTGCCGATGCCCATTGAAGCCAGGAAACCGCGCTCGCCGGCGGTGTCCGAGCTCAGGTTCGATTCCCAGCCGGCGTAGATGAAGTCCGGCTCGAGTTCCAGGACCGCTTCCTGCGTGGGTGCGGCGTCGGAGAGCGAGGGCACCGACGCGGCGTCGGCTGCCAGCGATTCGGGAACCGGACCGTCGGAGAAAGCGGTGCCGACCACTTTGTCGCCCAGGCCCAGGGCCAGCAGCGTTTCCAGCGCAGTGGATTTTATCGTCACAATTCGCTCGGGCGGTGACTTCAAGGTGACTTCCGTGCCGCAGTTGGTCACGGTCACCGGGTACGACGCCGCTGCCTCGGTGGAGCCGGAAACGGCGGTTCCGCCGGTATTTTCGGCTGCCGGTGCAGCCGGTGCCGGCGTTCCGGAGCAGCCAACAATTCCGGCCAGGCCGGCGGCCAGGAGCAGGGAATAGGCAGGGTAAAGGGAGCGGTTCATAGTTCCTCGCAGGTCTTAGGGATATCGGAGGGATCTATGGCCCAAATCCAGACCAGCTCTACCGGCCATAACAAGGCGGGTGATCTATCGAGGAGGTTAGCACCCCTTCGTTTCGGATCGTGTTTCCAAGGGGGTCCGCCGCGGCATTATCCGCGCCAGCGGTGCTCCGCGCAATAGTTTAAAAACCCTTGCAGGTTCCGTCTTGAGCGTCAAGGATGAACAGACGCCTCGGCAATCCAACGCAGCTTTTTAACGCGGTGGAAATGTTGGGGAAATGTTCAGCACGAAGACTGATAAAGGCCCTTCAACCGGCCAATCGTTACCGCACCACGTTTGCCGTTACTAGGAGGCACAATGACAATCATCCGTACAGCTTTGACTCAGACGACCTGGACCGGGGATGAGGAATCCATGGTCGCCAAGCACGAGGAGTTTGTCCGCAAGGCAGCTGCCGAGGGCGCGCAGATCATTTGCTTCCAGGAATTGTTCCACGGCCCGTATTTCGGGATTGTGCAGGACAACAAGTACTACGAGTACGCACAGAAGGTTCCGGGACCCCTCACCGAACGGTTCTCGAAGCTCGCCGCCGAGCACAACATGGTGATCATCCTGCCGATTTACGAAGAGGACCAGCCAGGCGTCCTGTACAACACCGCAGCAGTCATCGACGCCGACGGAACGTACCTGGGCAAGTACCGCAAGAACCACATTCCGCACGTCGAGAAGTTCTGGGAAAAGTTCTACTTCCGGCCGGGGAACATGGGCTGGCCGGTGTTCGAGACCGCCGTCGGAACCGTGGGCGTGACCATTTGCTACGACCGCCACTTCCCCGAGGGCTGGCGTGTCCTGGGCCTGAACGGTGCCCAGCTCGTCTTCAACCCGAACGCTTCCAAGCCGGGCCTGTCCAACCGGCTCTGGGAACTGGAACAGCCCACCGCTGCAGCCGCCAACGGCTACTACGTGGTAGTCCCCAACCGGGTGGGCGCCGAAACGAACGAATTCGGCGATGAAGCCGTCGACTTCTACGGCACTTCCTACATGGTCGATCCGCAGGGCAACTACGTCGGCGAGATCGGCGCCCGCGACGGCGATGAGCTGATGATCCGCGACTTGGACATGGACCTGGTCCGCACCGCGCGCAACAACTGGCAGTTCTACCGCGACCGCCGCCCGGACGCCTACGCGCCGATCACCGCGCCGTAGCCCTTCCTGCAAACGCGCCAACGGGCCTTAAACAGGCCGCGCCTTTAACACAGACAAGGATGTCGTTTTGAGTACAACACTGATCACCGGAGGCACAGTTGTCACCTCCACCGGCCGCAGCGAGGCGGACGTTCTCATTGACGGGGAAAAGATCGCAGCGGTACTCGCCCCCGGGTCCACGCTGCTGGGCCACGACCTTGCCCGCTCTGTGGACACTGTCCTGGACGCCACGGGCAAGTATGTGATTCCCGGCGGCATTGACGCCCACACGCACATGCAGATGCCGTTCGGCGGCACCGAAGCCTCCGACACGTTCGAAACCGGAACCCGCGCGGCGGCCTGGGGCGGAACGACGACGATCGTTGACTTCGCGATCCAGCGGTACGGAGAGCGAGTGATGGACGGCTTGGCCGCGTGGCATGAAAAGGCCGCCGGGGAATGCGCCATCGACTACGGGTTCCACCAGATCGTCGGCGACGTGAACGACGATTCGCTGAAGGCAATGGCGGGGCTCATTGACGAGGGTGTCTCCAGTTACAAGCTGTTCATGGCGTATCCGGGCGTCTTCTACAGCGATGACGCGCAGATTTACAAAGCCATGCGGGTTGGCGCCGAGACCGGGCTGATGACCATGATGCATGCCGAGAACGGTCCGGCCATTGACGCCATGGTCACCGAGCTGCTGGCCCAGGGGAAAACCGATCCCTACTATCACGGGGTGGCACGGGCCTGGCAGATGGAGGAGGAAGCCACACACCGGGCCATCATGCTGGCCAACCTCACCGGGGCGCCCCTGTACGTGGTGCATGTGTCGGCGAAGCAGGCCGTCGAGCAGCTGGCCGCCGCCCGCGACAACGGCCAGAACGTCTTCGGCGAGACCTGCCCGCAGTACCTCTACATGAGCCTGGAGGACCAGCTGGGCGCCGAGGGGTTTGAGGGCGCCAAATACGTCTGTTCCACGCCGCTGCGCTCCAAGCACGAACACCACCAGGACCACATGTGGCAGTCGCTGCGCACCAACGACATCCAGATGGTCGCCACCGACCACTGCCCGTTCTGCATGAAGGGGCAGAAGGATCTGGGCGTGGGGGACTTCTCCAAGATTCCCAACGGCATCGGATCGGTGGAGCACCGCCTGGACCTGATGTACCAGGGCGTGGTGGACGGAAAAATCACGCTGGAGCGCTGGGTGGAGATCACCAGCACGACGCCGGCCCGCATGTTCGGCATGTACGGCGCCAAGGGCGTGATCGCGCCGGGAGCCGATGCCGACGTTGTCATCTACGACCCGGCGGGCCACACCTCGATCGGGCTGAACAAAACCCACCACATGAACATGGATTACTCGGCGTGGGAGGGCTACGAGATTGACGGGCATGTCGACACCGTGCTGTCCCGGGGCCGGATCCTCATCAACGACAACGAATACCTCGGGGCCAAGGGCCACGGCCGGTACGTCCGCCGCGCCCCGAGCCAGTACCTGATCTAGGAACGGAAAAGAAATGGAATTCGGAGCAGTTCTGCAGTGCAACCCGCCCGCCGCCCGAACCGTGGCGCTCGCCAAGAAGGCCGAGGAACACGGGTTCGACTACGTCTGGACGTTTGACTCCCACATCCTGTGGCAGGAACCGTACGTTATTTACAGCCAAATCCTGGCCGAAACCCAAAACATCAAGGTGGGGCCCATGGTCACCAACCCCGCCACCCGGGACTGGACCGTCACCGCGTCCACTTACGCCACGCTGAACGCGATGTACGGCAACCGCACGGTGTGCGGCATCGGCCGCGGCGACTCGGCGCTGCGGGTGAGCAACAACGCGCCCACCACGCTGAAAACGCTGCGCGAATCCATCCACGTCATCCGCGAGCTGGCGAACTCCCGCTCGGTGGAATACAACGGCGCCACGCTCCAGTTCCCGTGGAGCAAGGGCTCGGAGCTGGAAATGTGGGTGGCCGCCTACGGTCCGCTGGCGCTGAAGCTGACCGGGGAAGTCGGCGACGGCTTCATCCTGCAGCTGGCCGACGTGGACATCGCCGAGTGGATGATCGCCACCGTGCGGTCAGCAGCCGCAGCTGCAGGACGCGATCCCATGGCGATCAAATTCTGCGTGGCCGCACCCATGTATATAGGGGACGACTGGGAGCACATGCGCGAGCAGTGCCGCTGGTTCGGCGGCATGGTGGGCAACCACATCGCTGACATCGTCGCCAAGTACGGTGCCGACGCCGCAGTGCCGCAGGCGCTCACCGACTACATTGCCGGCCGGGAGGGCTACGACTACAACGAACACGGCCGGGCCGGCAACACCCATGCCGCCTTCGTGCCGGACGAGATTGTTGACCGGTTCTGCCTGATGGGCACGGCCGAACAGCACATCGAAAAGCTCGAAAAGCTTAAGGCCCTGGGCGTAACCCAGTTTGCCGGCTACCTCCAGCACGACAACAAGGAGGAAACTCTGCGGGTCTACGGCGAGAGCATCATCCCGGCAATGCGCGAGAACGTGAGCGCGACGGCATGACCCGCACCGGAACCGGGACACCGCCGGCGGCGCGGATTGGCTGGGCCGCCGGCGGTGTGCTGGTTCCGGTACTTCTCTGGGAGGCGTACAAATTCGCCGGTCCGGAAAACGGCGTGAGCGTGATGGGCCTGCCGCTCCTTCCCCGGACCACTGACCTGGCCATGCCTCATGTTTGGACCATGCTCGTGCGGCTGGCGGAACCGGCGACGTCGGCCGCGGGGGCGCCGCCCCTGTGGACAGCAGTGTTGCAGGCAGCGGCCTTCACCCTGGGCATCGCGGCGGTGGGCTGGTTCATCGGAGTCGCCGTGGGCATGGGACTGGCGGTGGTCATGCAGCGCTTCCGCTCCGCCGGCTCCGCACTGCTGCCCTGGATCATCCTGAGCCAGACCGTCCCGCTGATTGCGATTGCCCCGCTGGTCCGCCGCTGGGGCTCCCAGCTCGAGATCGGCTCCTTCACCTGGGAGAACTGGATGTCGGTGGCCGTCATCGCCTCCTATCTGGCCTTCTTCCCGGTCGCCATCGGCGCCCTGCGGGGGTTCTCCTCTCCGCAGGCCAGCCATCTGGACCTGATGCACAGCTATTCGGTGGGCTGGTGGCGCAGCTTCCTGTTCCTCCGGCTTCCGGCCAGCATTCCCTTCCTGCTGCCGGCGCTGCGCCTGGCGGCGGCAAATGCCGTGATCGGCGCCGTCGTCGCGGAAGTATCGATCGGCCTGAAGGGCGGGATCGGCCGGATGATCGTGGAGTATGCCGCCGCGGCCGGCGGAGACCCGGGCAAACCCTGGGCGCCAATCTTCGGAGCCGTCCTGCTGGGCCTGGCAGCGGTCGCTGCCATCACGGTCCTGGGACTGTTCCTGCACCGCTACCGCAGAGGAGAACAAGCATCATGAGCGAATCAACCGAATCGGCAGTGCCGGAACCGGCGGTGGAAGTCCGCGACGTCCACCGGATCTTCGCCACCGGAAAGGGCTCCGTCACGGCACTGGAAGCGGCCAGCCTGACCGTGGCACCGGGCGAATTCGTGTCACTGATCGGACCCTCGGGCTGCGGCAAGAGCACTTTGCTGCGCCTGATCGCCGACCTTGACGAACCGAGCAGCGGAACGATCAGCGTTTTCGGCCGGACCGCCCGGCAGGCCCGCCGGGAGCAGGCCTACGGGATTTGCTTCCAGCAGGCCGGGCTGCTGCCCTGGCGGACCGTGCGGGCCAACATCGAACTGCCGCTGCAGCTGCACGGGGTCGCGGCGAAAGCCCGCAAGGACCGCGCCGAGGAACTCCTGGGCATGGTGGGGCTGTCCGAGTTCGCCGATTCCTTTCCGGATCAGCTCTCCGGCGGCATGCAGCAGCGCGTGGCCATCGCCCGGTCCCTGGCCGAAAGCCCGCGCCTGCTGCTGATGGATGAGCCGTTCGGCGCCCTGGATGAGATGACCCGCGAACGGATGCAGAACGAACTGGTGCGGATCTGCGCGGAGACCGGCGCCGCCGTCGTTTTCGTCACCCACTCCATCCCGGAAGCAGTGTTCCTCTCCGACCGGGTGTTCGTGATGTCGGCACGGCCGGGCCGGATCAAGGACGTGCTGCCGATGCGCCTCGGGGCGGCGGGGGAGCGCGGCGAGAACCTGCGCGAGGACACCGCGTTCTACGCGGCCATCACCGCGGTGCGCGAAGCCCTGCACGGCACGTCGGTGTCGGAGCTGCGCGGAGTTGAGACCCGGTGAGCACCGTGGGAACGTCGGCGCAGCCGACTGGAGCGTCGCCGACTGGAGCGGCGCCGGCACTGGCCGCCGCCACTTCGCCTGCCCTGCTCGCACGGGCGGTCGACGGCGGCCGACAGGCACTGCTGCCGGTGCTGCTGGGCGTCGCGGCGGTCCTGCTGTGGCAGGGCGCGGTGACCCTGTTCCAAGTGCCGCCGTTCGTGCTGCCCGGGCCGTTCGCCATAGCCGCGGCGTTTTTCGGCAACCTCGGCACTATTGTGTCGGCGTCCCTTGTGACCGGAGGCAATGCGGCGGTGGGACTGGTCGCCGGCGGGCTGCTGGGGGTGGTGGCCGCCGTGGTCGCCGCCTTCCTGCCAATCTTTGACCGGCTAACCGGACCGCTGGTGTCAGCGCTGTCGGTGGTGCCGATCGTGGCCGTGGCTCCGGTGCTTTATACGATGTTCGGCGCCGGCGAGGAGGCGCCGCGGCAGATCGTGGCCGGAATCGCCGTTTTTGTGCCGGTCTACGTGAATTCGCTGCGCGGCTTCCGGCAGGTCCTGCCCGTGCACCGTGACCTTATGCGCTCCTATGCCGCGGGCCGCTGGCAGGTCACCCGCGCCGTCACCCTCCCCAGCGCCGTCCCGTACATGTTCACCGGGCTGCGGATCGCATCCTCCCTGGCCGTGATCTCGGCGCTCATCGCCGAATACTTCGGCGGCCCCGTGGGCGGACTGGGCAAATCCATCACCTCGGCGGCCTCCGGCAGCAACTACACGCTGGCCTGGGCCTACGTGCTGGGCGCCGTCGTCGTCGGCCTGGTCTTCTTCTGCGCCACCGCGGCACTGGAGAAATACAGCTCCCGGCACTGACATCGCCGGTTTTCACTGCCGTCCCGTCCGGACGGTCTGCATTGATCTGCTCACACCCAAATGGAGGCTATGAAATGGCAAGTGGAAAACGTATCCGCACCGCCGCAGCGGCGGGAACCGCAGCAGTCCTGGTTTTGGCCGGCTGTGCCTCGGGCAGCGGTGCTGAGGAGGGGGAGTCCGCCGAAGAGCTGACGCCTGTGAAGCTGCAGCTGCAGTGGTTCTCGCAGGCGCAGTTCGCCGGTTATTACGCGGCCCTGGACCAAGGCTTTTTCGAAGACGAAGGCCTGGAGGTGGAAATCGTCGAGGGCGGAGCCGACATCGTGCCGCAGGATGTGCTGGCCTCGGGGGACGTGGATTATGCGATTTCCTGGGTGCCGAAGGTGCTGGGCTCCATTGAACAGGGCGCCAACATCACCAACGTGGCGCAGATCTTTGAGCGCAGCGCCACGCTGCAGGTCGCCATGGCCGACTCCGGAATCGACGGCCCGGAAGACCTCGCGGGAAAGAAAGTGGGGTCCTGGGGCTACGGCAATGAATGGGAGCTCTTCGCGGGCCTGCAGGACGCCGGAGTGGAGCCGGGCGACATTGACCTGATCCAGCAGGCCTTCGATATGAACGGCTTCCTGTCCGGAGACATTGATGCAGCCCAGGCCATGACGTACAACGAGTACGCGCAGGTGCTGGAGACCATCAACCCGGAGACCGGAGACCTGTTCCAGCCCGAGGACCTGACGGTCATTGACTGGAACGAAGAAGGGTCCGCCATGCTGCAGGACGCCATCTGGGCCGATGCCAGCCGGCTTGCCGATGACGCCGAATATCAGGAAACCACCACGGCATTCATCAAGGCAGCGATCAAGGGCTGGATCTACGCCAAGGATAATCCGGAGGAAGCGGCCGCGATCGTGACCGAATCCGGATCCACCCTGGGCCAGAGCCACCAGCTGTGGATGACGAACGAAACCAACAAGCTGATCTTTCCGTCCACCAACGGCGTCGGCATGATCGATGAACAGGCGTGGAAGCAGACCGTGGAGATTGCCATGGGAACGCAGAACGAAACGGGAGCAACCATCCTGACCACCGAGCCGCCGGAAACGGCCTACACCAACGAGTACGTGGAGAAGGCGCTGGCGGAATTGGAAGCCGACGGCGTGGACACCAAGGGCGCGGATTACGAGCCGATCGATGTGACGCTGGCCGAGGGCGGCAACTAGCGGCCGGCGGTCCCATTCCGAACCCGGAAGCTAAGACCCACAGCGCCGATAGGACTGCATCCGGGAGGATGTGGGAGGGTAGGCCGCCGCCGGACAATATGCACGGTTGAAAGACACCGGTGGTTCAGAGAGTAAGGCCCCGCCGGGTTTGGCGGGGCCTTACTTGTGTAACCCGGCGTCCTTGTTTAGCCAGGCCGGCCCCCTTCCGGGCCCGTCCACCCCGTTCCCGGGCCCTGGTTCCCTGTGCCCCGAGATGGCAGAAACTGCACGTTTGGGGCCTGGGAAAAGCACTTCCTGCCATCTCGCGGGAGAGGGGAGGTTTGTATGAAGGTCCCCTCTATAAGGACTTCATGCCGGCTGGTTGCTGGTTGGATACCCGAGGCATGGTGCCCCCACGTCACCGGTGGAAGTGATTATCTGAGCCCTTGCGGCTAACCGGGTCCGTCCCCTATGCCTCCTCGACCCGTCACTGTAGTCTCCCGGGTCACGGTGCTGCTCATGAATCACAGTGGCTACCGGAGCTCACAGATTTATCGACCGGAGACGGGATCCCCTTATGAGTGTGCAAGGCAGAGCGGGCCACGCTGTTGGAGCGGGGCAAAAGCAACAAAGAACAAGGCGGCAGATCACCAGAGCCTCATTGGGCGTCATCGCGGGATTGTTCATGATGATTGTTCCGCTGGCGGTGCCTGCCCACGGTGTTTTCAACGGGGAGTCACCGGGCGACGAGGTTCCGGTGGGTGCTGTCGAGGTCACCATGACCGGCACTGGGCAGGGAAGTGCCGTAACTGGGGGCCTTCCGCCGGTGGGTGCCGCTTTCGATCCGACCACCGGGTACCCCGCGGATGTTCCCGAGGGGTATGAAACCGACAACCCGTCTTTCGCCGGCGTGATCACGACCGTGGACCTTGAGGGAAATACCCAGCAGATGTACTGCATCGATATCAGGACTTCCACCTATGCAGGGCTTGGATATGAGGGAGGAACTTGGAGTGAATCCAATGTGCCGAACATTGGATATGTGAACCGCGTCCTGAACAGCTACTATCCGGAGCAGCCGGGACTTCCCGCCGGAGCGCCGTCCGACGACGTTCGTGCTGCTGCTGTACAAGCGGCCGTGTGGTTCTTCAGTGACGGCTTCGTGCTGCAAGACACCGACCCGGTCCGCCCGTTCACGCTGGCCATTGTGCAGGCCGTCCTGCTCGCCGGGCCCCTCGCCGAACCGCCGGCCCCGGATGTCTACATTGAACCGCCGGTCGCTGCCGGGCCGGTCGACGGTGTCACGGGGCCCTTTACGGTGACTGCCGCGGAGGGTGCCGAGTTGACTGTGTCAGTTCCGGAAGGTTACACGCTCTATACGGATGCTGCCGGTACTGTGCCGGTAACCAACCCGGTGGGCTCCGGAATCCAGGTGTGGGTGCGCAGCACCGCCCAAACGACCGATCCCGTGGTGATCAATGCCAGGGCGGTCGTGCCAGTAGAGACGGGCAACGTTTACCTCTACGCGGGTAACAACCCTGACGTCGCCACCGCGCAGAAGCTGATCCTTGCTGCCGACGCCGAAGTGGATTCCACTGCTGAGGCCACAGCGGAATTTTTCATTGCCGGAGACCTGGCGGTGACCAAGACCTTTGCCGGTGCAGCTGTCGGACAGCAGCAAGCCATTAGCCTCACTGTTGATTGTGGGCCGGCAGGGCAGTATCTGATTGAGATACCGGCAGGAGCTGCCGCCGCCGTCTCCGAAACAATCACCGGTCTCCCGGTGGGGACCGTTTGCTCGGTGACTGAATCAACTACCGGTTCGACATCGGCAGTGACGGTAACCGCGACGCTTCCCGACCCTGTAGAAATAGGCGAGGGTGAGAACACCTTAACCGTCATGAACACGGTGGAATACAACCCGGGAAGCCTTCTGATCACAAAGACGATCAGCGGCTCGGGAGCGGGGCTCCAAGACGACATCCTGATCCACGTTCAATGTGGTGACGGCATCCTGGACGAAACGATCATCCTGCCCGCGGGCACTGCTTCCGGGGAGTACACGCAGCTGTACGAGAACCTCCCGGCGGGGACCCCATGCCGGATCTCCGAGCCGACATCGGGCGCCAATGAGGACGTAACCGTCGAATCCTTCTTCACTGGCGACGTCTCTATCATCGCCGGCGAGGTTCAGGTCACTGGGGTTACCAACGCTTTCGCTCCTGTTCCCTACACCGAGCGGTTGCCCAAGACCGGATCTGCCAGCACGGCAAGTCTCGCGCTGGCAGGAGGAGGAGCCCTGGTAGTGGGCACCCTGCTGGTGATGGGCTCGACGCGCCGGCGCCGAAAGTAGGCACCGCAGGACCGCAGATTGCACTTTCCTAACGACGGCGGGGCCGGCTCCTTGAGGGCCGGCCCCGCCGGCTTACCCAGCCTCTTGAAACCGGCCGCGGAGGCTCCCGGGGTCGATTTGCGGGCCCGGCGAAACCTGTGTAGAGTCTTCTAAGTCGCCGCGGCCGGGAGTTGGAAAACTTCACGAGCATGGCGGCCACACCACACCAAAAACATCCTGGTGATCCATCCTGCGCTGAGAAGCCCGGGAGCGGAAAGCCGGGGATTTGGCGTGGGTTTCTCCGGACAAACGAAGCAGTCTTCGGAATATACCGAATTGCTAAAACAGTCCGGATGAAATAGAATAAAGAAACACTGCAGCGAAGAGAAAAGAAAGACATTGAATTGTTTTTCCGAGTATTTCGGATGCATCTGTTGTTTGAGAACTCAATAGTGTGCCAAGTTTATTGATACCAATTATTTTAATTGGTTGAACTGGTTCTTCCGCCCACCCCGTGGGTTGGGAGGACTTTTTTAGCTGGTTTCGAATTTAGTGCAGGACCGTGCAGCCAATTTTCCTTGGCTCCGGTGCTGTGTCTGTAACACATTTACGGAGAGTTTGATCCTGGCTCAGGATGAACGCTGGCGGCGTGCTTAACACATGCAAGTCGAACGATGACTTTTGTGCTTGCACAAAATGATTAGTGGCGAACGGGTGAGTAACACGTGAGTAACCTGCCCTTAACTTCGGGATAAGCCTGGGAAACCGGGTCTAATACCGGATACGACGGTCCACCGCATGGTGGTCCGTGGAAAGCTTGATGCGGTTTTGGATGGACTCGCGGCCTATCAGCTAGTTGGTTGGGGTAATGGCCCACCAAGGCGACGACGGGTAGCCGGCCTGAGAGGGTGACCGGCCACACTGGGACTGAGACACGGCCCAGACTCCTACGGGAGGCAGCAGTGGGGAATATTGCACAATGGGCGAAAGCCTGATGCAGCGACGCCGCGTGAGGGACGAAGGCCTTCGGGTTGTAAACCTCTTTCAGCAGGGAAGAAGCGAAAGTGACGGTACCTGCAGAAGAAGCGCCGGCTAACTACGTGCCAGCAGCCGCGGTAATACGTAGGGCGCAAGCGTTATCCGGAATTATTGGGCGTAAAGAGCTCGTAGGCGGTTTGTCGCGTCTGCTGTGAAAGCCCGGGGCTCAACCCCGGGTCTGCAGTGGGTACGGGCAGACTAGAGTGCAGTAGGGGAGACTGGAATTCCTGGTGTAGCGGTGAAATGCGCAGATATCAGGAGGAACACCGATGGCGAAGGCAGGTCTCTGGGCTGTAACTGACGCTGAGGAGCGAAAGCATGGGGAGCGAACAGGATTAGATACCCTGGTAGTCCATGCCGTAAACGTTGGGCACTAGGTGTGGGGGACATTCCACGTTTTCCGCGCCGTAGCTAACGCATTAAGTGCCCCGCCTGGGGAGTACGGCCGCAAGGCTAAAACTCAAAGGAATTGACGGGGGCCCGCACAAGCGGCGGAGCATGCGGATTAATTCGATGCAACGCGAAGAACCTTACCAAGGCTTGACATGAACCGGAAAAGCGTAGAAATACGCTCCCCACTTGTGGTCGGTTTACAGGTGGTGCATGGTTGTCGTCAGCTCGTGTCGTGAGATGTTGGGTTAAGTCCCGCAACGAGCGCAACCCTCGTTCTATGTTGCCAGCGCGTTATGGCGGGGACTCATAGGAGACTGCCGGGGTCAACTCGGAGGAAGGTGGGGACGACGTCAAATCATCATGCCCCTTATGTCTTGGGCTTCACGCATGCTACAATGGCCGGTACAAAGGGTTGCGATACTGTGAGGTGGAGCTAATCCCAAAAAGCCGGTCTCAGTTCGGATTGAGGTCTGCAACTCGACCTCATGAAGTTGGAGTCGCTAGTAATCGCAGATCAGCAACGCTGCGGTGAATACGTTCCCGGGCCTTGTACACACCGCCCGTCAAGTCACGAAAGTTGGTAACACCCGAAGCCGGTGGCCTAACCCCTTGTGGGAGGGAGCCGTCGAAGGTGGGACCGGCGATTGGGACTAAGTCGTAACAAGGTAGCCGTACCGGAAGGTGCGGCTGGATCACCTCCTTTCTAAGGAGCACCTCAGAGTTTTCCGTGTCCTTCCACAGTGTTGGAGGCGGGCTTTGCAGGAGATGCCCATCTCGGAGACATTCGTTCTCCGGTGGGTGCTCAAGGGTGGAATATCAATAAGCAGGTGCCCGGCGTTGAGCCTGGCAGTCTAGTACGCCGTGCGTGCCTTCCTTGCGGAGGCGCTGTCCCGGTTGGAAACCGCTGCCGGTCTTCAAGTACCGGGTTTTTCCGTTTGGCACACTGTTGGGTCCTGAGACAACAGGACCGAAGAATTTCAAGCCTTCTTGAAGGGTTGGAAGGGACACGGTTTCGTGTTGTTTCTGATTGTTCCTGCGCAGGTCCAAGACCGTCCACGGTGAATACGTGGTGGTGGCGGGGTGTGACGGGGTTGTTGTTTGAGAACTACATAGTGGACGCGAGCATCTTAAAATTATTAAGTGCAATTTCAGATAAACCTGGTGCTCCGGGTCATGCCCTTGCGGTGTGGTCCGGTGTTGTCATGGTTTTCTCGATAGCAGGAAATATTTATTGATCTTTGTGGTCAAGTTTTTAAGGGCACACGGTGGATGCCTTGGCATCAGGAGCCGAAGAAGGACGTAGGAATCTGCGATAAGCCTGGGGGAGTTGATAACCGAGCGTTGATCCCAGGATGTCCGAATGGGGAAACCCCGCCCGGCGCGCGAGTGACCGGGTGACCCGCATCTGAACACATAGGGTGCGTGGAGGGAACGTGGGGAAGTGAAACATCTCAGTACCCACAGGAAGAGAAAACAACAGTGATTCCGTTAGTAGTGGCGAGCGAACGCGGAAGAGGCTAAACCAGTGGTGTGTGATAGCCGGCGGGCGTTGCATCACTGGGGTTGCGGGACTTTCCGTACCGATTCTGCCGGATCGGTGAAGTGAGTGCAGATGCATAGGTGAACTGGTTTGAAAGCCAGGCCGTAGAGGGTGTTAGCCCCGTAACCGGAATGTATGCTGCCGCTTGGAGAGGATCCCAAGTAGCACGGGGCCCGAGAAATCCCGTGCGAATCTGCCAGGACCACCTGGTAAGCCTAAATACTCCCTGATGACCGATAGCGGACAAGTACCGTGAGGGAAAGGTGAAAAGTACCCCGGGAGGGGAGTGAAACAGTACCTGAAACCGTGTGCCTACAATCCGTTGGAGCAGGGCGATGCCACTTGTGGTGTCGTGCTTGTGACAGCGTGCCTTTTGAAGAATGAGCCTGCGAGTTAGTGTTACGTCGCGAGGTTAACCCGTGAGGGGAAGCCGTAGCGAAAGCGAGTCTGAACAGGGCGATGCAGTGGCGTGATCTAGACCCGAAGCGGAGTGATCTACCCATGGCCAGGTTGAAGCGCGTGTAAGAGCGCGTGGAGGACCGAACCCACTTCAGTTGAAAATGGAGGGGATGAGCTGTGGGTAGGGGTGAAAGGCCAATCAAACTCCGTGATAGCTGGTTCTCCCCGAAATGCATTTAGGTGCAGCGTTGCGTGTTTCTTACCGGAGGTAGAGCTACTGGATGGCTAATGGGCCCTACAAGGTTACTGACGTCAGCCAAACTCCGAATGCCGGTAAGTGAGAGCGCAGCAGTGAGACTGTGGGGGATAAGCTTCATAGTCGAGAGGGAAACAGCCCAGACCACCAACTAAGGCCCCTAAGCGTGTGCTAAGTGGGAAAGGATGTGGAGTTGCGAAGACAACCAGGAGGTTGGCTTAGAAGCAGCCATCCTTGAAAGAGTGCGTAATAGCTCACTGGTCAAGTGATTCCGCGCCGACAATGTAGCGGGGCTCAAGTACACCGCCGAAGTTGTGGCATTCAAATATTAGCCAAGCGGATGGTTTATCCATTTTCGTTCAAGCGTTTGGATGGGTAGGGGAGCGTCGTGTGGGCAGTGAAGTCGCGGTGTAAACCAGCGGTGGAGCCTACACGAGTGAGAATGCAGGCATGAGTAGCGAAAGACGGGTGAGAAACCCGTCCGCCGAATGATCAAGGGTTCCAGGGTCAAGCTAATCTGCCCTGGGTAAGTCGGGACCTAAGGCGAGGCCGACAGGCGTAGTCGATGGACAACGGGTTGATATTCCCGTACCGGCGAAAAACCGCCAATACCAAGCGGGGGACACTAACCGCCCAATACCTGACCGGCCGCCCTTGTGGCGACCCGGTTTTTGGTGGAGCGCGGGACCTGATCCTGGGAGGTAAGCGTATTAACAGGTGTGACGCAGGAAGGTAGCCGGGCCGGGCGATGGTTGTCCTGGTCTAAGGATGTAGGGTCAGCGATAGGTAAATCCGTTGCTGTGTCTTTGATGACGATACCTGAGATCTGATGGGACCCACTTTGGTGGGAATCCGGTGATCCTATGCTGCCTAGAAAAGCATCGGCGCGAGGTTTTAGCCGCCCGTACCCCAAACCGACACAGGTGATCAGGTAGAGAATACTAAGGCGATCGAGAGAATTATGGTTAAGGAACTCGGCAAAATGCCCCCGTAACTTCGGGAGAAGGGGGGCCCCAACCTTGATGGACACTTGCTGTCCGGAGGGGATCGGGGCCGCAGAGACCAGGGGGAAGCGACTGTTTACTAAAAACACAGGTCCGTGCGAAGTCGCAAGACGATGTATACGGACTGACTCCTGCCCGGTGCTGGAAGGTTAAGAGGACCGGTTAGCCCTTACGGGCGAAGCTGGGAATTTAAGCCCCAGTAAACGGCGGTGGTAACTATAACCATCCTAAGGTAGCGAAATTCCTTGTCGGGTAAGTTCCGACCTGCACGAATGGAGTAACGACTTCCCCGCTGTCTCAACCATAAACTCGGCGAAATTGCAGTACGAGTAAAGATGCTCGTTACGCGCAGCAGGACGGAAAGACCCCGAGACCTTTACTATAGTTTGGTATTGATATTCGGTGTGGCTTGTGTAGGATAGGTGGGAGACTGTGAGACCCGGACGCCAGTTCGGGTGGAGTCATCGTTGAAATACCACTCTGGTCATACTGGATATCTAACTTCGGCCCGTAATCCGGGTCAGGGACAGTGCCTGATGGGTAGTTTAACTGGGGCGGTTGCCTCCTAAAGAGTAACGGAGGCGCCCAAAGGTTCCCTCAGCCTGGTTGGCAATCAGGTGGCGAGTGTAAGTGCACAAGGGAGCTTGACTGTGAGAGAGACATCTCAAGCAGGGACGAAAGTCGGGACTAGTGATCCGGCGGTACATTGTGGAATGGCCGTCGCTCAACGGATAAAAGGTACCTCGGGGATAACAGGCTGATCTTGCCCAAGAGTCCATATCGACGGCATGGTTTGGCACCTCGATGTCGGCTCGTCGCATCCTGGGGCTGGAGTAGGTCCCAAGGGTTGGGCTGTTCGCCCATTAAAGCGGTACGCGAGCTGGGTTTAGAACGTCGTGAGACAGTTCGGTCCCTATCCGCTGCGCGCGCAGGAAATTTGAGAAGGGCTGTCCTTAGTACGAGAGGACCGGGACGGACGAACCTCTGGTGTGTCAGTTGTACTGCCAAGTGCACCGCTGATTAGCTACGTTCGGATGGGATAACCGCTGAAAGCATCTAAGCGGGAAGCCCGCTTCGAGATGAGATTTCCATACACCTTGTGTGTGAGAGGCCCCCAGCCAGACCACTGGGTTGATAGGCCGGATGTGGAAGCGGGGACTAAAGACCCGTGAAGCTGACCGGTACTAATAGGCCGATAACTTACACCACACCACAATCTGGGAGAACACGACTTCAAACGGTTCTCCAAAGTATAAAGGGTTGTGTTGATCATGCTGCTTGCGTCCACTATGTGGTTCCCGGATAACAAACCCGTGTGGTTTGTCACCCGTGGAACCGGCACCGCCACACCCTTTATTCGGGGTGGGTGCCGTATAATTACAGTTATAACTTCGCTATTGCAACACATTCTTTTTGATGGTGTGTTGTGTTGTGACCATTGATTTCCCCTCACCCAGGTTTGTTTATGGGTGGTGCGGGTGGAAGGGTTACGGCGGTCATAGCGTGGGGGAAACGCCCGGTCCCATTCCGAACCCGGAAGCTAAGACCCACAGCGCCGATGGTACTGCATCCGGGAGGATGTGGGAGAGTAGGTCACCGCCGGACAATATTTACGGTTGAAAGACACCGGTTGTTCAGAGAGTAAGGCCCCGCCATTGGCGGGGCCTTACTTGTTTAACACCGCGCCGGGATGGCAGAAACTGCACGTCCCGGCCCCGGGAAGAGCACTTACTGCCATCTCGCGAGAGAATCCTCACTCTTTGGCTGCCAGCCAAGCCACCACCACATTTCCAAGCAGAGTTCGGAGATGGTCGCTGAGCGGCGGCGCATGCAGGTCTCTTCCGAAGAGATGGCCAAAAGTGTATTGGTTCGCGACCTGGAAGACGCAGTAGGCGCTGATGACCAGATGCACGTCAAAGGCGTCCACATCGTGCCGGAAGACTCCCTCCTCACGGCCGCGCTCCAGGATTTCCTCCAGCAGGCCGACGGCCGGCGCAACGAGTCCCCGGATCGATTCAATTTGTCGGATGAACACGCCGCGGTGGATGTTCTCGATCATCACCAGCCGGATGAAATCGCTGTGCCGTACATGGTGGTCATAGGTCAGCTCCGCCAGGCGGCGCACTGCCTCGATGGGGCCCAGCGACCCGACATGGATGGCACGTTCCGCAGCACGGATGCCGCCGTAGGCACTCTTCAGCACCTCGAGATAGAGCTGTTCCTTGCTGCCGAAGTAGTAGTAGATCATGCGCTTTGTCGTGCGGGTTCTCGCGGCAATCTCATCCACCCGTGCTCCCGAGTAGCCCTCCGCCGCAAACACTTCGGTGGAGACCTTCAGAATTTCGGCCCGCGTGCGTTCCGGATCCCGCTTCCGTTCCGTTGCGGGCGGCCCGGCGGAACCCTCGGCCAGTTCTCTAAGTTCCTCCACCTCAGGTACCCTCCTCAATCTCAGCCGCTGGATCCGCGGCCACATCATTAGCAAGTAATCGCCGCGGATTCCCGATCATCAGCATCCTCAACACCGGCTCGGCGAAGCCCGCCGCCCGGAGCTGCGGCAACACCCGCCGATGCACCGTTTCCATGTGCCAGTGGGGGACGGTACGTGAACGCCAGGACGGCGGCGTCATCCTGCTGAAGAACGCGGCATCGTGCGACAGCAGGATCCGGTCCGCGTACCCACGGCTGAGCAGCGCGCACAGCGTCCGGAACCGCTGCGCATCGGGAACGACGTGCTCCATGCCGAAGCGGTCGAAACCGAGGAAAGACCCGGCGTCGGCCAGCGACATCAGGTAGTCCAAGTCCTCCGAATCACCCGCATGGCCAATAACCACGCGATCCAGCGGCACCCCGAGGCGGGCGAGCAGCTGCTGCTGCGCCGTCCCGCCGCGGGACTCCGCATGTGAGTGGGTGGTCAGTGGTACTCCCGTCTCGAGATGGGCGTGCGCTGCAGCGGCGAACACCCGTTCGCTGTCGGGCGTGATGCCGCCGGAGTCCGAAAAGACCTTCAGCATGCCGGCACGCACGCGCGTCCCGGCTATCCCTTCCCTGATGTCCCGCAGGAACATCTCGATGAGCGGATCAGGGCCGCCCACCAGCCCGCCCGGGCGATGGGTCCGGAAAAACTGGGGCAGGCCGTCCGCCGTGTAGTAGCCGGTCGCGGCGATCAGCCGCACCGGGGTCCGCTCGGCCACCCGCAGCACCCGCCTGACGTCGCGCCCCAGGCCGGGAACCGTGAGGTCGACGACGGTGCGCACCCCGAGCGCGTGCAGCCGCCCGAAACCAGCCACCGCCCGGTCGAGCGCTTCCTCCTCGTTCCATTCCGGATGCGGCCAGTTCAGGTCCAGTTCCGGATGGCCGACGAAGACATGCTCGTGGACCAGAGTGGTGCCGAGCTGGTCAGCCGGCACCTCGCCGGTGAACGTCGAAACGGCGCCCGCCCTCGGCGAGCCCACCCCGGTCAGTCCGCCGTTGCCCGGATTGATTCGAACACTGCCAGCGAGTCGCCGGAATACTCTCCCTCCAAATACTCAAGCGCCTCAGTCTTGAACGCCTCGGTGTCCACATCCTCGATGATTTCCCAGTCGCCCGCGGCCTTCCACTCCGCCAACGTCTCTTCCTCATCGGCTGCCACGCACTCCGTCACCTCGCTGACGGCTGTCTCGACGGCAGCATTGAGGACGCTTTGCTGCTCCTCCGAGAGCTCGTCCCACACGGGACCGGCAATGACCAGATTGGTGTTGAGCTGGTGATTGGTCATGCTCAGATAGTCCTGCACCTCGGCGAGGTTCTGTGCCTGGATGTTGGTGATCGGGTTCTCCTGGCCGTCAACAGTGCCCTGCTGCAGCGCCAGGTACAGCTCCTCATAGGCCACCTCGGTGGCGGAGGCGCCCAGGGCCTCAGCATTCATCAGGAACTGCGGTGAACCGGGGAACCGGATCCGCAGCCCTTCCAAGTCGGCAGGTTCGGCTATGGGGGCGTTGGCGGTGAACTGCCGCGCACCCGCCGACCACGCGCCGAGGGTTTGGATGCCGGCGGCCTCCGCGAATCCGTCGGTGACCGTCTGCGATTCCTCGCTGGCCATGAAAGCGGCCAGATGATCGGCGTCTTCGAAGACGTAGGCGGCGTCGAGCACGCTGATCGGTTCATACACGGCACCCAGGGCCGAGGCGCCCTGGATGTCGATGTCGATGTCCCCTGACTCGACGGATGAGATGCGGTCCGCATCGCCGCCGAGCTGGCTTGAGGGGAAAATCTCCACCGTCATCCCGGCGTCGGCCGCGGCGACCTCGTCCGCGATAACCTGTGCGCCGCAGCGGTGCTGCGGCTGATCCTCGTTGTAGCTGTGGGCGAGCGTCAGCTCGATTTCTTCCTCGCCGCCGCCGCCTTCCGACTCAGTTTCCCCGCCCGCGCAGCCGACCAGCAGCAGTGCCGGCAGCGCGGCCAGGGCGGTCCAGGCCGTGAGCCTGGTTCGTCGTTCTGTCATCGATTCTTCCTCTCAAAGGGTCCGCCGGGGATAGCCGGACAGGTGGTGGAACCGCGGGGAGGAAGCTCCTCCACCGCGTCTTTTTGCGCCCAGACCGCAAAGCTTCGTGGCGAACATGGCCTCACAGCCCCAGCCATCGCGGCAGCGTCTGCACCGCATCGGGGAAGAAGACGATGAGGATGACGATTACCAGGAACGGAATGATGAACGGCAGCGATCCGCGGAAGACCTCGCCGATCCGGGTCTTCGAGACCGCGGAGGTGACAAAGAGGACCGTTCCCACCGGAGGCGTCAGCAGGCCGATCATCAGGGAGATGATCAGCAGCACGCCGAAGGAGACGGGGTCGACGCCGTATTCAATGGCAATCGGCATGAGGATGGGCACAACGAGCACAAGGATCGCCGTCGCGTCGATCACGCAGCCCAGCACCAGTGCCAGCAGGACGACGAGCGCCAAGAACACCGTGGGATTGTCGGTGAGGCCGAACAGGGCTTCCGTGAGCATCTGGGGTAGCCGCTCGCGCGCCAGGATGTAGCCGAGCAGTGAGGCGCTGGCAACGATGAGCATGATGCCGGAGGTTGTGAGAACGGTTTCCTTGATGGCCGCGATCAGCCCGGTGAGGGTCAGGGAACGCTGGACTATGCCCAGCAGCAGCATGTACACGACGCCAACGGCAGCAGCCTCGGTGGGCGTGAAGATGCCGCCGAGGATGCCGCCCAGAATGATGATCGGTGCCAGCAGCGGGAGAATGACGCCTTTGAGCGACTGGAGGAACTCGGTCCGGTCAAACCTGCCGCGCACGAGGTTCGGCTGGCGCCGCACCAGGAAAAACACGACGATGCACAGCCCCAGCGTCATCAGCAGCGCGGGAATGACCGACGCCGCGAAGAGGGCGCCGGTCGATACGGCGGCGAGGCCGGAGAAGATCACTGCCGGAATGCTCGGCGGCATGACCGGCGCGATCAGCGACGAGGAGGCCACGACGCCGGTGGCGAAGCGCCTGCTGTAGCCGTTGCGCAGCATGGCCGGGATCTCGACCTTTCCCAGCGCCGCGGCGTCGGCGACGGCCGAGCCGCTCATCCAGGAGAAGCCCAGGCTTACGCCGACGCTCACGTAGCCCAGGTTTCCGCGCACCGAGGCGAAGGCCGCCATTGCAAAGCGGAACAACCGGTCGGCGATGCCGGCGTGGTTGGCCAGGGCGCCGAGAAGGATGAACAGTGGAACAGCGAGCAACGGGAAGCTGTCGGCGGCGTTGGCGACCTCCCGCAGGGCGCTGCCGGGGGAGCGGCCGTTGAGGCTCATATAGACCAGGGACGGGCCAAGGAAGGCGATCGCGACGGGTACCCGCAGCACCAGCAGCACCGCGATCGCGATGCCGAGCAGCGTGAGCATCATGAGAGGACCCCCGGTCCGTCGTCGCCGTCGTATTCCGTGAGCATCGGCCCGTTCCGGGCAACGAGGACGGCAGCGACGAGGGCGCGGATGGTCATGCTCGCGACGCCGATGAGCACCGGGATGTAGACAACGGACATGGGGACGCGCAGCACCGGCGACTTGATGATCTGCTGCGAGTCGATCAGGGCAAGGGCCTCCACCGCCAGGCCCACGCCGGTGGCGGCGACGACGAGCAGGGCGAACACCTGCACCCACCGGACGACCATCTGGTTCGGCACCGCGTCCATGATTTCAAGAGCAATGTGGCCGTTTGTGCTCACGAGAACGCCGGCCGCGGCGAACGTCAGCCAGATGAGGGAGAAGCGGGCCAGTTCTCCGGTCCAGGCAAAGCCGTCGCCGGGAAAATACCGCTGCAGTGCCTGCAGGAACACCATGAGCAGGATGGTGATCAGCGACAGCGCACCGATGGTCACCTCGAGGCGGGTGATCCACACTTCGATGCTCCGCCATCGCCCCCGCGATGCCTGCGGTTCCCGCTGGCTGTTCGTCACGTGACTCCCTTGTCGACGATCCGGATCTCGGGAGTAACGTACTGGTTATTACATTGCGGCTCAAATCACAGTATGGTCACAAAATACTTGGGTGCCCGGCTCAGTTTTTGGCCTGCCGGCGGGGCTAAAGCCAGGTTCCGCCGCGCATCACGCCGGTCGGCTGGAGTTCGGCATCCAGCAGCAGCACATCGGCAGCGGCACCGGCGGCGAGGGTGCCGATCTGCCCGGATCGTCCCAGCACCCGGGCAGGAACCTCGGTGGCGGATTGCAGGGCAGCCTCCAGGGGCACACCGGCAGCTACGGCATTTCGCACCAGATCCAGCATGCTGGCGGTGCCGCCGGCAATAGCGCCGGAGGCCAGCCGGGCCACGCCGTCGTGGACCTGAACCTCGGCCGGACCCAGGCGGTACCGTCCGTCAGCGAGTCCGGCGGCTGCCATCGCATCAGTGACCAGGGCGATGTTCCCAGCGCCCAGCAGTTCAAACATGGCGGCCACCAGAACCGGGTCCAGGTGCGTGTTGTCGGCGATCAGCTCGACGACGGCGTTGCCGGCCCGCGCTGCGCGCAGCGCCGCAGTGACCGCGCCGGGCGAGCGGTGGTGAATGGGATCCATGCCGTTGAACAGGTGCGTCACTGTCGGCACCGGTCCCGGGAAGTGTCCCGGCACCAATTCCGCCAAGGATTCCGGCATGGCTTCCGGCATGGCTTCCGGCAGGGGGGCCGCTCCGGCTCCGCCCGGATGCTGCCGGCGGGACGCCAGTCCCGCCGCCGCCCGCGCGAGGGAAGCGCCGGCGTCGTGGGCGGTCGCCGCGGTGTGCCCGAGCGACGGAACCACCGCATGCGCCGTGAGCAGGTCCACGAGCTCATTCGAGCCGGGCAGTTCCGGAGCATAGGTCATGGTGCGCAGGTGCCCGCGGCCGGCGGCTATCAGGTCGGCGGCGAAGGCCTGGTCGGGGGAGCGCAGCCAGCGCGGATCCTGGGCGCCGCAGCGGGCCGTGGCCAGGAACGGACCTTCCAAATGGATGCCGGCCAGGTCGCCGGCCTCCGCCAGCCCGGCGAAGATGTCCAGGCCGGAGAGCAGATCGGCGGGCGCCGCGGTGACCAGGCTGGCCAGCACCGTGGTGGTGCCCCCGGCGTGCATGCGCTGCAGCGCGGAGCGGGCGGCGCCGGCATCCGCGGACGGAAAGTCAACGCCGTAACCGCCGTGGGTGTGCAGGTCTATCAGGCCGGGAACCGCCAGCTGCCCGGGTGGCAGGCGGACTTCGTCGATGCGGCCAGGGCCGGCGCCGGCTCCGGCGTCGAGTCCGGCCAGCGCCGCGGGAAGTCCGGACTCGGGTCCGGCGTAGAGGATGCTGCCGCCGGCGACGGCAATCGCGCTGTTCTCCACGATGCGGGATTCCAGCAGGATCCGGCCGCGGATGACCGTCACGGACGGACCGGCGGGTGGGGGACCCGCCGGCGGGTTCACGCCGGCGTCCCGGTGTCGGTGAGTTTGGCGGCAGCCGCGCGGTCCAGCACCACGGTGACGCGGGGGTGCAGCTGCAGTGCGGAGGCCGGGCAGTCCGGGGTGATCGGTCCCTGCAAGGCGCGCGCAACGATTTCGGCCTTGTCCGCGCCGTGGGCGATGAGCAGCAGGTGGCGGGCGTCGAGAATGGTGCCGAGGCCCTGGGTCAGGCAGCGGGTGGGAACCTCGTCCGGCGAGTCAAAAAAGCGGGCGTTGGCGCGCCGGGTCCGTTCGGCCAGCTCTTCCACGCGGGTGCGGGAATCCAGGGCAGAACCGGGCTCGTTGAAAGCGACGTGGCCGTTGTGGCCAATGCCGAGGATCTGCAGGTCGACGCCGCCGGCGTCGCGGATGGCCTGCTCATACTCCCGCGCCGCAGCGTCCAGATCGGCGGCGGCGGCGTCGGGCACGCGGACTGTACCCTGCGGCAGGCCCAGCCGCTCGACCACTTCACTGTTGATCACCGTCGCGTAGCTGCGGGGGTCGCCGGGCGGCAGCCCCACATACTCGTCCAGGGCAAACCCGCGAACACCGGAAAAGTCTTCACCGGATTCCGCCAGCGCGTTGTACAGCGGCAGCGGAGAGGAGCCGGTGGCAAAGCCGAGCACGGCGTCGGGCTTGTCCTGCACGCAGTCCCGGACGACGGCGGCGGCCGCGGCTCCGGCTGCTGCCGGACTGTCCAGAATTCGAACCGTCATGGTGTTGTCCTTTACCCCGGTCATCGGCTGACCATGTCGTGGATGGCTTCGCGGATGCCGTCGAAATGGTTGTTGATGCGCTCCGAGGCCAGCGTCCTGTCCCCGGCGCTTACGGCTTCGAAGATTTCACGGTGCATCTGCGCGGTGGCGTGCAGGCTGCCTGCCTTCATGCCGGCCTCGGCATGGATCCGGCTGTAGACATCCCAGAATACTGACAGCAGGTGGGTCAGGAGCTCATTGTCCAGCGGCTCAAACAGCTGCCGGTGGAACTCCGAGTCCACTGCGGCCAGTGCCTGCCCCTGATCGGCCAGCGATTCCATTTCCCGCACCGTTTCTTCAATGCGGGCCAGATGAGCAGGGGTCATCAGGCTCATTGCCTGTCCGATCAACCCGGATTCCAAGGTCTGCCGGACATCGACGAGTTCCAGCGCCTCCTTGCCCTGCTGCCGCAGCGAGAGCCGTCCCCGGAAGCTCAGTCCGGCAGTCAGGGCATCGAAGTTGGTCGGAGCGACAAACATGCCGTAGCCGTGGCGGATCTCGACCACGCCGAGGGCCTGCAGGACCTTGAGGGATTCCCTCAGCGTATTGCGGCCCACGCCCAGCGCGGAGCAGAGCTCGGCCTCGGTGGGCAGCGGGCTTCCGGCCTCGAGCTTGCTGTCCAGGATCAGTTCCATGATGTCGTTCTGCAGGGCCGCCAGTCTTGCCTGGGCGCTGAACCGCGGCAGCCGGGCCTGGGCGGGGAGCGCCGCCGCTGAGGTTCTGCCTGCCTCGCTGGACGTAGGCGTTGTGGTGTCGTTCACCAAAATCGGAACTCCTTCGGAAATGGTTCTTCGAGCAATATGCACAGAGCGGGTCCGCCGCGGTCGGGACAGCGCCCCGGCCGGAGTTCTGCGGTTCATAGGTGTGACGTGCTTGACCCACTGTTGTGATTCAGCCTACAGTCTAATCAACCCGCATGGGATGTCCTACGTCCGATATCCGCATCACACCCGAATGGTGAGGCACCTTGATGAGCACAACTTCTGAAAGCACCGGTTTCCTCCGGAACGCTAGCCGGCGCGATTTTCTACGCATTGCCGGTGTCCTGGGCACCGCTTCAGCTTTTGCCGGCTCCCTGGCTGCCTGCAGCCCGGGCGGCGCTCCCGCGGCCACCGGCACCGGCGCCGTTGCCGCAGACTCCATCGAGGCCGGAATCTCCTATTCCCTGTCCACCGGCTTTGACCCGATGGCTGCTACCGGCGCGACGCCGGTGGCAGCGAACCTGCACATCTTCGAAGGCCTGACCGAGCTGCACCCGGCCACCCGGGAGCCTTACCTGGCGCTGGCAGCAGCGGAGCCGGAGAAGCTCAACGAGACCACGTACCGGGTGACGCTCCGCGAAGGAGCGACCTTCCACAACGGCGCTCCCGTCACCGTCGACGACGTCGTTTTCTCCTTTGAACGCGTGCTCGATCCGGCCAACAAGTCCCTGTTTGCCGGCTTCATCCCCTTCATCGCCTCCGTCACCGCCGACGGCGACGCAGTGAAGTTCACGCTGAAGTACCCCTTCGCCGAATTCTCCCCGCGCATCTCCGTGGTCAAGATTGTTCCCAAGGCGCTGGCCTCGGACACGGCCACCTTCGACCTGGCACCGGTAGGCAGCGGCCCGTACAAGTTTGTCTCGGCGGTCAAGGAAGACCGCATTGTCTTCAAGAAGTTCGAGGAATACAACGGCTCCTATCCGGCCAAGGTCACCGACATGACCTGGCTGCTGCTGGCGGATCCGGCGGCCCGCGTGGCCTCGGTCCCGTCCCGGACCCAGGCCATCGAGGACATCCCCTACCTGGACGTGGACCAGCTGAAGGCCAAGCTCGACGTGGAGTCGGTGCAGTCCTTCGGGCTGCTCTTCCTCATGTTCAACTGCGTGTCGGAGAAGTTTGCCGACAAGCGGGTGCGGCAGGCCCTGCACTACGCCACGAACACCGAGGACATCATCAAGAAGGCGCTGCTGGGCAACGCCGCCGCCGCGACCTCCTACTTCCAGAAGGGCCATCCCTCCTACACCGAGGCCGGCACCGTCTACGGCTATGACCCGGAGAAGGCCAAGGCACTGCTGAAGGAAGCCGGCGTCGAAAACCTGACCCTGACGCTGACCTCCACCGACGCCGGCTGGGTCACCCGGGTGACCCCGCTGATCAAGGAAAACTGGGACGCCATCGGCATCACCACCACGCTGGAGCCGCTGCAGTCGGCAGCGGTCTACGCCCCGGAAAAGGTGGGCGGATTGAACTTCGACGTTCTGATCGCCCCGGGCGACCCCTCGGTCTTCGGCAACGACGGCGACCTGCTGCTGAGCTGGTTCTTCCGCGGCGACACCTGGGCGAAGAACCGCATGGCCTGGTCCGGCACACCGGAGTTCGCTGACATCACGGCCAAGCTGGACGAAGCGGTGAAGCTGGATCCGGCCGCGGCGAAGAAGCTGCACGCAGCCGTCGTCGACATCGTTGCCGAAGAGGCACCGCTGTACCCGCTGTTCCACCGGCAGCTTCCCACCGCCTGGGACAGCGGCACCCTCGACGGCTTCCAGCCGCTTCCGACCACCGGTCTTTCCTTCGTAGGCGTAGGCCGGAAGTAAGACCCCGGCCTGACGGAGGAGGGGAAATCCCCCAAGACCGCACCCTCCTCCGTCAAGCCGGCCCCCGCACCACTTGGAGAAATAAAACATGGCAACACTATTGCGCCTGCTGGGCCGCAGGCTGGCAGCCCTGCCATTCATGCTGCTTGGCGTGACCATCATGGTCTTTATCGTCCTGTCGGTGATCCCGGCAGACCGTGCCACAGCCGTCCTCGGCGAAAACGCCAGTGAAGAGGCCAAGGAGGCCTTCCGCGAGGACCGCGGCCTGAATGACTCCCTGCTGGTGCAGTTCCTGCGCTACCTGGGCGGCGTGGTGCGGCTGGACTTCGGCTTCACCAACCCGCCGGAGGAATCGGTGGCCTCCAAAATTGCCTCCGCGTTCCCGGTCACCCTGCAGCTGACCCTGCTGGGCATCCTGCTGGCCGTGTTCCTGGCCCTGGTCCTCGGCGTCACCAGCGCCCTGTACCGGGACCGCTGGCCGGACCAGGCCATCCGTGTCTTCTCCATCGCCGCGATTGCCACGCCGTCCTTCTGGCTGGCCATCCTGCTCATTCAGTGGTTTGCACTGCCCGCCGGCTCCATCTTCCCCACCGGCGGCCTGGACTGGGCCGAACAATACGGCTTTGTCGGCTGGATGTACTCCATGGCGCTCCCAGCCCTCGCGCTGGGCCTGCCGGTCTCCGCCTCCCTGATCCGCGTGGTGCGCACCTCGATGGTCGAGGAGCTGGACCGCGACTATGTCCGCACCGCCATCGGCAACGGTGTTCCGTACCGGACCGTGGTCGCCCGGAACGTGCTGCGCAACGCCCTGGTGACCCCGGTGACCGTCCTGGGCCTGCGCATCGGCTACCTGCTCGGCGGCGCCGTGGTGATCGAGAAAATCTTCAACCTCAACGGCATGGGTGACCTGATCATCGTCGGGCTGAACACCTCGGACACCAACCTCGTCCAGGGCGCCGTGCTGACCATCGCCGTGGCCTTCGTCGTCGTCAACATCCTGGTGGATGTCCTCTACGTACTCATCAATCCCCGGATCCGGACGGTATAAGACATGCGCAACGGACTCGCTGAACGGCTCGCCACTTCGGGCGCCCGCTTCACCTCCCTGAACCTCAGCTCCAAACTCGCCCTGGGCTTCCTGGTCCTGGTGGCGTTCATCGCCGTCACCGGACCCTGGCTCGCCCCGTTCGGCGAAAACGAATCCTCCGCCCCGGTGCTTCCGCCCGGCGGCGAGCATCTGATGGGCACCGACGGTTCCAGCTACGACGTCTTCTCCCGGCTGCTCTACGGCGCCCGGGTTTCGGCCGCCATCGGCCTGGGCTCGGTGATCGTCGCCGTCGTCCTCGGAGCCATCCTCGGCGCCCTGGCCGCGACCTCCCGCAAATGGGTCAACGAGGGCATCATGCGGGTGCTGGACATCATGATGGCGTTTCCGGGCATTGCCCTGGCCGCCGCCCTGCTCTTCGCGCTCAAGGACCATTCGGTCGCGCTCTTCGGCTCCACCGTTCCGGTGATCATCTTCGCCATCGCGATCGTGTACACGCCGCAGCTGGCCCGGGTGGTCCGCGCCAACGTGCTGGCCCAGTACGGCGAGGACTACGTCCGCGCCGAACGCGTCATCGGCGCCGGCCGGCTGTTCATCCTCACCAAGCACGTGGTCCGCAACACCGCGGCCCCCGTGCTGGTCTTCGCCACCGTCATGGTGGCCGACGCGATCATCCTCGAAGCCTCGCTGTCCTTCCTCGGTGCCGGCGTCCAGCCGCCCTCCGCCTCGTGGGGCAACGTGATGGCCGACGGCCGCAACGTGGTCTTCAGCGGCGCCTGGTGGCCGACGACGTTTGGCGGCATCGCCATCCTGCTCACCGTCCTGGCGCTCAACATCCTGGCCGAAGGCCTCACCGACGCCATGGTCAATCCGCGCCCGCGCCGTGCTGCCCCGGTGAAGGAGGCCCTGGCGAAGGAAAGCACAGTCAAGGTTGCCGTTCCCGCACCGGCCGGCGCCGCCGTCGTTCCCGCCCCGCCGACAGCAGCCGCCGGTACGGTAGTGGACGACGACGCCGCTCCCGCCGCCGTCGGCACCCGCATCAACCAGCCCGGTTCGCTGGCTGCCCTGGCCGCGGAGCTGCAGCTGCTGGCCGCCGTGGAGGAGCAGCGCACCGACCGGCTGCCCGCCGTGCCGGCCGAAGCGCCGGTGATCCTGGAGGTCCGCGACCTCTCCATCCGGTTCCCGGGCCGCTACGGCGACACCGCCATTGTGGACCGCGTCAGCTTCACCGTCCGCGAGGGCGAAACCATGGGCCTGGTGGGGGAGTCCGGCTGCGGAAAGTCGATCACCTCGCTGGCCATCATGGGCCTGCTGCCGCCCACGGCGGTGCTGTCCGGTTCCATCACCTTCCAGGGCAAGGAACTGCTGACCAACGACAAGCGCGAACGCGACCAGCGCTACCGCGGACTGCGCGGCGACCAGATTGCCATGGTCTACCAGGACGCGCTGAGCTCACTCAACCCGTCCATGCTGATCAAGGACCAGCTGCTGCAGCTGACCCGCCGCAACGGGCGCAAGTCTCCGAGCGAGCTGCTGGAAATGGTCAAGCTGGATCCGGACCGCACACTCAAGAGCTACCCGCACGAGCTCTCCGGCGGACAGCGCCAGCGTGTGCTCGTCGCCATGGCGCTCTCCCGCTCGCCGAAGATCATCGTCGCCGACGAACCCACCACCGCGCTGGACGTCACCGTCCAGAAACAGGTGGTGGACCTGCTCAACGAACTGCGCGAGGAACTCGGCTTTGCCATGGTCTTCGTCAGCCACGACCTGGCCCTGGTGGCCTCCCTGGCGCACCGGATTACCGTCATGTACGCCGGACAGGTGGTGGAATCGGCCGGCGCCTCCGAGCTGATGCGCAATCCGCAGCACGAATACACCCGCGGGCTGCTCGGCGCCGTGCTCTCGATCGAATCCGACGCCAACCGGCTGCACCAGATCCAGGGGACCGTGCCCTCGCCGCGCGAGTTCGCGGCCGGTGACCGCTTTGCCGAGCGGTCCCTGCGCCCGGACGCCGATCCGGACCAGATCCTGTCCTTTGTCCGGGTGGGCGCCGGGGAGCACTACTGGGCCAGCCACCTGACAGGGCGCCAAAACGACGACGGCGCCGCCCTGGCCTCCGTTAGCACCACCGAAGGACAAGCATGAGCACCGAGACGTCCACCGATAACACTCCGGTCCTGGAACTGCGCGGACTGAAGGTTCACCACCGCACCCGCACCGGCTCCATCTTCCGCCCCAACATCGTCAAGGCGGTCGACGGCGTGGACTTCACCGTCCGGCGCGGTGAGACCGTGGGCGTGGTGGGGGAGTCCGGCTGCGGCAAGTCCACCCTGGCCTCGGTCCTGGTGGGGTTGCAGGAACCCACCGCCGGGCAGGTCCTGTTCCACGGGAAACGGATCAGCATCCGCCGCGCCGCGGACCGCAAGCGCTTCGGCCAGGACGTCGCCGTCGTCTTCCAGGATCCGTCCACCGCACTGAACCCGCGGATGACCATCCAGGACATCCTCACCGATCCGCTGCAGGTCCACGGCATCGGCGACGCCCGCTCCCGGGCCGCCAAGGTCAAGGACCTGCTGGCCCTGGTGGGGCTGCCCTACACCGCCGCCGAAGTGACCCCGCACCAGGTCTCCGGCGGCCAGCGCCAGCGCGTGGCCATCGCCCGCGCCCTGGCCCTGGATCCCGCCGTCATCGTGGCCGACGAACCCACGTCGGCCCTCGACGTCTCGGTCCGGGCGCAGGTGCTGAACCTGCTCGCTGACCTGAAGCGGGAACTCAACCTGGGCATGGTCTTCATCTCGCACGACATCCAGACCGTCCGCTACGTCTCCGACCGCATCTGCGTCATGTACTACGGCCGGATCGTCGAAGAAGGACCGGCCGAGCAGATCTTCGCCAACCCGGCCGACGACTACACCCGCAAGCTCCTGGGCGCCGCGCCCAGCCTGCTGCACCCCTGATTTCCACCCGCTTCACCCGTCTCATGATTCGTTCCACCGCACCAACCACCACCAGCACTTTGGAGATATCTGTGGCCTCTCAGCCCATCCGCCAGTTCACCGGCGTCATTCCCCCCGTCGTCACCCCGCGTTCCGCCGACGGCAGCATCGACACCCACTCCCTGACCCGGGTGACCAAGCACCTGCTCGAAGGCGGCGTGCACGGCCTGTTCGTCCTCGGCTCCTCCGCCGAAGTGCCGTACCTGACCAATGACGAGCGCGACCTGGTGGTCACCACCATCGCCGGCGTCAACGCAGGACAGGTGCCGCTGATCGTCGGTGCCTCCGAGCAGACCACCAACCGCGTCATCGAGGAAGGCCGGAAGATGATCGGCCTCGGCGCCGACGCCCTCGTGGTCACCTCGCCGTTCTACGCGCTGACCGACGCGAAGGAAACGGACACCCACTTCCGCAGCATCCACGCCGCCCTGGACGTGCCGCTGTTCGCCTACGACGTGCCGGTCCGCACCAACTACAAGCTGCCGCTGGACCTGCTGATCCAGCTGGGCCGCGACCAGGTGATCGCCGGCGTCAAGGATTCCTCCGGTGACGACGTCTCCTTCCGCCAGCTCGTCCTGGCCGCCCGCGGCATCGACAACTTCTCCATCTTCACCGGCCACGAAGTGGTCGTCGACGGCGCCCTGCTCGGCGGCGCCGACGGCGTTGTCCCCGGACTGGGCAACGTGGATCCGGCCGGCTACCGCCGGCTGTTCGACGCCGCCGCCAGCGGCGACTTTGCCAAGGCTGCCGCCGAACAGGACCGCCTGGCCGACGTTTTCAACATCGTCTACACGCCCACTCCGGGCCGCGTCTCCGGCGGAGCAGCCGGCCTGGGCGCCTTCAAGACGGCGCTCATGCTCATGGGCGTCATCGACACCAACCTCATGTCCGCACCGATGGTGAGCCTGAACGACGCAGAAACAGCCGCCATCCGGACCATCCTTGAGCGCAACGGCCTGATGTAGCCATGCCCCTTGGCAAACCGATGCCTCCGGGCAGACGCTGCGTGATCGGAGTGGACCTGGGCGGCACCAAGACCGCCGCCGGCATTGTCGACGACACCGGCATGCTCCATGCCACCGAGTTCCGGCCCACCCCGGCCACCGCCGGAGCGGCGGCGATCCTGGCCACCGCCGTCGGGCTTGTCAGCTCCCTGCTGGCCGCGGCCCGCGCTGCGGGGCTGGATCCGGTGGCGGTGGGCATCGGTTCGGCCGGCGTCATTGATGCCCGGGACGGATCGGTGGCTTCGGCCACCGATTCACTCACCGGCTGGGCCGGCACGCCGCTGGCGGCCCACTTGAGCGAACAGGCCGGACTGCCCGCGTACGCGGTCAACGATGTGCACGCCCACAACCTGGGCGAGCACTGGAAAGGCGCGTCCGCCGGATCCGCCTCCAGCCTGCTGGTGGCGGTGGGCACCGGCGTCGGCGGCTCCCTGATCCTGGCCGGCGAACCGCACCTGGGTGCGCGGGCAGTGGCCGGCCATGTGGGGCACCTGGCCTCGCCCCGCGCGTACGACGACGGCGGCCGCGCGCTGCCGTGCAGCTGCGGCCGGGCCGGGCACGTGGAAGCGATTGCCTCCGGGCCGTCCATCGCGCTGCTGTACCAGCGGCTGACCGGCGCTGCTGTCTCGGCCGGAACCGTCTCGGCTGAAACTGTCTCGGGACGGGACGTGGCCTCCCGGGCCGCCGCCGGTGACACCGTTGCCATGCGCGCGCTGGCGATCGGCGCCGCAGCGGCCGGGCAGGCGGTGGGCGGGCTTGCCAACGTGCTGGATCCGTCCATCGTGGTGATCGGCGGCGGCGTCACCGCAGCCGGGGACCTGTGGTGGACCCCGTTTCGGACCGCCCTGCGCGCCGAACTAATGGACCCGCTGGCCGGCCTGCCCGTGGTTCCGGCCGCCCTGGACTCCGGTGCCGCCCTGGTGGGCGCCGCCAAACTCGCCTTTGACCGCCTCGCCTCCGCTTCGACCGCACCACCACTGGAGAACTCCCATGCTTGACCTGAACAGCCTGCAGTCCCAGCTTGTCGTTTCCTGCCAGGCCTATCCGGGGGAGCCGCTGCGGGATCCGCGGACCATGGCGCAGATGGCGCAGGCCGCCGTCGCCGGCGGAGCCGTGGCGGTGCGCATCCAGGGCATCGAGGACCTGGAACAGACCCGCGTTGCGGTGGACGTGCCGGTGATCGGACTCTGGAAGGACGGCGCCGACGGCGTGTTCATCACTCCCACGCTGGAGCACGCACTGGCCTGCGTGGCCGCGGGTTCGGACATCGTGGCGATCGACGGCACCCGCCGGCCGCGGCCGGACGGGCGCAGCCTGGCGGAGACCATCGCTGCCCTGCACCAGCAGACCGATGCGCTGGTGATGGCCGACTGCGGCTCGGTCCCGGACGCGCAGGCCGCGGCCGACGCCGGAGCGGACCTGATCGGCACCACGCTGGCCGGCTACACCGGCGAGCGGCCGAAGACCGTGGGCCCGGACCTGGAGCTGATCGCCGAGATCGCCGCCCTGGACCTGGGCCTGCCGCTGATCGCCGAGGGCCGCATCCACTCGCCCGGACAGGCCCGCGCCTGCCTGGACGCCGGAGCGTTCGCCGTCGTCGTCGGCACCGCCATCACGCATCCCACCACCATCACCGGCTGGTTTGCCGACGCGCTGCTGTTCTGAGTACTGCAGTCCCGAGCCTGACGTCTCCGGACCTATCCGGGATCCTCGCCAACCGTCCCGAAAGGACACCGGTATGAGACTTGAAGGCTGGCACCTGGTCATTTTGGTTCTTCTGGCCGTCTTGCTCTTCGGCGCGCCCAAACTGCCCGGGCTGGCGCGGAGCGTGGGCCAATCGCTGCGTATTTTCCGCTCCGAGGTGCGGCAGCTGAAGGAGGAGAACCCGCCGGCGGGGAACCCGGCGGCTAATCCGGATCTGCCGCAGGAGGAGCATCCGGCGGCTGCATCGAAGCTTCCTCCGGCGGGTCCGGTAACGGTCGGCCGGCCGGTAACTTCCGTGCCGTTAGCGCAGCAGCCGTTGTAACAAAGAAGTTGTCACAGACGTCGCAGTGACAGAGCCGGACCGGCGGAATGCCGGTCCGGTTCTGTTGTTTTCAGTTCTGCGTATTCGGTTCCGCAGCTCCAGCAGCCGGTCAGGGCGTCGGCGTGCTGTGCGGAATCAGCGGCTGCTCGGCGCGGACCTTCATCTCCTGCACCGCCCAGCTGTTGCCGTCCGGATCAGCGAAGCCGAAGAACGTGCCGCCGTCGCGCGGGTCAATGACGGTGACTTCGCTGGCCTCCACGCCCCGGCCGACCAGTTCCTCCCGGGCCGCCCGGGCATCGGACACCACCAGCTGCATGCCGTGCATCGACCCGGGGGCCATCTGCTGCTGGGACGGCAGGTCCCCGATGACGATGGAGCAGCCCGACCCCGGCGGAGTCAGCTGCGCGAATTCCATCTGCTCAGCGACGGTGTGGTGGTCCAGGGTGAATCCGACCTGGTCGCGGTAAAAGGCGATCGACCGGTTCAAATCGCTGACCGGCAGGACCACGACTTCCAAGGTCCAATCCATGATGCACCTGCTTTCTGCGTTGCGGTTGCTGTGTCGCTAGCCTGTGGACAGGCCCTTGCCGAGCAGCTCGTCGAGCTGGTCATAGCCTTCGGACATGCCGACCTCCATGCCGGCGGAAGCCATGCCGTCGCGGGACTCCACGGATGGAAAGACGGACCGGCCCGTCAGCTTGCTCCGGCCGCCGGGGAGGTCCGTGAAGGTGGCATATTCGAGGGTCACCGAGTCCGGATACCCCTCGTACTCGAAGGTCTGGAGCACGAAGTCGTCCTCGCGCACGGTGTGGAACAGGCCGTGGAAGGCATAGTCCACGCCGTCGTCGCCCGATTGCACAAAGCGGTAGGCGCCGCCGGTTCGGGGCTCAAATGTATCGATCCGGGTGGTCATCTCCCGCGGTCCGATCCACTGGGCAAAGAGCTCCGGGTCGACGTGCGCCTGGAAGACCTGGTGCACGGCAAAATCGAACTCGCGCTCATAGTGCACATAGGGCTCGCCCTCTGGCATGTGGACCGTCAACGGATTGCTCATGGCGCACCTTCTCCCTGCAGCGCACCCTCCTGCAGCTGGGCGAGGAGTTCGTCGAGCCGGTCAAAGCCCTCGGACACGCCGCCTTCCATGCCGGACGAGGCCATGCCGTCGCGGGCCTCCATTGACGGATAAACGGCGTGGGCGCTAATCCGGGTCCGGTCGCCGTCGAGCTGCTCCAGCGTCATGAACTCAATGCTCACGACGTCGGGATAACCGGAGAATTCGAAGGTCTGGACGGCGAATTCGTTCTCCCGCACGGTGTGGAAGATGCCGCTGAACGTATACGGCACGCCGTCGGGGCCGGTGTGGATGTAGCGGTAGGAACCGCCGCTGCGGAAATCGTAGTGATCAATGTCCATCTTCATGCCCCGCGGACCGAGCCACTGGACGATGAGGTCCGGATCGGCATAGGCCTTGAAGACCTGGGAAACCGGGAAATCCAGCTCCCGGGAAAAGTTGATGAACGGGACGCCCTCGGGGACGTTGAGTTCCAGTGCGTTGGTCATGATGGATCCTTTGGCTGACGGCCGGCTGCTGCGGCCTGTCTGCGGAGCACGGCCTCAAGGCCGCGGAACTGCTGCTCGCGGATCAACCGGTACTGGTCAATCCAGGCGGTCAGCGCCTCCAACCGTGCGGGGTTCAGGTGGACGGGCCGGCGCTGCGCGTCACGGCTGCGCGTGACCAGTTGTGCCTGCTCGAGGACCTGGATGTGCTTCGAGACGGCCTGCTTGGACATCTCGAAGGGTTCCGCCAGCTCGTTGACCGTGGCCGGGCCCCGGGAAAGCCGGGCAATGATGCGGCGCCGGGCCGGATCGGCCAGAGCCTGGAAGGCCCGGTCAAGCTGTGCCTCATCGCCTGCAGTCTCCATGCCGCGGTCAACTTCTGTAGTTCGAATTCTCACGGTACTGACAACCAACGGAAGCAGACAATCCTTCAACCGTAATCAAGGTTGTGGTTGTTCAACCTGTTGGTTGATTACGAAGCTACGCCCCGGTTTTGGGAGGGTCAAGGGTTCTCCGGGAATCTCTTACGGAAACTTTCCGACGACGACGGCGGGGGTGCGGCGGCGGGGGTTGGGCCCCGCTGGGGGTGCGTTTGGGTGGCTTGGGTGGGTCGGCTGGCTGGCCCGACCAGTGTGCAGATCTGGTGGGTTTCGCTTCGCGAAAGCGCAGGTCTGGTGACCTGACCGCGCTGAAACTCGCCATATCTGCGCACTCGACGGGCCAGACCGATCCGACCTCGCCATATCTGCGCACTCGACGAGGCACCCGAAATTCCTTCGTGCAGATAAGGGCCTCTAATCGTCCAAATCATCCGGTAGGAGAGCCTTATCTGCACGAGGGATCCACCCCCGGCCCCTTAGAGTTCGTTATCTGCACGAGAGAACTCGGCGCGGACCGTCGGGCCCGGTAGGAGGCGGACGCCGATCGCGGCGGGCCGCCCCCAGCCGGAAGGGCCGCTATTCACAGCCCCGCCCCGCCGCCGGACAATGGGAGGAGCAGGCTGTGGCCCTGGTTCAGGTGCCACAGCAGCCGCGCTCCGGCGGTTGCGCCCTTGCTGGGCTAAGGCTCCGGCGGCCGCAGCGCTTGCTGGGATAACGATCTGCGGGGACAAGGCTCTGGTTGAATAACGATCCGGTTGGGATGACCATGACTAGTTCGGCTTCACCTTCACACGTCCGCGGCGAACCCGCCTTCCACTGGGGCAGTTTCGTCTTTGGGCTCTTGATGCTGCTGCTGGTTATCGCCCAGGGGGTGGCCTCCGGGCTGCCGGGCTACGTGGGGATGGCCGGCCTGATTCTGCTGATCACTGGCCTCTACGCGTTTTTCAGCGGCCGGCCTTCCTGGCTCTGGCTGCACCACCGGCGCGATGCCGCCATCGTGGGAGTTCTCGGGCTGGCGGCCTTCCTGCTGGCGCTGGGAATCCGGCTCGGCGGAGGCTGACCGGGCCGGATCACCGCGGAACGGCCCACAGACGGCCCGGCTTCACCGCCGGACGCCTTTCGCCGCCGGACGCCTTCTCCCGCCTACCCGCTTTCACCGCCGGACGAGCGGCGCGGTGAACACCCAGGGTTCGCGCGGCAGCCGTGCCGGGGAGAACTCCTCGAGTGCTTCCTCGAGCGTGCCGGGTGGCAGCCCGAGCGAGGCCAGGATCAGGTCCCGTACCTGCCCGGGGCCGGCACCAGCGTGTCCCAGCGCGCCCAGGGTGATGGCGCCGTCGCGCTTGGCCAGCCGCTGCCCTGCGGAATTCAACACCAGTGGAACATGCGCATACTCCACCGGCGGCAGGCCCAGCAGCGAAGCGAGATACGCCTGCCGGGGAGCGGAGCTGAGCAAGTCACGGCCGCGCACCACCTGGTCGATGCCCTGCGCTGCGTCGTCAATCACCACAGCGAGGTTGTAGGGCGGCACGCCGTCGTTGCGCAGCAGCACCAGATCGTCCACCGGTCCGGTGAAGGACCCGTGAAGCAGATCGGTCACCGTGTACTGCTCCACCTCGCTGCGCAGCCGCAGGGCAGCGGGACGCAGCCGCCGCCGTCGGGCTCGCTGGGTGCTGCTGAGGTTGCGGCAGGTGCCGGGATAGGCGCCGGGCGGAGCATGCGGAGCCCGGGGTGCGTCGGCAATTTCGCTGCGGGTGCAGAAGCATTCGTAGACTTTGCCGGCCTCGTCCAACCGATCGATGGCCTGCAGATAGAGCTCGGTGCGTTCGGACTGACGGATCGGCGCAGCGTCCCAGGAAAGCCCGACGGCGGTGAGGTCACGCAGCTGTGCGGCCTCGGTCCGGGAGCGCTCGGGATCCAAATCCTCCACCCGCAGCAGGAAACTGCGCCCCGTGAATCTGGCAAACAGCCACGCCAGGATGGCCGTGCGGAAGTTGCCGATGTGGAGATCTCCCGTCGGGCTCGGGGCGAAGCGGCCGGCTCCTGCTGAGGGCGCGACGGAGATTGGGGCGGGGGCCGCAGCGGGGAATGCGGGCGGAATTTCGGACACCGCTTCAGCTTACAAACCAGGGGCCTGCCCGCAGGCAAACCCAACGGAAAACCGGCTGCGCGCCTAGTCCAGTTCCTCGAACAGGGTCAGCTGCACACCTTCGGGGCCGTTGAGCCGGGAGTTCAACGACCGCCAGGGCGTTTCGCGGGGCTCGGCCACCAGCTCGGCACCGCCGTCGACCGCTGCCCGGGTGGCCAGCGCGCCGTCGTCGACCTCAAAGGCCACCCGCAGCTTCAGGCTGGGCTCGCCGCCAGCCTCAACCCGGTCGATGAACCGGACCTGTGCCGGATTCGAGATTTCCAGGGTGGCCCGGCCGGCGTCCAAAATGGTGACTTCGGCGCCGTCGCCGCCCGAGTAGGCCTCCAGCTCCGGAAGCCCCAGGATGTCGCGGTAAAACGCGAGCGCCGCCGCATAGTCCTCGGCAGCTATCACCAGCCGCAGCTGGCGGACGGACGGTGGAGGAGTGGCTGCAGAGGTATCCATACGGACACAACCGCAGCGGCCGCCCGGGGATTCCCGCGGCGCGCTGAGCCGCCGGCCGGTAGAGTGAGGGGCCGCCTGTCGCGGTTTTCGCCTGCCGGGCTGCGTTCGGTCAGAACTCAAGGACTACACACCACATGACGCTGAACTTCACCGCGATCGACTTTGAAACGGCCAACGGATCGCGGGCTTCGGCCTGTGCCCTGGGCATGGTGAAGGTCCGGAACGGGCAGATTGTCGAGCGCGGCTACTGGCTCCTGCGGCCCACCGACGGCGGAGGCTTCCAGCCGCGCAACATCGACATCCACGGCATCACCGAGGCCATGGTGGCCGGCGCCCAGACCTGGGCGCAGGCCCATCCCGAGATCACGGCGTTCATCGCGGAGGACGCAGTCCTCGCCCATAACGCCGCCTTCGATCTGGCCGTGTTCCGCGAAACCAGTGCCAACGCCGGCCTTGCAGGCCAGGCCTTCCGCTACGGCTGTTCCGTGAAAATGGCGCAGGCGCTGCTGGCGCTGGAGAATCACAAACTGCCCACCGTCAACGCCGCGCTGGGCTTCGGTGCGTTCCAGCACCACGACGGACTGGCCGACGCCGAAGCCTGCGCCAACATCACCATCGCCCTGGCCCAGCGGGAGGGGATGGCAGAAATCGACGCCGTCCTGAAGTTCTGCGGGCCGAAGGGGGCAACGGGTTACACCCGGACCCCGGCCGCAGCGCGGGTGACCGGGCTGGCCCCGTCGCCGGCGCAGGCTGCCGGCCGGGCGCCGTCGACCGCCGCCGGGCGGACCCAGCGATTCACGCCCCGCCCCACCCTCACCCTGACCGAGCCGGTGGCTGCAGTCTCCGCGAAGATGAGCGGGCACATGGTCTCCTTTACCGGGGACTTCACCGTGGAACGCCCGGTCCTGCAGCAGCTGGTGCTGGAACACGGCGGGCAGCTGAACAACCACGCCCCCACCCGCGCCACCTCGCTGCTGGTGGTCGGCGACTGGAACGCCGACCTGCTGCGGCCCGGCGCCGTCGTCAGCCGGTCAGTCCTGAAGGCACAGGCCCTGCGGGCCAAGGGCCAGACCCTGGACATCATCGGGGAAGCAGCCTTCCGGGAGCTGCTCGACGCCGATCCCGCCAATCCCGCCGATCCCGCAGCCGGTGTTGCCTCCGCGGCCGCGGCGCTGCTGCCTTCCGCAGAGCCGATGTCCCTGGTCGACACTCCACCGGCCCTGCCCAAGCGCCGTGACGTCAAGGGCATGGGCGAAATCCTGGCACGGATGGGCCCGGCAGACCCCGCCGCGGCCACCTTCAAAAGCGAGCACTACGGAGTGTTCCGGGTTGCCGGCACCGCCTTCAAATCCCCGGTGCTCGGGGTGCGGATGCTCGGGCACCGCAGCATCGAAAACAACGGCAAGCCCGAGCGCGATATCCACGCCCTGGCCCTCCTGCAGGATGAGGATGCGGCTTTTGTTTCCACTCTGCTCAGCCATGACCCGGACCGCGAGTTCCTGGAGGTCCTGCTGGGCAGCGTCCGGCACGGGGACCTGGTGACGGCTGTGTTTGATGCCCTGGGCGGCCCTTTCCTGGTTCAGGGCGTGGCGGTCTACGCCCCGGTTGGCGACATGTTCATGCTCGGATCGATGGTCCTGGCGCACCGCGGCCGCCCCGGCACGAAGCTCAGCTGGCTGCAGGGGGTCATCCCGCGCGCCGAGCATGCCCTGACGGTGCCCGAGGTTATCAGCGCCTGGGACTTCTACGAAACCTCAGCCGACTAGAAAAACTCCGTTGCAGCCCGCCGGGCGGCAGGATATACCTCTCTAGAGGAGGTACGGGAATGGATGCTGGAGTTGGAACACCGAAGTACGCGATGACGGAACCGGCCGCGAACGTCTTTTTCGTGGAAGGACCGGCGTCGAACTGGATTATCTTGCGCGACGGGGATGCTTTCACCCTGATAGACGGCGGCTATCCGGGGGACTTGCCGCTGGTGGTTGCCTCGATCCGGGACGCCGGCCTGGATCCCGCCGACGCGGCGGCGATCCTCGTCACGCACGCCCATGCTGACCACGCCGGGACCGCCGGCTACTTCGCCGCAGCCTACCGAATCCCGGTCCTGTGCAGCCTTCCCGAACTGCCCTATCTGCAGGGGGAGCAGCGGGAGCAGGTCTCGGTCGCGCACATCCTGAGCCGGGCCTGGAACCCCGCCGTCCTGCACTGGGCCTGGCATGCACTGGCTGCCGGCGGCGCCGGGCGGGTGGCGGTCCTGTCCGCGGCCACCTGGTACGACGACGCCGAGCTGGCCGCCCTGCCCGGCTCGCCGGTGGCAGTGCCCACCCCGGGGCACACACCGGGACACACCGCGTACTACCTGCCTGCCGCGCACGCGGTTGCCACCGGTGACGCCCTGGTGACGGGCCACAACATCAGCCGGATCCGGGGTCCGCAGATGCTCGATCCCATGTTCCACTCAGACGGCGACGGCGCACGGCGCTCGCTGGGACAGCTCAGCATACTGGACGCTTCGCTGTTGCTGCCCGGGCACGGCCCGGCCGCACGGTTGGAAGTGCGGCAGGCTGTCGGAACCGTCCGGTCACGCGTGGCGCCCCGGAAGCGCCGGATCGTGGCGCCCGGCCCCATCGGCGGAGTCGCCGAGCCGACCTACGGAAAGACCGTGCCGGACGGCGCCGAGGGGTAGGGAACTTCCGGCGGATTCCTGCACCTGACGGTTCCGAACTGATTGGTGCCGGGCCGTGTCCACAGGCTGCGGATCAGCGATTCCAGGCTCCGGCCTGCCCCCGTAGCGTTCCTGAAAACCCGAAGGGGGCGCACATGGAAATGGACATTCAGGTGGCGTCGGTGCAGGCTCTGCTGCGCGACGCCCGGTTCGACCTTGACGAGTTGGAAAACGCTCGGAGAGTGCTGGCGGAGCAGGAGCAGGGGCTGCCGGACCTTCTGGGCACGTGTACCCAGATAGCCGAGACGGCCCGCGGGATCTGCGCTGACGTGCTGGGCCGGGACGTCTCGGCCATCATGATCCGCTGCAACAATGCGGTCCAGGGGGTCGCCCAAGCTGTGGCCGAGTACGTCCAGGGTGATGAGCAGATGGTTCGTAATGCCCAGCGCCTCGCGGCGTCCGTTCCGGCCAACTACCGTCCACCCCGTTACGGCGGCAGCCTCAACCTGCGGGCAGTCGAATGACCCGCTACATCCACATCGAGCTGCATGAGCTTCGCATGCTGCCCGACGGCGAACCGATCCAGGCACGGGCTCGGGAAATCCTCGACGGAGCAGCGGTTTTCGCCGATGCCATCGAGTCCCTGCAAAACAAGTGGCAGGGTCTGGGCGGTCTTTACGCCGCTCCGGAACAGGACCTGGTGTTGCGGGCTTTCGATGCGCCGGCGGCCCACACCCGGGAATACACGCAAAGCAGCGCGCTGCTGCGGGCTGCCTTGGACCGGTTCGGCAGCGAACTCATCGCCATTGAAACGCAGCGCCGGATGCTGGAAACCGAAATCGAGGCGGCGTACCAGCGCCTCGACGACGAGCTCCGCGAGATGAAGAAGGACAACGCCTCCCAGCGCACCATGGAGGCCGTCCGGGCCGCGGCTACCGAACCGCTCCAGGCCAAAGCGGACCTGCTGGCCGTGCACTTTGAGCAGGCATCCGAGGACTGCCTGGCCGCCCTGGCCGGAATCTCCCGCTCCACGCCCGACGTGGTCTCCAGCTATTCTTCGAGCCGCATGGATCTGTTCTCCGCGCTGCGCCGGGAGATGGACGCGGCATTCCGGAAGGCCGCCGCTCGGGACGCCACTCCGGCAGACATCAGGGCGCTGTATGCGCAGTTGACGCTGCTGGGTCCGGAGCTGCTGAGCGAGCTGGGACGGCGACCGGAGGCCCGGCTTTTCGTGGCCGGCCTGAGCCCGCACGAAGAGGCCAACTTCTGGGCAAAGCTGAACGGCCCGCAGCAGGCCGCCCTCGCCGCAGCCCTTCCGGGGCTGGTCGGAAACCTGGAAGGCGCCCCGTACAAGGTTCGGGACAAGGCCAACCGGCGCGTTCTGGCGGCCGTTCAGCAACGCCTCGGCCGGACACCCGCCGGCACCGCTGCCGGCGGCAGGAAGGCCCGCGGTGCTGCATGGCGGCCGGAAGACCTGCGGCCGATGGAACGCAGCCGGCATCTGGAACGCACCGAAGCGGTGGACGCGCTGACGAAAGCGCTGGGCGGCGCGGGGGAGAAGCGGCAGCTGATTTCCTTCGACCCCGGCACCAACGTGCCGCTGGCCGCCATCAGTGTCGGAGAAGACCTCGACTCTGCCAGCAACGTTTCCTTCCTGGTGCCGGGCATGAATACCTCCACGAAGCAGGCGGCGTCGCTGGTGGACAACGCGCGGTCCCTCGGCCGGGAACAGCGCAGGATCGGAGTTCACGGCGGGTCCACCGCGGTGGTGGCGTACATGGGCTACGAACCCCCGACCGAGCTCACCGTGGGCGGTGCGGCCAGCGCGGAGAAGGGCGCACCGGCGTTGGCCGCAGCCCTTGACGGCCTGTATCTGGGCCGGACCGCTGACGGAGCTCCGCCTCCCGAGGTCAACGTGGTGGCCCACTCCTACGGCACCACCATGGCGGCGCTGGCGCTGGACCAGACCCAGTATCGGGTCACGGCAGCGGTGCTGCTGGCGTCCGCCGGGGTTCAGCCGGACTCCGCCGATACCCTCAACGTGGATCTCGCCACGGACGGAGCGGTGGACGTCTACGTCACGCTCGCATCGGCGGACCGCGTCGCGGAAATGGGGACCGCGGCCAGCGAAATCGTGGCCATTGTGACGCTCAATCCCGCTGCCGCGCGTCTGGATCCCCTCACCGAGGCCTGGGGCGGCAGAGTCTTCAGCTCGGACCGGGTCACGGTGGACGGAAAATCCTTTGCGGCTGTCGGCGGCCACGGGCTCGGCGGCTATCTTGGCCAGGACAGCTTCAGCCTGCACTTCACCGCCCTCGTGACCGGCGGCCGGGCGGAGGAGGCGCTGGCCATGGTGGCGGCGCAGAAATGAAGGACGAGCGCGGGACACCGCCGTAATCGCTCGGTTGCAGCTACGCGCCCAAATGCCCCAGCAGTTCAGCCTCGGCGGCATCGAGGTAGCCGCGCAGCGTGTCGGCGGCCTCGGCCCGGCGTCCGGCGCGCAGCAGGTCCACCAGGGCGGCGTTTTCCTCCACATACCGGGTGTGGAACTCCGGCTCGGCGCTCATGGCATGGAACACCAGCCGCATCTCGGCCAGCACGCGGCCCATCATCTGCTGCAGCTGCAGGCTGCCGGACATGGCGATCAGCGCTTCATGGAAGGCCTGGTTGGCGGCGGCCATGTCCGGGACAGCTCCGCGGCGCTTGGCGTCACGGGCCTCCGCCACCACGGCGTCGAGCCGGTTCAGGTCCAGCTCCGGTCCCCAGAGCACCGCGGCGGGCTCCAGCATGCGGCGGACCCGGTAGATTTCCCGCACGGCGTCGGCGTCGGGCGCGGCCACAAACACGCCGCGGTTCGGAAAGCGGGTCACCACCGACTCGATGCTGAGCATGGTGAACGCCTCGCGCAGGGTGTTGCGGGAAACCTGCATGGACGCGGCGAGCTGCTGCTCGGAAAGCTTGGTGCCCGGCGCCAGCTCGCCGGCGGCAATCCGGCGGCGCAGCACATCGGCCACCCAGACGGTGGTGTTCGCATGGTCGGTGCGGTCCGTGGTGATGTCCGCCGGGTTCACAAGCATTCCCCTAATCTAGTGGGCGAAAGAGGGATCCGAAGCACCGGCCGGAGGGGGACGGCCGGTGCTCCGGACGGTTTAGGAGCCGATGCGGCCCAGGGAATCCCCGCGTGCGACGGTGGCCCCGGGTTCCAGCTCGGCACGGCTCAGGGTTCCGGCCCGGTGGGCGCGGACGGTGGTTTCCATTTTCATGGCCTCCAGCACGGCGACCGGATCGCCCGCGGCCAGCCGGGCACCGTCGTCGGCCACCCACTTCACCAGGTTCCCCGCCATCGGCGAGGCCAGTGCGCCGTCGCTGCCGCCGGAGCTGCCGCCGTCGCCGCCCGCAGTGCCGGTGGCCGGCGCTCCGGTTCCGCCGGAGCGCAGCGCGTTCAGCAGGGCGGCGGGCACCCCGACGGTGACGGCGCGGCCGTCGACGTCGATGGTGATGGTCTCGCGCTCGGCGCCGGGCAGAGAAGCGGCGATCTCCGGAGACGCGGCCAGCGGTTCGGCGAACTCGGACTCGATCCAGGTGGTGTGCACCCCGAAGGCGTCTCCGCGGGTGAAGGCCTCGGAGCGGACCACGGCGCGGTGGAACGGCAGGACGGTGGGCAGCCCGCGGATTACGATCTCATCCAGCGAGGCCCGGGCCCGGCGCAGCGCCTGCGGCCGGTCCTCGCCCCAGACAATCAGCTTGGCCATCAGCGAGTCGTACTCGGCGGGCACCACGGAACCGGAGCGGACGCCGGAATCGACCCGGATGCCGGGGCCGGTTGGCGGTTCGAACGCGTCCACTGGGCCGGGGCCGGGCAGGAAGCCGCGGGCCGGATCCTCGGCGTTGAGCCGGAATTCGAACGCGTGTCCACGGGGCGCCGGATCCTCGGTAAAGGACAGCGGCAGGCCGTCGGCGATCCGGAACTGCTCGCGGACCAGATCGACGCCGGTGGTTTCCTCGGTCACCGGGTGCTCAACCTGCAGCCGGGTGTTGACCTCCAGGAAGCTGATCAGCCCGTCGGGGGAGACCAGATATTCCACCGTGCCGGCGCCGGTGTAGCCGGCCTCGCGGCAGATCGCCTTCGCCGATTCGTGGATGGTGGCGCGCTGCTCATCGGTCAGGAACGGCGCGGGAGCCTCCTCCACGAGCTTTTGGTTGCGGCGCTGCAGCGAGCAGTCGCGGGTGCCGACAACGACGACGTTGCCGTGCGTATCGGCCAGCACCTGCGCCTCCACATGCCGGGGCCGGTCCAGGAACCGTTCGGCGAAGCACTCGCCGCGGCCGAACGCTGACACGGCCTCGCGGACCGCTGACTCGAACGCATCCTCCACGTCTTCGAGCCGGCGCGCGATCTTCATGCCGCGGCCGCCGCCGCCGAAGGCCGCCTTGATCGCCACCGGCAAACCGTGCTCTTCGGCGAACGCGCGGACCTGTCCGGCGCTTTCGGCCGGCCCCGGGGTGCCGGGCACCAGCGGCGCGCCGGCCCGGACGGCGATGTCACGCGCGGTGACCTTGTTGCCCAGGTCGCGGATCGCCTGCGGTGAGGGGCCGATCCACGTGAGTCCGGCGTCGAGCACTGCCTGCGCGAAGTCAGCGTTCTCGGACAGGAAACCGTAGCCGGGGTGCACGGCGTCGGCCCCGGCGAGGTGCGCGGCCTCGATCAGCTTGGGAATGTTCAGGTAGGTGTCGGCGCCGGCGGCGCCGTGCAGGGGCAGGGCTTCATCGGCCAGGCGCACGTGCAGGGCATCGGCGTCGGGGTCCGAATAGACCGCCACCGACCCGATTCCGGCGTCGGCGCAGGCACGGGCCACGCGCACGGCAATCTCGCCGCGGTTCGCGATCAGGACCTTCTTCATGGGGTTCCTTCCGGAAACAGTGCGGCGGCCGATCCGGGGGAGAGCGGCGCCAGGGTATCGGGGTTCACGAAAACAAAGCGGACGGGGTGGCCAGGCGGCAGCTGCGCGGCGACCGGCAGGTCCTCGGGCACGACGGCGGCAATCACCGGATATCCGCCGGTCACCGGATGATCGGCCAGGAACAGGACGGGGAGGCCCGACGGCGGGATCTGCAGCGAGCCGGCGACCACGCCTTCACTGGGAAGTTCGCCATTCCGGACGCGCTGCAGCGGCTGCGCCTCCGGGTCTTCGGGGTCGGTTTCGAGCCGGACGCCGATCCGGTTGGACTCGTTGGTGGTGCGCCAGGTGTGCTCGGTCAGCGCGGCGGCGGCATCCGGTCCGAACCAGTCCTGCCGCGGGCCGGCCGTGATGCGCAGAAGGGCGGGGGAGTCGCCGTCGCCGAGGGTTCCCGGCTGGTCGCCGCTGAGCAGGGTGCCGGGCTCGGGGGAGCCGACGGGTGCGGTGCCGGTGATGTTGCCGATGGGCAGCCGGGTTCCGGCATCCAGCGAGGCGGGTCCAATATGGCTCATCGAATCGGTGCTGCAGCTGCCCAGAACGGGCTCGACCGCGATACCGCCGCGGACTCCAACGTACGTACGGACTCCGCGGAAGGGGGAGCCCAGGGTGAGGATCTCGCCGTCGAGCAGTGCGAACGGAGCATTCAACGGAACCGGCCGGTCGCGCTTGCCGTCGGGGGATATGACGGCGGCGGGCACCTCGGCGCCGGCCAGCGCCAGTACCGTGTCCCCGTGCGCGGTGAGCTCGAGGCCGCCGAAGAGGTTCTCGATCACCGCCGCGTCAGCGGGATTGCCGACGAGCCGGTTGGCCTGCCGGGCGGAGCGGGTGTCGGCGGCTCCCGAGGCGGAAACGCCGAGGTCCGCATAGCCGGGGCGGCCCAAATCCTGAATCAGAGACTGCAGGCCGGCGGCGCGGACTTCCAACGAGGGACCGGTCGCTGATTCCTCGATGGCTGCGGGGGAGGGGTCCGTCGTCGTAACCAGCTCGCGGACAGCTTGGAAGATGACGCGGTCGCCGGGGCGGATGAGGGCGGGATCGGGGCGGTCCAGGTCCCACATGACGGCGTTGGTGCGGCCGATCAGCTGCCAGCCTCCCGGGGATTCGCGCGGATACACCGCCGAATATTCGCCGGCCAGGGCCACGGACCCGGCGGGCACGGCGGTGCGGGGGCTGTCGCGGCGCGGCACGTTGAGGGCCGGATCTCCGCCGGTCAGGTAGGTGAAACCGGGAGCAAACCCGCCGAACCCGCCCAGCCAGGAACTGCCGGTGTGGGCCTTGACGACGGCCTCCTCCGAGAGGCCGGTGAGGCGGGCCACCTCGGCGAGGTCGGCGCCGTCGTACACGGTGTCGATGGTGACCGTGCGCGCCTCCGGAGCCTCAGCATGGGTGAGGTCCAGGGCTGGAATCCGGCCAGCGGCGTCGACCGTTTCCCGCCGGCCGATGAAACGGACCAGCACGGTGCCGGCGGCCGCGAGAACATCGACCTGGCCGGGCAGCGGGTGTGCCTTGAGCTGGGTGTGCAGGGCGGTGACGTCGGCCAGCGATGCCAGCTCGACCAGCAGGGTGCGGGTGCCCGCGGGCCGGATGCCGGCGATCGGGGAGGACGTCATACGAAGCTCTGGATGGTGACGCCGGCGTTTTCCAATCCGCGCCGTACGGCCGCGGCCATCGCGACGGCGCCGGGGGTGTCGCCGTGGACGCAGATGGAGGCGGCGTTCATGGGGATGACGGTGCCGTCCACGGCCGTGATGGTGCCTTCGGTGGCGAGGCGGACCATGTTGGCGGTGACCTGCTCTGCATCGTGGATCACCGCATTGGATTCGCGCCGCGACACCAAGGTTCCGTCCGGGCTGTAGCTGCGGTCGGCAAAGGCTTCGGCAACACCGCGCAGGCCGGCGTCGGCGGCTTTGTCCAGGGCGACGGCGCCGGGCAGCAGCAGGACCGGCAGGTCCTTGTCGAAGGTGCGGACGGCGTCGATGACGGCCTGGGCATGGACCTCGTGATGAACGATCGTGTTGTAGAGGGCGCCGTGCGGTTTCACGTATTTGACCTCGCCGCCTGCGGCCCGGGCCATGGCCTGCAGCGCGCCCAGCTGATAGAGGACGTCGTCGTGCAATTCGGTGTAGGAGCAGTCCAGGAACCGGCGGCCGAAGCCGGCCAGGTCCCGGTACGCCACGTGGGCGCCGATGGTGACTCCGGCGGCTACGGCGTCGCGGCAGGTCTGTGCGATGGTGGACGGGTCTCCGGCGTGGAAGCCGCAGGCCACGTTGGCGCTGGAGACGGATTCGAAGACGGCGGCGTCGTCGCCCATCTTCCAGTTGCCGAAGGACTCTCCGACATCGCTGTTCAAATCAATGACCGGCATGCTGGTCTCCGTACCTCTGGTGGGGGTTGGTGTCCCTACAGTGTGCGCGATCACGTTGGATTGTTCAACAATCCGGGCGTTTATTGCGTCAGCAGGCCGGTCAGGCCGTCGAGAATGATGCGCAACCCCACCTCAAACTCGGCACCGAAGCTGTAGTCCGACTGGGTGGCGCGGTCCATGGCCATCTCCGCCAGGTAGGGCAGCTCACCGGCCGGGATGGAGCGGGCCATGGCCTCCACAATCTGCGGATCCGCATCGGGCACGCCGACCGGCAGCCCTGCCTCCTGCAGGGCGAAGCCGTAGATGTAGCTGTCCAGCAGGGCATAGGCGTGACCGGCCGCGTCCAGCGAGAAGCCCGACCGGCGCAGTACGCCCAGCGTGGAGTCGTGGTGGCGCAGATTGGCGGCGCCCGGCGTCGTGCGCGTTTCCATCAGTCCCACCGCCCACGGGTGGAGGGAGAGCGCCGCCCGCATGCCGTGGGCGCGGGCCTCCATGGCTGCACGCCATCCGCCGGGCGTTTCGGAGGGCACCTGCACCTCGTCAAAGACGAGGTCGACCAGTCCGTCCAGGATGTCTTCCTTGTTGGCCACGTGGTGGTAGAGCGACATCGGCTGCACCGACAGATCCGAGGCCAGGGAGCGCATGGTCAGAGAGCCGAGCCCGCCGTCGTCAGCAAGGCGGGCGGCAGCCTGCAGCACGCGTTCGCGGGTCAGCGGCTGACGGAGGTGTGGGGAAGCGTTTGTGGTTGTCATTGCGGGCAGTCTACCGCTGCCTTACTTTGTAAGGTACGGTCGCGCTTACAGAGTAAGGCTGATGTGTTCCAGAAGGAACTTCCGCGAAAGGACCCGCCATGTCCCGCACGTCACGCACTTCCAACAATGCCGTACCGTCTGACCCCTCCAGTCCGTCCACTCCGTCCACTCCGTCTACTCCGTCCACCACTCTGTCCGCTTCATTCCCTGCCGCTTCGTCGCCTGCCAGCTTGCCGGCTACAGTCCCCGCCGTGCTGCAGACCGGCTACGGCGGCCCGGAGGTCCTGCGTCTGGCCGAGCATCCGCTTCCTCAACTGGGAGACACCGAGGTGCTGGTGCAGGTACGCGCCGCCGGGCTGGCCCGCGCCGCCTGGCACATGATGACGGGTAAACCGTATCTGCTCCGCGCCGCCGTCGGGCTGCGCAGGCCCCGGCAGCCCGTGATGGGGCACAACCTCGCCGGCACCGTGGCCGCCGTCGGTGCCGGCGTCACTCGTTTCCGGATAGGGGATGAGGTGTATGGGATCGGCCGGGGCACCTTTGCTGGATTCTCTGCTGCCCCCGAGGAGAAGCTGGCCTTCAAGCCTGCCGGTCTGGACTTCGAGCAGGCGGCAGTGGTTCCACTGTCAGGACTGACTGCGCTGCAGGCCCTGGATGCCGCCCGGGTGGCCGCGGGGATGAAGGTCCTGGTGCTGGGAGCGGCCGGCGGCGTCGGCAGTTTTGCAGTGCAGATGGCCCGGGCAGCCGGGGCCGAGGTGACCGGGGCGTGCAGTGCCGGCAAGGCGGAGTTTGTCCGGTCGCTTGGTGCCGCGGGGATTATCGACTATGCGCGGGAGGATTTCGCCGCCGCCGGGCCCCGGTTCGACGCGATTATCGACGTCGGCGGCAATCCTTCCCCGGCCCGCCTGCGCCGCGCACTGGTGCCCGGCGGCACGGCGGTGCTTGCCGGCGGGGAGGGAGGCAACCGGCTGACCGGGGCCATCTTCGAGCGGCAGGTCGGCGGTGCGGTCCTGTCGCTTTTCGGCAACCGCCGGCTGAAGGGACTGATGTGCCGGGAGAACGGCAAAGACCTCGAGCGCATCTCCGCCATGACCGAGGCAGGCACGGTCGTGCCGCGCATCGACAGCCGGTATCGGCTGGCCGACGTCGCCGAAGCGATGCGGCGGCTGGAATCCGGCCAGGTGTGCGGCAGCGTCGTCCTGGTTCCGTGACCGTTTTGGGATTTTCCTGCCACTGCGCAACGGCAGCAGAACCCCAAAACGGCAGCGAAATCCCACAACGGCAGCAGCACAACGACGACGGCGGAGCCCCAGAGGGTCCGCCGTCGTCGTTTCCGTTTGTTAAGGAGCTAGTCCATCCGCTCCAGCACAAACACGGGGATTTCACGGTCCGTCTTCGCCTGGTAGTCGGCATACGGGGGATAGGCTTCGACGGCGCGCTCCCACCACGCGGCCTTCTCCTCGCCGGTGACTTCTCGGGCGCGCATGTCCCACTTCTGCGGTCCGTCCTGCAGCTCCACGTGCGGGTTGGCCTGGATATTGAAGTACCAGACGGGGTGCTTGGGTGCGCCGCCCATGGACGCGACGACGGCGTAGTCGCCGTCGTGTTCCACGCGCATCAGCGGCGTCTTGCGCAGCTTTCCCGACTTCGCGCCGACCGTGGTCAGCAGGATGACCGGGCGGCCGCCGAGGGTGGTTCCCTCGGTACCGCCGGAGCTTTCAATCAGCTCCGCCTGCTCGCGGGCGCGCTTGCTGGAACTGGGGGCGTATTCACCGGTAAGAATCATAAAGACAGTCAACCCCTTTTGCGGCGTCGAGGTCCAACCGCCGCCTGGCCGCCGGAGACAGCTATGCGCCGGAGACAGGGAACGGGGCGGGCCTTTTGGCGCACCTAGAATGTAAAAGAACCAACGCAGACGCAAAGGAGGCCTCGATGGTCATGCCCCGGAACCTGTTTCTCGTCCGCCACGGACAGAGCGAAGCGAACGTTATGCAGCGGGCTTCCAAGGCCGGTGACCCGAGCCTCTACACCGAAGAGACAATGACCGTTCCGGACCGTTCCTGGCGCCTGACCGAACTCGGAGTACAGCAGGCAAAGGTCGCGGGCGCTTGGATCGCCGAGCAGAACATCGAGTTCGACCGCGCCATTGTCTCCACCTACACCCGGACCCGCGAGACTGCCGCGAACCTCGGGCTGGATGTGCGCTGGGAAGAGAACCGCGTCATCCGCGAACGGTCCTGGGGCGAGATCGGATCCATGTCGAAGCAGGATTTTGCGCGGAAGTATTCACAGAACGCGGCGTACCGCGAGAACGATCCGTTGTACTGGGCTCCGCCCGCCGGCGAATCCATTGCCAATGTGGCCGAGAACCGGGTCCGGAACATCCTCAGCACTCTGCACCGCGAAAATGCCCGCGACAACGTTCTCATGGTCACCCACGGGGAATTCATGTGGGCGACGCGCCTCGTTCTGGAGCGCTGGAGCGACGAAGAATTCCTGAGGCGTGACGCCGACAAGGCGCAGATGATTCACAACTGCACCGTCCTGCAGTATTCCAGCACCGACCCGAACACCCAGAACAGCGTCCGCGAAAAACTCAATTGGGTGCGCCGCTGCTGGCCGGTCCAGGTTGACGGGGAATGGACCATGTTCGTCGGCGATTGGGAAGAGTTCAACCGGAAGTACTTCACCGACAACGATCTCCTGGAGCGGGCTGAAGCAAACCGGCACTTCCTGCAGGACTCGTTCGGCAGCTAAGGACGCAGGTGGCCCGCGCCTTTGAGCAGCGCGGGCCTCCGTTTAGCAGGGGCGCCAGGTCTTCCCGCCCGGCGCGTAACAGCGCGGACCGGTGTAGCCCGGCGGGTTGCTGCTCGGTGCGGGCGGAACGTATTGCTGGGGCGGAGGGGTATAGGCAGCCTGGCGGTCGGCTTCGGCCTGCGCGGCGGCACTCCGCCGGGCTTCGGCTTCTGCGGCGATGCGGTGGGCCTCTGCCTGTTCTGCGGCGAGGCGGTCCGCTTCGGCCTGCGCCGCTGCGGCAACCTTGCGGGCTTCTTCTTCGGCAGCGATCCGTTCGGCTTCGGCAGCCTTGCGCTTCACCCCGTCTTCGGAGGCCTGCAGCTCCGCCTGCACAGTGACCAATTCATCGTGGCGGTCATGGACCTGGGTTTGCGCGGTGTTTGCCCTGGCCTGGAGGTCAGCCTTTTGGGCCGGGGTGAGTGCCGCCCAAATCAGGGACTCTCCTGCCTTTGCACTGGCTTCGAAAGCGTCGAACCCGGCGTCGACCGTCTTTGCAAGCGCGTAAACAGCGGTGACGGCGGCGCCGGCGGCCACCGCCGTCGTTCCCGTTCCTTGGGAAGCCGCTTGGGTCGCAGTCTCTTCCAGAGCCGCGACCATCGCCGGAACGGTGCATTCGACGTCCTCGGCGAAAAGCCCGGCGTGCTGTTCCTGAGCCTCCTGGTAGGCCTCATCGACGGGCGGCCGGAACTTGGTGTTCTTGCCGACCGTCACCGGGATTCCCAAACCCCGGCGGGCCACCTCGGCATTGATCAGGAGATCGTCGTCGTTATAGACGGCCGCGAGCGTGCGGCCGTAGCGGTCCTCGCGCTCGACGTCGAACGCCAGCGTCACGGTGCTTCCCGCCGGCAGGGCTTGGGTGAGGAAATCGGTTGCTTCCGGGCCCAGGCATTCGACGGGTTTGCCGGGATCCTTGGTCTCCGGGGTATCCACGTTCAGCAGCCGGACGGTCAGCTCCTGATCATCAAAATCCACCACCAGGGTGTCGCCGTCGATAACCCGAACGACTTTTCCTTCATCGGCGTTTCCGGAGGCAACAATGGCCACCGTGCTTCCGGCGACCACCAGGCCGGCGACTGCAATTAAGGCTTTCGCTCCGCTGATCATGAAAGCTGCTTTCCGCGAGGTTCGCGGAGGTCCGAAACGGATGAATCCGGGCCTGCCGTAAGGTGCGTGGTTTTGGAAGCGGAGCAGTGATGTCCGCTGATGGTGTGCTGCAAAGTTATCCCCAACTATTGAATTGTCTCCCCGAGATTACTCGGTGCCGGTGACAATGGGGAAACGGCACTGTGGCGGGCACGCAATCACCTCAACCTAAAGCAGGTCCGGCAGTTCCAGAAGTAAACGGTGGGCGCACTGCGGCTACGCGGCGCCGCCGTTGGCGTAGAGGACCTGGCCGTTGATCCAGCGGCCAGGACCGGCGAGGAAGGCCACCGCCTCGGCTATATCCTCCGGTGTCCCGAGCCGCTCCATGGGGTTGAGCTTGGCGATGGCGTCGATCTGCTCCTGGGATTTGCCGGTGAAGAATAGGGGAGTGGCCGTCGGCCCCGGAGCCACGGCGTTCACCGTGATGTTCCGTCCACGCAGCTCGCGGGCCAGAATCAGGGTCAGCGCTTCCACGGCGCCCTTGGATGCTGCATAGGCGCCGTAGCCGGGGAGCTGGAGGCGGGTGACGGAGGTGGAGAAATTGATGATCGCACCGCCGTCGCGCAGGTGCCGTGCGGCCAGCTGATCAACGATGAAGGTGCCGCGGAGGTTGGTCCGCTGAATCCGGTCAAAGGTCTTCAGCGACATTTCCGCGACTGGCCCCAGGGGCATGATGCCAGCGGTGTGGACCAGCACGTCAACGCCGCCGAAGGCCGCGTCGGCTTCGACAAACATCTCCTGCATCTGTCCTTCCTCCGCCACATCTCCGCCGAAAACCACGGCTGTACCGCCGGCATTGACGACGCCGTCGGCCGTTTGGCGGGCCGCGTCGCGGTTTCCGCTGTAGTGGACAAGAACCTGGGCGCCGTCGCGGGCGAGCCGCAGCGCGGCCGCCCGGCCAATGCCGCCGGAGCCGCCGGTGACGATGACACTGCGCGGAGGCGACGTGTTCATGGGACTCTCCTTAGGGGATGGGCCGGCGGGAGGCCGTCCCGCCTGGGCATATTCTGCCTACCGGATCCCGGCGCGTGTAGGGTGCCCGGCAAAAGCGGCCGCACCACAGGGCCAAGAGGTCGCGCCCGTCCCGCACACGGCGCCCCAGACTCCGGTCCGGCTCGATCCGGAGCGTGGTCCGTGCCCGAAAGCGCGGTGACCTGCGCCGATGCCGGAACCTGAAAGAATGGAAACATCCGGTTGGTTGGCGTGCCCGCCGGAATCATGTTTCCAGTCCGACTCACGCCCGTGAAATGGAGCTCCACCCATGTCTTCTGATTCCTCCGCCCAGCCGTTCGGCACCACCGCCGGGAACCGCGTCACCGTCTACGGCGCGCAGGGCCGCCCGGAGGTAGCCTCCTTCCTGCCGGAGCAGGCATTCCTGGCCGAGCCGGGCGCACTGATGCCGGCCGACGTCGTCATCCTGGTTGTCGGTTCGGCAGCGGATCTGGCCCATGACCTGGCGGGCGCCGCCGCCGCCGTGGAGGCCGACGGCGTGCTCTGGGTCTGCTATCCCACCGCGGTGGAGGAAGGCGGCAAGGAGCTGGACATCAACCGCGACACCGTCGCCTCGCTGCTGGAAACCAGCAAGTGGCAGCCGCTGGCCGATGTCGCGCTGGGCGAGAAGTGGGCGGCCGTGCGCGGCCGGGCCGGGGAGTAGCAGGACGGGACCGGCTACTGGGCGGTGCAGTCCTAGGCGAAGTTGATGCCGCCGTCGACCAGCACGGTCTGGCCGGTCATATGGTCGGAATCGGGTCCGGACAGGAAGGAGACCAGCTTGGCCACGTCCTCCGGCACCGACACCCGGCCCGCGAGGATGCCGTCAACCTGCCGTTCCAGCGCGCTGCCGCGCGGAGTGCCTTCGATGGTGGTCAGCCGCTCGTCGATGAGGTCCCACATCGCCGTTCCGACGACGCCGGGGGCGTAGGCATTGACCGTGATGTGGTGCTTGGCGAACTCCATGGCCGCCGCCTGCGTCAGCCCGCGGACCGCCCACTTGGTCGCCGAGTAGGAGGCCAGCAGCGGGAACGGACGGTAGGCGACAATCGAGGCGGCGCCGATGATTTTCCCGCCGGTGCCCTGAGCGATGAACTGCCGTGCCGCGGCCTGATAGCAGTAGTAAACGCCCTTGATGTTGACGTCGAGCATCCGGTCCAGGGCTGCCGGTTCGACGTCGAGGATGGCGTCCACCTGGGCGATTCCCGCGTTGGCGATGAACACGTCAAGGTTGCCCAGCGCCGTCGTGCCCTCGGTGACGAAGCGGGTGACGTCGTCCGGATTGGCGACGTCGCCATACACGCCGACGGCGTCCCGGCCGCGGGCCTGCAGGGAGGCGATGACCTTGTCGACGTTCTCCTTGGCCTCGGGAACATCAGCGACGATGATGTTGAAGCCGTCGTCGGCCAGGCGCTCGGCGATTGCCTGGCCAATGCCCCGCCCTGCGCCGGTGATCAGTGCGGTCTTGTTTTCGCTTTGAGCAGCCATCGTTTTCCCTTTCGGACCCGGTTCTTCCCGGACGGCCTCGTTGCCGGTACTCACTCTTCTCATCCGCCGAACGTTCGGTAAAGATGCGTTACCAGAGAGTGGGAAACCAAGGGCGGGGGACGGTATGGAATCGATGCTGACCATGGGTTCCCTGAACAAGGCGCTGCATGTCCTGGAGGCGGTGGCAGCCGATGCCCGAGGCGCGACCGCCAAGGAGATTTCGACGGCGCTCGGCCTCCCGGTGGCCACCACCTACCGGCTCCTGGCGGCTCTGGGCGACGCCGGTTATGTGGTGCACCGAAAGTCCGAGGGCCGGTATGTCCTGGGCTATCAGCTGCACCGGCTGGGCGGTGCGCTGCATCGGCAGATGGGTACGTCGCGCACGGTGGCGCGGCTGGTCGCCAACCTGCACGAGACTGCCGGGGCGGCCGCCTACTACGCGGTGCACTGGGGAAACGAGGTGGTGGTGGCCCACGTGGCGGATTCTCCGGAGCATCCGCGGATTCCGGTTCCGCAATCGGGCTTTGCCGGAGCCCTCCATGCCACGGCCTTCGGGAAAATCCTGCTGGCGGGGTTGCCTGAGCCGGAGCAGCGCCGGTTCCTGCGCCGGTTTGGCATGGCCGCACGGACGCCGCGCACCATCACGGATGAAGAGGAACTGATTGCCCAGGTGCGCCGCGTGGCCCGCGAGGGGCTGGCAACGGAAATCGAGGAGTACCTTTCCGGCACGAGCTGCATGGCCGTGGCGGTCTGCAACGGCAACGGCCAGACGGTGGGCTCGGTGGCCGTGTCGGTGCCGGCGTCCGCGGATCTCGTGCGGACGGGAGGCCTCGGCCTGCTGCTGCGGGGGACCGCCCACGAGATTTCGATGGTGCTCCGTTCCGTGCCCGGTCTTTACGGGCGGTGAGCGCCTGTCACCGCCAGCTCCGTGGAGCCCCAAACGGCGCAGGCCGGCCAGCCCCGCACGGCCTACCCGGATGCGGAATTGCGATTGCATAACTGTGTTCATTTCTCTTGTTCAACCGGCCGGGCAGTGGGACTCTTGTCCTCGCCTGCAGATTGTTGACGGTCGCCGTCGACCGGGCGCTACAGCGTTGTATCCGCTCGATTCAGCCCCACGGCCATCCAGTGACATTTCGCCGTTTCCGCCGGCGTGATGCCCGGGAGCTGCCCGCCGCGGCCGGATCCTTTTTCAAAGGCAGCAACCATGACCCGAATCAAGCACGCATCAACCCTCTTTCTCACCCTCGGACTGGCAGCCGGCCTGGCGGCCTGCGCTCCGGCGGGATCCAACACCGAGGACGGCGAAGGCGAAGCCGCCGCCTGCAGCGTCGGCATCTCGATGCCCACGCGCAGCCTGGAACGCTGGATCAACGACGGCGAGGGCCTGAAGGAAAAGCTCGAAGCCAGGAACTGCGACGTTGACCTGCAGTACGCCGAAGACGAGACGGACCAGCAGATCAGCCAGATCCAGAACCAGATCGCCGGCGGCGCGAAGATCCTCGTCGTCGCGGCCATCGACGGTGAAACCCTCGGCCCCACGCTGGAAAGCGCAAAGGAGCAGGACATCACCGTCATCGCCTACGACCGGCTGATCAACGGCACCGAGGCCGTGGACTACTACGCGACCTTCGACAACTACAAGGTGGGGCAGCTGCAGGGAGAATTCATCGAGGAGGAGCTGGCCCTGGCCGAGGGTGAGGGCCCCTACAACCTGGAACCCTTCGCCGGCAGCCCGGATGACAACAACGCCGCCTTCTTCTTCGCCGGCGCCTGGGACGTGCTGCTTCCGTACGTCGAGAGCGGCCAGCTTGTGGTGCCCTCCGACAAATCCCCGGAGAGCAACGAGGGGTGGACCTCCATCGGCATCCTCGGCTGGAAATCGGCCGACGCGCAGTCCGAGATGGACAACCGCCTGCAGTCGTTCTACACCGGCGGTGAGAAGGTCGACGTCGTGCTTTCGCCCAATGACAGCCTGGCGCTGGGCATCGAATCCTCGCTGGAAGCGGCCGGTTACACCCCGGGCACCGACTGGCCGCTCATCACCGGCCAGGACGCCGACGCCGCCAACGTGAAGGCGATGCTCGCCGACCGCCAGTCGATGACCGTCTGGAAGGACACCCGCGAGCTCGGCGCCCAGGTCGACACCATGATCGAGGCGATCGTGGCCGGTGAAGACGTGGAGGTCAACGACACCGAGACCTACAACAACGGCGTCTTCGTGGTGCCCACCTACATCCTGGAGCCGCAGGTTGTGGTCAAGGACGACGTCCAGTCCGTGCTGGTGGACTCCGGCTTCGTCACCGCTGACGACGTCGGGCTGTAACTGCCGCTTCGCCGCCTCCGGGGCGGGACGCGGCCGCTCCGCGCCCGCCCCGGAAGGCACCGTCCGTGGACACCACTTCCCTGCAGCGAAACGAGAACGGCATGAATGACGTCATCCTTTCCATGGACGGCATTGTGAAGGAATTCCACGGCATCAAAGCGCTCGACGGCGTTTCGCTGGAAGTGGAGCGCGGCGGCGTGCACGCCATCTGCGGCGAGAACGGCGCCGGCAAATCCACGCTGATGAAGGTGCTCAGCGGCGTGTATCCGCACGGCAGCTTCGAGGGCACGATCACGCTGGAGGGCAGGCCGGTCAGCTACGGGTCGATCAACGACAGTGAGCGGGACGGGATTGTGATCATCCATCAGGAGCTGGCGCTGAGCCCGTACCTGTCCATCGCGGAGAACATTTTCCTGGGCAACGAGGTGCAGCGCGGGGGAGTGATCGACTGGAACCAGACGAACCTGCAGGCCGCGGCACTGCTCGAGCGTGTGGGTCTGGATGAAAACCCGGCCACGAAGATCCTCGAGCTCGGCGTCGGCAAGCAGCAGCTGGTGGAGATCGCCAAGGCGCTCTCCAAGGAAGTGAAGATCCTGATCCTGGACGAGCCCACCGCAGCACTGAACGACGGCGATTCGGCGCACCTGCTCGGGCTGATCGACCAGCTCCGCGGGCAGGGCATCACCTCGATCATCATTTCCCACAAGATCAAGGAGATCCGGGCGATCGCCGACGTCGTCACCGTCATCCGCGACGGCCTCACCATCGAGACGTTCGAGGTGGAGGACACCGACGACATCGAGACCCGCATAATCCGGAACATGGTGGGCCGGCCGCTGGATTCCCAGTTTCCGGAGCGGGAACCGGACATCGGCGCGGAGAAGTTCCGGGTCGAGGACTGGACCGTGCACCATCCGATCGACGTGGACCGCGTCGTCGTCGACCACGCGTCTTTCTTTGTCCGTGCCGGAGAGATTGTGGGCTTCGCCGGGCTGATGGGGGCCGGGCGCACCGAGCTGGCGATGAGCATTTTCGGCCGCTCCTACGGCGCCGGGATCTCCGGCCGGGTGTTCAAGGACGGGGCGGAAATCCGCACCCGGACCGTGGGGGAGGCCATCCGCAACGGCATCGCCTACGTCAGCGAGGACCGCAAGCGCTACGGGCTGAACCTGATCGGCAGCGTCACCGTCAACATCTCCGCCGCTGCGCTGCGCCGGCTCGCGAAGCTGGGCATCATCGACCGCAACCGGGAATACGCCGTCGCCGACGATTACCGGCAGCGGATGAACATCAAAACGCAGTCGGTGTCCTCGCTGGTCGGGAACCTCTCCGGCGGCAATCAGCAGAAAGTCGTGCTCAGCAAGTGGATCTATTCCGGTCCGGATGTGCTGATCCTCGACGAGCCGACGCGCGGAATCGACGTCGGCGCCAAATTTGAGATCTACGGGATCATCAACGAGCTGGCGGCGCAGGGCAAAGCCGTCATCGTGATTTCCAGCGAGCTGCCCGAGCTGATCGGGCTAGCCGACCGCATCTACACCATCGCCGAGGGCCGGCTCACCGCCGAGGTGCAGCACGCCGACGCGACCCAGGAGGAACTGATGCGCCACATGACCGCCGCCCGGACCCAAGGAGCACAAGCCTCGTGACCACCACCACCTCAGAACAGGCGAAGGCCCCGCTTCCGCCGCGCGCGGGCACGACGTCGAAAAAGCGCCGCGGGGTGGACCTGCGGCAGTACGGCATCCTGGCCGCGCTCGTCGTCATCATCGTGCTCTTCCAGATCCTCACCGGTGGCCGGCTGCTCTACCCGGGCAACGTGTCCAACCTGATCCAGCAGAACGCATACGTGCTGATCCTGGCCATCGGCATGGTCATGGTGATCATCGCCGGGCACATCGACCTGTCCGTGGGGTCGGTGGTGGCGGTGGTCGGTGCCGTGGCCGCGCTGTCGATGAACGACTGGGGCCTGCCCTGGTGGGGCGCCGTCGCGCTGGCGCTCGTCGTTGGCGCCCTGATCGGTGCGTGGCAGGGCTTTTGGGTGGCGTTTGTGGGGATCCCGGCGTTCATTGTCACGCTGGCCGGGATGCTGATCTTCCGCGGCCTGGCCCTGGTGCTGCTGTCCGGTGGCACGGTCAGCGGGCTGCCGCGGCCGTACGTGGCGATCAGTTCCGGCACTCTGCCCACCACTGGCACTCCGGACCTGATCACCCTGGGCATCGGCGCCGTTGCCTCGGTGGCGGTGATTGTGCAGCAGCTGCGCAGCCGCGGCAATCTGGTCCGGCTGGGCCTGCCGCGCGAGCGGGCGCTGTCCTTCTGGTTCAAGATCGGCGTGGCCGTGGTGGCCATCATGTACCTCTGCTATCTGCTGGCGTACAACCGGGGCACGCCGTTCATCCTGATCACGCTGGCCGTGCTGGTGCTGGCGTATTCGTTCCTGCTCACCCGCACCGTGTTCGGCCGGCACATCTACGCGATGGGCGGGAACCTGAACGCCGCGATGATGTCCGGCGTGAAGACGCAGTGGGTGAACTTCTTCATCTTCGTGAACATGGGATTCCTCGCCGGGCTGGCCGGCGTGGTCGCCACCTCGCGGGCCGGGGGAGCGGTGGCCGCGGCCGGCGCGGGGTTCGAGCTGGATGCCATTGCCGCGGTGTTCATCGGCGGGGCGTCGGTGCAGGGCGGGGTGGGCACCGTGATTGGCGCGGTGATCGGCGGCCTGGTGATGGGCGTGCTGAACCAGGGGCTGTCCATCCTGTCCGTGGACGCGGCGTGGCAGCAGATCATCAAGGGTCTGGTGCTGCTGCTCGCGGTGGCGTTCGGGTTCAGCCGGCGGCGGAGTGTGCGTTAGGGTCTGTTTCTCCGATAGATTCGGGAGCATGACTTTGCGGAAAGACGAGATATCGGTGCTGTCGGTGTGGGGCACCGGAGGGGCGGCGGGCCATGTCTGAGGAGCTCGGCGGCTTGATCCCGCTGCTGTTCGCCCTGATTTTCCTGCCGGGCCTCTGCGTTGCCATGACACGGCAGGCCGCCGACGGCCTGATGGGCCCGAACGGCGTCGCCGGGATCCGTACCCGGTACACCAAGGCCTCGGACGAAGCATGGACTGCCGGGCACCGGGCTGCCCTTCCGGTGGTGAAGAAGATGTGGCCCGTGACCGGCGTCGGCGTGCTGGCTGCCCTGGTTGTGCAGTTCACGGCGGGCGGGGCATGGGGTATCGGCGTGGCTTCCCTGACGCTCGTAGTTCAGGTGGCAATCGTCCTCCGTTCCGCGGCAGCTGCGAACGGCGCCGCGCGCGCCGTCGGCGCCTAGATGCGCAGCTGAGGCCGGGCAGGAGCTGCCCGGCCTCAGGACTGCCGGCCCTGGTGTCCGGTCACGGTGTTTGCTTGCCCGCGGGTCAGGCGTCCTTGAGGTCAATCCCCTTGGTTTCGGGCATCAGCCACACGGCCACCGCGGTGCATGCGCACAGGAACATGATGTAGACGCTCGACAGCCAGCCCACCCCCAACTCGATCAGCAGCGCATTCAGATAGGGCGCCGTGCCGCCGAAGACGGCCACGGAGATGGAATACGCAAAGCCAATGCTCTGGGTGCGCACCTTGGTGGGGAAGTTTTCGGACAGCGTGGCAGCCAGCAGGGCGCCCGGAACGGCGACCACCAGCAGGGCAAGGGACGCGGCGACCAGCAGGGTCCAGGGCTCGGAGGAGATCATCCCCATCAGCGGCAGCTGGACCAGGATCATGACGGCGGCGAAGCCGATCATCATCGGCCGGCGGCCCACCTTGTCGGACAGGCGGCCCCAGAACGGAAGGGAACAGAGCGCAATCAGCTGGGCAATGACGGAGGACCAGTAGGCGCTCGAGGCGGACATTCCCTGCTGCGTGATGGCGTAGGTGGAGGCGTAGGAGGTCCAGGTGTAGTGGGCGGCGGTGATGCCTGAGGTCATTGCGATCATCAGCAGGACCGACCGGACCACCTGCTTGCGGGCCAGGGGCGTCGGCTGGTCGGCGGCCTGGGCGTTGTTTTCCTCGTGGAAGACGTCGCTCTCGTCCATCCCCTTGCGCAGGTAGAGGGCAGCCAGGGCCAGGAAAGCGCCCAGGATGAACGGGATCCGCCAGCCCCAAGCAGCCACTTCACTCTCTTCGAGCACTGCCGTGACCGTTCCGCCCACGGTGTAGGCCAGCACCGATCCGGCGAAAATCGCGACGAAGACAATGCTGCCCCACATGCCCCGGCGGTTCGCGGGGGCAATCTCGGCCACGTAGGTGTTGGCGGTGGCGGACTCGCCGCCGTGGGCAAAGCCCTGGCCGACGCGGGCCAGGAGCAGAATGACGGAGGCCCAGACGCCGACCGTGGCGTAGGTGGGCATCAGGCCGATGACCAAGGAGCCGCCGGCCATCATCAGCATGGTGGTGATAAGGACAAACTTCCGTCCCTTCTTATCCGCGATCCGGCCAAACACGATGCCGCCCAGCGGACGCATCAGGAAGCCGACGGCGAACACGGCCAGGGTGGACAGCAGCGCCGACACCGGATCGTCCGGATTGAACATGGCCGCGGCTATGAAGGGCGCGAAGACGGCGTAGGCGCTCCACTCGTACCACTCGAGGATGTTGCCGACGGTGCTGGCCGCCAGGGAGTGCTTTTTGGATCTGCCGGCCGGGGCTACGGCCGCGCCGGACGCTGGGATGGAGGACGATTGTGCTGACATGCTGGGGCTCCTTTGCCGCTCAGACAGTGAGGGGTTCTGCGGACGGATGGGACGGGACGGGCTCTATCGATGGGATGGCGTGGTGGGGCTACAGGTCGTGCATGTGCCGGGCCGCCTGCTGCAGCAGGTGGGGGACTCCGGTTTCCAGCGACGGGCCGAAGACCTCGTCGCCCGGCCGCTCGCCCTGGAGCCAGCGGGTGTAGATTGCTTCGCAGAAAATTGCCGACTTCCACAGGGCCAGCACCTGGTACCAGGGCAGCGCGGCCATCTCGAGTCCGGTCTGTTCCGCGTACCGGTCCACCAGCTGGGCCCTGCTCCAGTAGCCGGGCTCACGGGTGACCGGCGTCAGCTCCATGACCGTGGGGGCGCTCGCCGCATCCGAGTAGGTGGCGGTCAGATAACCCAGGTCCGCCAGCGGATCACCCAGAGTGGCCATCTCCCAGTCCAGGATCCCCAGCACGGCGGCGGGCGCGGAACCGCCGAACAGGAGGTTTCCCATGCGGTAGTCGCCGTGGACCACAGACACGCCCTGGGAATCCGGCCGGTTGGTCTCCAGCCACCGGGCCAGATCCTGTACCTGCGGCAGATGCCGGGTGGTGTTGGTGTCCCACAGGCCGGAAAAGCGCCGAACCTGCCGCTCCAGATAACCCTCCGGCCGGCCCAGTTCGGCCAGTCCCGGCCGGCTCACGTCCACCCGGTGCAGCTGGGCCAGGGTATCGACGACGGCGCGGCTGGTTGCCTCCCGCTGCACCGCCGGGGTCAGGGCCGGCGGGGCCGCATCGGTGATCACCACCCCCTCCACAAAAGACATGACGTAGAAGGGCACCCCCAGCACCGACTCGTCCGAGCAGACGGCCAGGATCCGGGGAACGAGCACACCCTCGGCGTGCAGGAGCTGCTGGATCCGCGCTTCCCGCACCATGTCGTGGGTGGAGGGCGGCAGCGGCGGCCGGGGGCCGCGGCGGAGCACATACGTCTGGTCTCCGCGTTGGATCCGGTACGTGATGTTCGATTGGCCGTCGCCGATCCGTTCCCAGGCCAGCGGTCCGGCGCCCAGTCCCTGTTCGTCGAAGAACGCGGTCACCGCATCCAGGATGAGCAGCGGAGGGCTGGGAAGGGCACGGGCCTCCGCCGTCGTCATGACCACCTCCACGCCGTCGGGCTTCATGCCGGTCTGCATGCTCATCGGGCCTCCGCCCCGGCCCGAACCGCGGCATCGCCCAAATAGGGTTCGCCCGCTTCCACGGCCTTGCGCCTGCGCGAGGAGGCACGGCGGGCGATGGCCCACTTGTGGGTCTCGTTGGCGCCGTCGTAAATCCGGAAGGGCCGTACCTCGCTGAGGTACTGGGCGAGCGGCAGGCCGTCGGAAACGCCGTCGCCGCCGCAGATCTGGATGCAGCGGTCGATCACCCGGAACACCGCTTCGGAACAATGCACCTTGGCGATGGAGGACAGGGCGGAACCGGCCTTCGGATCGGTTGCCAGCAGCTGGGCGGTCCGGGTGATGATCGCGTCAGAGGTTTCGATGTCAATCTCGCACTGGGCGATGAGCTCCTGGGCCAGGCCGAGGTTCTTCAGGGGAGAGCCGAAGAGTTCGCGCCGCTCCGCCCGGTCCAGTGCGATGTCCAGGGAGCGCCGGGCCAGGCCGAGCCAGCGCATGCAGTGCGTGAGCCGGGCGGGTCCCAGCCGCACCTGGGCGTACGTGAACCCGAGGCCCACCCCGCCCAGCACCGCATCCGGGGACACGGCGCAGTCCTCGAAATGCAGGTGCGGATGGCCGCCGTCGATGGTGCGGTCAATGGTGTGGATGGGCTCTCCGACCCGCACCCCCGGATGGTCCATGTCCACGAGGAACATGGTTGCCCCGGCAGCGGCGTCGTTGGTTGCCTCGGTGCGGGCCATGACGATGCAGAAGCCGGCGCCAACCGCTCCGCTGATGAAGCGCTTGTGGCCGTTGATCACCCACCGCTCGCCGTCGAACTCCGCGGACGTCAGCAGGGCCGCCGGATCCGACCCGGCTCCGGGGTGCGGTTCGGTCATGCCGAAACAGGAGCGGATCTCTCCGGAGGCCAGCGGCGCCAGGAAGCGGCGCTTTTGCTCTGCGGTGCCGATGAGCTCGAGCAGGTGCATGTTGCCCTCGTCCGGCGCCATGCAGTTGAGCGCGGCGGGTCCGATGGGTGAATAGCCGGCCTCCTGGAAAATGACCGACCACCACTGGATGGGAACGCCCTGGCCGCCGTATTCCTGCGGTACGTGGGGTGCAAACACTCCGGCGTCCTTGGCGGCCTGCTGCAGCCGGTCGCGGGTGGCCTGGTCCATCCGCTGGCCCGGTGCGGGTTCGGCGGGAAGGACGGTTTGCCGGATGAAGTCCCGGGTGCGCCGGCGGAGTGCTTCCACCGTGTCCGGGGTGTGGGCTGCTGCGGTCATAACTGTGTCCTTTCGGGGCGGGTCAGGCCGTGCCGCCGGCAACCATCAGGCCGCCGTCCAGCGTGAGGATCTGCCCGGTGGTCCATGCCGATTCTGCGGAGGCGAGGTAGGTGACGGCCGAGGCGATGTCCTCGGGAGTGCCGAGGCGGCCGAGGGGGTAGCCGCTGGCCACTTCGTCCTCCCGGCCCTCGTACAGGGCTTTGGAGAACTGGGTTTTGACGACTGCGGGGGAGACGGCGTTGACGCGGATTTCCGGGCCGAGTTCGACGGCGAGGGAGCGGGTGAGGTGGGAGACGGCGGCCTTGCTGATGCCGTAGAGCCCGATCCCCGGGGAGGGCGTGTCGGCGGTGACGGAGGACAGGTTGACCACCACTCCGCGGCGCTCGCGGAACCTCAGGCCGGGATGGTGAACGGTGTCCTGCACCCAGGCCAGGGTTCCCAGGACATTGACCTCGAAGACCTTGCGGGCTGCGGCCAGGTCCAGGTCGACGAGCGGCCCGAAGACCGGGTTGATGCCGGCGTTGTTCACCAGGATGTCCAGCCCGCCGAAGGCCTCCGCCACCGTGTCCAGCGCTGTCGCCCGGTGGACGGCGTCGTCGGACTTTCCCGCGACGGCGATGACGGAGCCGGCCGGGAAGCCGGCCGCCGCCTCTTCCAGCGGTCCTGCGCTCCGGGCGGTGATGCAGACCCGGGCTCCGTGGGCCACGAGGTCGCGGGCGATGGCCAGGCCGATGCCCCGGCTGGCGCCGGTGACGAGCGCGGTTTTTCCGTCGAGTTCGCCCCCGCCGCTCATGCCTGTCCCTCCAAGGGTGAGTCGCGGAGCACTTTCCGGCGGATCTTGCCGGTCTGCGTCTTGGGCAGGTCCTCGATGACATGGACGATCCGGGGGTATTTGTAGGCGGCGAGGCGCTGCTTGGTGAACTCGATGACTTCCTCCTCGGTGAGTGTGTGCCCGGGCTTCAGCGAGACGTAGGCGACCACCGTCTCGCCGCGGTACGGGTCGGGCTGTCCGACGACGGCGGCCTCAAAGACCGCGGGGTGCTCGTAGAGCACGTCCTCGACCTCCCGGGGCCACACCTTGAAGCCGGACACGTTGATTTGGTCCTTGAGCCGGTCCACGATGTAGACCCAGCCGTCCGCATCCACCACGGCCACGTCCCCGGTCCGGAGCCGGCCGCCGGGCATGGTCCGGGCGGTGGCCTCGGGATTGTTCCAGTAGCCCGGAACAATCTGCGGCCCGGCCAGTTCCAGTTCGCCCTGCTCACCGGCGGGCAGCGGATTTCCGTCCGCATCGATGATCCGGACGGTGACGTTGGGCAGCGGAAGGCCGATGGACAGGCTGCCGCTGGCCGGATCCACGGGGGCGTCGACGCCGGGCGGCACGGCGATGACGCCCGACGTCGTCTCGGTCATGCCGTAAATGTTGTGGATGTACTTTCCGAACCGCGCCCGGAAGCCCTCGACCGTGGCCGGCGGAATGGGGGCACCGCCGGAATACAGCGTCCGGATCGAGGCAAAGTGCTCGGCGGTTGCGCCGGGGATCTGATAGATGGCATTGAAGACGGTGATGGAGCCCGTGGTGCAGGTGACCTTGTGCTCGGCTATGGCGTCGACGACGACGGCGGGATGGGTGCGGTTGATGAAGACCAGCGTGGTGTCCTGGAGCAGGGGAGCGGCGGCGCCGAGCACGGCACCGGTGATGTGGAACAGCGGAGCAACGGCCAGCACCCGGTCGCCGGGCTGCAGCCCCATCCAAGCGGCCGAGGTGGCCGCCACGTTGAGGACGTTTCGGTGCGTGTTCATGGCGCCCTTGGGCGGCCCGGTGGTTCCGGAGGTGTAACTCAGCAGCGCCACGTCGTCGGGCCCCGGCGTCGTCCCGGCGGACCCCGGTGCCAGGCCGGCGGACCCCGGTGCCAGGCCGGCGGACCCCGGTGCCAGGCCGGCGGGGGAGCGGCCGGCAAAGGCACTGATCAGCTCCGCCATGTCGCCGTCCGGCGAGGGTTCCAGCGGCTCTGTTTTGGGGAAGACCCGCGGATCGTTGCGGCTCTGGTACTCCAGTCCCGACGTCGTCACGATCCATTGCACGGAGCTGCCGGCGACGGTGTCGGCAGTGGCTGGGTAGAGCGTGTCTTCGGCGATGATCCCCGTGGAGCGGGAGTCATCGATGAGATGGCGCAGCTCCCGGCCCTTGTACATGGGGTTCAGCAGCACTGCCGTTGCTCCCAGCTTCCACAGGGCAAGGAAGGAGATGGCATATTGGGGGATGTTCTGCAGCTGGATCCCGATGCGGTCACCGTGGCCCACGCCGCGGTTTTGCAGGGCTGCGGCGAACGCATCGGACAATTCGTCCAGCTGCGCAGCGGTTAGGGTCTGGTCGAAGTAGGCAATGGCGGTTCCTTGGGGATTCCCTTGAACCCGTCGCCGCCAGGCCTCCACCACTGACTGGGCGTGGATTTCAAAGGGGGAGGACAAACCGGAAGGATGAAGGCTGGTTGATCTGGGAGTCACACTGGCATCCACTGCGTGCTCGCTTCCATGTCGATCTGGGGGGACCCGGAAGGGGATCGCTTACCGAGCGATCGCTCGGTAGCATTAGTGTGAGCTAGGACACGTGGACTGTCAAGGCCCAAAAACAGGTAGTTCGAAGGGAAGAAATGTCACGCACAGAGCGAAAAGGGGAACCGGTTCCGTCCCCGGGCGCTGCTTTGCCGGCTCGAAACGGAGGGTCGGATTGGCGAACCTACGCACCGGATGACCTGTCGCCGATCTTGGCCAGCGCCCTGGAGTGCTTCATGGAGCACGGCTATCACGGCACAACCATCCGCCAGGTTGCGGCCCGGTGCGGACTGTCCGTCCCCGGGCTGTATCACCACTATCCGTCCAAGCACGCGCTGCTGGTGGCCATTACCTCGCATGCGATGTCCGACCTGTGGCTGCGCAGCGAACAGGCGCTGGCCGAAGCCGGAGAATCCGTCTCGGACCAGTTCGATTCCCTGGTCGAATGCCTGGTGCTCTTTCATGCCCGGCGGACGGAGCTGGCCTTCATTGCGTTCAGCGAGATCCGGAGCCTGGACGGCTCCGCCCACTCGGAGCACATTGCGGCCCGTGACCGCCAGCAGGGGCTGATGAATGCGGTTGTTGAACAGGGGGCCAAAACCGGGGTGTTCACCACCCGTTTTCCGCGGGAGGCCAGCATGGCGGTCATTACCATGTGCACCGGTGTTGCCCAGTGGTTCCGGCCCGGCGGGGCGCTGACGCCTGAGCAGCTGGTCGAGCGGTACCGGGAAATCAGCAGCATGGCTGTGGGCAGGTAAACCGATCGGGTCGTGCCTCTCCGGAGACGGTGGCGATCTCTTCCTCCGCGCCCCTGCCAGCGCTTAATCTGGCGGCGTACGGAAAGACCCATCCCACGGAGTTCTTAGGAGATCGCTATGTCCACCACCCTGAATCCCTACCTCAGCTTCCGGGACAACGCCAAGGAGGCCATGGCGTTCTACCAGAGCGTCTTCGGCGGAACCTTGGAAAGCAGCACATTCGCAGAGATGAACATGGCCGATGACCCTTCCGAGGGCAGCAAGATCATGCACTCCTCGCTGACCACGGACAGCGGCCTGGTCCTGATGGCCTCGGACACGCCCAACAGCATGGAGCTGGATGAGGGCAGCAGCTACTCCATCGCGCTGAGCGGCGACGACGGCGACCGGCTGCGCGGCTACTGGGACAAGCTGCTCGACGGCGGACAGATGACCGTGCCGCTGGAGCGCGCGCCCTGGGGGGATGTGTTCGGCATGCTGACCGACAAGTTCGGCACCAGCTGGATGATCAGCATCGACGGGCCGGGCTCGGAGAGCTGAGCCGGGCACAAACCCGGGCAGGACCTGGACGGTGGCAGCTGTCCGCGCCACCGTCCAAGCTATTTGATCGGTGGACTAGTAGCCGCCGAACTTCTGGGCCTGCCGGTACGCCTTCTTCCGGGCGAAGTACTCGCTTGAAGGCTTCATAAACAACAGCACCACGGCCGCGAAGGTGGCCAGCATCGCTGCCAGTGTGAGGAAGCCGGACATCGTCCCGGCAGTGAACAGCCCGAACAGTCCAATCAGGGAAAGGGCCGCAAAGACCGTGATGGTGATGCGCGCCCAGTTGAAACCGGCCCGCACGAGGAAGGCCAAAGCCACCCTGACGCCCAGGCCGATGATGCCGGAGACAGCGGCGGAGGCCGTGCCGGACGCTACGCTGGCGGCCAGGGTCGTGGAATCAACCTGCAGCCCGGCGTTGCGAAAGGTTTCCTCCATGGTCTCGAGGTATTCGGGCGAATTCACGTACGCAATGGCGAAGGGCAGTGCGATCAGTCCGAGGACGGCGCTGCCGATCAGCAGCCAGAAGGCCAGGTTCACCTGCTGCGGGCGGGCCGGCTCCTGAGCGGGAACCATCTGGCCGGCGGGGCTCTGCGGATATCCGTAGCCGCCCTGCGGCTGACCGGCCGGCGCGGGATAGCTGTAGCCGCTGGGGGCACCCGGAGCGGGATAGCCGCCGGTGCCCTGTTGTCCCGGCTGGCCCTGATTCCACGGCCCGGGATTGGGCCCGGGCTGGATGGAAGGCTGCGTCGGTTCACTCATTTTTTGTTCCCCCTGTGGTGAATTCGCTTTGAACGGCGATGCGGTTCGGCGCCTGCGGTAGGCAGCTCGAAATCTAGCGCCAGCCTAGCGCAGCAGAAGGCCCGATTCTCGGCCCCGAGAAGACGTGTCCGGCGGGATCACCGGAACCGCAGGCATAAAATGTGAGTGCCCACCGCCGGACTTTGAGAGACGCACCCTTCATGATCACCACTGCCATCACGCCCTCCTTCGTAGTCGGAGCGGCAGACTTTGAAACAACGGCCCGGGGACTCCGACCCCATCGGCTGCCGGCCTGGGTCCGCACCCGCTTTCCCGATCCGCAGCTGCTGATGGCCGAAGGCCAGCCCTCCGGTGTTCGGCTGGTCCTGTCCACGACGGCGCAAACCCTCGAAATGGTCACGCATTCCACCCGGGTCGTGTACCGCGGGGCGGACCGTCCCCGGGGCAGCCTGGACCTGATGGTCGACGGCGAATTCCTCCAAAGCGAAGAACTCACGGGCGGTGATTACGTCGAGGTTGATATGTCGACCGGCGAGAGCACCCCTTTCCAGGGCCCGTCCCACACCAGCGACCTCCGGCTGCCTCCGGGCGAGAAGGTCGTGGAGATCTGGCTGCCGCACAACGAGTCCGTCGAGCTGCTGGAACTGCGCGCCGACGCTCCGGTGGTGCCGTATTCCTCGGGCAAGCCCGTCTGGCTGCACCACGGCAGCTCCATCAGCCACGGATCAAATGCGGCCACCCCGACGCAGATCTGGCCGGCGGTTGCCGCCCGAATCGGCGGCGTCGAGCTGCACAACCTCGGCCTGGGCGGAAGCGCGCTGGTGGATCCGTTCACCGCCCAGGTCATGCGCGATACCCCGGCCGATTTCATCAGCGTGAAGCTCGGCATCAACGTGGTGAACCTTGATTCCATGCGGCTGCGCTCGTTCGTGCCTGCCGTGCACGGGTTCATCGACACCATCCGTGAGGGACACCCGGAGACACCCTTGGTGCTCATCTCGCCGATTTTCTGCGGTATTCACGAGGACACTCCCGGCCCGGGCGCCATCGATCCGGCATCGTTCGGCACGGATCAGATCCGCTTCACGGCGTCCGGCAATCCTGCCGGGGTGGCTGCGGGCCAGCTGACGCTTCGGGTGATCCGCGAGGCGCTGGCGTCGCTGGCGGAGCGCCGGGCTGACGATCCGAATCTGTTCTTCCTGGACGGCCTGAGTCTCTACGGGGCCGAGGATGCTGAGGTGCACCCGCTGCCCGACGCGCTGCACCCGGACACTGCAGCACATCGCATCATCGGGGAACGTTTTGCCGAGTATGCGTTTGCGGGGGAGGGACCGTTTGGGCAGGTAAACGCGGCTGAGACTGTCTCCTGAGTGGAGCCAGGCACGGACGCCTTGGCCGCCGACTGATGCGCGCTGCTGCTTGAGATTACCTGCCCGACGACGACGGTCGACAGACTCTGTATCCCCTTTGGCGGGCAAGGGTGTGAGGACTCGCGCCCGCACAAGCTATCAGCCGGCGGAGGGCGGTTTGGATAACTCCCAGACCCGGGAAAACTCGTCGGCAACTTGTTGCCAGACCAGTCGACGACCATCCGCAACTGAGCCGATGTCGTTGGCCTCGGCCCCGAAGAGGACAAAATCATGGGGAATGATCCTGCCTGCCCTGTCTTTGCGCTGCAAAGGATCTGGGAAACGCAGTGCCACCATGTCGGCGACGCGGTGAAAGACCTCCGGTTCAGCCCCTGCACCCGCAAAGGCCTCTTCATAGACCACGAGAGGATCCTTGTTTCCGCCATCGCGGAGAAATCGGAAACCCCAACTCCGCCCACGAGTGGCCCAGATCAGGCTCACCTACGGCTCCGGAGGAGGACCTGATCTTCTTCTGCTTTGTCCAAGTCCGCCCGGAACCCGGTTAGCGTTGCTGACAAATAATCCTGTCTTGCCAAAGCCTCGGAGTTGATCCCCCTTAGTTTATCCGCTGCCAACTTGACTGCTTCGTTCACAAGATTTGGTCCAATATGCTGCAGCAGATTTCCTATTGGGCCGGGCGCCTGGCCTTTCCGCCCGATCAGCGCGGCGGCCAAAGGGCCAACGCCAGCCAACAGATTCTGGGCCACTTTTCTTGGGATCTGCTTTGCCTCGGCCCACCTGACATGACGCTCGATTGGGAGCATTGCCGCGAGGGGCAAGATTAGCTTCAGCCCAACGCGCTCAGTGACCTCAATCTTGTCTGAGCCGAACTTGGCTGACGACAGCAGTACGAAGTCCTCGCCGACTGACAACGCGTCACTGGCTTCCACCAGCCCGGCGAGCACTTCCCGTAGCTGGGCCAGGTCATCACCGGCCTTTTCTATGAGGAGATCCCTGAACTTGAACACGTCCATTTCGGGAAGCAGATCGGACTTTGAGAGAGCCATGACCCAGATACGTGGAAACTCGACAAGAGGCTTGCCATCGTCCAAGAGATCGTCTTTGAGCGACAGCAATCCGTTGCGGAAATTGCTCAGCAACGATTTCAGGTACCGTTCCTCCTCGCCTGAGTGGTCAAGCAACCGCTGACTGTCCACCAGCAGTAGAGCTACATCAGAACCCAGCAACGCCTTGAATGTATCAACCTTGCGCTTGGCTTCTTCTTCCCCGCTCACATCCTCCTCGAACCACTCGCCCGGGTAGTCGTGCCAAACGAGGCGGAGGGCATCAGAGGGTCTCGCCTTCACCGCCTTAGCATCGAACGCTTCCTTTGGCTTCACTGAGAAAGAGTAGGAAGTGGCTGAGAATCGGGTGGGTGCGGGCAGGCGCGCTGAATCTCTCATGCCGAGGTAGTTTTGATGCAGTCGATTGCCTTGGCCAGTCTCGTTCGCCACGACGTTGAACAGACTCTTCTTCAGATACTGTGGCTCCTGTGCGGCTCCGTAAAAGGAAGAGATCATGACGGTTTTGCCGCTACCGCTCTCGCCGAAGACCGCGATGTGCTGCTCTAGCGCTCTACTTAGTTGCATTTGAGGAGCTTACACAACTTCTAGAGTTGGTTCGGGTGGAAAACGTCTGTTAGCGCTCTGTAGGTATGGCTGGAATTACTTGCTGTCAGTGAATTCTTCGCTTGGCAGCCGGCATTGTCATCCTATTAAGGGAGGATGGATCGCATCAGAAGGTCAGTGGCGAGATATTTATGGATCTTGTTTCCACGAGGGACGAGATAGATGTCCCAGGAAAAGAGCTGCGCTCACGCTGCCCAGGGTAGGTCCTGAGTCCTCGCGTAGATGCCCCCGTGGCACAGGGCGAGGTAGCTCCCGGGAGGGACTGCAATACTTTGAGATCTTGGGGTCTGTGTTCGTGACTTCAGCACCGGTTGTTCTCCTAGCATTCCCCCTCCGGCTAGACTCAGAGAAGGCTAGAGAAACAGGGGAGCAAGCTTGAAGAAGATTGACGGGATCGCGAAGTCCGTAAATGACATTCTCAAAGGAAACCGCTATTCAATCGATTACTACCAGCGGGAATATCGCTGGGAGTTCAAGCAGCTTCAAGAACTAGTTAACGACCTTACCGGTAGGTTCTCTGATGCCTGGGATTCGGCTCATGAACGTAGCGAAGTTGAAAAGTATCCATACTACTTTCTCGGCTCAATCATCGTTTCTGAAAAAGACTCTGCCTCCTTCATAGTCGACGGACAACAACGCCTCACAAGCCTGACTCTCCTTCTGACCTACCTGCGGCGGCTTCAAGATCAGCGCGCGGTTCAAGTACCCATCGATGACCTGCTGATGGTGGAGAAGTACGGTAAAAAGTCCTTCAACCTCGACGTTGCTGACAGGACTGAATGCATGACTTCCCTCTTTGAAACGGGGCGATTCAGCCCGCCGCCGGAGGCCTCGGAATCAGTACAAACCCTGGTAGCTCGCTATGACGAACTGGATGACACCTTCCCGGAAGAGCTAAGAGGCGACGCGCTGCCCTTCTTCATCGATTGGCTTATCTATAGGGTCCAGATCGTCCAAATCACCGCGTACACCGACGACGATGCCTACACGATCTTCGAGACCATGAATGACCGGGGGCTCAAACTGACTCCAGCCGACATGCTCAAGGGGTACCTGCTCTCCAACATCACCGAAGGGACTGCGCGGGCGACGGCAAATGACTCGTGGCGCAAGCGCATGCTGGAGCTGGGCAGTCTCCACAAGGACGGGGATTCCGACTTCATCAAGACCTGGTTCAGGAGCCAGTACGCCGAGAAGATCCGTGAGCGCAAGAAGGCGGCCAGACCTGAGGACTGGGACCGAATCGGCACAGAATTTCATCGATGGGTCCGGAATGACGCCGTTCGCTTGGGCCTGAGTAGCCAAGGAACCTTCTATGACTTCGTAATGAAGGACATGGATTTCTACAGTCGCCAATATCTCCGCGTAGCCAAAGCCTCGACCGGTGAATCGACCCCGTCCGGGTTGGAACACATCGGTTACAACGCCGATCGAGGCTTCACCTTGCAGCATCAACTACTCCTTGCGCCCTTACAGCCCGAAGACTCGCAGGAGACAGTGGATCAAAAATTGGCGCTGGTTGCACGCTACGTCGACATTCTCCTGGCTTGGAGGATCTGGAATTGGCGCAGCATTGCCTACTCCACAATGTCGTATGCCATGTTCGTAGTGATGAAGGATATTCGAGGACTCAGCGCCGAAGATCTAGCAGTCAGACTCCACTCCTTGCTGCTGAGTGAAACTGAAACGTTTGACAGTAACAATAGGTTCCGAATGCATCAGCAGAACCGTTTTCAAGTACACCGGTTTCTCGCACGCCTTACCGACTACGTGGCTGTGCAGTCCGGAGGAGCAAGCCGGTACAGGGAACTGACAAACGCTGCGAATGTTCGCTACGAAGTGGAGCATATCTGGGCGGACCATCCTGAGCAGTATCTCGATGAGTTCCCTCAGACCCACGACTTTTCAGAACACCGCAACCTCATTGGTGGGCTCCTCCTTCTGCCCAAGTCATTCAACGCCAGCTATAACGATGATGCCTACGAGAGCAAGTTGCAGCACTACCTGACGCAGAATCTTCTCGCTAGGTCTCTTCATTCTCAGTGCTATGAGAAGAACCCCGGCTTCGTGCAGTTCATCAAGAAAGGAAACCTGCCGTTCAAGCCCTATGACAGTTTCACGAAAACAGCCAATCTTGAACGCGGAGAGCTGTACAGAGACCTCGCGAAGCGAATCTGGAATCCCGACGACCTACTGGGTCTGGGAGCGAGTTCCGGCAGCGGAACGACATCCGGAGGAGCATCGACTGATGCGTAGCCCCAGCTGGTTCCTGGAGTGTGAATGTGGCTACAACGAGGAATGCACAATCCAGGTCAGGCCTGTTGGTTGAATACGACTATCCACGCTCGCTGACTCCACGCGTTTCAAATGTATTCAGAGTTGCAGCTACTCTCATCAGACAAGGCACCCTAAAATGGCTGCGCAAGAAACCAAGAAGGCTGGGCATTGCTGAACATCTATCGGGGAGAGCCAGAATCTTTGGCGGAAGGTCTCTACGAGCTACTGCACACGAAGGAACTTGCCGAGCGGATTGAGACGCAGCCGGAACTGCAGGCTGCGTTCGAGACGGTCTCGGATGATCTCTCTCCCGATGTCCTGGCGAGTCACATAGCCAACCAGGCGAGGCAGGCTCTGGCCGCGGCGGCCCCGGCCGATCGGGTGGCGCTGGCCAACAGCATCCTGAGCGACCTGCACGGTGCGGCACTGATTCAGGCTGGACCGCAGCAGCTGACATCGCTGTTTCCGCCCGAGGGGCTGAAGCGTCGCCAGCTCCGTCGGCCCGCAAGCTCCTTCAGCAGAGCCGCCCTGCTCACCAACGGTAAAGATGATCCCAGCTTGTCCTCGGAGCTCAACGCTGAACTGGCGTCTGCTGACCGGGTCGACATGCTGTGCGCGTTCATTCGCTGGACAGGGCTGCGGTTGTTGGGCAAGTCGCTGACCGAGCTCAAAGAGCGCGGGGTTCCCCTTCGGGTCCTCACCACCACCTATATGGGTGCCACCGAACGGCGGGCCATCGATGAACTGGTCCGCATCTACGGTGCGGAGGTGCGCATTAACTATGAAACCCAGGCGACCCGGTTGCATGCCAAGGCCTGGTTGTTCCGCCGGAATTCCGGTTTCGACACCGCATATGTCGGGAGCTCAAACCTCAGCCGCGCGGCGATGCTTGAGGGATTGGAATGGAACGTCAAACTCTCCGCCGTGGGAACCCCGGAACTGCTGCAGAAGTTCGAAGTGACGTTTGACAGTTACTGGGAGCAGCCGGAGTTTCAGCCTTACGACCCAGACCGCGACGGCGACAAACTGGACGCGGCCCTTGCCAGCAACGGCGGGAAGAAAACGTCCCTTCCGCAGGGTTCCACCGGACTGGAAGTGCAGCCGCACCCGTACCAACAGGGCATGCTGGAAGACCTGGAGGCTGCCAGGGACGTCCATGGCCACCATCGCAATTTGTTGGTCGCCGCCACCGGGACCGGAAAGACAGTCATCGCGGCCCTGGACTACAAGCGGCTGTGCGATGCTGCCGGCCGGAGGTTGACACTGCTGTTCGTCGCGCACCGGCAGGAAATCCTGGCCCAGTCCCTGCGCACCTACCGGAACGTGATGCAGGACGGCAGCTTTGGCGAGCTCTTCGTCGGCACACACAAACCCTCTGAAGGAAAGCATCTGTTCGCCAGCGTGCAGTCCCTCGCAGCGCGGGGAGTGGAGACTCTCAGCCCCGAGGAGTTCGACGTCGTCGTCATCGACGAGTTCCACCATGCCGAGGCGCCCACCTACCGCCGCATCATGGAACGTTTGGAACCGGCCGAGCTGCTCGGGCTGACAGCAACTCCGGAACGCGGCGACGGCGTCAACGTGGCCGACGCGTTCTTCGACGGCCGTGTCGCCAGTGAGCTCCGGCTCTGGGATGCGTTGGAAGCCAACCTGCTGGTGCCGTTCCACTACTTCGGGGTGGCCGACGACGTCGACCTCAGCCAGCTGGAATGGAAACGCGGCAACTACGACGCCGCGCAACTGAGCAACGTCTACACCGGCAACGACGCGCGGGCCGCCAAGGTCATCGCGGAAACCCGACGCACGGTCACCAGCGTTGAGGACATGAGAGCACTGGGCTTCTGCGTGTCCGTCCAGCACGCAAAGTACATGGCCGAGGTCTTCAATAACGCGGGAATCCCCTCGGCGACCGTTTCCGGTGAAACACCCGAACCGGACCGGGAAGCGGCGCTGCGCCTGCTGCGGGACGGGGAGCTGAACTGCATCTTCGCGGTGGACGTCTTCAACGAGGGCCTCGACCTGCCCGAGGTCGACACCATCCTGATGCTCCGGCCCACCCAGAGCTCCACCATTTTCCTGCAACAGCTGGGCCGCGGACTCCGCCGGTCCAAGGACAAAGCAGTCCTGACAGTTCTGGACTTTATCGGCCAGCAGCGGCGAGAGTTCCGCTTCGACAACAAGCTGCACGCCATCACCGGACTGCGGCGAAAAGGGCTCAAGAGCGCCATCGAAGAAGGGTTCCCATTCCTCCCATCCGGTTCCCAGATCGTGCTGGACCGTGTTTCGCAGGAGATCATCATCGACAGCCTCCGCGATCAACTGCGGAGCACCCGGCCGCAGTTGGTCGCTGACATCCGCTTCCACGGGGAAACCGGGTTGGCAGACTTCCTGCAAAAGTCCGGGCGCGGGTTGGAAGATGTGTACCGGAAAACCGGGGAATCCTGGACTTCATTAATCCGTTCTGCGGGATTGGCCGAAGCTGCCGCCGGACCAGCACAGCTGCTGAGAGGGGATGAACAGAGGTCGATTGCGGAGGAGACGCTGCTGCTCCGGCGCATGACCACACTGCTCTGCGTTGACGATCCCGAACGGGCTGAGGCCTACACCATGCTAGTGTCCCGGAACGCTCCGCGGTATGAGGAGCTGGGCCCGCGGGAGCAGACGTTCGCCCGCATGCTGTTCTTTGCGCTGTGGCCCGAGGCTGGGAAGTTCACCTCGTACGACGCCGGCCTCGACTTCCTGCGCAGCTATCCCACCGTGTGCGACGAGATTCGCCAACTGGCTGCCCTCGGCGTCGACCGGACTCGTTATGCGCCCAAGGGGCTGGGCCGCGGACTGGCGCATGTGCCCTTGTACTCGCACGCGACCTACCGGCGAGAGGAGGTCCTTGCGGCGCTTGGCTACCTGGCCGTGGACGGGCGGAAGGCCCGGCACCGGGAAGGCGTGGCCTGGTGCGAAGACACGCAAACTGATGCGTTCTTCGTGACGGTGGAAAAGGATGCCAAGGACCGGGCTGCCAGCATCATGTACAAGGACTACGCGCTGAGCCCGGACGTGTTCCACTGGGAGTCGCAGAACAGCACGTCTCCGACCAGTCCGGTGGGCCAGCGCTATCTGGACCACAAGGCTGCCGGCACGCAGATCCTGCTGTTCACCCGGGCCCGTGAAAACGACGAGTCAGGCTTGACGATGCCGTACGTCTGCCTTGGCCAGCTGGATTACATGCAGCACACCGGGTCGAAGCCGATCGCGATCACCTGGAAGCTGCAGCGGCCGATGCCGGCCGATGTTTACACGGAGGCCAGTGCCGTGGCGCAGTAATCCCGCTTAACGTGATCTAGGGAGGGACTATCAGAGCACAGTGACATGCTGCGCAAGGAGGATGCCCCCACCGATGCTAAACCGCGTCGGCGATCCGCTTCTCGTCGCCGATAATCGTCAACAGGAACCTGCCTGAAGAGGCCGACATAATGACGCGCGGGCGCCGGGTAAGTTCCTTGAACTCATTCACTAACAGGATGGCCGCCGGTCCAGCGTGGGAACACACCCCGTGAGGCGTTCAGCGGCAGGTGGCTCTTTCTGAAGGCGTACTCCCACATGTCCGCAGTCAACATTATTCAACACTGGGGGCTGGGATAGGAGGGAGTAGGAGCCCGGGTACATCGTCCAGACCTGAACTCCTAGTCCTGCCAGTGGAAGCCCGCCTTTGGCCGGCTACATTAGGGTTTCTGGAGCTATCCTGCTGTCGCAAGGCTTCAGCCGCACCCGTCGACCGCAGACCTGCGAGTGGTGAACATGAACGCCAACGGTGAGCCGCTATGCTTGGCCTGATACATTTTTGAGAGCAGATTGGTTTCTTGGATCTGTAGATGCTTTATCTATTGATAGGAAGAACGGGATGGGGCTCGTTAAGGCCGCTATTGACTCAGTTGGCGGAGCATTTGCAGGCCAATGGAAAGATTTTCTTACGGTTCCCGCGGAACTTTCCCCAACGGCCGCATTGTTCCCTGCTGTTCGGGCAGGTGCAAATGCAAATCGCGGTTCGGGTACCAGAGGGTCGAACGCCATTTTAAGTAACGGCTCCAAGATTGTTGTTCCCGAGGGCTACGGATTGCTCTTGTTTCAGGACGGAGAGCTGACGGCGTTCGCAGGCGACCCCGGCGCCTACATCTGGGCGTCCTCAGATATGAACTCACTTTCAATCTTCGCTGACGATGACCCGTCTGAGTCACTCATTCAGCAGTCGTGGGAGCGCTTTAAGTTTGGGGGGCAGCCCGGTTCACAGCAGCTGGCGCTTTTTGTAAACCTGAAGGAGCTTCCTAACAATAAATTCGGCACTCAATCGGAAATTTATTGGGACGACGCCTACTTCAACGCCCAGGTCGGCGCCCTCACTCACGGCACCTACAGCATCAGCATTACTGATCCCATCCTCTTCGCGAAACGTTTTGTCCCTGCTCGTTACTTGCAGGGCCAGGATATTTTCGATTTCACCGACAGGGGCAACTCGGCTGCGAGCCAGTTGTTCTCAGAAGTAATTAGCTCACTGGCCGCAGCTTTCAGCAGGTATGCAAACCATCCTGACCGAGCTAACCGCATGTCACGAATTCAGCAGGATTCGATAGGATTTGCCGAGTCCTTGTCCAGTGTGGTCGAGGAAGCCTATAAGTGGACATCAACTCGTGGGATTGGAATTTCCAAGGTAAACCTCGTCGGAGTCAAATATGATGAGAATACGAAGGAACTGCTTCGATCTGTTCAACGGGCCGATGCATTGGCGGGCACGCGAGGCAACGCAAACCTGCAGGCTTCCGTCGCAGCTGGTATGCAGTCTGCTGGAGAAGCCCGCGGGGCTGAGGGGCTACTGGGACTGGGTGTTGCGGCTGGATCCGTGAACCTTCCCGCGCTGATGCATCAAACACCAGCACCCGTAACTTCAACGTCCACTGCCGAGAGTGATTCAGATTTAATTACAGTCCTGGGGGGTCTGAAGCGAGCTTTCGAGGCGGGGTTAATTAATCAGGCCGAATTTGATGCGGCGAAAGCAAAGGCACTTGGACTTTCATAGACTCAAGGAATTTCAACTAAGAAGGTTTGATGAATCTCGTTGAATGCTCCCGATGCGGCAGCAAAGAACTTTTCGAAGAAGATGGACAAGTCATATGCGCCTTTTGTCGCTCCCGATTTATGCCAAACACTCCGGAGCATCCGCAAAAGGGGGCTGTGGTTGATATATTGTCAGACATTCAAGTGCTGCTTCAGAAATGCGAACGCGATCCGGTGAATCGGTTCCGATACGCGAGCTTGATTCTTGACATTGACCCGACAAATACAGAAGCAGCAAAGTACCTAAGATAGAGGATGCAATGAAAACGAAAGACATCGCGAAAAATCTCGGGTTGGAGTTGGGCACTTTCGACGCTTGGGTCAAACAGTCCGGATACCCTTACAAGTCGGGGTTGACAGGTATTGCTGTTGCTGACGATGTGAACGTGGACGAGCTGGTGGGTTATTACCGCGAGTACCTATCCCAGGAACAGGCGCGCCTTAGTCGGGAGCATGAACAACTAGCTAAGGATAACGAGAATGCAGCTCGAGCTGCACAGGAGAAGCAGCGGGCGCTGGCCAGCATGCTTATTACTTCCGGATTTAACTTCGATGGCTATTCCATTACGAAGTATTCGGGTTACATCTCCGGTGACGATGCAGTATCGATGAATCGCCCTACCCATGGCTGGCTCGGCGGGGTCAATGGAGAAGTCGGGGCGGACTTGTTGGCAGGGCTGGCGCACATTCGGCGCAACGCCCTTGCTGAACTAAAGGAAGCCGCGTACGCGCTTGGGTGCAACGCTGTAATTGGTGTCGATTTCGACTACCTGACGATGGATCCCGAGACTGCTTCTAGTTCCGGTGGTACGCTTTATCTTCCATTTTTGTTCGCGGTTACAGCGAATGGTAACGCCGTAATGATCGAGAAAAACTAATAAGTTTGGGCTGCTAATACTGGATCCTTAATTAGCGAAATAAGTTGAGGGGGTTGCGCGTGAGGACCCGCGCAACCCTCGGCTAACTTAAAGGCTAGGAACCCACATCCCAGCCCGCCCTAACGCCAGTTCCAAATCCCGACCTCCGGCTCGTGCAATCAGTTCCTGGTCGCCGACCACCATCAGCAGACAACGCGCCCGCGACAAGCCAACGTAGAGCTGCTCGGGAGCCCGGGCGAGGTCCTTGAACGGTTCACGCACAGGATCACCACTGACCGTTCCAACCCCTTGAAGCCGAGGACGTGCCCGTAGAACTCCTCGTCGTCGTCGTGAAAGGCCTGCCAGTACTCGGGAATGAGTTTGGACTCAAAAGCTACCTGATGCACAGGGTGCCGTTCCTTGGTGGTGAGCAGCGCGATCTGGTTCCGCGCCCAGCCTTCCTCGATCAACACATCCACGCAGTCGCTCGCGACGTCCAGCGCATCCTCGGTGGCGCAGTCGATCACCCGTACCGGTAGTCCGTCGCCGCCGCGGGGCAGAAAGTGCTCGCCGGAGAACCCCCGGAAGGTATGGGCGATGCGCTTGGTGTTCCGCAGGTTCTCGTCAATATGCAGCGTCACCAGGTTTGCCGTCGGGTCTACGCTGGTTCCGACAGTGCCGGCGTCCCACCGGCCGTAGACATTCTGCCGCTCGTCCATGAAGGCGAACACCCCGCCGTCGTCGGGCTTCTTCAGGCAGGCTAGCAGCCCCTCCCACCACAAGGGGGCGAAGTCCTGGGCCTCGTCGACGACGACGGCATCCAGCTTGGTCTCCACGTCCAGGGTCGAGGCGAGATCCTTGAGCAGACGGGGCATGTCCTGGTCGAAGTACTCCTGCCCGGCGCCGTCGGCGACGCCCAAGGATTTGGCGTACTCGTGGAACTCGCCGACGAAGACCGGCTTGGCCTGCCGCCAGGTGGAGACCTCGCGGCGCAGGTGCTCGGCCAGTCCCTTGTTGTAGCAGAACAGGCCGACCCGCTGGCCGTCCTTGGCCAGGCGCCGTGCCTTCTCGACGGCCAGCCAGGTCTTGCCGCTGCCGGCGCCGCCGACGAATCTGGCCCGGGGGATGGTGCGGGTGGAATCGAGCAGGACCTTCTGCCGCTCCGTGAGTTGGTCCTGCCGGGCCTCGAGCTCGTCGGCGTCGCCGGCGGGGGAGGAATCCGGGTCGAAGTCACCGGAAAGGTGGGGGACGATCCGCTCCAGGTACTTGGCGGCTAGCGCGCTGCCGCCCTGGGCCTCATGCTCGATGGCGTGGCGGATCAGCGCGGCACAGTTACTCATCCCGGCCTGGTCGATGATGAGGCCGCGGGGGATGCCCGCCATCTGCCAGTCCGCCGGAACCGTTGTGTAGGGAAGGCAGGCCATGTAGGCGAAGCGGCTGGTCAGCGGCGATCCCACCTGATCCTTGAGCCAGTCCTTAAGGGCGTGCTGGGCTCCCTGGGCCTGGGCTATCGGACTTGGCAGCTTGCGTTTGCCGCTGCGGTCGGACTGGTACCACTGCGCGTTCTCTACCGACACCAGTCCACCCTTGACCTCGATGGCGGCGAGCCCGACGCCGGGCCACAGGACTAAGATGTCGATCTCGTGCTCGGCCCGTCCGTGCCGCACCTGTACCGAGTGCGCCAGTACGACGTCGTCGGGCAGCTGGGCGCGCAGGGCGTCCCAAAGTGCCTTTTCGGCCAGTTGGCCGTCCTGAAAGTCTGGCTCGTCCGGTATGCAGTGCACGATTCCCCCTTATCGTGCCGGCGGCGATGCCGGCTCTTCGTAATCTACAGGCAGTCGTCCCATCGCTAGTCCTCAAACCAATGGGCCCGCTGTCGTCGGGTCCTTCAGACGCCAGCTCCTCATCGAAGCACTTCTGCCCGGACCCGTCGGGCACGCCCAGGGACTGTACATAGTCGTGGAACTCGCCTACGAATACCGGCCGGGCTTGCTTCCAGCCGGCAACCTCGGCGCAGATGCTCGCTGAGCCCCTTGTTGTAGCAGAACAGCCCGACGCGCTGGCCATCCTTGGCGAGGCGCTTGGCCTTCTCGACGGCGAGCCAGGTCGAGCCAGGGCTTGCCGCTGCCGGCGCCGCCGACGAAGCGGGCGCGGATGATTGAGCGGGTGGAATCCAGCAAGACTTCCTGCCGGGTGGTGAGCCGTTCCTGGTGGTCTTCCAGCTCGGCGGCATCCAGGCCCGGACGGTCCGTAGCGGCCAGGCCACCGGAGAGGCGGGGGAGGATGCGCTCAAGGTATTTGGCGGAGAGTTCTACTCCTCAGCGTGGCTCGGGGGTGGTCCCCATATGCGGATGGCCACTTCTGCCAGAGCTAGGGATCGGCGGTTGATGGCCTCTTCATTCCATAGGGGAGCATTAGCTACGTCGTAGTTGAGCACAAGGCTTTTCTGCTTCTGAAACTCAAGGCGTTTTATATCCCACCCATGGTTCGAAACATCATTATTGAATGCGCCTGTGACGAGCGTCAGGTTGCCAATTCTGTCAATGACTTGATCACGTTCTGCACTGAGCAGATCGTGCATGGGCTTCTGCCCACCGACTGCTGGGGCTGCGCCATTCTCGTCCAAGAGGGGCCAGTGCTCTACCCAAGCCCGCGGCATGATGTGTTCAATCTGCAGGCTGCCGTAGTCGACAGTCGCACTAGGCTCGTGCCGGTTCTCCGAACGGAGCTGCTGATCGATGGAACCAAGCAAGAGCCGAAGCCTTACTTGGGATGCACCCTTGTAGAACTGGCGACTGGAGAAAGCTTGGACCAGGTCTTCATCTTTCGGCCAGGTAAGAGAGTTGTCTCGGAGGGCCAGGCTAATCGTTTCGGGAACGTTTCTACCTGCGCCCAGTGCTTCCTTTGCTTCCTTGAGGACCTTCGCGAGCAGAGCTCCATATCCTCTGGTCTGCCATCCAGCGAAAGTGCGGCGAATCGCCCAGGACTCGACTGATTGCACAGCACGGATGTGATCGTCCGTGGGCAGTTGTGAAGATGAAATGGTAGCCAGCCAGGTCAATAGAGGAACGGCTGTAGTGATGTCGAGCGCGTGAAGCCGCTGATATGCGGTCACCAACCTCGAATCGGCGCTTGGGAGTTTGCCGTAAACAACCTGGTAGGCCTGGGCAAAGGTGTTGAGCTCTACTAATGCTTCCTCAGTAGAAGGCCCGCTATTCAAGAAGGCACGAGCTTCCCGATAAAGGTGCCCAACGTTTGTTTCGTTACCGGTAGCAGCGGTTAGCCATACGGAGAGCAACACGTCCCGTCGACCGCGAGCTGCATGTCCTCGTCCTACAGTTTCCTTCCACCATTCGTCATCGAACTGTGCCCAATACTTATCGTAAAGCTGCTCGACGTCCTCATTATCGAGCTCCGCCCTCATGAATAGGAGATTCTTCACGAGATCGATTGCAGATAGGGGAGTCTGCCGACCGTTCAGTACTTCGAAAATCACTTGGGCGTCGTCGTTGTCGTCGAGATCGATCACCACCAGTTTGAACAAACTTGAGAGGGCGTCCGCGAGGGCGGTTAGTTTCGGCGCACTGACGTCGCCCGTGGCTTCGCGTGCGTACTGGAGGCTCCTCGAGGAAAAAAATGTACGCGCTTGCATATATAGGTGGCGATGGGTGTCACCTGGTGTCTCGTCGGCCATAGCCCCCGGCCAGACATCCCTATCTCGCCGGCGGGGCCACAACTTGTAAACCTCCTCGGCGGACTCAACAACATCGCTTGGGTTGAAGAGCATCCGACGTACTGACTTTTCCCGCTCCGAGTTGTGCTCAATCAGAACATCAAGCAGACCCCGGATAAGCAGCTGAATTGTGGTTAGGCGCTGCTGGCCATCGATGACGGAGCGTAGAGCCACCCCGCCTGTGGGGAAGGGCATGCTTGCGCATACGATCGCGCCAAGGAAGTGTGGCGGTATGTTCTGTTCTAGCTGGGTTCCTCGGGTTCCATCTTGCCGGTGATTCCTCGCGGCAAGCAGGCGATCAGCGGCGGCCTCAAGGTCATCGAATAGGAGTCTCCACTGGCCGTCCAAGGTCCACTCGTAGTCCCGCTGGAATGTTGGGATAACATATCGGCGCTCCGGCTTGAGGATGTCCTGTAACGGGTACGTCTTGGCATCCATCTAGAATTGCTCCACTCTTTGTTGGTGCGGCACGTAAGGCCAAAGGATTCGAATGCCGCAGGAGAATTGTCGGTAACCTGTACGCTCTTAGGATTTTTTGACGACTTTATGAGACGCGGCTGCCAGGCTCCAAAACCGGCACCAGCACGCCTTGCATTTCAAAGGCCTGAATATCTCGAAGAATCTTCCTGGCCAGTGTTCGGGAGTGGGCTTGCAGACCCAGTTCAACATTCTTTTCTATCGCCGCATCACTGAAGTTTGCACTCCCGACGAACGCCCAATCGGCATCGACGACGACAAATTTGGAATGCAGCACCTGGTAAGTCCCGTCTGCGGCGTCTGCCAGGGTCAGTAGCCTGCAGCCCGGAATCTCGTGGCTTAGCTTGATCGAGAGTTTCATCATCCCCTCCGACGGGCCGTAGATCCCACCTGGCGTGGCCATCAGAGTGACCGCCACGCCGCGACGCGCGGCCGCACTCAGGGCTTGAAGCACTCGGCTCTTCAGCTGGAGATTGAACGTCGATGCAACTATAGATTCTCTCGCCTTGCCAATCTCATGGAAGATCGCCGAAGTGCTAAGCCCAGCGACCTGGGCAGTCGCAGGCATTGTCCATACCGTCTCAATTTCAGCCTGAGATTGTTCACGAGCAGCAAGAATTGCGGCAAACATCCCTGCCCGGTGGCCGGCACCGGTCTCACCCAAGCCGGCATCACTGAGCAAGGCGGTGACTTGCTGAATCTTACTTCCGGAAAGCTGCTTTGCGGCCATTGCGCAGCTCTGACCCATCTCAAAAGCGGAAACCAACTTCTTCAACTCAGCTGGTGTGAGGATCTTGCCGAGCTCCCTAAATGGTTCAGCCCCCCTATCGGACATCTCATACAGCCAGAAGCGCATGGAACAGGCTGGGTACCTTTTCCCGGCCGACTTCCCTCGACGCAGGTAGGTCGACTAAGAACCGTCGATCGAGAAATCGGTTGGAGTTCTGGCAGGAGGTCTCTGAATTAAACAGGCAACAGTGACAAGCTGCACCATGTAGAAAGTCTTCCGGATCGTGGGGAACGCGCTGGCCACATACAGGATCAGAGGAGCACCGGGACGCACGGAGCAACGCGTCGTGGATCAGTTTGCCTAATTTGGCCGGGTCACTAAGCGCTACTAGTCCGCCGAGCGTCCCTTCAGAGTCGGGAGCCGTTGTGGAAATCAATACGCCCGCCGCTGGCTGAAGTACGCCGTCGCCCTTCCACGCGTACAGTCGTTCCCCGATACTGGCAGAGCTGTATCCACTCCGAAGGGTCATTTGACGGATAAGCGCATGGGAAAACGTATGTACCGCCCAGAAACGGGGCGGCGGAAACCTATCGTCGGGGTTCCCGATTTGTGCCGTCTCAGATTGCCGGTTGTTCCAGTTCCGTCGATGGGCCTCTTGGTGTCGCTCCCAAAGAACGGTGTCTTCAACCTGTTTCTCCCAGGCCGCTACCGTCTCCTCATCGAAACGTATGAAGATTCCCTCACCTCGGTCCTCCGTTGCCGGTACCCACTCAGGCTTCGTGCGCCGAAGCGGCACCACCCGGCTTTTCTGGTCCGAGATTCTGTCCAATGCATCTATACGCGTGAACCCAATCAGGGCGTTAACCTTCTTGAGCTTGTTTACCGCCCCAACACCCGCAACAATACGGTCGGATCCGGGAGGAGGGGCGACGTCCTCGATCTTGAATTCTGATGTAGCTGCAATTTTTGGAAACTGGCCGGGGTCACTTAGCACCCGCCATTCCGGATCGAGAAGTCTGACCTGGTCGAATGCGGGAGCATCCACGTCCGCCACATCGCTCAGGTCTTCTCCACTAGAGGCGAGATTCACGGCCTCCACCAAAATTTCGTCTGTGAGGTCTTCAACGGGTACCTGACACTGCGCCTTTATCAGTGCGCGCATGGCATCGATTGCTTTTGCCGGTACGAGAGACTGGATTGTCGCCAGATCGGAAGCGTACAACGCACCCTTGAGCTCTCGTGCCACCTCTACGGCTGACCGGTCAACTTTCCGGGGCAGCACCAACGTAGACACTAGTGACGAGAACCAGAGATTGGCAGCACCAATCATGAGGGTCTTGACCTCTTCACTGCATCCCTTCGGATCGAACCAGTCCAGATGCGGATGGCGTGCCCTGCAGCGGGGCAATTTCCGCTGTGCAACGGGGCCGTAGGCCTCGTTCATGAACCGGAATTCCTTGCAGGACAAGCATGTGATCTTTGTCAGGTTGGAGCTTCCGAGATCTTGGAGTTTCAGCGATGGAACGGCCGCCTTCGCGCACTTCTCCCCGCGATGAACCCATTCCACATACGGAAATTCATCAACGTGTCCGTTTGCGCAGACTAGGAGGAACCTGGCTGGGACCGCGGGGCGAGCCAGTCCTTTGGCGGTTGACTTCGGCCTGGGCGAAGCTGCTTCTGCGGCTCTGGAGCGTCCAAGACATCCTTCGTGGGTAAAGCCGGCTTGGTCCGGCCGGAACGGGTTGGTGTTTTTGTACGTGAAAATCGAACTCGAGACTCTTGCCAACCGGTCGCAGCCGGTACACCTCAACCATTGAGGAAAGACGCGGGCGGGAACGCCTAGGTCCTTGCCTTCGTCCTTGTAACTGTTCCCCGTGGGCTGCCAGGGAAACGGGCGAAGCTGTTCCACCTGCGGGCCCAGATGGCCGCGCACGACATCGAGCAATCGGGGCTCACTGATAGTGGTTTGGTGTTCCCGGCGTGCGTATATCTTGTCCCATGCGTCAAGCCCTGCAGGCATCACTGTCATGTTTGGCAGATCCACGATTGCTCCCACACCTGACGAGTAGAGGAGGGCATTTGGCCGTTGTCCGCTAACCTTTGCCCGGTTCTTGCTATTGGAAACCTCTGCATCTCCTAGCGGATCGAGATCTGCTCCAGGATCTTCGGGATGGTCCAGTGCATCCATAACTTTCTCGGTCACTTGTTACCTTCCTCAGCCGGGAAAACCCATTTCACGGCCCCGATCTGGGCGTCATTGGCCACGAGGTTCTCCTTGATCGGGCTCACAAGAATGTTGATTTCGGGTTGGACCTCGCGCATGGAATTGGCGACGCGGAACAAATCGTCCATGTTCTTTGAGTCCAGTTCTTCCGGGCTTTTTAGTAGGAATGCGTTGGCATTCGCGTTGACACTTGTGGGCTTGGTGAAGCCGAGGTCAGAAGATGCCTCTTTTGCCCTCTTGTCCCAATAATTGAGCCGCATCTGGATGAGGTCTTTGAAGCGCTCGGCCTGGTGCTCTTCGGACGCTGCTTCCACTCGCAACAGAAGTCTCGAGATGATTTTCTCGACTTCGGCGTATCGGGTACTGACCAGGCCAGCTTTCTGCTCGGGGTTCAGCGAGTCGCTGCCCACGGATCCCTCGATCACCCGCACCGCCGAGACGAGCAATCCAGCGACACCACGGTCCATTGACGTCTCGGAATAAGGTGTCACCGACAAAGGCTCGACCTGCGAATAAAAGGTGTGGTGGTAATGCTGAAACTGCTCGAAGTGCGCCAAATCTCGAGGCCGGGTCCAATTGCCTAGGGAGACGACCAAACCGGGTTTGCTGGCAACTCGCCCTACGCGGGACGAAGCCTGAATGTACTCAGCTGTGTTCTTCGGCTGACCGACAACCAGCATCAATCCCAGCCTGCCGACGTCGACGCCAACCTGCAGCATCGACGTCGCCAGCACGACGTCGTACGGATAGGGTCCTCTGGCAGAAGGGGGGTTCTTTCCCGCGTCACGAGCGTCTCTCCAGGCTTTGCGAGCCTCTGTCGAATGTGTGGTGGAATCGAACTCGATTGCTAGCTTGTCCAGGGTTGTTTTGATGTCATCGGACGAAATGCGCGAGGTTAGTTCGCCGTATTGCAATTGATAGGACGTTATGCGTTGGGTGAAGCCCGAGTCCTGTCGGGGCCGTCCGACCGCGGTGGTCACATCATCGGCGACGTACCGGCTCATACCAGCGAGCTCGCGGGTGGCGCTGAAGTATCCCACAAGGGTCATATAAGGGTCAGCAGCGTTTCCGAAGTCGTCCAGAACCTTCTGCCCGGATAAGAGCAGCAGGGATGCGAGTGAGATTTCCGCCGTTGTTAGGCGGACGCCCTGGGCGCAGACGCCAATGTAGCGACGACCAGGGTTCTGTTCAGAGACAGGCAGTTCCTTCGAGAAGAACGTGTCTTCCACGTCGAGGACCTGCGGCGGAAAAACGCTGGGAACCCGTCCGTACAGCGCGCGCACTTGTTCGTGGGCGTTCCGTACAGTAGCTGTGGACGCGATGATAAGTGGCCGTATATCCCGCCCTTCGGCATCTGTCCATGAGCTCACGACGTCGACGACCGACTCGAAGAGCCCGACGGCGGTCCCCAATGCCCCGGCGATGAGGTGCAGCTCGTCCTGGATTATGAGGTCAGGTGGTCGCAGGCGACTGCATTCGACCACTGTCGCCGCGGGCACCGTCGCTTTAGCATTGTGTTTTTCGGCACCCCCGCAGGCCTGGGTATCCCCGTGCACATAACCGTGGCGTTCACAGTACTTGCGAACGTACCCGAAAAGACTCGCGGCTTCTCCTTCCCGTGATAAGCGGGCGAATTTATCTACGGTACCTAGGAGGAATGTCGGCGGATAACGATAGATCTCTTCATCAACGGTCAGGATGGGCAGGCCTGGATTTGCCCACTTACTGCTCCGTCCCTTGGTGAAGGGGCAATCCTCATCCTCGTCCCCACAGTAGACATATATACGCTGACGATCTGGGTCGGCTTCCACATGGCTACGCCCGTCAATCGCCGTTCCGCACCACGGGCAACGGCTCACCTGTAGAACAGTGAGTCCGTGCGCCTTTGCATTGTTGTTTGACCTGACCTTGTCTATTTGCTCCTTCGCGTCGTCGAAGCGCTTTGGGCTTACGTTCATTCCGACCCACAACCCGATTGTGAATGGGACGCTTCCCCACTTGTCGGGGTCGGATTGGCGGATCATCTCGGCGGCGCAGACCAGGGCCGTTGCACGCTGGAACTGCTGGGCGGTGAGAAGCCTCAAGGTGTATCGCATGAGGACTGCGACGCCAGGTTCACCTTCGAGCTGTGTGATTCCGTCGCCGGCGGTCACGGCTCCTTGTAAGCGCCGGATGGCGAACGTAAAGGCAGCCAGGCCGAGATAGGCCTCAGTCTTACCACCACCGGTGGGGAAAAAGAGCAGCTCAACGTTGGCCGCAGCGCTTGATCTGCGGGGATGGTGGGGTTCCACCATGGAGGGGATTTGCATCAGAATGAATGCCAGCTGGAAGGCTCGCCATGCAGGCGCTCGGTATTCCGCGTCTGATAGTACGTATTGTCTAGAGTCCTCGAGGGAAGCGGCGTCCCCTGAAGCCCGCACTTGTGCAACTTGCGACTGAAAGCGCTGATCTCGCATTGCAGCATTCATGAAGTGGAAAGAATCGAGGGCTGCGGCGTTTCCCGCGAGATAGCTGATTCCCTCGATCAAACGGTTGCGAGCGAAGTCAGCTTCTTCAATTAGGGTTTCCGCAGTCCGGCGGAGATTGTCCGGAAGCGATCCGGTTTTCGTCCTCTGTTCTATGAGCCACGTGGAGTAGCCAGTGGCGAGAGGCATGAGGGCGGTCTCCACATCGGCTGCGTCGATCATCGCGAGCTTATCCATGTCCAGCTCGACGTCTTTCATCGACGGCGCCTGTGTCTGCGGTATCTCAGCGACGGGTAGCCAAGATGTTTGCACAGACCGTGCTCGCCGTGCACCCGCATCCACAGTCCAAGTCACAGAGCAAGTGCGGCCGACGGCAAACTCCAACCGGTTCCGGTACTGAAGGGCCAAAGCCTTTTCTTCGTCGTCGAGATGAGGCTCGATGTCCTCTGCGAGGTAGTCATGGCTCGGAAGAAAGACAGGCGAATCATCGACGTCGGTAACGAGCAAATGGGTCTGGAAAAGCCAGTCGTAAAGCGGGATCTTTGCGGATGTCGGTAGGTCATTGCAAAGGGCGAGCTCGATCAGCTGAGTCCCGTCAGCCTGAAGATACCGGTCGACCTGGAGTATCACAGGTTTGGAGAGGTGAACCCGTTCGGTCACTCCCGGAACGATCGAACCCAGGTTGAGGGTTTCCTCGATCCTGAAAGGCTCACGCTGATAGGTCGTCCTGGGTTTTTGACCTTGCACGCCCACGGAGGTTTCCGCCGGAGGCTCCGAGACGACGGTACTGGTGTTGTAACGTCCCCACGATGCGACAACCCGAACTGCATCCACCTCGGCAGGAAGACGGAACCGAATGCCCATGGATGAAGGCGCCATCAAGCCCTTCTTTACGGACTTCACCGAGGAATCGTCGGCATCCTCGGTTTCATCTTCGTTGTCCTCTTCGGCCTCGACCGACACACCTCTTTGCGCCTTGGGATCACCCATTGCAAATCGTTGGGCGGCATTATCACTCGGGTCTTCCGGCGAAAGAGTCGCCTTGCCCTCGATCACTGCAGTTTCCAATGCCGATGGCGCTAACACGCCTACCAGGTAAGCGTCCCGCGGGCTCTGTGTGAGCGTTTCTTTTTCACCAAGTCTCGGTCCCAGCAGATTCAAGCGCAGCAGATCGGCGAATTCCTCGCGTGCCTCGAACGAGTTTGGCATCAAAACATCCTCTCCTGAGCATCAGTCGTCCCAGGTAGTCGACGGTTAGTCCCTGATCGTCTCGCTTTATTAGGAACCTCGTTATGCAACTCAAGTAACGACCGGCGGTGGTTCTCTTGGAGTAGTCTGTCCAGCACTTGCCGTCGGGCATCGGGGGCGATGGTCCACTTTTGAACTTTATTGTAGACATGGAAATCGTGACCGAGTGCTATATCAGTCCATCCATAAGCGCTCAGCATCGCCTCATCGAGAGCCCTAATCATATTCCGCATATTATTTATCTGGTCATCCGTCCGACAGTCGGGCGAATTGATGAGCCCATATAGCTTCGTTAGGCCGAGTTGGCGCTCGATCATCACCTCACTTCGCAATTCGTCGAACTCTTTACCTATTTCTTCCAAAGCAGTGGTCAACTCAGGAAATGGAAACGTTTGCAGAACGGACTTGGGTGTATAGACAGGATTTGATCCCTTGGTAAGCCCATACTCTATTACCCACTGTACGTGGAAGCTCGAGCAGATTGCCGCAAAAAACGCGTAGCTCTCAGGTGTGAATACGACTAACTGTTGATCGAACGTGTTGTCCGCTGCAACGAATACGGGTGCGAGGGCCGGGCTAACCTGTGCGATTACCAGAACACGGGAGTTTTGAGCGATTGAATGCGTGAGCCCTGCACTCTTTTCGGCGAACTGCCACCACCGCTCGCGACGCGCTTTTCTCGTATTATTCATCCTTACCGGATAAACGAGTTCGCGGACTCGGGACATAGGCTCTACGAACTTTGCAGCCGCATCATACGTACGATTGCCGAAGTTGATAACCCATTTTTGCGATACGCCGTCAACTAGTGAATTGAGATCTTCGCCGATCAGGTAGGGTGTTAGAACCGACCTATTGATTGGGTCCTTCTCTATCATATTTAGTGCGGATTCGCGGGATAGAATAAAGCCGGGCCCCAATAAAATGCATCCCTGATAGGCGAGTCCATCATTCTCAAAAAGCTTCTTGGGGGCGCCGGCAATGCTGTCCTCCGTAGCAAGCGTCGAAAGTACTTTTCCCTTGTTCCCGTCAGAGGAAGTTTCCGCACCTGGTTCGAGCGGTGCAAGGGAACCCCACACGGCACTATATCGAACAGATGCTGATTTTGCCGGCCACTTTTCACTTCGAATAGCTCTCCTAATAATTAGACCAGACTGGAGGAGGGGATCAAGTGCTACTTCCCTCGTTGCTCCTTGTGCGACGGAATCAGTGCCTATCAATCCCAATTGTCCGACTTCCGGACGCAACAGTGCCGCAGCACGAAGAAAGAAGTAGCCTACGAGGTCCGAACTGCCACGCCGTCCATGGGCGATAACGTAAACTAACCAATTTCTAAAATTCTCACCCATTGAACCCGTTAGTTTTTGCCCACCGAGGAAGGGTGGATTTCCGACAATAGCGTCGAACCCTCCGTGCGTTATCATTACATCCGGAACTTCGATAATCCAATGGAGGGGCTTCCACCGGATGTAATCCGTTTCCACCGTAGGGGCCAGGCCTGACCCAGTTATGGAGGTGAGCATCGCACAGTCGGCGTCTGCAGGCGCGTTCGGGTACGCCCTCAAAAGTGCAAACGCGAGATTCTCGTAGACCTCATCTGACGTTTTACTAGGCTTGCCTCCGTTTAGGAGGCCGGCCGCGACGATCCCATCGGCGATCGCGCGGAGTTGCTCTGTCACTTCTTTTGACTCGGCGAGAAGCATTTTCTTGTGTCTAGCACTTCTCTGCGGGTCGAGGTCGGCCTGGTCGGCAATCGGTGTTGCGAGCTGTGCTCGGATATCTGCAGCCTTTTGCAGCGGCGAATCCACGTCCACCGTGAAACCAGGGTTAGCGAGTCGCCTCGCCGAAGGATCTATATGCAGTCCGCGCAACTGCTTGAGGCTAGTGAGTCCGAGCAAGGAATTGCCGTGCAGAACCTTGTCATCAACGAAGCTGAATGGCTTTTTGGGATCGAGGGAAACCAGCCATAGAGAGAGTTTGCACATCTCTACGGCCATTTCGTTGATGTCGGCACCGTAGAGGCACTGAGAGACCACTTCCCGGATGGCTAGGTTGAGATCGCGGCGAGATGTTTCGTTGGCCGTCGTGGATTCCTGCTGCCATGCTTCCAAAAGTCGTTCGCCTAAGTACCTCGCGGCCGCGACCAGGAAGGCGCCCGATCCAACCGCGATGTCGGCGACCCGAAGGTTCAGGATTTCCGTAGAGCTCTTGAGCTTCCATAGGGATGAGTCCGCGGTCTGGAGGGGGCCAGGCTCATAGCACAGTGGTTGTAGGGCGTGAAGTACTACTTCCTCGGCAAGCGAGCGTGGCGTGTAGTGGGCTCCGGCATTGGCCCGCGACTTGGTCTCGTGAACAACTACGCCCCCTTCTGGCACTACGTAGGGGATGCCACGAAGATCTCGGCGGATGAGATTTCCCCAGCTGGCGATTTCGTGACGCCGCTCTTCATCGTCTATGAGATGACGAATCTTGAGGTCGACTTCTTCCGTCTGTGGTTCGTCGATCGCTGAAAGCGTCTTCGCCAACTGGGCCGGGGTTTTGGGGTCTGCCCCGGGCTGATCCGCTTTCCAGAATGAAATGAGCTTCCTGGCCAGTGTCTCATCGTCGCCACCGGATACCCGGTACAGCTCTTCCAGCTTGGCGAGGGTGATCTCGGGTTCCGCTCCAGGCTTCCCCACGATTCCGAGGACGATCTGCCCTGTTGGCACCCGCTTGCACGTGTAACCAATGAGGCCCTCGTAGATGTACCCGATCTGTTCCACATCGATATCGCGGAACGAAAGCTTCTGTCGTGTTGCAGTCCGCCCAGTGCCCGTTTCGGCGTATTGAACGGAGCGCAATACCTCCAGCATGACACGGTCGCTGACACGAATGGCTAAGCCCGCGGACGTGCTGCTGCCTTCCATCCAGGGGAAACGCTCGGGATCAAAGAGCGAACCCCCGTATGCCGGCATGCGTACGTCGTCAAACGAGGCACCCTCGTACAGCGCTCGGCTTGCTGCTAACAACCGATGCCACACCTCGGTCCGCTCCAGCGATTCATCGCCGTCATGCCGTTTACGCTCATCAAGTTCGTTCAGTTGCCCAGCCATCGAATAAGATGTGCGATACATTTCTCCGGTCGGCATGAGCCCACGTTCTTCGGCAAAGAGTAGGAAAACTACCCGCATCATGACCGTAACTGCAGCCTCATAGACGCTATGAGTATCGGCGGGAAGGGGGTCGCGCAACCCCCTTCTCCTTGCATTCAGCGAGTTCTCCGAAAAAGCCTGTACCAGTAGTTCAACGGCGCTGCGTACCTGGGTTCCTAGTGATTCGGTGATCTGTTCGGCGTCCAGCAGACTGTCGGCAATCAGCGCGTCGAGGCGGTGGCTCAAATCTGCCCCGGAGAATGACTTGAGGTTGGCGAGGTTGATATAGGCATCCCTCGTCAGCAGATCACTCGCCCAGTTCAATCCGTCGGTGATGCCGCTGCCAATGGTCGAAACCCTAGTGGCGTCCTTGCGGGTGTCTGCCCAGACCACCGACCACCACCGGCCATCAGTCACAATTCCACAAGGGATCTCTGCCTTACGGAGCATCTCTCCCATGCGGTCGATCAGGTTCGCTGACCAGCCGTCCTTGCCGTCCTGTCGCAGACTCTCTACCGGGTCCACAGTCAGGAGCAGGGCACGGGTCTTGCCGTCCCTCAGAAGCCTGCCAGTGGCTGACGTAGTGACAGTCCCCATGGGGTTGCGAGCGGTGAATTCTGGGTTCGGTTTGGCAAACGTCTCGTATCGTTCTCCCCATTTGCAGAGGTCCCGGAGCACAAAAGACACCCAATCACTTTGAGTGTCGCGGAACTGCTTCAAGTGTGTGTTCAGCTGTTCTGTGTCCGTTGAAAGTTCGGTCAACGCATCAAGGCGGGCGGCATCCAGGGCGTCGTATGCCTTTATGAAGTCAGCGAAGCGAAGCTTGAAGGCCTCGTGGGCCTCAGCGGAAAGCCGGGGAACGACGTCACCCCATGCCTTTTTCGCCACGGGGACCGAGATGAACGGACCTTCGATGTCAAACGCCTGAATCCAGGAGGCATGTGACGTCTGAATTTTTTGCTGAAGTGCGTTGCGTGCTGCAATGTTCATCGCTATTTGGCCCACCTATTCCGGGCTTCGTCGGCGGTCAGTTGCGCGTCTTCCGGCGTCAGTGCGAAGACAACGGCTGCCGCTAGTGTTTGCGGACTGACGTCCTGGTACCGACGCTCCACGATGGCAAGCTCCTGTTCCTTTTCACTTTCGAGTGCATCGAGTCTGAGACGAATACGGAGAATATCCTGCTCCCGTTGCCGTTTCTCGGCGTCCTCCCACATCGGAATGTTCATGTCCTGTTCCGCTTCCTTGAGACCCTCCAGTGTTCCTTGGAGCGTGTTCTTGAACCGGGTAAAGATCTCATCAACCCGCTTGCGGTCCTCGACACGGCGTGACTCCAGCGCCCCACGGACTTTTTCAGCACGTTTTGCCGCGGTTTCGTCCACAATCTGCTGCACGCGCGCTTTCATGGAAACCGACTCGGCTTCACTGTTCCAGATCTCCGAGAGAGCGACCCGATGGGCTTCCGGGGCAGCAACCAGCCGCCCGGCGTCGAGCGCTTCCGCGAGCTGTCGTTCTACGCTGCCCTGAGCGATCGCCTGACGGCGGTTGAGGCGTGTGGCGGCGAAGAATACTTCCTCGTGAAGTCGGAGCCCGCCTTTGCCTACGAGAACGAGGCGACTCGCTGCAGCCACGAAAGATTCCTGAAGGCCGTCGACCACTACCGCCGTAACTCTGCTGATGCGTGCGTCGGGATTCCACAGTTCGGAGCGGAGTATCCGGGAGGACCGCTGGACCAGAGGATGCCCCAGATGCACGTGGACAAGATCCTTGTCCTCTTTCGCTCCCTCGGCATCGAACGTGATCTTGCGCTGGATACCGGGGTGAAGCCGGGTAGCCAGCGTGTCCACGGTTCTCACCCACCGAGGTTCCAAGACGGGCACTTCGAAAACAGGCGCATCAGTGTCTTCGCTGCCCGCGTCCATTAACGGGGGTTGGTGGTCCATCTCAAGCGCAGTAGCGACTACACGTTCCAGGTTCGCCGGGGTGAGGTGTAATTCGCTGCGGTCTCTTTCCAATCCCTCTTCCAGATTAGTGAGCCTGCGGTTAAGTTCCTGGCCACCGGCCAACATTTTGTTAATCGTCTCTTCGGCAGAGTTCCTTTTGGGCGCTGGCTTGGGGACGTCCCACCCCCCAAGTTCTCTCTGGATGTCTGGAGCCACAACTTCGTTGGCCGATCCCAAGTCATTGCGAACCCTGGCGATCTTGTCGGCTATACGGGCGAGGAAGGCGGCGTCCCCATTGAGGAGAGCTTTTGACTCGCCCACAGGCGTGAAGTGGTAGACCTGCGGATTGTGGGTTTGGCCGTAGCGATCGATTCGGCCTATGCGCTGTTCAAGCCTGGTCGGATTGAAGGGGATATCAAAGTTGATTAGACGGTGGCAATGCTCCTGCAAATCGATGCCTTCACCGGCAGCATCGGTCGCCAGCAAGACCCGAACCTGTTGTTCGGACGGAGGAGCGTTGAACCTGGCACGGATGAGTTCCCTTGCCTCCTTGTCCGTTGCGCCTTCAATTACTTCCAAACGTCCGTCTGTGTAGCCGTTGCTTTGCAGCACGTCTCGGATCCAATTGAGGGTGTCCACATATTCGGTGAAGATCACCACGCGCTGGTCGGTCCATGACTTGGTGCCATTGGGACCGTGGGTTCGACAGACACCATCGAGCCACTGGAGGACAGCTTCTAAACGGGAATTCGCTCTGCCTTCGTAGTCTCGACCCCACTCGGCCAGTTCTTGGAGGAGGGCCCGATCGCCGGCGGACAGACCGTGTCCGGAGCGGGCCGCTTGAAACGCTTGCATCTCCGGATGTTCCAAAAGCCCTTCTTCCTCGTCTGCGGCGTCGGACCCGAGAGTTTCGTCGTAGCTCACATAGTGGTTGGCGAACTTCCAGTCGTTGTTGGAAACGAATGCTTCTGCCGTCATGGCAAAGGCAGTGGGAGAAGAAAAGAACCGCTTCTTGAGAAGCAAGGTCACGAGGTCGCTTGAACCCGAGCGATGCTTTGCCGCCTTGTCCCGGCGTGTGGTGAAGTCAAGAAGCCGTTCATAAGCGTCAGCCTCGTCTTGGCTAGGGGTGAAGGGAAGCGCAATGACATCGCGGGGTTTGAATCCCTTGTCGGGGAGATCGTCTTTCCTCCGGCGAACTGCCACTGCCTTGAGGGCTTCCTGGTCCAGCGCCGCCCCTCGGGCGAAACGGCGGGGATCGATCATCTCCAACAAGGCAGTAAAGGATTCGGCGTAACCGTTGTGTGGCGTAGCGCTCAGGAAAAGCCGATTCTCGCAGGCATCGGCAAGCTCTCGCACTGCGATGGTTCGGAGGCTGTCAACTGCGTAGCCACCTCCTGCCTTGCCGGAGGGCGACGACGGCGCCACGTGGTGTGCCTCGTCCACGACGAGGATGTCGAACGCAAACTGCCGGGCGCTGGCCGGGTTCTTCACTTCCGAGTAGATACTGCGGAGCATCCGCTGCGCGCGAGGCTGGGACAGCCACGCCATAGAAACTATGGCACGGGGATAGAGGAGGAACGGGTTGGCCTGCGGGCCATAAGTTTTCTGAGCTTCTACGATCGATGCACTGTTGATGATCTCAAACTGAAGGCCAAACTTGTCTTCCATTTCGTCCTGCCATTTCAGACAGAGGCTGGGCGGACAAACGACGAGGACGGTACGGGCACGGTGACGCAGCAGCAGCTCTTGGACAACGAGGCCCGCTTCGATGGTCTTTCCCAACCCAACGTCATCAGCGAGGAGAAGGTTGGCGCGAGAGGCTTCCAGGGCCCTGCGCAAGGGGTCGAGCTGGTACGCCTCAACGTTGGCAGCGCTTCGGAAGGGGGCCTGTAGCTGCTTGGCATCTGCTGAGGTCACTGCGCCCCAGCGGAGAGCATCGATAAATGCAGCGAGAGTTTCAGGGTCGTCAAATCGCTCCGGATCGATCTTGTCCGGCAAATCTTTGTTTGGGACAAGCGTCCGTCCCGGCTCAAGTTCCCATACGACCTTGAGCTCGTGGCCCAACCGGTCATCTTCCACAGACTGTAGTGCCACGGAATGCTGGCTGCCCTGGACCCCCTCGTCTGCCGGACTGCGGGTCAGCCCTTGACGTTGGACATCCGTGACCACCCACCGGGATCCGCGAACCTCAACCAATTGCCCCTCTGTTGGAACGCCCGCGGTCTGTCCCTGCCCATAAGTGACGGCAGTAACGCTCATGCATATCTCCCCAGTAAGAAGCTGAAACCTTACTGCCAGTTTTACACAGTTCGGAGAGAGGCAGCGGGAGGGCTGGCGGCCGGGTCAATTTGGAGCGAACCCGGATTCCTTTTGAGTGATCATTTCAGGCTGGGAGCCCTGCGGTCGCAGACTCTCCGAGTGCGCTGTCACGAAGACAGCGCCTCATGATCCTGGCGCTGCGCTAGCCGACGAAGCCGGGTACACCAGAGGACATGGCACCTGGCGTGAGCCGGACCTGGCCGGCTATGCCGCGGAAGCCTAACTTCAGCACATCCTCGCCGAACACCCGGAGCTGATTCCAGGCATCGGACCCGAAGCCGTCACCGGGAGTTCCAATCGGCTGCCGGGCCAGCCGACGTCGTCGTCGTGGATTCCGACGGACAGGTGACGCTCGTAGAGAGCAAGCTGGCCGGCAACCCGCAGATCCGTCGCGAGATCGTCGGGCAGATGTTCGACTACGCCTCGCGCCTGTGGAAGATGGACATCGAGGACTTCGATGCGCGCTGGCAGGCCCGGAACGGGAAATCGCTCTTTCAACCCGATGACGACGGCGCCCTGCTGCGCGACGCCGTTGCCCGGAATCTGGAGCAGGGCCGGTTTCGGATCGTGCTGGCGGTCGATGCGATCAACGAGCCGCTGAAACGAATGGTGGAATATCTCAACGCCATGTCAGGGCCGGAAACATCGATCATCGCGGTGGAGTACGCCAGGCTCACGCAGGGCTCGATCGAGATGTTGATGGCCCAGACCTATGGGGAGGAGCTGGCTGAGGCGAAAGCGGCATCGGACTCCCGTGAGCGGACCGTATGGGACGCCGAGACGTAGGCGGCGTGGCTGGAAGCGAACGAACCGGCGTCGGTGCCCAACTTCCTCGCGTTCATGGATGAGGCTGCAACCCTTGAGCTGGAGTTCCAAGGCTCCCGGGCGGTCAGCGCGTCGGGCGGGCTGAAAATTTACGATGCGCAGGGGAGGCGGCTCGGCACAGTGTCGCTGTTCCACTTCTCCGGCCAGGGAACGTCGATTGAGTTCAACCTCATCCCGATGTCCCGGTTGTCCGACGAAGACTGGCCGGCAGAGACCGCAGTTGAGTCGTTCTTGAACGAACTCAGCAACACCCCGGGTCTGACAGAGATTGGGGAGAATCTTCGTTACAGTCACTTCACCACCCGACGGCCGAACGTATCGCTGGTTGCATTGGAAGAGGACTCCCTACGGCGGGGGCTTCGCGCCACTCGGCTCCTGCGAGGAAACAGGTCAGGTTCGGGAACCAGCTCAGGCGGAGAATCGCGGGATCAGGAATGACTGGGATTTCCGCCCCTCCTGCGGGCGTATGTTCGCCTGCGCGGGGCGGATCGTACACTCAGGTCCCGGATAGGATGCCAGAGTGGCCGAATATGAAAACGTAGACACGTTCCTGAAGTGGGCAGCTAAGCTCTCCTCCGAGATTGAGTGGAGGGAAGAGGAACGCCCGTACAAGATTGACATGGGCGAGCGGCTGACCGTAACGCGACAGAAGCTCATCTTCGGCGAGGCAAATTGGTTTGAGTTGCTCCTGGAGGATTTATCGCACGGCAATCTTCTGAATTGGAGGTTCCTCGACAACCTGCGGAAATCCGGGAAGGAACACCGAAACGAGCTGAAGGCCGCAATCGAAGACCTGTGGACCACCGAATCTTCTCCGGCAGCCCTCACCACCTTCGTCGACGGGATCCGTGGGTTCGCACCGGATCTTGCTCCCGGCAACCTGCTCGCCTTCGGGTCCGTTCTGCTCATGGCGACCAATCCGGGGATGTTCCCGCCCTACCGTGCCGAGCCTGCCACGAGTTTCCTGAAACTCATCGGGGCCGCGGACATTCCTTCAAACCGGGCACCCGCAACGGCACGCTATGAAGCGTTTCTGGCCGGTTTGGATCGGCTGCTCGAAGCAGCTCCCTCAGTCGGCCTGGAATTAGTCGACCGGCTGGATGCCCAGGGTCTCGTCTGGCTTGTCACCAACTACTCGCCTCCGGCCGAGTGGGCACCGAGCCGTAAACGCGAATTCCTAGCCTGGCGCAGCCAGCAGGACACAGTGCTGGTCGAGGAGGATCTGCGGTCCGGCCCCTATCCGCTGTTGGAAACAGCCGCCGCATCCATCCTGATCCCCGGAATTGTGGGCGGCCCGTCTCCCTTTGACCCCGACGTCGTGTCGTGGAGCGAGGCGAACGCTCGGGAACTGTACCGCCGGGTCTATGAGGACCCCGACGCCGGTGCCGGCACCTTCATGGAGAAACTTGAGAAGCAGCTGTCCGGAGCCGACCGCGGAGTGGTGCTCCTCGCTGCGGAACTCATCGCACTGCAGTGCCTGCCTCTCGCCAACCTGCGCCCGGAAACCAAGCTCGGTCGGGTTTCCCGAGTATTGTCCTGGCTCGATCACGCTCCGGCCATTCCCGAAACCCTGGAATCAGGGCTGCTCGCACACGGCGCCTTCAGCGGCGGCACCGGCTTCAATGTGCAGCTCTGGCGGCACCTGTGCTGGCTGTGCGATCTGGTCATCAGCCTTCGCAGCAGCGAGGATACTGCCGCTCGCGCCGCAGCTACTCCGCAGGGATTCCATGACGTTGCCGAAGCAGTCGCGGGTAACCTGCCGTCCATCAGGTACTCCATGGAATACCTGAGCTGGCCCGGGTTCTTTGAGCCGATCGTCAACTGGGGCCACCGAAAGAAGATCCGCAATGCCTTCGCCCACGAAATAGAGGGCGCGTCAGGCGACGACGAATTCTCCACGGCCAAGGATCTGCACCTGATCCGCAAGGCGCAGGAGGCACGGATCGGCCATCGCGTCGAATGGTATGAGGAACCGTTCGTCAGCCAGTGGCGGCCCAAGGCCGAGCGGGCTCCGCGCGCCTGGCTGGTGCGCCAGTCACAGGCGGGCGTGGCCCTGGCCGGAGGTTGGGCGGACAAAGGAGTCGTCTCACTCGAAGCTCAGTACCTGGGTGCCCCGGAGCCGGAGGCTTCCTTTGCCGATCTGCAGACAGCGGTCGACGCCGGATATGGCCACTTGGATTATTCCGAACGGCGGCTGCGGGCTCGTTCCTACCACTCGTTTTTGACTCAGATGAAGCCTGATGACCTGGTGGTCACGGTTCTGGGCAAGAATCTGCAGCTGGGCGTCATCACGGGGACTGCTGAATATGTCCAGGAGGACACCGTCGCCCAGTTGATGTGCGAGGTCGCATGGCAGGAACAAACGATTCCGACGGAAGATCTTCCGGTCCCCTTTCCCCGGCTGCTCGAAGAGCAGGGGACAGTCATCGACATGACGGAGGGGCTGCCGCTCATGCGTACCTGGCTGGTGGAAGACGTGGATCAGGACGACGACGTCGTGCCCGTACTTACGATTCCTACCGGCGGCGTTCCGGAACTTCCGAAAGCCAGCGATGAATTTGCAGACAAGCTGTTCATGGGCAAAAACGACCTGCAGGAAGTCATTGACCTGCTGCAGACACGAAACCAGATTGTCTTTTACGGTCCACCGGGGACGGGCAAGACGTTCCTGGCCCGCAAACTCGCGCGTTATCTGGTGGGGGAGGAGCACACCAACCATGTGACCACGGTGCAGTTTCATCCTTCCTACGCGTACGAGGACTTCTTTGAGGGGTATCGCCCGGTTAAGGGAACCGACGGTCAGGTGGCGTTCGCACTGGTATCGGGCCCGCTGCGGCGGATCGCAGGAGCCGCCGCGGCCGAACGGGACAAACCGTTCTTCCTGATCATTGACGAGATGAACCGCGGCAACCTGGCCAAGGTTTTCGGTGAGCTGTATTTCCTGCTCGAATACCGCGACCAGAGCATCGATCTGCAGTACAACTCCGAAGAGAAGTTTGTTCTTCCTCCCAACCTGTTCATCATTGGCACGATGAACACTGCAGACCGTTCCATCGCCATGGTGGACGCAGCCATCCGCCGTCGTTTTGCGTTCGTCGAACTGCATCCGCAGGACGGCATGACGAGTGGCCTCCTCGATCGCTTCTTGGCATCGCAGAGTATGGACCGGCGGCCTGCGCTGCTCCTTGATGCGCTCAACCAGGAAATCGAGGCGGAAGACCGGGACCTCATGATTGGCCCGTCCTATTTCATGAAGCCTGATTCTGTATCTGATGCGGGTCTGAAACAGGTGTGGAAATATGAGCTGCTGCCGCTGCTGGAAGAGCACTATTACGGCAGGATGAGCCGGCAGGAAATCCACGCAAGGTTTGGCCTTGAAGCGATCGCTCGCAAGGTCGACGGGATTTCCTCGGCTGACCTGTGAGGCACATCCAGATAGGGGAGCTGGAGGATAACCATCCTCCCGTAGCCCTGTCAGACGCTGAGGCTGCCGGATTGGCCAAAACTGGCCTCGTGCAGGTCCAGCTGGCGGGGAACGGCATGTGGCGGCTTTCCCCACGCGGGCTGGTGGGTTCCGCCGAGGTGGGCGACGTTTTGTTGGATGTCCGTCCCAAGGACAAGGTGGGTATCAGCCAGCTGCTCTTCCTGCTGGGATACGCCCGCAACCCGGGCTTCCAGCCGGACGACGTGGCTGGCGTGCAGACAACCGACCTGTGGTCAGCGCTCGCCGAGTCCCTTGCCCGCCAAAGCGAGCGGGCCCTGGCCCGCGGTGTCCTTCACGGCTACGTTTCCGTTGACAATGCGCTCAGGACCGTGCGCGGACGCATCCGGATAGCAGACCAGATCTCCCGCCGGCCCGGCATGCTGCTGCCCTTGGAAGTCACCTACGACGACCACACGGCGGACATTGCGGAGAACCGCATCCTGCGTGCAGCGCTTCGACGGCTCCTCGGACTGACCCGGGTGAGGGGCTCGGTTCGGCAGCGGCTGGCGCATCTGGAGCGGAAGCTCGACGGCGTCGGGGATCTGCGCGCCGGCACTGCTCTGCCGTCGTGGCAGGAGACGCGCTCCAACGCGCGGTATGTGCCGGCGCTGCGTCTGGCCGAGATCATTCTTCGGCACTCGGTGGCGGAAACCGCCGTCGGCGGAATCCGGGTCGCGTCCTTTGCCGTTAACATGGCCACGGTCTTTGAAGACTTCCTCGAGGTAGCTCTCGGCGAGGCGGTAACACGGTTGGGGATGCCTGGTGGGCGGATGGAACGGCAATACAAAACGAGGCTCGACCATCCGGGAGAAGGCACCGGGCAGGGTCGAATCCATATGAAGATTGACGTTGTTTACAGAGCTTCCGGTACGCCGCCGGTGGTCTTCGACGCCAAGTACAAGGCCTCTTCAGCCGGCGGTAACTATGCCAACGCGGACCATTACCAAATGCTGGCCTATTGCACCGCACTGGGAGCCCCGCGGGCCTGGCTGGTTTACGCCGGCGCAGGTGAGCACCGGTCCCGCAGGATTGTGAATACCGGCGTCGCCGTTGAGGAATATCCGCTGGATCTCTCGCAGCACCCCGACGAAGTCTTGGCGCGGGTCAACCGCTTGGCGGAACTGTCAGTGATGAGGACTGCAGAAGCTGCAGGCAACGAAGGATAGATGCTGTTTACAGGATGAGCTCCGGGAGAACCCGGAGCTCGACCAGAACCTGAGGGGTGCTGTTGCTAGCTCTTCGTTTCGGTCCATATGACCTGACCTCTGAATACTTGAGCAGGACGGATCCTGCCGCTAGATTTTGCCTAGCTCGGGTTACCGATCAAGCGCCACAAGAAGATCGCGCCCCCGGTCAATCTTGGAGATCCGCGAGATGCTCGCGCAGCCCGGGATAGCTGCTGTTCTCAGCGAGCACCTTCTCGAAGTCTTTCCTGGCCATCGAGCGCTTGCCTTCGCGGAGATAGGTCAGACCCCGCTCAATGAGGGTGCGATGCCGCAGATCCGCCGGCCGGGATCGTATCCGCAGTGATTCTTTGAAGGAGGCACGGGCAGCCTCGAAATAGCCCTGCTCACGGAACGCGATGCCGCGCTGGGTCAGCAGGAAAGTCGCTGCCTCGTCCTCGTTGGTGAGTCCCTCAGTGAGGTCGACGACGTCATTCCACCGTCCCTGCTGCGTGTACAGCTCTGCCAGAGAGACAGCGGTAACGGTGCTCGGTTCGAGTTGTTCGACGACGTCGACGGCGGCCGGGATGTCGCCGGTTTCCTGGTAGAGCTCGGCCAGCAGCAAGCCGATGAGATTCCGGTCCGGGGGCAGCTGGACGGTGATGCCGTCTGCGATGGGCAGGGTGAACGAGGCGTCCGGCAGATATTTTTGGATGAAGTCATCCGTGGCCGGGTCATACCCGGTACCGAATAGCCAGGTCAGCAGCTCGAGACCACGCTGCGTGTCGCCGGCGGGAAGCGAAACCAGGGTTGCCTCCAGAAGGGAAACCAATGGACGGGCAGGCGGGTGGTCGGCACCGATGCGGGCCAAAGACGCGTAGTCGGGTTTTCCCAGGACGGCCCTATGGAGTTCCTTTTCCCACTTGGGTGCGAAGAGGCCGGGAGTTGGGGCTTTAGGAACCAGAACCGCTTGAGGAGCGGCACCCGGTTTAGGATTCGAGCCCCGTTTGGCGGCTGCTCCGGGTTGGCGACGACGTCGAGTGTGGCCGGATGACAGGGTTTCCGTGTGATAAATGCCGGTACCGGGGATGCCCACGGTGCGTGTCACACGGCCTGAAGAGTTTGCTGAGATCCTGGCTCCTTTGACGCCAGCGCTGACGCCGATGCTTTTAGGGGTGACCGTCATCCTAATGCCTGGTGCGATCTTGAACGATTTTCGTGCCCTGAACCCCATCTGAGCTCCCACTATTACGCGTCGTTTTCACCGTGCAGCGCTGCTCATTTTTTAGTATAGGTAGCTGCAGAGACTGCGTCGGTGGCTGATGGTCATTGGCGATACCGAAGCCCGCACTTATCTGGCGCGCTGGCTCTGGATTCGGACCCCGCCCCACCATCTGCAAGGATAGTAGTAAGGCTACTGATAAAGGAGATCCCATGCAGAACGAAATGCAGGAACATCCCGCTGACGAGAACGCCCCGTCGACCGGGCGGACCACCCCGGTGATGAACATTCCGGCGGCAGACATCGTCGACGCCGGAGCATCCGCAGCCAGGCCGCGGGACGTGGACCCGGCCGAGGTCGCCATCCTGGCCGAAGCCGAAGACCCGGGAACCCCCGGCCTGCGGCTGCAGGAACTGGCCACCGATGAGCCGAAGGCCCGCCCCGCCGTGGCAGCCAACCCGGCCGCTGGACCCGAACTGCTCAAGTGGCTTGGCGCGCTTGATGACCCGGCTGTGAACGAGGCACTCCGCCGCCGCGAACAGGCCCAGCAGGCAGAACGCGGACACTAATTTCTAAACTGGTGGAGGGACGGGCAAACCAGTCCGCCCCTCCACATCTTTGAATGCACGCCCCTATACCGATGAAGTGACAAACAAGATTTCGGCAGCCTGCAAAGAAGCAGCCCGTACGTCCAAGGAGAACCCCATGCTTTCCCCAACCTCCGCTCCCACCGCCCTCTCTTACGGGGTGCACTCGGAGGTCGGCAAACTGCGCAAGGTTCTCGTCTGCTCGCCGGGCCTGGCCCACGAACGGCTCACCCCCAGCAACCGGGCAGACCTGCTGTTCGACGACGTGATGTGGGTGGAAAACGCCCAGCGCGACCACGCCGACTTCGTCACCAAGATGCAAAACCACGGCGTGGACGTCGTCGAACTCCACGACCTGCTCGGACAGACCATGGACATGCCCGAGGCCCGGGCCTGGCTGCTGGACCGGAAAATCATCGCCAACCGGGTCGGACTGGGACTGGTCTCCGGCACCCGGGCCTTCCTGGATTCGCTGACCGGACCGGAACTGGCACGCTACCTCATCGGCGGGCTGGCGACGTCGGACCTTCCCGCCGACTACCGCACCGACTACATCTCCCTGGCCCGGGAATCCCTGGGCCGGCCCGAATACCTGCTGCCGCCGCTGCCCAACACCCTCTACACCCGCGACACCACCTGCTGGATCAACGGGGGACTGACGCTGAACCCGCTGTACTGGCCGGCACGCCACGACGAGACCCTGCTGATGCAGGCGCTCTACCAGTTCCATCCGGAGTACACCGGGTCCGCCGTGTGGTGGGGCGACGCGGAACAGGACTGGGGCCAGGCCTCCCTGGAGGGCGGCGACGTCATGCCGGTGGGCAACGGCACCGTGCTGATCGGCATGAGTGAGCGCACCTCCCGCCAGGCCATCACCCAGCTCGCGCAGAAGCTGTTCGCCGCGGAAAGCGCCGAGCGGATCGTCGTCGCCGGCATGCCCAAGCTGCGCGCCGCAATGCACCTGGACACCGTGTTCACCTTCGCCGACCGGGACCTGGCCACCATCCACCCGGCCATCGTGGACGGCATCCACGCCTTCACCCTCCACCCCTCGGACAAAAGCCCCGGCCTGGTGGTGCAGGATCACCGCGACCGCCGCTTTGTCGACGTCGTAGCGGACTCCCTGGGCTTCAAGCAGCTGCGTCTGGTGGAGACAGCCGGCGACTACTCCGCCTCCGAAAGGCAGCAGTGGGACAGCGCGAATAACGCCGTCGCGCTGGAACCCGGAGTGGTGCTCACCTACGACCGCAACACCCAGACCAATGCCGCGCTGCGGAACGCCGGCGTCGAGGTGATCCCCATTGTGGGCGCCGAACTCGGCCGCGGCCGCGGCGGCGGCCACTGCATGACCTGCCCGATCATCCGCGATCCCATCGACTAACGACGACGGCGTGCCGGATGCGGCGGCTGGCATTTGACCGTCGAGGCGGTGGCCGCTGATTCGGACCCCGCAGTCTCCTTCTGAGAAGATAATGGTGAGCTGCTGACGGAGGATCCCCCGCAGGAAGCGATCCGCCCCTCCTGTTGTCTAACCGGTATTGCCTCAGCGGCCGCCACCCCCGATTGGAAAGAAACTATGTCTAATCCGCCTGCTTCAGGGGAGAAGGCCCCAGCGGCCAAACTCTCCCTGCTGACCCTCACCACTGTGGTGGTCGGGTCCATGGTCGGGGCCGGGGTGTTTTCCCTGCCCCAGCGCTTCGCCGAGGAAACCGGGGTGTGGGGTGCGCTGGTCGCCTGGCTGATTGCGGGTTCGGGCATGCTGATGCTGGCCTTCGTCTTCCAGCGGCTGTCCATGCGCAAGCCGGCGCTTGATGCGGGGATCTTCTCCTACGCCAAGGCCGGCTTCGGAAATTACGTGGGGTTCTTCTCCGCAGCGGGTTACTGGGCCAGCGCCTGCGTGGGAAACGTCACCTACTGGGTGCTCACCATGTCCACGCTGGGAGCCCTGTTTCCGCAGTTGGGCGCAGGGGACACCCTCCTCGCCGTCGTGCTGTCCTCAGCCGGGCTGTGGGGATTCTTCTTCCTGATCAGGCGCGGCATCAAAGAAGCCACGGCCATTAACCGGATAGTCACGATCGCCAAGGTTGTTCCCATCCTGGTCTTCGTGCTGTTTGCTGTCTTCCTGTTCGACCCCGCTGTCTTCGCGGGAAACCTTACCGGGGCGGACTATACGGGGCCGCTGTTCGAGCAGGTCAGCAACACGATGCTGGTGACGGTGTTCGTTTTCCTCGGTGTTGAAGGTGCCAGCGTGTATTCGCGCCATGCCCGACGGCGGGAGGACGTTGGCCGGGCCACTATCCTCGGCTTTCTGAGCGTCTTTGCCATCTTTGCCTCGGTCACGATCGTTTCCTACGGGGTCCTGCCGATGGAACAGCTCGCCGAGCTGCGCCAACCATCCATGGCGGGTGTCCTGGAATCGGGAGTGGGGACCTGGGGGTTGGTGTTCGTCAGCGCAGGCCTGATCATTTCGGTGATGGGTGCCTATCTGGCCTGGAGCCTGATGGCAGCGGAGGTCCTGTACGTGGCGGCTACGGAGAAGGACATGCCGCGGTTCCTGTCCCGGGTCAGCGATGACGATGTCCCGGTCAACGCCCTGCTGCTGAGCACCCTGCTCAGCCAGCTGGTAATGGTCATCACCTACTTCTCCGAGGACGCCTTCGACTTCGCACTGGACATGACCGCAGTCCTGACGTTGTTTTCCCTCCTTTTCGCAGCCCTCTACGCCCTCAAGCTCGGCTGGAGCGGGGAAACGTATGAAGGAGCCCCGAGCCGCATCCGGCGGGGCGACCTGACCATTGCCGTCATTGCCACCATTTATTCAGTGTTCCTGGTCTATGCCGCCGGGCTGCCTCTGGTGCTGCTTTCGATGATCTTCTACGCCCCCGCCACCGTCCTGTTCGTGATCGCGCGCCGTGAACAAGGGCAGCGCGTCTTCCGGGGAGGGGAGCTGTTCCTTTTCCTCATTACATTGGCAGGAGCCGTTGCAGGCGTGCTCGCCCTGACCCGGGGCTGGATAGCGCTTTGAGCAGAGGGCGTGCCGCGTCCTGCGGTATGCACCCTTAGTGTGACCCTCTCAACAGAGGCCCCCGGCTGCGTGGTGATTCCCCCTAACCTTGAAAGGTAAGGAACGAGTTACGCCCGGAAGGGAGAGAGGAACCGTGCAACGTAAAACCGCTGCACTCGTTATCGGCGCTGTTCTGGCCGCTGGGGTTGGGGCTTTGACGGATGGATCAGACACCGCCCCCACCACCGAGCCCACGCAAGTAGCGCACACACCCGAGGTAACGGCGACGGCGCCCGTCCCGGAGGCGACAGCGCCCGTCCCGGAGGCGACGCCAACGGTGCCCGCCCCGGAAACTACACAGGCAGAACCCGCCCCGGAGACGACGGCGACGGCGCCCGCCCCGGAAACTACACAGGCAGAACCCGCCACTGAGGAAGAAACTCCTGCAACACCCATCCCGGTGTCGGCGGAAACGCTGGAAATGATAGCGGACGGCGCGGAAGACTATCTGCCGATTACCCCGATCGAAGGCGCCGCACTCAAGTCTCAGAAACATCAGGGCTTCTACATGGTCGCCATGCGGTATCAGCTGCCCGACGGGGCGGAGCAGACAGGAGTTTGGGCCCTCAAGACGTTCGAGAGCGGGCCGATTATCTCCGTTGACGCAAATGCCAAAGAGGTTACTCATTGGCCGGACGGGGCAAAATCCGCCTTCGAGATCAGCCCGGTGGATACCGAGGGCGTGGAGACCTACGTGCAGGGACAGGAGCTGCAGGAGCAGCAGCAGGGACAGGCACAGCAGGAACAGCCGGCAGCGGATAACTTCACCTATCCGAACTGCACCGCCGTGCGGGAAGCCGGAGCCGCGCCCATCCATCCCGGGGACTACGGATGGCAGGACCGGCTGGACCGCGATGGGGACGGCGTGGCCTGCGACGGAGACTAGGGCCGGCCTGGCTTTCCCAGCCTTCCCGCCTGGATCTTTCCCGCCTGGATAGAGCACGCGCCAGGCGCCGGATGGCTGCCGGATGGCTGGCGGGTTTCAGGGTGCCGAGCGCACACTGAAACTAATGCAAAACGAAATGCCCGTGGTCATGCACATGCTCCGGCGTCACCGGCCTCGCTGAGCTGACGCCGGAGCACGTGCGCCCGTGAGGGAGTAATCGATGGCAGTTCGACAATCGAATTTCCGGGAGGCGCTCGCCCTGCTGCTTCGAGCTCGGTTCCCGATCCTCTACACCGAGTCCTTTGAAGAGCACCGGGTGCTTGCTGAGATCCGCTCCGTTGCGACCGATCCGCACGTCATGCGCACGGTCCGGCCGGTTTTTGTCTGGAGCAGTACGCAGGGGTTTGTGGGGCCGGACGGCTCCGTCCAGAAGGGCACCCGGGATCCGAAGGATGCCGTCCAATGGGCCCTGGGCCACGAGAATCCGGGTGTCTTCGTCATGCTTGATCTTCATGCCCATCTGGGAGATGACCGCCGTCCGGCCGATCCGCAGCTTGTCCGCTTGCTCCGCGATGTCGCCGGCGCGTTCCAAAGCGGTGCAGCGGCGAGAGTCCTCATGATCGTGGCGCCGCACCTGCGGATCCCCGATGACCTCGAGAAGGACATCACGCTGCTTGATTTCCCGCTGCCCAGCGAACAGGAAATACGAGAGGTCCTGGACGAGATGATCGCGGCCAACAGCTCCGTGGACAGCCGTATCCGCATCGACATCGACGCGGTGGGTCGCGAACGCCTGGCCAAGGCAGCCCTCGGCCTCACCCTAAACGAGGCCACCAATGCTTTCGCCCGGGCCATGGTCGACGACGGCGTCCTGTCGAATGACAGCGTGCGCGTCATCCTGGATGAGAAGAAGCAGATTGTCCGGAAGGCCGGGCTGCTGGAGTTCGTGGACGTGAATTTGAACCTCGACGATGTGGGCGGCCTGCAGAACCTGAAACGCTGGCTGGCTAAACGAAACGGTTCGTGGCTTGACGAAGCAGCGCAATACGGCATTCCGGCGCCCAAAGGCGTCCTGATGACCGGGGTGCCCGGCTGCGGCAAGTCGCTGACTGCCAAGGCCATTGCGGCGGCCTGGGAACTTCCCCTGCTGCGGCTGGACATCGGAAAGATATTCGCGGGCCTGGTCGGATCGAGTGAACAGAACATGAGGACGGCGATACGCACGGCTGAGGCTTCCGCACCGTGCGTGCTGTGGCTGGACGAGATTGAGAAGGGATTCTCGGGGACCGGGGGAGACGGCGGCGACGGCGGCACGTCCAGCCGCGTCTTCGGATCATTCCTCAGTTGGATGCAGGAGAAAACCGCACCGGTTTTCGTCATCGCGACAGCAAATAAGGTGGACCGGCTGCCGCCGGAACTGCTCCGCAAGGGCCGGTTCGACGAGATCTTCTTCGTGGACCTGCCCACGAGCCAGGAACGCCGCGAAATCTGGGAGCTTCACCTCGGCAAACGCCTGAAAGCGAGCAGGGCGGGTGCGCTGGAGATAACCGACGATCTGCTGGACGGACTCACGAAGGTATCCGAAGGGTATTCCGGCGCTGAGATTGAACAGGGTGTTGTTGCTGCCCTCTTCGATGCCTTTGCCGAACGGCGGCGGCTGGAGAATGAGGACCTCCATCGGGCGATCAGGAACATGGTCCCGCTGAGCGTTACCCAAGCCGAGCAGATTGCTGCGGTGCGCACCTGGGCAGCAGACCGGGCCGTCGCGGCCACGGCAGCGGAGGACCTGGCAGGCTACACGGAAGCAACAGGCCACGGCGCGGGTGCGCCGTCGGACCTTCCGCCGGCCGGGGCGTCGCCGGACACGTCCTATTCCCGCGGTGGAAGATTGGTGGACTTCTAATGAGCATTTCCCTGCTGCTCGTTCCGATGGCCATTGCAGCTGTTGGTGCCTTCAAGATCGGACGCACGGAGACTGATGCGCAGGGCCAGCGCATGTGCCAGGTACAGACCAGAATGCGCGACGCCGGGTTGCTGGCGGCGGCGCTCGCTGACACGAATGCGACAGTCAGCCCGGCCGCGGACACCATTACTGCCGACTGGCTTGGAGTGCGCGCGGTGTTCCACCGGAACGAGCAGGGAATCTGGCAAGTGGACTTCACCGGTGACATCGACGAAAAGAGAGCGGCGGACATTGTTGCCGCCATCGACCTTGCCTATGGGCGGCAGGTGCAGCAGGCGGTCCTCGCCCGGCTGCGTGAAAAGGCTCCCTCGGCGGGAATGACAGTGGCGTCGGAGACCGTGGAAGACGACGACAGCGTGACGCTCGTGCTGAACGTCGAAGGGACAAAATAATGGGAAACGAGCAAATCATCATCCGGGTTTCCCCCGACGGGGCAATCCAGGCAGAGACCTCGGGCATCAAAGGCACCAAATGCTTGGACAGCATCGAAGTTCTGGAAGACCTGCTCGGGGCGCAGACCGTCACCAGCAGCTTCACGAAGGAATACGAGGAGGCGCCGGCCGAAAGCCGGGACATCATCGAGGAGGACAATGAACTCCGCCACCCCTGAATCGGTTGCACGCCTGGCCAGCGGAAAATGGCGCATCCTTCACAGCGCATGGCTGCTGGCGCCCATCTTTGGGTTGGGCATTTTTTCCTTTGTCGGGTTTGTCTATGTGGCGCTGAGGGTCCGCACCCGGAAGTTCTGGATAGCCTGCGCGGTGACCTTTTTGGCCTCCGGCATGCTTCTCTTCATCGATACTTCACGGTTTGGCGGGCTCATCATTCTCGTATGGCTGGGCGAAATCGTGTACGGCTTCATTTTGAACTTCGACTATCTGCTTTGGCGGGCCTCCGCTCGTCCCTGGTATCTCCAATCAGCCGCTCGCGCCCAGGGGCAGGGTGCACCCGCCCAGCCGCCGTCGGCCGGCTCTCCGGCCCGGCCGCCGTCGTCGGCCGACCAAGGAACGATGGGTGTGAGCGGCGCCGAGTATTACGCGCCGCCTCCTGCCGGCGGCTCCGCAGCCCCACCGCCTTTTCCAACCCCACCGCCGGTCCGCCAACCGGGGGAGACTCCCGAGCCCGGAAGACTCCTCGATGTCAACGCAGCCACCGGCAGGGAGCTGTCAGCCCTGCCGGGAATCGACGCCTCACTGGCGGAACGTGTTGTCTCTGCGCGCGAACGGCAGGGCGCCTTCCGCGATCTGGACGACATGGTTCGGAAAGCCGCCCTGCAGCCGCATGAACTCATTCGGTTTCGGGGATTGGTGACATTCGGGCACACTCCTCCGCCGCCCGGCAGGCCAACTGACAAGCCGGGGATCCGCCGCCTTGACTACTGACCAGCAGCAAAGCCGCGTGAGGATTGCTTCGGTAATACCGCGGACGACGGCGGAAGGGCCGGGTACCCGTTTCGCGATTTGGGCGCAGGGCTGCAGCATCCGGTGCAGCGGCTGCTTCAACCCGCATTACTGGAACCCTGAGGGCGGACGAGAGACGGCGGTGGAGGAGCTTGCCCAGCAAGCCATTTACTCGGAGGCGGAGGGCATCACCCTGCTGGGCGGGGAGCCGTTCGAGCAGGCACCGGCCTTTGCCTCGCTGGCTGAAACCGTGCGCAGCCAGGGGCTGTCGGTCATGGTCTTCACCGGATATGAACGTGAGCATTTGGAAAGCAGGCTGGGCCCGGAGGGAGCAGCAGCGCTGCTGGCCGCGACCGACCTGCTCGTTGACGGCCCCTATCAGGCGGACCAACCCGATCTGGTGCGGCCATGGGTCGGCTCCGCCAATCAGCGCTTCCACTTCCTCACGGACCGCTACAGCGACTTGGAACAAAGCCTGACCGCGCTGCCGGATCGTCTGGAACTTCGGATCGGCCCCACCGGCAGCATCGCGGTCAACGGGTGGGCGCCGGTCGACAGACTTGATGCATTGCTTGAAGATCTCACTCGGCCAATCGGCCGCGGTCAGATCCGTTAGCGCGGGACCCCATCGACTGAGGTCCCGGCGGGGGAGCAGCTGGGGAGAATCAGGACGGAAACCGGCCGAGGCAGGCCGAGGCGGAAAAGGCCTTACCGGTTGTTGACCCAGACGCCGCGTCCCTCGGGCTCTTCATAGTCCGGCGCTGTGGGGCTGGGCGTGTAAAGCACTAAGTAATCTCCCGCTTCCGGCGAGTCGTGCGTGAAACACACGTCGCCGCTGGCGGTGCCTCCCGAGGCGATTTTTCCGGTTCGCAGCAAACTGTCGCTACCGTAATGGCTGCTGTAGTCAATCACTCCCGTGGGCGTCTGAAGATTCCAGTCGAAAGAGTCGAATTCGGCCGTGGCGCCTGAATTATTCTCCATTGTGACGCTTGCACAAAGGGTCGGGTAAGAGCCAGGAGAGGAGTCGCCCTCACTCAGCGCGGTGGCGGTGATTGTCACGCCGTCCAGCTCCAGGGACTCACCGCCCTGCGCCACCACATCGCTGGCTTCCGCGCCGGGATAGGCCGGCGATGCCTGGGGGTCCGGCTTCGACTCTTCCGACGCTTCCTGCCGCGCTGAACTGCCCGCTGCAGGAACGGAAACGGAATCCGCTCCAGCATCACCATTGGTGAGCAGGAAAACGATGGTGAGAACAAGGGCCGCCTCAATGATGAGGCGCAGATATTTGAGCCACGCCCGGCCGGCCTTTTTCACCGGTTCACCCCGCTTGTAAGGGTCATAGTTGGCTTCAGGCGTTTTCATGTGATCCAACGTGGACATCGTGTTCCCGCTTAAGTCTCTGGCCGTAAGTTTTTTGGGGCATTCACCCCGCGGGAATATACCGTAGTTTTCGTTGTCTGACGATTTTCCGGCCACGCACGTGGCGGCACCCCGCAGTCCCTCTGTGGCAGCTGGCGGGTCCACCCGATCCGGGAGCCGCGACACTCCGCGTCACATTTTTCTCAACTGCCCCACGTATGGTTAGGCATCCCTTACTCTTAGGGAGTTAGGCGACCCTAAAACCAGTGCGATGCCCCCGGCGCGCTTCGGTGATCCGCCGGGTTGCTCCCCACTTGACGAAGGAATACCACCTTGCGCCTTACACGAATCACCGCCGTTTGTGCAGCAGCGTTGCTCACCACCGGCCTGGCAGCCTGCTCCTCCACGGAGGCCAGCGGCGACGAAGCCACTGCCGCCACCTTTGAACCGATCACCATCGAGCACGCCCTGGGCACCACCACCATCGAAACCAAGCCCGAGCGCGTGGCCACGGTCAACTGGGCCAACCACGAAGTGCCGCTGGCCCTGGGCATCGTCCCGGTGGGCATGGCAGCCGCGAACTTCGGCGACGACGACGGCGACGGCATCCTGCCGTGGGTCGAGGAGAAGCTTGAGGAACTCAGCGGCGACGCACCGGTGCTCTTCGACGAGAACGACGGCATCGACTTCGAAGCCGTTGCCGAAACGAAGCCCGACGTCATCCTCGCCGCCTACTCCGGCCTGACCCAGGAGGACTACGACACCCTGAGCGAAATCGCTCCCGTTGTCGCCTACCCGGAAACCGCGTGGGGCACGTCCTGGCGCGAAATGATCGAGATGAACGCCGAGGGCCTCGGCATGGAGCAGGAAGCCAAGGACCTGATTGCCGGCCTCGAGACCGAAATGTCCGACGCCGCCGCCAAGTACCCGGCGCTCGAGGGCAAGAACGCCATGTTCCTGACCCACGTTGACCCCACCGATCTCAGCGAGGTCAGCTTCTACACCACGCACGACACCCGCACCATGTTCTTCGAGGACCTGGGCATGGACGTGGCGGACAGCGTCAAGACCGCCTCCGACGCCACCGACAAGTTCTCCCTGACGCAGAGCGCGGAGCAGGCCGACGCGTTCAGCGACGTCGACATCATCGTCACCTACGGCGGCGAAGAACTGGTCACCGCCCTGGAAGGGGATCCGCTGCTCTCGCAGATGCCCGCCGTCGCCAACGGCGCCATTGTCAGCCTGCCGGGCGACAAGCCGCTGGGCACCGCCGCGAACCCGACGCCGCTGGCCATCTCCTGGGTCCTGGACGACTACCTGTCCCTGATCTCCGACGCAGCCACCAAAGCGAAGTGACACAGCACCACCCCGTGACACCGAATAATCCAGTGACGCCGCATCACACCGCAGCCCCGGCACCCGCCGGGGCTGCGGCCGAAGAAGCCCCGGGAACCGCCGCACAGGACATAACTGCACGGCGGCGCCCGGGGCGTCTTCGTGCGCTCTGGCTCCTGATTTCCCTGGCCGTGCTCGCCGCCCTGATGCTGGCCTCGGTCACCGTCGGAGCGCGCGACGTCGGCTGGAACGACATTCTCGCCGCCCTGGGCGGCTCGGCCGAGGGCTTTGACGAGGCAGCGGTGGCCAAGCGGATTCCGCGCACCCTGCTCGCCGTCGTCGCCGGCGCCGCGCTGGGCATCTCCGGCGCCGTGATGCAGGGCGTGACCCGCAATCCGCTGGCCGACCCCGGCATCCTCGGCATCAACATGGGCGCCTCACTCGCCATCGTCGCGGGCATGGCGTTCTTCGGCCTGGCCGCCGGCTCCAGCTACATCTGGCTCGCCATTGCCGGCGCCGCACTCACCGCCGGCTTCGTCTACACCGTCGGCTCGCTGGGCCGCGGCGCGGCGACCCCGCTGAAGCTCGCGCTGGCCGGCGCCGCCACCTCCGCCGCGCTGGCGTCCTTCGTCAGCGCCATCGTGCTGCCGCGCAACGACCTGGCCGGGGGAGTGCGCTCCTGGCAGATCGGCGGCGTGGGCGGCGGCTCGTACGAAAGCATCGGGCAGATCCTGCCCTTCCTGCTGGTCGGCTTCGGCATCTGCCTGCTCTCCGCCCGCGGCCTGAACTCGCTGGCCCTCGGCGACGAACTCGCCGCCGGACTGGGCGAACGCGTGGCCCTGGCCCGCGGCTCCGCCTCGCTCGGCGCCGTCATCCTCTGCGGCGCGTCCACCGCCGTCACCGGACCCATCGCCTTCGTCGGCCTGGTGGTGCCGCACGCCTGCCGGCTGCTGGTCGGCGTCGACCACCGCTGGCTCCTGCCCTTTTCCGCCGTCGCCGGCGCCGCCCTGGTGACCGCCGCCGACGTCCTCGGCCGGATCATCGCCCGGCCCGCGGAGATCGACGTCGGCATCATCACCGCGCTGATCGGCGCCCCGTTCTTCATCTACATCGTCCGCCGACAGAAGGTGCGTGCCCTGTGAGCACTGGACTGTCCTCCACAGCCTCCGTTGGAAGGAAGACGACGACGGCGGCCGGCGCCGGCGCCGAAACCACCCGCGCCGCCGTCGCCCGCGTCCGCCATGGTGCTAGCCGCCGCTACCGCCTGGTGGTCACCCTGCTGGCCGTGGGCATCGTGGCCGTCTTCGCGCTGAGCCTGATGGCCGGGCGCACCTTCTACGCCCCGGCGGACGTAATCAACGTGATCCTCGGGCACGACGTGCCCGGCGCCTCCTTCGCCGTCGGCCGGCTGCGGCTGCCGCGCGCGGTGCTCGCCGTGCTGACCGGCGCCTGCTTCGGCCTGGCCGGCGTCGCGTTCCAGACCATGCTGCGCAACCCGCTGGCCAGCCCGGACATCATCGGCATCAGCTCCGGAGCCGGCGCGGGCGCGGCGTTCGCCATCGTCGGCCTCGGGCTGGGCGGCGCCGCGGTGTCCACGTTCGCCATCGTCTCCGGACTGGTGGTGGCGCTGGCCGTCTACGCGCTCTCCTACAAGAGGGGAGTGGCCGACACCCGGCTGATCCTGGTGGGCATCGGCATCGCCGCAATGCTGGATTCGGTCACCGCGTATGTGCTGAACCAGGCGCCGGAATGGGAGCTGCAGGAGGCGATGCGCTGGCTGACCGGCAGCCTCAACGGTGCGTCCTGGAACCAGGTGCTGCCGGTGCTCGCCGCGATGCTGGTGCTGACGCCGGTGCTGCTGGGCCAGTCGAAGAACCTGGCCGTGACCCGGCTGGGCGACGACGCCGCGTCAGCGCTCGGCGTGCGCGTGGGGCTGACCCGGATTGTGGTGATCGTGGCCGCCGTCGGGCTCATTTCCTTCGCCACCGCGGCCGCCGGACCGATTGCCTTTGTCGCGTTCCTCTCCGGGCCGATCGCCGCCCGGCTGGTCGGCCCCGGCCCGTCGCTGCTGGTGCCGGCCGCACTGGTGGGCGCGCTGCTGGTGCTCGTCGCCGACTTCTGCGGCCAGTACGCGTTCGGGTCCCGGATGCCGGTGGGTATCATCACCGGCGTGCTCGGCGCCCCGTTCCTCGTTTACCTCATTGTCCGCGTCAACCGCGCAGGAGCCTCGCTGTGACCGCATCCCATTCCCTGAACATCGAAAACCTCACGCTGGGCTACGGCGACCGCACGGTCATCGACTCCCTGGACCTGGTGGTGCCGGCGGGCAAGGTCACCGCGATCATCGGCGCCAACGCCTGCGGCAAGTCCACGCTGCTGCGCTCGATGTCCCGGCTGCTCGCCCCGCGCGCCGGACACGTGCTGCTGGACGGCAAGGCGGTGCACTCGATTCCCGCCAAGCAGCTGGCCCGCACGCTGGGGCTGCTGCCGCAGTCACCGATCGCGCCCGAGGGCATCACGGTCGCCGACCTGGTGGGCCGCGGCCGGCATCCGCACCAGGGCATCTTCTCGCGCTGGAGCACCGACGACGACGCCGCCGTCGCCGCAGCGCTCGACGCCACCGCTACCGCCGAGCAGGCGGCCCGGGCCGTGGACGAACTCTCCGGCGGGCAGCGGCAGCGGGTCTGGATCGCCATGGCGCTGGCGCAGCAGACCGACCTGCTGCTGCTGGATGAGCCGACCACGTTCCTGGACGTCAGCCACCAGATTGAGGTGCTGGACCTGCTCACTGACCTGAACCGCTCCCGCGGCACCACCATCGTCATGGTGCTGCACGACCTGAACCTGGCCGCCCGGTACGCGGATTATCTGGTGGCCGTGGCCGACGGGAAGCTGCACGCCGCCGGCCGGCCGGAGGACGTGCTGACCGAGGAGACCGTGCGGACCGTGTTCGGGATGGAGAACATGGTGATCACGGATCCGTCCTCCGGCAAGCCGCTGATGCTGCCGCTGGGCCGGCACCATGTGCTCACCGAGCCTGCGTCCGCGGCTGCGGCAAGTTCTTGCAAACGCCATCCAGAGTCCGCAGAAGTTTCGCAAGTGTAACCACGCGATCTATGAGAGTTTCTGAAAAGCGCGCCGTAGTGGATCAGTGACATCGATACCTTCGCTTCTTCCGGTGGCCATTCCAAGGCGCCAACCGTCGGTTGCATGCGGCCGCGCGAGCGTGCGTACCTCGTTACTCGATAGTTCTCGAGCCCAATCGACAGTCAACGTCTCCCGATCAACGGCTACGACAATCGCGGCATCAAAGTCGAAGTTGCTAAACGCCCAGTGCCGCAGGTCGCCCCTCGGTAGGGAGCGAGTTTTGACCTGAAGACGGCGCCCGTTACCCGTTACAACATCCACCGATTTCGATCCAACCTTCACAAGTTCGCCGCTGTAGGCGACCGATACTGTCCGTTCAATGAGCTCACCGGCGAGCGACGATGCAGTTCGGGTGTGTCCTCGTGCGGCGATCTCTATATCGATTGCATTGCGCAGCTGGAGCAATTCCGACAGCGTCATCCCCTTCAAATCAATATGATTCATGTGCATATCGTTGCTCAGTCCGGCATCGATGTCACGCGGGTAGTGACGATGCATACCAGCCCCATCCTCTACAACAAGACGAGCAGTCGGGAATCGATTCAAATGTGTGCTATAGTCTTGGCGTTCACCTTACGTCTAGGTGTTGGTGCTTGCTAGCCATGGAATTCATGGCCGGTTCGATTCCGGGATTGATGCTGCGGGAAATTTTCGCAGTTATTGGTCTGCTAGTGATTGTAGTTGTAGTAAATTTCGTTCCCCAGCTTGTTGCAAAATATAGGGTTCTAACAAAACTTCTCTTTGACAAAATTGGCGTGGATGGAAAGGCGGTGCTTATGGGAATTATCTCGAGCCTCGTGTACGACTCAATCAAGGCTCTGGGAAGCCTCAGCACCTAGGCGTAAGGCGATCATCCGGGACCCCAAGGTGCGGTTTGTGGCAGAGGCTGGCCGGTAGTACCCAGAAGGTTCCCCGACCGTTCCGTGAGGCAAGGGATCACACAGAGGCGGTTGGCAACTGCACTGTGCCAGTAGAATCGCCTGATGCCCGAAACCCTGTATATCCCCACATCCCGTGCCTACGCCGCGTCGACCCGGCTGGCGCGAATCGTGACCGAAACCTCCGCCCCGGCCGTCCTGGTGGGCATCCTCCTGCTGCTGCAGCCGCTGCTCAGCCCCGGGGTGACCTGGGCGCAGGGCATCGTGGCAGCGCTCTTTACCGTGGGACTGCCCTTTGCCGGAATCCTGTGGCTGAAGCGGCGGGGTTCCGTCACCGACCACCATGTGGGGGTGCGGACCCAGCGGGCTCCGATCCTGGCCGCGTCGGCGGTGTCGCTGGGCATCGGCGCGTTGATCCTGCTTCTCCTGGACGCACCGGCTGCTCTCTTCGGCGAAATTGGCGGGGTGTTCATTGGCATGATGCTGTGCCTGGCGGCGAATCTGGTGTGGAAGCTGTCGGTGCATTCCGCGGTGGCCGCCTACGTCGGGCTGTCCTTGTTGGCGCCGATACCCGCGTTCGGCGCGGCCCTGACCCTGCTGCTGGCGTCGGTGACGGGATGGTCCCGGGTCAAGCTCGGGGACCACACACCCACCCAGGTCCTGGCCGGGCACGCGGCCGGATGCCTGGCCTTCGCCGCCGCGATGCTGCTGCCGTGATGCGCGTGAAGACCGGGATACGAGTCAAGACAACGGAGAGCTGGCCCGGCACACGGGCGCCGGCGTCGGCCTGGGTCTCCCGGCTCCTGCCGCCGGCCCTGGTGCTGGCCGCCGTGGTGGTCACCGCCGGGATCACCGCCGGGCTGGGTCCGGTGGGGGTGACCGTCCTGCTGGCGGGCATCGTCGGGGTTCCGGGGCTGGTCTACAAGGGAACCAAGCCGCTGTTCCGGCGCCGCGGCCTTCCCGACAGTCTGCGGGTCAGTATCGTGGCTGTCCTGATGCTTGTCGGCGTCGTTGTCAGTTACCTGCTTCCCTTGGCACCGCCGGTTCCGGAGACCGTGGCAGCGTTTCTGATCGGCAACGTGGGGCTGGTGTTTTTCCGGCGCTGGCTCGACGTTTCGGCCCATGTGTCGGTGCTGACCTTCGCCGTGCTCTGGGTGGCGGAACTGTTCGGGGGCGCCTGGGCCTGGCTGCTAGTCCTGCCGCCGCTGATGATGCTCAGCCGGGTGACCCTTCGCCAACACACCTGGTGGGAGGCCGTGTCCGGCGCAGCACTCGGGCTGGTTACCTTCTGCTGTTTTCTCGGACTTACCTGACAGCGGCGACTGCCGTACTGCGGCCTGGTTCGGGACGCATCGTTCTTCGGAGCGGTTTCGCCGCGCACAGGTTCCCACCGTTCGTGAACTTCTGGGGTGGGTGGGACCACAAGAGGCAACACCTGTCACAGAGGGTGGGAACGCGTGCGGCGACGCTCGACGTGCGCGTGCGCCGACGTCGTCGTTCGCGTGCCGCCTGGTCCAAGTAGCGCACCACCGCGCGTTTACAACGTAAACAAAAGCGCTAATATACGAGAGTGAATACCAAAACTTTTCCTCACCTGATGGCCCCGGGACGCATCGGTTCAATGGAAACGCACAACCGGATCGTCCTGCCTGCGATGGACATGAATGTCTCCGCGCACGGCGAGATTGAACAGCCCGAGATCGATCACTATGTGGCCCGCGCCGCCGGCGGTGCCGGGCTGATCATTACCGGTGCCTGCGCCATTGATTTCCCCTACGGTGCGGCGTCGATGAAGGAGCCGGGCCTGTCGGAAGACAAGTTCATTCCGGGCCTCAAGGCGCTCGCCGACGCGGTGCACGCGGCCGGCAGCAAGATCTGCATCCAGTCCACGCACCACGGCAAGGTAGCCCGCGTCGACACCGCCAACGACCGGCCGGTGCTGGCCCCCAACCAGCCGGACTACAAGTACGACATGTCGGCGCTGGCCGACAGCACCCCGGCTGAGCTGCGCAAGATGGGCGCCGCCACCGCCGGCAAGCAGGTTGTCTACCACGACATGACGGCCGCGGACATTTCCGCGCTGATCTCCACCTGGGCCGACGCCGCCGAACGCGTCGCCAAGGCCGGCTGCGACGCCATCGAAATCCACGTTGCGCACGGCTACATCCTCGGGGTGTTCCTGAACCAGCGCGACAACAAGCGCACCGACGAGTACGGCGGCCCGCTGACCAACCGCGCCCGGCTGGCGTGCGACGTCATCCGCGCCGTGCGGGAACGCGTCGGCGAGAAGCTGGCCATCCTGGTCCGGATTTCCGGCGAGGAGTACGGGCAGGAAGGCGGCCTCACCCTGGAGGAAGCCATCGAGGCCTCCAAGCTGTTTGAGCAGGCCGGCGCCGACGCCATCCACGTCACCGGATGGGGCCGCAACCCGTTCGATAACTTCACCGACGGCCCGCTGCCCAACAAGGTCGGTGCCTACCTGAAGAACGCCGCCGAGATCAAGAAGCACGTCACGGTCCCGGTCATCGCCGTCGGCCGGATGCTGCCGGAAATCGCAGAAAAGGCGCTGGCCGCGGGAGACATCGACTTCGCCGCCATGGGACGCCAGCTGCTGGCCGACCCGGAGCTGCCCAACAAGATCCGCGACGGCAACTTCGACCAGGTCCGCCCCTGCATCAACTGCTACCTGTGCGTGGCGGAAAATTTCTTCGACGACACACCCTTCTGCGCGGTCAACCCGGCCCTCGGCAACGAGGCGCTGCTGCCGCTCAAGCCCGCCTCCTCGACCAAGCACGTGGTGGTTGTCGGTGCCGGCCCGGCCGGCCTGGAGAGCGCCCGGGTACTGACCGAACGCGGCCACCGGGTCACCGTGCTAGACAAGTCGGACCGCCTCGGCGGCACCATGTGGTTCTCCACCATGACCACCCCGGACAACGAACGCCTGCTGAAGTGGTTCAAGTCCGAGATCAAGCGCCTGCGCATCGCGGTCAAGCTCAACACTCCGGCCACCGTGGAATCCATCCGCGCGCTGAACCCGGACCAGGTCATCGTCGCCACCGGTGCCGTCCGGCCCAAGCCCGACTTCCCCGGCGGCGACCTGCCGAACGTGCAGACCGGCGACACGCTGCGGGCCATGATGCTCGGCACCGCGACCGCCGAGGAGGCCGGCCCGGTGCTGAGCACCCTGGGCAAGCTCGGCCGCCTCTCCGGCGTCACCAAGAGCCCGGAATTTGTCCGCCAGTTCACCAAGGCCTGGCTGCCGATGGGCAAGGATGTGGTGGTGATCGGCGGATCCCTGGTTGGTCTGGAGCTCTCCGAGTTCCTCGCCGAGCGCGGACGCAAGGTGACGCTGCTGCACGAGACGCAGCAGCTCGGCCTGCCGCTGGCCATGCCGCGCCGCTGGACCGCGGTGCGCGACGCCAAGGCGCACGGCGTGCAGATTCACCGCAACGTTTCGGTCACCCGCATCACCGAGAAGACCGTGGAATGGACCGAGGGGGAGGGCGAGAGCCAGCAGAGCTTCTCCGCACCCGCCTCCATGGTGGTCTATGCCGACGGCACGACGGCGGCCGCACCCCTGGCGGACGAGCTGCGGGCCGCGGGCTTCGACGTCGACGTCGTCGGTGACGCCGGCGAGGTCAACTACATCCACGGCGCCATCCACTCCTCGTGGAAGGTGACCACCGAGGTCTAGGCGAGTTCCGCAGACAGAAAGGCTGGGCGCTTTCGTTCTTGTCGAACGAGGCGCCCAGCCTTCTGTCTAACTGGGGATTACCGCTCAATGCCTGCCCGGTTCCGGATTCCTGGGGCGTGCCTACAGATCGTTGATCCACGCACCCCTGTCTGAGAAGAAGGGGAAGATGGGTTCGTAGAGGACAACGAATTGTCCGGTTTGAGCAGCATCATTGTCGAAGCAGACGTCTCCGGTGGCAGTTCCTCCTGGCGCCACCTCGCCGCTGGACAACGAGTTGTCAGTTCCCAGTCCTGTCGAATTCCGAATAGTCCCCGACGGCGACTGCAGCTTCCAATCAAAGATGTTGAAATCGATAGTTTCATCTGAATTGTTCTGAAGAGTTGCCGTTGTGCACAAGGTCGGCCTCAACGTCGAATCGCCGTCAGTCAGCGGTGTAGAGGTGACGGTGACGTCGCCCAGAACCAGGGCTTCACCTGCCAGCCCGACCGCATCGCTGTCTTCTGCTCCCGGGAAGGCAGGTGCCTCGGACGTCTGTCCCTGACCGGAAGTTGGGGTGGGAGTGGCGGTGGAGGTATCCGCAGGGGCGGGGGTTGGGGAAACCGTGGCGGGAGCGGTGACCGGGGACAAAGGAGTGTCCACTTCCTCGTCCACTGCGTTGAACAGTGCGCTCCATAAAACAGTGGCAAGAATAGCTGCCACCAGCGCCACTGCGGAGACAACCACGGCAGCAACGGACAGGCCCTGGGCGGAACCCCTTCGTCGGACAATAACCAGCGAAGCGATGGAGAGCCCCAGACCCACCAAGGCCAAGAGCAGCGACAGGAAGTTAATGAGCGGGAGCCAAAACAGCACCAGTGCAATGATTCCCAAGATCAGGCCTGCCAGCGCGAGGCCCTTGCCATCGTTGGATTGCGGTCCTTGCGGCGGAGACGGATATCCCTGCCCATAGTCGTGAAACGGATCATTCGGCTGCGTTCCCATAATTGCCTCGCAGGGGTTCGGGCGCCGCAGGAGCAAACATCAGTCCCTGAACAGCTGTGGGGGCGGTTATCCGGTCGTTCAACAGTAGGAGCGTCCGCGGGCGCGGACAAGGTCTCGCGTTCGTCCGCCGCGTGCTGGCAGCACCTTCGCGGACCCGCACCGACGCAGGCGACCCCTGGGTAGACCTGACCACCAGGTGCGTTGCGGAGGTAAAGGGTGCAGGCCGCGGCCATCCGCATCAGCACCCCGATGTTGGCAGAGAGCCGGAACGCAGATACGTGAGGGTTTCCAGGATCCGGTCACGGGCGTCCAGGACCGGGGCACGCAAGTGGGCCTCGCCGTCGGTTCGCTGATGGGTCTTGAGCTCGCCGAGCGCGGCCGCAACGTGACGCTGCTGCACGAGACGCAGCAGCGTGAAGATCCACCGCAACGTCAAGATCACCCGCATCACGGAGAAGACCATCGAATGGGCCGAGTGGGAACCGCAATCCAACGACGTTAACGTCCTCGCTCTGGCAGGCCTGATCCTGGGAATCGTTGCACTGGTACTGTTTTGGATCCCGCTCGTTAATTACGTGTAGCTGGTCCTGGCCCTGGTCGGCCTGGGGTTCTCCGTAGCTTCACCAGCTTCGCAAGGACGGAGGCGAGCTGGCAGACGCAGTGACTACCCGTCTCAGCCCGTGCAAGCATCGCAGCGAGCGAAGCTAAACCTCCACTGAGGAAAACCCGACGGCGGCCCGTATGGCGGGAGGTCACGGACATTGAGGTCACGAGCGGCAGCCCGAGGCCGGCCGCGGGCTAGCTGCCGTAACGAACGGTTTCCCACTGCTGCCCGGCGTCCCGGCCGTCCTAGACTGGCGTCACACCGAGCCAGAAAGCAGCCATGAAACGCCGAATTCCCCAGTACTCCGAACTCCGCGGCCTCATCCAGTTCAAGCCCTTTGACCTCGACCGCCGGCGCGCACGGCTGGCGAAGGCGACGAACGTCTGGGAGCTGCGGGACATCGCCAAGCGGCGGATTCCCACGGCTGCCTTCGACTACGTGGACGGCGGATCCTTCGGCGAGCAGACGCTGCGCCGCAACCGCGCGGCGTTCGACGACGTCGAATTCGTGCCGAACGTGCTGCGCGATGTCACAAGCGTGGACCTGAGCACCAAGATCGCCGGTACCGAAGCGGCGATGCCGGTGGGCATCGCTCCCACGGGCCTGACCCGGCTGATGCATTCCGAGGGCGAGATCGGGGGAGCGCAGGCCGCTGCCGCGTTCGGCATTCCGTTCTCGCTCTCCACCATGGGCACGGCATCGATCGAGGAACTCACCGAGACCGTGCCCGACGCCGCCAAATGGTTCCAGCTCTACCTCTGGAAGGACCGCGGCCGGTCCCGGGAACTGGTGAGCCGTGCAGCGGCCGCCGGGTACGGCGCGTTGATCGTCACCGTGGACACCCCGGTGGCCGGCGCCCGGCTCCGGGACACCCGCAATGGCATGACCATGCCGCCCACCCTGACGCCGAAGACCGTCCTGGACGCCTCCTACCGGCCGGAGTGGTGGTTCAACTTCCTGACCACCAAACCGCTGGGGTTCGCGAACTTCGAGGGGGAGCGGGTGTCCCTGGCCGAGACCGTGAACACCATGTTTGAACCATCCCTGAACATGGAGGACCTGGGCTGGCTGCGCGAAACGTGGCCGGGCAAGCTCATCGTCAAGGGCATCCAGAACCCGGCCGACGCTGTTGAGGTCTTTGCCCGCGGCGCGGACGCAATCGTGGTGTCCAACCACGGCGGCCGGCAGCTGGACCGGGCTCCCGTGCCGCTGCGCATCCTGCCCGCCATCCGCGCCGCCGTCGGGCCCGACGCCGAGATCATCTTGGATTCGGGCATCATGTCCGGCGGCGACATCGTTGCCGCCATCGCCGCAGGCGCCGACTTCACCCTGATCGGCCGCGCCTATTTGTACGGGCTGATGGCCGGCGGGCGGCAGGGCGCCGAGCGCACGCTGGAGCTGCTCCGCACCGAGATGACGACCGTGATGCAGCTGCTCGGCGTCACCAGCCTTGCGGAGCTGACGCCGGAGCACGTGCGGCGGGTTTAGGCTCAGGCACTGACCGGTGCCGCCCAAATCCCTCCGGCTTGGTAAAAATCGACCGGTTTGGCAAATCCCTGCCAGTGCGGAGCGGCAGGGATTTGCCAAAGTGGCAGCAGATTCCCAAAGTGGCAGCAGAAGTACCGGCCTAAACCTCCGCCGGCTCCACCGACGAAAACGCACCGCGGTACTTCGCGCCCGGATGCCGGGACGGCAACCGCGCATCGCCGTCGAACAGCTTCTCCCGTAGCGTGCCGGGACGGTACTCCGTCTGGGCCAGGCCGCGGCGGCGCAGCTCCGGCAGCACCCCGTCGATAAAGTCCGTGTAAGAGCCGGGCAGGATCTGGTTGATGATGTTGATGCCGTCCACGCCGGCGTCCTGCCAGTCTTCGAGCCGGTCGACGATCTGCTCCGGAGTGCCGGCGATCTGCTGGTTGTCGGCGCGGTAGCGGGCGACATCGGCGATGGTCGGATTGCCGCCGGGCACCGACGCGAACAGCGCCTCCAGCACGCCGCGCGCCCCGTCGGTCCGCAGATCGCCCAGCGTGGTATCCAGCGGCAGGCCGCCGAGGTCGACGCCGATCCCGCCGCCAATGTGCGCGACAATCGCATCGAGGTCCAGATACTCGTCATACTCCGCCTGCTTTGCCTTCACCTCGGCCTCGGTGGAGCCGACGACGAAGGACAGCCCGGCGAAGAACTTGATGTCCTCGTTGCGCCGGCCCAGGCCGCGGGCCAGCGCCCGGACCGAGTCGGTGGTTTTCTTCGCGTAGGCGGTGTGCGGTGCGAAGATGAACACCGCTTCGGCGTTGGCGGCGGCGAACTGCTGGCCGCGTCCGGAGCTGCCGGCCTGGAACAATACCGGCGTGCTCTGCGGAGAGGGCGCGGACAGGTGCGGTCCGTCCACCGAGTAGCGCGGGCCGCGGTGCAGGATCTTGTGCACCTTCGCCGGATCGGCATGAAGCCCGGAGGCCTTGTCCTGCAGCAGAGCGCCCTCGTCCCAGGAGCCCTCCCAGAGTTTGTAGCAAACCTCCAGGTACTCATCGGCCCAGTCATAGCGGCTGTCATGTTCGGCCAGCCCGTCGCCGCCGAAGTTCCGGTGCGCGTTCTCCAGCACGCTGGTCACAATGTTCCAGGCGACCCTGCCGCCGCTGAGGTGGTCCAGAGTGGACAGCTGCCGGGCGAGCTGGAAGGGATGCGCCTGCACCACGGAGCTGGTCAGCGCCAGGCCGAGGTGTTCGGTCCGCGCCGCCAGTGCCGACTGCAGCACCAGCGGATCATTCGCCGGCACCTGCAGCCCGCGCTCCACATGCGAGGCCCAGCCGCCGTCGTGATCGCCGTACAGTCCGACGACGTCGGCCAGGAACAGCGCGTCGAACTTCGCCGCTTCCAGCCGGGCCGCCAGATCGGTCCACAGCCCGAGCTCGTTGAAGCGGTGCTGCTGCGCCTCGGGATGACGCCACAGACCGCCGAGGATGTGGCTGGTGGTGTTCATGGCGAAGGCGCTCAGGAGCAGCCGCGGGCGTTTGGCGAAAGTGGCCATCAGGAAACAGCTCCGGAGGTGGAAGGGGCGGCGGGCGAGGGCGTGGACGGCGCGGCGGTCGGCGACGGGGCGTCGCCGATGCTGTGCAGGCCGGTGGGAATGGTGCCGTTGACCAGGTAGTCGCCGACGGACCGGGCCTTGAACGCGCTCGGGTTGTGGGTGGCGACCGTGCGGGCGTTGCGCCAGTGCCGGTCCAGGGCCTTGCCGCGGCTGACGGCGGAGGCTCCGGTGACGTCGAAGAGGGCGCTCGCCGCCTCCAGCACCAGGCCGGGCACCATGACGTGGGCCTGCTGCACGGCCAGTTCCGCACGCAGGAACGCCTCCTCGACTGATAGCCCTAGCGCAGGATCCGCTGCGGCGTCGAGGTCGCGGGCCGCCGTGGTGACCACGGCTTCGGCGGCGTAGACCTTGGCGGCGAGCAGGCCAACGTGTTCCTGAATCAGCGGATCGTTGCGGAACAGCTCACCGGACCCGGTATTGAAGGTGCGGGTGCGGGCCTGCACCAGGGCGGTCGCATCGCGCAGCGCCGCCCGGCCGATGCCGGCCAGGACCGCCAGCAGGAAGAGCTGGAAAAACGCCGGTTCCAGGGTGCTGGTGACCTGGCGCTGCAGGATGTTTCCGGCGTCCACCGGCACGTCGTCGAACACCGCGGTGCCGGTGCCGGTGAGCGGCTGGCCGAAACCGTCCCAGTCATCGACGATGCACACCTCCGGGGCGTCGGCGGGCACAACGGCGTACTGCCGTCCCTCCACCCCGGCGGTGCTGGCCATCACCACCACCCAGTCAGCGAAGATGCTGCCCGTGGTGTAGTATTTTTCGCCCTTCAACAGCCACTGTCCGTCCTGCTGCCGCAGCGTGGTGGCGGTGGTGCCCAGGACGTTGCCGGAGCGTTCGGTCGCGGCGTTGCCGAAAATCTGCCCGGCGAGAATCCGCGGAAACCACAGGTCCCGGAATGCGGCCGGTTGCAGGGCGGCCGTCTCGCCGAACGCGAAGTGGGAGCGCAGCAGATGCGCCACATTGGAATCCGCCGCGGCCAGCTCGATGAGCAGCCGGAACAGGTGCTCGGCGCTGACCGGGTCTCCGCCGTGTTCGGCCGGGACACGCAGCGCGGTGAAGCCGGAGTCCTGAAGCCACCCGACCTGCTCGAACGGCAGGATCCGGGACTGCTCGCGGTCCAGGGCTCCGGCGGCAATGCGGTCAAAGACCGGACGGAACCGGGCGGCCAGGGCCGCGTACCGGGCCTCGCCGTCGGCGGGGAGGCGGTCCGGGGCGGGGCGGTTCTCGGCGGGTTTGTGGTTCGCGGCGGTGCGGTCGGTGGTGCCGTCCAGGGTTGGACTGGCGGTGGGGAGGCTCATGAGGTTCCTTTCGAGCGGGAGGCGGCGAGATCCCGGAGCCGGTGTCCGGGGTTGGCGGCAAGAAGCCGCCGGGTGTATTCGCTGGCGGGATCGGCGAAGATCGCGGCGGTGGGTCCGGTTTCGACGAGCCGTCCGCGGTGCATCACCCCGACGTCGTCGGAGACTTGTTCCACCACGTGCAGGTCATGGGAGATGAACAGATAGGACAGTCCGAGGTCATCCTGCAGCGACTTCAGCAGCTCCAGGACCTGCGCCTGGGTCAGCACGTCCAGGGCGCTCAGCGCCTCGTCCAGGACCAGGGTCTTGGCGCCCAGCACCAGGGCGCGGGCGATGGCCACCCGCTGCCGCTGGCCGCCGGACAGTTCCCTCGGCCGGCTCCGGCCCACCCGTTCGGGCAGCCGCACCTGGTCCAGCAGCTCGGCGACCCGCGCCGCCCGCTCGGTCTTGGTGCCCACCCGGTAATTGCGCAGCGGTTCACCGATGATCTCGGCGACGCTCAGCCGCGGATCCAGGGCGGTATCCGGATTCTGATACACCAGCTGCAGGCCGCGCCACAGCTCGCGCCGCGCCCTGCCGGCCAGGCCGGTGACGTCCCCGCCGGCAACCCGGACGGTGCCGCCGGTCGGGTCCAGCAGCCGCAGGATCAGCCGGGCCGTGGTCGATTTGCCGGAGCCCGATTCACCGACCAGCGCGAAGGTGGTGCCCGGACGGACCGCAAAGGACACCCCGTCCACAGCCCTGCGTTCCTCGCCGGTGCGGGAAAAAACCTTCACCAGGTCGCGGACTTCCAGCGCGGGCACGGCCGCCGGGATGCTCGACGGCGCTTCCGGGGAGGGGGCCGACGACGGCGGCTCGCCCGTCCGGTGTCCGCCGTCGCGCCGCCCGGGGGAGGCCTTCTCGAGCAGCTGCGCGGTGTACGGATCTTCCGGCCGGGTCAGGAGGTCCAGGACGGGGCGGTCCTCCCGGATGCGGCCGCCGTTCATGACGACGACGCGGGCGGCGTAGTCGGTGGCGACGGCCAGATCATGCGTCACGAAGATGACGGCGGTTCCGAAGGTGCGGGCCAGCCGCTCGAAGACCTCCAGCACCCGGCTCTGCACGGTCACGTCCAGGGCCGACGTCGGCTCGTCGGCGATCAGCAGGTCCGGCTGCAGCGCAAAGGCGATCGCGATCAGGACCCGCTGCTTCAGGCCGCCGGACAGCTCGTGGGGATACTGGTGCACGCGGTCCTCCGGGCGGTCGATGCCGACCAGCTCCAGCAGGGCGATGACCTCGCGGCGCAGCTCGGCGCGGGTGCGCCGCCCGGACCCGGCCTGCCCCGCGCCCGGATGCAGCCGGAAGATCTCGGACACCTGGGAGCCAATGGTCTGCACCGGATCCAGTGAGGCTCCGGGGTCCTGCGGAACCAGGCCGATCCGCCGGCCGCGCAGCCGCCGGAAGCCGCGGTCCGAGAGACCGGTGAGGTCCTCGCCGTCGAAGGTGAGGCTGCCGGCGGTTATGCGGCCAGTATCGGGAAGGAGCCCGATGATGGCGTGCGCCAGGGTGGATTTTCCGGACCCGGATTCCCCGACCACCGCGACGATTTCACCGCGCCGCACTTCAAGGTCGACGCCGGAAACGGCAGGCGGGGCTGCGGGGCCGAGCCCGGAAGTGGTGCGGCCGTAGTTAATGGTCAGGCCGCGGATCTGCAGAAGCGGTCCGGCGGCGGGACCGACAACTGATGCGGGACGGACAACTGATTCCGGCTGCGGCGCCACGGTGGCTGTGGAGGAGGTGCTGGTGCTCATGCGGTGTTCCTTTCTCAGAACCTGAGGCGCTGAAGCAGCTGCCGGCCGACGGCGGCCAGCAGGACCACGGTGGCGACGATGACGAGTCCGGGCAGCGAGGTCATCCACCAGGCGGTGCCCAGATACTGGCGGCCCTCGGCGATCAGCAGGCCCCATTCGGGTTCGGGCGGCGGAGCCCCGAAGCCCAAGAAGCCCAGCGAGGACACCACGAGGATGGCCGCGCCCAGATCCACGGCGACGAGCGAGAGCACCGGTCCTGCGGCGTTGGGCAGCAGATGCCGGCGCAGCACGCTCCAGTAGGTGCCGCCGGTGAGGAAGGCCGCCTCGACGAACTCCAGGTTCCGGACCCGGAGCACCTCGGCGCGGACCACCCGGGCGAAGGAAGCGATGGCGGCGATGCCCACGCCGATGCCGAGCGAGACCGGTCCCGGGGAAGAGGCTGTGACGATGATCAGGGCGATCAGAAAGCCGGGCACCGCGAGCAGGACATCGACCAGGCGCATCGTGACGGCATCGGCGGCCCGTCCGGCCGTGGCCGCGAGAACGCCGATCAGGGTTCCGGCGACGAGGCCGATCAGCACGGCCAGCCCGGCGGTCAGGAACGTCTGCGAGGTGCCGTGCACCACGCGGGCGAAAACGTCGCGCCCGAGGTGGTCGGTGCCGAACCAGTGCGCGGCCGACGGCGCGAGGAACTTCTCCTGCGGAATGCCGCTGATCGGATCCTGCCCGCTGAACAGGCCGGGGAAGAACGCCCAGGCGGCGATCAGCAGCACCGGCAGCAGGGTCAGGGCGAGGGCGGAACGGGAACCCGGCCGCCGTCGTCGTACAGGGGAAGCGGGGGCAGCGTCAGCCGGGCCGGGCGGAAGCGGTGCGCCCGCCGGAGCGGTGGGGAGGGAAATCTGTGTCATCGGGAAGCCTGTCGGAAGCGTGGTCAGGAGGCGAGGGCGGGGGCGGATCCCTGCCGGGCGTTGAGGATGCGCGGATCGAGCAGCGGATGCAGCAGGTCCACCAGGAGGTTGACCGCCACGAACACCGTGGCCGTCAGCAGGACCAGGCCCTGGACCAGCGGCACGTCCTGGGTGGTGACCGCCTGCAGGACCACCGAGCCCAGGCCGGCGCGGGCAAACACGGTTTCCGTGATCACCGACCCGGCGAACAGGGTGCCCACGGTGATACCCAGGATGGACAGGGCGGGACCGGCGGCGTTTTTCAGCGCGTGCCGGTAGAAAATCCAGGCCGGGGAGGCGCCCTTGGCGCGGAGCACGTTGATGAACGGCTGCCGGTAGACCTGCTCCACGCCCTTGAGCAGCACCTGCGCCATGGGGGCGGACACATGGAGCGCGAGCACGACCACCGGCACGGCGAGGGAGAGGAAGGAACCGTCGGGGAACAGCGACAGCACGCCCAGCCGGATGGAGAGCAGCTCGAGCAGCACCAGTCCCAGCCAGAACACCGGGACGGCGGAGAACAGCGGCGGCAGGTTCGCCAGTGCCCGCCGCAGCACCGGCGACGGGGCCAGGGTGGCGGCGGCGACCACGGCCAGGGCGATGACGACGGCGGTGCCCAGGGCGGAGCCGGCCAGCGCCAGGGTGGAGCCGAGCGCGCCGCCGATGCGCTCGGTGACCGGTTCCCCGGAGGTCAGGGAGAAGCCGGCGTCGCCGCGCAGCAGGGCGGCCAGCTGCTGGAGATACTGGACCAGCAGCGGCTGGTCATAGCCGTACTGGCTTTTCATGGTGTCGATTGCCGCCTGGTCGACGGCAGAATCGGAGGTCAGGAAGATGGTGACCGGATCGCTGGGCAGCAGCTGCACGGCGAGGAAAATCAGGGTGTAGGCGAGCCAGACCACCAGCAGCGCCTGCCCGATCCGGTGCGCGAGGTAACGGCCCACGGGTTAGCCGTCCACTTTCCATGCGCTTTGGAAGATGGGAGCCGTGCCGGAGGTGAACTCGATGTGCGTGCTGCGGTGCGCCCCGTAGACCTGGACTTCGTCCCAGAGGACCAGCGAGAAGGCCTTGTCCACCACGAGGGCCCGCTGCTCGGCGGCCAGGACCTCGTCCCGTTCCGGGCCCGGGGCCGCGGCGCGCTCGGCGGCGAACAGGGCGTTCAGCTCCGGATCCGAGGTGTGCGTCATGGTGTTGTTGGCCGGTTCGAAGATGGGCCCGAGTCCGCCGTAAATGAATTGGCGGGTGCCGTAGAATTCGACGTTCGGATCCGGCATGGCGGTGGTGAGGAACGTGTTGTCGCCGGCCCGGTTGTTCAGTTTCACGCCGATCTGCCGCCACTGCTGCTCGATCAGTTCAAAGGCCGGTTTGATGACCACCGAGTTGTTGGAGCTGGTGACCGTCACCTCGAGCTTCTCGCCGTCCTTCTCGCGGATGCCGTCGCTGCCGGGCTGCCAACCGGCGTCGTCCAGGAGCTTTTTGGCTTTCTCGGGGTCATAGGCCAGATCGGCGCTCAGGTCGACGAACCCCGGCGCCTGATGGTTCAGGACCGAGCCGGCCAGGGTGTAGCTCTCGGAGAGCACCGTGTCCTTGATGGACTGCCGGTCGATGCCGGCCTGCAGCGCCTGTCGGACCGCAGGATCGGCCAGCTTGCCGCTGCCGATCCGCACGGCCGCCATGTTCACGGTGAGGTCCACGCCGTCGGCCGCCACCACCTGATTGCCGCTGGCCGCCAGCGCCGCCTCATCCACCGGCTGCAGGCCGCGCACCAGATCGACCTGGCCGGACTGGACGGCGCCGGCGCGGTGGGCGACCTCGGGCAGGTACTTGATCACCACCTTGTCCAGGTGCGCCTCACCCGGATTGTCGGCGCCCTCAGGAGCCCAGGCGTAGCCGTCCCGCTTCGCGAGCACGACTTCCTCATCGGGCTTTTCCGACTCGTAAACGAACGGGCCGGAGCCGGAGATGGATGAGATGGCGGACTGTCCGGCGGCATCCTGCTGCAGCGTGGCCGGGGAGACCAGACCGGCGGTGACGGAGGACGTGGCGCGCAGGAAGTTGGAGTTCGGAGCATCCAGGGTGACCTTCACCTGGTTAGTGCCGATCACTTCGCTGGTCTGGTAGCCGGCGAAGTCCACGTTCGGCTGGATCTGCGCGGCGGGAATGCCATGGCCGAAGCTGTCCAGGTTGGCCTTTATCGCGGCCGCGTCGAGCGCCGTTCCATCGCTGAACGTGACGCCGGGGCGGATGGTGAAGGTGAACTCGGTGCTGTCGGCGTTGGCCGAGAACGCCGAGGCAATCCACGGCACCGGCTCGCCCTTCTCCGGGTCAAAGTAGGTCAGCCGGTCCAGCACTGAATTGAGCACGTTGGACTTCTCGTAGAAGCGTGCCGCCTGGGTCTGCCAGTTGTTGATGGGCGTGACTTCGGCGTAGACGAGGGTGCCGCCGTCGACCGGCTCTCCGGCCGGTGAGGCCTGAGCATTCGCGGCGTTGGCGCCGGCACTGCCGCCTTGCGCGCCGGATCCGCAGCCGGTGAGGGTCAGGGCTGCCGCGGCGAACAGTGCCGCGATCCGCAGGGGTGTGCGGGGGCCGTTGGGGTGGCCGGAGATGCGGCCGTTGATGCGGCCGGTTGGAGCAGGGCTGACCATGGGAGGGTCCTCTCAGTTCGCACCGAGGAACACGGCATTCGAGCACGCTGGATCCGTCACTGCGAGCGGTGCTGCAGTTACGGGCCACCGGAGAAGTGAGTCCATCGGTCCTGGCATGAGCACCGTCCCCGAAGGGTGGTTGCTGCGACGTCAACGAGCCAGGTCTCTCAGCCGCTCTGGATGGTAAAGGTGTCCGGATTGGATAGGCGGACAGCACCATGGAAGCGCGGTTTGTCCTCGGCGGGCAACACAATGACGGCCTGTGTCCCTAAGCGCCGGTCGGTGACGTTTTACGTCGCGCCGTGTCATAAACGGCGTCTCTATGAAGCTCCGGGTCTCCAAGACCTGCCGCCGAGGCGGACTATAGGTACCGTCCGATACTGGGGCGGCGCGACGGCGTTCGGCCGGGTTTCGGCGTCGAGCGTTCGCCGGGGTTCCGGTACCGCACCCGCCGCCGGGCGTCGCTGAGCAGTTTCACGCCGTCGACCATTGTTTCGCGCAGGTCCATGAGTGCGAACTGGTGCCGTTCCGGTGCGCGGGCGGATTCGCGGAGGTAGCGGGTGCAGGCGGAGGCCATCCGCATCAGGACATCGGTGTTGGCGGAATTGCTGCGCAGGTGGGCGAGGGTTTCAATGATGCGGTCGCGTGCGTCCAGGACGGTGGCGCGGCAGCGTTGCGCGTCGTCAGCGCCGTCGACGACGCGCGGTTCGATCGCAGCCAGCGGCCGCTTCAGGTGCAGGTCGGTGATCAAGGCGTTCAGGGCTGCGGTTTCATCCCGGCGGTCGATGCCGGCGCGGACGCTCCAGCCGGCGCTCGCACCCAGAACCAGTGCGACTGTTGAAGGGATCAAGGCTGCCAACCAGTCCATCCTGACCTCCGGAAGAAGCGTTCTCCGACGGTACCTGCCCGGCTCGAACCCGGGACAGGGGAGGAGTCCGCTGTCGGGGTTCCGAGGGCAACTTTGGGTGTGTGGGTTTGCGGGTGGGGGCCGGGCCGAGTTCCGCGAGTTTTTTCTTGAGGACCGCTCCTGTCCGCATATCTACTGCCGGATGGCGCCGCGCGCCGCTAGCGTTTAAGGCCTACGCGAGGAGAAGCAGATGGCTATGGCTATGGAACTGGCACGCGTGGTGCAACAGGAGCGTCTCATGGAAGCGGAAACCAGGCGACGTCGGCAGGCGGCGAAGCGGATGGCGGCAGAACGGGCGGCAGCAGAGCGTGCGAAGGCCCGGCCCGCAAGCGGAGTGCAGGACGGGCCGAAGGTCGAGTGGCCGGTCTTTTCGCTGCGGATTGGCCGCTACCAATTCGTCGGGTTCAAGACCGTCCGACTATAAAAAGGCTTTCGACAGCGGCGATCAGGATTTGGCTGCAGAGGCGCACCCAATTGGCGGCGGATAATCTCGACGGCCGCCTCTGTTACTCTGTGCTTGATGCATTTGCATACATTTACAGAGCTTAAATCCTGGGGGAGATCCATGCCTTTCCGACGTACATTGTCCTGCCCAATTTCCACCAAGGGCGGGGAGCCGGAAAGGCACCGGCGTCCCCGGGCTCTGGCAGTGGCCGGCCTGACAGCGGCCGTCCTGGCCGTAGCCGGTTGCGGAGCCGACGAGTCCGAACCCGCCGCGGCCCCGCCGTCGCCCTCGGCAACCAAGAGCGTGACGCCCTCCCCGACGCCATCCCCGACCCCGACTCCCACGTCCACGGTGGTCGCCGGCAAGTCCTGTGTGGCTGCCGGGAAGACCGAAACCGTGAGGACATCGGCCAGCCCCAGCCCCACGCCGACAACCTCGGCGTCACAGCTTGCGTCAAAGTCCGCGTCGGCCTCTCCCTCTCCCTCTCCCTCTCCCTCTCCCTCTCCCTCTCCCTCTCCCACGAGCACGCCTTCGCCGACGCCCACGACGACGTCGTCGGCGAGCACGTCCGTGGTTTTTGTCTGCACGGAGGATGACGACGGAACCCTGATCTGGATGGACAGGGACAGTTCCACCAGGGTTCTGGCCGACCGCCAAGCGGCAGCCGACCAGAAGGTTGCCGACGAGCTGGCGGCCGCGGAAGCCGCTGAGGCACAGAAGATCGCTGACGAGCAGGCGGCAGCCGCCGAGGCGCAGCGCCTGGCCGACGAGCAGGCAGCCCAGACGTACATTCCCCCGGCTCCGGCCCCTGCACCGGCCGCGCCCGCGCCCGCGCCGGTTGTTCCGGAGCCCGCTCCGGCAGCGGCCTACTATCCGAACTGCTCCGCGGCCCGTGCCGCCGGAGCAGCACCGGTCTATGCCGGCGGACCGGGCTACGGAACCCATCTGGACCGCGACGGCGACGGCGTCGCCTGCGAATAGGACCGTTCGGCGGCCCGGAACTGTTATTCCTCGAAAATAATCACCTGGCGAATGGCCTTGCCATCCGCCAGCAGGTCGAGGGACTCGTTGATCTCGCTGAGTTTGATCCGTCCGGAGATGAGCTCATCGACGGGCAGCGTTCCGTCCCGCCACATCTGCGCATAGATGGGGATATCGCGGGACGGAACGGCGGATCCCAAATAGGAGCCAACAATTGTCCGGGCCTCGGCGGTCAGCCCGAGCGGCGTTATCGTTGACCGGGCGTCCGGCGAGGGCAGGCCGACGGTGACGGTGGTGCCGCCGACGCCGGTCGCCGCGACAGCCGTCTCGAAGGCTTTCGGGTGACCCGCGGCCTCAATCACCACGGGTGCCTTGATGCCCTTCTCGGCAATTTCCTGCGGGGTGTAAACCTCGTCGGCTCCCAGTTCGCGCGCCCGGACGAGCTTTTCAGGATTGGCGTCCACACCGATGACCTTGCCCTTGCCCAGCGAGATGGCGGTCAGCAGGGCGGCCATGCCGACGCCGCCGAGTCCCACCACCATGACGGCCTGTCCGTCTTCGGGGCGGCCGGCGTTGATCACCGCACCACCGCCGGTCAGCACGGCGCAGCCGAGGACGGCGGCGATTTCCGGCGGCACGTCGGAACCGATCGGCACCACTGACTGCCGGTTCAGCACCGCGTGGCTGGCAAAGCCGGAAACCCCGAGATGGTGGAAGACATCCGAACCGCCGCGATGCAGGCGAAAGTGCTCGCCGAGCAGATGACCGGCGTTGTTCGCGGCGCTGCCGGGGGTGCAGGGCAGCTTGCCGTTTGTCCGACAGTTCCCGCATTCCCCGCAGCGGGGCAGGAACACGGTGGTGACCTGCTGTCCAATGTCCAGGTCAGTGACGTTGGCGCCGACTTTTTCGACGACGCCGCTGGCCTCGTGTCCGAGGAGCATGGGCGTAGGCCGGGTCCGGTTGCCGTCCACCGTCGAGAGATCGGAGTGGCACAGGCCGGCCGCGCGGATCCGAATCAGGACTTCATCCGGCCCCGGATCGTCCAGATCAAGTTCGACGACGCGCAGCGGCTGCGAGTCGGTGTAGGGGCGGGGGAGTCCGGTTTCTTCGAGAACCGCTCCGATAATCTTCATTGATTACTCCTTGTGGTGGGGAATTCGGCAAGCACGCCCTGATTCTTGCCGATCGAACGGTCAAAGACGAGACGTTCCTCCGCGTGGTTTTGGGCGTGCGTCTCGCAAACTGAACTGATCCGGTTGAGACCCGCCGTGTTAGGCTCCATCGACTAACAGTCTTGCTTTACCGGGGAACCGCATTTGCGGTTTGCCGGGCTTTCCGGGGGAAATCTTTTGAATTTCTGCATGCCCTGTGGTGCAACGCCCGGTGCCGCCGAGACCCCGGCGATTAACCATCACACGAGGGAAGTGCAATGAAATTCTGCGTTCAATGCGGCCAACAACTGGCTGCGGAAGCTCGCTTCTGCGGCAGTTGCGGTACTGCGGCACCCGAACAGACGACGGCGGCCTACTCCCGAGGCGTTCCGGCCTCCGGGAACCACGCCCCCGAAGCCCAGCGGCAGCATGAGTTTGCGATGTCCGGTGCCTCCGCGCCGGCCAACGTATCCGCGCCGGCCGCCTCTGCGCCGGCCAGGACCCGCAGCGCTTTTGCCGGCATTCCGGTGAGCGACTATGTGCGCGACGGCGTGGCCGCCCTGGCCCTGATCATGTCCCTGTTCATGGTGTGGACCTACGGCACCGGAGGAGACTGGGTTCCCTCCAAGGCCGCCACTCGGGTGGACGTCATCCTGATTACGCTGATCAGCCTGCTGTCCCTGGGGCTGACCTATGTGTGGCGCGCGGGGGTCTTCGGACCCAAGGTGGGCTACCGCAAAATCCAGGACCTGAAGCTGCTGGCCAACCTGCCGTATGCCCTGCTGGTACTGGTTTATGTTGTCCTGCATCTGGTCACCGCGGGCCGCTACGAGGCGGGCAGTGTTGCCACGCTGGGCCCGGCGGTGGCGTTCGGTCTTGGCGGCGCACTCTTGGCAGCTCAGCCGCGGCGCGGAGAAATTGCGCCCGGCAATGTGGACGAGCCACGGAACCGTCGCTGGATTTACATCACCCTGGGTATTGCCGGACTGGCCGCTGTGGTGGCCCTGGTGCAGATCATCCGCTACTGGGTGGCCTTCAGCGACACCAATGCTGCAGCCTTCGCCGGCTGGGGAACGCTCACCACTCTGATGGCGCTGGCCAGCCCGGCCCTGCTGGTGTTCATCGCCGTACAGGTTCACAAGCGGTCCGACCGCTGGCGCACCGTCGGCGTTGCCCTGGCCATCGGTGCCGGTTTCCTCTCGCTGCTGGCACTGTTTGAGGACCTGACCCTGCTGACCTTGGCCTTGAACGCCCTCAGCCCCGGCTTCTCCCTGCTCTTCTGGATGGCATTTGGCGCCGCCGTTTCCGCGCCGTCGATCGCCCGGCTGACCGGGGACTCCGCGGTTGCACCGACGGATCCCCGCACTGCCCTGCAGCCGTTCCTGACGGTGGCCGCCGGATTGAGCGCTGTCCTCGCCCTGGGCGCGGTCATCAGCGTGATCACGCACGTGGCGGCTGATTATTCCGACGGCTTGGTGCCGCAGGTAATTGCCCTGTTCTTCGGCCTGCTTCTGACCGCGGGAGCCATTGCGGCTAAGCGCCTTACGGCCAAGGACGCACGCCTCGCCTACATTGTCCCCAGCGGCTACGCAGGACTGCTGTTTGTGCTGGGCCTGGTGCTCGTGATCGTCTGGGCGGTGCAGGAGCAGGGCTACTTTGGCCCGATCATCATGCTCCTGACCTTCGTGGTGCCGGCTGCCATCCTGGCTACTCTCTGGTTGCCGGCCGCCTCGCGGGCGCACTTCCGGTCCCTGCCGTCGTCGAACGGCTCCGGTGCCTCCGGCTTCGCCTTTGCCGGTACTCCCGCCACTCCCGGTGCTGCCGGCGCTGTCCAGCCGGTCCAGCCGGCGACGGCGACGGCGAAGGCCGAATCGGCCGAACCCGGAATTGCCGAGCAGGCAGCGGCCCGACACGAAACGGCAGCAGAAACGGCCGCAACGGATGCGGCATCGAACTCAGCTCCGGCAGCTGCCCGGGCGGCCGCCGTCGTTCAGCAGCCTGTGCTTGCCGAAGCAGCCAACCCGGCAACTCCGTTGGCGCGGCTGCAGGAAATCGTTGCCAACCATCCCGAGGCCCGAGCGGTGGTGGCGGCCAATCCGTCGACTTACCCGGCGCTGCTGACGTGGCTCGGGCAGCTGGGCGATCCCGCCGTTGATCAGGCGATTCGCCAGCGCAGCTAATGAGGCGGTTGGCGGCCGGCGTGCTGTCGCTGGCGGTGGCGGGGATATTCTTGGCGGGCTGCTCGCCTGCTCCTGCCTCCGACGACAGCACGCCGTCCGCTGCCTCCCCGGCGCCGTCGCGCTCCAGCGTGAGTGCGAGGGATCCGGACTTGCCCGCCATGCCGCCGACCCCGGCGCCGTCCGCCGTCGTGGACGATGCTGGCGAACGCCTGGGAGCGCTCGTCGGGGACGCCGGCAGGCCCGCGGAAGTGGCCCTGCTCGGCGACTCCTTTGCCGCCGGTGAAGGCGCAGGCTCCTATCAGTCGGTGCGCGGTGTGGCGGACAGCCTCTGCCACCGCAGCGCCGATGCCCTGCTGGCCGACGCGGCCGGGACTCCGCCATCGCCCTCGGGGACCGCAATCCTCCACAACCTTGCCTGCTCCCGGGCGCGGATGTCTTCCGTGACCGCGGCGCAGGCTGTGGAGGGGCACGGACCGGAGGGCGTGCCCGCGCAGCTGGAGCAGCTGGCCGGAATCCGGGCGGACCTGGTGCTGCTGTCGATCGGTGGAAATGACCTGGGCTTCGCCGGCCTGCTGCAGGCCTGCGTGGTGGACACCGAGCCCTGCGGCCAGGATCCGGCCCTGCGGGAGACCACCCGGCAGCAGTTGCTCCAGCTGCAGGCTCCGCTCACTGACGTGTACCGCACATTGGGCGCAGCAACGCCGGCTCCGGTGCTGGTCCTGCCGTATCCGCGGCTTTTCGACGCCGGGGCAGAGGACTGCGGAAGGCTTACGTCCACTGAACTGGCATTCGGCCTGGAGATCACCGACGCATTGAACAGCACCATCGAGCGCTCGGTGCAGGCGGCGAACCTGCCGAACGTGCGGTATGTGAATGCCCTGGAGGACTCGTTCGCCGGGCGGGGAGCCTGCAGCCCGGATCCGCTGGTGAATACTGCCCGGTTCGGTCCGCTTCTGAACGCCGCGACCTCGGTGCCGGCGTCCCAGGAGGTGCTGCATCCAACGCAGGAGGGGTACCGGGTTTTGACCCGTGACCTGCTTCGGTGGCTGGAGGAAAACCCGATGTAAACGGTGAAGGAACACCCGATGAAAAAAGAGGCAGGGGCCAGCGGGGCTGGGGGAATTGCGCCGCCTGAGTTGCCGCGCAGCACTGCCTTTCTTTGCGCTAGGCCCGAATGGGCGATGTTAGAATTCCACAACAATCGAGTTGTCATTTCCGGCATTCTCACGGAGAATGCCGGATCTGACTATGGGGGAACAAAAGAATGACTTACTGCATGTCCTGCGGCACCAAACTAGAACCGGAATGGCAATTCTGTGCCAACTGCCGCCATCCCGTCAGCGAAAGCGGGGATCAGCAGGGCACAACGGACACTGCCACGGCTGCGGGCGCTGCAGGCGCCCCAGCCTCGCCGGCTGCCGCTGACCCGACCGGCAGGGCGACGACGCCGGCTGCCGCTAATGCGACCGGCCCCGCGGCCAGTCCCGCGGCCGGCCCGGAGACCGCCCCGGTTCCCCCCAACGGTGCAACGCCGATTACCGAAACCGGCGGCCGCGGGCCGCAGGATCCGTCAGGCCCCGGTGGATCCGGTGGATCAGGCGGCGACGGGACCGGCGGTCCCGACGGCCCCGCAACACCCCGCAAGAAAACCAACCGCAAGGCCATCATCATCTCGACCATCGCCGTCGTACTGGTGGTGGTGGGCGTGGGAGCCTTCCTCTTCATCCAGAACATGCTGCGCGGCGGCGCGGGCTCACCCGAGAAGGTCGCCGAGAACCTGATCGAATCCATCGAGACCAAGGACGCCATCGGCCTGGTCACCATGGTGGCGCCGGCGGAGCGAGATACCCTGCAGCGGCTGCAGGAAGGCGTCATGGAGAAGGTCGAGGAGTTCGGCATCCTCGAAGCCGCCGACAAGGTTGGAGAAGACACCGGGGAAACCGACACCGAGGTCAACTTCGACGGCATCACCGTGACGTTTGAAAACGTCGAACCGGAAATCGAAGAGGTCGATGACCAGCTGGCCGTGCTGAAGTTCACCTCCGGCACGGTCCGTGTCCAGGTCGATCCCGAGCAGACCACGGGAGCCATCCGGTCCGGATTGGAGGCGGCGGACGAAATGGAACCGATCGATGAGACCACCGATCTCGCCGACGTCGGATCAGAAGACAAACCGCTGCTGATGGCCGCCGTGAAGGACAACGGGCGCTGGTATCTCAGCCCGCTCTACACCGGCCTGGAAATGGTCACGCAGTACACCGACACCGCCCGCGGCACCCTGCCCGAGGGCACCGACGGCAGCGGTTCGCCGGCGGAAGCCGCGCAGTCCCTGATCGGGGCCGTGCCGGGCATCCTGCAGAGCGGTAAGTTCACTGACCTGGGCAACTACCTCAGCAGCTATGAGGGCAACGCCGTTCATTACTACGGCGGCGCGCTGAACGAACAGATGGAAGGCGGCATCAACGTCGACATCGAGATGACCGCCAATTCCTTCCAGGACGCGGAGGAGGACGGCGACCGGGGCCTCGCCACCGTGGAAAACCTGGAGGTGGACGTGGAAGGCGACACCATGCGCCTGACCTCGGACTGCATTGAGCTCGGGGGGTCGGACGAAGTCTGCCGCGGCAAGTCCGGCTACGTCATGCACGGCGAAGCCGACGGCGAATCCGTCATGCGTGCGCTCCCGCCGCTGAGCCTGTCCAGCATCAAGGAGGACGGCAAGTGGAAGGTCAGCCTGATGGACACCAGCACCGACTGGGTCCTGCAGTGGCTGGATACCATCACCCGCGAGCAGGCTCTGGCGATGCTGGATCTGGCCCGCAGCGAAGATGCCGCGGGAACCATGGTGCTCGGCGAGGAAGCGGACGTGAAGTTCAACTCGGCCGGCTATGCGGTCATGAGCCTGGAAGTGGACGAAGCGACCCAGCTGGACAGCACTGACGAGTACAGCAGTTTCACCGTCTATTCCGCGGACGGCAAGGAAGAGATCACCAGTTCCGGGGACTACCAGCCGGAGGAAACCCCTGCCGGCGAGTACAAGGTTGTCGTTTTCGCCGGTGACGAATGGGCCGACGAGTTCGCCGGCCAGGGCAACGACGTGGAGTATTCCAGCACAATGACGTTCGACGGCGTCGTTGAGCCGCCGACGATCAACGGTCTTCCCGGCGAAGACTACGGCTACCTCAGCGTTGACGGCTACCCCGGCTCCTCCGAGGAGTTAAGCCTTGAGGTTCCCAAGGGCAACAACGTTGACCTCGTCATCACTGCCATGGGCAGCTACGCGGAATGGGACAAGCCCGGCACCCTCGTGCTGACGCTGGACGGCAAGGACTACACGGTGCCGGTGGGCAACGACGAGGAAGAACTCGTCATCCCCTACCCCGACGGCGCTGAGGAGCTGGTGCTGAAGCTCGAACTGAAGAAGGGCGGAGGCAGCGGCAGCGAAGTCGATTACAAAATCAGCTTCAAGTAACCCGGCTGAATAGACAGCACACCGAAAACCGGCCGGCGCCCCTGGCGCCGGCCGGTTTTTTCTGCCCGTAGGCTGAGGGCATGAATCCTCAGCCCGTGATTGCCGTCCTTGCCGGAAACCGTCCCCTCGTGGGACTGGAGGAGCTTCAGCGGCAGGCGGAGGTCCGGGTGACCGACAACGCCGGGCTGCCCGAGGCCCTGGCCGGCGCGGACATCCTCTACCTCTGGGACTACTTCGCCGACGGCGTCCGGCAGGCCTGGCCGGCCGCGGACTCCCTGCGCTGGATCCATGCTCCCGCCGCCGGCGTGGACAAGCTGCTGTTCCCCGAGCTGGTGGCCTCCGACGTCGTGCTCACCAACGCCCGCGGCGTCTTTGACCGGCCCATGGCCGAGCACGTGCTGGCAGCTATGTTCCATTTCGCCAAGGACTTCGGCCGCGCCTCCGCCCAGCAGCAGCGGCGCCAATGGCGCCAGTACGCAACCACCGACCTGGCCGGATGCTCCGTGCTGGTGGCGGGGACCGGCAGCATCGGCCGCTGCACGGCGCGGCTGCTGGCCGCCGTCGGACTGCGCGTGGACGGGATGGGCCGCACCGCCCGCAGCGGAGACGCGGACTTCGGCACCATTCACGCCAGCACTGATTTTGCCGCCGTGGCCGGCGCCTACGACTACATCGTGCTCGCGGCACCGCTCACCCCGGAGACCCGGGGCATGCTCGGCCGGGACGTCCTCGCCGCCCTGAAACCGACGGCGGTGCTCATCAACGTGGGCCGCGGCGCCCTGGCGGACGAGGCGGCGCTGGAGGATGCCCTGCGCAGCGGGAGCCTGGCCGGAGCGGCGTTGGACGTGTTTGAGACCGAGCCGCTGCCGCCGAGCAGCGGGCTTTGGGAACTGGACAACGTGCTGGTTACCCCGCACCTGTCCGGGGATTCCCGGAAGCAGCTGCCGGAGCTGGCACGGCAGTTCGCCGAGAACCTGGCGGCCTGGAAGGCCGGGCGGCCGCTCGCGAACGTGGTGGACAAGCAGCTGGGCTTCGTTCCCGCGTGAGTCAGTCGCCGTCGATGTCTTCGTCGGCGTAGAGATCGTGGCTGTTGCCGTAGCTGGGGTCGAGGGGGGATCGGAGCATCTGGTGGTCCTCGGGATGCTCGATGCAGGGCGTCGCGGCGAGCATGACGATCGTGTCCGGAACCAGCTCGCCCCGCTCATAGCGGACCGTCACACCGAGGGCGTTCTTCTCGAAGTGCAGCTCCCGTGCCATGCCGTTTACTTCCTCGGGGAGGGAACGCTCTGAGGTTACGGCCCAGCCGTCAGCCTCGAACGGAATCCGGAGCGCGTCCAATGCGTTGTTCGCCGTTTGCGGGTTGTCCGGAAAGCCGCTGAGTTGGCCGAACCATCTGGTCTTGGTGTGCTCTTCGTCGCTTTTGGATGCAAGGCAGGAGTCCTCCCGCAGGATGTCCAGGTCGAGGTCCAGGAACGGTGCCGCTTTCTCCTGCAGGGCCGGGAGCAGGTCCTCGAAGGAGCCCTGCGCGGCGTTGAATTCCTCCGGGGACAGCGCCTGGCTGTCCGACCCCGCGCAGCCTGCCAGCATGGCTGCTGCCAGCACCGCGCCGGCAACCATCCGAAACTTCATTCTTCATCCCCCCGGCAGTGACCGACCTCCGTCGAGTATGGCATGCGGTACTGCATGCACCCGTTGGGCAGGGCTGCCCCTGGGCTGGGCCATGCCGGCTACCCGTTGACCCGGACCCTGCCCCGGCCCAGACTGGGGAACCCGGCTGCCCAGGCGCAGGAATGCTGCGCAGGGTTCCGCCGGCCAAAGTCAACGTGCGAAGGAAGTGCGGCGTGAAGGCTGTCCGTGTGCACCGCCAGGGTGAGGAACCGCAGATCGACGAGGTACCGGCACGTGAAATCGCGGGTCCTGGCGGATCCGGCCGGCACGTGGCAGTGCTGGGCGCCGGAATCCTGGGGGTCTCCGCTGCGGTGCAGCTGCTGCGCGGCGGCGCCCGGGTCACTTTGGTGACGGAGGGGCATCCGGCCAGCGGGGCATCGGGGCGGTCGCTGTCCTGGCTGAACTCCGGCGGCGACTATCCGCCGGACTACCATCAGCTGCGGCTGGCCGGTATCGACCGCTACCGCACCCTGCTGGCCCGGAATCCCGACATCGACTGGCTCCGCTTCGACGGCGGCGTGTCCTGGGAGGAGGGCCCGGCGCTTGCCTCGCGGTACGAGGCCCAGCAGGCCAAGGCGTACGACGCGCGGCTGGTTTCCGGCGCGGAGATCGCCGGCATGGTTCCGGGCCTGGACCGCGCGGCACTGCCGTCCACGGTGCTGTTCAACCCGGGGGAGGGGTGGGTGGACCTTCCGCATTTGATCCGGCAGCTGCTGCGCGAATTCGCGCTCCGCGGCGGAACCCTGGTGACCGCTGCCGGGCCCACCGCTGTAGCGGCCGAGGGAGGGACCGCCGTCGGGCTCCGGACCGGGACGGGGACCCTGTACCCGGCCGACGCCGTCCTGGTCGCCGCCGGTGCCGGCACTCCGGCGATCCTGCGGCCGCTCGGCCTTGACCTGCTGGACGGCTCGGAGCCGGCGCTGCTGGTGGTGACCGAGCCCAAGGCGCACGGACTGCGGGCGGTGCTGAACACGCCGCGGGTTTCCCTCCGGCCCCATCCCGGGTCCCGGCTGGCGCTGGACGCCGCCTGGTGCCTGGATCAGATCACGCAGCACGACGACGGCGGCTGGGCCGTGGACCCGCAGGTGGCCCAGGAGCTCGCGGACGAAGCCTCCGCGCTGCTGGCCGGACATCCCCGGCTGGTGCCGCAGAGCTGGCGGATCGGGCTGAAGCCGGTGCCGGGCGACGGGCTGCCCGCCCTGGGGCCGGTTCCCGGTGTGCCCGGCTGCTTCGTGGCGTTCACGCATTCCGGAGCGACGCTGGGGCTGATCGCCGGGGAACTGCTGGCCGGGGAAATCCTCACCGGGCGTCCGCATCCGGTGCTGGCGCCGTTCCGGCCCGAGCGGCTGCTTCGTCCCGCATCCGCGGTGTCGGCAGGGCCCGGCCTGGCCGGAGGATGACCGCTGCGGCACGGTGACGGACTACGGGCCGGTGCTGCTGCTGCGCGGTCGTGCCAGTGCCGCAAACTCACGGGGCGTCCACCCCGTGGCCCGGCGGAAATCGCGGGAGAAATGGGCCTGGTCCGCGTAGCCGAGCCGCGAAGCGAGGTCGCCGAGCGACCCGTCGGAGAGGCGCAGCACAGCGCAGGCTTCCTGCAGCCGGCGCTGCCGGATGAGCCAGAGCGGGCTGACACCCAGGAACCGTGCGCACAGCCGCTGCAGCGTCCGCTCACGCAGCCCGAAAACTTCGCAGAGGGACCGCACGGAGGTGATTGCGGCGTCGTGCTCCACGCGTGCGACCAGCCGGTCGATCAAGAGTGCGGCCCCGGCCGGCCGAGGAAGTGCCGCGAAGCGTTCCTCGATGAGCCGGCGTGCCGCGGCGTGTGCTGACGGCAGGGCCGGATCGGGGCTCATCCGGTCCCGGATGAGGGGCACCAGATCCGCCAGCAGGGGGATGGCCTCCAGTTCGGTATGCCGGTTCGTCAGGCCGGCAATTTCTTCCGCCAGTACCGCGCGGCCGGTGCTCGGAGTGAGCATGACGCCGAATGCCCACCCGGTGCCTGCCAGTGGCACCCGGGCCGCCGTCGTAGTCGGGCCCACCAGCCGCGCGTATCCGGCGGTGATGCTGAGCAGACACACCGGATAGGTGAGGATCCGCTGTTCGCGGACTTCACCGCGGGGTACGTGCCACACGGGAATCCAGAACGCGCGGAGCCACCGGCCCGACGGCGGCGCGGGAGCGTAGCGGTGGATTGTGAAGGATTTGTCGCTCGGGCTGCTGAGGTGGCCCCTGCCGATTTCGCTCATTGCGTCGTTGTCGAACACCTGCCTGCTTCCGTCCGTGCTGTCGGATTTGTTCAAGACACCGCCGTCCGGGCCGGCTTACCGTGAACGCAGACCGCAGGATCCAGCAGAACCGGTACCGATCCGAAACCCACTATCCAAGGAGCGATCATGACAACATCTCTGGACCTCTGGCGCAAGAACGCCGAGCCGTTTGGCTCACTCGTTTCCCGTGCCACGAACTGGGACGCTCCGACGCCCTGCGAGGGGTGGACCGCACGAGACCTCGTGGAGCACGTGGTCTCCACCGAACGGGATTTCCTGAAGCAGCACGGGCTGGCCGGTCCGGTGGTGGACACTGCCAATCCGGAGAGGCAGTGGCTGGAGCATGAACGCTTTGTCGCCGAGCTGCTGGCAGATCCGGCAGTCGCGGGCCGGGAGTTCGCCGGCTATTTCGGTCCCAGCACCATTGGAGAGACATTGCCGGGTTTTTACGGGGGTGACCTGATCGTGCACCGCTGGGATCTGGCCATCTCCCAGGGGGCCGACGCGGAACTCTCGGAGGAGGACTTGGACGCGGTGGACGCTGCGATGGACGGGTTCGGGGAGCAGGCCTACGGGCCCGGTTTGTTTGGGCCTCCCGTGCCGGTGCCCGACGACGCCGGTCACCAGCGCCGGGTGCTCGCCCGGACGGGACGCAGGTCCTGAAGGGGCAGCGGGTTACGGGAGCGAATGCTGCGGTGGGGCGGCCGGTGGCGAAAGCCGGCGGCCACCGCCGCTCAGCGGATGGCTGTCTGCGGCAACGCCCCCACCGACGCCGGATCGGCCAGCAGTCCGGCGAAGGCCAGCTCCGCGGCTCCGACCAGCAGCAGGTCGGAGCCCAGCGCGGCCCGGGAGATGGGAACCTCGCTGCCCAGCCCGCCGATGGCGCCGTCGGCGACGGCGGCTTCAAGCCGGCCGGGGGCGAAGGAGTGGAGCACGCCCAGGAATCCGCCCAGCACGATGATGCCCGGATTGAAGATGTTCACGAAATTGGTCAGGGCCACGGCCAGCAGATCCAGCTGCCGGTGGGTTTCGGCAATCAGCGCGGGGGAGGAGTCCTGCGCCATGGCGGCCTCCAGTTGGTCCTGGTCGGCGTGATCGAGCTGCAGCACCGCCAGCAGCCGGCCGAGGCTGACCTCGGTCTCCAGGCAGCCGCGCCGGCCGCAGTGGCACGCGGCGCCGCCGGGGTTCACCACGGTGTGGCCCAGCTCGCCGGCGTAACCGGCGGCGCCGCGCAGCGGAACACCGCCCACCACGGCGCCGCCGCCCACCCCGCTCGCGCTGCCGTTGAGGTAGACGACGTCGGACGCTCCCACCGCGGCGCCGAACAGGCTCTCCGCCAGGGATCCCAGGTTGGCGTCATTCGCGGCGCGGGCGGGCAGGCCCAGCCCGGCGGACAGCGCGGCGGCCAGCGGTTCCTGGGACCAGGCCAGGTGCGGGGCCAGCAGCACCGAGCCGTCGTGGTTGTTGACCAGCCCGGGAACAGCGGCCCCCACGCCGGCGAGCCGGGTCATGCCGGCCAGCTCGGATGACATGCCTTGAACCACTGCCCTGCTGATATTGACGGTATCGGCCACGGTGGGAGGGCTTCCGGCGTCGTACCGGACCCGGCGGTGAACCTTGCCGCCCAAACCCACCAGGCCCACGGTGACGGCATCGACGTCGGGATGCACGGCGATGGCCGCAACGTTCTCGTTCGCATGCACCAGGGGACTGGGCCGACCGACCCGTTTGAGCGGCTGCGGGTCCGTTTCATAGGCCAGCCCGAGCTCGCCCAGTTCGGCGGCGAGGGCTCCCACGGTGGAACGGTTGAAGCCGCACAGGCGGGTCAGATCCGCGCGTGAAAGCGGTCCCCGGCGGTGGAGCAGGGTCAGGATCCGGGAAAGGTTCTGCGCGCGGATGCTGTCGGTGCCCGGGGAGGTGCCAGCACTCATGTAACTGCCGTTTCTGCCGAAGTGGACGGTTTTCCAGCGTAACCCGGTCCCGGGAGGATGGCGGAATTTTGTTGTAAGGGATCCAATATCCGCCGACAGGCTCGCAATTCACCGCGGGAAGTTGCCGAAAACCGTTGACAGGCATCCGTTCCCGCCATATGTTGTGGATTACAACTAATGCCGGATTTTGGAGTGAACTGTGACAATGACGCCATCGCCATCCGACCGTTTTACCTTTGGCCTCTGGACCGTGGGCTGGACCGGAAATGATCCGTTCGGTGTTCCGACCCGCTCCGCGCTCGACCCGGTCGAAGGCCTGCACCGGCTCGCCGAGCTGGGCGCCTACGGGGTGACCTTCCACGACAACGACCTCATTCCGTTTGACGCCAGCTCTGCCGAACGCGGCCGAATCCTGAAGAACTTCACCACGGCGCTGGCGGAAACCGGCCTGAAGGTACCCATGGTCACTACCAACCTGTTCAGCCATCCGGTCTTCAAGGACGGCGGTTTCACCTCCAATGACCGCTCCGTCCGCCGCTTCGCCCTGCGCAAGGTCCTCGCCAACCTGGACCTGGCCGCGGAGATGGGTGCCGAAACATTTGTCATGTGGGGCGGCCGCGAAGGCGCCGAGTACGACGGATCCAAGGACTTCGCCGCGGCGTTTGACCGCATGAAGGAGGGCGTCGACACCGCTGCCGGCTACATCAAGGAAAAGGGCTACAACCTGCGCATCGCGCTGGAGCCCAAGCCGAACGAGCCCCGCGGGGACATCTTCCTGCCCACCATCGGGCATGCCCTGGCCTTCATCGGTCAGCTGGAGCACGGCGACATTGTGGGCCTGAACCCCGAGACGGGCCACGAACAGATGGCCGGGCTGAACTTCACGCACGGCATCGCCCAGGCACTGTGGTCCGGCAAGCTCTTCCACATCGACCTCAACGGCCAGAAGTCCATCAAGTATGACCAGGACCTGGTCTTCGGCCACGGCGACCTGACCAGCGCCTTCTTCACCGTGGACCTGCTGGAGAACGGCTTCCCCAACGGCGGCCCCACGTATGACGGCCCGCGGCACTTTGACTACAAGCCCTCCCGCACCGAGGGCTACGACGGCGTCTGGGCTTCGGCGGCCGCCAACATGTCCATGTACCTGCTGCTCAAGGAACGTGCCCGGGCCTTCCGCGCCGATCCCGAGGTCCAGGAAGCCCTGGCCGTATCAGGCGTCTTTGAACTGGGCCAGTCCACTCTGGACGCCGGGGAAAGCACCGCCGATTTCCTCGCCGACGCCGGGTCCTTCGAGAATTACGACGCCGACAAGGCCGGCGAGCGCGACTTCGGCTTCGTCCGGCTGAACCAGCTGGCGCTGGAACACCTGATGGGCGCCCGCTAAAGCGCACCGTCTTCTCCTGCCGCCGGGTCCGTCTCCACTGGGCCCGGCGGTTCCGGCATTATGGGCACGCTTCCCCTCTGCCGATCCGAGAATCAGAAAACCCAACGAAAGGTACTTCCATGGCCCTGGTCGCCGGAGTGGACAGCTCCACCCAGTCCTGCAAGGTGGTGATCCGGGATGCCGGCACCGGCGCACTGATCCGCTCCGGCACTGCACGGCACGAGTCCGGCACCGAAATCGATCCGGACATCTGGTGGTCGGCCCTGCAGTTGGCGCTGGCCGCGGCCGGCGGCCTGGATGATGTGGCAGCCGTGGCGGTTTCCGGGCAGCAGCACGGGATGGTCTGCCTGGACGAGGACGGCGCGGTGGTCCGCCCGGCCCTGCTCTGGAACGACACGCGCTCCGCGGCGGCCGCGGACAAGCTCGTCTCCGACGCCGGGCCCGACGGCGCCCGGTACTGGGCGGCGGAAACCGGCACCGTTCCGGTGGCCTCCATTACCGCGGCAAAACTGCGATGGCTGGCCGAGAACGAGCCGGAGAACGCCGCCCTCACCGCCGCCGTCTGCCTGCCGCACGACTGGCTGAGCTGGCGCCTCGCCGGACACGGCCCGGGCAGCGGCCTCGCCGGACTCGACGCGCTGCGCACCGACCGCTCCGATGCCTCCGGCACCGGCTACTGGTCCCCGCGCACCGGCGAATACCTGCCGGCCGTCCTGGAACAGACGCTGGGCCACGTGCCGCTGTTGCCCCGGGTCCTGGGCCCCCTCGACGCGGATCAGCGCACGGCCGGCGGCGCCGTGATCGCACCGGGCACCGGTGACAATGCCGGCGCCGCACTCGGCGTGGGCGCCGGGGTGGGCGACGTCGTCGTTTCCGTGGGGACCTCCGGCACGGTTTTCGCGGTCACTGCCGATCCCACCGCCGACGCCACCGGCTTGGTGGCCGGGTTTGCGGACGCCAGCGGCCACTTCCTGCCGCTGACTGCCACGCTGAACGCCTCCCGCATCCTGGATGCGACGGCGGCCCTGCTGTCCGTGGACCTTCCCGCGCTGACCCGCCTGGCGCTCGAGGCTGTGGAAGGTGCCGGCGGGCTGAGCCTGGTGCCGTACTTCGAGGGCGAGCGCACGCCCAACCTTCCCGACGCCACGGGATCCCTGCACGGGATAACCCTGGCGAACTACACGCCGGCCAACCTGGCCCGCGCCGCCGTCGAAGGCATCGCCTGCTCGCTGGCGGACGGGCTGGCTGCACTGGCCGACCTGGGGATCGAGGCCCGCCGCATCATCCTGGTGGGCGGCGGTGCCCGGTCCGAGGCGCTGCAGCACGCGGTGTCGGCCGTGTTCGGCATGCCGGTTACCGTGCCGGAACCGGGGGAGTACGTGGCCGACGGCGCCGCGCGGCAGGCAGCCGCGGTCCTCACCGGGGAATGGCCGCAGTGGACCGCTGCCGCCGCCTCCGTGGTGCAGGCCCCGCCGGCTCCGCAAATCTTGGAGCGCTACCGCCGGGTTGCCGGTCTGGTCTAGGAGGGCAGAAGGGGGCTAGCGTTCCGGCCATGACCTCAGACCCAGTGGAGAGCAACCCGGACCACTATCGGGTGATATTCGAGAATGAGCGGGTGCGTGTGTTGGAGTACCGGGATGCTCCCGGGCAGCGCACGTCCGCCCATCATCATCCGGACAGCGTGATGATCACGGCCAGCGCGTTCCGCCGGCGGCTCGAGTCCGAGGGCAGGCAGTTGGATGTGGAGCTGCCGGCGTTAGCCGTCCGCTGGCTGCCAGCCCAGGAGCACTCCGGCGAGAATACCGGTGGGACGGACACCCACGCGTTCTTCGTCGAACTCAAGGAACCGTCCCCCGGGGCTGCCGCGCCGGGACGGCCGGCGCTGGGGCCCGACGCCCCTGAAGCCTAGGAGCCCCCCACCTCCACTCACACCCACCCACCCCCACCCCTCTCACCGAAATGGCAGAAAGTGCTCTTCTCAGCCCTGAGACGAGCACTTTCTGCCATTTCGGTGAAGAGCGTGTTACGAAACCCTTGTAATTTGTTTGGAATTACGTAATTCTCTAGACATGGTTTCGGAACATGAGGGTCGGCAGCGGGCGCTGGAAGCCCGGCTGCAGGCCGTGGAGGCGCGGGTCGCGGCCCTGGAACGGCGGGCGCAGGTCCGGGAACCGCCGTCGGACGCGGGCGAAGAATCCGACATTTTCTGGGCGCTGAACGGCGTGCGGGAGCGCTACCCCGATCCGGGAGCCGTCCTCTTCGCCGGCACCGCCGGCACGGCAGCGGGCGCGCGCTACGAGTACCAGTACGGACTGGAAACCGCGCACCTGCTCGACGTCGACTGGACCCGGTTCGCCGATTCCCTGGCCTCGCTGGGCCATCCCGTCCGGTTGGCGATCCTGCGTGCGGTGCTCGACGGAACCGAGACCGTCTCGGGACTCGTGGAAGAGCTGGGCTCCGGCACTTCCGGGCAGATCTATCACCACGTCCACCAACTGACCGCCGCCGGTTGGCTCGCGCCGCACGCGCGGTCCCGCTATCGCATTCCGCCGGCCCGGGTAATTCCGCTGCTGGCCATTCTGACTGCTGTCACAGGAGGTAACTGACATGCCCAGATCCAAACAGCGACGCACGATCGTGGGGATCCTCGCGGCCTCAGCGGTGCTGGCCTGCGGGCTGATCGCCGCGCCCTGGGCGCCGCGGTTGTCGACCGAGGTCTCCGGGGACGCCGCCCTGGCCGCGGCAGTGCGGCCGCTGCTGAAGAATTCCGCGGACAAGGTCAGCGTGGCCTACCTCGACGGCGGCTCCGTCCGGTTTGTCGGGTTCGGCGCCGATGACCGGACCGAATTCGAGATTGGCTCGGTGTCGAAGACGTTCACCGCTGCCCTGCTGGCGGACGCCGTCGAGCGCGGCGAGGTGACGCTGGAGACCACCGTCGCCGACATCCTCGGGGAGGACCTGATCGATCCCGACGCCGAGATCGGCACGGTCACACTCGCCGAGCTGGCCAGCCACCGCTCCGGGCTGCCCCGCGTCGGAACGGATCCCGCCTCGATCTTCTCCCTCTTTGCCGGATCTCTCCTGCACCGGGATCCCTATGCCGCCTCACCCGCCGAGGTCCTGGAGCGGGCACAGGCTGAATCGGTGGGCGGCCGGGGCAGCGTGAGCTATTCCAACCTGGGATATGCCTTTCTCGGGCAACTGCTGGCGACGGCCGCGGGGACGGACTATGCCGACCTGGTGCAGCAGCGAATCGTGGAGCCGTTGGGACTGCACGACACCTACACTCCGGTCACCGCCGACAACCTGCGCCCCGGTGCTCCGACGGGCAGGGGAGCCGGCGGGCTGGGGCAGGGGGCCTGGACCGGAAACGGCACCGCTCCGGCCGGCGGAATCCGCTCCACCGCCGCGGACATGACCACCTATGTGCAGGGGCTGCTGGCCTCCACGGCTCCGGGCAGCGCGGCGCTGGACCCGGTCTGGGACACCGGCGACGACGGCGAACAGGTGGGCCTGGCATGGTTCACCCAGGTCTCGGAGGCCTCGCCGGCCCGGTCCGCGACGTGGCACAACGGTCAAACCGGCGGGTACGCCGCGATGGTGGCGATGGACCGCGACGCCGGCCGGGCAGTGATCATTCTGTCCAATGTGGCAGCCGGTCAGGAAGAAGCCGCACTGACGCTGCTGAAGGAGGGCATCTGATGGCTCTCACCCTCGTGGCGTGGATGGTCTCCGGCTTCTTGGCCTTCTCCTGCCTTTCCCTGGCCTATTCCGCCTGGAAGCAGGAGGCTTGGCTGTCCGGACGCAGCCGGATGTCCCTGCTGGTCGGATTGTTGGAAGCCGCAACCATCGCGGGCATTGTCCGCCTTGTGACGCAGTGGAGCACGGGGACGGTGGTGGTATGGGTGGTGGCCGTGGCAGCACTGGCGGCAGCCGTTGCCGGACTGATCATTCGCTGGCATGACCTGCCTGTGCGGTCCCGGTCCGCGGAGATCGCCGCTCCGAAGGCATACCCGGAAAGTACCGGGGTGCCAGTGCAGGAGGATGCAGGGGCGCCAGAGCCGAACCCGGAGGCATACCCGGAAAGTGCCGGGGTGCCAACGGAGTCCGGCCGAACCGCGACGGCGACTGTTCTCCGGTCCAAGTCGCGGAAGGCGTCGCGGAAGAAACCGAAGAAGGAACCGGGCAGGGCAACAGTGGCCGGACACGCCTGCCTTCTTGCCGCCGTCGTCGGCTTGTCCTTTGTCATCGGCTAGCTGGCCGCCCCTCCCTCGCCACCCCGCCCCTCGCCGAGATGGCAGAAAGTGCACGTCTCAGGGCTGAGAAGAGCACTTACTGCCATCTCGCGGGGAAGGGGGAGGAGTTAGCCCGCGACTGCGTCGGCCGCCGCGGTCTCGGACGGCGAAGTACGGACCGCGGCGGTCATCTCGCGCAGGAAGCGGACGGCGGCGAGGTCGTCCTCGGCACCGCCGCCCTCGTGCCCGTTGAACGGCCACGCCGTGATCTGCTTCGGCCCGGAATAGGCGTTGTACGCGGCATACACGGTGGACGGGGGAGTGACGGGATCCATGAGCCCGGCCGTGAACAGAGCCGGTATGTTGGCCTGCGCGGCAAAGTTCACGCCGTCGAAGTAGCGCAGGGTCTGCTGTGCCCGCTCGGCCTCGGTGCGGTGGACGGACAGGAAGTCGCGGATCTCCCGGTACGGATAGGCATCGGTGATCTGCAGGGCGCGCGGAAAATCGGCCAGGAACGGCACGCGCGCGACGACGGCGCGCAGGCCCGGACAGAGCGCGGCGGTGGCCAGCGCAACGGCGCCGCCCTGGCTCATGCCGGTGACCGCCACCCGGCCCGGATCCACCGCCGACAGCTCGCGCGCCGCCTGCACGGCCCGCACGGCGTCGGTGAACAGCCGGCGGTAATAGTAGGTCTGCGGATCCAGGATGCCCCGGGTCATCACGCCGGGAACCTGCGGTCCTGCGCTGCCGGCGCCGTCCGCCGTCGCTCCCTTGCTCCAGGACGCGCCCTGCCCGCGGGTGTCCATGTGCAGGTGCGCGAAACCGGACCCCGCCAGGAGCAGGTTCTCGTGCGGCTCGCCGCGCCCGCCGCCGTACCCGACGTATTCCACCACGCACGGCAGCGGCTCGGCGGCGCCGTGCGGCACGCGCAGCCAGGCGTGCACCGGCTCCCCGTTCCAGCCGGCGAAGACGACGTCGTACACGTCCACCGCTTCCAGCACGGTGGGTTCGGCGGTGACGGTCAGGTTCAGGGGATGGGACTGCGCCTCGGCGAGGGTCTCGGTCCAGAACGAGCTGAAGTCGGCCGGACAGGTCTGGGAGCTGGTGTAGGCCGCGAGCTGGTCGGCGGGCATGTCGGAATACATGCAGAAATCCTAGCCGTTGAGGCTGGCCTCACAGACTTCGATGCCGCAGTGCAGCCGCCGGCTGGAATCCACCGTCCGCTGAGCACCGGTCAGCTCCACCTCCTGTCGGAGCCGAATATCAGCGCTCGATGCCCCGAATTGCAGCTCCAGCACACCGGCTTCCACGATCCGGGCGCCGCCGCGTCCGGTGAAGGCGGCGAGGTCCGCCGGCACCGTGAAGCCAACCCGGGCAGCGGCTCCGGCCGCCAGCGGCACCCGGACGTAACCGATCAGCCGCTGCACCGGCCGGACCACCGAGGCCACCGGATCGTGCAGGTACAGCTGGACGATCTCCGCGCCGTCGCACCCGCCGGTATTGGTGACCGTGAGGCTGACTCGGGTTTCCCCATCCACCGGGAACTGCTGCGGCCCGTCCAGGACCAGGTCGCTGAACTCAAAGCTGGTGTAGCTCAGGCCGTGCCCAAAGGCGAAGGCGGGGGTGGGGTCGATGTTGGAGACCTCGCTCGCCTGTCCCAGCGGCGCGGTCAGATAGGTTGCCGGCTGCGCGCCTGGGGAGGCCGGATCGCTGACCGGCAGCCGGCCGCTGGGGTTGGTCCGCCCGCTGAGCACGCCGGCCAGCGCAGGCCCGCCCTCTTCGCCCGGGAAAAACGCCTGCACGACGGCGGCGGCGCGGCCGGGCGCGCTGCCCAGGGCATACGGACGGCCGGTCAGCAGGGCCAGGACCACCGGGGTGCCGGCCTCCAACAGCTGATCCAGCAGCTGCTGCTGCACGCCCGGAAGCACCAGGGACTCCACGTCGCAGCCCTCGCCGCTGGTGCCGCGGCCGAAGAGTCCGGCGCGGTCGCCCAGGACGGCAATGACGACGTCGGCTTCCGCGGCTGCGCCCAGCGCCGCACCGAAACCGTCGGTGTCCGAGCCGTCAATGCTGCAGCCGGGCACCACGGTCACGATGCTGCCGGGGAATTCCCGCCGCACGGACTCGGCCACCGTGGGCAGGGCGATGCCGGTGTCGATGTCCGGATGCTGGCTGCCCACATGCGCGGGGAAGGAATAGCAGCCCAGGAAAGCCATCGGGTTGTCAGCGTTGGGCCCGATCAGCGCGATCCGCTGCGGAGCCTGCAGCGGCAGGATGCCGTTGTTCGCAGTCAGGATGATGGCTTGTTCAGCCACCTCCGCCGCCAGCCGGCGGTTGGCGTCCGGATCCAGGAAGACGGTGCCGCGCAGCGCGTCGGCGGTGCCGGGGCCAGTGCCGGGAACGCTGCCCGCGCCGTCGGCCGCAACGCTGCCTGCGCCGTCGGCCGCACTGCTGCCCGCGTCGTCGGCCGCCTCCAGTGAACCCGCCAGTGCCCCCGGAACCGGAGTCCAGTCCGCGTCCAGCAGCCCGAGCTCGATTTTCTGAACCAGCACGCGGCGCAGCGCACGGTCGATGACGGCGGAATCCAGCCGCCCGGACTCCACCTCCTCGATGAGGTGGTCGCCGAACGCGTTGACGGTGGGAAGTTCCACGTCCACGCCGGCGGTGAGGGCAGCGGAGGCGGCCTCGCCCAGGGTCCCGGCGACGCGGTGCAGATCCTTGAGGAAGGCGATCCCGAAGTAGTCAGCCACCACGGTGCCGGTAAAGCCCCAGGTGTCGCGCAGCAGCTTGGTCAGCAGGTCGGCGTCCGCGGCGGACGGGATGCCGTCGGCGTCGGTGTAGGCATGCATGACGGAGCGGACCCCGGAGTCCCGCACCGCCATCTCGAAGGGAGCGAGCACGACGTCGGCGAACTCCCGCGGACCAATGGACACCGGCGCGAGGTTCCGGCCGGCGCGGGAGGCGGAATAGCCGGCAAAGTGCTTCAGGGTGGCCACGATGCCCGCGCCCTCCAGGCCCTGGATGTAGGCGGTGGCAATGGTGCCGATCAGGTACGGATCCTCGCCGATGGTTTCCTCCACCCGGCCCCACCGCGCGTCGCGCACCACGTCAAGAACCGGGGCCAGGCCCTGGTGAATGCCCACCGAACGCATGTCGGTGCCGATCGCGGCGGCCATCCGCCGGATCAGCTCGGGGTTGAAGGTGGCGCCCCAGGACAGCGGCACGGGATAGGCGGTGGCGCCCCAGGCGGCAAACCCCGCCAAGCATTCCTCATGAGCCACGGCCGGGATGCCGAACCGGTTTGCTGCAACGATGCGCTGCTGCGTGCGCATCAGCGACAGGGCGCCGACGGCGGCATCCACCGGTTTGGTGCCGAAGGGCCGGGTCAGCTGGCCCAGCCCGTGCGGCAGCAGCGCCTCCAGGTCCACGGCGGTGTTCTGGTCATGCTGGTGCGGGGCCACTTCGCCGCCCTCGCTGGAGACGCCCACCCAGACCCCGAACAACTGGGCGGCTTTTTCCCGCAGGGTCATTTCCCCGATCAGGGCTTCAACGCGCTCGGCGGCGGACAGGGAGGAATCGCGCCAGCGGGCGCGTTCAATAGTTGCATCGGTCATTATTTTCCTCCGACCCCCATGAGGCCTTGGACAAGTGCGCGGCGCGCAAAGAGGTACACGAGCAGGACGGGAATCATGGAGACGGTCACGGCGGCCAGGATCCCCGGTACGTTCACGCCGTACTGGGTTTGGAAATTGAACAGCCCGAGGGTGACCACCCGGGAGGATTCGGACTGGGTCAGGATCAGCGGCAGCAGGAATCCGTTCCAGCCCTGCAGGGCGGAGAACACCGCAATGGTGGAGAGTCCGCCCTTGGACAGGGGCAGCACCAGCCGCAGGAAGGTCCGGGTGGGGCTGGCGCCGTCCACGGACATCGCCTCGTAGAGTTCCGGGGTGATGTCGCGCATGGTGCCGGTCAGGATGAGGGTGCAGATGGGCAGGGCAAACGCCGCAGTGGGCAGGATGATGCCCAGCAGGGTGTCATACAGTCCCGCGGTGTTGATCAGATAGAACATCGGCACGATCACGGCCTGGACCGGGATGGCCAGCCCGAGCAGGAAAAAGCGGAACACCAGCGTGGTGGCGCGGCCCTGGCTGCGCACAATGGCGTAGGCCAGCGGCGGCACCACCAGCAGCACAATCGCAACCACGCCGCCGGTGACGATGAAGGTATTCAGGAAATAGCCGCCGAAGCCGCTCCGGAACACCTCCAGATAGTTCTCGAAGGTCAGGTTCGTGGGCAGCGAGAGCGGGCCGTTGGCACTGAAATCCGCGCGGCTCTGCACACTGGCGGCGATCATCACGTACAGCGGCAGCGCCACGATCACCAGCCAGAGCGCGGCGGCGGCACCGGCAATGTAGTTGGGGCGGGTACGCATTCAGAGTCCTTCCATGGTGCTGCGCATTTTGTCGTAGCCGGAGACCTTGACCATGATCAGGGAGATGGCGGTGGCCACCACCACCAGGACCAGGGCCACGGCGGCGCCGACGCCGAAGTCGAAGCGGCGGAAGGCCTGTTCGTACATGTAAAAGGCCGTGATGGTGGTTTCCGTGCCGGGTCCGCCGTTGGTCAGGATGAGCACCGTTTCGAAGGTGGTCAGCCCGCCCACCACCATCAGGATCACCGAGGTGATGATGCTGTTGCGCATCTGCGGCAGGGTGATGCTGAAAAAGGCACGGATCCGGCCGGCGCCGTCCACTTCGGCGGCCTGGTACAGCACCGGCGGCACGGATTTGGCCGCACCCTGGTAGATCAGGGTGTGGAACGGGGTGAACTGCCACATGCCCACAAAGATGATCACTCCGATGGCGCTCGCCTGGTGGCCGAACAGGTTTCCGTCACCGAACAGCCAGCGCAGCTGGGCGGGGATGCCGAAGTTCGGATCCAGCAGCGACCGCCAGAGGACGGAAATCGCGGCCGAAGACAGCAGCAGCGGCACAAAGTAGATGGCGCTGAGCACGGCCCGGTTGCGCTGTTTCCCCGCGGCCCAGACCCCCAGCAGGATGCTGACGGGGGTCTGGGTCAGGACGCCGAGCACAATGAACAGCAGGCTCAGCCACAGGCTTTGGAGCATCACCGAATCGCCGGCCAGCTCCTGCCAGTTCTCCAAACCCACGAACTTGGGTTCGCCGAGGCCGCGCCAGGAGCTGAAGGACAGCAGGACGACGGCGATCAGCGGCACCACGGCGAACAGTGCGAAGAAGAGCGTGGCGGGCAGGGTCCAGAGGAAGCCCGGACGGGTCTTGCGGTCCCGTCCACCCCGGGCCGGACGGGTCGATGCTGAGTCCTTCGGCGGAGCGGACCGGGGTGGATTGAGAGTAGTCATGAGAAGGTCCTAGAGCCCCTGCATGGCGGCGATGAAGCCGTCTTCGTCAATGCGCCCGCTGAAGAAATCGGCAACGGCGCCGTGGATGGTCGGCGTGGCCGACGGCGTGTACTCCTGGTCCCAGGAGAGCTGGAAGTTCGGTGCGTTCTGCACCACCTCGTACTGGAAACGGGCGTAGTCCGGGTTGGTGGCCTCGTCCAGGAACTGCTCGGTGTTGGTGGTGGTGGGCAGGTTGCCGATGGCCACCTGTTCCTGCACGAATTCATCCGAGTACATCAGCTTGAGGAAATCGCGCACGGTGTCCGGATAGCGGGTGTCGGCCAGCACCGAGTAGTAGTTGTTGGTGTTGCCGACCACGTTGGCCGGATCGCCCTTGCCGCCCTCGATCTCCGGGAACTCGCTGTAACCCAGGGAGTTGGCGGCGAACTCCGGTGCCGCGTCGCGGTGGGTTGAATAGGCCCAGGAGCCCATCAGCTCGAAGCCGGCCTGTCCGCTGGACAGCAGGGAGGCCGAACCGCCGTCGGTGAATTTCACTGACTGGTAGTTGCTTCCGAAGGCTCCGCTGTCCACCAGCTCCCTGAGCATGCCCAGGGCCTCGCGGCTTTCCTCGGACTCCCAGACGCTGGTGTCTCCGTTCAGGGCGGCTTCGAAGAGCTCGGGTCCGGCGACGCGGTCATAAACGTAGGAGAACCACATCTGGGTGGGCCATTCGTCAGCGCCGCCCAGGGCGATCGGGGTGACTCCCGCGGCCTTGAGCTGCTCCACGGCCGCCATCAGGTCATCCCAGGTGGCAGGGGGTTCGGTGATGCCGGCGGATGCCAGCACTTCCTCGTTGGAAAAGAGCATCACCGGCTGGGTGCCGCGCATCGGGATGCCGTAGACCTCATCCTCGACCGTTGCCGCCTCCAGCACGGTGGGAAGGAACCCTTCCCGGAGCTGCGGATCCTCCTCCATGAAATCGTTCAGCGGCATCAGCAGGCCTGCGTCCACGAAGTCGGTGATGGACCCGCCGCCCCAGTTGAAGAACACGTCCGGCGCGGAATCGGTGTCGATGACGGTCTGCAGCTTTTGCTGGTATTCGGCTCCGGGAATGGTGTCCAGGACAACCTTTACGTCGGACGTTTCATTGAACTTGTCGACCATGGCCTGCTCAACGGTGTTGCCGGCGTCGCCGTACACCAGGACATGCACCTCATTTTCGGGGCGGTCGGAGGACGCCCCGGTGTCGCCGCCCGAACAGGCTGCGAGGGAAAGGCCCAGAACCAGCGCGCTGGTGGCAGCGGCGGCTGGGCGGAACCAGCTGGTGGTGTTCTTCATTGAACTGCTCCTCGTGAACGGCTGTTCCGAAAGTTTCGTAACAGTTGCCGAAAGTTAGCGGATGCCGATAGCTTAGGTGGGGAAGTTTGTGATCTGCAACACTTTTTTGGCAGAACTTCTCCGATTCCTACCGAGCACTCAGGAGAACGGCATGTCCGCATCGACACCCTCCGCCCGCGTAACTCTGGCGGAACTGGCCTCCGAGGCCGGTGTTTCGCTCTCCACGATTTCGAAAGTTCTGAACGGCAGGAGCGACGTTTCCCGGGAAACCCGCACGAAAGTTGAGGGACTGCTGGATGAACACGGCTATCGTCGGCGCGGCTCCCGCACGCCGAAATCCCGCCTGTTGGAGCTGGTTTTTCACGAACTCGAGAGCGCTTGGGCGCTGGAGATCATCCGGGGCGTGGAAAACGTGGCCCGCGAAAACGGGCTCAGCGTGGTGCTGACGGAAAGCGGAACCCGGCATGCTCCCGGCCCCGAGTGGGTGGAGGGCGTCATTGCCCGCCAGCCCGCCGGCGTCGTACTGGTGTTTGCTGACCTGGCCCAGGATTGCCGGCGGCGGCTGGAAGCGCGCTCGATTCCCTTCGCGATCATCGACCCGGCCGGGGATCCGGCGCCGGATGTGCCGTCGGTGGGATCCGCCAACTGGGCCGGCGGGATGATGGCGACCCGGCACCTGATCGACCTGGGGCACACGCGGATCGCGGCCATTACCGGGCCGGAGGACGTGATGTGTTCACTGGCCCGGATTGACGGTTACCGGACGGCGCTGAACGCGGCAGGGCTGCCCTTTGACCGGCAGCTGATCCGCTACGGGAACTTCCATGTTGACGGCGGCCGCGGCCATGCGCTGGAACTGCTGCGCCGGCCCAACCGGCCCACGGCCATCTTCGCCGGCAGCGACATTCAGGCGCTGGGCGTGCTGGATGCGGCCCGCCAGCTCGGCATCTCCGTGCCCGGCGAGCTCTCGATCGTGGGATACGACGATCTGCAGGTGGCCCGCTGGTCCAGCCCGGCGCTGACCACGGTGCATCAGCCGCTGATCGAGATGGCCGAGGAAGCCGCGCGCATGGTGCTAATGCTCCGGGAGGGTGAGGTACCGAACAATCTCCGCCTGGATCTGGCGACGAGCCTGGTGGTGCGGCAGAGCACGGGGCCAGCACCGGAAGCCGTGCGTCCACTGGCCGCGGCGGGATAGGCCGGCGCATCGACACCGGGGCGCCGCGAAACGGCACGACGGCGACACCGGCCGCCATGGTTCAGCGGGCGGCCGCTTCCGCTCAGGCCGGCTTGGTGGCTTCCGCCTCGGCGGCCGCCCGGCCGCCCTCCAGTGCCGCCATGCCGCCGCGCCGGTAGGCGGGAGTCGCCGCGGCGAGGATCAGCGTCATCAGCGCGCAGCAGCCGATGATCACTGCTGACATTGCCAGGGCCCGGCCGCCGAAGACACCCACCAGCGGGCTGACGACGCCGGCAACTCCCACCTGCAGCGCACCGATCAGGGCCGCGGCGGAACCGGCCATGTGCCCGTAGTTGCCCAGCGCCATGACCGTGGCGTTCGCCGCGATCAGTCCGTGCATGCCCAGTACCAGCCACAGGCCAGCGGCCAGGCCGAAGACCCCGCCGAACCCGGTGGTGATGATGACCGGCAGCAGCAGGGACAGCCCCAGCAGGATGGGCACGGCGATGCGCAGGATGCTCATCGGCGACGCGCGGTGGACCAGGGCGGCATTGGCCTGGGCGGAGATGACCATGCCGGCGCCGTTGATCGCAAAGACCAGCGCGTACTGCCCGGCGGTGAGGCCGTACTCGTCCTGGAACACGAACGGTGAACCCACCACATAGCTCATGATGACTGCCATCCCGAGGCCGGGAATGAAGGCCAGGGCTAGGAAATGCCGGTCCCGCAGCAGCACCCGGTAGCCGGTGAAGGCGCTGGGCCCGCCGCTGCGCCGGCGCCGTTCGGCCGGCAGCGTTTCGGGCATGAACCGCCAGACGATCAGCACCAGGATGAGCCCGATCAGGGCCAGCGCCACAAAGACCGCCCGCCACTGCCAAATGCCGGCCACGGCCTGCCCGAGGGTGGGAGCCAGCAGCGGTGCCAGTCCGATGATCAGCATCAGCCGGGACAGCAGCCGCGCGGCGTCGGAGCCGACAAAGCGGTCCCGGATCACGGCAATTGCCACCACGCCGGCGGCGGCGTTGAAGAATCCCTGCAGGATCCGCAGCGCGATCAGCGAACCGATGCCGGGAGCGACGGCGCACAGCAGCGACACGATGACGTGCAGGCTGATGCCGATCAGCAGCGGCAGCCGCCGCCCAAACCGGTCCGAGAAGGGCCCGATGACCAGCTGCCCGACGGCGGCGCCGATCAGTGTGCCGGACATGGTGAACTGGGCCGCGGCCTGGCTGGTCTGCAGATCCGCCGCCACGGTGGGCAGCGACGGCAGGTACATGTCGGTGGTGACCGCAGGCAGCGCCGCCAGGGCACCGAGCATCAGGATGTACTTGATCCCTGGACGGTAAGAGGGTCGGGTGCCCTGTGCCCTGGCGGGGTTGCTCAAGCGGCGCTCCTTGCGGTGGTGAAAAGGAAAGAAAAGGGGGAGGGAGGCCCAAACGGGCCCTGTTCAGCCTAGGGCCGGACCGCAGGCGGGAACAAGGGCGCAGGGCAGTGGCGTGTGCCACTCCGCTCCGGGGCGGGGACGGCCTGCGGCGGTCCCCGTGACGCGTTTCTGCTGCGGATCCGGAGGTTGGAAGTTCGGTGCAGCCGGACCCGCCGACATCGTTGACCGGGCCCGAAGCACGCCACACACTGGAATTATCCTGCCGCGCCGCCTTTCGAGAGGTGAACTCCATGGACAAGAGATTCCTGAACTATCCGGAATGGCAGGACACGGCCGACACCCTGCACATGTTCCTGCAGATGGCCGGCAAGGTGAAGCTGGAGCGCAGCTACAAGCGGCCCGGATGGTCGCATGTGCGGTTGGACCTGACGATTCAGGGCATCGGCACCGGCATCATCCCGGTCGAGGACCGGAATTTCGAAATCTTCTTCAATCTCGCCCAGCATCATGTGAACGTGCAAAACAGCTTGGGGACGCGGGCCCGGATTCCTTTGGGTGACGGGCTGAGCGTTGCGGCGTTCCATCAGCAATTAATGGGAGCGCTGGACGACATCGGCACGCCGACGCCGATCAACACGACGCCGCAGGAGTTCTACGATCCCATCCCCTTCGACGAGGACTACCAGCACCACGCCTACGATCAGGAGGCGGTGGAACTCTTCCTCGCGAACCTGCACTTTGCCCACCGTTCCCTGGCCGGGTTCCTTTCCCCGATGCGCGGGAAAATCGACATGCCGGCGTTCTGGTTCGGCACCATGGACCTGGCCGGCAATGTGTTCAGCGGCCAGCCGGCGCCGTATTCGGGTTCGGACACGATCGGCAGGAACTGCTACGACGAGCGGTTCTGCGAGGTCGGATTCTGGCCCGGCGACACCAAAACCCCGGAACCGTCGTTTTATGTTCTGCCGTATCCGTTCCTGGCGAGCATCGGCAGCTACGGGACGCTGCTGATGCCGGAGCGGGCACAGTTCCTGGCCTCCGAGAACGAGTTCCTTTTCAGCTTGGAGGATGCCTTCGCGGCGCCGGATCCGCAGCAGGCGGTGCTCGACTTCTGCCGGTCCAGCTTTGGCATCCAGCAGCGGCTGGACCGGTGGAAGGACCTGGACTGGATCACCGAGCCGCTGACCTACCCCAAGTAACGGGCCGACTCGAGGCAGTCCGCCTCATTGGAATTCGGTGAAGGCAACAAGGATGAAGACGGATCCGCCCACCACGAAGGCCGCGCCGATCAAACGTACGAACCCCGGCGAGGGCGCGAAGGGACGGGAGGCGCCCGTGCCCATCGGCCGGTAGCCGCCTGCGGCCTCGGCGGTGGCCCGGGCTGAGGAATTGAGATCGACGGCAAGGCAGATGCCGACCAGCACAACGACGGCGCCCATGGCGGCAAACCATAGGGGAAAGACGCCGCCGGAGCCATCGGTCGTGACCATCTGCACGATGGATGCCGCGAACCCCACCCCGAAGACGGCAAAGGCCAGAACGTACAGCGCCTTGAGCGGCTGAGGCAGGGACTTGATGAACTTGACCACGGCTGTCCCCCAAGACTGTATGAGTGTCGGCTGCTCGCACAGCGTCCGGTATGGCCGTCACCCGCTTTTGAATGAGTGTAACCCCGAGTATCCGTCCGATGAGGAAGGTTCTCCGGACATGCGCTACCTGTTCTCCTCAGGAAAGGCTGACCGTCCGAGGCTGTCGGTGACTTCCAGGAGCTATATTTCTGTCGATTCAAGGGCGAGAACAAGAAAATCTACAAAACTTGCCAGTGCTATAGGTAGGTCTCGTCCCGCTTTCGTCTGAACCTGCAGGTTTCGTTGACCGAGTTCCTGCTCCTTGAGCGGGATGGAGATCATATCGCCATCCGCAATATTGCGCGCGACCGTGATACGTCCCAACAAGGTCACTGCATCACTTCCCCTGAGGAAACTCAGTAGGGCGTCAGGATTGTCACAAACGAAGACAGGCTCAAGGGTGTCGCTTCCGGACTCACGGACAAGATCGAATAGGCGGCGGTTCGTCGTGTTGGGCGTCAGGAGTGCAAGGGGATAGGGAACCAAATCCTGCAGAGCTACCACCGACTCGGACATCAACGGATGTCCCTGCCTGACAACAGCAACCAGTGGTGCTCGGCGCGAATACATAATGGTGACGCCGGGATCGATCGTGAGATTGAACGTAATGCCCACATCGACTGTTCCCTCGCGGACGAACCGTGTTACCAGTGCTGGCTCTGTTACGTGGAGGTTGAACCGCACCGTGGGATGGAGTTCACGGTACTGCGCAGCAACTCGAGGCAGAAAGTCGTGACCTGTCCCGTTGGATGCCGCAAGCGTTATTGTGGCTTCCGCTGTCTGCTGCTCAAAAATTTCGTCTTTCAAGTGGCTTGCCTCACGTATTACCTGTCGGGCAAATACGGAAAACAGCCTGGCCGCATCGGTTGGAGCTACTCCTGAGGGAAAACGCTCGAAAAGAGGAGATCCAATCTCTTTTTCCAATCTCCCCACTTGACGGCTAACGGCCGAGGCAGAGACGTATAACTGCCTGGCGGCCGCGTTTATGGACCTGGTTTCGTACACAGCCAGGAAGTAGCGGAGTGCAGGATCATAGAGCGCCATGGAGACACGGTATCCGTGCGTTGCCGGTCCGGCAACGCGTGTGTGTCCTAAATTCTACTGGTCCCGGACTCGTTTCCTCTTGTCTGGACCCTACTTGAGTGTCAATGTGTGGGCACAAATGGCGCAGTTATGTCCGGCAATTCTGAATCGGACTGCCTCATACAAATATCCCTTTTGTGATCCATAGGAGGAAGAATGAATCGCATAACTGCGATCGAATCTGCAACTGAATACTTCGATTCAGGGCAATTCGAGGCAGACCTGAGTCGAAAAATCGCCTACCGAACCGAAAGCCAGGACCCCACTAGTGGGCCGACAATGCATGCCTACCTTGCGGAAGAAGTAGGACCTCAGCTTGAACGAATGGGGTTCACGTCCAAAGTGATCGATAACCCGTTGTCTGAGCGTCATCCCTTCCTCTTTGCGAAGCGTCAAGAGGACGCAGCTGCACATACGGTACTCACCTACGGGCATGGCGATGTGCAGTTAGCGCATGCCGGGGACTGGGACGCGGCAAACAATCCATGGCGTATCAACGTAGACGGCGACCGCTGGTACGGGCGCGGGACAGCAGATAATAAGGGGCAGCACACTATCAACTTGGCGGCCCTCGAGCATGTGATAGAGGCGCGTGGCGGAACTTTGGGATACAACATTGCGCTACTGATGGACATGGGGGAAGAATTTGGTTCCCCGGGGCTCAATGAGGTCTGTGAACAGCTAAAAGATGACCTCTCCGCGGACGTCCTCATCGCTTCGGACGGTCCGCGCATATCGGCCGAGCAACCAACCATCTTTCTGGGTGCACGAGGAGCAGTGAACTTCACGCTCACAGTCAACCCGCGGAATGAGAGCCATCACTCCGGCAATTGGGGGGGAGTGCTGAGCAACCCGGCAACTGTGCTGTCCAATGCGCTGGCGACCCTCGTTGATAAACAGGGGCGCATTAGAGTGGAGGGCCTGATCCCGCCACCTATTCCGGATGCTGTGCGGTCAGCGCTGGCGGAGATAACCGTCGACAGTTCACCCGAGAGTCCGTCAATCGATAAGAATTGGGGCGAGCCGGGCCTGAGTCCGAGCGAGCGTCTTTTTGGATGGAATGCATTAGAGATACTGGCAATGACTTCAGGTAACCCTGAAGGCCCGGTGAACGCCATCCCGGCATCCGCACGTGCTCATTGCCAGTTACGCTTCGTCGTTGGCACCGACTGGGAGTCGACGGGTGAAATTCTGAGGAGGCACTTTGAGACTCAGGGGCTCCCAATGGTTGAGGTGCAGGTCGAGTTTGCTATGGCTGCAACCAGGCTCGATCCCGAGAACAAATGGGTCTATTGGTCATTGGCTTCGTTGGAGGAAACAACTGGAAAAACCCCAGTTCTGTTGCCGAATCTGGCCGGGTCACTACCGAATGAAGCGTTTAGTGATGTACTCCGGCTGCCCACAATTTGGATTCCACATTCTTATCCCGGTTGCCTGCAGCACGCTCCAAATGAGCACAATCTCGGGCCTCTAATGCGTGAAGCGATACAGATAATGGCAGGAATATTTTGGGACCTGGGTGAGCTGGGCCCGGACTTCATCTCGGAGGGTGAACTCAGCGTTGTCCAAACAGCACATGCCGAAGAAGGAGAATAGTTATGGTGAGTAGGACAGAAGGCAGCCCATCTGCGGCAGCTAAACCAATCAGCACCTTTCGAATTATTGGCGCCGCATGTGTCGGGAACGCGTTGGAATGGTATGACATTGCTATTTATAGTTTTTTTGCCGTATACATTTCTCGGGTGTTTTTTCCATCAGAGGACCCGGCATTTTCGCTTGTCCTCGCCTTAGGGACGTTCGCAGTTTCTTTCCTCATCCGGCCGGTGGGAGCCCTTGTCCTGGGCTCGTACGCCGATCGGGTTGGGCGCAAGCCCGCGCTAACGCTGTCCCTTGGTCTGATGGTGGTGGGTACACTGCTCATCTGCGTTATGCCGTCCTACGCATCCATCGGTGTGCTGGCTCCGATCGGCATCCTTGTCGCACGGCTCATCCAAGGATTCGCGGCAGGGGGCGAGTTTGGCAGTGCCACTGCGATGATGGTTGAGCACCTACCGGGACGCCGTGGATTCGCGGCAAGTTGGCAGTTTACGAGCCAGGCCATGGCGTCGCTGATGGCAGCAAGTATCGGGACCATCTTGACTATTTCATTGAGTGCGGAACAAATCGAATCATGGGGTTTTCGCATACCATTTTTATTTGGACTGCTTGTCGGGCCGGCGGGTCTTTATATTCGACGACACGTGCCAGAAACGCCAGAGGCGATTATTCGCTTGGAAAATGATGTTCCTAACAAGCCGATCCGAACAATACTTCGTGAGCAGAAGTTGATTGTTCTGCTCACTATTGGAGTGCTTGCGGTCACTACGTGCCTGAACTACATGATTACGTACATTCCTACATATGCCATCGCAACACTGAAACTGCCGGATTCCAGCGGATTTGTTGCAACGTTAGTGGGTGGTTGCGTTCTGCTCTTGGTCACACCATTCTCGGGTCACTTCTCCGATAAGGTGGGCCAGCTGAGGATAATGATACCGGCGGCCGGGGCTGTATTGATTCTCATTTACCCAATGTTTGCTTTCATGGTTGCCGTTCCTGCACTAAGTGTGCTTCTTATCGTGGTTTTCCTTATGGCTCTATTGAAGGCTTGTTATTTTGGGCCGATGGGTGCTGTCATGGCATCCCTATTTCCGGCGGAGACCCGAGCTACCGGAATGGCAGTTGGCTACAATATTGGGGTTACCATATTCGGCGGCTTTACCCCCTTGATTGCTACGCTGCTAATCGATAGGACAGGAAACGATATGGCGCCGAGTTTTTGGGTTATCTTCGCTGCGATTGTCAGTCTGGTGTCCATGCTCACCATCTGGAAAAAGCTGGGCCTGCGTTAGGAACCGCCGCTCACCCGCGTGTTAGCGCTTCTGGCAGGAAGTATGAGCACCGGTGCCGCCGGGAAAGCTCCGGCGGCATCGGGCGAACCAACTACGACTTGATCTTGCTCGCACAGGCAGGTTGGCGTGGGGGCCGGCGGCGCCCGCCGCGATACGATACTGACAACCCGTTGGTATCAACTCCGGCGGTATGGCAGCAGCACCTCCCAACCGAGAGAGCCCGATGACCCCCCGCACTTTGTTCCGCACCCTGGCCTTCGCCGAGGCCGTCACCTGGACCCTGCTCCTGGCCGGCATGTTCGCCAAGTACGTCCTGGGCAACGAGGCCTTCACCCCGATTGCCGGCGGCCTTCACGGCTTCGTGTTCCTGTCCTACGCCGCGAGCACCGTCTTCGTGGGCATCAACCAGAAGTGGTCGCTGGGCACCATCGGCCTGGGCCTGGCCACTGCTGTCATCCCGTATACGACCATTCCCTTCGAACGGACCATGGACCGCCGGGGACGGCTGGCCGGCGGGTGGCGGCTGGCCCCCGGCGGCGAAACCCCGGTGAGCTTCCCCGAGAAGGTCCAGGCCGTGGTGCTCCGCCGTCCGGCCGCCTCGGCGGTCGTGGTGCTGGCCGGCATCGCCGTCGTCTTCGGCGTGCTGCTCCGCCTGGGCCCGCCCGTTTCGCTGAGCTGATCCGTCCGCGAAATGGCAGAAGGTGCGCGTCCCAGCGCTGGGAAGTGCACCTTCTGCCATTTCGGGGGAGTTTGGGGGTCCCGGGGTGTTCCGCCGAGCCCGTCCCGGAGCGTCTGGGGGCCTGCCCAACTACAGTGGAACGAGGATTATTCGCAGTGGCACCGTTGGAGGGTTAGGGCATGACAATCGGAAACCGAGGCGCCCCGCTGGTGGTGGGTCACCGCGGCAACAGCGGGCTGGCGCCGGAGAACACCGCCGTGGCCTTCGCGCAGGCCCGGGCGGCGGGCGCGGCCATGGTGGAAACCGATGTGCGCCTCACCGCTGACGGCGAGCTGTTCCTCTTTCACGACGGCACCGGCCGCCGCACCACCAATGTGGCGGAGGTCTTTCCGGAGCGTGCCGATGCTCCGATCGTTTCCTTCACCGCTGCGGAACTGCGGCGGCTGGACGCCGGGTCCTGGTTCGGTGAACAGTTCACCGGGGAGCCGATCCTGTTCCTCTCCGAGCTGCCGGCCACGGTTGGCTTCGGCATGGGCATCAACCTGGAGATCAAGGCTCCGCAGGACTCACCCGGCGTGGAGACCGCCCTCGCCGCCGCGCTGACCGGACCGGACTGGGTGCGCCTGCTGGAACACCACCCGGTCACCGTCAGCTCCTTTGACCGGGCAGCTGTCCGCACCTTCGCCGCGGCCGCTCCCGGTCTGCCGGTGTGGCAGTTGGCGGGGCGGGTTCCGTCGGCACGGTTGCTGGCCCAGCTCGCCGGCCGCGGTGTGCGGGGAGTGGTGGCCGAGCACCGCTTCCTGACCCAGTCCGGCGCCGCCGCCATCCGGGCGGCGGGCCTGGGCCTGTGGGTCTACACGGTCAATACCGTTCCGGAGATGACCCGGGTCATGAACCTGGGCGTGGAGGCAATCATCACTGATTTCCCCGGCACCCTCGTGGAGCTGCTGGACGGCGCGGGTTCCGTCGCCGGCTAGCGCCCCGACTAGCGCCGCCGGCTAGGTCCGCCGCCGGCTAGGGCAGACTAGGGGTGCCGGACGCCGTCGCCGGCCAGCACCGCCCGGTACCCTTCCCGGAACGTCGGATAGGCGAACTCGAAACCGGTGCCGCGCAGCCGGGCGTTGGACAGTTTCCGGTTTCCGCCGCGGCTGGATTCAGTGCTGGAGTCCGCCGGCGCGTCCGGCAGCTCGGCGGCCAGTTCGGCCGCGAGGAACCGCAGCACCTCGGCCAGGTCCACCGGCTCGTCGTCGACGCCCACATACAGCTGCGCGGGATCCGGTACCGCAGTGGTCAGGTGCACGATGGCCGCCGCGGCGTCGTCCCGGTGGATCCGGTTGGTCGGCTGCGGCCGGTTGGGCACGACGGCGGTGCCTCCGGTGACGGCATCGATCAGCCGGGTGCGGCCCGGCCCGTAAATGCCTGACAGCCGGAGCACGACGGCGTCTGGCCGGCGCGTGTGCAGCAGTTCCTCGGCCTCGAGGATCACGGCACCGGTCACCGTCGCCGGGGCGGCCGGCGTTTCCTCGTCCACCACACCGCCGTCGGCGTCGCCGTACACCGCGGTGGAGGAGACGAACAGGATCCGCCGCGGCCGCACGCCGTCGCGCTCCAGCGCATCCAGGACGTTCGCCGTGCCGTCCACATACGCTGCACGGTAGGCCGATTCACTGCGGCTGCCGGCGGCCACGGCGATGACGACGACGCCGGTATCGGCAGGAATCCGCGGCAGCTCGCCGCGGGTCAGGTCGGCGGCCTGGCCGGTGAGCGGAGCGGGGATTTTCTCCGGGGAACGGCGCCAGCCGAGCACGGAAAAGCCGGCCGCGGCGAACCGCAGGCCGGCTTCCGTGCCCAGATCGCCGCAGCCGGCAATCAGGACGGTCACAGTGGGCTTCTACTCGGCCAGTGCGGCGAGGACGGCCTTGGCCACGTCTTCGCTGGACTGCGGGTTCTGGCCGGAAATCAGGTTCCGGTCGCGGACCACGAAGCTGGACCAGGCGGGGCCGGTTTCCACTTCGGCGCCCTTGTTGCGCAGCACTTCCTCGACGAACCAGGGGGTGTTCTCCCCGGTGCCGCCATTGAGTTCTTCCTCATCGGTGAAGACGGTCATCTTGCGGCCGGCAAAAACGAAGTCGCCGTTCTCCGTCTCGGCGCTCAGCAAGCCTGCCGGGCCGTGACAGAACGGAGCGATGATCTTTCCGTCGGTGTCGGCTGCAATCAGAATCCGGCCCAGGTCCTTGTCGGAGGCCAGGTCGGACATGGGGCCGTGCCCGCCCGGCATGATCACGGCGTCGTACTCCGCCGGATCCGCGTCAGCCAGGGTCAGCGGAGCGGAGAGCTCGGCGTCGATGAACGAGAGGTAGTTGGTGAAGGCCACGGCCTTTTCCTCGCCGCCGGCGGACGCCGGGTCCAGGCTGACCTGGTCAACGGTGGGCTTGACGCCGTTCGGGGTGGCGATGCGGACGGTGTGGCCGGCTTCACGCAGGACGCGGTGGGATTCCACGAGTTCCTCGGCCCAGTAGCCGGTGGGATGCTCGCTGCCGTCCTTCATCGTGAGTGAATCGGCTGCTGAAACGACCATGAGGATGTTAGCCATGGGAAGGTCTCCTTCGGTGGGGGAAAAGTGGGGGAAGGTGGGGAAATGGTGGTGCGTGTGCCGGGCGGGTGGTGCGCTGCCGCGGCGGGTGCCTACTTGCCGGAAGCGCTCTTGCTGGCGGCGTCGAGCTCGGCGTACGTGGCGTCGTCGAGCACCAGGTCCGCGGCGGCGAGGTTTTCCTCGAGGTGCTTGATGGAGCCGGTGCCCGGGATCGGCATGATCACGGGGGAGCGGCGCAGCAGCCAGGCCAGGGCCACCTGGGAATCGGTGGCGTTCAGGCGCTGCGCGGCTTCGGCCACGGGGCCGCCCGGCTGGGCCAGTTCGCCGGCGGAGATCGGAGCCCACGGAATGAAGCCGATGCCGTTGGCCTCGGCGTATTCCAGCACGTCCTCGGAGGAGCGGTCGGTGAGGTTGTAGCGGTTCTGCACAGTGGAGACGGTGAAGTACTTGTCGGCGGCCTTGAGCTGCTCCACCGAAACCTGGGACAGGCCCAGGGCCTTGATCTTGCCTTCCTGCTGCAGGTCGCGCATCACGGCGAACTGCTCTTCGGCCGGAACCTCGGGGTCGATGCGGTGCAGCTGGAACAGATCCAGGGAATCCACCTTGAGCTTGCGCAGGCTCAGTTCGACCTGCTGGCGCAGGTACTCCGGGCGGCCCAGGGGCACCCAGACGTCAGGTCCGGTGCGGGCAAAGCCGGCCTTGGTGGCGATGCGAACGCCGTCGGGATACGGATACAGCGCCTCGGCGATGATCTCCTCGCTGACGTTGGGGCCGTAGGAATCGGCGGTGTCGATGAAGTCAACACCCAGCTCCACGGCCCGGCGGACGACGTCGACGGCGGTGCCGCGGCTTTCGGGCTCGCCCCAGATGCCGGGGCCCACGATGCGCATGGCGCCGAAGCCAAGACGGCGGACCGTGCCCAGGTCCTTGAGATCAATGGTCAGGGGGACGGGGGTTACGCTCTGCTCTGTCATATAGGCGGCAACACGGGCTGCCGCGGGCTTATTCCTCAGCACACTGAGGTTTCGTTCCCTCCCTCCCTCCCTCCCTCCCTCCCTCCCTCCCTCCCTCCCTCCTCTCGCGGAGGTTTCCGGAGCGGTCGCGGACCGTATCTGACCGCGGCACCGTTCCCCGCCGTCGTCGGCGGTTCTACCGTGGATGCCATGGACTGGAAAATTGAGCTGGTACCCGTGCCGGTCTCCAACGTGGATGCCTCCAAGGCGTTCTACGTGGACCAAGTGGGATTCAACGCTGACTACGACGAACGCATTAGTCCGGAACTGCGGTTTGTGCAGCTGACGCCGCCGGGATCTGCGTGTTCGGTGGTGATCGGTCCGGGGACAACGGACATGGTGCCCGGAACCCAGCGGATCCAGATCGTGGTGCCCAACGCCGCCGAGGCGCGGCAGCACCTGGTGGACCACGGCATTGAGGCCAGCGACATTGCGCCGCTGGACTGGGGCACGTTCGTCTACTTCAGCGATCCGGACGGCAACCAATGGTCGCTGCAGGAGCTTCCGGAAATCGCCCCGGCGCTGCCGTCGGACTCCTCCTGACGGGGACTCTTTGCAGTGTTACGGGCAGGGAGGCAGCCCACCCGCCCCCGACTAGGATCGAGGGATGGCCCTTACGGATGACGCGATAACCAAGATCAAGGACATGATCATCGGCGGAGAGCTGTCCCCGGGGGACCGGCTGCCGCCCGAGAAGGAACTCAGCGAGCAATTGGGTCTGTCCCGCAACTCGCTGCGGGAAGCGGTCAAGGCGTTGGAAGCCGTCCGGGTATTGGACGTCCGGCGAGGCGACGGCACATACGTCACCAGCCTTGAGCCTCGGCTGCTGCAGGAATCCACCGCGTTCATGGTGGACCTGCATTCGGACACCTCGCTGGTGGAGCTCTTCGAAGTCCGGCGCATCCTGGAATCCTCGGCTGCAGGCATGGCGGCCAGACGGATCACCCAAGCGGAGCTGGCCGGATTGGAGGCGGACATCGCAGGCGTGGACGCGGGATCCGTGGATGACCTCATCGAGCATGACCTGCGGTTCCACGAGAGCATTGCCGACGCCGCGGGCAACGGCTACCTCTGCGGGCTGCTTTCAGGCCTGAACAGTCGAACGGTCCGGGCACGGATCTGGCGCGGCCTCACAGAGCAGGGCGCGGTGGAACGCACTCTGGCGGAGCACAGGAGCATCGTCGCGGCCCTGCGGTCGGGGGACGCAGAATTGGCGCGCGCCGCCACCATGCTGCACGTGAGCGGCGTGGAACAGTGGGTCAAGGAGGCGCTCGGCTGACAGACGCCAGCCGCGTAAGTCGGGCTGGTCAAACGGGAAGGTCCGGTGCGCGCACCGGACCTTCCCGTTTTTACGTCTTGAGGGGTGAGGCTACGCGCCGACGGGCCTCAGCCGCAGACCGTCCATGCCACCGTCGACCGCCAGGCAAACGCCTGCGGTGGACTTGTTCCGAGGACTGGCCAGGTAACAGATCGCCTCGGCGACCTCTTCGGGCTCCACCATCCGGCCGTGCGGCTGGCGGGCGTTCAGTGCTGTCCGCTCCGCCTCGGGATCAGCGGCTTTGCTCAGCAGCCCCCCGATCCACGGAGTGTTGGCCGTGCCGGGGCTGACGCAGTTCACCCGGATCCCTTCGCGGATGTGGTCGGCGGCCATCGCCAGCGTCATGGAGCGGATGGCACCCTTACTCGCGGAATACAGTACCCGCTCTGGCAGCCCGGCTGCAGCGGCAATCGAGGAGGTGTTCACAATCGCAGCATGCGCTGATTCGCGCAGGTAGGGCAGCGCCTCACGGGATACCCGGGCCACGGACAGCACGTTCACGTTCAGAACGCGGGCCCATTCGTCGTCGTCATTCGCCGCGACGTCGCCCTGGGCGCCAATGCCCGCGTTATTGACGACGACGTCGATGCCTCCCAGCACCCGGGCGGCCTCGGCGACGGCGGAGCGCACGGAATCGGAATCCCCGACGTCGCAGCGGATTCCCACCGCCCCTGCGGGCGCCTGTTCCGGACGCAGGTCCAGGACGCCAACCTTTGCACCCGACTCCAGCAAGCGCTGCACCGTTGCTGCCCCGATGCCGGAGGCTCCGCCGGTGACGATCGCTGCCAGTCCCTCAAATTCCGCTGCCATTACTTGCCCGCCTCAATCCGGTTGTACTCCTGGCGCTGTTTGCCCAGCCCCTCGATTTCAATCTCGGTGACGTCCCCGGCCTGCAGGTAAGGGAAGCGTCCGGAGAAGGCAACGCCCTCCGGGGTGCCGGTGCAGATGATGTCGCCCGGCTCGAGTTGCATGTACTGGGAGAGGTCGCGGACGATATCCGTCACGGAGAAGATCATGTCCCGGGTGGACGAGTCCTGCCGCGGCTCCCCATTGACCCAACTGCGCAGCCGCAGGTCCGCGGGATCAATGCTGTCGGCTGTGCGGAGCACCGGTCCGGCGGGCAGGAAATCCTTCACGCATTTGCCCTTGCTCCACTGACCGCCGGAGACGTCCATCTGGTAGCTCCGCTCCGAAAGGTCGTTCACCGTCATGTACCCGCCGATGGCGTCAGCGGCCTCGGCATCGGACTGCAGGTAAGCGGCGGGCTTGCCGATGACGATGGCCAGTTCCACTTCCCAGTCGGTTTTTTCCGAGGCCGGCGGGATGCCCACGGCGTCGTAGGGCCCGGTCAGCGTGTTCGGCGTCTTGAGGAAGACAATCGGGTGCGTCGGCGGCTGCGCACCGGATTCCGCGGCGTGCGCGGCGTAGTTCTGACCGATGCAGATGATCGCCGAGGGACGGGCGACCGGAGCGCCGATCCGCTGCCCGGCCGGGTTGACGGCGGTCAGCTCGCCGGCCGCGAGAGCTTGGGCCACCCGCGCCGGGCCCTCGGACCAGAAGTCGGGATCGATGTCCGCGACAATGCCGGCCAGCGAGTAGGAGGTGCCGTTCTCCACGACAACGGGGGTTTCCGAGCCCTTGGGCCCGATGCGCATGAATTCCATAAGGTTCCTGTTCGATCGATGGTGCGTTGGTTCAGCCGGTGGTGTGTGGGCAGGTTTTGGTCAGCGGATGAAACCGAGGGCGGCTGCATCGGCCCAGAATTGTTCGGGGATGGCGGCGCCGCTCAGGGCAACATTTTGTTCCACCTGTTCCGCCGTGCGCATGCCCAGGACGATGGCGGCCACCGCCGGTTCCCGATAAGGGAAGGCGAGGGCAACTGCGGGAAGCGTGGTGTCGTGCTTCTCCGCCAGATCGGCCAGGGCATTGGCACGCTCCAACATCTCCGGCGGCGCGGGGGCGTAGTTGTAAGTGGCGTCGGGGGCCGGCCGGTCCTTGGACAGCAGCCCGGAGTTGAAAACGCCCACGTCCACAATGCCCACCCCGCGCTCGCGGCAGGCGCTTATCAGGTTCCCGGCGGCGGCCTGTTCCAGCAGCGTGTAGCGGCCCGCAAGCATGACGACGTCGACGTCGGTCTCCCGGACAAAGCGTTCCAGCATCGCCGACTGGTTCATCCCGGCGCCGTAGGCACCGATCACGCCCTGGTCCCGAAGCTCTGACAGGGCAGGAACGGCGCCGGCCACTGCCTCGTCCCAGTGTTCGTCCGGGTCGTGGATGTACACCACGTCCAAGCGGTCCGTGTTCAGCCGGACCAGGCTCTCCTCAATGGAGCGCAGCACTCCGTCGCGGGTGTAGTCATAGATCCGGGTGAGGTCATCGGGTACGTCAAAGCCCTCCGTGTCCCTGCCCCCGGGTGCCGGGTTGGGGCGAAGCAGCCGCCCCACCTTGCTGGATAGCAGATAGCTGTCCCGGGGTTTTCCGGACAGCACCTGCCCAAGCCGGCGTTCAGCCAGTCCCAGGCCATAGTGGGGTGCGGTGTCGAAGTGCCGGATGCCCTGCTGCCACGCTGTTTCGACGGCGTCCAGAGCCTCGGCGTCTGGTACGGCACGGTAGAGGTTGCCGATGGGGGCTGCGCCGAAGCCCAGCGCGCCGGTGCTCCGGATGCGCTCCACGGTTTGGTTTTCACTCATGCGTTGTTCCTGCTTTCATGTAAATCCGTTCGGCGTTGCCTTCGGCAACAGCTTCGCGGTCCGGTGCGCTGAGCACGCAGAGCGTATCCTCCAGCAGCAAGGTCCACCAGCTCGCATAGGTGTCCCGCGGTGCCCGGGCCGTGGACACCGGCCAGTCACTGCCCAAGAGCAGCCGGCCCGGGTCCGCGATCTCCAGGGCCGCGGCCAGGAACGGTCGTATCTGTGCTTCGAGCGGTCTCTCCGGAGCGGCCTCCGGCGCAAGTCCCGAAATTTTGACCGTCACATTGGGGCAGTCCGCCAGCCGCTGCAGGTCCCGCGCCCAGGGTCCGACGACGCCGGAAGCCACCGGGGGCTTGCCCAGATGGTCCAGCACAATGGTCAGTTCGGGAACCTGCCGGGCGAAGGCTTCCAGCTCCGGGAGCTGACCTGAGCGAACGGTGGCATCAAAAACCAATCCGGCAGCGGCCACTGCCCTTGCACCGGCAATCATGGCCGGTGCAACGAGGGCACCGGGTTCCAGCGACTGGAAATTACGCCGGACGCCGCGCACCAGCGGAATCCGGCTTAGCCGGTCCAGCTCCGTGGACAGGCGGGTGTCGTCCTCCAGCGTCACTGCCGCCACGACCGCACCGATCCGGGGATCCCGCCGGGCCTGGTCCTGCAGCCACAGGGTTTCGTCCACGGCCTGATCGGAACGACAGCCGGCTTCAACGAGCACTATTTTCCGCACCGGCGACATGTCCGCGTCCAGCCCTGGGCACAGATCGGCGGCCAGACGGGGGACGTTCAGGACCGGACGGTCCTCCAGCCATGGGTAGGAAAACCGCCGCGGATCCCAGAAATGGACGTGGGTGTCCGTGATCCGCACGCTAGGCTCCCGGCAGCGAGGAGCCGGTTGTCCGCACGCCGATGGTCAGGAGCAGATTGGCGTACTGTCGCTGGTCCCCGCTGGCGATCACCACGCCGACGTCGGATCCCCGGGCGGCCTCGTAAAACGCGTGCCGCTCGTGGCCGAGCACCGGAACCTCCCGCCCCAGGAGGGCCCGGTAGCCGCCGACGCACGGTGCCCAGGCGCCGTCGTCGTCGGTCATGATTTCCGCTGACTCAATCGGACTGCTGACCGCCAGGACTTCCAGAATCTGGTCCACGGTGAGCAGGCCGGGACGCAAATTCAGGGCGATGCGCCGGGCGGACGCGGGGGCGCCGGTGTTGTGGGGATAGTTGCCGTCGGCGATGAGCACTTTGGTGCCGTGGCCGGACGACGCCAGCGCCTGCAGCAGGTCGGGGTGGGTGAGTTCGAAGCTGAGCATGGGTTTTTCCTTTAGCTGGACCGGTGAGGCAGGAGGATCGAATCAGCCGGCGGCGGCCAGTTTCCGGTCTTCCTCCACGCGCCAGTACTCCTCGATCTCCTCCAGGGACTTTCCTGAGGTTTCCGGGACGCGGCGCACCACATAGAAGAAGCCGGCAGCCGAAAGGACCGCGAAGAGCAGGAACACGACCGGACCGAAGCGCTCCATGGCCACCGGGAAAGCCGAAGCAAACACGGCGTTGAAGAGGTATTGCGTGAAGGTGATAACGCCCATGCCAATGGCACGCATCCGCAGCGGGAGCACCTCGGGGATGTACAGCCAGAACACCGGACCGAGACCGAAGCCGAAGGCAAAGGTGTACACGAAGACGGCGGCAATGCTGACAAAGCCCATATCCGGGAAAAGCCAGAGCACCACCATGGCCACAGCCTGGCCGGCCATGCTCACGGCCAGCATCTTGACCCGGCCCAGCCGGTCAATCAGCGGCAGCGAGATGGCGGTGGAGACCACCAGGGCGATGCCGACGCCGTAGTTGGCGATCATGCCGGCGTTTTCGCCCATCGATTCAATGTCAGCGAAGATGATCGGCGCGTAGTAGACCACCGCGTTGATGCCGGTGAAGACCTGGAAGAAGGTAAGGATGAACAGGACCGTCATTGCCGGCCGGGCCGAGCGGAAAAGCTGCCCGACGCCGGCGCCCTGGTTCTGCAGGCTGCCTTCGATCTCGGCGACTTCAGCCGCGGCGAGTTCGCGGGTGGCCCGCAGCTTGGTCAGGACGGTGAGGGCTTCCTCGCGGCGGCCGCGCATGATCAGCCAGCGGGGGCTGGCCGGGCTGAGGTACATGCCGACCAGGAAGATGATGGCAGGAAAAGCGCCGGCTCCGAGGATCCACTGCCAACTGCCGGAGGCCTGCAGCGCGTCGCCTGCGATGTAGGCGCACAGGATGCCGACGTTGACGGAGAGCTGGTACAAAGCGGTCAGCAGTCCCCGAATGCGGGTCGGGGCGAGTTCGGCCAGATAGATCAGGCCGAACATGTTGGCGATGCCCACAGCCAAGCCCAGGAAGAACCGGGCGTACATCAGGACCGTGATGTTCGGAGCCAGGGCGCAGGCAACGGAGCCGACGACGAAGATCACCGCGGCGACCAGCAGCAGATGGCGACGGTCGAACCGGCGGGCGGCGAGCGTGGCGCCGATGATCGCGGGCAGCGCTCCCCAGAGCAGCAGCGAGGTAACCAGACCCTGGGTTCCGGCGTCGATTCCGAAGTCGTTGATCAACAGGGGCAGGGCACCGGATATGGCGCCGGAGTCGTAGCCGTACAGCAGGCCTGAAAACCCGGCAAGGACGGCGATGAAGACCACCGCTTTGGGGATGGTTTCCTTGCTGTGGTCGCGCTGGTGAAGCTGGTCTGGATCCTGGATCATCAAAGGTCTCTTCTATGAGGCTGAAAAAGGCAGGGAAGAACGAGCGGAACTAACGTGGGGCCGAGGCGGACGCCGGGGCGGGGTCGGCTGGGACCTTAGGACCAGACGGAGCCGGTGGGGTAGAGGTAGCCGGCCACGGAGGACTGGATCATTTCCATTCCGGCACCGGGTGCTGCCGGCGGCCAGTAGCGGCCGGCACGCACGTCGACCGGAACGGTGAAGTGCTCGTGCAGGTGGTCGACGAACTCGATCATCCGGCCGTCCATGGCACCGGAGACTGACACATAGTCGAACATGGAGAGGTGCTGGACTGCTTCGCAAAGCCCCACTCCTCCGGCGTGAGGGCAGACCGGGACTCCGAATTTGGCCGCGAGCAGCAGGATGGCGATGTTCTCGTTAACGCCGGCAACGCGGGATGCATCGATCTGGAGCACCTGCAGGGAACCGGCCTGCAGCATCTGCTTGAAGATCACGCGGTTCTGCACATGTTCTCCGGTGGCAACCGGGATCGGGGCGATGGCCCGGGCGATGGCTGCGTGGCCCAGGACGTCGTCGGGGCTGGTGGGCTCCTCGATCCAGGCTGGATTGAAGGGGGCCAGATGAGCCATCCATTCGATGGCCTGGTCCACGTCCCAGCGCTGGTTGGCGTCCACTGCAATCCGGAAGTCCGGACCGCAGACCTCGCGCGCCACCCGCAGGCGGCGGATGTCGTCGTCGAGGTCGGCGCCGACTTTGAGCTTGATTTGTTCGAAGCCGTCAGCCATTGCTTCCCGGCACAGACGGGTGAGCTTCTCGTCGGAGTAGCCCAGCCAGCCGGGCGTGGTGGTGTATGCCTCGTAACCGACCCGCTTGAGGGTGCTGATGCGTTCCTGCCGGCCCGGCTCGGCTCGCCTGAGGATGTCGAGGGCTTCGGCAGGAGTCAGGGCATCGGTGAGGTAGCGGAAGTCCACCAGGCCCACGATTTCCTCCGGGCTCATTTCGGCTAACAGAAGCCACAGGGGCTTGCCTTCGCGCTTGGCCCGCAGATCCCACAGTGCGTTGATGACCGCACCGATTGCCATGTGCATCACGCCCTTTTCCGGTCCGAGCCAGCGCAACTGTGAATCGTGGACAAGTGTCTTCCAGAAACCGCCGAGGTCTGCCAGCGTCTCTTCAACGTTGCGGCCGGTGAGGTAGCCGGCAAGGGCAGTGATTCCGGCGGCCTGGACGTCATTGCCGCGGCCGATCGTGAAGACGAATCCGTTTCCGGTCAGGCCGTCATCGGAGTCTGTCCCGATGCTGAGGTAGGCGGCGGAGTAGTCCGGGTCCGGGTTCATTGCATCGGAGCCGTCCAGGTCCTGCGACGTCGGGAATCGGATGTCCTGGATATCCACGCGGGTGATGGTGCTCAAGAACTGTGCCTGCCTAACAAGTCAGCCGGCTCGAAGGTGCCGGAACGTGATCGATATCACGAGCTAAACATCCTATGTTCGTAGTGTCAAACTGCGACGTGTGACACTCCCAAGGCATGGAGAGGCCGTATCGGACACTAAGCAGGCTGAACTTGGCTGCATGACATCGGGTCAATATTGAATCCACCGTACAGTGCCTTCGTTGCCGGCTCCGTTCAGGCTCAACCCGTGCGCGGAGCAGCAGTCCCCGCACCTACCGCGTCGCCTCCGCCAGATACTCGAGCACGTGCCGGTAGGTGTGGCCGGTGGCCTTGGACATGCCGATCTCGCAGGTCCGGTTCACCGAGGCGTAGGCAGCGAACTCGCGCTCGTTGATTTCCGCCGCCTGCCGGTCGGTGGCCGAGTCCGTCAGCTCCGGATGCAGCAGCCCGCGGTCGCCGGCAAACGCGCAGCAGCCCCAGCTCTGCGGCACGAACACCTCGTCCGCCACCGCATCGGCCACGGCGTGCAGCGCCTCGTTGGCGCCAAGCTGGGTGGACGAGCAGGTGGGATGCAGTGCCATCGACGGCAGCTTCGCCGTCACGGCCAGCTGCGGCAGCACCGCGTCCCGCACGAACTCGACCGAATCGACGAACTGCAGCCCCGGGTAATCCGGGCTTTCCCCGGCCAGCCGCTTCATGGTGTCCAGACCCTCCGTGCAGGACGCGGCGTCGCAGACCACCGGCAGTGCCCCGCCGCCGGTGGCTTCCCACAGGTTGGCCAGCACGCGTTCGGTCATCACCGAGTAGCCCTTGGCGAAACCCTTGGACTTCCAGGGCGTTCCGCAGCACAGCTCGCCGATGCCGTTCGGGATGCGCACGCCCACCCCGGCGCGGCCGCACAGTTCCAGGAAGGCTGCGGACACGCCGTCGCCGGTGCCGGCCGGACCAAACATGGTGCCGATGCAGGCAGGGAAATACACGGCCACAGCGGCCGGATCCTCCAGCGGCCGCCGCTTTGAACCGCCGGCCGGCAGCACCGTGGCGTAGGCCGGAACGGTATCGCTGCCGGCAACGGCGCGCGCGACGGCGGTGGCCGCCTTGGGCAGCAGCGGCGGCATCGCCTTGGCCAGGCTGAGGGCCTTGCCGCCGGCCACGGTCACCGTGGACCAGTGCTCGGCAGCGGTCTTCCAGCCGATGTCGGCGACGGGATTGGCGTCCTCCTTGCGCAGCCGGCGGACCAGGTCTCCGGTGTTGATCAGGACCGGGCAGGCGGTGACGCACATGCCGTCGACGGCGCAGGTCTGGACGCCGTCGTAGTCGTAGTCCTTGCGCAGCTCCTTGGCCAGGGCCGCGTCGCCGCGGGCTTCGGCGGCGGCGATCTCGCGGCGCAGGACAATCCGCTGGCGCGGAGTGGTGGTCAGGTCCTTGCTGGGACAGACCGGTTCGCAGTAGCCGCACTCCACGCAGCGGTCCACTTCCGCCTCCACCGTGGGCGCCACCTTGAGGTTCTCGATGTAGGCCAGCGGGTCTTCATTGATGAGCACGCCGGGGTTGAGCAGATTCGGCGGATCGACCAGGGACTTGAGCTCGCACATCACCGCGTACAGTTCATCGCCGTACTGGCGGCGGACAAATGCGGCCATGATCCGGCCGGTGCCGTGCTCGGCCTTGAGCGAGCCGCCGTTGCCCAGCACCAGGTCAACCATTTCCTCGGTGAACGCCTGATAGCGGGCAAGCTCCACCGGATCGTCGAAGCGTTCGTTGAGCATGAAGTGGACGTTGCCGTCCTTGGCGTGGCCGAAGATGACCGAATCGCGGTAGTGGTGTTCGGTGAAGAGCCGGGACAGCTCCCCGCAGGTGGCCGCCAGGGAGGGGACCGGCACCACGATGTCCTCGAGCAGGGCATTGGTTCCGGACGGGCGGGCGCCGGCCACCGTGGTGTACAGGCCCTTGCGCAGGTGCCACATGGCGGCCCGGTCCTTCGCGACCGACGTCATGGCGAACGGGGCGGCCAAGGGAAGGGACTCATAGAGTGCCCGCGAGTTCTCCCGCTTCTCCGCCAGCTCCTCGGCGGTGCGGGCCTGGTGCTCCACCAGGAGGGCGGCGTGGTCGGAGATCTGCAGCTCGCGCAGCTCCGGGGGAGCGGTCGGGTCGGCGGCGGCCACGCGCAGCGACGTCGAATCCATCAGCTCAATCGTGGCCAGTCCGGAGGCGACCAGTTCCGGCAGGGCGCTGGCGGCGCGGTCCAGCGAGTCAAAAAACATCAGCCCGGTGGCCACCTTGGGCAGCGCCGGAACCGTCCGGAACGTCGCTTCGGCCACGAAGCCCAGCGTGCCTTCGCTGCCGACCATCAGATGGGTGAGGATGTCCAGCGGGCTCTCGTAGTCCAGGAAGGAGTTGAGCCCGTAGCCCATGGTGTTCTTCATGGAGAACAGCCGCTCGATGGTGGCCACTGAATGCGGGTTGGCAACGATCCGGCCGCGCAGCCGCAGCAGCCCCTCGACGAGCGCCGGTTCCAGGGTGCGCAGCTTGGTTTCGGCGTCGGGCGCTGCCGTATCGAGGACCGTGCCAGAGGGCAGGACCAGGGCCATGGACTCGATGGTCTGGTAGGTGTTGAACTCGGTGCCGCAGGCCATGCCGGAGGAATTGTTGGCGACGACGCCGCCGATGGTGCAGGCGATTTCCGACGCCGGATCGGGCCCGAGCTTGTAGCCGTGCGCGGCCAGCCGGGAGTTCACGGCGCGCACCGTGGCTCCGGGCTGCACGCGGACCCGGGCACCGCCGTCGAGCACCTCGATGCCGCGGAAGTGCTGGCGGGTATCGATCAGGAGGCTGTCGCTCTGGCTTTGGCCGGAGAGGGAGGTGCCGCCGGAGCGGAAGGTGGCAGGGATGCCCAGCTTCCGGCTGCGGCTCAGCAGGGCGGCGACCTCCTCCGCCGTGCGCGGCGTCGCCACGGCCTCAGGGATCATCAGATAGTGGGAAGCGTCGTGCGCCATTTTGCGCCGGTCGATTTCCCGGGTGCTGATGTGTTCGGTGCCGAGGTCGGCGACGGAGGTCGCTGACGGGACGGGGGCTTCCGTGTGAAGGTTCATTTTTCGATCCAACCGTTCCAGGGAGCTGCGGTGCTCCGCCTCCAAATGTAGGCCTGATCACGCCCCGGCGAAAGTTGGTCAGACCACATGAAGGGGCGATGCAGCTCCTTCAGCCGGATTTGGAGGACTTACCCGAGTAGCGCGGCTACCGGATCCCGCGGTCCGCCAGCAGCTTTTCCAGCCGCTCCTCCAGCAGCTCGAGCGCGGCGGCCACGGTGGAGTGGATGACGGTTTCCGGATCCCCCTCGAAGAACCGTTCAATGACGTCGGGGTGCTCCTGGTTGGCGGCGGTCAGGCCGAAAAAGACGGTGCCGGGCTCCTGGTCGTCCTGCGGTTCGGGGCCGCCGGAGCCGGTGACCGCCAGGACCAGGTCGGCGTCCAGCAGCTTGGCCGTGCCCGCGGCCATCTGGGCCGCCGATTCCTCCGACACCACTGCCTCGGCCGTCACGCCCAGGACCGTGCGCTTAACGGAGGTGGCGTAGGCGGTGAGCCCGCCGAGGAACCAGTCCGACGACGACGGCGCGGCCCCCAGGAACGAGGCCAGCATCCCGCTGGTCAGGGATTCCGAAACCCCGATGGTCACGCCGGTGCCCTGGATGCGCTCGGCAATGCGCTCAGCAGTTTCGGTGGAAACCGTGTCCTGGCTGGAAGTGGACAAGGACTTCTCCTGTTCGTCGGTGCTTTGTGATGACCGAGATTTTATCAGGCTGCTTACCAGTTTTAGGTGCGTTGGAGCCGGGTCGGAGCGGCTGCGCCTGGGTGGGGCCGGCGGCCGGTTTGCAGCGGGTCGGAGCTAGGCGGAGCCGGCGGATTTTTCGTCAGCGGAGTCCTCGTCGGGAATCTGCGCATAGAACCACTCGATGTGCTCGCGCAGCAGGCGGGCGGCGTCGTCGCCCCGGCGGTTTGCCACCGCCTCGTGGATGCCGTGGTGCTGGGCCTGCAGCTGGGTCATGACGGCGGGCCAGTTTTCCATGCCGTCGACGGCGTTCTTGACGTAACCGCTGATGGCTCCGCTCAGGGACGCCATCATGGTTTCGATGACGGCGTTGCCGGCCAGCGAGCTGAGCTCCACATGGAACTGGGCGTCCAGCAGGTGGAAGGCTTCGCGCTCAATATCCGGGGCATCCATGGCCTCCAGCAGTGCGGCGGCCCGGGCCAATGCGGCGTCCGCGGCCTCCGACGGCGGCCGGGCGGCGGCGGTGGTGGCCGCCCAGGTTTCCAGCAGGACACGGGTCTGCACGATGTCCGCCACCGGCAGCCGGCTGCTGGCCATGTGCAGGCGCAGGGCGGAGGACAACCCAGCCGAAGGTTCGGAGATGATGATGGCGCCGGACTTCGGCCCGGACCCGGAGGAGGACCTCAGTACGCCCATGGCGTCCAGGATGCGGATGCCTTCCCGGACGGAGGCACGGGAAATGCCGTAGGTTTCGGCCAGCGTCCGCTCGCCGGGCAGCTGGTCGCCCAGTGCGATGGCGCCGGAGCGGAGGTCGGCTTCAATGTTTTCCAGCAGCAGGTCGTAGCTGCGGCGCGGGTGCTCTGTCACCGCTCCATCCTGCCATGCGCCGATGCGGTGGGGTGCCGGGGTGTCGGTGCCGGTGCCGGGACGCCGATGCGGCAGGGCGGCCGGGTGCGCTCCTTCAGTCATGCTGGCACCGGCGGAGCCGAGGAGCTGCGGAAAATCGGCCACCTCGGGGTGAATCGTCCGGGTGCCTTCCGCTCGCCGGCGAACCTTGCGCCATCATCTCCAGAACCCGGCCCTCGCGCTTGTACTGGATCTCTCGTGCAGATAATGCACTGACCGGGGCTCCGCCGGAGTCTCTCGTGCAGATAATGCATTGAAAAGGAGTCATTTCGGAGAAAGGAGGCCCTGATCTGCACGAGAGATTTCGCCAGACTGCATTATCTGCACGAAGGATGCGCGCCGGCCGCCGCCACCGCCGAGGGACGCCGGCCGCCACCATCGCCGTGGGGCAGCGGCCGCCACCAGAATCGGGCGGGCGCCGTTTTCCGCGGGGATAACCCCGGAAAATCGGCCGCACCGGGGTGAATCGTCCGGTTGGGGAATCTGCCGCCGGTCCGCAGCGGCAGCAGATTCCAAAACGGCAGCAGATCCCCAGAAAGCGGCGGAGCCGGCAGGACCTACGGCAGCATCCAGCCCAGGATCGGCGTGGACTGCAGGTACACCAGGGTGCACAGCACCAGCAGCAGGCCCAGGCTCCAGCCGACGACCTTGCGCAGCAGCACCGATTCCTGGCCGTCCAGCTTCACGGCGGTCACGGCGATGGCGAGGTTCTGCGGGCTGATCAGCTTGCCCACGACGCCGCCGGAGGTGTTGGCAGCCACCAGCAGGTTCGGATCAATTCCGGCTTCGATGCCGGCGGTCTGCTGCAGGCGGGCGAAGAGGGCGTTGGCGGAAGTGTCGGAACCGGTGACGGCGGTGCCGATCCAGCCCAGCACGGGGGAGAGGAACGCGAAGAACGCTCCGGTGCCGGCCAGCCAGGTGCCGATGGCCACGGTCTGTCCGGAGAAGTTCATGACGTAGGCCAGGGACAGCACGGAGAGGATGGTCAGTCCGGCCCAGCGCATGTTCCAGATGGTCCGGAAGATCTCGGCCACACCGTTGCCCACGCTCATGACGTACCGGCCGCCGTCGTCGTACTTGGCGTAGACCGCGCTCACGATCAGGCCGGTGAACAGCAGCAGCGTTCCGGGGCTGGAAAGCCAGTTGAACGTGTAGATGGTGGAGGAGACGGGCTCGCCGGAGGCATCCAGGAGCCGGTCGTGCAGCCAGGGCCACGGAACCTTGATGTCGGTGGAGGCCAGGAGGGCGGGAATGTCCGCGCCCCACTTCCACAGCTTGGCGATGCCGAAAATCAGGATCACCAGGAAGTAGGGGAACAGGGCCAGCAGCGTGCGGGAGCGGGTGAGGGAGTTGCCGTCCCGAACCGCAGCGGCGGCACCGCGGCCGGCGCCGGACTGCGAGCCGGCCGATCCGGTGACCGAGCCGGTGACCGAGGCGGCGAGGGCGGGCAGGCCCATGCGCTCGCGGGCGGCTTCCCGGCCGCGGGGCTGCCAGAACCGCAGGAAGACGACGGCAGCACCGAGGCCGGCCAGGGCTGCCACGATGTCGGTGAGTTCGTAGGAGAAGAAGGTCGAGCAGAGGACCTGGGCCGTGGCAAACGCGACGCCGGTAATGACGGCGGCGGGCCAGGTGTCCCGCACGCCGCGGCGGCCGTCGAGGATGAAGACCAGGATTAGCGGGACGAAGATGGCCAGCAGCGGTGCCTGGCGGCCCACGATGGTGCCGATGTGGTCGGCGTCCAGACCGGTCAGCGAGGCTGCGGTGGTGATCGGAATGGCCATGGCGCCAAAGGCCACGGGGGCGGTGTTGGCCACCAGCACGGCGGCGGCTGCCTTGAGCGGCTTGATGCCCAGGGCCACCAGCATGGTGGCGGTAATGGCCACCGGTGCGCCGAATCCGGCCAGGGCTTCCAGCAGGCCGCCGAAGCAGAAGGCGACCAGGATGGCCTGCACGCGCACATCCCCGCCGCCGATCACGTCGAACACCCGGCGCAGGTCCTCGAACCGGCCGCTGAGCACGGTGATCTGGTAGAGCCAGATGGCCATGATGACGATCCACAGCACCGGGAACGCGCCGAAGACGGCACCCTGGGTGGCGGAGAGCGCCGCCAGTCCGGCCGGCATCTGGTAGGCGAAGACGGCGACGGCGAGGGCCACCAGCAGGGCGATTCCGCCCGCGAGGTGGGCCTTGACCTTGACGTAGGCCAGCAGCACAAAGAAGGTCAGCAGTGGCACCAGGGCCACCAACGCCGAAACGGCAACACTATCGAGCACTGGATCGGTGCTGGGGATGAATGACTCCACTGGGTCCTCCGCGTAGTTCTGGACAGGGCATGGTCAGGCCACAGTGGTCAGACCATTGGCGAGTCTAGCGCAGAACTCCGATTTCTGTGATGGTAGTCACCAGCACCGAGGGCCCGGATGTGACAGGCCCAACATGTTCTACTATGGTCAGACCACACGTACGGGGTGTCGCCCCGCTGAAAGGCAGCCATGAGAATCGCTCTATTCGCCACCTGCATCGTGGATGCCATGTATCCGCGCACCGCCCGGGCCACCGTGGACATTCTGGAGCGGCTGGGCCACGAAGTCGTGTTCCCCTCCGGTCAGGCCTGCTGCGGGCAGATGCATGTGAACTCCGGCTACCTGCCCGAAGCCGTGCCGGTGGTCCGCAACCACATCGAGGCCTTCGAGTCCCAGGAGTACGACGTCGCCGTCGCACCTTCGGGCTCCTGCGTCGCCTCCGTCAAGCACCAGCATCCGATGGTCGCCCGGTCCTGCGGCGATGCCAACCTGGCGGCCCGCGCCGAGGCGGTTGGCGCCAAGACCTACGAGCTCTCCGCACTGCTCACCGACGTCCTGGGCGTCACCGATGCCGCCGCGCAGCTGGGGTCCTGGTTTCCGCACAACGTCACCTATCACCCCAGTTGCCACGGCATGCGCCTGCTGCGGTTGGGCGACCGGCAGCTGAACCTGCTGCAGAGCGTGGAGGGCATCACCGTGGCGCCCCTGCCGCAGGCCGACCAGTGCTGCGGCTTCGGCGGCACCTTCTCCATGAAAAACGCCGACGTCTCCACCGCGATGCTCGAGGACAAGGCGGCAAACATCAAGGCCACCGGCGCTGACCTGTGCTCCGGCGGCGACGCCTCCTGCCTGATGCACATCGGCGGCGGGCTGTCCCGGCAGGGCAGCGGCGTCTCCACCCTGCACTTTGCTGAAATCCTTGCCAGCACTCGGGACAATCCGGTGTCCGTCACCGGTGACGTCCTGGTCGGCGGAAAGGCCTCCCGATGAGCACCACGTACCTGGGCATGCCCACCCTCCCGGTCTTCGGGCAGGGCAACCTCAACGCCGTCGAGCCCTTTCCCCGGGCCGCCAAACGCGAACTGGGCAACAGCCAGCTGCGCGCCAACCTGGGCCACGCCACGCACACCATCCGCGACAAGCGGCTGCGCGTGGTCGGAGAGCTGCCGGACTGGGAGGACCTGCGCAACGCCGGCAGCGCCACCAAGGAAGCGGTCATGGCCCAGCTGCCCGAACTGCTGGAGCAGTTCGAGAAGAACTTCACCGCCCGCGGCGGCATCATCCACTGGGCCCGCGACGCAGCCGAGGCCAACGAAATTGTCCGCGACCTCATCCGGGAGCAGGGCGTGGACGAGGTGGTCAAGGTCAAGTCCATGGCCACCCAGGAAATCGGGCTGAACGAATACCTGGAAGAACAGGGGATCGCCGCGTTCGAAACGGACCTCGCCGAACTGATCGTCCAGCTCGACCATGACAAGCCCAGCCACATCCTCGTGCCGGCCATCCACAAGAACCGCACCCAGGTCCGGGACATCTTCCTGCGCGAAATGCCAGGGGTCGATCCGGACCTCACCGACAACCCCGCCAAGCTGGCCGAGGCTGCGCGGGCGCACCTGCGCCGCAAGTTCCTCTCCGCCAAGGTTGCCGTCTCCGGCGCCAATTTCGCGATTGCCGACGCCGGCACCCTCGCCGTCGTCGAATCCGAGGGCAACGGGCGGATGTGCCTGACGCTGCCCGAAACCCTGATCACCGTGATGGGCGTGGAGAAGCTGCTGCCGTCCTGGCAGGACCTTGAGGTGTTCATGCAGCTGCTGCCGCGCTCCTCCACGGGCGAGCGGATGAATCCGTACACCTCCCTGTGGACCGGCGTCACCGAAGGCGACGGACCGCAGAACGTGCACCTGGTGCTGCTGGACAACGGCCGCAGCGCCGCGCTGGCGGATGAAATGGGCCGCTCGGCGCTGCACTGCATCCGCTGCTCGGCCTGCATGAACGTGTGCCCGGTCTACGAGCGCACCGGCGGCCATGCCTACGGCTCCACCTATCCGGGACCGATCGGCGCGATCCTCTCACCGCTGATGACGGGCATCGTCTCCGAGGAGAACAACTCCCTGCCGTACGCGTCCTCGCTCTGCGGCGCCTGCTACGACGCCTGCCCGGTGAAGATCAACATTCCCGAAATCCTGGTGCACCTGCGCGCGGAGGACGTGGACAGCAAGCGCGGCAAGAAGAAGCTGCCCACCCAGATGGACCTGCTGATGAAGGGCGCCTCCTGGGCGTTCTCCTCCGGCAAGCACCTGGGCCTGCTGGAAAAGGGCCTGCCGCTGGGCCGGATCGCCGCCGGCCGGAAGAAGAAGATCACCAAGCTGCCCGGCATCGCCGCCGGCTGGACCCAGAGCCGGGACATTCCGGCCCCGCCGGCCTCGTCCTTCCGTGACTGGTGGGCCAAGGAGCACGAAACATCAGCAGCCGGCGGCGCGGACGCTGCGGCGCAAACCATCACCAAGACTGAGGATCAGGCATGAGCGCACGGGCAGACATCCTGGAGCGGCTGCGGTCGGCGCTGCGCGACAGCCCGGCCGTCCCGGAGATTCCGCGGACCTACCGCGAGGACTCCGGCATGAGCGCCGAGGAACGCATCGAGATGCTGGTGGACCGGCTGGTGGACTACAAGGCCGGCGTCACGGTGGTGGACCGGGCCGGGTTGGCGCCGCGGATTGCCGAACTGCTGAGCGGCGCCGCCAGCTATGTGGTTCCGGCGGGGATCGACGCCGGCTGGCTGGCCGCCGCCGAAGCCGCCGCGCCAGGCCGCCGACGCACCGACGACGCTGCCGCGCCGCTGAGCGTGGCGCAGCTGGACGCGGTGGACGCCGTCGTCACCGGCAGTGCCGTCTCGGTGGCCGAAACCGGCACGATCATCCTGGACGGCAGTCCCAACCAGGGCCGCCGCGCCATCACTCTGGTGCCCGACCATCACATCTGCGTGGTGGGAGCCGACGACGTCGCCGGCATCCTTCCGGAAGCCCTGCGCCGGCTGGACGGCACGCGGCCGCTGACCTGGATCAGCGGGCCCAGCGCCACCTCCGATATTGAGCTCGAACGCGTGGAAGGCGTGCACGGACCGCGGAACCTGGACGTGGTCATCGTCCGGTCCTGAGGCCGCGCCGCGCCTGCGGTGACGTCCTCCAGGAAAGCGACGGTTTCCTGCAGCGACTCCCTGGCCTCGGGCCGGTGCAGCTGGAACTGGTACTCGTGTCCCAGCGCCGGCCGGTAGCCCTTCGGCCAGAACCGGCGGATCACCGGCACCCCCACTTCCTCCAGCCGGTCCGCCAGGGGCACTGACTGCGTGCTGGTCAGGTAGTCGCCGTTTCCGCCGGAAATGTAGGTGGGCGGAAAGCGGTGATCCACGTGCTTCGGAATGGACATGTGCCCCGCGGCGGGGGTGGCGGCCCAGTCCTTGGACCCGGTGTAGGCCCAGAGCGCCTTCTTGAGCCCCCAGCCCACGGGGCCGGTCAAGCGGGCCTCGGACGTAAAGTCGTAAACGCCGCAGTGCAGCAGGATTCCGCGCAGTTGCTCCGGGGCGGCGGCGGGAACCACCCCGGTCTCGCCGGCGTACTCCGGGTTGGTGATGGCCAGGGCCAGCTGTGCGGCCAGCTGCGCACCGGCGGAGTCACCGGCCAGGACAATCCGATGGGGATCGAGCCCGTACTTGTCTGCGTGTTCGCGCACAAAGCCCAGGGCGGCGTTCAGCTCTTTCACGGCGGCCGGATAGATGACTTGGGGCGAGATCGAGTATCCGACGCCCACCACGGCGTACCCGTACCCGGCGAGGATCCTCAGATACGGCGCCACATCTTCCTTGGAGCCGGAAATCCATGCCCCGCCGTGTATCCACATCACCACCGGCAGCGGTTTCCGGTCCGGAGCATCCGGCAGGAACAGGTCCAGGGTCGGCTTGGCCCCGGACCCCAAATACGGCAGGCCCCGGTGTCCGGTCACTCGGAGCCCGGGAATATGGGGGTGGATCTTTTTCAGCGGGAAGTTGCCCACGCCGGAGAAGAGTCCGCGGATGAGCATCGCGGAGGGGCGGGGATCCCGCTGCAGCGGGACAGCGGCAGCAATTCCGGCAGCGGCGACCACTCCGGCCAGGAGCCCCGCAGTGGTGAGCGAGGAGAACTTCATCTTTTTAACGTAGGAGTCGGCACCGGGCGGCCTTTGGCCGTTTCGCCGCCAGGAAGCGGCAGCGGAGCGGCGGCTGCGAGGAATCTCATGGCCGCCGGTGTTCGGCGGCACTGCCGGAAGCAGGCCGGCGGGATTTCCTTGACGTGAGCGGGATCACGCCCCTACGATCAGACGAGCCCGTTTGAAACGGTTCATTCGGTTCCTGTCCCGTCGGCCGCAAAGGTGCGCATCACTGAATGTCAGACACGCCAGCCACTTCGGAAACCGCAGTCCTGACCCTGTCCGGGGCCTTGAAAACCTTCGGGCCGGTCATCGCGCTGGCGGACGGCACCATCGAACTTCGGGCCGGAGAAATCCACGCCCTCTGCGGGGAAAACGGTGCGGGCAAGTCGACCCTGGTCAAGATCCTCGCCGGACTCTACGCCCCTGATGAGGGAGCCTTCAGCGTTGCGGGCCGCCCGGTGAACTTCCGCTCCGTCGCGGACAGCAAGGCCGCGGGCATCTCCGTCATTTACCAGGAGCCCACGCTGTTTCCCGACCTGTCAGTGGCGGAGAACATTTTCATCGGACGCCAGCCGCGTAATCGGATCGGACTGATCGACCACGCCCGCATGCGCGACGGCGCCGCGGAACTTTTCGCCAGGCTCGGCGTGGACCTTGATCCGGCCCGGACAGCTGAAGGGCTGTCCATCGCCGACCAGCAGATCATTGAGATTGCCAAGGCCATTTCGCTGGACGCGAGCGTCCTGGTCATGGACGAACCGACGGCGGCCCTGAGCGGGGTTGAGGTGGAGAGACTCTTTACCGTCGCCCGCTCGCTGCGCGGAGACGGCGCGGCGATTCTTTTCATCTCGCACCGCTTTGACGAGGTGTTCAGCCTCGCTGACCGGATCACCGTGATGCGTGACGGCCGCTACATCGCCACCCATGCCACGGCATCAACCAGCATCGAGGAAATTGTCCGGGACATGGTGGGGCGGGAGGTCGATTCGCTGTATCCCAAGGGCGAGACCGAGGTCGGTGAGCCCGTCCTTACCGTTGAAGGGCTGCAGCGCCGGGGTGTGTTCACCAGCATCGGTTTTGAAGTCCGGGCCGGAGAGATCGTGGCTCTCGCGGGCCTGGTGGGCGCCGGGCGCACGGAAGTTGCGCGGGCCATTTTCGGCATCGACCGGTACGACGCCGGCAGCGTGTCCATCAGGGGACGGAAGCTCAAACCCGGCCAGCCGAAGGCCGCCATCGCAGCCGGCGTCGGCTTTGTCCCCGAAGACCGCCGCAAACAGGGACTCGTGATGGGCCTGTCGGTCGGCCGCAACACCACCCTGACCCTCCGGGACCGGTTCCGCACGCTGGGGCTGATCAACGGGCGGGCCGAGCAGGCCGCGGCCCGGGAATGGACGACCAAGCTGCAAGTGAAGGCCTCAACCCTTGAGCAGCCCGTCAGCACGCTGTCCGGCGGAAACCAGCAGAAGGTGGTCCTGGCCAAGTGGCTCGCCACCAAACCGGCGCTCCTGATCATCGACGAACCCACCCGGGGCATCGACGTGGGCACCAAGAGCGAGGTGCATCGGCTGATCTCCGAGCTGGCCGGCCAGGGGCTGGCGATCCTCATGATTTCCTCCGAACTGCCGGAGGTCCTGGGCATGGCGGACCGGGTCCTGGTGATGCACGAGGGCCGGATCTCGGCTGAGCTGGACCGGAGCGGAGCCAGCGCCGAAGCCGTCATGCATGCAGCCACCGGCTCCGGCGGGCACCGATGAGCACGCCAACGGCCCAGACTCCCGCGGCGAAGCAGCCCCGGGCTCTCCCGCTCCGCCGGCAACGGCAGTTTCCCAACGTGTTCCGGCTCCGGGAGTTCCCCGTCACCGCAGCCCTCGCGGTGCTGGTCGTGGCCACCGCCGTCGTCAATCCGCTGTTCCTCTCGCCGCAGGGCTTGAAGGACCTCATGCTCAACGCCACTGTGATGGTCATCCTGGCCGTTGGGCAGACCATGGTGATTGTCACCCGCAACGTGGATCTGTCCGTCGGGTCGATTCTCGGCCTGGTCGCCTTCGGCACCGGTGCGGTCTTTGCCGGTGCGCCGGACATGCCGATTCTGGCGGTGGTCTTGCTGGGCATGGCCTTCGGCTCTGTCCTGGGTCTTTTCAACGGCCTGCTGGTGACGCTGGCCAAGGTCCCCGCACTGGTCATCACGCTGGGCACGCTGTACATCTACCGCGGTGTCAACAATGCCTGGGCCGGCGGAACCCAGTACTTTGCCGGCGACCGGCCGGAGGCCTTCGGAGCCCTGTCGGTGGATACCTTCCTGGGCATTCCGATGATTACGCTCGTGGCCATCGCTGTGGTGATCACCGCCGCCGTCTTCATGTCGGGCACCCGCTCCGGACGGGATTTTTACGCCGTCGGCTCGGACCCCGAGGCAGCCAGGCTCTTCGGCATTCCGGCGTCCAAGCGGATCCTGACGGCCTTCCTTGTCAACGGAGCCCTGGCCGGGCTCGCCGGCGTCCTCTACGCGAGCCGCTTCAACGCGGTGGGCGCGACAACCGGATCCGGGCTGGAACTGGACGTCGTCGCAGCGGCCGTGGTTGGCGGCGTCGCGATCTTCGGCGGAAGCGGCACGGTGGTCGGCGCGGCGATCGGCGCCCTGCTGCTCAACACCATCACCAGTTCGCTCACCGCCATTCGGGTCGACAAGTTCTGGCAGCAGGCCGTGGTGGGCACCCTCATCCTGGCCGCCATCCTGATCGACCGCCTCGCCGGACTGCGCCGCGCACGCAACCTGCGCGAGAAGGAAGGCCGAAATGTCTAGCCCCGCCATGCCGCGAGCCGCGGCGGCCGTGGACACCAGCACACCGCTCAGCGGCGTCGAAAAAATCCGGGGCCCGCGGTGGTGGGCCGGCCGCGACGCGGTCATGGTGTACCTCCTGGCTGCGTTTGTCCTCTACGCGATCATCACCATTCCGCGCTTCGCGTCACCGGTGACCACCGGCTTCCTGCTCCTGGACGTGATTCCCACGCTGCTGATCGCGATGCCGATGACCCTGATCATCATCACCGGGGAAATCGACCTGTCAGTGGCCAGCGTTGCCGGGGTCTCCAGCGCCGTCCTGGGCGTGCTGTGGGCGGGAGGGACGGGCATCTGGGCGGCGATCGCCGTCGCGCTGGTGTGCGGGCTGGCTGCCGGAGCACTGAACGGTGCCCTGATCGCCTTTCTGCAACTGCCCTCCCTGGCCGTCACCATCGGGACGCTCGCGTTGTTCCGCGGGTTGGCGCTCGTGGTCATCGGCGACAACGCCGTGGCTGATTTTCCGGTGGAACTCACCTCGCTGGCATCGGACAAACTGGGCGGAACCGGCATTCCGGTCCTGATGCTTCCGGCGCTGGCCCTGGTCGTTGCCGCCGGGCTGGTCCTGCACAAGAGCTCCTTCGGCCGCGGCCTGTATGCCATGGGCTACTCCAAGGAAGCCGCGCAGTTTGTCGGGATCAGCGTCGAATGGTCCAAGTTCTGGCTCTACGTTGCCAGCGGCCTCGTATCGGCAGCGGCCGGCATTTTCTGGACCTTCCGCTACACCAGCGCCCGCAGCGACAACGCCTCGGGGCTCGAACTGCTGGTTATTGCGGCGGTGCTGCTGGGCGGAGTCTCAATCTTCGGAGGCAAGGGGAGCATCGTCGGCGTCGTTGCCGGCGTGCTGCTGATCGGCAGCCTGAACTACGCGCTGCGGCTCGACCGGGTCTCCGACGTCGTCCTGGTGACCCTGACCGGGATGCTGCTCATCGCGTCCGCCGTGGCACCGAGCATCGGTGCCGCCATCGGACGCAGGCGCCACGATCGTCGGCTGCGCCGACGCTTGGCCGAAGAACCCATCAAACCCGGCGGACCGTCCGCTGAGTGAAGGAAGGAAACAAAGATGTTCACTCCCCGCTCCACCGCCCGGCGGCGCATCACCGTCATGACGTCCCTCGCGGCCGCCGCGGCCCTCGCGCTCTCCGGTTGCGCCGGCAGCGAAGACGACGGATCCGGCAGCACCGACGACGCCACGGTCACCTTCATTCCCAAGCAGCTGAACAACCCCTACACCGACGTCGTGCTGGGCGGCGGCGAGCAGGGCGCCACCGACGCCGGCTTTGCCGAAAGCAACGTGGTGGGACCGCTGGAGGCCTCAGCCTCCAGCCAGGTCACCTTCATCAACGCCGAAACGCAGGCAGGAACCAACGCCATCGTCCTGGCCGCCAATGACCCGGACGCCGTCTGTTCGGCGCTGGGCGAGGCGCGCGACGCCGGGGCCAAGATTGTTGCCTTCGACTCCGACACCAACCCGGACTGCCGCGACGTGTTCATCAGCCAGGTGGTGGCCAAGGACGTGGCCCTCATCCAGACCGAGCTCATTGCCGAGCAGATCGGCGGCGCGGGCAAGATCGCCATCCTCTCGGCCACCGCCAACGCGACCAACCAGAACGAATGGATCAAGTACATGGAGGAGGAGCTCGCCTCCAACCCCGAGTACTCGGAAATTGAACTGGTGGCCAAGGTCTACGGCGACGACGACGACACCAAGTCGTTCCAGGAAGCGCAGGGCCTGATGCAGGCGCATCCGGACCTCAAGGGCATCATCTCGCCGACAACCGTGGGAATTGCGGCCACGGCACGCTACCTCTCCACGTCGGACTACAAGGGCAAGGTGGCGCTGACCGGGCTGGGGCTGCCGAACGAAATGCGCTCCTTCATCAAGGACGGCACGGTTTCCGAGTTTGCCCTCTGGGACCCGGCGCAGCTGGGAACCGTTGCCGCGTTCGCCGCCAAAGCGCTGGTGGACGGCTCCATCAGCGGTGAACCCGGTGACACCTTCACCGCCGGCGAGCTGGGGGAGCGGACGGTCGAGGAGGACGGCGTGGTGATCGTGGGTCCGCCTACGGTGTTCAACGCCGAGAATATTGACGACTACGACTTCTGACAGCCATGAACCTGTCCCCGGGCAGCATGGCAGCGGTTACCGCACCCATCCGCCACCGCGCGAGGATTGGCCTGGTCTCCGGAGGGTTGGGCGCCTACTGGCCGCAATTCCCCGGGCTGCTGCCGCAGCTGAGGGAGTCGGCGGCATACGTCGGCCAACGTTTCGAGGAGACCGGCAACGACGTCGTTGACGCCGGTTTTGTTTCGGACGCCCAGGACGCGGCCCGGGCCGCGGAACGGCTGCGGCAGGCGGACTGCGACCTGATTGTCCTGTTCGTGGCGACCTATCTGACCTCCTCCATGGTCCTGCCCATTGCGCAGCGTTCGGGCACCCCGGTGCTGGTGGTTGACCTGCAGCCCACTGAAGCGATGGACCATGCCCGCACCGGCACCGGGGAATGGCTCGCCTACTGCGGGCAGTGCCCGGTGCCTGAGCTGGCCAACGTCTTCCGGCGGGCCGGCATCCCCTTCCGGTCGGTTTCGGGCTACCTGCGGCAGGAAGCGGCCTGGGACCGGATCACGAGCTGGGTTCGGGCGGCAGCGGTGCGCGGACGCCTGCGCACCGCGCGGCACGGCCTCATGGGGCATCTCTATCCGGGGATGTTGGACGTGTCAACGGACCTGACCACTGTCAGCGCCACCTTCGGCTCGCACGTCGAGGTGCTGGAGTTCGATGACCTGCGCGAACGCGTCAACGCCGTCACGGAGCGGGAAACCGCGGACCGGGTGGCCCTGGTGCGGGAAGTCTTCGAGCTGGACCGCTCGGTTCACCTGCCGGAGCTGGAATGGGGTGCCCGGGTCTCGGTTGGCCTGGACCGCCTGGTGGACGACTTCGCCCTGGATTCGCTGGCCTACTACCACCGCGGACTGGCCGGAGAACTTCACGAACGGCTGGGTGCGGGGATGATCCTGGGAGCCTCGCTGCTGACCGCCCGCGGGGTGCCGATGGCCGGCGAGTATGAACTGCGGACCTCCGTGGCCATGCTCGCCGCCTCGGCCCTGGGCGCCGGAGGGTCGTTCACCGAAATCCAGGCGCTGAATTTCTTCGACAACGTGGTTGAAATGGGCCACGACGGGCCGGCGCATCTGCAGATCTCCGCCCGGCAGCCGCTGCTGCGCGGCTTGGGCGTTTACCACGGCAAGCGGGGCTGGGGCGTGTCGGTGGAATTCGATGTCCGGCCCGGTCCGGTGACCGCTTTCGGAATCGGCCAGGACCGGGACGGCAGCTACGTCTTCGTCAGTTCCGAAGGCACCGTGACCGAGGGCCCGCTGCTGCAAATCGGGAACACGACGTCGCGGGTGGACTTCGGCGGGGATCCCGGGCTGTGGGTGGATCTCTGGGCTGCCACCGGCGTCGGGCATCACTGGGCGCTGTGCCTGGGCCACCGCCGGGCGGAACTGGCCGCCGCCGCCTCGTTGCTTGGCCTCGAGCATCGGCATGTTCAGCTCTGACTCCGGAGGTGCCGTGCTGTAAAGGTGTCAGCTGCCGGGGCCGGCTAGGTGCTTGGTGTCCGCAGAAGCTCGAGCACCCGGCCCAGCGCCGGGTTGGCGGAATCCCGGTTCCAGATGGCGTGCAGCTGCACCGCATCCGAGGCCTCTCCCGCCAGCGGCAGATAGGAGACGCCCTCAAACTGGAGGATCCGGGCGGATTCCGGGACGATGGCGACACCCCGGCCGGCAGCCACCAGCGCCACCATCGTCAGGATCTGGCTGACGGTGTGAATGACGTTGTGGTGTTCAATCGGAATCAGGCGCACGGCCAGGTCGTAAAAGTATCTGGCCTTGGTGGAGGAGTGCATGATCAGCGGCGTATCGCGGAGATCCGCGGCGGTGATGGGCCGGTTCAGGGCGTCGAGGGGATGGCCGGACGGGACAGCCAGCCGCAGGTCCTCGGAAAACAGCAGGTGGGACTCGAAGCGTTCGGTGTCAAAGGGCGGCCGGGCCAAGCCAAGATCCAGATCGCCGTGGGACAGCGCCTGGATCTGCTCGCTGGTCACAAGCTCCTCCAGCTCCACGTCCACGCCCGGCAGGGCTTCGGCGATCTCCCGAAGGATCGGTCCCAGCCGGCTGTAGCCGGCGGCGGCCGTAAAGCCGATCCGGATGATGCCGGCGCTGCCCTGCGCCATCCGCCTGGCGGTGCGCGGGGCGCGGTCGGCCGCCGCGACCAGCTTCCGTGCCTCAATCAGGAAAGCGCGGCCGCCGGCGGTCAGGACCACATTGCGCTTGTCCCGCTCGAGCAGTTCCACGCTGACTTCCCGTTCCAGCTTCTGGATCTGCCGGCTGAGCGGAGGCTGGGTCATGTTGAGCCGGACGGCAGCCCTGCCGAAGTGCAGTTCCTCGGCGACGGCGATGAAACTCCGGGCCTGATCCAAAGTAAACATAATGCCTTCCAGGTCTCGCGCAGTGCAGTAACCGTTCCCGGCCCGCTGATAGCTGTCTTCACTTCACCCGGGAGACCCCATGAAACGCAACTCAGAACCGGCCGGAGCTGCCTGCTCCGGAGAAACTGCCGCCCGAGCTGCCGTATCCGGTGGAGCTGGAACCCGACTCGGAGGAACGGGCCGATTCCACGCTGCTGGTGCCGTGCTGGATGCCGGAGTTGAAGCTGCCCACCGAGTAGTAGAAGTAGGCGGGAAAAGCGGTGTCCACGATGCCGGGGCGGTAGCCGTCCCGGTGCAGGCGGCGCGGCTCGGCGGCCTTCTTCAGTTCCTCCTGCATGAGTTCCCGCTCGGCGCCGGACTTTGTTTGGGCGGCGATCACGGTTTTTGCATGGTGCTTGAGCAGCTCCGAGAGCTCGGTGCGGCTGGCCTTGATGCGGTCAAGCGCCTGCTCGGGGGTGATCCGGTCCTCCGTCAGCGCCGTGGAGGCCGCCGCGAGCTGCTCCCGGGCCTGCTGCCGGAACGCGCGCAGCGCGTGCGCCGTGGCGGAGTCCTTCTCGGCCGCGCCCCTGCCTTCCAGCTGGTCGTCGAGCAGGTCAAGGTCTTCGAAGAGCGGTCCGGTTTGGCGGTCCCAGGCGCGTTCCCAGCCCGGCGCCTTGTTCAGCAGCGCGTTGGTGTCAGCGATGACGTCGTCCAGGCCGTCCAGCTCCATGGCGGCGTCGGCATACTGTTCCAGCACGGTGGTGCTGGAGCGCTGCTTCAGGTCCTTGTCGGTGAGCGCGTGTGCCGCATTGTTGAGCTCGGTCGCAGTGTTGTAGCGGACCATGAAGGTTCGGTATTCCTCCAAGACGCGAGCACCGTAGGAAGAATCCGCCGGAATGGTGTTGGCGTTAACCTCCGTTGCGTCCAGATCGTGGGTCACGCTGGAGTAGCTGGCATCGGCGTCGGCCAGGAGCCTGCGGTTTTTGCGCTGCCGGTTCCAGCGCACCAGCACGTACGTGATGGACGAGACCAGGCCTGCAAGCACCGCAGCGCCGGCACCGAGAATAACGGCGGGGGAGAGGTACCAGGGCCGGTTGATCAGCTTTGCCGCCTCCTCGACGGCGGCGATGGTGCCCTCGGTCCAATTGGCCTCGGCGAAGAGGCTGTTCGTCTCCTCCCTGATGTCTTCCTGCTGGCTCAGGGGAATTTTCCGGTCCTCGCCGTAGTACGTTCCGGTCCAGCGGCCCGTCGGATCCAGCGCGAAGATGAACAGTCCGTCCGCCCACTTCTGCCCGTCCCCGCTGAGCCACTCCGGATGCTGCTCCCGGGCGAAACGGAGCACTTCGGCGTTGAGGACGGTGCCGTCCTCGTTGCCAGCCGGGCCGTTGTAGGTATAGACGGCCACCGTTGTCGGTTCCCGGAACTCGATGTCTTCCAGGGCGGGCAGGAGCGTGTTGGCGTCCAGCACGCCGGCCGTGTCCTCCACAATCACCTCCTCCGGGGTCACGGCGGCCGCTGCCGCCGCACCTCCCGTCAGCGTGATGAGGCTCAGCAGTAAAGCGGTCAGTGCCCGGCGCATGGTTCTCCCCGTGTCGGTGGCGGATTTCTGGACGAGCCTAGCGCGGATCAGTGTCCGGAGCAGCAGGGTCCCGGTTTCCGGCGCGGGAGCGGCCCTGCGGAGGCGCGCCCAGGGAAGAGCAAGACCCTAGATGAGCATTGCGGAGCGAACCGTTTCCGCGGCACCCGCACCTCCGCTGCCGGTGGAACTCACCCGCCCGGCCGCCAGTACGTAGTAGGTGTCCGCCGCCTGCAGCGCGAACCCGATGTGCTGTTCCACCAGCAGCACATGCATGCCTGAACGCGACGCCAGATTCATGATGGTGTGCTCAATTTCCGCCACCACGTTGGGCTGGATGCCCTCGGTGGGCTCGTCCAGGATGAGCAGCGCCGGTTCGGTGATCAGTGCGCGGGCAATGGCCAGCTGCTGCCGCTGCCCGCCGGACAGCAGCCCGGCCCGGCGGCCCAGCAGCGGTTTCAGCGCCGGAAACATGTCCAGCGACTCGTCCACGAGCGCCTTGCCGCGCTTGCGCCCGTCGGCCACCAGCCGCAGGTTTTCCATTGTCGTGAGCGGGCCGAAGGACTGCTGGCCCTGCGGAACATACGCCAGCCCGCGCGCCACGCGCTGGTGCGGCCGCAGCCCGGAAATATCTTCACCGTTGAACCGGATGGTCCCGGCGGTGGGTCTGATGATGCCGACGACGGCGCGCAGCAGCGTGGATTTCCCGGCGCCGTTGTGCCCCAGGACGGAGGAGACGGCGTCGTCGGGCACGGTCACCGAGACGCCGTGCAGCACCTCGGTGCGCCCGTATCCGGCCTTGAGCTCCTGAATTTCCAGCATCAGTGTCCTTTCGCGGGCGTGGTGCCCAAATAGACTTCCTGCACGCGCGGATCGGCCTGGACGTCGGCCACGCTGCCCTCGCTGAGGACCTTTCCGGCGGCCAGGACGGTCACCGAGGTGGCATATTCGCGGACAAAATCCATGTCGTGTTCAATGACCAGGGTGATCCGGTTGGCGCCGATGCGCCGCAGCAGCTCGCCGGTCTGGGCGCGCTCGTCCTGGCTCATGCCGGCAATGGGCTCGTCCAGGAGCAGCAGCTCGGAATTCTGCACCAGCAGCATGCCGATCTCGAGCCACTGCTTCTGCCCGTGGGCCAGGGTGCCGGCCTGCGCGGAGGCCAGATGCTCCAGCCCGATAATCTCCAGCGCCTCCTCCACTGCCGGTTCGGTGCCGCGGCGCCTGCGCAGCAGCTCAAGCGGCTTTCGGCGGGAGCCTGCCGCGATGTCCAGGTTCTGCAGCACCGAGAGGTTCTCGAAGACGCTGGCGGTCTGGAAGGTGCGGCCGACGCCCAGCTTGGCAATCTGATGCACCTTCCGGCCCAGGATTTCGGTGCCGGTGTGGTTGACCGACCCGGTGGCCGGAACCAGGCCGGTGATGGCGTCGATCATGGTGGTCTTTCCGGCGCCGTTGGGCCCGATCAGGAACCGCAGGTCGCCCTGGGTGACGTCCAGATTGACGCCGTCGACGGCCGTGAACCCGTCGAAGACCACGCGGAGGTCGCGGATTTCCAGGTACTGCGGACGGCCGGTGCGCTGTCCGCCGGCCACCGGCTCGCCCTGCGGCAGCAGTGCGGTGGAGCGTGCGGCTGAGTCGTTCATGGTCAGGACTCCTTCGAAGCGGAGGGCAGGGAACCGTCGTCGGCATCATCTTTGCGCCGCCGCATCCGGCCGAGCAGCCCGGGCAGCGAGGCCAGGCCTCCGGGCAGGAAGCCGATGACCAGCACGAACAGCAGGCCCTGGAAGTACACCCAGAACGACGGGAAGGTCGAGGCCAGCGAGGTCTGCGCAATGGCCACGCCCAGCGCACCGAGCACCGGACCCAGGACCGTGGCCCGGCCGCCGATCGCCACGCCGATCAGGAAGGCAATCGAGGGGGTCACCCCGACGTCGGCCGGGGAAATGATGCCCACCAGCGGCACGAACAGCGCGCCGGCGACGCCGGCCATCACGGCGGCCAGAACGTAGACCACGGTTTTGACTGTTGCCGGATCGTAGCCGAGGAACCGCACCCGCTCCTCCTGGTCACGCACCGCGACCAGCAGCTCGCCGAAGCGGCTGTGCATCAGCTGCCGGGCTGCGGCCACCACGACCAGGAGCACGACGGCGGCGAGCAGGTACAGCATCCGCTTGTTGGCCGGATCGGCCAGGTCCAGGCCGAAGAAGGACCGGAAACCGCTGAGCCCGTTGGATCCGCCGGTGGTGGCCTGCTGCCCAATCAGCAGCACCGCAAACGCGGCAGCCAGCGCCTGGCTGAGGATCGCGAAGTACGCGCCCTTGACCCGGCGTTTGAAGATCGCCAGGCCCAGCACCAGGGCCACCAGTCCGGGCACCAGCACGACGGCGGCAAGCGTCACCACCGGGCTGCGGAACGGTTCCCACCAGCCCGGCACGGTGCCGGAGCCGTAGAGCATCATGAAATCCGGAACCCCGGTGCCGCCGAAGAGCGCGGCGTCGGCAAGCTTCATGTGCATGGCCATGATGTAGGCGCCGAGGCCGAAGAACACGCCCTGGCCCAGGGTGAGCATGCCGCCCCGGCCCCAGGCCAGGCCGATGCCCACGGCCACGATCGCGAAACAGATGAACTTGCCGAGCAGGGTCAGGCTGAAGATCGGCAGCAGCGCGGGAGCGGCCACCAGGAGCAGCGCGGCGCCGGCGGCAAATCCGGTGAGGACACCGGACCGGGACCGGCCGAAGGCCGCCAGCTGCCCGGACAGCCGCGGTGTGCCTGCGGCTCCGTTGCCCGCTGCGCCGGCGCGGGCGGTGTGTGCTCTGCGTGCTGTTGCGGTGCTCATGCCAGGCTCCTGGTCTTGAGGGTGAAGATGCCCTGCGGGCGGACCTGCAGGAAAATCACGATGGCCGCCAGGATCAGCACCTTGCCGATGCTGGCGGTGGTGGAGAACTCGAACACCGACTGCAGAACGCCCAGCGCAAACGCCGCGATGGCCGCCCCCTTGATCTGGCCGATCCCGCCGGCCACGACCACCAGGAAGGCGTCAACGATGTAGTTCGGTCCGAGATAGGGGCTGGTGGAACCGATCAGCGTCACCGCCACCCCCGCGACTCCGGCCAGGCCGGAGCCAATAAAGAAGGTGAGCTGATCGGTGCGGCGCGAGGAAATGCCGCTGGCTTCGGCCAGATCCCGGTTGACGACGACGGCGCGGATCCGCCGGCCCAGTGGCGTGGCCTTCAGCAGCAGGGCCAGCGCCGCGAGGCAGGCCAGGGCCAGGGCGAGGATGAACAGCCGGGTCAGCGGAATCGGCGCACCCAGCAGTTCCACGTTGCCCTGCAGCCAGGACGGCACCCGGACGTCCACGCTCGGTGCGCCGAAGACGTCGCGGGCCACCTGCTGCAGGATCAGCGAAACCCCGAAAGTCACCAGCAGGGTGTCCAGTGGCCGGTGGTACATCCGCTTCAGCAGCAGGCCCTCCAATGCCAGCCCCATGACCCCGCCCACGAGGAAGGCTGCCGGCAGGGACACCAGCAGTGACACCCCGGCGCTGCCCAGGCTCTGCTGCACCACAAAGGCGGTGTAGGCGCCGGCCATGATGAACTCACCGTGCGCCATGTTGATGACGCCCATCTGGCCGAAGGTCAACGACAGGCCCAGTGCTGCAAGCAGCAGCACCGAGCCGAGGCTGAGCCCGGCAAACATCTGTCCGATCAGCAGTTCCATAAAGGTGGACCTTTCACAGGGGAAGCGGAAGCTAAGACGGCGCCGCGGGGACGCCGGGCGGGGACGCCGGGAGGGAGCGGTACGGCTAGGACAGGCCCGAGGCCCAGTCGTAGCTCAACAGGAACGGATCCGGTTCCACGGCTTCGGGAGCTTCCCAGACGGTTTCGATCAGCCCGTCCGGGGTGATCTTGCCGATGCGCGGGGTCTTGGTGATGTGGTTGTTCTCGCCGTTGACGGTGACGGTGCCTTCGGGCGCTTCGACACTCACGCCGTCGGCCGCGTCCTGCACCTTGTCCACGTCGAAGGATCCGGCCTTTTCCACCATGGCCTTCCACAGGTAGAGCGAGGTGTAGGCGGCTTCCATCGGGTCGCTGGTGACGCGGTCGGCGCCGTACTTGTCCTTGAAGGCGGTGACGAAGGCGGTGTTGGCCGGGCTTTCCAGGGTCTGGTAATAGTCCCAGGCGGTGAGCTGGCCTTCGATGTTTTCCAGTCCGATGCCGGGGACCTCCTCCTCGGCAATGGAAACGGAGACCACGGGCATGGCGTCCGCCGTCAGGCCCACGCTCTTGTACTGGCGGAAGAAGGCCACATTGGAGTCGCCGTTCAGGGTGTTGAACACGGCGTCGGCTCCGGAGTCGCGGACCTTGTTGACGATGGTCGAGAACTCGGTGGAGCCCAGGGGCGTGTATTCCTCGCCGACAATTTCCATGCCGTGCGCCTCGGCGTAGGCATTGATGATCTTGTTGGCGGTCCGCGGAAACACATAGTCGCTGCCAACCAGGAAGATCGTTTTGGTGCCCTGCTCCGCCAGATAATCAAGGGCCGGGATGATCTGCTGGTTTGTCGTGGCGCCGGTGTAGAAAATGTTCTCCGAAGATTCCAGGCCCTCATACTGCACCGGATAGAAAAGCAGTGAATTGTTGGACTCGAACACCGGCAGCATGGCCTTGCGGGAGGAGGAGGTCCAGCCGCCAAACACCGCGGCGGTGCAGTCCTGCTGGATCAGCTTGCCCGCCCGCTCCGCGAACTTGGTGGGCTCGGAGGCGCCGTCTTCGCTGATGACCTCCAACTGCTTGCCCAGCACGCCGCCGTCAGCGTTGATTTCCTCGGCCGCCAGGGACAGCGAATCGAACACGGTGCTCTCGGAAATGGCCATGGTGCCGGAAAGGGAATTCAGAAACCCGACCTTGACGCTGTCGCCGGAGGTGTCCACGCAGGACTCGGGGCCGCCGGTTGCCTCCCCGGCCTCGGCAGGGTCGCTGATCTGCGAGCCGCAGCCGGCCAGCGTGGCCGCCAGCACTGCCGCTGCCACAGGGATGAAAGCGCCTTTTTTGCCGTGTACTTTCATAACGCACCTATTTCTGAGGGGCCGCACTGTTTCAGCAGCGCAGACAATTGAGCGGGCCCTTTCCGGGCCGTTTCCCTCAACTTAGGTCACTCGTGTTTCATGTTTTGGCGACTAACGTTTCCCTGATATTTCTTTTGTTTCCGGTGCTTTTCCGGGGCGTGTCAATTGCGCACACCCACCGCCGGGTTCCGTTGCGTACTACGGAAGCATCCAGCCCAGCACCGGCGTGGACTGCAGGAAGACGATCACGCACAGCACCAGCAACAGTCCAACGCTCCACCCCAGCACCTTGCGGAACAGGACGGATTCCTGCCCGCTCATGTTCACCGCCGCCGCGCCGATCGCCAGGTTCTGCGGGCTGATCAGCTTGCCCATCACCCCGCCGCCGGTGTTGGCGGCGACCATCAGCTTCGGGTCGAGTCCTGCCTGCGCGCCGGCCGTTTCCTGCAGCTTGGCAAACAGGGCATTGGCCGAGGTGTCCGAACCGGTGACGGCGGTGCCGATCCAGCCCAGCACGGGGGAGAGGAACGCGAAGAAGGCGCCGGTGCCGGCGAGCCAGGTGCCGATGGAGACCGTCTGGCCCGAAAAGTTCATCACGTAGGCCAGCGCCAGGACCGCCAGGATGGTCAGCGCGGCCGAACGCATCCGGACCGCGGTGAGGCCGATTTCCCGAACTGCCGCGCCTATCGTCAGGGGATACCTGCCGTTGTCGTTGAACCTGGAATAGACCAGTGCCACGATCAGGCCGCTGATCAGCAGCAGCGTGCCGGGACTGATCAGCCATTCAAAGTCGTAGATTGTGGAGGACTGTTGCTGCCCGTTGGCGTCCAGCAGGGACTCGTGAAGGACAGGCCAGGGGATCTCGATGGTGGTTTTCGCCAGGGCCTCGGGAATGTCGACGCCCCACGTCCAGAGGTTCACGATGCCGAAAATGACAATCACCAGGACGTAGGGAAACAGGGCCATCCAGGCCCGGCCGGGGGTGAGCCGGTCCGCGGCGGTGTCGCTCGCGGCCGTGCCGATGTCCGAGGAGCCCGCCCCCGACGGAGTCCAGCCCGAGGCCCGGGCCTCGGCGAGTTCCTTGCTCATCCGGGCGTCGGCTTCCTGCCCGTTTCGGGGATGCCAGATCCGCAGGAAACCCACGGCGGCGGCCATTGCGACCAGCGACGCCAGAATGTCGGTCAGTTCGTAGGAGAAGTAGTTCGAGCACAGGAACTGGGCCACGGCGAACACGAGGCCGGTGAACAGTGCCACCGGCCAGCAGTCCCGCACCCCGCGTTTGCCGTCCAAAATGATCAGCAGCACCAGCGGGATGAAGACGGCCAGCAGCGGAGTCTGGCGTCCCACGACTGCAGCGATTTCGTCCCCGGTGTAGCTGGTGAGGTTGGCCGCCGTCGTAATCGGGATGGCGAGCGCGCCGAAGGCGACCGGCGCCGTGTTGGCCACCAGGACGGCGCTGGCGGCCCGGACCGGAGCGATGCCCAGGGCCAGCAGCATGGTGACGGTGATCGCCACGGGGGCGCCGAAGCCGGCCAGCGCCTCCAGCAGCCCGCCGAAGCAGAAAGCCACCAGGATGGCCTGGACGCGCAGGTCCCCGCCGCCGACGGCGTCGAACACGCGGCGCAGATCCTCGAACCGGCCGCTGAGCACCGTGACCTGGTAGAGCCAGACGGCCATGATGATGATCCAGACGACCGGAAACAGGCCAAAGGCAGCGCCCTGCGTGGCGGACAGCAGGGCCAGTCCCACCGGCATGCCGAACCCGAGGACCCCGATGACCAGGGCGGCGAGCAGTGCCCACGCCCCGGCAACATAGGCTTTGGTCTTGGCGAAGGCCAGCAGGAGGAAAAACACGAGGAGGGGGACGAGGGCCAGCAGCGCTGACAACGTCACGCTGTTGGCTACCGCATCGGTGGTGGGTGTGAAGCTTTCCATGGTGACCTCCGGGTCGCGCCGCACGGCGGCGCCAACGGAAAAACACGGCGTGGTGTGGGTACAGTCCAACTGCGGCAGCGAGAGCGGACAGGGCAGGCCGGTCCACCATTCAGCGTAGGCCGGTACGCCGGAGTCGGCGCCGACTGCCGGTGAAATACCCGCCATCGGCGGCACGGGGTTGACGACGGCGGAAAGCAGGCGGCGGTCCGGCGGGCGCGCGCGGCTACAGGGGGTCGGTGTACCAGCCGCGGGCCAGATAGATGTCGGTGTACGATCCGCGGTCGACGTCGAGATCCTCGCGGCGGGTGAGCCCGGCCGCGAGCGCCGTCTGCTGCGAACCGAGGTTGTCAGCGGTGGTGTAGGCAATCACCGGCAGCCCCGGCAGCAGCTTTTCCGCCAGCCGGACCGCTTCCCGGGCGCCTTCCGTGGCGTAGCCCCGGCCCCAGGCCTCCGGAACGTAGCGGTAATAGAGGTTCAGTGCGGGCCGGGACTGCACGAGCCGGTGGGAGAGCCCGGTGAATCCGATGAGTGTCTGCGGGTCCGCCTGCGTGGTCACCGCCCAGACGCCGAAGCCGTGGCGGTACCAGTGCAGCCCGATTTCGTGGAAAATCCGGGCCGACGACGCCCGGGTCACTGAGCGCGGCGCCGGATGGTGAACGTTGGTGCGCGGGTCCGTGTGCAGGTCCAGGGCCGCCGGTTCATCGGCGCCTTCCGGACGCCGCAGGATCAGCCGGTCGGTGAGGACCGGGGTCCAATCGGCAACATCCTGTGCGGGCATGGACCAACTTTAAGGCAGAAACGGCGCCTGGTACACCGGCGCCCCCGCCCGGGGCTATCCGGCCTCGGTTGCCGCTTTCGCACCTGCCGCGCTTTCGCGGTGATGGCGCACGTAGCCGGCCGCCGCCACCGCAATGGAGATCGCTGCGGACACGGCCAGCCCCAGCCACAGTCCGACTTTCAGCGCGGCAGCCCCGGCGACGGCGCCCGCCAGGATCAGCGCGACAGCCAGCGCACGCCGCTGCCAAAACCGGCTGTCGCCGCCGGCCAGCTTCGAATCCGAGGCCAGCCCGGTGATGGTGGACGTCACCACCACCGTGGTGATCTCGGCGACTTTCAGCCGTTTGGCAGTGGCGGCCTGAACGCCCATGACCGTGGCCATCGAGGAAGTGGTGAGGCTGCCCAGCGTGGAGTTGCCCTGGACATCGGCGACTGCCACGAAGACCGCGAGCGCCGTGAGCCCGGCGGCCACCACAATCAGCGCGATGGAGGTGCGCGAAGACCAGCCCTCGGGACCCTTGCGCAGCATGCGGCCGGCCAGGGCGGCTCCGAGCATGAAAAAGATCAGCGCCAGCGTGGGCCGCAGAATCGGCAGCTGCCCTCCGTCGGCAAAGGCCATGCCCAGGAGGACGACGTTTCCCGTCATATTTCCGGTGAACACCCGGTCCAGTCCGAGATAGCCGACGGCGTCCACCACCCCGGTGGAGAACGTCAGCGCAAGCATCAGCCACAGGTGCACCCGGTCGGTGGGCACCGCATTCAATCGCTTCACGTTGTAAAACTCCCGTACCTAGAGGATGCTGCCGGCAACTGTATCCGAAGTTCCGGGTGTAGCTTCGTTGGTATTGACCCCCGGCCCGCCGGCTTCCAGCGACAGGAACACCAGCCACCGTGACTTTCACAGCACCCGATTCCTTCACCACCCGTCCCACGCTCCAGGGCACCTTCGGCATGAGCGCCTCCACCCACTGGCTGGCCACGGCCTCCTCGCAGGCGGTGCTCGAACGCGGCGGCAACGCCTTTGACGCCGCCGCGGCGGCAGCATTCGTCCTGCACGTGGTCGAACCGCACCTGAACGGGCCGGGCGGGGACATGACAGGGATTTTCGTTACCGCCGCCAACCCCTCCGAACCAGTGGTCCTGATGGGGCAGGGCCCGGCTCCGGCGGCGGCGACGCCGGAGCACTACCGCGCCGAGGGCCTGGAGCTGGTGCCCGGCGCCGGTGCCCTGGCAGCTGCCGTTCCGGCCGCCGTCGACGCCTGGCTGATGCTGCTCCGGGACCACGGCACCTGGGAACTTGCCGACGTGCTGGCCTACGCCGTCGGCTACGCCCGCGACGGGCATCCGGTGCTGGGCAGGGTCGGCGCCACGATCGCCTCCGTCGCTGACCTGTTCGCCCGGCACTGGCCCACCTCCGCGGAGCAGTGGATGCCCGGCGGACGGATTCCGCAGGACGGGGAGATCATCCGCAACGAGGCCTATGCGGCGGTCCTGGACCGGTTGGCGGCGGCCGGCAGCCCGGAGGGCAGCCGGGAGGAGCGCATCGATGCGGCCCGCCGCGAATGGCGCGAAGGGTTTGTGGCCCGTGCCGCCGTCGACTTCCTGTCGGTGCCGCACCGCCATTCGTCCGGCTCGGATCACGCCGGGGTGCTGACCCTGGCGGACTTTGCGTCCTGCAGTGCAGCCTACGAGCCGGCGCTGACCTTTGACTTCCGCGGCCACACCATTGCCAAGACCGGACCCTGGGGCCAGGGGCCGGCGCTGCTGCAGACCCTGGCCATCCTGGCCGGCTTTGACGACGAGCGGCTGGATCCCTCCACCGAGCTGGGCGCGCACACCATCCTGGAAGCGCAGAAGCTGGCCATCGCCGATCGGGAGGCCTACTACGGCGATGCCGGAGACACGCGGGCCGGGGTTCCCCTGGACTACCTGCTCAGCGAGGAGTACGCCGCCGGGCGCCGCGCCCTGATCACCGACCGCGCTTCCCACGAGTTCCGGCCCGGAACGGTCCCCGGCCGCACGCCGTTTGTGCCGCCGCTGCGCACCGAATACCTCGCGCCGGCGCTGGCGGGCGCGGCCTTCGCCGGAGTGGGCGAACCGACGGTTCTACCCACGGGGGAGACCCGCGGCGACACCTGCCACATCGACGTCGTGGACCAGTGGGGCAACATTGTCTCCGCCACGCCGTCGGGCGGCTGGCTGCAGTCCTCGCCCACCATTCCGGACCTCGGGTTCTGCCTGGGGTCGCGGCTGCAGATGACCTGGCTGGAAGCCGGTGCTCCGTCCACCTTGGCGGCCGGCAGGCGCCCCCGGACCACGCTCACGCCCACGCTGGTGCTTCGGGACGGCCGGCCGGTCACGGCGCTGGGTTCGCCCGGGGGTGACCAGCAGGACCAGTGGCAGCTGCTGTATCTGCTGCGCACGCTCGTCGGCGGCTATACACCGCAGCAGGCAGTGGACGCGCCGGCCCTGCACACCACCTCGCTTCCCGGGTCCTTCTATCCCCGGACCTGGACACCCGGCGGCGCAGTGGTCGAAGACCGGCTCGGCGACGCCGTCATCGAGGGCCTGTCCCGGCGCGGACACGTGATCACCCGGGCCGGGGACTGGGCCCTGGGCCGCCTCTCCGCGGTGGTTAGCGATCCGGAGACCGGCCTGCTGCAGGCAGCCGCCAACCCCAGGGGAGCGCAGGGGTACGCCGCCGGCCGCTAGATGCACCGCGGGATCAGTCGGCCACAGCAGTATCAGGCCGCACCCGCAGCCGGGGCGGGCGGGCCGGCCGGCCCGCCGCGCGCAATCCGCCGGCGCTGCCACAGGGTCCAGACCAGCCAGATGCCCCACACCAGCAGCAGCACCGCGGCTCCGGCGAGGGCCGTTGACCAGCTCAGCGGCCCGGTCCGCCCGGCGATCACCAGAAAGCCCCACCAGGACACCGCGGCGACGGCCAGCAGGTTCACCAGCGGGCCCAGGACGGCGGCCCCGCTGCGGGTGCGCACTGCGGTGACCACGACGTCGGCCGCCATGAGCACGGCCACTGCACAGACCGTGCCGGCGGCGAAGGCAGCGACCTCGGGGGACACATCGCGGTCCGCAAACCAGAGGATCAGCAGGATGACCGCTGCGGCCAGCGCCAGTGCCTCGATGACGGCGCCCAGCAGGTTCAGGCCGCGGAGCTGGCGCTCGTTGTCCCGCCGCTTGGCCGGGATGAAGCCCCAGGCCGACCGCCGGAAGTAGGCGGAAGCCAGGTTCGCGAAGAGCAGGGTGGCGCCGGCGGCGACAAACGGAGCCACGAAGTTGTTGCTCAGCACCCAGACCAGGGCGGCAACGGCAGCGAAGACCTGCGGCGAGCCCAGGATGCCGAGTCCCCAGGCGATCAGGAACGGCCGCCGGGCCGGCTCGAGGTCCAGCGGATGGACAAGGTAGTGGGTCTTGGCGTCCGGCAGTGCAACGCGCTCGTTGATCGGATTCACGGGGACCTCCAGGGAACCGTGTCCAGATGCGGCCCACGCAGGCCGCCCCTGGCGATTTCGTAGATTTTCTGCCGGGACACGCCCAGCTCTTCCGCTACCGTGACCGCACTGAAATCCTCCAGCAGGTCGGCGGCAGCCAGGGATCTGATGCCCGATGCCCTGCGGCCCAGCTGCGCCGCAAGAGCACCGACTTCGGCGGCCAGCAGGGCAACGGCGAGGGTGCCGCCAAAGGGGACGGCCCACCCCGGCTCCCCGGCCGAGGCGGCAGCATAAAGGTGGTCGCCGCCGTCGGACAGGACCGACTGAACCATGGCCGCGGACAACCCCGCCGCCTCGAAACGGGCGGCAGCGGCGGCGCGATCGGGCGCCGGCCGGTGGGACAGCACCCTGTCCCAGGTTGTTCCGTCCTTGGCTGTTCGGCGGGAGTCCGGTCCGCTGTTGTCAGCCCGGGGGTTACTGATCATGGTTCGAGTGTGCGAGCTTCGGGCAGCGGCGTAAACCCCCTGGTGACAATTTCGTGCTGCGGCCTTTGAACGGTCCGCCGGTCCCGGTGCCGGGGCCGTTCCCAAGCCCGGACCCCGCGCCTACCATTGCTAGGAAGAGGAATTCCTCCAATCGTGAGCGGGGCTCTGCCATGGCCAACATCACCACCAGACCGGTTACCAAGCTGGGAATTGTCGGTGCGGGAAGCGTGGGAACATCGCTTGCCTACGCCGCCATCATCCGGGATGCCGCGCGGGAGATCGCCATCTACGACATCGACGCCACCCGTGCGGAGGCCGAGGGCCTGGACCTGGCCCACGGCACGCAGTTCACCGGCGCGAACACCGTGACCGGCGGCGGGCGCATCGAGGCCCTCGCCGGTTCGGACGTCATCGTGATCACCGCCGGGGCGCGTCAAAAGCCGGGGCAGACCCGGCTGGAGCTGGCGGGCGTCAACGTGGACATCATTTCAAAGCTGATGACGCAGTTAATGGAGCAGGCTCCGGACGCCGTTTACATCCTGGTGACCAATCCCTGCGACGTGCTGACGGTGGCCGCGCAGAAAGTTTCCGGGCTGCCGCGGAACCGGATCTTCTGTTCCGGCACCGTGCTGGACACCTCCCGCCTGCGGCTGCTCCTCGCCCGGGAAGCGCATGTGCTGATGACCAGCGTGCACGCCACCATCATTGGTGAGCACGGTGATTCCGAGTTCCCGGTCTGGTCCAACGCCACCATCGGTCCGGTGCCCATCCGGGACTGGAAGATCAGCGGCCGGCAGGTTTTCACCCAGACGTATCTGGACGCGGTCACCGACGACGTCATCAACGCCGCGTACCGGGTGATCGAGGGCAAGGGCGCCACCAACTACGCCATCGGGCTCGCCGGCGTTCGGATCGTGGAAGCCGTGATGCAGGCCGAAAACGCGGTGCTTCCCGTCTCGGCGTCCCTGCAGGGCGAATACGGCATCAGCGGCGTCGCGCTGTCCCTGCCCTCGATCGTGGGCATCAACGGCGTGTACGACATGCTGGAGATGCCGCTGGACGACGCCGAGACCAAGAAGCTGCAGGACTCCGCGGAGACCCTGCAGAACACGCTGGCCCAGCTCGGGGTGTAGGGCGTGCGCCATGGCCGCCTTAACGCGAACGACGGCGGATACCTGCGAAACCTGCGAAAGGGGCTGTCATTCTCCTGCCAGTTCGGAGGATCCCTGCCACTTTGGAAGATCCCTGCCACTCCGCAGTGGCAGGGAACTTCCAAACCGGTCGATTTATACCAAACCGGAGGGATTCGGGCCGGCCGGCTGCGTTGGCCCACCTATTCGCTCCAGGACGGCGTCCATGACCCCGGAACCCCGGACGCCGGAACCACAACCGGCCGGAGCCCCGGAGGGCGCGCGCGGAACTAGACGCGGGCGGGCTCTGCCGGTGCGGCGCCGCCCTTGGCGATTCGCACGGCGTCGTCGAACTCGGCGTCGATCTCAGCTGAGGGCTTGTACGTCAGCCGGCTGACCACCACGGTGAGCACCAGGTTGATGATGAAGCCCGGAATAATTTCGTAGACATCGCCGAGGACGCCTGGCATTTCGAACGTGCCCCACAGGAAGGCAACCGCGGCGCCGGCGATCATGCCGGTCAGCGCGCCGGCAGTGGTGAGCCGGCGCCAGTAGAGGGCGAGCAGGATGGTGGGGCCGAAGGCCGCGCCGAAGCCGGCCCAGGCAAAGCCCACCAGTTCCAGGATCGAGGCGTTGCGGTCCAGGGCGATCAGGATCGACACCACCGACACCAGCAGCACACCCATGCGGCCGAGCATCACCAGGGACCGCGGCGAAGCATCGCGCTTGAACGCAATCTTGTACAGGTCCTCCACCAGGGCCGAGGACGTCACAATCAGCTGGGAGGAAATCGTGCTCATGATCGCGGCCAGCACGGCGGCCAGGACAAATCCGGCCACCAGCGGGTGGAAGAAGAACTGGGCCAGGCTCAGGAACACTGCCTCGGGATCGGCCAGCGTGAGGTCGTTCTGTTGGAAGTACGCAGCGCCGATCAGTGCCGTCATGATGGCGCCGATCACGGTCAGGAGCATCCAGGCGACGCCGATCCGGCGTCCGGCCACGGCATCCTGCGGGGAGCGCAGGGCCATGAAGCGCACGATGATGTGCGGCTGGCCGAAGTAGCCCAGGCCCCAGGCCAGGGCAGAGATGACGCCCACCGCGGTGCCGCCGGCAATCGGGTCCAGCATGTCCGGGTTGATCTCGCGCAGTGAATCGGTCATGCCGCCCAGGCCGCCGACCTGGGTCAGGCCGACCAGCGGCACCATAACCAGTGCAACCAGCATCATCAGGCCCTGGACGACGTCGGTGTAGCTGGCGGCGAGGAAACCGCCGAAGAGGGTGTAGGCAATGGTCACGCCGGCCACGATCAGCATGCCGATCAGGTAGCTGGAGCCGAACGAGCTCTCAAAGAACACGCCGCCGGCCACCATTCCGGAGGAAACGTAGAACGTGAAGAAGATCAGGATGATCAGGCCGGAGACCACGCGCAGCACGCGGGAGCGGTCCTTGAGCCGGTTCTCCAGGAAGCTGGGCACCGTGATGGAGTTGTTCGACACCAGGGTGTAGGACCGCAGCCGCGGGGCTACGAACTTCCAGTTCAGCCATGCGCCGGCGGTGAGGCCGACGGCGATCCAGCCTTCCACCAGCCCGGAAACGTAGATGGCGCCCGGCAGTCCCATCAGCAGCCAGCCGGACATGTCGGACGCGCCGGCGCTCAGCGCGGCAACTCCGGGCTTCAGGTCCCGGCCCGCCAGCATGTAGTCGTCGAGGTCGGTGGTGCGCCGGTAGGCCCACCAGCCAATCGCCAACATGGCGAGCATGTAGATCGCCATGGCGATCAGCTTGTATGTCTGGTCAGTCATTAGGAATGCCGTTCACTCTGGTTACGTATCTCGGTCCGGCCCGAAGGCCCGTCCAAGTATGCCAAGGGTCACACGGGGCGGGAAATCGCGGCGGTTCAGCGCAACCGGAAGACGGTGTCCTGCCAGTCCTTGTGGGCCGCGGTGTCCCGGCTCATCATGACGTGCTTGATGTTGGTGTAGTCCTGCAGCGAGTACGCGGACATGTCCTTGCCGAAGCCCGATCCCTTGTACCCGCCGTGCGGCATTTCCGAGATGATCGGAATGTGCTCGTTGATCCAGACGCAGCCCGCTGAAAGTTCCGCCGCGGCGCGCAGCGACCGGTTCAGGTCCCGGGTCCAGGCGGAGGCCGCGAGCCCGTACGGGGTGTCGTTGGCCAGCGCCAGTCCCTCGTCGTCGGTGTCAAAGGGCAGGGCGGTGAGCACCGGGCCGAACACCTCCTGCTGCACGATTTCCGACTCCTGCGCGGCACCGGCCACCAGCGTCGGGCGGTAGTAGGCGCCGGCGGCCAGGGGGCCGCCCGGCGCGCTTCCGCCGGCCAGGATCCGCGCTCCGGCGTCCCGGGCGCGGGTGACGAAGCCGGCCACCCGGTCCCGGTGCGCATGCGAGATCAATGCGCCCAGATCCGTGGCCTCATCCCGCGGATCGCCCAGGACCACCCGGTCCATGAGCTCGGCCACGCGTGCGGTGAAGGCCTCGAACAGCGGGCCCTGGATGTAGGCGCGGGTGGCGGCGGTGCAGTCCTGGCCGCCGTTGATGATGGCCGCGGCCACGGCACCGTGGGCGGCCGCCTCAACATCGGCGTCGTCGAAGACCACCAGCGGTGCCTTGCCGCCGAGCTCCAGATGCACGCGTTTGCCGGTGCGGGCGGCCAGCGCCATGATGTGGCGGCCGACGGCGGTGGACCCGGTGAAGGACGTCATGGCCACGTCCGGATGGGTCACCAAGGCCTCGCCGGCGGTCCGGCCGGAGCCGGTGACAATGTTGATCACCCCGTCCGGAATCCCCGCCGCAGCTGCCGCCTCCGCGAACAGCAGCGAGGTTCCCGGGGTGAGTTCGGAGGGCTTGAGCACAATGGTGTTGCCGGCTGCGACGGCCGGCAGGATCTTCCAGCCCGCCATCTGCAGCGGATAGTTCCACGGCGTTATGGAACCCACCACCCCGACGGCTTCGCGCCGGATCATGGAGGTGGCGTCCCGGGCGTACTCCCCGGCGGAGAGACCGTCCAGGGCACGGGCCGCACCGGCGAAGAACACCGCGTTGTCGATGGTTCCGGGCACGTCAAACCCGGAGGCCAGCCGGATGCTCTTGCCGGTCTGCTCGGATTCGACGGCCGCGAGCAGATCCGCGCGGTCCCGCAGCTGCGCGGCCAGCCGGTGCAGGGCATCGGACCGCTCGGCGGGGGTGGAGCGGGACCACGCGGGAAAAGCAGCCCGGGCAGCGCCGACCGCAGCGTCCACATCGCCGGCATCCGCGTAGCGCAGGGTTTCCGCGGTGTCCCCGGTGGCGGGGTTGATGCGCTCAGCTTCCTCCCCGTGGCCGTGCCGGTAGGTGCCGTTGATGAACTGGTGGCCGTCGGGAAAGGCCTGCCCGCCGGAGAACCGGGCGGTTGCTTCGCCGCTCATGAGTCAAACCCCATTCCTGCGTAATCCAGCGCCTTGAGCCACGGCCCGCGCCGGCCCTGCCGGCGGTCGGCGCGGACCATTGCCGCCGTCGTCGCCTTGATGCCCAGCCAGGCCGCCGGTTCCGGCGGAAACGGCAGCGGTTTTTTCCGAACCATTTCCAGCCGGGTGCGTTCGGTTTGCGTGCCGGAGAGCAGGTCCAGCAGCACGTTGGCGGCGAAGCGCGTGGCTCCCACACCCAGTCCGGTGAAGCCTGCGGTGTACGCGACAGCGGACTGGTGGGCGGTTTCGAAGAACGGAAAGAACCTGCTGCAGGTGTCCACCGCTCCGCCCCAGGCGTGGCTGAAGGCAAGGCCGTCGAGCTGGGGAAAGGTGGCGCGGAAGTGCGCGGCCAGCCGGTCGAAGGTTTCCCGGCGCTGGTCGTAATCGGGCCGCAGCGTCCGGCCGTAGTGGTAGACCGCGTCGTAGCCGCCGAACAGGATCCGGGGCCGGCCGGAGGCGTCGGTGGTCAGGCGGTAGTAGTGGAACCGGTTGTTCAGGTCGCTCAGTCCCTGCCGGTTGTGCCAGCCGACGGCGGCGAGCTGGCCGTCGCTGAGCGGTTCGGTCATCAGGGCGTAGTCGTAAACCGGCACCGTGTGCAGGCGGGTCCGGCGCAGCAGCGACGGAAACGCATTGGTGCCCAGCGCCGCGTGCCGAGCGGTGACGGTGCCGCCGTCGGTGGTCAGCCGAATCCGGTTTCCGTCCGGGTGCAGCGCCCGGACGGGGGTGTTTTCGCAGATCACGACGCCGGCCTCCCGGCAGGCGCGCGCCAGGCCCCACGCCAGCCGGGCCGGGTTGAGCAGTGCTGTGCTTTCCCGATCCCACAGGCCGGCGAGGTAGAGCGGGGAGTCCACCTCCTTGCGGACGGCTTCCCCGTCCAGGAAGACCAGTCCCGGATCGTCCGCTGCCTCCTCCGCGAGCTCCGCCACCTGATGCGCTTCGGTGGCCACTGACAGGCTTCCGGTCCATTCGAACCCGCAGTCGATCCCGTACCTCTTAACGGTCTCCGCCAGCTCGTGCAGGTTCTCCCGCCCCAGCTGCTCCAGCCGATGTGCCTCGCCGGGCAGGTGCTTTTCGCCGTTGGCCTTGCCGTGCGTCAGGCTGGCCTCGCAGAATCCGCCGTTGCGCCCCGACGCTGCCCAGCCGATCCGGCGGCCCTCCAGCAGCAGCACCCTTCGGCCGGGATCGCGTTCCTTGGCCATCAGCGCCGTCCACAGGCCGGTGTAACCGCCGCCCACGACGGCCAGATCGGTGTCCGTGCCGGCCTGCAGGGCGGGCAGCTCGGCCGGCCGGTCGGGGTCGTCCAGCCAGTAGGGGAGGGCCGCCGCACCTGCGAGGGCGCCGGCGACACGGTGCGGCGGATGCCGGCGTTCGGCTAGGTCATAGACGGTGGGCATGGGTTCTCTTTCTCAACGGTCAGGGTGGTTCGGTCGGATGCTCATCGGCCGGAGACCAGGTCAGCGGCGCGTGCCAGCGGGGAGGTGGCTGCGCTCCGGGTGCGGTTTTCCCGCCGGTCGGCGGCGTAGTACGCCTGGTACATGGCTCTCACGCCCAGCCAGCGCAGCGGTTCCGGCTCCCAACGGCGGACCGTCCGGTTCACCCAGGGCATGACGGTCAGCTCCGTGTCCTCGCCCAGGACCAGGTCCCGCAGCGTGCGTCCGGCCAGGTTGGCCGCAGCCACGCCGGTCCCCACGTAGCCGCCGGCCCAGCCGACGCCGGTGGACGGATCCAGTCCCACCGTTGCCTTCCAATCGCGCGGCACGCCCAGGACACCGGACCAGGCCTGCTCGATCCGGGTGTCGCGCGCCGCGGGGAACATTTCGCCGAGCAGGGAGTGCAGCCGGCGGACGGTGGCGGGCGCCGTGGCGCCGTCGTCATCCGTGCGGGAACCGAACCGGTAAGGAACGCCGCGTCCGCCCAGGGCGATCCGGCCGTCCGCCGTGCGCTGGGCATACATGTAGGCGTGGGCCATGTCGGCGATGGCTTCCATGCCGTTCCAACCGATCTCCGCCCAGGCGCTCGCCGGAAGCGGCTCGGTAACGATCATTGAGGAGTTCATCGGCAGCCAGTCACGGTGAGAACGCCGCAGCCCAGCGGTGAATCCCTCGGTGGCCCGCAGGACGTGGCGGCACCGCACGACGCCGCGGGAGGTCACCGCGGTGCCGGTGCGGATTTCTGTGACGGGCGTGTCCTCGTAGAGCCGCACGCCCATCGCCTCGACTGTGCGGGCCAGTCCGCGGACGAGCTTGGCCGGCTGCACCCGCGCGCAGTGCGGCTGGTACAGGCCGCCGAGGGAGCCGGCCACCGCTGCCCGGCCGTCGGCCTCGCGGCGGTCCAGCAACCGGGCTCCGGCTTCGGGCCACTGCGCCTCGTCGGCGGCCCAGGCCTGCAGCCGCGCGAGCTGCGCCGGGTTCCGCGCCAGGTTCAGCTCGCCGCCCTTGACGATGTCGGCGTCGATTCCTTCCGCCGCCGCCACGCTGATCACCTCGTCCACGGTGTCGTTGAGCAGCTCCTGGAACCGGCCGACGACGGCGCGGCCGGAGGTTCGGACGTACTGGGTGCGGCCCCCGGTGATGCTGTTGGTGAGCCAGCCGCCGTTGCGGCCCGAGGCGCCGAACCCGGCGAACCGGGCTTCCAGCACGGCAATGTCGAGCCCGGGTTGGGCCTGCTTCAGGTAGTACGCGGTCCACAGGCCGGTGTAGCCCGCACCGACAATAACGACGTCGGCGGTCGAGTCCCCCGCCAGCGCGGGCCGGGGCTGCGGCAGCCCCTCGGCTGCGTGCCAGAAGGACACCCGCCCGTTGACGGTCGGCGCATGCCTAGAGATGGTTCATCCCCTCGCTGAGCACGCTGCGCAGGATCGCCTCGATCTGGTCGAATTCCGGCTGGCCCATGGTCAGGGGCGGGGCCAGCTGAATGACCGGATCGCCTCGGTCATCGGCGCGGCAGTACAGGCCGGCGTCGTACAGGGCGGTGGACACGTAGCCGCGCAGCAGGCGCTCGGACTCCTCGTCGGTGAACGTTTCCTTGGTGGTTTTGTCCTTCACGAGCTCGATCCCGTAGAAGTAGCCCTCGCCGCGGACGTCGCCCACGATCGGCAGGTCCAGGAGCCGTTCCAGCGTGGCGCGGAAGGCCGGGGCGTTGGTCCGGACCCGGTCGTTGAGCTGCTCCCGGTCGAAGATGTCCAGGTTGGCCATGGCGACGGCGGCGGAGACCGGATGCCCGCCGAAGGTGTAGCCGTGGTAGAAGGTGGTGTCGCCCTTGGTGAACGGTTCGAACAGGCGGTCGGTTGCGATCATGGCGCCGATGGGGGCGTAGCCGCTGGTCATTCCCTTGGCGCAGGTGATGATGTCGGGCTGAAAGCCAAAGTCGGTGGACGCGAACATCGAGCCGATGCGGCCGAAGGCGCAGATGGTTTCGTCAGCGACCAGCAGGACGTCGTACTGGTCGCAGATCTCCCGGACCCGGGCGAAGTAGCCGGGGGGCGGCGGAAAGCAGCCGCCGGAGTTCTGCACCGGCTCCAGGAACACTGCCGCCACGGTGTCGGCGCCTTCGAATTCGATGGCTTCACCGATCCGGTCCGCCGCCCAGCGGCCAAAGGCCTCCGGATCGGACAGGCCGGCGGGCGCCCGGTACTGGTTGGTGTTGGGGACCCGGAAGGCGCCGGGAACCAGCGGTTCAAAGGGTGCCTTCATGTCCGGGATGCCGGTGATGGACAGGGCGCCCTGCGGAGTGCCGTGGTAGGCGACGGCCCGCGAGATGACCTTGGTCTTCCCCGGCTTGCCGGTCAGCTTGAAAAACTGCTTGGCCAGCTTCCACGCGGACTCGACGGCCTCGCCGCCGCCGGTCGTAAAGAAGACCCGGTTCAGGTCCCCGGGAGCCCCGGCCGCCAAACGCTCCGCCAAATCGATGGCCGGCGGATGCGCATAGGACCACAGCGGCATGAAGGCCAGCTCCCGGGACTGCCGGGCAGCGGCCTCGGCCAGCTCTTCGCGGCCGTGGCCCACCTGGACGGCGAAGAGGCCGGCCAGGCCGTCGATCAGTTCATGCCCTCGGTCGTCGTAGAGCAGGTGGCCGCTGCCGCGGGTGATGATGGGAACGTTGCCGCCGGCGGCGGAGCCGGAGTGGCGTGCCATGTGCATCCACAAATGGTCCCGGGCGGCCTGCTGCCGGTCGGTGCCGCGCGGGGTGACAGCGCCGCGCGGCGTGCGGGCCGGGGTCGGCTCGATTGAAGGCTGAACTGTTGTATCGGTCATCTTGTGCCCCAGTTGTAGGCCTGCTTCCGCAGGGAGAGATACATGAACGTTTCAGTGCCGGTGACGCCGGGAATGGCACGGATCCGGTTGACCAGCGCCATCAGGTCCTCATCATTGGCGCAGACCACTTCCGCAAAAATGTCGAAGGAGCCGGCGGTCACCACGCAGTAGTCCACCTGCTCAAGCGCGGCGATCCGGTCCGCCGTTGCCACCACCTCGCCGCTGGTCCGAACGCCCAGCATCGCCTGCCGGGCGAACCCGAGCTGCAGCGGATCCGTGACGGCAACAATCTGCATGACCCCGGCGTCGGTGAGCTTTTGGACCCGCTGCCGGACTGCCGCCTCCGAGAGGCCCACAGCCTTGCCGATGGCCGCATAGGACCGGCGCCCATCCGCCTGGAGCTGTTCAATGATGGCTTTGGAGGCTTCGTCAACGCCCGACGCCGGTGCGGATTCCACAGTTTGGAGTGCCTTTCTGTTCGCTTTTCGTACACGGCCGGGCCGCGCCTGAGTGTTATTGAAGCCCGTAATTCGTCAATAAACAAGGGTTTGAAAACGGATTACATAGGTATTGAGCGGCGTATCAAATGGAAACCGTTGTGTAACAAAAGTTTTACAACTAAAAACCTTGTCCACCCCTGTGTCCTCTGGCACTATCAACGCAACAACATCCGTCCAGAGCGGTTCAGCAAGGAGCCTCCATGCCCAAGCGCCCGATCACCGATCCGATGCTCCGAAGCATTGTTAACGCCCAGCTCTCGCGCCGCAGGATGCTGATGGGCGCCGGCGGGCTGACTCTCGCGTCCATGCTGGCCGCCTGCGGCACGGGCGGCGGCACCGGGGGGCGGGCCGACGCCGCGGTGACCGCGGCCGCCGACTTGTCGGAGACCGAGAAATCCGTTCGCTGGGCCAACTGGACGCTCTATCTGGATTACGACGACGCCGCCGGCACCTACCCGTCGCTGGACGCCTTCAGCGAAGCCACCGGCATCGAGGCGGACTACTCGGAGGACATCGACGGCAACGACACCTATTTCGGCAAGGTGCAGGGCCAGCTGGCCGCCGGCCAGGACATTGGAGCGGATATCGTCACGCTCACTGACTGGATGGCCGGACGGCTGATCCGGCTGGGGTACACGCAGGAACTGGACCGGGGCAACCTGCCCAACGCCGGGAATCTGCTGGCCGGGCTGCAGGACGTGGATTTTGATCCCGGGCGGAAGCATTCCCTCACCTGGCAGTCCGGGTTCGCCGGCATCGTGTGGAACAAGGAGGCGTTCCCGCAGGGGCTGCGGAATGTCTCGGACCTGTGGCAGCCGGAGCTGAAGGGGCGGGTTGAAGTCCTGGATGAAATGCGGGACACCATGGGGCTGCTGATGATGGAAAACGGCGTTGACGTCACGGGGAACTGGGGCAGCGATGAGTTCGAAAATGCCCTCGATGTTCTCGCCAAGCAAATCTCGGACGGACAGATCCGCCAGGTCAAGGGCAATTCCTACAAGGAGGACCTGATTTCCGGCGACGCCCTGGCCGTCATCGGCTGGTCCGGCGACATCACCCAGCTGAACTTCGAGGAGGGCGACAAATGGGGGTTCGCCCTGCCCGAAGCGGGCGGCACCCTCTGGTCCGACAACCTGCTGGTTCCGATCGGCTCGCCGCACAAGGCCAATGCGGAGAAGCTGATGAACTATTACCTGGAGCCGGAAAACGCTGCGACGGTCGCCGCTTACGTCAACTACATCTGCCCGGTGGAGGGTGCCCGCGAAGCGATGGAATCCATCGATCCCGAACTGGCGGAGAACCCGTTGATCTTTCCCACCGAGGACTACCTGTCCCGCGCCCATGTGGTCCGCACCCTCACCCCCGATGAGGAAACGGACTTCAGCGACCGGTTCCAGACCGCAATCGGCAACTGATGGCCGCCGTAGATCTGCTGCCGGAGCCCGGATCCCGCCAGGAGGCTGCCGGGGGAGACCTGGTGCTCAGCGGACTCTCCAAGCGCTTTGCCGGGTTCACCGCCGTCGACCAGTTGGATCTGGTGATTCCCGCGGGCTCCTTCTTCGCGCTGCTGGGCCCCTCCGGCTGCGGCAAGACCACCACCCTGAGGATGGTCGCCGGGCTGGAACAGCCCACTGCCGGGACCATCAGCATCGGCACCCGGGACATCACCGCGGCCGGGGCGCATCAGCGTCCGGTCAACACGGTGTTCCAGAACTATGCACTCTTTCCCCACATGAGCGTCCTGGACAACGTGGCCTTTGGGCTCAAGCGGCGCAAGGTGCGCGATGCCGAAGCCCAGGCCAAAGCGGCGCTGGAACTGGTGGAACTGGGACACCTGGGCAGTCGCCGTCCCGCCCAGCTCTCCGGCGGGCAGCAGCAGCGCGTGGCCCTGGCCCGCGCCGTCGTCAACCGCCCTGCCGTCCTCCTGCTGGACGAACCGCTGGGCGCCCTGGACATGAAGTTGCGCCGGCAGATGCAGGGGGAGCTGAAGAAGATCCAAACCGAAGTCGGCCTGACCTTCGTCCACGTCACGCACGATCAGGAGGAGGCCATGACCATGGCCGACACGGTCGCGGTCATGAACAGCGGACGGGTGGAACAGATGGGAGCACCCCGGGAACTGTATGAATTGCCGCGTACGGCCTTCGTGGCGAACTTCCTGGGCAAGTCCAACCTGATGCCCGCCGAGGTCATCGGAGAAGACGGGGAACACCTGCTGCTCCTGGCCGGCGGGCACCGCCTGCAGGTGCGCAAGGACAGGGCCACTGACCACAGCGGCCGGGTGCTGATCGGCATCCGGCCCGAAAAGCTGCTGATGAGGCCGGGTGCGGCGGAACCGGCCGGGACAACTCTGCGGGGACTGGTCCTGGACGCCTCGTTCACCGGGGCCAGCACCGAGTACCTGGTGGAGGTGGAAGGGATGGGCCCGATGGGTGTCTTCAGCCAGAACCACGGCGGTGTCCTGGCGGCGGCGGGGGACCGGGTGGCACTGAGCTGGGACGCCGGGCACGCGTTTGGGCTCAGTGGCACCGAGGACCGCGACGCCGGCGCAGGCGAGGACGCCCTCTGATGGCGCTGCTCACCGCGGCCGGCGGAAAAGCGGGGGCCGGCGGAGCGGGAACGGCCGGCGGCGATCCGGAGCTCGACGCCGCGCGCCGCAACGGCCGCACGGGATACCTGCTGATCCTGCCGGGATTCCTCTTTATGCTCCTGTTTTTCGTCCTGCCGGTCTTCTCCCTGCTGGCCACCTCCCTGTACGTGAAACCCGAGGGCGCGGACATCGGCCAGTTCGTGCCGGCACTGGAATTCGGCAACTACGCGGTGGTGCTCCAGGACTATTGGCCGGCAATTGTTCGATCCTTTGGCTTCGCGCTCGCGGCTACTGTCGCAGCGCTCCTGATCGGCTACCCCATGGCCTATCTGGTGGCAGTCCGGCTGCGGGAGCATCGGCTGCTCAAAGGAATCCTCCTGGTGCTGATCATCGCCCCGTTCTTCACCAGTTTCATCCTCCGGACCCAAGCCTGGAAGCAGATCCTGTCCGACGAAGGACCGGTGGTCGCGGTCCTGCGGACGCTGTCCCTGCTGCCGGAGGACGGCCGGCTGACCGCCACGGCCTTCGCCGTGATTTGCGGCCTGACCTATAATTTCCTGCCGTTCATGACGCTGCCCATCTATGCCTCGCTGGAACGGATGGACATCCGGATGATTGAAGCCGGCGGCGACCTCTACGCCAGTCCGGCCAGCACCTTCCGCCGGATCACCCTTCCGTTGTCCCTGCCCGGAGTGATCGCCGGAACCCTGCTCACCTTCATTCCGGCAACGGGGGACTATGTGAACGCCGCGCTGCTCGGCAACAACCAGAACACCACGATGATCGGGCAGGTGATCGATTCACGGTTCTTCCGGGTGGTGGACTATCCCGGAGCCGCGGCGCTGTCCTTCCTGCTGATGCTGGCGATCCTGTTCCTCGTGATCCTGTACGTCCGGCGCTTCGGCACCAAGGAACTGATGTGAGGGCTCCCATGCACACGAACGCTCCCCTTCAGAGGGCCATTGGCCGCTGCCTGGTTCCGGTCAGCGGCGGGCTCGCGTTCCTGTTCCTGCTGATACCGATCGGCTATGTGTTCGCCTTTTCCTTCAACGATGCCGGACGCACCAACCTCACCTGGCGCGGGTTCACGCTGGCCAACTGGCAGAACCCCTGCGGTGCCCCCGAAGTGTGCGAGTCGCTGGCGAACAGCCTGCAGATCGGCGTGATTTCCACGGTGCTGGCAACAGCCCTGGGAACGGCCATCGCCGTCGGGCTGGTGCGCTACCGCTTCCGCTTCAGCGCCACCGCCAACATGCTCATTTTCCTTCCGCTGGCCACGCCCGAGGTGGTGCTGGGTGCCTCGCTGCTGGCGCAGTTCCTCAACGTGGGCGCCGAACTGGGCAAGGGAACGCTCATCATCGCGCACACCATGTTCTGCATTTCGTTTGTGGTGGTGACGGTGAAGGCGAGAGTCGCCGGGCTCGACCCGAAGCTGGAGGAGGCCGCAGCGGATCTCTACGCCTCACCGCTGCAGGCGTTCTGGCGGATCACCTTTCCCCTGCTGCTGCCGGGCATCATGGCTGCCGCACTGTTGGCCTTCGCCATGAGCTTTGACGATTTCATCATTACCAATTTCAATTCCGGGAACGTTGATACTTTTCCAAAGTTCATTTACGTGGCAGCGACCCGCGGGATTCCGGCGCAGGCCAATGTCATTGGCTCGATAATGTTCATTGTCTCGCTGCTGCTGGTTGTCGGCGGGCAGGTCCTTGCCCATCACCGGGCCAAGCAGCTCGCTGCCAGATAAACGGCTGCCAGACAGCTGGCCGCCAGACGCCGGAACCGGGGACCATCAGCGGAACCGCGGACCATCAGCGGGGTCGGCGGATCCGGATGGGGCCCCTGGCCGCGGCCAGGTCGACCACGTTGCCGTGCTGGGTTATTTCCACCTCGCCGCGCTCGGCCAGCCGTGCGGCAGCCCGGCGCACCGGTTCCATGAGCGGCCGCCAATCTTCCGGTGCAACGGCGCGTGCCGCATCCGAGGGACAGATGGTGGAGGTCTCAGCCCGTGCAGCGAGCAGGGCCAGGATGGCTGCTTCCAGCTGGCCCTCCCCGGCACGGCCCGGTTCCCCGCTGGCGGTCGCTGCCGGGTGCTCCCCGGCGTCGTGCCGGTTCCGGTTCTCCATGGAGACCATTGTGCCTGCCAAAACGGCCACGGCAACGGTTCTGCCCATCCGGATCAGCGGAGGGGATCCCAGATCCGCCCTCAGCGGTTCACACTGGACAAAACGTGCCGCCCGCCTCGAAAGGAACTGCCATGAGGGATCCCATATCTCCGCAGAGCCCCGAAGAGCAACTGCTCATCGAGCGGGCCTTTCCCGTTCCGCAGCAGGCCGTCTATGACGCCTGGGCAGATCTGTCCGCCGCGACCGAATGGTGGGGGCCCGAAGGGTTCATGGTTCCGGCCGACCGCGTCAGCAGCGAGAACCGGGTGGGCGGGACCTACCGTGCCTGCATGGTCAACACGGTCACCGGCGACGAGCTGTGGTGGGGAGGCGTCCTGCGGAACATTGAGCCGCCGAACCGGCTCGCCATGACCCAGCAGTGGCTGGGCGCGGACGGAACCCCGGCGAGTTCGGAAACACTTATCACCGTGGACCTGTTCCCGCATCACGACGGCACGCGCATGGTTTTCCGGCAGGGACCGTTCACCGACCGGCGTGATGCGGACGGCCACCGGACGGGTTGGAACTCGTCCTTTGACCGGCTCTCGCGCTACCTTGCGCGGCACCGCGGCGAGTGACCGCGGCGAGCGTTTGCGGGGAGCGACCGCGGCGGATGCCGCCGTCGTCGTCGTGCGCGGTGTGATTCAGAACCTGCCGGGCGTGAAATAAGCCGGCGGCCTTTGCAGTTGCACCTAATAACGTGTCCGGGGCAAACAGCTCTGGGACACCCATGCAACGAAAGGCCGAAATTACATGACTGTCCCGCTTTCGATCCTCGATCTGGCCATCATCGACGAGGGCGAAACCGCGCGCGACTCCTTCGCGTCCAGCCTGGCCCTGGCCCGGCATGCCGAGAAGCTGGGCTACACGCGGATTTGGTACGCCGAGCACCACAACATGCCCACCATCGCCTCGTCCGCGACCAGCGTCCTGGTCGGTTACATCGCCGCCAACACGCAGAGCATCCGGTTGGGCGCCGGCGGAGTCATGCTGCCCAACCATGCACCGCTCACCATCGCTGAGCAGTTCGGCACGCTGGAAACCCTCTTCCCGGGGCGCATCGACCTGGGTCTGGGCCGTGCACCGGGCAGCGACCAAAAGACCATGCGCGCGCTGCGCCGCGACCCGATGTCGGCCGACAGCTTCCCGCAGGATGTGCAGGAGCTGCAGGGATACCTCACCGGCAACACGCTCATTCCCGGCATCGACGCCACCCCGGGGAAGGGCACCAACGTGCCGTTGTACATCCTGGGCTCGTCCCTGTTCGGCGCCAAGCTGGCTGCCGCGCTGGGGCTGCCGTACTCCTTTGCATCGCATTTCGCTCCGCAGGCCCTGCAGGACGCAGTGGCCATATACCGCCGCGACTTCCGGCCCTCCGAACAGCTGGCGGAGCCGTACGTCATTGCCGGCGTCAACGCCATCGCCGCTGACACCACGGAAGAAGCACGGCAGATGTTCGAGGACGGACAGCGCCGCCGCGTCACCCAGCTCTTCGGACGCGACCGGACCTTCACGCCCGAGGAAGCCGATCTCATCCTGGAATCCCCGGGCGGCCAGCAGGTCAAGCAGATGGGCCGCTACTCCGCAGTGGGCACCCCCGCCGAGGTCCGGGACTACCTGGACTGGTTCGCCACCCACGCCGACGCCGACGAGCTGATCATCGCCACCCAGACCGCCACCCTCGAGCCCCGGCTGCACTCGTTCGAGCTGCTGGCCGGGGTCACGGAGCTGGCCAAGGCATAGCCCGACGGCGCCGGTCCCGGTCCCTCGCGCTACGCTCGGCTGCCCTCGGCGTCCTCCGGGCGCCGGGCAGATTCCGGGCCGGGCTGGAGCACGGGCGGTGGAAGTCCCTCTCAGCTGCGAGAGAGCAGCTATGGCGGGTTTCGGCTTCCCCCGCGATCCGAGAGCGCAGATATGGCGGGTTAAATCGTGCTTTTCCCGCCATAGCTGCGCTTTCGCTGTGCCCGGCGGGCCGAAACCGACCATATCTGCGCTTTCGGTGTGGTCGGCAGTCCGAAGCGCAGACCGTGTCCGCCCGACCGCTGCGGTGCCTGTGCCAGAATCGACGCATGATTGAAACTCCGCAGGTCATCCAGTGTTCCGTCGGCATGCGCTGGGGAGACATGGACGCCTACGGGCATGTGAACAACGTGGAAATCCTCCGAATTCTGGAAGAAGCCCGCATCCATGCCTTCGGCCCGCCCGGCGGCACCGGGGGACCGGGCCGGGAACCCGTCGTCGCGCTCTTCAACAACGTGCCAGCGGGGACCCAGGCACTGGTCGCCGAGCACCGGGTGAAATACCTGTCACCGCTGACGTACCGGAACATTCCGGCTGACATTGCCGTCTGGATTAGTGCACTCAAAGGGGCCAGCCTCACCATTGCCTACGTCATCCGCGATCCCGTCACCGCGCAGACCTGCGCGAAGGCGGAGACAACCCTCGCCTTCGTCGACGGCGATACGGGCCGGCTGCTGCGGATTGCGCCGGAGCAGAAGGCTCTGATGCTGCCGTATCTCGGGGCTTCCGTTTTCTAGGCGATATGTCTTCCAACCGATAGGAAGAACCTCCAAACTATGGGGGCGCCGTCGCGGGCCATGAAGCCCGCCGTATCTGCACGCTGGAGCGGCCGGGTGAATCTCTCGTGCAGGTCAGGCACTCTGAAAGGCCGCATGGGAATCTCTCGTGCAGATCAGGCACTCTGAAGGGCCGTTTTCGTCGCTTTGAGGACGTGATCTGCACGAAGGATTTATCCGGAGGACCTGATCTGCACGAAGGATGCCGAAAAGCCCATTAGTGCCTCCCGCGGTGCCGCAACCGACCCCGAAAGTGCAGCTCTGGGGGGATACTGTCCGCGATAGTACAGATCTGAGGGGATTGGACCTTGGGATGAACCCGTTGACTGTCCAAACGCCCCACCCAACAAACACCCCGCCCAAAACCCACCCGTCCCGGCCAGTATCACTCGCCGGGACCGCCGCCACCGGTCCTTCAGCGCTGTGATAAAGATTGGGTGGCCGAAGCTGACGGAGTTTCGGGCCGGAGAGCATCGGATGGGCAGTGGCGCAGCGCAAGACAGACCGAAAGAATCTGCAGGGGGAACAGACCCGTACCCGGATTCTCGAAGAAACCATGCACCTGACCGCCCGGTATGGGTACGACGGCACCAAGCTTGCCATGGTCAGAAAGGCCACCGGCCTCTCAGCCAGTTCCATTTACTGGCATTTCGCCAACAAGGACCAGCTGATCGCAGCAGCCTTGGAACAAGCATTCACCGTGCAGTCGCAGTCCCTGCCCAACTGGTTGGAGTCTTCGCCGGGGGAGTCCCGGAGGGCCGACCTGTACAGCAATATCCTGCAGCTGCCCCGGCTTGACTCCAAGATGGATTACTGGCGGTTTGGCCTCCAGCTGACCGTGGTCCACCCGCCGGTCGCTTCACCGGCCCGGGACCGGTTCCTGCAGATCCGCCGCGAGAGCACTGACTGGCTGGCCCGGTGGTGGGAGCGGACCCTGCCGGAACAGATGGAGCAGCGAAAGGCTGCGGCGCTGCTGCTGGGCAGGTGCACCCTGGCTATCCGCGACAGTGAGTTCATCCAACGGCACGGCAGCCGGCAGCTCGACGGCGGCCGCGTCACCTGGCTGATCTCGGCATGCTTGGACATCATGGCGGACCTGACCGTTGAACTGGCTCCGGACCGGCGGCTTGATGCCGTGTTCGAGCCGGTACCGCCGGTCTACGAACCGGTCCCGTCTGCCGCGGCGGCCGGAGCCGAGGGCGGGCGCGAGGCGTTCCTGCGGGCTGCGGAGGAAACCATAGCGGAGTTCGGCTACGACGGCGTCACCGTCGCCAGAGTGTGCGAGAAGGCTGCCCTTCCAGCCAGTTCGCTGTACTGGTCCTTCAAGGACAAGGACGCCCTGATCGCGACTGTGATCGACAATGCCCGCCGCGGCTGGGAGACCGCACGGCCGAATCTGCAGCCGCGGCCCGCCGACGGCGACTGGTCGGTCATCCTGCGCGGGTTCTTCCTGCGTGCCCTGGAGGGTCGTGCCGCGGAAACACGGATCCGGCGGCTGGGACTGCTGCTGATGCTTCAACCCGCCGTTGGACCCGAGGGGAGCAGCCAGCGCCTGGAGCCGGTGCTGCAGAGCATGCAAAGCATGACCGGGGAATGGCTCCGAAGCGTGCTTTCCCCGGAGCTGGCGGAGGAACCGAGGGCGGAGCTGGCCGACTATCTGTCCGAGTGCATTTTCCGGATTCTTGACGGGCTTATGCTGAGCCGGCAGATCGACGGAAGCCACTGGGACCCCGAGGTGCTGGCGGAACTGACGAGCACGGCGCTGTACCGTGTCGCCGCCCTGGTTCAGGGCGGCGACACCATCCCCGGCGGATCCTGATCCCGGCAGCTGCTGGAACCAGGACCGTCCGGGACGCCGATCAGGGTTGGCTGCCGGCGGCCGCGCCAAGCGTCCTGGCGGCGGCCAGCAGCTCCTCGGCCCAGGCCAGGATCCGTTCCGCCGGGGCGGAGCTCGGCAGGTTAGCGATGCGCAGGACCAGCCGGACCTTCCCGGCCGCGTCGAACACCGGCGCGAGCAGGGAGTCGACGTCGTAGGTCTGGCCGGGTTCAAGGGTGACCGGCGCGTAGCTGCTGGAGGTGCGGGAGATGATCTCGCGGATGTCGCGCTCCTGGGCCGGCGTGTAGCCGCCGGAGGAGTACTCGCGCAGGGCCTCGATGATCCGTTCGTCCCGGTAGTCGCCGCGCATTGTCAACGACCAGCCGCGGCGCCGCACTGCTTCGAGGCGCTCACGGTACTGCTCCTGCGTGCATTCGTCGCTGGGCAGCGCCCGGGACAGCCATTGGTCAACCGCCGCGGCATCTTCCCAGGCAACGCAGAGCTCGCCCCAGGGCGGCATGAGCGGAATCCGTTCGCCCAGCCGTGCTTCGGCGTCGGAAGCTCCGGCAGTGGCAACATTGACTGCCATCTGGTCGCTGATTACGGCCATGGCGGTGCACTCCACTGACAGCGTGGCCGCCAGCCGGTCGATTTCCGCCCGGCCCCGTTCGGCCAGGCGCACACCGGTTATCAGGTCCGCCTCGAAAGGCGCGCTGAGCGACAGCGGAGCGAATCTTCCATAACCGCCCTGGAAAAACAGCAGCGGTGCCACCGGCCGGCAAACCTGCAGCTCGGACACGGCACCGATGACAATGTGGTGGTCCCCGGCGTCGTTGATTGATGCGAAGGTGCAATCAATGAAGGCGACGACGCCGTCCAGCACCGGCGCGCCCAGCGGCGACGGCTGCCAGGGCACGCCGTCGAACTTGTCGGCGGCCCGGCCGGCAAACCGGCGGCACAGGTCCTCCTGGTCCGCGGCCAGCACATTCACGCAGAAGGCCTTCGCGGTCCGCAGCCGCTGGAAGGTCTGCGAGGCCACGGTGGGCAGGAATGCAACCAGGGGCGGATCCAGGGACACCGAGGTGAAGGAACCCACGATCATGCCCACGGGCGCGCCGTCTTCGGCAATGCCGGTGATAAGGACCACACCGGTGGGGAAGTGGCCCAGCACATTGCGGAACGTCAGCGGATCGCCGGTGGCGGCACGCTGTTCTCCGATACTGATTTCGGTCATCGTATTTCCTTTGTCCAAACCATTTTCGGGCTAGTTCCGGGCCAGCAGATCCAGTGCCACGTCCACAATCATGTCCTCCTGGCCGCCCACCATCCGCCGCTTGCCCAGCTCCATCAGGATGTCGGTGGTGGGGATTCCGTACCGGGTGCTGGCGGTCTCGGCGTGGCGCAGGAAGCTGGAGTAGACCCCGGCGTAGCCAAGCGACAGGGTTTCCCGGTCCACCCGGACCGGGCGGTCCTGCAGCGGACGGACCAGGTCATCGGCGGCATCCATCAGGGCCGACAGGTTGCAGCCGTGGTCAATTCCGAACTTGTCAGCGGCGGCGATGAACGCCTCCAGCGGAGCGTTGCCGGCGCCGGCACCCATGCCGGCCAGCGAGGCATCCACCCGGTTGGCGCCGTGCTCCACGGCGGTCAGGGAGTTAGCCACGCTCAGCGAGAGGTTCTCGTGGGCGTGGATGCCGATCTCCGTGGCCGGATCCAGTACCTGCCGGAAGGCGTCCACCCGTTCGGCCACGCCCGGCATGGTCAGCGCGCCGCCGGAGTCGACCACGTACACGCAGGTGGCGCCGTAGCTTTCCATCAGCTTCGCCTGCTTGGCCAGCTCCGCCGGCGGGATCATGTGGGACATCATCAAGAAGCCCACGGTGTCCATGCCCAGGTTGCGGGCGGCGCCGATGTGCTGCGCCGACACGTCGGCTTCGGTGCAGTGGGTGGCTATGCGCACCACCGAGGCGCCGGCGCTGTTCGCGTCCTTGAGGTGATGGATGGTGGCGATGCCGGGCAGCGCCAGCGTGGCAACCTTGGCCTGCTTGACGGCGGCCGCGACGGCGGAGATCCACTCCAGATCGGTGTGCGCGCCGAAACCGTAGACACAGGAGGAGCCGTTGATGCCGTCGCCGTGGGCGACCTCGATGGAGGCGACGCCGGCGGCGTCGAGCGCGGTGGCGATCGCCACCGCCTGGTCCACCGTGTACTGGTGCCGGATGGCGTGCATGCCGTCCCGCAGGGTCACGTCGGAGATGTAGAGCCTGCTCATGCTGATGCCTCCTGCATTGCCGGGGTTGTGCCTGGTTCTTCGCCGCGCTTTTGGACCCCGCCGCGTTCGGCCCAGCGCTCGGCCACGGCCATTGCTGCGGAGGTCATGATGTCCAGGTTCCCGGCGTAGGCGGGAAGGTAGTGCGCAGCGCCGGTCACTTCGAGCATCACCGTCACGCGGGTGCCCTCGAATTTCCCCGAGCCCGGCATGTGGAGCGCGGTGTCTCCGGCGAAGGTTTCGAACTGCACTGCCTGCTTGAGCTTGTAGCCCGGAACGTATTTCTGCACCGCTGCGGCCATGGCGCCGATTGAGGCCTCGATGGCGGCATGGTCAGGCTGGCCCTCCACCAGGCAGTACACGGTGTTGCGCATCAGCATCGGCGGCTCGGCCGGGTTCATGATGATGATGGCCTTGCCCTCGGCCGCACCGCCCACCTCGACCAGTGCCTGCGAGGTGGTTTCGGTGAACTCGTCGATGTTGGCCCGGGTGCCGGGCCCGGCGGAACGGGACGCAACCGAGGACACGATTTCCGCGTACCGCACCGGTGCCACCTGCGAGACTGCGGCCACCATGGGCACCGTCGCCTGGCCGCCGCACGTCACCATGTTCAGGTTGGGTTCGTCCAGATGGTCCTCGAGGTTAACCACGGGGACGCAATAGGGCCCGACGGCGGCCGGCGTCAGGTCCAGCACCCGCACGCCGGTGTCCTTCAGCAGGTCCCAATTGGTCAGGTGGGCCGAGGCGCTGGTGGCATCAAAGACAACCTTGATGTCCTTGAAGTTGGGCAGGTCGAGCAAACCTTGGATGCCGTCGGCCGTTGTGGGAACGCCCATCCCGGCCGCACGCCGGAGCCCGTCGGAATCCGGATCGATTCCTACCATGGCTCCCATTTCCAGCCGTTCGGACCCGCGAATTACCTTGATCATCAGATCGGTGCCGATGTTGCCGGAGCCGATGATGGCCACCGGCCAGCGTTCGTTGTTGCCCACTAGTTCTCCTCATGTTTGATGCGGACCTGTCCAAGTCCCTGAATGCTTGCAACTGCGTTGGCGCCTGGGGGAAAGGCGACCATGGGACCGAGGGCGCCTGTCATCAGGACTTGTCCGGCCCGGAGCGGCCGCTCCAGCTGTGCCATGCGCCGAACCAGCCAAAGCGCCGCCCGGTAGGGGTGGCCGAGGCAGGCGGCGCCCGAGCCCACGGATTCCACCACGCCGTTGACCTCCATGACCATGCCGGCCACCGCGAGGTCCAGCGCCGACGGCAGCACCGGGCGCGTTCCGGTGACGATCCGTCCGCTGGAGGCGTTGTCGGCGATGGTGTCCAGGATGGAGATGTCCCAGTTCCGGATCCTCGAGCCGACGATTTCGATGGCGGGCAGCAGATGGTCCACGGCCGCTATCAGTTCGCTCAGGGTGGTGTCCGGTTCGACGAGATCCTTCTTCAGGACCAGTGCCACCTCGGCTTCCACCCGCGGCTGCAGGACCTCGCCGGCAGCGAGGATTTCACCGTCGGCAAGGCACATGTCGGCGAACAGGACGCCGAAGTCGGGCTGGTCCACGCCCATCTGGGACTGGACCGCCTTGGAGGTAAGGCCGATCTTGCGGCCGACCACCCGTCGGCCCTCCGCGATCCACACGTCCTCGTTTGCCCGCTGCACTGCGTAGGCGGCGCCGATCCCGCCGGCGGAAAGCGCATCGTGAATCGGATCGATCACCACGCCGTCCCGTTCGGCGCGACGCAAACGCGCGGCCAGTTCTTCAAGACCGGCCGTATCAGCAGGTGCTGTTTCGATGGTTGCCGTCATTAGTCCTCCCAAATGAGGGCTCCAGTATCACTTGGGTGGTGCGTGCGACGGCGCGGCAGTCCCGGAGAGCGGGATGGCAGCGGGTGGCGGCAGTTTGTCGGAGGCCTGTAGTGATGTGTACAGTGAACCCATGATGTGCTGCAGCTCACATCGCCGCAGCTTCGGCTGTCCCGCTATTGGTTAGCTGCGCCAAGGAGGTTTTACAGCCAATGAATGTCTGTCACTTGGTGCCACTGCGACGTGTGGCTCGTATTTTCGGGCGGTCCCGATGAGTGTTTCCACGAGTTCACGAAGCACTTCGGCAGTTGCCTGGCCGTCACCGGCAAGCGCACCGCCTCCGGCCATGGCGGCCAGAATGACGCTGATCATGGAGACGTTTGAGTCCCGGACGGTTCGGCTTCTGCTCGACGAGATTGCTACCCGGACGCGTCTTCCCCGGTCCACAACACACCGGATCCTGGACCAACTGGTTCAGCTGGGCTGGCTCGAACACACCCCCGACGGTTACGGAATGGGCTGGCGGTCACTGCAGTTCAGCGGGCTGGACGATGGAAACAGCCGGATCCGTGCCGAGGCTGCACCGCTGCTGCACAGCCTGCAGATGCGCACCGGGATGGTGGTGCATCTTGCCGTCCTCAAGGGAGCCAACATTCACTACTTGGATAAAGCAGGCGGCCGCTCGGCCACGTTGGTTCCGTCGCGCGTGGGCGGCATCGCTCCGGCGCATGCAACGGCACTGGGCAAGGCGATGCTCGCCTGGCTGAATCCCGAGCAGGTGGATGACCTGTTCAAGAACGGCCTGCCCCCGTCGACCGGACGGACGATCAGCGATTCGAGCACGCTCTACGCCGAGCTTCACCGCATCCGGCAGCGCGGCGGGCTGGCCTTCGAATCCGGCGAGAGCTACGAGGGCATCGCCTGCGTGGCGGCCGCAATCCGCAGCCGCCGGAAACCGGTGGCAAGCATTTCGCTGGTGGGGACGTGCTCCGATCCCATCGAACGGGTGGCCCCGCTGGTCATGGACGCCGCCCGCCAGGTGTCGGAGGCTCTGTTTCCCGGCCAGTAGCGTTTCTGTGCCGAGTATTTCGCTGCCGGGCGCGGGCATGTACTGGTCAGCTGCCGGCGGCCGGCGGGGTCAGCATGCCGCGAACCGAGCGGCGGCTGAACTTCCATCCCTGCGCGGTCCGAACGAGCTCGTCGGTGTAGATGCCGAGGGAATCGTTGAGGCTGCCGTCCAGGCGCCGGCCGAAGGCGTGAAAGTACGCGGTGCAGGCGGCGGAATTTCCGTCAACGGTGATGATGTGGTTGGACGTCAGATGACAGGTGCCGGCGTTGGAAGCCATGGTCGCTGCGAAGAACTCCCGGAGAGCCTTCGTGCCCTGAATCGCCGGGATTCCCCAGCCGCTGCCGTCCCAGACTCCGTCGTCGGTGAACAGGGACACCAGTTCGTCCAGCAGGCCGCCGTCGAGGTTGCCGGCGTACTCGTGCGTCAGCCGACGGATCTGTTCGATGTCGGTGATTCCGGCGTCGTTGTCCACGGTGCCGTTGCCCGCGTCGTTGCCCACGGTGCCGGGAAGGGATGAAGCTGTCATCGCGGGTCCTTGTCGGGGGAGGGTCGTCAGGAAGGAAAGGCAAGCAAGTCAGAAAGCCAGGTCCGGGGGGGAGACAGGGGCGGTTTCCCGCGCTCTGCCTCTCCGCCGGACCTGTTCCGGGCGAACCGCTAGTTAGCGGAAACGGTCTGGGGAGGTACAAACGCAGCGTAGGGCTCGCTCGCTGATTTGTCGTGTCCCCAGTAGCTTTCGGCGGTGATCTCCTCGGACGTGTAATACGTCTCGTCCACGAGCATTCCGGCCGTGCCGTATTCGATATCCCAGCCGCCGGGTGCGCGGACGTAGAACGAGACCATCTTGTCGTTGGTGTGGCGGCCCAGGGACGCGCTGAGGGTGAACCCCAGCTTGTTGACCTTGTCCTGGGCGCGGCCGACGGTGTCCAGGTCCTCGACCTCCACCATCAGGTGGACCAGTCCCGGCGCTTCGCCGTGCGGTGCCGGGCCGATGGCCAGGCTGTGGTGGCGCTGGTTGATCCCGAAGAAACGGAATCGAACGGCCGGACGGCGCGCTCCGAGGCGGACGGCGCCGCGCGGCAGGAAGCCCAGGACATTCGTGTAGAAGGAGGTGGTTTCCTCCATCTTGGTGGTGGGCAGCACTACGTGGCCCATGCCGTGGTCCCCGGTGATGAACTTCTGTCCGTATCCGGTCAGCACCGGGCTGTGGTCCAGGCGGGGGCCGAAGAAGATCTCCACGGGGGTGCCGCCGGGATCGGTGAAGGTAATGACCTGCTCCAGGCCGCGCTCGTCGGAGGCTTCTTCGCTGAGCCAGGTGACGGGGAAACCCGCTGCTTCCACATCCTTGGCCACGGCGGCCAGCGCGAACTGGTCGCGGACCTCCCAACCCACTGCCAGGACCTTGTCGGAGTCGCCCGGAAGCACGATCAGGCGGGCTTCGCGTTCGTCCATCCGCAGGTACAGGCCCTCCGGATTCGGGCCCTTCGCCTCAGCGAATCCCAGGCCGTCGAGGGTCAGTTCGCGCCAGCGGTCAATGTGCTGGGTCTGGACTTTCAGATAGCCCAGTCCTCGGATATGCGTCATGTCATTCCTCGCTTTACTTTTGGGTGTTGCTGCCAAATGGGGGGGAGGCGCCTAGACCATGCCGGTCAGGTTGGCCGGCGGTTCCATGCCCAGCTCCGTGAGGACTGCGGCATGGTAGTTGGGGCCCGGCACATGGATGGCGTGGGCCAGGCCCATGTGCGCATCGCGCCAGAAGCGCTGGATGGGGTTGTTCAGGCGCAGTCCGTTGCCGCCCGAGCGGGAGAGGATGGCGTCGATTCCGGCAGTGGCACGCCAGGCTGCCTGGATCTGCGTCCGGCGGCCCACCGCCCGCTGTTCCAGGGTGACCTCGCGGCCGGCTGCGACGGTGTCATAGATCCTGTTGATGTTGTCCAGCAGCGCCGTCCTGGAGGCCCGGATCTCGCCGGCGGCCTCGCTGACCGCGTACATGCTGTACGGGTCATCGGTGCTCTTGGAACCGTTGACCTGCTGGCGGTTGCGCTGGTAGTTCAGGTGGGCCTGCAAGGCACCCTCTGCGATGCCCACGACCGCGGCGGTGAGGCCGAGGGGGAACAGGCTGTAGAACGGGATCCGGTGGATCGGCTCGGTTTTGCCCGCGTCACGGGCCACCTTGCCGGAGAAAAGGTCAGCCTGCTTCAGCACGCGGTATTCCGGGACGAAGACGTCCTTGATGATGACGTCCTTGCTGCCGGTGCCCCGCAGTCCCACGACCTCCCACGAATCCTCGACAATCGTGTAGTCGGCACGGGGAATGACGACGTGCAGGGACTGGCGCGGGACGGCCGGCTTGCCCTCGCTGTCGCCGAGGAACGCCCCGAGAATGACCCAGGAGGCATGGTCCGTGCCGCTGGAAAACTGCCAGTGTCCGCTGAGCCGGTAACCGTCGTCGGTCGGGGTGGCAACGCCCATGGGCGCGTAGGGGGAGGAGACCCAGGTGTCCTGGTCAGCTCCCCAGATTTCCTCCTGCAGCTTCGGGGACATGACGTCCAGCTCCCAGGGATGGACGCCGACGACGCCGGCAACCCAGCCCGCGGCTCCGTCAAGGCTGGCGATCTTCATGACCGTTTCGGCGAAGTCCGCCGGATGCGCCCGGGTGCCGCCGTATTCAACCGGAGCAAGCAGCTTCATGACCCCGGACTGGCGCAGGATGTCAACGGTGCCGTCACTGAGTTTGCCCAGATCTTCATTGATCTGTGCGAAGGAGCGAAGCTCCTCCCCGCGCTCGGTCAGCACGTCTGAACATGCGGTAATCGTCATTGGATCGCTTCTCGCTTTCTCTCCGGGGCGCAGACCGCCACTTGTGCAAAATCTAGGCGCGTTTCCGCCGGGGGAGCGGGAAATGTCCCAGTCACCGGGATTTGCCGCCCGGCCTGTCGCAGCCCCGATTTATCCCGGTCATCGAGACCCGTGCAACGGCCCGAGCGGGCACTGTTTATGGTTCTCGTAGACCGAAGAGATTCGCACATCGAGGAGCCTGAGAAATGACCACGGACCTTCGCCACGAGCCGGGCAAGACGGCCCCGATCAGTGATGGATCATCCCTGCGCGAGCTGCAGACGGAGCACGGGGTGCTGCGCTACCACGAAGCCGGCGACGGACCGCCGCTGGTGTTCCTGCACGGTTCCGGCCCCGGGGTGACCGGCATGCGGAACTTCGGGGGCATCCTTCCGGCGTTCGCCGAGCACTTCCGCTGCTACGTGCTGGAGTTTCCGGGCTTCGGCGTCAGCGACGCCACTGACCTGCATCCCATGCAGGCGGGCGCACAAGCGGTCACCGATTTCCTCGACGGCCTGGGCCTGGACCGCGTTGACATCATCGGCAACTCGATGGGCGGCATGATCGGCACCCGGTACGCCATCAGCCATCCCGACCGGGTTCGCCGCCTGGTGACCCTGGGTGGCATGGGCGTGAACATTTTCAGCCCTTCGCCCGCTGAAGGCATCAACCTCCTGATCGCCTTCACCGAGGACCCCACGCGGGAACGGCTGGTTCAGTGGCTGCGGTCCATGGTTTACGACCAGGAGCTGGTCACTGAGGAACTGATCAACGAGCGCTGGCAGCAGGCGACGGATCCGTTGACCCTGGCCAGTGCGCGGAAGATGTACAGCAGGGCGGCAATGAAGGCGACGGCGGCTGCGGCAGCCGCTTCAGATGCGGCGCCCGGTTGGACCCAGCTGCACAAGCTCAAGGCCAAAACCCTGATCACCTGGGGGCGTGATGACCGCGTCTCCCCGCTGGACGGTGTGCTTGTTCCGCTGCGGACCATTCCCGATGTGGAACTGCATGTGTTCCCCAACTGCGGCCACTGGGCCATGATCGAGCAGAAGGCGGCCTTCGAGAGCACTGTCCTCGCGTTCCTGCGGCGGGAAGAGGTTCCAGAGTGAACAATGCGATGACGAGCAATGCGATGACGAACGATGCGAAAACGAGCAATGCGATGACGAACGAAGCTATGACGAGCGTAAAGAGTGCGGCAGTGAACACCGTGACCACGGAGATCGCGACCACGGAGACCGTGACGGCGAACGCCGCGCCGGCGGCCACCCCGCTGCAGGTGCGGGTGGTTGAGGTGATCCGCGAAACAGCTGACGCGCACACACTGGTGCTGGAGCCTGCGGGCGGCAGCGGGGAAACCATCAGCTACAAGCCCGGACAGTTCCTGACGGTTCGGATACCGAGTGAGCGGCCGTCCGGCGCCGCCCGCTGCTACTCCCTGTGCAGCTCGCCGCTGCAGGACGAAAAGCTGAAAATCACCGTCAAGCGAACCCGGGAGGGCTACGGTTCCAACTGGCTCTGCGACAACGTGGTGGAAGGACACATGCTGGACATCCTGCGTCCCGCCGGTACCTTCACTCCGCACTCGCTGACCACTGACTTCCTCCTCTTTGCCGGCGGCAGCGGGGTGACCCCGGTGATGTCCATCATCAAGTCAGCCCTGGCCGGGGGAACCGGGCTCATCACCCTGATCTACGCCAACCAGGATGAATCGTCGGTGATCTTCCGCGAGGAGCTCATCGCGTTGACCAAAGCGCATCCGGGCCGGCTCAACGTAATTCACTGGCTGGGAACCGTTCAGGGCCTGCCCGACACAGCGTCCATCGGTGCCCTGGCTGCTCCGTACACCGACCGGGAAGTATTCATCTGCGGCCCGGGACCGTTCATGGACTGCGTCGCGTTATCCCTGAACACGCTGGGCATGCCGCCGGAGCGGATCCACATCGAACGCTTTACGTCCCTGGGGACTGATCCCTTTGCCCCCGTGGCCGTCGTCGTCGACGACACAACGGGGGAGAACGCGGTTGTGGAGGTGCAGCTGGACGGCCAGAGCAGCTCCGTGGCCTGGCCCGGCGGAAACCGTCTCTTGGACGTCCTGCTCAACGCCGGCCTCGACGCACCGTTCTCCTGCAGGGAGGGCGCCTGCAGCGCCTGCGTCTGCAGAGTCCTCGAAGGCGAGGTGCGGATGGAAAAGAACGAGGTTCTGGATGACACGGACCTCCGCGAGGGCTACACGCTGGCATGCCAGGCGGTCCCCGTCAGCGCGAAGGTCAGGGTTACGTACGACGAGTAGGGCCCCGAAGCCTGAACACACACGAAGAAGGAGGAGAGCCGGAAATCCGGCCCTCCTCCTTCTTCGTTGTATTGCCTTCTTGGAGCTGCGTGCTTCCGGGAACTACTGATCGAGCTCGTCCCGATAGACGACTTCGATCCTGCCTTCCACCGAGGCCTGGCGGATGCTGGCCGCCAGCGTCTCGCAGCCGGCGAACTGTTCGGCGGGATTGTCCCCGCGGCAGGAGAGCGGTCGTTCCCTGCAGGCACTCTGGGCTGCCGCGTTCCACTGGATGCTGGTCTGCTGCCAATCCGACTTGCGGACCAGCACGGTGGCGGCACATTCACCGCAGCCCAGCGGCTGCATCGGGGTGTCTATGAGCCTGACATCGGAGGGTGCTGCCATCAGATCAGCTGTCCCGCTGCAGCCTTGCGCAGCGCCAGGTTCTGCGCCACTTCCTTCTGCCAGCTTTCATTGGGCCTGCTGGTGTCCAGCTCGTGCTCAAAGCGGTCAGTCATCTCCGGCGTGACATCGGCAACGTCAACGAAGAACTGCTCGTACCAGCGGCGCAGCTGGTAGACGGCGCCGTCCTCCTCGCACAGGAGCGGGTTGTCGATCTGGGCCTTGTTCTGCCAGATCTCCACATCCTGGTTGAAGCCGTGCAGGATGTGCTTCGCCTGGGTGGCCGCGATCTCGTCGGGGTCGCCCACCAGTTCCGGCCTCTTCTCCACGATGATGCCGGACATCAGCACAAAGGAGTTCTCATCAATGGGGTAGTGCGCATTGAGAAGGACGGTTTTCATGTCGAAGTTCTCATAGACGTACGTCAGGTCATCGATCATGAAGGAAGGGCCGTAGTAGGACGCCACTGAACTGGTCTTCACCATCTTCGGGGCGGCGGGATCGGGGTTCGGCGGGGCAAGATCCTCACGCCTCTTCCCGTCGAAATACTGCGTGGCAATGTGGCCCTCGAAAACGTTCTTGAAATACGTCGGGAAGTTTCCGTGGATGTAGAAGAAGTGAGCCATGTCGACAACGTTGTCCATGACTTCACGGGTGCTGGTGTTGACCACAAGTTCGTTCCAGACCCATTTGGTCCAGCCATCATCCTGCGCGCCCTGGATCCGGGGGATGACGACGTCGGCCGGCGGCGGGTTTCCTTCCGGGTCGTTCCAGATGAACAACAGCCCGTCCTGTTCGAGCGTCGGCCAGGTGCTGGTCCGGGCGCGCAGCGGAACGCGGCGGCTGTACGGAATGGCCTTGCAGCGGCCGTCGCCGCCCCAGCGCCAGTCGTGGAACGGGCAGGCAATCTCGTTGCCCTTGACCGTGCCCTTTGACAGGTCCCCGCCCAAGTGGCGGCAATTGGCGTCGAGGACGTTGACCTTGCCGTCTTCTCCGCTGAAGATCACGAGCTTCTGGCCAAACGCGTTAATGGTGTGCGGAGTGCCGTCCTTGAACTTCTCCACCAGGCCCAGACAGTGCCAACCGCGGGCGAACCGCGTGCGTACTTCGCCGGTTTCGATCTGTCTGATTTGGTCCTGGTCTGACTCAACAATGCTCATGCGGAATTCGTCCCTTCGGATATTCGGAGTCGAACGTCTCGAAACTTGAATCTACGCACACGCGAACGGGCGCAGGACGGCCAGTCCCGATGTGTGGGACAGGGGGAGCACTTGTTTTTTCCGGCTGAGAATCTGGAGGGCAGGCCTGCCTGCGGAAGCTTGCATGGAGGCCTGCGTTCCACCGGCGACGACGAAAAGGGAAACCATGGCAAGCGGCCAGACAGCTAGGCAGGATTGGGACGGCGAATTCGACGTCGTTGTGGTGGGTTCCGGGGCAGGTGCCATGGCTGGAGCGTTCAGTGCGGCCTCCCGCGGGCTGAAAACGGTGGTGGTGGAGAAAACCAACCTCCTGGGCGGAGCCTCGAGCTACGCCGGGGCCTCCTGCTGGCTTCCGGGCACCCAGGTGCAGGAGAGGGCCGGAGTCGAGGATTCAACCGAGGCGGCGGCCGCCTATTTGGAGTCCCTGCTGGGCACGGAACAGGCCGAGCGCCGGGAGGCCTTTCTGGCCACCGCGCCGGAACTGGTCAAGGCGCTTGAACACGATCCGGCGCTCGAATTCCGCTGGACCGCCTTCCCCGACTATTTTGCGGGTCCGGGAAGGATGGATCTGGGACGCTCCATGATGCCCGTGGCTCTTCCGCGGGAGGAAATCGGCGAGCTGGCCGACTTGGTGCGCCCGCCCATCGACCGTGACAACCGCGGGGAACAGCATCCGGACGGTCCGCTCACCGCGGGCCAGGCCCTGATCGGACGCCTGCTGCTGGCCTTCACGAACACCGGCAACGGCGTGGTCCGCACCGGAACGGCGATGACGGATCTCATCGTCGAGGACGGAAAGGTCCTGGGAGTGGCGGTGGACACCGCCGACGGCCCGCAGCGCCTGCGCGCCGCATCGGGAGTGCTCCTTGGCGCCGGGGGCTTTGAGGGCAACGAACAGATGCGCCGGGAGAACGGAACCCCCGGATCTGCCAGCTGGAGCATGTCTCCGCGCAGCGCCAACACAGGGACGGCCATCCGGGCCGCACAGGAGGCCGGAGCCGCCGTCGACCTGATGGATGAGGCGTGGTGGTGCCCCGGAACGGAGCAGCCCTCAGGAAAAGCCGCGTTCACCCTCGGCTTCCGCGGCGGTCTCATGGTGGACGGTAACGGAAAACGCTACGCCAACGAGTCCCTGCCGTACGACCAGATGGGCCGCGAAATGGCCGCCGCCGCGGCGGACCGCATTCCCTCCTGGTTCATCTTCGATTCCCGCTTCGGCGGCCAGCTGCCCGCCATCATGCGGCCCGACAACACGCCGCCCGCCGAGCACCTTGCCGCCGGAACCTGGATCCAGGCCGAGTCGCTGGGTGAACTTGCCGAACGCACCGGCCTTCCCGCCGGCGCACTCGCGGAGTCCGTGCAGCGGTTCAACGGATTCGCCGCCGCCGGTGTCGATGAGGACTTCCACCGAGGTGAGGACCCCTACGACCTCTTCTTCGCGGATCCCTCGCATGGACCCAACCCTGCCCTCGTGGCACTGGATCAGCCGCCGTACTTCGCCGCGCGGATGGTGCTCAGCGATCTGGGCACCAAGGGCGGCCTGCGCACGGACAAGGATGCCCGCGTGCTCACCGGCAGCGGAGAACCGATTCCGGGGCTCTACGCGGTGGGCAACTCGAGTGCCTCCTTCTCCGGCCGGTTCTACCCGGGTCCCGGCATCCCGCTCGGCACAGCAATGGTCTTCGCCTACCGCGCGGTACAGGCCATGGCCGGGCCGGCGGCGGAGCGGTAGCGCAACGACGACGGCGGTAGCCGGCGCTTGGCCGCCGCTGCCGCTGCCGCCGTCGTCGTGGTCGTCGAACCGGCCCCTGGGCTGCTCCCGGGCCTGTTGCCGCCACCGCTCCACGGCTAGCATTTTCCCTACGGCCAGCGGCCGTCTCCGGCGCCCTCCTCCGCAATGCCAGCCCCGCCCTCCCGGTGTTATTGACGCCGCTGACTGTCCGGAACCGCCCTCCGGTCCCGGCCATGCATCGTGAGGAGAACATCGTGTGGTGGCACAATCTGGGAATCACGCCGTTGGAAGGACTGTGGGTCGTCCTGTCGGCATTTGGCATCTATGCGGCATTTTTCGTCCTCATCCGCTTGGCCGGACAGCGCGCACTGGCCAGCTGGTCAACGATGGACAAGGCCATCGTCATTGCCTTCGGATCGGTGCTGGGGCGCGTCGTGCTGGGGTACACCCCCACGCTGGCCGCCGGCGTCATTGCGCTGGCGACCATGTTTGCGCTGTTCCGGCTCGAGGCCCTCCTGCGGCGGACCAGGCGCGGCGCCTACCTTTCGAGCACACCGATTCTGCTGATGGCCGGAGACCAGGTCGTGGCGTCCGGCCTCCGTGCGGCCCGAATCGTGGAGGACGAGGTTTACTTCAAACTGCGCCAGGCGGGCATCAGGAACTTCTCCGAAGTCGGTCTGGTCATTCTGGAACCCACGGGAGACGTCAGCGTTCTGCGCCGCGGGGAACTCATCGACCCCGTGCTCCTGAGCCGAATCACGGACAAGGGCAGCATCCCGGCCCACCTGTTGCTGCCCGGATAAGCGGACTCCCGGCGGGGTCTCCGGCCCGCTGAAGGCCGTCCGGGGCAGGGCTGGAAATGACCGGCGCGGAGGCCGGTTACCCCTTTGGGCAAATGTGGTGTAGAGTCATACTCAGTTGTTGGTTGTTGCGCATTTTGTATTTCAAGTGGCGAAACCCAAACGGGCTAGCCGCTTTTCTGTAAAAGCGGTAAGGAACACCGCGACTGAAGCTCCCCGAAAGTCGGGAATCGCTTCAATCCAGAAGGAATATTAAAATGGCTACAGGTACAGTAAAATGGTTCAACTCCGAAAAGGGCTTCGGCTTCATCGAGCCGGATGACGGAAGCGCCGACGTGTTCGCTCACTACTCCGCTATCAACTCCAATGGTTACAAGTCCCTGGACGAGAACCAGAAGGTTTCCTTTGATACCGAGCAGGGCCCCAAGGGTCCCCAGGCTACGAACATCCAGGCGCTCTAATCTAGAGACTTTGGTTCAGTACTTGTACTGATCTGCCTTACAAAAGCAGGACGGGTTTCCCGTCCTGCTTTTGTGTTTAACTGCAGTCGTCCGATGGCCCGGCCTGCCTGATGGCCCGCCTGCCTGATGGCCCGGCCCGCCTGATAATCGAGTAGTGCCGTTGGACCCGTCAGCCTGGGCAACGCGACCCCGAAATTCGTTCGGTTTGGCCTGAATCGACGGTTTTGGGAAATCCCTGCCACTGCGGACCTGCAGGAATTTCCCAAAACGGCTACGGAATCCCGAAATGGCAGCCGAATCCGGAAACGGCGGGAGAAACAGGCTGGTCCAGATCCGGTCAACCCAAGCCAGGACCGCCCGGTAGCGGTAATTCGGCCAGTTGTTCCGCCGCGACCCCTGCGCGCCGCACTGGTTCCCACTGTTTGACCACTCCTGGGGCTGGTGGGGTCACGAGAGTGCACATCTGCCACAAAGGGTGGGAACCCGTGTGCCAGCAGGCCCAAAAGCACCCGGAATGACCCAGGAACCGCCAGAACCCCTCCCGGCAGGGGGGGAGCACGGAGGTGCCCCGCCCCCGGCCGGGTTCCCTAGGGGTCAGCCCCGTGCCCCGGCACGTTCCACGGGGACCAGCCGCGTCCCCCGAGGATCAGTCGCGGGCCCGCAGGGCGCTTTCCCGAATGTACTGCTCCACCCGCGTGTAGGCGTCCCGGGTGAGCGCCTTCCACAGCTCCATCGCCAGCCGTGGGTTCTCCTCCTCCAGAGACTCCATCGCGTCGGCGGTCAGGACCTTGAGCCGGACCTCGCCGGCCGCCTTCACCGTTGTTTCCTGCCGCTTATCCGTGCCCAGGGCCATTTCGCCGAAGGTCATGCCGGGGCCGAGGGTGGTGAGCTTGATCCGTGAACCGTCCGGCGCGGGCATGGATGTGGCAATCGTGCCCGAGACGATGAAGAACACCCCGCCGAACCGCTGCCCGACCCGTCGGACCAGGTCACCGTCTTCGTAGACCAGGTCTTCCATCCGTTCCTGGACCGCCTGCGCATCCTCCGGGTCGAGATGGCTCAGGACCGGCGAATCGACGGGTTCCATGATGTCCGGCATGACCAGCTCGGATCCGTAGGCATCAATGAGCTGCGTCTCGCAGTGTTCGACGGCGGCATTGCGGGTCGCGAAGGACGGCACCTCCCAGCCCCGCTTCGCCAGCTCATCGGTGACCGTTCCTTCGCCATCGACCAGCACCAATCCGCGGCCGCTCTCGACCAGCATCTCCGCGGACTCGGCGAACAGGCGGAGCGCCACCTCGGACACCTCGTCGACGCTGCGCAGATCCAGGACCACGACTTCGACGTCGTCGTCCAGCTGGGAAAGCGCCCGCACCACCGATTCCGCCCCGGCGAAGAGCAGATCTCCGTTGAGCTCCAGGACTTGCGCGCGGTGGCCGTGGCTGCGGAGCACTTCAACGGCTTCATCGGTGCGCCGGATGCCTGAGGGTGCGGCAGTGATGTCGTAGACGTTGCGGATGGCGGAGCGGCCGGTGCGGGCTGCCCGGACGAAATGCAGCTGCATGTCGTGGGAGATCCGCTGGCTGGTGGCGACGCCGCGGACACTGGAGCCGTGCGCGTCCAGCGGGGGAGAGTACACGGCAAGGCCCACCTGCCCGGGCAGGACGGCGATGGTTCCGCCGCCAACCCCGGATTTGGCCGGCATGCCGACACTGGAAAGCCAGGCGCCGGCGTCGTCGTACATGCCGCAGGTGGCCATCACTGACAGGACGCGTTCCACGGAGGCAATGTCCAGGACCTGGTCGTCGGTGATCGGATTGCGGCCGCTGTTGGCCAGGGTGGCCGCCATCCGGGCGAGGTCCAGCGCGTTGACCATGACCGAGCACTGGCGGAAGTAGTCCTTGATGACCGGTGTGGGATCGGATTCGATGATGTCGAAGGACCGCAGGAGATAGGCCAGGGCATGGTTGCGGTGGCCGGACTTGAGCTCGGACCGATAGATCCGTTCGCTCACGGACAGCTGGCGGCCGGCGAAGGCCGAATAGGTGTTCAGGATCCGGTTGAAGCGGGTGATGCCGCCGGAGCCGCGCACCAGGGAAGTGGCGGTAAGGGCCCCCGCGTTGATCATGGCGTTGGCCGGGCGTCCGGTTCCTTCGGCCAGGGACATCTCGTTGAAGGAATCTCCGGAGGGCTCAACGTCGACTTTGGCGTCCACGGCTTCCATGCCGCGGTCCGCCAGTGCCAGCCCGTAGGTGAAGGGCTTGGAGATGGACTGGATGCTGAATTCCTCCCGGGTGTCGCCAATCTCATAGACGTACCCGTCGGCCGTTGCCAGCGCGATGCCGAAATTATCCGGGTTTACGTTGGCCATGGCCGGAATGCTGCTGTACGGCTTGCCATCCTTCAGCTCCGCGATCTCCGCGTGGATTTGTTGAAGGTAGGTGTCGATGGGGGAGGACATGGGGGGAAGACCGGGGGAGGAGGCTGCGGCAGGCTCATGGGATGAACCCGAAGCGGCGGAAACGGTGGTGGAACGCATACCTCAAGCCTAACGAGTAGTGCGGGCACTGAGGGTGCCCCCCTGAAGGGGCCCTGTGTATACTGGACCCAGTTGTAGCGTTGGGCATCTTGTGTTCAAGCGGCGAAACCCAAATCAGGGGCAAGCCGCTTTTTCTGTCAGGTGCCACTTTCCGGCGCCGCAGCGTGAAACTCCCCGAAGGTCGGGGGTGGTTTCTTTAGAAGGATGATTAAAAATGGCAACAGGTACCGTGAAATGGTTCAACTCCGAAAAGGGCTTCGGCTTCATCGAGCCCGATGACGGAAGCGCCGACGTTTTCGCTCACTACTCCGCTATCAACTCGAGTGGCTACCGCTCGCTTGAAGAGAACCAGAAGGTTAGCTTCGACACCGAGCAGGGCCCCAAGGGTCCCCAGGCCGTAAACATCCAGGCCCTCTAAATCTATTTTTAGGTTCCTCCGGGAATCGGCTTGAATAAGAAGCAGGACGGGAAGTGATTCCCGTCCTGCTTCTGCGTTAACGGTGCCGCGGGCTGCGCCCTACAGTCGGGTGAGCCTGGCGTCGTCATCGGGCGCCGCCGCCTCGCGGGGCGCCTGAGCTGCCGGCTGCTCCGGAACCTCCGGCAGGACCACGGCCCGGCGGCGCTTCTTGCTCTTCACCGACCGCCCGTAGACCAGATACATGGTCGCCCCCATGATGATCATCAGCAGGACGGTGTAGACGAAGGTCAGGGCCATGGCGTCGCTGATGTTCTCGCCCTGGGTGCTGTTCTTGATGACGATGCCCAGTGGTTCGTACAGGGGATGGTAGAGAAACACGGCCGTGTCGTAGTCATCCAGGAGGCTGTTGAAGTTCAGCGCGGTGATGGCCGCCGCCGCCGGAAGCACAATGGGCAGCAGCACCCGCCGGAAGGTGTAGAGCGACTTCGCCCCGAGGATCGACGCTGCGTCCTCAAGGGAATCGCTGACCGAATAGAACGCAGCCTTGAGCATGCGCAGCGTGAATGGAATCTTGATGATGATGTAGGCGGCCAGCAGCACCCACGCGGTCCCGGTCAGCACCTGACCGCCAAGGAACGCCGACGGCCGGTCGAAGGTCATGATCAGGCCCAGCGCAATGAGCGTCGAGGGCAGGATCCAGGGAATGTGCAGCAGGTACTCCGCGGCCGTCGTGATCGGATTCCGGTACTTCTGCACCATCCGGGCCACAAACAGCAGACCGCCGACGACGACGACCGCCGCCACCGCGCTGTAGGCCACGCTGACGGCGAACGGCCGGAAGGCGGACTCGTCGGTGAACACGGTGAGGTAGTTGTCCAGCGTGAAACGATCCCAGGCGAGCGTGGCCGAGGAGATGCTGGCGGTGTCGGTGAAGGAGAAGAGGACGATCAGCAGGATCGGCAGCGAGTACACCAGGAACAGTGCGTAGGCGGCAATGTGAACCAGGACGTTGGCCACCGGGTTTTCGATCTTTTGCTTTTGCATCCCGGCGGAGACCTTGGAGACGGAGAAATACGTGCCGCCCCGTTCCACCCGGCTCATGATGGCGAGCATCACCACTGTGGCCAGGCCCAGGATCAGGGCCAGTAGCGCTGCGATGTCTCGGGAAGTCGAGCTGCCCGAGAAGGTCAGGATCATCGGGCTGATGGTCTGGAAGTTCTCCCCGCCCAGCACCTGCGGTGCGGTCAGGGCGCTAAGCCCGCCCAGGAACACCAGGATGGTGATCGCGAACAGCATGGGCCGCATCATGGGCAGCACGATCCGCCAGAGGATCCGCAGCGTGGAGGCCCCCATATTCCGGGCCGCCTCGATGGTCTGGTAGTCCACTTTGCTCAGGGCCGACGAGAGGAACAGCATGTGGTTGGAGGTCGTGGAGAACGTCATGACGAACACCACTGCGAAGAACCCGCTGAACCAGCCCGGATCCAGTCCCGGGAACCACCCCAGGAGCAGGTTAGTGACAAAGCCGTTCTGGCCGTAGATGAATTTGTACCCGGCGACCAGGACAATCCCGCCATAGATCAGCGTGGTGGCGTACCCGAGCCACAGGATCCGGGCACCCTTGATGTCGAAGTACTGGGTGACCAGGACAATGAAAATACCCACGGCATTGACGGAAACGGACAGGACCACGGCGAGGATGAAGCTGTTGGTCAGGGACTTCATTGCCCGGTCCGAGCTCAGCAGTTTCTCGACCGCCCGTCCGGAGAACTCGCCCTTGGGAAAGAACGTCTCAGTCAGGAGGTTGATGTTGGGCAGGATCAGGAAGGTGCTGATGAACCACACCAGCACGAGGGAGGTCACCACCACCAGCGGGGAGCGCAGCATGCTCTTGACGGATGTTTTCATCTGCTCGGAGCCTAGTACTGCAGAACGTTCGCGGGATCGATGAACAGATCGGCGCTGTCGCCCACATCCATCCGGGTCAGCCCGTTCTCGGTGACGAGGGCCTTGATCCGGTTCTGGCCCGTGGTCACCGTGTAGCGCGAATGCATGCCGTGATAGCTGCGGGCAGACACCACGCCGTTGAGCTTCACCGCCCCGGGGCTGGCGGTCACGGGATCCAGGGACACCTTTTCCACCCGGAGGTAGGAGCTTTTTGCCGGATCCAGGGCCGCAGGGGAGCGTTCGTTCAGGCGGTGCACCAGCTCGGCATCCAGGATGTTGATGTCTCCGATGAAGTTGCAGACAAATTCCGTGGCGGAACGCTCGTAAATTTCCTGTGGCGGCCCGACATGCTCGACCACGCCCTTGTTGAACACTGCGATCCGGTCGGACATGGTGAGGGCTTCGTCCTGGTCGTGGGTGACGTAGACCGTGGTGATGCCGAACTGGCTCTGCAGGTCCTTGAGCTGGCTGCGCAGCTGGACGCGCAGCTTGGCGTCCAGGTTGGAGAGCGGTTCATCCAGCAGCAGGATTTTCGGTTTGAGCACCAGGGCGCGGGCAATGGCGACGCGCTGTTGCTGGCCGCCGGAAAGCTCCGAGACGTTCTTTTGCAGCTGTTCGTCGCTCAGTTCCATCTGACCGGCGATCTCGGTGACGAGCCGGGCGGTGTCGGTCTTGGAGTCCTTGCGCACCTTCAGGCCAAAAGCGATGTTTTCCCAGACATTCATGCTGGGGAACAGTGCATAGTTCTGGAACACCATGCCGATGCTGCGCTTGTCGCTGGAAAGGTGGGTGACGCGCTTTCCGTCCACAAACACGTCTCCGCGGCTGGGACTGATAAACCCGGCGAGCGTGCGCAGCGCCGTGGTCTTTCCGCAGCCCGAAGGGCCCAGGAGGGTGAAAAACTCACCCTCCTGAATCTCCAGGTCGAGCTGGGGAATGGCGACGAAATCGTCGAACGAAACCTCAATGTTGTCGTACCGGATCATCATTTTTCCTGTCAGGGCATGTATTCGAGTTCGATTTTTTCCACCCACGCGGAGATATTGTCCCGAACGAACAACCAGTCCATCTCCTGCGGGGGAATCGCCTCATAGGCCTCGAGCACTTCGGGATCGGTCATTTCCAGCGCCTTTTGGTTGGCCGGAAGGCTGGCGAACTCGGCGGCAAAGGCACCCTGCGTTTCGCCGCTGCCGAACCAGTCGATGAACCGCTCCGCCTCGGTCTGCGTATCCGTGCCCTTGATGATGCCCACCTGCTCCACGGCGTACGGGACCCCGACCTCCGGGGCCATGACGCCGGCGTCGATGCCGTACTGCGCTTCGCGGGCAGGAAGGCCGCTGATGGTCATCTGCCCCATGTCCACGGTGCCCGCGGCCATGCGGGCAAAGAGGTCTTCGCCTTCCACGGCCTTGGAGCCGTTTTCGAAGTAGCCGCGGACCTGCTCCCAGCCCTCGTCGGAAATGCCCAGGTCACCGGACTCATCCGGATAGCGGGTCAGGATGCTGGCCATGATGATCTGCTGCGTGGCCCCGGCCAGGGTGCTGACGGATTCGTAGCGTCCCTTGTACTGCTCGTCGGTCCACAGGTCGGTCCAGTCTTCGGGTGCGTCGGCTTCCGGAACGGCCGCGGTGTTGTAGGCCAGCACGATGCCCTGCTGCACGATCGGCCAGAAGGTTTCGCCGTCGCCCAGGCCCTCATCAACGTCACCGGACCACTCGGGCGTGTAGGGCTCCAGCAGGTCTTCGGCCTTGATCTGTTCGAAGTACATGTTGTTCAGCCCGAAGACGACGTCGGCCACCGGGTTGCCGCCCTCGGCGATGATGCGGTTGGTCAGGTCTCCGCCGCCGAGCCCGACGATCTCCAGGTTGAAGCCCGCTGCCGTGGCCTGCTCCTTGAGCCAGTCACCCTTTCCGTCCGAGTCGGAGTTGGTGTAAACCACCAGCGTGGCCCCTTCGGAACCGCCTTCGTTACTGGAGCCGGCGGAAGAATCGCCGCATCCGGTGAGCAGCAGCGCTGCTGCCAGTCCGGCCCCGATGAATTTTTTACGCACGTCGTCGTGTCCTTTCAGTCCCCCCGGCCAAGCGCCGCGATGGCCTGAACCTATCCCCGATGTGCCGGTTCTGCAATCACCGACATTGGCGGGGCGGCCGAGCGAAATTTCCGCTCTGTTCCCACGCGCGTCCATACTATGTAAGACAACATTTGGCGCCGGCCTCTGCCCGGCGCCCTCCGGGCTCGGCCCGGCCCCACTGATGGAGAACCCCGATGCGCCGTATTCCTGCCCGCTCGCCGGCGGCTGCCCTGCTGCTGGCGGCCGCGCTGACGCTCAGCGCCTGTTCTGCCGGGTCCGGCGGGTCCTCGGCCCCCGATGCCGGCGGCAGCGGCAGCGGAGAAAACAGCGGCACCACCGGCGTCGTCGTCGCGCTGACCGGGGAACCGGCGAACCTTGACTTCACCACCACCGCCGGCGCGGCCATTCCGCAGGCGCTGATGGCCAATGTGTACGAGGGGCTGGTGGAAATCGACCAGGACGGAACGGTCCAGCCCCTGCTGGCATCCTCCTGGGACATCAGCGAGGACCGCACCACCTACACCTTCACCCTGCAGCCGGACGTGACGTTCAACAACGGTGCGGCGTTCACCGCCGAGGACGTGAAGTTCAGCTTGGAGCGCGTGAAGTCGGACTGGCTCTCCTCCCTGAAAACCAAGATGGACGTCGTGGAGTCCGTCACCGTGCTCAGCGACACCGAGGTGCAGGTGCAGCTCTCGCGCCCCTCCAACGCCTGGCTGTTCGATCTCGGCACCCCCGTGGGCGCCATGTTCGACGCAAGCGGCGTCGCGGACCTGGCCTCCACCGCCGTCGGCACCGGACCCTTCACCATCGAGGCCTGGAACCGCGGGGAGTCCATCGACTTCGCGGCGCGCCCGGACTACTGGGGGACCGCGCCCAAGGTGGACACCGCGACGCTGCGCTACTTCGCCGACGCCGTCGCCACCACCAACGCGCTGCGCTCCGGGGACGTGGACGTGGTCTACAACATGCAGGCCCCCGAGCTGCTGCCGACCTTCGACGGCGACGACGGGTTCCAGGTCCTGGAGGGCACCTCCAACGGCGAAATCGTCCTGTCCATGAACAACGCCCGCGCGCCCTTCAACGACATCCGCGTCCGGCAGGCAGTGCTGCACGCCGTGGACCGGCAGGCCGTGTTGGACACCGCGTGGAGCGGCTACGGCACATTGGTGGGCGCGCCGGTGCCGCCCACCGACCCCTATTACGAGGACCTCAACAACACCTACCCCTACGATCCGGAGAAGGCCCGCGCGCTTCTGGCCGAGGCCGGCGCCGAGAACCTGGACATCACGTTCACCGTTCCCACCCGGCCCTACGCCACCGCCGTGTCCGAGATCGTGGTCTCCCAGTTGGCCGAGGTGGGCATCAACGCCACCATCGAATCCGCTGAGTTCCCGGCCGTCTGGCTGGACCGGGTCTTCACCCGGCACGACTACGACATGTCGGTGGTCCTGGCCGTGGAGAGCCGCGATGTGCTGACCATGTTCAACAACCCGGACTACTACCTCGGCTACGACAATGCCCGGATCAAGGACACCGCCGCAGCCGCGGACGCCGCCGACGAGGCAGGATACGTCTCCGGCATGCAGGAGGTGGTGCGCACGATCAACGACGACGCCGCCGCCAACGTCTTGTTCCTGTTCCCCAATATTGTGGTGGCCAAGGCCGGCGTCACCGGCCTTCCCGCAAACTCGGTCACGGAGGCGCTGGATCTGGGCGCCGTGGGCTGGCAGTAGCCCAACGTGGGAATCCGCCTGCTGATCAACGCGGCACGGTTTGTGCTGACCTTCCTGGCAGCCACCGTTGCCGTGTTCTTCTTCATGCGCGCCATCCCCGGGGACCCGGCGCAGATTGCGCTCGGCGTCAACGCCACCCCGGAGCTGCTGGAGCAGACCCGCCGCGAATTCGGCACCGATCGCCCGCTCCCGGTGCAGTACTTTGACTGGGTGTCCGGCCTGCTCCGCGGGGATTTCGGCACCTCATACATCACCCGGACCGACATCAGCCCGCTGGTCCTGGACCGGTTGCAGGTCTCGCTGATCCTGGTCGGCCTGGCCATGGCGGCGGCCCTGCTGATTGCCGTGCCGTTCGGCACGCTGGCCGCACTGCGGCACCGCAAACCCAGCGGCGTGCTGCTCAGCGGCCTGAGCCAGCTGGGTGTTGCGGTGCCGGGCTTCCTGGCCGCGATCATGCTGGTGGTGGTGTTCGCCGTCGGGCTGGGCTGGTTCCCGGCCAACGGCTGGACCCCGCCCGGCGTGGACTTCGCCGATTTCCTGCACCGGGTCACCCTGCCGGTGCTCGCCCTGGCCTCGGTGCAGGGTGCGGTCCTGACCCGCTACGTCCGCTCCGCCGTGCTGGAAGTGCTGAACGAGGACTATCTGCGCACCGCCCGCGCCAAGGGCCTGGGCAAGCTCGAAGCCCTGGTTCGGCACGGGCTGCGCAACGCCGCGGTGCCGGTGCTGACCGTGGCCAGCGTGCAGCTGGCGGCGCTGATCATCGGCGCCGTCGTCATTGAACGCGTCTTCGTCATCCCCGGCCTGGGCTCCATGCTGCTGGACGCGGTGGGCAACCGGGACCTGCTCACCGTGCAGTCGGTTGTGATGGTGCTGGTGGCCCTGACCCTGATCATCAACCTGCTGGTCGACGTGCTCTACACCATCGTGGATCCCCGGCTCAGGAAGCGCATATGACCGTCCGGAAAATCTCGCCCACCCTGCTCTCCGGCGCCGTCCTGGTTGCCGTGGTGGTGCTGGCCGCCCTGCTGTCCTTTCTCTGGACCCCGTACGACCCGGTGCAGGCGTTCCCCGCGGACCGGCTGCAGGGGTCCAGCGCCGAACATCTGATGGGCACCGACCGCTACGGGCGCGATGTCTTCTCCGGCATCCTGTACGGCGCCCGGATCACCCTGTTTGTCGGGCTGGTGGCGGTCGGCATCGCCGCGCTCATCGGCACCCCGCTGGGCATCCTCGCGGGCATGCGCCGCGGCGCGGTCGAGGAAGTCACCATGCGCGGCGCGGACATCCTGCTGGCGTTCCCGGCGCTGCTGCTGGCGATCATGTTCGGCGCCGTCTTCGGCGCGGGCACGACGACGGCGATGGTCGCCATCGGGATCGGCTCCATCCCGGGCTTCGCCCGTGTCGCCCGGTCCGGAACCCTGCAGGTCATGAGCACCGAGTACGTGCTGGCCGCCCGGGCCGCCAGCCAGCCGGCGCTGCGCATCGCCCGCCGGCATGTGCTGCCCAACATCGCCGGGATGGTGGTGGTGCAGTGCTCGGTCACCTTCGGGCTGGCGGTCCTGGCCGAGGCCGCGCTGTCCTTCCTGGGCCTGGGCACTCCGCCGCCGGTGCCCTCCTGGGGCCGGATGCTGCAGGAATCGCAGCAGTTCCTGGGCACCTATCCGTCCTTGGCGCTCTGGCCCGGCGCGGCCATCGCGGTGGCGGTGCTCGGCTTCAACCTGCTCGGCGACGGGCTGCGGGACCGGTTCGATCCCAAACTGAACGGAGAACGCTGATGGTGCGGCCGCTGCTGGATGTGGCCGGACTGACCGTCGCGGCCCGGGAGAAGGTGCTGGTGCAGGACTTTGCGCTGACCCTGGCCCGCGGCGAGCGGGTGGGCCTGATCGGCGAATCCGGATCCGGCAAGTCCCTGACCGCTGCGGCCCTCATGGGGCTGCTGCCCGAGGGTGTCTCCGCCACCGGCTCCGTGCGGCTGGACGGTGTCGATCACGACCTGATCGGCGCCTCCGACCGGCAGCTGAGCCGGCTGCGCGGCAACCGGCTGGGCATGGTGTTCCAGGAACCCCTGACCGCCCTGAACCCGCTGATGAAGGTTGGGCAGCAGGTCGCCGAGGTGCTCACCCGGCACCGGACCGTGCCCGGACGGGCGGCCGCGGCGCAGCGCAGTGTGGACCTGCTGGGCTCCGTGCAGCTGCCGGATCCGGCCGAGGCCGCGCGGGCCTATCCGCACCAGCTCTCCGGCGGGCAGCGGCAACGGGTTCTGCTGGCCATGGCACTGGCCAACGATCCCGACCTGCTGATTTGCGACGAGCCCACCACCGCCCTGGACGTGAGCGTGCAGCGCCAGATGCTGGAGCTGATATCCGACGGCGTCGCGCGCCGGGGAAGCGGACTGCTGTTCATCACCCATGACCTGGCCGTGGCCGCGAGCATCTGCGACCGCATCCTGGTGATGCGCAGCGGGACCCTGGTGGAACAGGGCGCCACAGACGAGGTGTTTTCCCGGCCGCAGCATCCCTATACCCGGGGGCTGCTGGCCGCCTCGGACCTGACCGCGACGGACGGCAACGGCCGGCTGTTCACAGTGGCCACCGCAGCCGGCTATACGCCGGCGGCCGCCCGGGCCACGCCGCCGGCTGCCCGGGCCACGCCGCCGGCGCCCTCCGCCGACCAGGCGCCCGCTGCCGACCAGTTGCCGGCCGCCGAACCGGCACGAGCCGCGGAACCCGCGCCGGCCGCCGTCGAACGCATCCCGACGCCGGACGAGGCGCCGGCCAGCCCGCTGATCCGGGTCCGGGACCTGACCCGCATCTACCGCCGCCAGCGCAGCTCGCTCTTCCGGCCGCCCGCCGAGGTGCACGCGCTGCGGGACGTTTCCTTCGATGTAGCCGCCGGGCAGCGGTTCGGTGTGGTGGGGGAGTCCGGCTCGGGCAAGTCCACCCTGCTGCGCATCCTTGCCGGGCTGGACCTGCCGTCGTCGGGCAGCGTGACGGTCGCCGGCAACGAGGTGGCCGGCTCCCGGGAGGGACAGCTGCGGGACCTGCGCCGCGAGCTGCAGATCGTGTTCCAGGATCCGATGGGGTCCCTGAACCCGCGGATGCGGGTGGGCGACATCATCGCCGAACCGCTGCTGCTGCCCGGCGTGCCCGTGCCCGCGCGCCACCATGCCGGGGCGGTGGCGCAGATGCTCGCCGCCGTCGGCTTGCCGCAGGAGGCCGCGGACCGGTTCCCGCACCAGTTCTCCGGCGGCCAGCGGCAGCGCATTGCCATTGCCCGCGCGCTGATCTGCGAACCGCGGATCCTGGTGGCCGATGAGCCGGTCAGCGCGCTGGACGTCTCGGTGCGGGCCCAGGTGCTGAACCTGCTCTCCGACCTCGTGGACAAATACCAGCTCACCCTGGTGTTTGTCTCCCACGACCTGGGCGTCGTGCGGCACCTGTGCGACACGGTGGCCGTCATGCACCGCGGCCGGATCGTGGAGACCGGTCCCACCGAGCAGATCTACGCCGCACCCGCACACGAGTACACGAAGACCCTTGTGGCGTCGTCGCTCTCGCTGCATGACGGGGAGCGGATGCGGGCTGCGGCCACGCCGTAGCCGGGGCAGAGGACACACGGGGCAACACGCGCCGACGGCGGGCAAAGCTGGTTATACTTCCAAACAGCTTCAAGAACTGCGGCCGCCAAGCTCCGACTTGGCCGCATACCAACCCCACGCTCGTTGGGTGGTTCGGATGAAGAAGTGGCCTGCACTCGCCTTCGGGCAACCGGTGCGGGCAAGAGCACGCCGAAAGGACCGGCGCACGCCGCCGTATTCTCATGGACAACTTCCCAGCGCCCCTCACCGGCTCACAGTTACTCAACGGCTCACAGCACTCCAACCCTCCGGAGCCGCAGCCGGCCCTGCAGGCAGTGTCGCTGCACGACTATGAACTGCTGGTGACCACCCGTGCCTCCTTTGTGGATTTCCTGCTGGGGAACGGAAGAACCGCGGTATGAACACTTCCTCGGGGCTGCTCCTGGACATTGGAATCCTCACCCGGATCCGCGGCGCCAGCCCGGACCCGGTGATCACGGACTTCCTGGCCCGCAGGCGGCACCAGCGGATGTTCATCTCGGCGTTGAGCCTGTGCGAACTGTCGCCCGCCCGGGACCCGGACAGCGCCGCGGAGGACGGCTGGGTCCGGGAACTGGCCACTCGCTTCGCAGCCAACATCCTGCCCGTGGACCATCACGTTGCGCTCGCGTGCGAACACAACGGTCCCCTCAGCCCGGCCGTCCTTGCGGCAACCGCCCGGCATCACCACTTGACCGTGGTCAGCGCCGATGCTGCCCGCTATGCGGGCCTGGACGTCCGGGTCCTGGATCCGCTGGCGGAGCCGCAGCCGCGCCCGGTTGAACCCGGTGACATCTGATTCCGGACGCGCATGCTCCCCGTGAGAGAATGCATCGACTCTGGTGACCGCGAGCACAGTGGCTTGCGGCTGCCCAAATCTGCGTAGGTAAGGATTTCTGGCTCATGGCCGACAACAGTTCTGTTCCCAGACCACCGGTCGCGCATGCGGACCGGGTGGATGACGACGGCGGTGCTCCCGCGAAATGGAAGGTCGTCGGTCCCGGACTGGTGGTTGCCGCCACCGGCGTGGGCGCTGCCGACATGGTGGCCACCCTCGTCGCCGGTTCCAAATACGGTTACGACCTGCTCTGGGCAGTGATCCTGGGCGTGATCCTCAAGATCATCCTGGTGGAAGGCGCCGGACGCTACACGCTGGCCACCGGCAAGACCATCTTTGAAGGCTGGCGCTCACTCGGCAAGTGGACCACCTGGTACTTCGGTCCGTACATCATGATCTGGGGCTTCGTCTACGGAGCCACCGCCATGTCCTCCGCCGCCTTGCCGCTGGCGGCGCTGTTCCCCGGCATCCCGCTGTGGGCCTTCGCCATCCTCATGGGCCTGGCCGGCTTTGTCATGGTCTGGTTCGGCCGGTATGCGACCTTCGAAAAAATCACGGCCGCGCTGGTCGGCATCATGTTCATTACCGTGGTGGGCCTGGCCATCATCGCCGCGCCCAACTTGCCCGAAATGTTCTCCGGCCTGGTCCCGCGCATCCCCGAGGGGGGCGTGGTCTACACCCTCGCGCTGGCCGGCGGCGTGGGCGGCACCATTACCCTCGCCGCATACGGCTACTGGCTGCGGGAAAAGGGCTGGTACACGCCCAAGTGGATGAAGGTCATGCGCATCGACAACTCGATGGCCTACGTGATGACCGGCATCTTCGTGATCGCCATGCTGATCGTCGGCGCCGAGGTGGTCCGTTCCGCCGGAGTCTCGCTGAGCTCGGGCGACGAGGGCCTGCTGGACCTCTACGACGTCCTGAAGGCCAAATACGGCGACGTCGTTGGCACCGGGTTCCTGGTCGGATTCTGGGCTGCGTCCTTCTCTTCCATCATCGGTGTCTGGAACGGCGTCTCCCTGATGTTCGCCGATTTCTGGGGCAACATGCGCGGCAAGGAATCCGGGCACCCGGACACCCGGATCGGCGGAAAGTACTTCAAGTTCTACATCCTCTGGCTGACCTTCCCGCCGATGCTGCTGTTCCTGCTCGGCAAGCCGATCGGTCTGATCCTGGCCTACGGCGTCCTCGGATCGCTGTTCATGCCGTTCCTGGCCATCACGCTGCTGGGCCTGCTCAACGGGCGCCGGGTCCCCAAGGCCTGGGCGAACAAACTGCACACCAACATCGCTCTGGGAGTCACCGCACTGCTGTTCATCGTGCTCGGCATCCAGCAGCTCGTTGACGCCGTTGTGAAGGCGTTCTAAAGCTCCGCGACTGCCCGGAGAACCCCGGACGCACCACCCGAACTGCCCTGCCGCAACTCCCCATCGCGGCAGGGCAGTTTAGCGCAACGGAAACACTTCCGACAGGCCCTCAACCGGGGCTAAAAAAAGTGCTCACGCCCCATCTACGCCGCGATTCCCCTCAGCTACGCTTGAAGGGCGAGAAGAGGTTGCAGCATGGAAAGTTTCGCGTCAGATGGCCTCAACCGGCTCATTTCAGGGCGTTACCGTCTTATCGAACCCATAGGCCACGGTGGCATGGCCACCGTCTATCGAGGGCAGGACGAAGCACTCGGCCGTGACATCGCCGTGAAGCTCTTCCGGGCCAGCGCAGTCTCTCCGGACGACGTTGACCGCCAGGAAACCGAAATGCGGTTACTGGCGTCCCTTTCCCACCCGGGCCTGGTGACACTTTTTGATGCCGGCAAGGACGACGCTGGCCGCGACGACGGCGAAGCCGGCGAACCCCGTGCCTTTTTGGTCATGGAGCTGGTCGACGGACCCGATCTGCGCAAGCACCTCCGCGACGTCGAGCGCATGTCCCTGGCCGATGCCGCGTACGTCGGTGCTGAGCTGGCCGGGGCGCTGGCCTACATCCACGGCCGCGGGGTCATCCACCGCGACGTCAAGCCGGCCAACATCCTGCTGCCCCCGGTGATCACCGGAACCCTGCCGAGGGCCAAGCTCACCGACTTCGGCATAGCGCGGATGCTCGACGGCGCCCGGATCACCGCGGCCAATGCCACGCTCGGCACGGCCAACTATCTGAGTCCGGAACAGGCCAGCTCACAGGATGTGGGATTCTCCAGCGACATCTATTCCCTGGGGCTGGTGCTGCTGGAAGCCGTCACCGGACGCATCGAGTTCGGCGGCAGCGCCGTTGAGGCAGCGATCGCCCGCCTGAGCCGAAACCCCGAAGTTCCGGATGAGCTCGGAAACTACTGGTGCTCGCTGCTGAAAGCCATGACGGCACGGGACCCCGATCAACGGCCGACGGCGGCGGAAGTCTCGGCAACGCTGCTGGAGTACCGCTGGTCGTCGGCTGAGACGGCGTCGGCCATTCCTTCAACCGGGCAGGGCGGGGGAACGGACACTGCTGACGACGGCGGCGTTCCCACCGGCGGAGTTCGCACCGCAGAGGATCCCCGCATCCCGGGCCGGACGGGTGAGCAGATGCCGGAACAGATGCCGGAACCGGAACCCGACCCCGAAAAGCTGTCCGCTCCCCATGATCCGGCTCCTGCCCGCGTCAAGCTGCCGCAGGGTTCGGCGCGAACGGGCGGCGTGTACCGGGCCGTGTCCCCGCCCCGGTTCCCGCCCCGGGTTGGATCCGGCCGCAAGCGAGCTGCAGCCGCGGCGTCGGTCTCCCCGGGCACCGTGCCGGCGCGGCCCTCGCGCCTGGCGCTGGCGGGGCGGACGCTGCTGGCAGTGGTCGCGATGGCTGTGCTGGCAGCGGCAGTGATGCTGGTCGCCGATCGGATGGGCATCTTCCCGCAGGATCAGGGATACCCCCAGGTTCCCGGGCAGCTCGGACAGCATCTCGAGGAACTGCAGGAGAGCGTCGCGCCATGAGGCACCGGCGGGGCTGGCTGCTTGTGGCTTCGGGAACCGTGATCGCCGTGGCAGCCCTGACGGGATGCGAAGTCTCCAACCTGGGACCGGGGGCAGCCGAGGAGCTGCAGCAGCAGGTTTCGGACGTGAGCGAAGCCGCAGCGGCCGGCAGCTACGAGCAGGCTCTGCAGGCCCTGGACGATCTGACGGCGCGGCTGGACACCGCAACACGGCAGGGGGAGGTGTCGCTCAGCCGCCGGGAACGGATCAGCGATGCCATGGACGCCGTGCGCCTGAGCCTCGAAACCGAGATCGCACGCCACGACGATGCGCCGGCTCCCGGGCCAACGCCCGCTTCGTCGTCCGGCTAGCCGGCGACAGCCGTTAACCGGAGATACTGGAGTCATGACTTCACCAGCCAGTGTTTCCGCCATGCCTGCCCCCGATGACCGCTGTCCCTGCCTGAGCGGTGAGACCTACGGCGGTTGCTGCGGCAAGTATCACTCCGGAGCCGGCACCGCGCCGACGGCCGAAGCACTGATGCGTTCCCGGTATTCGGCCTTTGCCATCGGCGACCGGCAGTACCTGCTGGATACCTGGCACCCCTCGACCCGTCCGGCAGATCTGGAGCTGGACGCAGAACTGCAGTGGCGGCGCCTGGACATTGTGGAAACCTCCGCTGGCGGGCCGCTGGATGACCGCGGCGTCGTACACTTCCGTGCCCACTACCGCTCCGGAGCCGCCCGCGGCGTGCAGGAGGAAACCAGCCGCTTTGTCCGGATCAGCGGAGACTGGCTGTACCTGGACGGGGAATAGCCCGCTGCACTTCCGCTGCCTGCCGCACGCTCCTAGCCTTAACGCACCGAACAAGCGAACAGGCGAGGACATCATGAAAGCACTTGTGTATGAAGGGCCGGGCCAAAAGTCCTGGAAGGACGTTCCGGATCCGAAAATCCAGGAACCCCGCGACGTCATCGTAAAAATCGACACCACTACCATCTGCGGCACCGACCTCCACATCCTGAAGGGTGATGTACCGGCGGTCACACCGGGCAGGATCCTCGGACACGAGGGCGTCGGCACCGTGACCGAAGCCGGGTCGGGCGTGACGTCCTTCAAAGTCGGGGACAAGGTGATTCTCTCCTGTGTCTCGGCGGACGGCTCCTGCAGCTTCTGCAAGGACGGGCTCTACTCGCACTGCACCGGAGATGAAGGACAGTCCGGCATCGGCTGGATCTTCGGCCACCTGATCGACGGCACCCAGGCCGAATACGTGCGCGTTCCCTACGCTGATACGTCCCTGTACCTGCTGCCCGAAAACGTCTCCCAGGAGCACGGCGTCCTGCTCAGCGATATTTTCCCCACCGGCTTCGAGATGGGTGTGCAGTACGGCCAGGTCCAGCCGGGCGATGTCGTCGCAGTGATCGGTGCTGGCCCCGTGGGGCTGGCTGTGATCGCGACCGCGGGACTGTACGGTGCGGCGAAGATCATCGCCGTGGACCTGGACGCCAACCGGGTGGAGCAGGCCCAAAGGTTCGGTGCCACCCACGGCGTGAACTCCGGGGACGGAAATTGGCGCGAACAGATCATGGAGCTGACCGACGGCTGGGGCGTGGACGTCGCGGTGGAAGCCGTGGGCATCCCGAAGACGTTCGAGATGTGCACCCAGATTGTCCGGCCCGGCGGCAACGTGGCCAACGTGGGGGTACACGGGACGCCCGTGAGCCTGGAGCTGGACCGGCTGTGGATTGAGAACATCAACATCAGCATGGGCCTGGTCAACACCAACACCCTCGCGATGCTGCTGAAGCTGATCGCCGAGGGCAAACTGCCGGCCGATGAATTCATCAGCCACCGGTATGCGCTGGACGACATCCTCCAGGCCTACGACACGTTCTCCAAGGCCGCTGAGACCAACGCACTGAAGGTGATCCTCAACGCCTGACCCGCCGTTGAGCGATAATGGTGGGGGCGGCGTGAACACCAGCCGCCCCCATTTTCAGTGAAAGAGGTTCCCATGTCGGCCGGCACCATGCTTGCAGCACGCCTTAATGTCCAGACGAAAGAGTTTGCGCTCCGGGAGGTTCCCATTCCGGATCCGGGTCCCGGCTTCGTCCGGGTCAAGGTGGGCGCCGCCGGGGTGTGCCTCTCCGACGTCCACCTGATCCAGGGCCTGCTGCACCCCCAGTTCCTCGAGGGCAACGAGGTGACGCTCGGCCATGAGGTTGCGGGCACCGTGGACCTGCCGGGTCCCGGCGTCACGTCGGTCGCGGCGGGGGATCGCGTCGTCATTCAGGCGGGCTATGAATACAACGGCGTCACCCTGACCATGGGAGTGGATTACGACGGCGGCTGGGCCGAGTACGTCGTCGTCCCGGCCGGTGTCCTGGTGCCGCTGGGCGACGACATCCCGTTTGACCAGGCCGCGGTCATTCCGGACGCTGTCTCCACCCCCTGGGGAGCCATCACCTCCACCGCCGACGTGCGCGCCGGTGAAGCGGTTGGCGTCTGGGGCATCGGCGGACTGGGCGCCCACGGTGTGCAGCTGCTGCGCCTGATCGGCGCCGCGCCCATCATCGCCGTCGACGTCCTTCCCGAGGCCCGGGCGCGTGCCCTCGAATTCGGCGCAGACTATGCCCTGGATCCGCTGGCCGCAGACTTTTCCGACGCCATGAAGGCAGCCACCGCCGGCAACGGGCTGGACGTCGCCCTGGACTTCGCCGGTGTCGACGCCGTGCGGGCCCAGGCGGTTAAATCCCTGGGACGGCGCGGCCGGCTGGTGCTGGTGGGGCTCAGCGGAACTCCGATCACCATCAGTGACAGCACCGGGTTCTCCTATGCCCGCAAGCAAATCCTGGGCCACTACGGTTCCGAGGCGCACCACGTGCCGCAGCTGGTGCACCTGACCCGGCTGGGCCGGCTGGACTTCACCAAATCGGTCAGCGGACGCCTCCCGCTGAGCGAGGCTGTCCAAGCGGTCAAGCAGCTCGACGCCAAGGAAGGCAACCCGGTCCGTCTGGTGCTCATTCCCTAGCCGTCCCCTGCCCATGCGCGCCGGGCCGGTCTACGCTGGAAAGACCGCAGCTCCCCACCCGACAGATGGGTTTGGCGTGAATGAATTTGTGGCCCAGCGCTTCAACGACATCCTCTTTTCCAGTTGGCAGCACTTCAGCCTGGTGGCCCAGTGCCTGGTGGTGGCCGCCGTCCTCGCAGTGCTCGCGGCGGCTCTGACCTACCGCAGCCCGCTCCTGCGCTCAGCGGCGGACAGCATCAGCGCCGTAGGCCTGACCATTCCGTCCTTCGCCCTCATCGGGCTGCTGATCACGCCCCTGGGCTTCGGGGTGCTGCCCGCCGTCGTCGTCGTCGGGTTCTTTGCCCTGCTGCCGATCCTCCGCAACGCCATCGTGGGGCTGTCGGGGGTGCCGGCCAGCACTGTCGAGGCGGCGCGGGGTCTGGGGATGGGACGGCTGCGCATCTTTTCCCGGATCGAGCTTCCGCTGGCGTGGCCGGTGATCCTGGCCGGTATCCGCGTTTCCGGGCAGATGGTGATGGGGATCGCCGCCGTGGCCGCGTACGCGCTGGGTCCCGGACTGGGCGGCTTTATCTTCTCCGGGCTGTCCCGGCTGGGCGGCGCCAACTCCCTGGAATCAGTGGTGACCGGAGTGGTTGGCGTGGTGCTGCTGGCCCTCATCCTGGATCTCCTGCTGGTGGGTCTGGGCAGGCTTACAATCCCGCGAGGTATCCGTGTCTGAAACCACCCTTCCTGCGCCTCAGCCCGCCGGCTCGGCAGGCATCGTGCTCCAGGACGTGACCAAGCGCTTTCCCGGACAGGACCGCTCGGCGGTCAACGACCTCTCCATGGAGATAGCGGCCGGCGACATGGTCATGCTGGTGGGCCCGTCAGGCTGCGGCAAAACGACCACCCTGAAAATGATCAACCGGCTCATCGAACCGACCTCCGGGCGGATCCTGCTCGGCGGGAACGACATCGAAGCGGTCAATGCCGACGAACTGCGCCGCGGCATCGGCTACGTGATCCAGGCGGGGGGCCTCTTTCCGCACCTGACCGTGGCAGCCAACATCGCCGTCGTGCCCTCCATGCTCGGCTGGGACAAAGCCCGGACCGGACGGCGGGTTGATGAGCTGCTGGAACTGGTCTCCCTGGACCCGGAGCGATACCGGGACCGGTATCCGAAGGAACTCTCCGGCGGCCAGCAGCAGCGCGTGGGCGTGGCGCGGGCCCTCGCGGCGGACCCGCCGGTGCTGCTCATGGATGAGCCGTTCGGCGCCGTGGACCCGATCACCCGGGAGCGCCTGCAGGAGGAAATGCTCAGCCTGCACGCAAACCTGCGGAAGACCATTGTCTTCGTCACCCACGACTTCGATGAAGCCATCAAGCTCGGTGACAAGATCGCCGTGTTCGCCGAAGGCGGGCACCTGGTCCAGTACGATTCGCCGGCCCAAATCCTCGCTGCCCCGGCCAACGACTTTGTCCGGCAGTTCATCGGTTCCGACGCCGGGCTCAAACAGCTGGGCCTGGCCCGGGTCCGGGACGTGCCGGCGCTGCCGGTAGTTACCGGAACGCCGCAGGAGGGGCCGCGGGAGCTGCTTGCCCGCGCGCTGGCGGCCGGCCAGGACTACGCGGCTGTCGTCGACGGCGACGGCCGGCCCGTTTCCTGGCTTTCGGTCGCCGAACTGGAACAGCTTCCGTCACTGCCGGTCCAGCCGGCGCCGGACCTGCCGCTGGTGGGCCCGGACGACAGCCTTGCCGACGCGCTGGATGCCATCTTGGTTTCCGTTCCGGGACTCGCCCTGGTGACCGATGCGCAGGGAAGGCTCGACGGCGTGATCGATGCCCCGCTGACCCTGCAGACCGTGCGTGCCCGGCGGCCCGCAGCGGCAGCGGTGGAGCCCGGCCGATCGCCGGGACAGCCCCCGGGAGCCCCGGCAGGTTCCACGGAAGCGGGGCGGTAATGAGCAGCAGCCAGATGGCCGGGCGGGTCGCAGCCCCGGCTCCGAGCTCGGCGGCGTCGAAGGAGCGGCGGTACACCAACACCGAAGCCGGTTCCCCGGCGCGGGACGATTCCCGGCGGGGGCTGGTCTGGCAGCTGGCCGGGATCGCCGCTGCGGTGGCGGTGCTGTTGTTCTGGCTCTCGGCAACCGACCTGACGCAGACGGAACTGGCCACTCTGGCCCCGGCCACGCTCTGGGTGTACATCGCGGAGCATCTGCGGCTGACCCTGTTCTCGGCCGTGATAGTCCTCGTTGTGGCTCTTCCGCTCGGCGTCCTGCTGACCCGCAAACCGCTGCGCTTCCTGACCGGGCCGGTGCTCGCCGTGGTGAACGTCGGCCAGGCTGCACCGGCGATCGGTCTCGTGGTGCTGCTGGCCTTCTGGCTGGGCTTCGGCTTTTGGACGGCGGTGGTGGCGCTGGTCCTTTACGCGCTGCTGCCGGTGCTGCGCAACACCATGGTGGGGTTGGACAGTGTGGATCCCCGGCTGGTCGAGGCCGGGCGAGGCATGGGCATGAGCGCCTCGCGGGTGCTGTTCCGGGTGGAGCTTCCCCTCGCCGTTCCCCTGATGCTGGCCGGGATCCGCACCGCCCTGGTGCTGCTTGTTGGAACGGCGGCCCTGGCCACCTTCATCAACGGCGGCGGGCTCGGGGTCCTGATCACCACCGGTGTGAACCTGAACCTTCCCCGGGTGCTGATCAGCGGCGCGGTCATGGTGGCACTGCTGGCCCTGCTGGTGGATTGGGTCGGCCGGTTGGTGGAGCATCTGGCCCGCCCGAAGGGACTCTGATGCTGACATCGCTGCGTACCAGGGCTGCTGCCGCGCTGGCTGCCGCGCTCGCCGTCGTCGTCCTGGTCCTGGCCGGCTGCGGACTGCAGCCGGCCGGTTCCTACGTTCCGCCGGTCGCGGCAGGAAGCATTCGTCCGATTGAGGGGCTGCCCGAGGGGGCGTCAGTGACGGTGACGTCCAAGAATTTCACCGAACAGCTGATCCTGGGCAAGATGTCGGTCCTCGCGGCCAAAGCGGCTGGGTTTGAGGTCACCGACCTGAGCAATGCTCCCGGCAGCCTGCCGGCCCGTGAACTGCTGCGCAGCGGGCAGGCGGACATTATGTGGGAGTACACCGGCACCGCCTGGCTGACCTATTTGGGCAACGAGCAGGGAATTCCGGACCAGCAGGAGCAGTGGCAGGCGGTGTATGACGCCGACGCCGCAAACGGGCTGACGTGGGGAGCGCCGGCGGAGCTGAACAACACTTATGCGCTGGCCATGAGCCGTGAGCGGGCCGAGGAACTGGGGGTGAGCAGCATTTCGGAACTGGCCAGCCTGCCGGTGAATGAGCTGACGTTCTGCGTGGATGCTGAATTCAATTCCCGGCAGGACGGGTTCACCCCGATGCTGCAGCTTTACGACCTGCAGCGCGGCAGCGTCGTGCCGGAGCAGAACATCGGGATCTATGACACCGGCGCGATCTACGGGGCTGTCGACCAGGGTGAATGCACGGTGGGGGAGGTCTTCGCCACCGACGGCCGGATCGATGCCCTGGACCTGGTGGTGCTCGACGATGACCGCAACTTCTTTCCCGCCTACAACGCGGCTCCGGTGATCTACACCAAAACCCTGCAGGACTATCCGGCGCTGGAAGGTGTCCTGGAGCAGGTCGCGGCGAAACTCAACGATGAAACCATGCGCTCGCTAAACCTCAAGGTGGATGTGCAGGGGGAGGAACCGGAGCAGGTCGCCTATGACTGGATGGTCGCGGAGGGCTTGGTCAGTCCGGCGGAGTAGGGGCTGCTACGCAAAGAAGGTCTGGATCTCGGCGAGGATTTCCTCCGGCGCTTCTTCAGGGAGGTAGTGCCCGGCGTCCACGGCGCGGCCGGTGACGCCGGGAACCGCTTTTTCCCAGAGCGCCAGGGGATCGAACTGAGTTTCGACGACGCCGTGCCGTCCCCAGAGCACGCGCAGCGGAACGTCGGGCGTGGTGCCGGCGTCGCGGTCTGCCTGGTCGTGTTCTAAATCGATGGTGGCTGCGGCCCGGTAGTCCTCGCACATGGCGTGGGCGGCGCCGGGGGAGGAAAGCGCCGCGGCGTAGGCATCCAGCACGGGCGCGGGAAACGGCGCCAGGCCGGCATGGCGGGTGCCCATGATGTTCTCCACATAGGACCGCGGGTTGGCCTCAATCAGGGCCTCGGGCAGCGGTTCCGGCTGGATCAGGAAAAACCAGTGGAAGTAGGACTCGGCGAAGGCCCGGTCCGTTGCCGCGTACATGTCCAGGGTGGGCGCAATGTCCAGGAACATCGCCCGGGACACCAGTCCGGGATAGTCCGCCAGCAGCCGGTGCCCCACCCGTGCTCCGCGGTCATGGGCGCACAACGCGAAGCTGCCGAAACCCCGTTCGGCACCGAAATGCTCCATCAACAGGGCGGCATCCTTCGCCATTTCCCGCTTGCTGTAGGTGGAATGGTCCGGTTCACCAACCGGTTTGGAGGAGCCGCCGTAGCCGCGCAGGTCCGGAGCCACCACCGTAAAGTCCTTTGCCAGAGCGTCGGCGATCCGGTGCCACATCAGGTGGGTTTCCGGATGCCCGTGCAGCAGCAACAGGGCGGGTTTGGGTGCTCCGCCTGCCGCGCTGCCGGTGTCGTCGGCCACCGAGATGCGGCCGGTTACGGTGATGCCGTTCACGTCCACAGTGAAGGGCTGGTAGCGGGCAAAGCCGGTCAGGCCATCGGTCATTGTCTTTTCCTTTTCAGCGCCGTCGTGTGCAGGGCCCCACCTAACCACCTCGACTCCTCCGCCGCCAAGGGCGGGGCTAGGCTTCCAGCATGGAATCCAACCTGCCCCGGGCCGAGTTCGCCTTCCCCGGCCCGCTCCGCGATGCCCTGGTCGCTGCCATCCTGGACGGTACGAAGACCAGCACCACCAGTCTGGCCTGCCAGTACGGCGGCGACGGCGGCGAACCGCTGCCACGCCCCGGCGACCGCTCCGTCCTGATCGACAGCAACGAAGACCCGCTGGCGATCCTGGAAGTGACGGAGGTCCGGCTGGTTCCGCTGGGTTCGGTGGATGTGCCGCATGCGCGGGACGAGGGTGAAGGCCACGAGCGCTTCCGCGTTGTCAGTACCTAGAAGTGGCGCAGGAAACGCTCGGGCCCGCTGAGGAAATTCCGCCAGTTGGCCACCAGTTCGAGCTCCTCCCACGCTGCCGGCCGCAGCCCCCACGGACCAACTTCCAGCAGCGTGGCACCGGGCAGCGCGGCGAGAATCGGCGAGTGGGTGGAGAGCAGCACCTGGGATTCGGGGTCGTCCAGGATTTCCTTCAGCGTGGCCAGCAGCGAGAGGCTGCCCGCAAAGGACAGCGCCGACTCCGGTTCGTCCAGGACCCACAACCCGGATCCCCGGAACCGGTCGCCTACCAGCTCCAGGAAGGACTCCCCGTGGGAGAGCGAGTGGAAATCGATGTCGGGGGAGCCGGTACTCGGGTTTTTTTCCAGATAGGTATAAAACCCGTGCATGGTCTCGGCCCGCAGGAAAAACCCCCGGCGGGAGCCGCCCGGGGTGCGGATCAGGTGCAGATGCTCAGCAAGGTCGGATTCCGTGGCCCTGGTGCTGTGCTGGGCACCCGTCGATCCGCCTTCGGGAGAGAGCCCGAAGGCCAGTGCCACGGATTCCACCAGAGTGGACTTGCCGGATCCGTTTTCGCCGACCAGGACCGTGGCGCGGCCCAGATCCAGTCCCTGGTCCAGCAGTTGCGCCACTGCGGGCACAGTGGCCGGCCAGCGGGTTCGCGCCAGCGGCAGGTGCTGGCTCTCCTGCACGCGCCGGATTGGATACGCGTGCGGAAGTGGAGTTTGGCTGCGGCCCATGGCGTCGATCATGCCACGACAGTCCAGTGGTCAGAAACCACTCAGAAACCGGTCAGCTCATCCCGCCACGCTGAGAATACGGCGCCCGCTTCGCCGTCGGCGGTGTGCGCCTGGTCGCTCAGGCTGCGGGCGACGGCGCCGGGCGCCGCCAGCTCGAACCGGCGCGCCCGGTGTGGTTCGGTCCCGGAGTCCGGCGGCAGCACCGCAGGGCGCCACCCCACCGCCGTCGTACTGGCCACGATCTTGGAGCTGCCCAGGATTCCGACGGCGCGGTCCCGCGGTCCGGTCAGGTCCAGATCCTCGTACAGGCAGTCGCCGTCCGGTCCGGTGGCACGCGTGATGCTGCGCAGCCGGCCGCCGGGCTCGCCGCTGCGGCCCAGCACCAGCGTCTCCCGGAGAAGCGCGCGGGCACCGGAAGCCAGCCGAAGCCGGGTCTCCCGGTGGACATTGGATCCGCCGGCGGAGACGAAGGATGCACCGTCCCAGATCAGTGCTGCGTTCTCACCCACCTCCGCGTGCAGCGACCAGCGGGAGGGCACCAGGTCGGCGTCGTAGGCCACCAGGCCTGCCGGTTCCACCACTTCCAGCGTGACGCCGGAGCCCACCGAAACCTCGATCCGTACGTCGTCGCCGCCCAGCAGCATCATGTGGATGCCGATCAGGGCCACGCGCAGGTGCAGCGGATTCCCGGTGCCGTGAACCGGACGCGGGGCCAGATAAAGCCCCTGGTCCAGCACCGAAAACCGTGCCCTGCCGCCGGACAGCTCAGTGGTTATGCGGGTGGACCTGGGCGCCGTCGGACGGGCTGCCTCCACGCGGAGCTCAGTGGCGGTGCTGGACAGCGTCCGGCTCCTCATCATGCGTGTGGATGTAGCCGCCGTCATCGTCGGCGTGGAAATGCGGCGCCATCGGCCCGGGATCCTGCGGAGTATGGGTGCCGGCGCGGTGCAGGGCCACCATGGAACGCACCCAGGCGCTGAGCTTGTCGATCGTGTCCTGCTGCTTCCGGGAGAGGGCCAGCACCGGCCCGCCCTCGCGTGCTTCGGTGGCATCGGCCACCATCAGCTCCACATCGACGTCCACATACGGGGCCAGGTCGATCTTGTTGATCACCAGCAGATCGGCGCGGGCGATGCCGGGGCCGCCCTTGCGGGCAACGTCGCCGCCGCCGGCCACGTCCAGCACAAAGATCTGGGCGTCCACCAGGGCGGGGGAGAAGGTGGCGGTGAGGTTGTCGCCGCCGCTTTCCACCAGCACCAGATCCAGCGGAGCAAAGTCTGCTTCCAGATCTTCCACGGCGAGCAGATTGGTGGTGACGTCGTCGCGGATGGCCGTGTGCGGGCAGGCTCCGGTTTCCACCGCGCGGATGCGTTCGGCGGGCAGGACGCCGGCCGAGCGGAGGAACTTCGCGTCCTCGTCGGTGTAGATGTCATTGGTGATTACGCCGATGGACAGCTCCTCGGACATGGCGCGGCAGATGGTGGCGATCAGCGAGCTCTTGCCGGTGCCCACCGGCCCGGCGACGCCCAGCCGCAGCGAACGGGTCGGATCGTCGGCGGACATGGCGCTTTCACTCTTCGGTGCAGTGTTTTCAGGCAACGAACAGCCTCCTTGTTCTTTCGGTGTGGTCTTCGGCCCAGTGCTCCATCCAGGGAGCGCTGAGGGCGGGGATGTCGTCAACGGTCTGCGTCTGCAGGGCTTCGGCGACGACGGCGTTGATCTGCGGTTCGGCCTTCAGGATCCAGGCGGTGGCGGACATCGGGTCGATGGGCAGCAGCTTCAGGGCGGCGGCAACCACTGACTGCGCATCGTCATAGCAGCAGAGCCGGGCCAGCTGCCGTTCGCCCACTCCCAGCGCCTGGGCCGCAACGCCCAGCGCCACCGGTCGGGTGGGACGCGGAGCTTCCCGTTTCAGGACGACGACGGCGGGGTCCCCGGGTTTGAGCGTCGCCGCCAGCCGCAGCATTCCCCGGCCCAGACGGCGGGAAGCTTCCCGCTGCGCGGCGGAGGGAGTCCGGGCGTCGAGCGCGGACTCCAGGGCGGCGAAACCGGGGCCCTGGGCACTGAGCTCCCGGGCATGCCGGTGCGCCAGCACGGCCGCCGAGGTCTCCATCCGGACCACGGTCTGCAGCCGGGACACCAGATAGGGATAAACGCCGTCCACCTGCAGCCCGGCCATTACCGCCGGCTCCAATCCGGCCGAATGCGAGTAGGCGCCCGAAGGCAACCGTGAATCGGCAAGGAGGAAGGCGGCGATTGCTGATTCCCCGGCACCGCTGGCACCCCCGGCACCCCCGCCGTCGTCGTCCGCGTTCGTCATGTCGGCGGCCTAGAACAGCGTGTAGCGCTGGGTCAGAGGCAGCTCGGCGGCGGGAGCGGGTTCGATGACCTGCCCGTCGATGCTGACCAGGAACGTCTCCGGATTCACCTGGATGTCCGGCAGCGCGGTGTTGTTCGGCAGGGATGCCTTGGTCACGTCGCGGGTGGAACGGATGGCGGTCAGTGTCCGGACCAGCCCGAGCTTGTCGGCCAGCCCGTCATCCAGTGCGGCCTGGGCGACGAAGGAGGTGGACAGATGCGGCGCCGAGGACGCCCGTCCGGCCAGGGCCTCGCGCATCCAGACCGGCTGCGGGGTCGGCAGCGACGCGTTGGGATCGCCCATCTGCCCCGCGACAATCGCGCCGCCCTTGATCACCAGGGACGGCCGGATGCCGAAGAACGCCGGATTCCACAGGACCAGGTCCGCCATCTTGCCGGCCTCGATCGATCCGACCTCGGAATCGATGCCGTGGGCAACGGCCGGGCAGATGGTGTATTTGGCAATGTAGCGGCGAACCCGTTCGTTGTCCGCGGGCAGCGCCGATTCCGAGGCGCCCATGTAGTTCTTCATCACGTGTGCCACCTGCCAGGTGCGCGTGATGGTTTCGCCGATCCTGCCCATCGCCTGGGCATCGGAGGAGGTGATGGACATGGCGCCCAGGTCCTGCAGCACGTCTTCGGCCATCATGGTGTTGGCCCGGATCCGTGACTCGGCGAACGCCAGGTCCTCGGGGATGCGCGGGTTCAAGTGATGGCAGACCATCAGCATGTCCAGGTGTTCGGCGACGGTATTGACGGTGAACGGCAGGGTGGGATTGGTCGATGCCGGCAGCACGTTGGCGGCCGAGGCCACGGTGATGATGTCCGGGGCGTGTCCGCCGCCGGCGCCTTCGGCGTGGAAGACGTGGATGCCGCGGCCCCTGATCGCCTCCAGGGTGTGCTGCACGTAGCCGGCTTCGTTGAGGGAGTCGGCATGCAGCGCCACCTGGACGCCCCATCGGTCCGCGGCGGTCAGCGCCGCGTCGATTGCCGCCGGGGTGGAGCCCCAGTCCTCGTGCACCTTGTACCCGGCGGCTCCGGCCAGGGCCTGTTCCTCCAGGGCAGCCTGGCTGACCGTGTTGCCCTTGCCATAGAGCAGGAAGTTCATCGGCAGCGTGTCCAGGGCGCGGTGCATCACCTGCAGGTTCCAGGCGCCCGGAGTGACCGTGGTGGCCTTGGACCCTTCGGCGGGTCCGGTGCCGCCGCCGCCCACCGTGGTGATGCCGGAGGCCAGGGCCTCACGCAGTGCATCGGTGCCCAGCAGATGGACGTGGGTATCAATTCCGCCGGCGGTGAGGATCCGTCCTTCACCGGCAATGACTTCGGTTCCGGGGCCGATCACCAGCTCCGGAGAAATGTTGTCCATGATGTCCGGATTGCCGGACTTGCCGATTCCGGCGATGCGCCCGTTCTTCACGCCGACGTCGGCGCGGACGATGCCCCAGTGGTCCACGATCAGCACGTTGGTGATGATCAGGTCAGGAGCACCTTCAGCGGAAGTCCGTGTGGACTGGGCCATCGATTCGCGGATGTTCTTACCGCCGCCGAAAACCGATTCGTCGCCGCCGAAGGTGTAGTCCTTTTCCGGGCTGATCCACAGGTCAGTGTCGCCGAGCCGGACGGAGTCTCCGACGGTGGGGCCGTACAGGTGCGCGTAGTCGCGTCGGTTGATCTGCATGTCAGCGGACCGTTCCGGACTCGGAGCCGGGGCCGGGCTCCGCGCCGGAGCCACGGGTGCCGTCGCCGTCGTCGTCGTGCCGGATCTGCAGGCCAGGCACGACGCCCGCACCCGCCAGCCGGACCAGCGACACTTCCCGGGACGCCCCGGGTTCGAACCGCACAGCCGTGCCGGCCGGCACATTCAGCCGGAACCCGCGGGCAGCCGGCCGGTCGAAGGCCAGGGCGGTGTTCACATCGGCGAAGTGGAAGTGTGAGCCGATCTGGACCGGCCGGTCGCCGGTGTTCGTGACGACCAGCGCTCGGGATTCCCGGCCCGCATTCAGCTCGAGGCTGCCGGCGGCGGTGCGGACCTCACCGGGGATCAGGGGGGCGCTCATGAGATGGGCTCCGTGATCGTTACCAGCTTGCGGCCGTCGGGAAACGTCGCTTCGATCTGGAGGTCCGGGATCATCTCCGGGACGCCTTCCATGACGTCATCCCGGGTGAGGACCCGGCGGCCCTCACTCATCAGGTCGGCGACTCCGCCGCCCTCGCGCGCCCGTTCCATGACCCAGCAGGAAATCAGGGCCACGGCTTCCGGATAATTGAGCTTGAGTCCGCGCGAACGCCGGTCGCGCGCGACCATGCCGGCCACGCTGAGCAGCAGCTTTTCCGTATCCGATGGCGTGAGAAACATGGGGAGATTGTGGCACTGCTATGTTTCCGGTGTGTTGCGTGTTACCTGCGGGCAGCAGCTCCGCTAGTTTCTGGGCGGGGTCGTCAGGCCATCCCGCCGGAATCTATCGTGCAGATAACGGGCTCTGCCGGATTCCTTTGCCACTTCAACCAAGCCCGCCAGCTCACTGAGAGTGCAGCTATGGCGGGTTTGAGCGCGGCCCCGGCACCGAGTGTGCAGCTGTGGCGGGTTCCGTCCGATTCAAGTCGTCAGACGTGGACTCTCGGCGGCAGGTGCTGCCCGTATCCCACCAGACGTGTACTCTCGGCGCGGCCCGGGCGCCCAGAGTGCAGATACGGCGGGTTTGAGCGCGCCCAAGGCCCTTCGGCGGTTGCCGTACGTGGACTACTTGGACTTCCGGCCGGCTCTGCGGTCCTTGGACTTCCGGGATTCCTTGGCCTTCTTCGCTGCCTTCACAGTGACGGCGGCGGCACCGGCCTTGGCCGGAGCGGGCAACGTGGCCTTTTTCGCTGCCTTCACGGCCGCGGCAGCGGCACCCGCCTTGACCGGCGTCGGCACCTTGACCTCTTTGATCTTGGTGACTTCCTTGATCTTGGTCCTGTTTTTGCGGTCCAGGATCAGGGACGCAGCAATGCCGGCCATCCAGACGTCCTTGGCCAGCGGCGTGCCCTGAGCGGTGGGCCGGACACCATCAGCTTCGGTCAGGCCCGGAGTCTTTGCATACATGGTGAGCATTCCGCCGGAGAACGCGCCAAGCACCAGTCCGGCGAGGCGGCTCGGAATGAACGGCATCAGCAGGGTCAGTCCCACCGTGATCTCGGCTGCGCTGAGCAGCTTGCCGAAGCGGGCAGAATCAAGGTCCAGGACCTGGGGAAAGGCGTTGGAAGCCATCTGCTGCAGGCCGGCGGCGCTTTCCTCGTCCAGATTGCGCTTGCCCAGGCCGGAATTCAGGATGTAGGCGCCGGAGGCCAGGCGCAGCGGAATGTGGCTGATTCTCATGGGGGATCCTTCCGGTGAAGTCGCTGACAACCATGAGCCTACGGCCGGGACGGGCAGCGCGCCAGAGCAAGTAATCCAACCGGAGGCCGGGTGCGGCGGGCCGGTCGGCGGCTCCCGGACCGGGGGATACCTGAACTACGTGAGCGGACAACACGCCGCCGGTGGTTAACCCTCGACTCGAAACTCTGCTTTTATGGAGGAGAACGAAAGCAGTAGCAGCTGTCGTCGACACTGGAAGGTCCTCATGGATTCCCTCCCGGCCGAACATCCCCGGCCGCGTCACTTTATTCTTCATCTCAGCGACACGCACCTGGTCGGCGGCACGAACCCGCTCTACGGCGCAGTTGACAGCCAGGCCAAGCTGGCCGAGCTGTTCGCCAGACTGGAAGTTTCAGGACAAAAGCCCGAAGCCATCGTCTTCACCGGCGACCTGGCGGACAAGGGCGAACCGCAGGCGTACAGCAAACTCCGCGACATCGTGGCCCCGGTTGCCGCACGGATGGGCGCCCGGCTGATCTGGGCCATGGGCAACCACGACAACCGCGAAAACCTCAAGAGCGCGCTGCTGGGCGAAGTCCCGGACATGGCACCGGTGGACCGCGTGTATCTGGTCAACGGACTCCGGATTATCACGCTGGACACCACGGTGCCCGGGTACCACCACGGTGAGCTCAGCGGAGCCCAGCTGAACTGGCTCCGGAACGTTTTAAAGACGCCGGCACCGGAGGGCACCATCCTGGCCATGCACCACCCGCCGGTCCCCAGCGTTCAGGACCTGACCGTCCTGGTGGAGCTGCGCCATCAGCGGGATCTCGCCGCCGTCCTGGAAGGAACGGATGTCCGGTCCATCATTGCGGGCCACCTGCACTACTCGACGTTTGCCACATTTGCCGGCATCCCCGTGTCCGTGGCGTCAGCGACCTGTTACACCCAGGATCTGACCACCCCGGGAACCCGCGGCCAGGACGCCGGGCAGGCGTACAACATGGTGCACGTCTATGAGGACTCAGTGGTGCATTCGGTCGTGCCGTTGGAGGAGAACAAAACGGTCGGCGAGCGGGTGGACGAGGCGGAAACCCGCCGCCGCCTGGATGCGGCCGGCGTCCGCATCCTCGACGCGCAGCAGCTGGCCTCCGCCTGAGGCGTTACCTCCGCCTGAGGCGTTAACCCTTAGCCTGGGGCGTCAGCCCTCCTCTGCATGGCGCTCAGGCTCCGGGCCCAGATTGAAGAAGCGCCCGGTGACGCTTTCCGGGCGAATCTCCACGTAGCGGTACTTCAGCGTCCGCACCCACGGCTGCAGCGGCAGTGCATCGGCTGCGTCGATCTCGCTTTGATTCTCAAGCTGGCGCGTAGTGCCCTTGACGACAACTGACCAGGCCTGGTCACTGTGAATCCCGTCGGCCTCGAAGGCCACGTGGTCGTTCACGGTCAACTCTGCCAGCTTGGTGCCCGGGCTGGTACGGAAGAGGAGAACGCCGTCGTGCGCGTAATAGTTGAGCGGATAAATGCTCGGCCGGTTGTTTACGCTGACCGCCAAACGGCCATGGAAGGTCTTCTCCAGGTATTTCCAGCTCTGCTCGGGGGTTAAATCCACAACGGGCGGGAGATCTTCAGTAGTCATGGCCCCAGTGTGCCAAGCGGCGGCGGTTGCCGCCACTGCGGGCGGCGGCGAGGCGCAGTTGACGTGTGAAGCAGACCGCACTAAGAGTTGAAGTGGAACACCTCACCCTGATCAGTTCGAACACCGACACGGAGAGAACGTAATGACTGACGCAGAAAACCCGATCCCCGCCGGCGGCGAGCAGCAGAAGCCCGTCCGACAGCACCTGACCACCCGTCAGGGCCACCCGGTTTACGACAACCAGAACAGCCGCACCGTGGGCCCTCGCGGCCCGGCCACTCTGGAGAATTATCCCTTCCTCGAGAAAATCAGCCACTTCGACCGCGAACGCATCCCCGAGCGCGTGGTGCACGCCCGCGGTTTCGTGGCCTACGGCGAGTTCGAAGCGTCAGGGAAATGGGGAGATGAGCCGATCTCCCGCTACACCCGGGCCCGGCTGCTCTCCGAACCGGGCAAGAAGACCGATGTCGCCATCCGGTTCTCGACGGTCATTGGCGGCCGCGATTCTTCCGAGACCTCCCGCGACCCCCGTGGTTTCGCGGTGAAGTTCTACACCGAGGACGGGAACTGGGACCTGGTCGGCAACAACCTCGGCGTCTTCTTCATCCGCGACGCAATCAAGTTCCCGGACGTCATCCATTCCCTGAAGCCGGACCCCATCACCTTCCGGCAGGAACCGGCACGGATCTTCGACTTCATGTCCCAGACCCCCGAATCCATGCACATGCTGGTGAACCTGTTCAGCCCGCGCGGCATTCCGTCGGACTACCGGCACATGCAGGGTTTTGGCGTGAACACCTACAAATGGGTGAACGAGCAGGGCGACACCAAGCTGGTTAAATACCACTGGCTGCCGCAGCAGGGCGTGAAATCCCTGACCGAGGAGGACGCCGCCAACATCCAGGCCAACGACCTGGGGCATGCCTCCAAGGACCTGTATGAGGCCATCGAAAGCGGCAACTACCCCAAGTGGGACCTCTACGTGCAGATGATGGATGACCACGATCATCCGGAGCTGGACTGGGATCCGCTCGATGACACCAAGACCTGGCCGGAGCAGGACTTCGAGCCCAAGTTCGTGGGCACCATGACGCTGAACCGGAACATCACCGACCATCACAACGAGGCTGAGCAGATTTCCTTCGGCACCGGTGTGCTGGTGGACGGGCTGGACTTCTCCGACGACAAGATGCTGGTGGGGCGCACCTTCAGCTATTCGGATACCCAGCGTTACCGGGTCGGGCCGAACTACCTGCAACTGCCGGTGAACTCACCCAAGCACGCACCGGCGGCCACCAACCAGCGCGGCGGCCAGATGTCGTACTTCACCGACCTCGCGCCGGGGCAGAATCCGCATGTGAATTACGAACCCTCAATCACCGGCGGCATCCCGGAAGCGCTCAAGCCGGCCCATGAGGAGCAGGGGCCGGACCTTACCGGCAAGCTGACCCGTGCCCGTCTGCCGCGCACCAACGACTACATCCAGGCCGGCCAGCGCTTCCAGCTGATGGAACAGTGGGAGAAGGACGATCTGGTCGCCAACTTCACCGCCAACATCAGCGAGGCGATCCGTCCGGTCCAGGAGCGGATGCTGTGGCACTTCTACATGTGCGACGACGAACTCGGCGCGCGTGTCGGCGACGGCCTGGGCATCGGATTGGATGAGGTGAAGGACCTGGGGCCGCTGGCCACCCAGACCCTGTCCGAGGCTGAAAAGGCCTGGATGAAGAACCTGGGGCACAACGGGCCGCGCAACGTTGAGGGCCTGACCATGACGCACTGCGTTCCCAACGAGCACGTGGTGGTCAGCCGCTAGCGGCGCCTGCACCAAGAACGCGTCAGACAACGACGACGGCGGGGCCCCGCACGCAAGGGGGCTCCGCCGTCGTCGTGCGTGCGCTAGTTTTCCCAGGGCGCCTTGATCGGGAAGAACTTCTCCAGGAAGTCCGTGACGCGCTCGGCGCGTTCCTGGGCCGGGACTTCCGGGAAGCTGCCGTCGTTGAGGCAGAACAGGTCCATGTTCCGCTTGGCCAGGAGCTTGTCCATCTGCTTCAGGCCGGCATAGGACGTGGTGTCCACGTACTTCACCTTCGCGGTTTCCTGGGTCACCGCACGCGCGGTGAGCAGCGCGTAGTAGTGGTACAGCGAGTTGGTCACCGATATGTTGTCCTTGGCGCGGAATCTGCTCCCCGCCGTGGCGGCGAACTCATCCGGAAACGCGTTTTCCATTTCCAGGAGCACGCTCTTTCGCAGCGGAGCGGCCGTGTGTTCCAGATGCCGGGTGGTGATCCGGCCAAAGCGCTCCCACAGCAGGCGCCGGTTGACGCGCGCTGCGTTTTCGAAGCCGCTGCGCTCGGAATCGTTCGCGCCCAAACCGATCCGGGTGCTGGCTTCGATGAACTTGGTGATGCCGCCGGGGGAGAAGAACAGATCCGGTCCCACCGGCCGGCCGAAGAACATGTCGTCGTTGGAGTACAGGAAATGCTCCGCCAGGCCCGGGATGTGCTGCAGCTGGGCCTCGACCGCCTGCGAGTTGTGCGTGGGCAGCACCGAGGGATCCTTGAAATGCTCCTCCGCGCGCACAAAGGTCACCGACGGATGGTCGGCCAGCCACTCGGGACGGTCCGAGTCCGTGGCGATGAAAATCCGGCGGATCCACGGTGCGAACATGTACACCGAGCGCAGGGCGTACTTGAGCTCGTTGACGTGGCGGAACCGGGCCTCGTGGTCGTCGCCTTCACCAACGACGGCGTCCTTCATCCGGGCCGCGCGCGCAGCCTGGTACTCGGCGGAGCTGCCGTCTACCCAGGAGAAGACGAGATCCACGTCGAAGTCGATGTCGGTGGCATGGTCGGCGAACATGTTCTCGATGGTCGGCCAGGTCAGTCCGTGCTTTTCCACGGTGCCGCGGACCACTTCACTGGCCGGCAGGGTGCGGCGGGTCAGCGAATTCTCCACCGGCAGCGTGATCGCCGGGCCGGTGAGGTCCCAAAGCTCCAGCTGCACGCCGGCGGAGGGACCGAAGGTGAGGTTGGTGCCGCTGACGGCGCGGGGGCGGAAGACTCGGATGATCCGGGACTTGTCCGCCGGCCAGAGTTCGCCGTCGGCGATGAGCAGGGTACGGGTCTTTTTGGTGTCGACGCTGCGCGCGTAGAAGGGTTCCTCGCGGCAGGCCTCGACCATGGCGCGGCGCAGTTCTTCGCGGTGTGCGAGGTCAATGGCGATGACCGGGCGCTGGTCGTTGCCGCGCACCAGAAGGTAGGTGATGCCGGCGTTGTCCAGGATTTTCCGGACAAACAGCAGGTCTTGGACCATGGCCTGGTGCGGGGTCAGGCCGGTGTCCATCAGCGTCAGGCGGCCCTTGACCTTGACGACGTCGGGCCGGTGCTCTACCCGCTCGATGACTGCCAGAGAGGCGGTCTGGAGATTTTCGCTTTCATGCACGGGCTCGGGGGTACCGAAATACACATCGTGTTCTGCGGCTATATCTGTAATCGGAACCTCCAATAAGTTCGTGTGTGCGGGCATGGCGGGCCGCGGCTGAAGAGTGCGGCTCGTGCGGCTCTGCACATAGTGTGGTGCTGGTCTCCGGGGTGCGGCCCGGATGTGCCGAGCATTCCCCGGAAAACCCGGATGCTCTGGGCGCGGGTGCCGCTGCTGAGTAGCATTGGGTGCTAGCGCGGACATCTCCGGGAGCTGATGTGAGATACCGTAACACCACGCTGGCTGCGGCGACGCTGCTTGTGCTCAGTATGTCATCCTGTGCCGTTCCGTCGGGTACGGGTGAGACCTCCGGCACCCCGGCAGCCTGGGTGTCCTATACGACGCCGGACGGATCCCTGGTCTTTGAGCACCGGGCGGACTGGACGGTGCAGGAGAAGCCGCCGCTCGCCAACGATCCCGCCGGTGGCATTTCGGTCCAGGTGAACGACGCCGAGGGAGACATGGTGGCCCGGCTCGACACCGGGATCATCACCGACCTGGTCTGCGCCGATCCCGATGAGCAGGCGGCTTACACGGAGTACGACACCGAGCCCATGCCGGAACTGGACTCGGAGCAGGGCACCGAGCAGCGGTTCGTTTACCGTTCCGTGGCGCCGTCCTCTCCGGAACGGGGCGAGGCAGTCGCCACCTATGCGGTGATCAGTGAAATCGGTGACCGCGGCCAGTGCGGTCTGTTTGATTTCTTCACCTTTACGGAGTCCAGCGGCGGGCGCTTCGCCGGTTCTTATCCTTCGGACGCGGTGGGCGCGGGGCAGTCCTATCTCGAGGGTGCTGCCGCGTACGAAACCAGTGACGAGTTCCGGGACGTGAAGCGGATGCTGGTATCACTGCGGGATACGCGCTAGTTCCCTTTAGCGCCGCGGGTTTCCGGGTTTCTCTGGCGTCCTGTGGATAACTCCGTATGCTGTGCCGCAGCCTCGTACTATTGGCGTCACTCACAGTCCCGCACGATTTTGCCCTGGGGGTTCTTGAATGTTCCGCACTGGTTTTCGCTCTGATAACTTTTCTGCTGCCCGGCTAGGCGCCCTTGGGCTCGCTGCGGTGTTGGTGCTGGGTGGGTGTTCGGGTTCCGGCGATGATCCCGGTGCCGAGGCCGCTGAAGGCTCGAATAGTGCTGCGCCGAGTGGGAGTGCCAGTGCTGGCGGTGATGTTACCGAGTCTGCCTCCGCGTCTCCGACCCCGACGCCCACGCCGACCCCTACTGCTGCCTACAAGCCGGCGACTGCTGAGGGACCTGCCGAGAACGTCCCCCTGCCCGTAATGCCCGAGCTGGCGAAGCAGGAATCGAAGGAGGGTCTCGAGGCCTTCGCCGAGTACTGGTATGCGCTGGCCAACTATGGGTACGAAACCGGCGACCCTGAACCTGTTCGTGCTGTTAGTGCTGAAACGTGCATCACCTGTAGGAGTTACTACCGCGTTATTCAAAAGGGTTACGTAGACGACGATTGGATGGTTGGTGGGAAACTCCATGTTCAAGATGTGAGCTCTAATTTTGTGGCCACCGTCGACGGTTATTTTCAAGCGACAACCCTGATCCTCCAAGACGAGATGCAATTCTTTGGTCCAGAGGGAGTTCAAGGGACGGAAACCGAAAGCAGTACCCCAGGAGTTCAACTCATGGAAGCCCAATATGTTTCAGGGTCCGGGTGGTATGTAATCATCCTGGAAACGCTAGAAATGTGATGCGATGGTACTCAAGGTAAAAGCCCCCTTAGTCTTCTGTATTATTATGCTAGCGCTCGTTAGTTCCTCGTTCACTCCGGCTTACGGTGAGACAGACGGTGAAGGGAAGCTGCTGCCAGGGGGAGTCGAAGGTATCGTGCGTGAGCGGGACCCAGCGACGGGGAACATTGTCCCGGTCAACGTGGGGACACCGGAAAGTTTGTTTGGCTTTTACTATCGCCCGGTCTGCTTTGATGATGAAACCGGTGATATCGACTGCTTGGCAGGCCAACCCGTGGAATGTGATGCTGCGCCGGATGGTAAGTATGTGTGGTGGTACAGCGGTTTGAAGGCAACCCCTCGAGAGACCTGGCCCAGGTACGGTGACACCCCCACCTGTATCTACACCTCGGATCCTGACGAAGTTGCCGCTGAGCTGGTCGGATTGGTCCTCACAGAATTCCAGACGGCGCCGATCGATCCCGGTCAGTTCACACTGCAACCGAGCCCTTTCTCCTTAGTCAACATGCCCACTAACCTGTATGCCGACGCACGGGAGCAGACATTCGACATGTCGCTGCTGGGGCAGAGCATACGGATCCAGGTCCGCCCCACGGAGTATGAGTGGAATTACGGGGATGGAACCATATATGGGCCGTCGTCCCGTCCAGGAGGCCCGCTTCCGGATGACCTTGTCGGGGACGCGACGCAAACAAGCCACATTTATGAGGAACCCGGTGAGTATTTCGTATCCGTTGCAATTTACTTTTCCGGCAGATACTCGATCAACGGCGGTCCGATGATACCCATTGACGGCCGAGCCCTGGCATTCCCACCGACGCAGACTATTAGCGTCTGGGAATCTGAATCCCGAAGTGTGGCCGACGATTGCCTCGCCAATCCTGCTGGTTTTGGCTGTTAGGCGGGTTGTTCCGGGATAGGCGCGTTCCCAGACGTAAAGCAGACGCTGGTGTCGCTGCGGGATACGCGCTAGTTCCCTTTACTGCCGTGGGTCTCCGGTTTTGTCTGGTGTCCTGAGGATAACTCCGTATGCTTTGCCGCAGAACGCAGAACGCAGAACGCAGAACGCAGAACGCAGAACGCAGAACGCAGAACGCAGAACGCAGAGCGAATTGAGCTATGATTCCGGGGCACCCCTGCCTGACCTGCAAATCGGTGAACCGACCGCGACAAGCCACGCTTACACATCGACCGGTAATTTTCAGATTCATGCCACCGTGTACTTCACCGCGGAGTATTCCCTGAACGGCGGCCCGATGATTCCGATTGACGGGCGCGGCATCTTCGATACGCCGCCCGAAACCGTCAGCGTCTGGAAATCCGAATCCCGCAACGTTGCCGATGACTGCCTCGTGAACCCTGCCGGTTTCGGCTGCTAGCCACTCGCAGGCGCTAGCTGGTCAGGAAACCTGGCCGCGGCACCCGGAAAAGCGTCCGAGGATCCTGCAACAGCGCGGGATGCTCAAACTCGGATCTCAGGATTTCGCCAGTGACCGTGACGGGGCGCGTCGCGGTGTCGTTCGTCAGCCGCACCGGACCCACGGTGCCGGTGCGCAGCACGGCGCGGTCGGCTCCCAGCAGGACGACGTCGTCGCCCTCGTCCATGTCCTCCAGGAACCGCACCAGCTGCCGGCCCTTCTTGCCGACGATGGGAGTGCCTTTTGCCGACAGCATGGGCAACACAATCCTTGGATTATCGGCAGAACCTCCGGCCGCAGGCCGGGCAACCCAGAGGGCGTCGCCGCCGGGCTCGGCGGGAAGCGCGGGATGCTCCGGCTCCGGCCAGACATAGGGTAGCCCGGCACGGGTGTCCGGAAAGAGCGGCCCGTACACGTCGGGCGACTTAAGTATGAGGTTGGAGCGGTGGCTCTCGTGGAACGCGGCGTCACCGAACCACGGCGGCAGCACGACGTCGGCGCCGTCGGACTCGGGCGCGAACTCCAGAAGCTGCTCGTAGACGGTGTCGGCGTGACCGCGGGCGATCCATTCCTTGGTCATGGCCAGCCCGTAGGCGGTCAGCGCCGGCACATACCCCATCCACATCTTCATCGCGGGATGGCTCTGCCAACCGTAATCGGGGATGACCAGGGCGCGCAGCACCTGCAACGTCTCTACCCGCTGTTTGCCCAGCCGGGCCTGGTCCAGAACGCCGGCACTGCGGCTGAAACTGTCATAGGGGAGAAACGTTTGCACCGGACCAGTGTGTCATTCCCCGGCCCGACGGCGAAGGAAGCTCCGCAGCATCGGCGGGGAGCGCGGGGGAGCCGGAAGGGGTCACGGGTCCAGCTCAGGCACGCCCGGCTAGTATTCCGCGTACAGTTCGCCAACCCGCAGCGGAACATCCGTCCGGTTGTCGGGACCCGGAAGCGGGCAGGCCCAGGCCTCGTCATAAGCGCACGACGGGTTGTACAAAAAGTTGAAATCCAGGAGCAAACTCCCGGGAGCGGCGCCGGCACCGAGGTCTGCCCCCTTGATCGTGTCCAGCAAATACCGCCCGCCGCCGTAGCTGCCGCCGTCCGTGCCGGAAAGCCCGTCGCGCAGCGGCAGGAAAATCCCGCCGCCGTACGAGGCCAGCCGCCACACGGCGAGCCGGCCCACGCCGTCGGCCTCCACGGTGCCCAGCCGGACAAAGGGCACGACGCCGTCAGTCCCGGTGGGCACGTCCATCACCTGGCCCGCGCCGTCGTCGTCGATCACCGCATCGCAGCGCAAATCCGGATCGTAGGCGCCGATCTCCAGGCCGCGGAAGCGCGCCCGGGCCGCCGGCTTTAGCGGCGACGCCGGATGCTCGGCGAAGAGCCGGTCCCGTTCCGCGCGCCACAGTCCGTGCGCGTACGACGGCGACACCTCCTGCGCAGTGAGTCGCACCTGGGCGTACAGGCCGAACACGCGCTGCCGCCAATCCGCTGTCTGAAGGACCGAAACGGGGGAAACCATGCGCTCAGCGTAGTGTGTTCGAGTGACTACCGGACTCCTCATCGTCGTACTCGTGGCTGTTTTCATCGGAGCCATCGCACAGCGGATTGCCGGATTGGGGTTCGCCCTGCTCATCTCGCCGTTCCTGGTGATCATCCTGGGTTCGCACGGGGGAGTGCTGATGGTGAATGTCTGCGGGCTGGTCTCCTCGGCGCTGATCATGCTGCGGGTTTGGAAGGACATTGACTGGAGCATGTACCGGTGGCTGGCGATCCCGGCGGTGTGCGGAAGCATTCCCGCGTCCGTGGCTGCGGTGTACCTGCCGTCCGCACCCATGGCAGTGGTGGTGGGCGCCGTTGTGCTGGTTGCGCTGACCGTGTCGCTGCTGATGCAGCGGACCTCGGTGACAATCACCGGCAACGGGCCCAAGGCGGTGGCGGGTTTTCTCTCCGGAGTCACCAACGCCGTGGCCGGCGTCGGCGGCCCGTCGGTGAGCGCCTATGCCCTCATGGCCCGCTGGCCGCAGCGCCCGTTCGCCGCCACCCTGCAGCCCTTTTTCGTCACCATCGCCATCGTGACCCTCACCACCAAGCTGTCCCTGGATCCCGGCCAGATGCCTCCGTTCGGAGCCTGGGCCTGGGCCCTGATCGCGCTGATGATCGTCGGCGGCATCTACGCCGGCGAGAAGCTGCAGCGCTTCATCCGCGACGACCAGGCGCGGGCCGCCGTCGTGATCTTTGCGTTCTTCGGTGCCGCGGCTGCCCTGGTTAAAGGCATCATCGACCTCGCGGGCTAAGTCCCGTTCGCCTGCCTGCCCGCGAGCGTGGCCGCTTGGCACCCGACACGGCTCGTCCTGAACCACCCGCCGGGCGGTGAATGGGACGATAGTGGAGATGAAACTTTTTACCCGCCCGAAATCCCCGGGCGTCCTACCTATGCCCTTGTGGCTGCAGGGAGTGGTCGAACTCGGCCAAGCCGCAGTCCTCTCCGCCCTGCTGATATTCCTGCCGCTGATCGGTGTGTGGTTTGCCGACGGCTTTAACGACCGCGACTTCGCGTCGCTCGCCCAGCTGGGCGGGCAAGGTTGGCTCCTGATTCACGGAGTGTCCTTGAACCTCACCTTCCCTGCCGGGACAGTGGGCACAGACGAAACCACCGGCGTGCTGTCCCTGTTTCCGCTGGGACTGGCGCTCATTCCGTTCTTCCTGTCCTGGCGGGCCGGCCGACGGCTGGCCAGGGCGTCCTACACCGACCAGCTGTGGCAGGCACTGCTGGGCGCGCTGCTAACGTACGCGGTGCTCGGCGGAACCGCCGCCCACTTTTCCACCAACGACGACGTCTCCGTCTCGGTGACGGCCGGAGCCCTGGTGCCGCTGATCGCTGCCGGACTGGGCCTGGTCGTCGGTGCACGCCGGGAGGCCGGATCCTGGGTGCGGCTGATCGGCATGGACCTGACCGACTGGATCTCCCGCACCAGCCAGCACTCGCGCTGGGCCGGATCGTACCTGTGGTCAGTGGTCCGCGCCGGGGTTGTCGGCATCACTGCTGCCCTGGGCTTTTCCGCCCTGCTGCTCACCGCAGCGCTCGTCATGAGCTGGGCTGACGTTGTTTCGGTCTACCAACATCTGGACGCCGGCATCATCGGCGGCGCGGTGCTGACCGTCGTCGAGCTGGGGCTCATGCCCAACTTCGTCGGCTGGGCCCTGGGCTGGACTTCGGGCGCCGGCTTCGCGATCGGAACCGGCAGCATCATTAGTCCGATGGAAACAACCGTAGGCCCGCTGCCGGCGGTGCCGGTCCTGGCCGCCCTGCCGGCAGGCGGGATGGAATATGCGGTTGCCGCGCTGATCCTGCCGGTGCTCGCGGGCGTCCTGGCGGGATGGTGGTTCCTGCGCGAAGGCGAAAACCACTTCGACGAATGGCTGTCCCTGAAGATCAGGGCGCGCTGGTTCACCGCCCCGGTCTCCACGCTCCTGCTGGGCGTCTTCGTGGGTCTGGTGGCCGGCATCCTCGCCGCCGCTGCAGTTCTCATATCGGGCGGTTCCGCAGGCATCGGCCGCTTCGTCGAGGTGGGCGCAGATCCGCTGTGGACGGGGCTCTGGATTGCCGCGGAGGTTGGCATCGGCGTCGTCGTGGGTTACGCCGTCGGGCCCTGGCTCGAACACGAAGAGCGCTGAGCGAAACGCCGGACGGGTGGGCGCTGAGCGAACGGACGCCCGCCCGGCGGTGCGCCGTCTAGCGCGGCGGCAGGAGTCCGTTGGTGAACTCCGACTGGCACTTGTCCTGGGCCTGCATCGTGAGCGCCTTGCCCATGCACGTCTCCAGCTTTTGCGTGTTGTCCCAGGTGGCAACCGCCAATCCGAGGCCGAGAGTCATCACCAGCGACGCCGCCAGCCCAAGGGCGGTGACAAACATCTGGGCCGGGCCAATGCCGTAGCGCACGACCTTAATAAAGGTAAGAATTCCGACCACGATGGCGGCGACACCCAAGACCAGCGGCACGAGCTTCCATGGCAGGGCCAGACCGGATGTGAGCAGCAGCGCCACAACGAGGGCCACAAAAATCCGCAGGTAACCGCGGGTGCTCTGCTTCTGCTCGTCGGTGGCCGGCGTCTTTTGCGTAGCCGGCTGCAACGGCGAAGGAGTCTGATCAGGGGTACGGCCGTCGTTGTTCATGGTTTAACCCTAGGTGACGCCTGAGCCTAAGGTTGACGCATGCGCATTGTTGTTCTCGTGTCCGGCACCGGTTCCAACCTTCAGGCTGTCCTGGACGCTGTGGCAAGGGGAGAGCTCGACGTCGAAATCGCCGCCGTGGGCGCGGACCGTCCCGGCACCTACGGCGTGCAGCGGGCGGCGGACGCGGGGTTCGAAACCTTTGTGGTGAACTTCCGCGACTATGACCGGCGCTCGGACTGGAACCTGGCACTCACGGAAAAGGTCGCGTCGTACCACCCGGATATCGTGCTGTCGTCCGGTTTCATGCGCATCGTTGACGAGCACTTCATTAACACGTTTGAAGGCCGCTACCTCAATACCCATCCGGCGCTGCTGCCCTCCTTCCCCGGCGCGCACGGCGTCCGCGACGCTCTGGCCTACGGCGTGAAGGTCACGGGCTGCACGGTGCATATAGCTGATGCCGGAGTGGATACCGGCCCCATCCTCGCCCAGGCAGCCGTGGAGGTCCTGGACACCGACACCGAAGAGACCCTGCACGAGCGGATCAAAATCCAGGAACGCCGGCTGCTCCTTGAAACTCTCAGCCGGCTCAGCGCGCAGGGCCCGCCGGCTTAGTCCGCCGACTTAGTCCAGGGCCGCGCCCTTCGTCTCGGGGGCAAACCGCAGCATCCAGGTCACGGCCAGGACCACCAGGATCCCGGCCAGCCCGAAGGACAGCGGCAGGCCCAGGTACGGCCACATCACGGAGACAAAGATGAGCGGACCCAGTCCTGCGCCGATCCGTGAGATTGTCGACGCCCAGCCGAACCCGCTGCCGCGCAGTTCCGTGGGATACAGCTCAGACACATAGGCGTAGAGCACCGGGATGGCAACCTGCACCACGAATCCGTAGGCGAGGAGCCACGCAGTTGCCGCGGCTGGAACATCAAGAACCAGGGCCACGATGATCAGGAAGACGGCCGACAGCGGACCGGTCACGGCCAGGATCCACTTGCGTCCCACCCGTTCCACGAGCAGGGCGGCAACCACCACTCCCAGGAGCCCGACGGCGGCCATGCCCGAGGTGGTCAGGAAAGCCGCGTATTCCTTGAATCCCGCATCAACGAGGATCTTCGGCATCCAGGTGAGGGCCAGGTAGTACACCAGCAGGATGGTGAAGAAGAGGGACCAGGCGGACACGGTGATTTTCCAGCTGTACCGCCACAGGTCCGTCAGCTGTGTGGCGACGCCTCCAAAGGAGAACTTGGGTGGCGCCTCGGGTGCCGGAAGCCGCCACTGCGTCACGGGGGAGCCGGTGCGCTTGATGAGGTCGTTGATAACCACTTCGGCTTCCGCGGTTCGCCCCTTGCGGACCAGAAAGAGCGGGGACTCGGGGACCGAGCGTCGGACCCAGAACACCAGCAGTGCCGGGAGCACCATGATCAGCATGGTGAACCTCCAGTCCGCGAAGGTCGCCATGATCAGGGCCGACGTCGCACCGCAGAGCGCGGCGCCCACCGGCCACCAGCCATCCATGGCGGTGAGCACCCGGCCGCGCTGCTTGCGGGGCGTGAACTCACCGACCAGTGCGTAATCCACCGGCACGCAGCCGCCCAGGCCGAAGCCCGCCATGAACCTGAAGATGCAGAACCAGACGATGTCGGGGGAGAAGGCACCCAGCACGGTGAAGAGCGAAAAGATGAGCAGCGTGGCGGTGAATGCCTTCTTGCGGCCGATGGCGTCCGCAATGGACCCCCAGACGAACGCTCCTATTGCCATGCCGAGCAGGTTCGCCGTGCCGATCCACGCCGCCTGCGCCGGTTCCAGATCCCAGTGTTTGGACAGCAGCGGGATCAGGACCCCGTTAAGGGTGACGTCCCAGGCATCAAACATGAAACCCAAGCCGCCAATAATGAAGATGCGTCCCTGAACCTTCCACTTCCAAGGCAGGTCCTGAACCACCTGGTCACCGGTGGGCAGGGTTTGGGTTGTTGTCATGGCTGGGGCGGCCTTCCAAGAGGCGGAGGAGTTGGGTGCGGCCAGCCCTCGCGGCAGGTCCGAAGAAACTGTACAACGCAAATCGGACGATTCCGGCAAGACGTGCAACGGTCATGCAAATCGCGTGTCTCAAGGGCGAATATGTCGAGCCGCTCGCGGGGAATGTACCGGTGGAGATCTGTGGGGCCAGGCATCGCGAAGGTCCTCCCTGATGAAGGTCCTGGGTGCGTGGCGGGGTGGGGTGGTGACGACTGGTGACGACGACGACGGCGGCGGCGGTGAGGCGTCGGGCGGGCGGTGACGGCGGTGAGGCGTCGGGCGGGCGACGGCGCAGCTGGTGACTGCCGGCCTCACCAGCTCCAAAAATGGTATTTACGGGTACAACTCCAGTAATGCCAAGCCTCTGAGAATGTGCCTTACGCCACTAAAATAGAAGACATGTACTACTCCAGAGCTGCCAAAGACGACAGCCGAGCTCCCGGCCCCGACGCTTCCAACGCGTTGAGTAATGCGCCATTGCCGGCCTCCGGGGCTTCGAAAGGAGCCGCAACAGGAGTCGCCAGGGGTGTGGAGGATTTGGAGGCTGCGGAGCGGGTCTGCCTGATCAACGAGATCCGGGCGTTGGAGGAATTGAAGTGCGTCATCGCCGCCGCCCAGGCCAAGGCCGCGGCGGCCTTTGACGCTTCCACCCGCCGCGCCCAGGCACGGGCCGGCCTGAAGGCCGAGCAGCTGGGTCAGGGCGTAGCCGCGCAACTGGCCCTGGCGCGGCGGGACTCTCCGCATAACGGTGCCAAACTGCTGGGCCTGGCAAGGATCCTGACCACCGAAATGCCGCACACCCTGCACGCCCTCTCCACCGGGGTGATCAACGAGTGGCGGGCCACGCTCCTGGTCCGCGAGACCGCCTGCCTGACCCTGGCCGACCGGCAGAAAGTCGATGAACAGATCGCCGGGAACACCGCGGAACTGGAACAGCTCGGAGACCGGAAGCTGATCGCCCGGATCAAGTCCCTGTCCTACGGCCTGGACCCGCATGCCGTGGTCAACCGTGCCGCGCATGCCGTTTCCCAACGGTATGTGTCCTGCCGTCCGGCCCCGGACACCATGACCTATCTGACCGCGCTGCTGCCGGTTGCCCAGGGCGTGGGCGTCTTCGCGGCGCTAACCCGGGACGCGGACCGGCTGCGGGCGTCCGGGGACCCGCGGACGAAGGGCCAGATCATGGCCGACACCCTCGTGGAACGCACCACCGGACAGGCCCGGGCCGAGGACGTGCGGGTCGAGGTGCAGCTGATCATGACGGACCGGACGCTGCTGCACGGCATCCTGCCGCCAGACACATACACAGGCACAAACACAGGCACAGACGCGGGCACAAATACGGATACGGACGCGGACACGGCAGCGGAGCTGGACGCTGCCAGGACATCTGCGGACACCAAAGACCCCGGGACCGCGAGCTGTGGCAAGCAAACGGAATCATTCCTGCCCGACGGAGCCGAACCGGCCGTGCTGGCCGGATACGGAATCGTTCCCGCGCAGTGGGCCCGGGACCTGATCCGCGGTCCCAACCCGGTTCCGGACGATCCCATCCCGGACAGCCCGGATCCCGGGGACAAGGACCAGGCCCGTGGTCCCGCCCCTAATCCGGCCCGTGGTCCCGCCCCCAACCAGGCCCATAACTGGGCCCGTGATCCGGGCGGCGCCACAGCCGGCTGGGGTACGGTGGCGCGGCGGCCGGATCCGCGCACCGAAGTCTGGCTCCGCCGGCTCTACGTCGCACCGAACTCCGGGCAGCTGGCCGCGATGGATTCCCGGGCACGGCTCGTACCCGGCGGCCTGGCCCGGCTGATCGCAGCCCGCGACCAGATCTGCCGGACTCCGTGGTGCGGAGCACCGATCCGGCACTACGACCACATCACGCCCGTCCGCGAGGGCGGACCAACCAGTGCCGAGAATATTCAGGGACTCTGCGAGGCCTGCAACCAGGCCAAGGAAGCACCAGGCTGGAGCGCAAACGCGGTCGGGGATCGCCAACCGGACCGCCACACAGTGGACACGATCACTCCTACCGGACACACCTACCGGTCCGCGGCGCCGCAACTCCCGGAATCAACTGCTTCCCGTGCTTCCACTGCGCCAATCGCGAGGTCTCCCGGCACCGGTGAAGCCAGCACAGCTTCCAGCTTCACACTCAGCCGGAGGAGTTCACACTCTGCCCGAGACAGTCGTGTGACCTAAACTAAAGCCATCGACACCCCCTCATTTTGGAGAATTGCGTGAGCTCACAGCCGCTGAACCGTGTTCCTATCCGCCGGGCCCTGATCTCGGTCTACGACAAGACGGGTCTGACGGAACTCGCGCAGGGCCTGGCTGCTGCCGGAGTGAGCATCGTGTCCACCGGATCCACCGCTAAGCAGATTGCCGCAGCCGGAGTCGAGGTGACCGAGGTAGCCGATGTCACCGGATTCAACGAGTGCCTCGACGGTCGGGTCAAGACACTGCATCCGCGTATCCATGCCGGGATCCTCGCTGACCGCCGCCGTGAGGATCACGTGGCGCAGCTTGAGGAAATGGAAATTGAACCCTTCGATTTGGTGGTCGTAAACCTCTACCCGTTCGTCCAGACCGTGAAGTCCGGCGCCAGCCAGGACGAGGTGGTCGAGCAGATCGACATCGGCGGACCGTCCATGGTCCGCGCCGCTGCCAAGAACCACCCATCGGTGGCCGTCGTGGTGGACCCGGACAAGTATGCCGAAGTGGTTACGGCTGCCGCAGAGGGTGGCTTCGATCTAAACCAGCGACGCCGCCTGGCCGCCGAAGCGTTTGCCTCCACGGCAGCCTACGACACTGCGGTTGCCGCGTGGACCGCGGAACAGTTCGGTGACGGGACTGAGGAAGGCTCCAGCTGGCCGGCCTACACCGGCCTGGCTCTGGAACGGTCCGAAGTGCTGCGCTACGGCGAGAACCCGCACCAGGACGCGGCCCTCTACGTGGACAAGAGTGCTCTGCCCGGGGTTGCCCAGGCCGACCAGCTGCACGGCAAGGCGATGTCTTACAACAACTACGTCGACGCCGATGCCGCCCTGCGCGCGGCCTTTGACTTCGACCTGCCGGCCGTCGCCGTCATCAAGCACGCAAATCCCTGCGGTGTGGCGGTAGCTTCCCCTGGTGCAGCCGATCCCATCGCCGACGCGCATGCGAAGGCCCACGCCTGTGACCCGGTTTCCGCTTTTGGCGGCGTCATCGCTGCCAACCGCACCGTCACGGCAGGAATGGCCACCTCGGTCAAGGACATCTTCACCGAAGTGGTGATCGCCCCCGACTTTGAGCCCGAGGCCGTGGAAATCCTCTCAGCGAAGAAGAACATCCGCCTGTTGACGCTGCCGGAAGGCTATGGCCGGAACGTGGCAGAATTCCGCCAGGTCTCGGGAGGCATGCTGATCCAGAAGTCCGACAAGATGCAGGCCGAAGGGGACAACCCCGAGAACTGGACCCTGGTGTCCGGCAGCGCCGCCGACGAGGCTACTCTGGCCGACCTCGCCTTTGCCTGGACGGCGGTGCGCGCGGCCAAGTCCAACGCCATCCTTCTGGCGCAGAACGGTGCTTCCGTAGGTGTGGGCATGGGCCAGGTCAACCGGGTGGATTCCTGCCGGCTCGCCGTCGAGCGCGCCAACAGCCTGGGCGGCCCGGACGAGGACCGCGCCAGCGGTTCCGTGGCGGCGTCGGACGCCTTTTTCCCCTTTGCCGACGGACTGCAGATCCTCATCGATGCCGGCATCCGCGCCGTCGTCCAGCCCGGGGGATCGATCCGCGACAGTGAAGTCATTGAAGCAGCCAACGCTGCAGGCGTGACCATGTACTTCACCGGCGCCCGGCACTTCTTCCACTAAGAGCCGCACCCCGCCGGCAGCTGATCTCCGGGACCGCGCGAGTCATCTGCCGTCCCGGAGTTTAGGGCGGCCCGAGTGGGCTGTGGCATAGTTGGACACAAATACAGACCAAAAAGACGGGCTCCGTCATGCCATTCGGCATGCACGGGCGCCCACCAACACACAAGGAGACCGTGTGGCTGAGAAAATCAAGGTTGTGGGTTCTGTTGTAGAACTCGACGGCGACGAGATGACCCGTATCATCTGGCAGTTCATCAAGGACCGCCTGATCAACCCGTACCTCGACGTAGACCTGAAGTACTACGACCTCTCCATCCAGAACCGCGATGCCACTGATGACCAGGTCACCATTGATGCTGCAAACGCCATCAAGGAACACGGCGTGGGCGTCAAGTGCGCAACCATCACTCCGGATGAAGCCCGCGTCGAAGAATTCGGCCTGAAGAAGATGTGGGTTTCCCCGAACGGGACCATCCGCAACATCCTCGGCGGCGTTGTCTTCCGCGAACCGATCATCATTTCCAACATCCCGCGCCTGGTGCCGGGCTGGAACAAGCCGATCATCATTGGCCGCCACGCACACGGCGACCAGTACAAGGCAACCAACTTCAAGGTTCCCGGTGCCGGCACGCTGACGCTGACCTACACCCCGAAGGACGGCGGGGAAGAAATCAAGACCCAGGTCGTCACTTACGGTGACGACGGCGGCGTGGCCATGGGCATGTACAACTTCAACGACTCCATCCGCGACTTTGCCCGGGCGTCCTTCGCCTACGGCCTGCAGCGGAACTACCCGGTTTACCTCTCCACCAAGAACACGATCCTGAAGGCCTACGACGGCCAGTTCAAGGACCTGTTCCAGGAAGTCTTCGACGCCGAGTTCAAGGACCAGTTCGAAGCAGCCGGCCTCACCTACGAGCACCGCCTGATCGATGACATGGTGGCCTCCGCGATGAAGTGGGAAGGCGGCTACGTCTGGGCCTGCAAGAACTACGACGGCGACGTCCAGTCCGACACCGTGGCGCAGGGCTTCGGCTCGCTCGGCCTGATGACCTCAGTGCTGATGACCCCGGACGGCAAGACCGTCGAGGCCGAAGCAGCACACGGCACGGTCACGCGCCATTACCGCCAGCACCAGCAGGGCAAGCCCACCTCCACGAACCCGATCGCCTCGATCTTCGCGTGGACCCGTGGCCTGATGCACCGCGGCAAGCTGGACAACACCCCCGAGGTCATCAGCTTCGCTGAAACCCTCGAAGACGTTGTCATCAAGACCGTCGAGTCCGGCAAGATGACCAAGGACCTCGCGGCCCTGGTCGGCCCGGAGCAGGGATACCTGACCACCGAGGAATTCCTCGCTGAGCTCGATGCCAACCTGAAGACCCGCCTGGGCTAAGCTCCGGACGCTTCAACGCACGACGACGGCGGCGCCTCACCTGACAAGGGTGGGGCGCCGCCGTCGTTAAAGCCGGTCCGTTAGATGCCCGAACCCTGGTCGCCGGAGGAAGCTGGTCCGGTTCCGGAACCAGAGCCGGACCCGGAGCCGGAGCCGGAACTGCCCGAAGCGGAGCCGGATCCCCCCGAACCGGAGCTGCTGGAAGCCGAGGAGCTCACCGATTCGGAACTGGACTGGCCGCTGATGGTATTCGAATCCTTGTAGGAGGAAGACACCTCGATCTTGCGCGGCTTCGCCCGTTCGCTGACCGGAATCAGTACGCTGAGGACGCCGTTCTCGTACTTGGCGGAGATGCCCTCAATATTGATTCCCTGACCGAGGTTCAGCTGGCGCAGGAACGAGCCGGACTCACGTTCCCGGGTCAGCCAGGTGACGGTGTCAGCCGCCTGGATGGTGCGCTCAGCCCGGATGGTCAGCAACTGGCCGTCCACATCCACGTCGACGGAACCCGGATCAATGCCCGGAAGATCGGCATTCAGGATGTAGTGGTCGCCCTCACGGTAGAGGTCGATGGGCATCAGCCGCAGCCGCTGCCGGGGATCAAGCAGGGCTCCTGCCATCCGGTCGAGCTCTCGGAATGGATCGAACTTCATGGCCATTTGTCATCAACTCCTTACGCCCACCTGCAAGGCAGGCGAATCGATATTCGGAACTTCAGAACGGTCGATAACTTGAGTCGTCTCGGCTCAAGAATGAAATTAGATTAGCACTCGGCATATGTGAGTGCCAGAACCTGGAGGAGTTTTTGGGCCCGGAGAGGCAATATTTTTTTCTTCGGATCCGTCAGTCCACCGGCCACTCATGGACCGGGGCATTGGTGTGCATATTCTCCCAGTACCGCTTGGACATTTCGGCCAGGGCAGCGGTTCGTTCCATGCCCTGGCTCTCAAGTCGCCGCAGGTAGGCGATCTGCCAGGATGCTCCGTTTTGTTCGGTGCGGGCCCTTTCCCGGATGACGTCCAGATAGCGGCCGATCAGCTGGTCGTCCACGCCGAGCTCCTGGAGCCCTGAGGCCGCCTGAGGAATCAGATGCCGAATGATCAGTTCTGCGACAGGTATTTCACCGATGCCCGGCCAGTAGAGGGTAGCCTCCAGTCCCAAGCGTGCGCAGGTCAGGAAGTTGTCCGCGGCGCTCTTGAAAGCCATTCGGCTCCAAAGCGGGCGGTCAGCGGTCCGCAGGTACTGGACCAGGCCGTAGAAGAACGCTGCGTTGGCGACCACATCCAGCACCGTCGGCCCGGCGGGCAGGACCCGGTTCTCCAGCCTCAGATTGGGGGCATGTTCGCCGGGGTCGTAGATCGGCCGGTTCCAGCGGTAAACCGTTCCGTTGTGCAGGCGCAATTCCGGGAGCAACGGCGCTCCGGCGGCAGTGGAGCCTCCGCTGCTGCGGGACAGCTCCGGCAGCAGCGCCGGAAAGTAGCGGACATTTTCCTCGAAGAGGTCAAAAATCGAGGTGATCCACCGTTCGCCAAACCATACCCGCGGTCGCACCCCCTGGTTCCTCATCTCCGGCGGGCGGGTGTCAATGGCCTGTTTGAAAAGCTCAATCCGGGTTTCGTGCCAGAGGATGTGCTCCAAGAAAATGGGGGAGTTGGCTGCCAGGGCAATCTGCGGAGCGGCGATGATCTGGGCGGCGTTCCACGCCGGAGCAAAGTCCTCCGGACTGACCTCCAGATGCAGCTGCACCGAGGTGCATGCCGCCTCGGGGGAAATGTTCTTGGCGTAGAACGACAGCGGCTCCGCTCCGCGGAGGTCCACGTGCACATCTTCCCCGCGCGCCTGGAGAACCGACGTGTTCAGGGCTGCATACCGCTTGCCGGCGCTGAGCCACTCCTTGTCCTCCAGCAGGGCCGGCTGGAGCGTGGGCAAAATCCCGACCATGAGAATTTCGGTGTTCACTTCGGCAGCGCGGGTGTCAGCCCGGTTTAGCTGATAACGCAGGGAATCTTCGAGATCCCGCAGGCCACGGCCGCCGATGGCCAGGGCAGGGTGGTTCATTTCGATGTTGAACGCACCGATCTCGGTCTGGAAGGCCGGATCGGCAATTTGCTGCAAAACAGCAGTGTTTCGGAGTGCCGGGGAGAAGTCCTGATTGGTCAGGTTCAGCTCAAGCTCGAGGCCAATGCTGGCGGTGTCGGCGAATGTTGCCGTTGAAAGGTAACCGGCAAACCGGTCGAGGTTTTCGAGCAGGCGCTGGCGGTATCGCGTGCGCTGCTCCCGGCTGTACGTTTTGCTGTTAACTTCGGCGCCCATCGTCTGAAGATAACCATGGGCGCCGAGGGATGTATAGCGTGCCCCGCCCGCAAAACTGAAAATGACGGGCGCCGGCGAGGCAAAAAGACGCTTCAGCGTGTTGCTGCCACCGGCCCGGACGCCGCACGGGGCCTGCGGATCCACAGCGTCGGCTGCAGTGGCACAAGCGGTGGTGCATTACCGGGCCGGCCGCGGTGCCCCGCTGCTCTGTCCGGGCGGACGGCCGGGCTGTATTGTAAGTGTACTTACTACGACTTTACGAACGCGTACTAAGTGTGCTTATTATCGTGTAAACAGTGCAGCTGATTCCCAGCGGCACAGGATTCTGATTCTTCATCCGCAACGATTCAGGAAAGAGTAGTGACGATGACGGAAAACGAGTGGCCCAGAGACGGAAGCCATGCAGCGACCACACCCCAGGGCGGTTCATCCGACACCAAGTCCGCCAAGGCCGGTGCAGCTAAGGACGAGGCCTCAGGGCTTGCGCAGGACGCCGCCGGCAGCGCCCAGCATGTCGCCGAAACAGCGAAGTCCGAGGCCGCCGACGTCGCCTCTGAAGTGACGGCCAACGCCAAGGACCTGTTTAACCAGGCCCGCAGCGACCTCACCGACCAGGCGGGCGCCCAGCAGCAGAAGGTCGCCGAAGGACTCCGGTCCGTGGCGGGCGAGCTGCAGTCGATGGCTGATAACTCGGATCAGCCCGGAGTCGCTTCGGACCTGGTCCGTCAGGCAGCGGAACGCTCCTCGTCAGTGGCCGAATGGCTCGACAGCCGCAACCCCGGTTCCCTGGTCGAAGAGGTCAAGGGCTTCGCCCGGCAGCGTCCGGTTGCCTTCCTCGCCCTCGCCGCAGGTGCAGGCTTCCTTGCCGGGCGCTTGAACAAGGGCCTGAGTGCAGGTCTGCCCGCAGGCGCGGCCACCGCCGCACCGGCCGCCCCGCGGACCGGCACGGTGACCACGCCCGAAACCATTTACCCGCCCGCGCCGACCGAGCAGCCCACCTACACAGGCACGGGCACCGTGAACGCAGGGGGAGCGGCCAACGATCCGTTTGGCGCGGAACCCACGCTTCCCGCGGGACGTCCGCCCTCCTCGGATGACCAGCTGCCCGCTTCGGGAACCCGGGGCAGCGATCCGTTTAGCGGTGGCCAGCACTGATGAGTAGCGAAATCCCTGAACCGCCCCCGACAAAGGCTGAGAGTACGTCCCTTGGGGACCTGCTGGGGCAAGTAACCGCGGACATGTCCACCCTCATGCGTCAGGAGGTGGAACTGGCAAAGGTCGAACTGAAGCAGTCTGCCACCCGTGCGGGCAAGGGGGCAGGGATGTTTGCCGGTGCAGCAGTGGCCGGCTACTTCGTCCTGCTGTTCCTCTCGATCGCGCTCTGGCAGGCCCTCGGGCACCTGATCGGCTTGGGCTGGTCAGGGCTCGTGGTCGCTGTGATCTGGGCGATTATTGCCGCTGTCCTGGCGATGCGTGGCCGCACTGAAATGCGCAAGGTCCGAGGCATGCCTCAGACGTCGGAGACCCTGCAGGAAATTCCCGGAACCCTTAAACCGAATGAGGACCCACGATGAGCGACAATCCCGACGCTATCCGAGCAGACATTGAAGAGACCCGCCGCCGCCTCGGAAGCAACGTAGACGCCGTAGCGGACAAAGTCACCCCGTCCCATATTGTCCAGCGGCAGACCGACAAGGTGAAGGACGCCGTGTTTGGTGTCAGGGACAACGTAAAGGACAAAGTGATGGGAGCAGCTGATTCTATGACTGACAAGGTTCAGACCGGCACGGGCACCGCCTCCGACGGTCTCTCACGCGCCGGCACCGCAGCAGGTGAAGCGCCGCAGAAACTCACCGCCAAGGCGCAGGGCAATCCCATCGCCGCAGGGCTCATCGCGTTTGGCGCGGGGCTGCTGGCAGCCTCCCTGATCCCCGCCAGCGAGAAGGAACGCGTAGCTGCGGACAACCTCAAGACCGCGGCCGAGCCGCTGACCTCCCAGGTCACCGACACAGCCAAGGAAATGGCGCAGGGCCTCAAGGAGCCGGCTCAGGAAGCCATGGAAAACGTGAAGGCAACGGCTGCTGAAGCGGCTCAGAACGTCAAGCAGGAAGGCCAGGGCGCTGCCGATGATGTGAAGGGCAAGGCCTCAGACGCACAGGACAACGTCCGGAAAGCCTGAGTTTTCCCTTCCGCCACACCCCACGAAGTCTCATGACCTGAACAGGAGATTCGAATGGAAATTGGCAAGCAGCAGATCATCGATTTGATCAAGAAGCGCGGCGACGACGACAAGGCCGGACAGGCTGAGGCGGAGTTGCCGGATCAGGTGGACACGGATAAGGACTCGGGCCTGCTTAGCAAGTTCGGGATTGACCCCAAGGACTTGCTGGGCAAGATTCCCGGCCTGGGCGGTCTCGGCGGCTAACTGCACCGTAACCGAAAACCGAAATTACACCGATCTACGGAAGCGGTCCTGCATCTCGCGGGACCGCTTTCCTGTGGGCTCGGGGCCCGGTTGGGCCGCTGCTCGCCGGCCGGACGTCGTCGGCGGGATACCGCACACCCATCTGGGATCTGGCGTTGTCAAAAAGGCGCATTGTCTGCAGCGAGTGGTCCCAGCTCATGGTGGGGGACTCCGGCAGGCCTGACTGAATGCAGCGGGTGGCTTCGCGCAGCTCGTACGTGTAGCCGTTGCCGACCTGCGGAAACCGCTCCACCCGTTCCTCGCCCTGATACGGCGAAACGGTCAGTTCCACCGGGTTGTGCAGCGGCGCCCCGGTCCGCAGCCACCCCTTGGTTCCGGAAATGGTGGCAGTGCGGGTACCCGAGGAAACCAATGACGACATCAGCTGGGCAGCGGCACCGGAGGAGTACGTCAGGAGCAGTGCGTTTTGCTTGTCGATGCCGTCGCCGGTGAGGGTTCCGACGGCGGACACCCGCTCCGGAAATCCCAAGGCGCCAACGGCCAGCGTGAGCGGATAAACGGTGAGATCCAGCAGTGCTCCGCCCCCGGCCTCCGGGTCCCACCAGCCGGCGGGACTGCCGGCAGCCGGGAAGCCCAGGTCTGCCTGAATCCAGCCCACGTCACCGAGCTCGCCGCTGGCCAGGATTTCCCAGATCCGGTTGACGCAGGGCAGGAACCGCGTCCACACGGCCTCCATCAGGAAAAGCCCGCGGGAGGCCGCGATCCCGATGAGGTCCTCCGTCTCCCGGGCGTTGATGGTCAGGGACTTCTCGCAGACCACATGCTTCCCGGCCAGCAGCGCAGCCCGGGAAATCTCATAGTGCTGCGCGTGCGGGGCAGCCACGTAGACAACATCAACCTCCGGATCGTCCACGAGCTGGCGGTACCCCTTGCCCCGCTCGGTGTCGAAGCACGCACGCGCAAATCCGAACCGATCGGCGAACTCCACCGCTGAGGCCTCGCCGCGCGAACTTACGGCCTGCAGCACAGCGTCCTCCAGCCGGGCGATGTCCTCGGTAACCTTGGCGGCGACATTGCCCGTCGCGACCACACCCCACCTCAGCGTTCTTCCGGTTTTCCGAACCGGGCTCGGTGCCCCCGGAGATACACACGGCGGCGTGGGAATGTGCGGGGCGTTCATGGTCCTCTTCTCTGAGAAGCACTCGCAAGTGCGTTTCTCACTCTAGGGTCCATGCCGCACCGCGCCTAGGGGCTGCTCCAACCCAGGGGCCGGAGCCCGGAAAAAAGCCGCCCCGGCCCAGCCCGCCAGGTGTGCAAAGCCGGCGGAGTCAGACCGTGGGCAACGCCTCGCGGTGCGCGGCCGCCGTCTCGAGGTAGTTCGCCGCGTTGGCCCGGACGCCGTCGAACTCGTCATCGGTGAGCTGGCGCCGGACCTTGGCGGGCACCCCGGCGACCAGGGAACGCGGCGGGATGAGTGTGCCTTCCAGGACGACGGCGCCGGCGGCCACCAGCGAGCCGGTACCCACCACGGTGCCGTTCATGACCGTGGCGCTCATGCCGATCAGGCAGTCGTCCTCGATGGTGCAGCCGTGGACCACGGCGTTGTGGCCGATGCTGACGCGCTCGCCGACGGTGGTGGGAAATCCCGGATCGGCATGGAGCACCACGTTGTCCTGCAGATTGCTGCCGGCGCCGACGCGGATGGAATTGGAGTCTCCGCGGACGCAGACTCCGTAGAAGGCGCTGGATCCCGGGCCCATGACGACGTCGCCGATCAGCGAGGCGGTGGGGGCGAGGAAGACTGACGGGTCGATGTCCGGGGTCTTGCCCCGGAGTGAAATAACGTGTGCCATCCGGTCAGCCTAGCCGGGCCCCGCCGCCGGAGCGGTGACGGCGGGGCCGGGCGGACCGCCGTGTCAGTTGAAGACGATGGTCCGCTTCCCGTCCAGCAGTACCCGGTGCTCGGCGTGCCACTGCACGGCCTTGGACAGCGTCCGGCCTTCGACGTCGCTGCCCAGTGCGGCCAGCTGCGGGGCGGAGCGGGCGTGGTCCACGCGGATAACTTCCTGTTCGATGATCGGTCCTTCATCCAGGTCCGAGGTGACGTAGTGCGCGGTTGCGCCGATCAGCTTCACTCCGCGGGCGTGTGCCTGGTGGTACGGCCTGGCACCCTTGAACGAGGGCAGGAAGGAATGGTGGATGTTGATCGCCCGGCCGGACAGATCACTGCACAGGTCGTTGCTGAGGATCTGCATGTAGCGGGCCAGCACCACCAGCTCGATGTCCAGGTCCTGCATCAGGCCGCGCAGTTCATTTTCTGCCGCCTCCTTGCCGGCCGGGGTTACCGGAATGTGGTGGAACGGGATGCCGTAGAAGGCGGCCAGCCCGGCGAGGTCCTTGTGGTTGGACACAATCGCCGGAATCTCGATCGGCAGGGTTCCGGCACGCTGGCGGAAGAGGAGGTCATTCAGGCAGTGGCCGGACTTGGAGGCCATGATCAGGGTGCGCACCGGAGCGCCGGCGGTGAACAGCTGCCACTCCATGCCGAAGGCCCGGGCCACCGGCGCCAGGGTTTCCCGGACTTCCGCGCGGGTGCCGGGGGCGGTGAAGTCCACGCGCATGAAGAAGGTTCCGGTTTCGGCGCTGCCGTACTGCTGGGATTCAGTGATGTTTCCCCGCGCGGCGACGAGGCCGCCGGAGACGGCATGCACGATGCCCGGTTGGTCCGGGCAGGACAGGGTGAGCGTGTAGGCGGAAGCGGCGGGGGCCATGGCTGTGGCAGGGGGAGTGGGAAAGTCAGTCACCCTTTCAAGGTTACCTGCCGGACAGGGGCTCCCTTAGGCTAAGAAAATGGACGTAACCTTCATGCCGCTCTCTGACAGGGACGACGAAGAGCTGGTCAAGTTCCTGACCACCAACAGCTTTCCGTACCACCGCATCACGGCGCCTTCCGAGGAGCTGGTGCGTCAGCTGATTGTGGACGGGCGCTTTGAAGCCGACGGCGTCTGCACCTACTGGGTCTACGGCGACAACCGCCGGCTCGGCCTGGTCATCGTGGAGCGGCTGGAAAGCCAGTGCCCCACCTTCGACCTGCGGTTGTTGGAGGAAGCCCGCGGGCACGGCGCAGGGGTGCCGGTGCTGCAGGCCCTGACCGGGTTGGTCTTTGCCGACCGGCCGGCGGCTAACCGGTTTGCCGGCCGGACGCGTGAAGACAACACGGCCATGCGCAAGACCTTCCTCCGATCGGGGTTCCTGAAGGAAGCCCACTACCGCGATGACTGGCTGCTGGACGACGGCGGCCGGATCGCCTCGGTCACCTACGCGATGCTGCGCAGCGACTGGGAACAGGGGACCCTGACGGGGTTCGACTGGGAGGACGTGGAGTAAGCCGCCTAGCCCGTTCCGAGCAGCTCCAGTGCAGCCGTCGCCGCCGCCCGTCCCGCCCGGGTGGCGCCGAGCGTAGAGGAAGACTCTCCGTAGCCCACCAGGAACAGCTGCGGCAGCTTCTGTACGCGGGGACCGTCCATGCGGATGCCGCCCCCGGGCTCCCGCAGGTGCAGGGGAGCGAGATGATCCAGCGAAGCACGGAACCCGGTGGCCCAGAGAATAACGTCGGCTTCGGCTGTGCTGCCGTCGGCGAAGACCGCCCCGTCCGCGGTGATTCGGGAAAGCGGACCGCGGGAGACGAGGACGCCGTCGTCGATCCCTTGCTGATAGGCGGCGGTCAGCGGCAGTTTTGTCGCGGCCACGACGCTGAGCGGGGGAAGCCCGGCCCGTGTGCGCTCGCTGACCTGCCGCTCGACGTCCCGGCCCCAGTCCGCGTCAAAGGGCGTGCCGGTGAAGTCGGGCGGCCTGCGGGTGGACCAGATGGTGCGGGCACCGGCGTCGTGCAGCTGCAGCAGGAACTGCACCGCAGACGTTCCGCCGCCCACCACCAGGACGCGGCGGCCGGCGAAATCCGCGGCGCTGCTGAAGTCGTGGGTGTGCAGCTGGGTTCCGCCGAAGTTCTCCCGCCCCGGATAGGACGGCCAGTGCGGCTTGTCCCAGGTTCCCGTGGCATTGATGACGGCCCGCGCCCGCCAGGAGCCACCGCTGGTGTCGAGGCGCAGCCTCCCCTTCCCTGCGGGGGAGACCCGGTGCACGCGGACCGGCCGCTGCACGTGCAGCCCGAACTCGGTTTCATAGTCGCCGTAATAGCGGGTCACGACCGACGACGCCGGTTCCCGGGGATTCGGGGTGCCCAGCGGCGAACGGGGCAGGTCGTGGATTCCGTGGACGGAGCCGAGGGTCAGCGAATCCCAGCGGTGGCGCCAGGCACCGCCGGGTCCTTCGTTGGCATCCAGCACGACAAAACCGGACCCCGCCGCCAGGCCGCGGCGCTGCAGATAGTAGGCGGCGCTCAGCCCGGCCTGTCCGGCACCGATGACGGCGACCTCCACTTCGACGCCGTCCGCTTGGTCCTGCCCCATCGCCTGCCCTCTTCGTCAATTCCGACTGGTTCTGCTCGGTTCCGCTCCGTGCGCACCTGGTACAACCCGCCCGCCCCCGGAACCTATTCCGCCGCACCGGCATCCGGCAGCGCTCATCCGGTACGATCGATATGTCGCAACTGGCGTTGGGTGGGTCACCACCAGGGAGCGGCGAAGCACCACAGACCACGGATCGCACGCCTGGGCCGACGGTCACGCCTTCTGTTCGTCATGCCCGGATCTCCGGGGGTGCCGGCAGGTAGCCTGACCCATAGAACCCCTTCCTCAGGAGATCCTTGTGAGACTGTCCACCCAGCCCGTGACTGACGCCAAATTGTCCGACGTCGATCCGGAAATCGCCGCCGTCCTGAACGACGAGCTGGCCCGCCAGCGCAACACGCTGGAAATGATCGCATCGGAGAACTTCGCCCCGCGGTCAGTCCTGGAAGCCCAGGGCTCCGTTCTGACGAACAAATATGCCGAGGGATATCCGGGCCGCCGCTACTACGGGGGCTGCGAGCACGTCGATGTCGCCGAGAACCTGGCGATCCAGCGGGTGAAAGCCCTGTTCGGCGCCGAGTTCGCCAACGTCCAGCCGCATTCCGGAGCCTCCGCGAACGCCGCTGCCCTTGCCGCGATGATGTCGCCCGGCGACAAGCTGATGGGACTGAACCTCGCCCACGGCGGCCACCTGACCCACGGCATGAAGCTGAATTTCTCCGGCAAGCTGTACGAAGTGGCCGCCTACGGGGTGGATGAGGACACCTGCCGGGTGGACATGGACAAGGTCCGCGAGCAGGCCCTCGCGGAGCGCCCGCAGGTTATCGTCGCCGGCTGGTCCGCCTATCCGCGGCAGCTGGACTTTGACGCGTTCCGCTCCGTCGCCGATGAGGTCGGTGCGCTCCTGTGGACCGACATGGCACACTTTGCCGGCCTCGTGGCCGCCCGCCTGCACCCGAACCCGGTGCCGGCCTCCGACGTCGTGACCTCCACCGTGCACAAGACCCTCGCCGGTCCGCGTTCGGGCATCATCCTGGCCAAGGAGCAGTTCGGGAAGAAGCTGAATTCGGCCGTCTTCCCCGGCCAGCAGGGCGGCCCGCTGATGCACGTCATCGCTGCCAAGGCCGTGGCGTTCAAGATTGCCGGCTCAGAGGAATTCCGGGAACGCCAGGAACGCGTCCTCGAGGGCGCCCGGATCATTGCGGACCGCCTGAACGCCGCAGACGTCGCCGGAAACGGGGTGTCAGTCCTCACCGGGGGCACCGATGTGCACCTCATCCTGGTGGACCTGCGCCACTCGGCGCTGGACGGAAAGCAGGCCGAGGACCTGCTGCACTCCGTGGGCATCACCGTGAACCGCAACTCGGTACCGTTCGATCCGCGCCCGCCGATGGTTACTTCCGGGCTGCGGATCGGCACCCCGGCCCTGGCCACCCGCGGCTTCGGGGCACAGGAGTTCACCGAGGTGGCGGAGATCATTGCCGCGACACTGAAACCGGCCCCCGACGTCGACGCACTGCGGGCGCGGGTCACCGCGCTGGCCGAGAATTTCCCGCTGTATCCGGGACAGGAAGAGTGGTAACGAGCATGGAGAAGGGAAGCAACATGGAAGGCACGAAGGACAGCTTGGAGAACGGCGTGAACCTCGGCTGGGAGAAGAAGGAACGGACCGACTTCGGCACCCCGGTCGCCGCCCGGATCCTCGACGGCCGCAAGGCTGCCAAGGACATCAAGGACGAACTGGCGCAGCGCGTCGCGGTCCTGAAGGACGAATACGGCATCACTCCGGGACTGGGAACCATTCTGGTGGGTGAGGATCCGGCCTCGCACTCCTACGTGGGCGGCAAGCACAAGGACTGCGCTCAAGTGGGCATCAACTCGGTCCGCCGGGACCTGCCGGAGGACATCAGCCAGGAAGACCTGGAAAAGGTGATCGACGAGCTGAATGCCGACCCCGGCACCACCGGTTACATCGTCCAGCTGCCGCTGCCGGCGCAGATCGACACCAACGCCATCCTGGAACGGATCGCCCCGGAAAAGGATGCCGACGGCCTGCACCCGGTGAACCTGGGACGCCTGGTCCTCAACGTCAGCGAACCCATGACCTCGCCGCTGCCCTGCACCCCGCACGGGATCGTGCAGCTGCTGGTGCGCAACGGCATCTCGCTCACCGGCAAGAACGTTCTCGTGGTGGGCCGCGGCGTGACGGTGGGCCGGCCGCTGGGCCTGCTGCTGACCCGCCGGCCGATCAACGCCACAGTGACGCTCGCGCACACCGGAACCGTGGACCTGCTGGAGCACCTGCGCGCCGCCGACGTGGTGGTGGCCGCTGCCGGGTTCCCCGAAATGATCAAGGCCGAGGACCTCAAGCCCGGAGCCATCGTGCTCGACGTCGGAGTCACCCGGGTCACCGATCCGGACACCGGCAAAACCACCCTCACCGGTGACGTGGAGAAGGCAGCGGCCGACGTCGCATCCTGGATCTCCCCGAATCCCGGCGGAGTGGGCCCGATGACCCGGGCCATGCTGCTCTCCAACGTGGTGGAGGCCGCGGAGCGCGCCGCCGGGATCCTTCCCTAGGCACGTCCCGAGCACCACCGGAAGGCCCCGCGGACGCCCTGTTCCGCGGGGTCTTCATCTTTGCACTAGGCTGTTGCTGTGCCGCAGATCACACCGACCGCAACTGTCCCCAGGACCGCCTCCTCAACCGTCATCTCCGCCCGGAACCTCCGTAAAACCTACGGCGATTTTGCCGCCGTGGACGGGATCAGCTTCGACGTCCCGGCGGGGGAGTCCTTCGGGCTCCTCGGCCCCAACGGCGCCGGCAAGTCCACCACCATGAAAATGATCGGCGGCGTGTCATCGCGCTCCTCCGGGGACCTCACCGTCATGGGACTGGACCCGGACCGGTACGGACCCGAGGTGCGCGCCCACCTGGGGGTGGTGCCGCAGCAGGACAACCTTGATGAAGACCTGCGCGTGCGTGAGAACCTCCTGGCCTACGGCCGGTACTTCGGCCTGCCCAAGAGCTATCTGGGCCCCAAGGCGGACGAGCTGCTGGAATTCGCCCAGCTCACCGACAAGGCCAAGGCCAAGTTGGAATCCCTCTCCGGCGGAATGAAGCGGCGGCTGACCATCGCCCGGTCGCTCATCAACGACCCCAAGATCCTGCTGCTGGATGAACCCACCACGGGACTGGACCCGCAGGCACGGCATATCCTCTGGGACCGGTTGTTCCGGCTGAAGGAAGCCGGCGTCACACTGATCCTGACCACCCACTACATGGACGAGGCCGAGCAGCTCTGCGACCGCCTGGTTGTGGTGGACAAGGGAAGGATCATGGCGGAAGGATCTCCTGCCGCCCTGATCCGTGAGTACTCCACCCGGGAGGTGCTGGAACTGCGCTTTGGTTCCGAGCGCAACACCACGGTGGCAGGCGAACTGCAGGGAATCGGGGACCGCCTCGAAACCCTCCCGGACCGCGTCCTGATCTACGCAGACGACGGCGAGGCCGCCCTGGAAGCGGTCAGCTCCCGCGGGCTGCGCCCCATTACCTCGCTGGTGCGCCGCTCCTCCCTGGAGGACGTGTTCCTCCGGCTCACCGGACGGAGCCTCGTTGACTGAGCGGCAGCCATCAGGCGCGCCGGTGGGGGAAGCGGGGACAAACCGGGATGCCGTGCTTGGTCTGCGTTCTCCGCTGACCCCGGAGCAGACAGCTGCCCGGGCGAAGCGCTTCGGCGCCATCTACTATGCCGAGCACTGGATCCGGCGCATGCGCGGCTACGGCTGGACCGTGCTCATGACGGCGGTGGGCACCCCTCTGGTGTACCTCTTTGGCATGGGCGTGGGGCTGGCGTCGCTGGTGGACAGCGGCGATGCGGCGTTCGACGCCGGCAACGGGACCACAGTCTCCTACCTCGTCTTCGTGGCACCGGCCCTGCTGGCCACCGCCGCCATCATGGTGTCGACCGAAGAAAACACCTACATGGTGATGGGCGGCTTCCGCTGGCAACGCACCTACTACGGTCCCAACGCGTCGCCGCTGTCCAGTAACCAGCTGGTGGACGGGCACCTGATCGGATTCTCGGTCCGGATGCTGATTACCACCGCCCCGTACTTTGTGTTCCTGCTGCTCTTCGGCGCAGTGGAGCAGCCGGGCACCGGCTGGCTGATGATTTTCACCGCGATTCTCGGCGGCGTGGCCTTCGGGCTGCCCCTGCTGGCCTTCAGCGCGTCGCTGGAGCAAGACAAGGGGCAGTTCGCCATGGTGCAGCGCTTCATTGTGATGCCGCTGTTCCTGTTCTCCGGCACCTTCTTTCCGCTGGATGCCCTGCCCGGGGCCATCCGCTGGATCGGCTGGATTTCTCCGCTGTGGCACTCCACCGAGCTCGGCCGGGTCCTCAGCTACGGCTACGCCGAACCGCCGGCGCTGACCGCTGTGCACGTGGCGTATTTGCTGCTCCTGGCCCTGGTCGGCTGGATCCTGGCGCGCCGGAACTTCACTCGAAGGTTGGGAAAATGACGACGCAGCTGGAGCCGGCTGACCGCTTTTTGGGCTCACTCTATGCCCGCAACATCCGTGCCGTCTTTGCCCGCGGGCTCAAAGCCACCTGGGGGAGCAACTGGTCAATCATGATCAGCGGATTCGTGGAACCGGTGCTCTATCTGATGGCCATGGGCATTGGATTGGGATCCCTGATTGGCACTGTTGCCGGCCCGGGAGGCGAACAGATCGGGTACGCCAACTACATTGCCCCGGCGCTGCTGGCCGTCTCCGCGATGAACGGTGCCGTCTATGACTCCACCATGAACGTGTTCTTCAAGCTGAATTACGCCAAGCTCTACGAAGGCATGCTCGCCACGTCGCTGGGCCCGTTAGACGTCGCGCTCGGGGAAATCCTGCTTGCCCTGCTGCGCGGGGCCATGTACGCCACCGGCTTCACGGCCGTCATGGCGGCCATGGGCCTTGTGACCTCTCCCTGGGCGCTGCTCATGATTCCCGCCGCCGTGGTGGTGGCCTTCGGCTTTGCCTCCTTCGGCATGGCGATCACCAGCTGCATGAAGACCTTCCAGCAGCTGGAGTGGGTGAACTTTGTCATGCTGCCCATGTTCCTGTTCTCCGCGACCTTCTATCCGCTGAGCGTGTACCCCGGGGGCGTCCAGTGGGTGATCCAGGCGCTGCCGCTGTGGCACGGGGTGGAAATGATGCGCCAACTCAGCGTGGGGCTGCTGACCTGGTCCACCGCGGGACACCTGCTGTACTTCGTGGTGATGATCGGGCTGGGGCTGGTGGTCACGACCCGGCGTCTTCGGGTCCTGTTCCTGAAGTAACGGTGCCTGAAGCAGCGGACAGCTCCTGCCACACGGACCGGAAGATCTGCTCGGTGGCGGCGCCAAAGAGCACGAAGTCCACCGACCGAACGGTGCGGGCCGGATAGTCCCGGACCGTGCTCAGCCCCACCCGGGCCACCGTCGCCGGGTTCCAGGCGTAAACGCCGGCGCTGATGGCGGGAAAGGCCACGGTCTCGGCGCCGAGCTCCTCGGCGATGTCCAGCGCCCGCCGGAAGCAGGAGGCCAGCAGCGCCGGATCGGTTTCCCCGGCGCGGGCGTTCGGGCCAACCGTATGGATGACCCAGCGGGCAGGAAGGTCGAAACCCGGGGTGGCCGCAGCCTCGCCGGTGGGCAGGCCCTGCGCCCAGGTCCCTGACCGCAGCTCCCGGCAGGCTGCCAGCAGGGCCGGTCCCGCGGCGCGGTGGATGGCGCCGTCCACGCCGCCGCCGCCAAGCAGTGAGGAATTGGCGGCGTTCACGATGGCGTCGGCTGTGCTGGCGGTAATGTCTCCGGCGGTGATGTGAATCTGCATGCGGCCAGTCTTCCACCGGTTCGGCCGGGCCCGCCAGTTCCCCTCTGAACCCGGTGCAGCTGCGCCGCTGCCTTCCGCAACCGCAGGCGGAACGGGATCATGGGACGAAAGGGCGCCGCCGTGTGCCGGACCGCCGAAGCACACGCCAGCATCACGCCCGCAGCACCGGGCGGAACCGGAGGAGTTTGCCATGGCTGATCAATTCGCGGGAAAGACCGCCCTCGTCACGGGCGCGGGATCGGGGATCGGCAAGGCAGCGGCAATCGCGCTGGCGGCGGAAGGCGCCAGGGTGGTGGTCAACGACGTCGACCTGGAAGCGGCACAGGCCGTGGTGAACGAGATCTCGGCGGCCGGCGGAACCGCAGCACCCTCGGTCGGTGACGTCGGCAGCGCCGAGGACGTGAAGGGAGCGGTGGCCACTGCCGTCAATGAGTTCGGCGGCCTGCACCTGGCCTTCAACAACGCCGGCATCAGCGGCCCGCTCGGCCTGCTCACCGAAATAGACCTCGAAGGCTACCGGCGCGTCATTGACGTCAACCTCAACTCGGTGTTCTACGGGATGTACTACCAGATCCCGGAAATGCTGAAGGCCGGCGGCGGCGCGATCGTGAACACGTCCTCCATCCTGGGCATGGTCGGATCCGGGACCGCCGTCCCGTACGTCACGGCCAAGCACGGGGTGACGGGGATGACCCGCGCCGCCGCGCTGGGTTACGCGGACCAGGGCATCCGCATCAATTCAGTGCATCCGGGCTACATCGACACCCCGCTGCTCGAAGCGCTGCCGGGGGAGGTCTACGCCGCGCTGGTGCGAATGCATCCGGCGGGAAGGCTGGGTACCGCAGACGAGGTGGCGCAGGTGGTCCTGTTCCTGCTGTCGGACCGCGCGGCCTTTGTCACCGGCGCCCAGTACGCAGTGGACGGTGCCTACACCACGCAATAGGCCGGCCGCCGTCGAGCCGTTTTGCCGAGGGACCTCCGGGGCTTCGGGTACTTCGATTTCGCCTCGGGAGGACGTTTTAACGGCTGGGCTCCGAGTTTGAGACAATGAAGCCATGCAGTCGCTCCCCAACGGCAAAATGCCGCAGCCCTCGTCCAAAGCCCGCCGTGGAGTAAGCCAGAAAATGGCTACCTTCGGCATGACCCTCATGCTGCTTGTGTTCCTTGTGGCCGTGGTGTTTGCGGCGAACGAGAACGACGTCGTGGGGTGGCTGGTCGTCATCATCTCGCTGGGCTGGCTGTGCCTGTTTGCCTTCGTGGTCTTCAGTGTCCGCGGAGCTGCCCGCAAGGCCGGCGCGAAGCTTGCCGAAGCGCAGGACAGCCTCACCCGGGCGGCCGGCGGCGCTCCCGCCGTGCAGGTCGTCGACGAGGCCACCACCATCCGCGACCAGAAGCTGGACCACAGCTTCAAAATCGTCCAGGTGCAGTCCCGCGTGATCCGGGAAAACCTCGGCAAGGACGAAGACCAGGTCAGCCGGGCCCTGGAAACCATTGAGATTACCTCCCACAACGCACGCTCCATGATCAAGAAGGACGACGGCGGCCCGGTCGAGGGCACCCTGGTGGACTAGCACCGCACCCCGCCCCAGCACCGCCCGCGCGGACCCTCTGCGGCCCGCGCTCCAAGATGAACCGCATGCTACTGAGGAGTATGGTTATTCGCGTGAGTTTGGCATCAGCAGGAGAATCCGCCGGTCCGGCAAAGACGCTGCGCATTGCAACGGTGAACGTGAACGGCATCCGCGCCGCCTACAAGCGCGGGATGGCCGACTGGCTGGCGGAGCGGGAGGTCGACATCCTCTGCCTGCAGGAAGTCCGCGCCCCCGACGCCGTGGTCCGGGAACTTCTCGGCGACGACTGGCACATCCTGCACGCCGAAGCTGAAGCCAAGGGCCGCGCCGGGGTGGCCATCGCCTCCAGGATCGCCCCCGTGGCCACCCGCGAGCACATCGGTGACGACTACTTTGCGCTCTCCGGACGCTGGGTCGAAGCAGACTTCAAGGTGCCGGTTGACGGCGCCGAAAAGCTGCTGACGGTGGTGAGCGCCTACGTCCATTCCGGCGAGGTGGACACCCCCAAGCAGGTCGACAAGTATCGTTTCCTGGACGTCATGACCGAGCGGCTGCCCGCTCTGAAGCAGCAGAGCGACTTTGTCCTGCTGGTGGGCGACCTCAACGTCGGGCACACGCCCCTGGACATCAAGAACTGGAAGGGCAACGTCAAGCGCGCCGGCTTCCTCCCCGAGGAACGCGCCTACTTTGACCGGTTCTTCAGCGACGAGATCGGCTACACGGACGTGGCCCGCAAGCTTGCCGGCGACGTGCCCGGCCCGTACACCTGGTGGTCCTGGCGCGGTCAGGCCTTCGACAACGACAGCGGTTGGCGCATCGACTACCAGCTGGCCACGCCCGGGCTGGCCGAACGCGCCGTCTCCGCCGTCGTCGACCGGGCCGCCACCTACGACAGCCGCTTCTCAGACCACGCTCCCGTAGTGGTCGACTACCAGTTCTGAGGGTCAACACCATGAGCACATCCACCGCAACCGGCCGCCAGCGCATCCTCTCGGGAATGCAGCCCTCGGCAGACTCCCTGCACCTGGGCAACTACCTCGGCGCCCTGGTGAACTGGGTCCGGCTCCAGGAGGAGTACGACGCGTACTTCTTCATTCCGGACCTGCACGCCATCACCGTGCCGCAGGACCCGGCGGACCTGCGCCAGCGCACGCGCGTCACCGCCGCCCAGTACATCGCCGGCGGCGTCGACGTGAACAAGGCCACCCTGTTTGTCCAGTCCCAGGTTCCCGAGCACGCGCAGCTGGCCTGGGTCCTGAACTGCCTGACCGGATTCGGCGAAGCTTCCCGGATGACGCAGTTCAAGGACAAGCAGCAGCGCTTCGGCGCCGACGCGGCGTCCGTGGGCCTGTTCACGTACCCGATCCTGCAGGTCGCCGACATCCTGCTGTACAACCCCCACGGCGTGCCCGTGGGCGAAGACCAGCGCCAGCATGTTGAGCTCAGCCGTGACCTGGCCAAGCGCTTCAACTCCCGCTACGGCGACACCTTCATCATTCCGGAGGTGTTTGTGCAGAAGGAAGCAGCGAAAATCTACGACCTGCAGAACCCGACGGCGAAGATGTCCAAGTCGGCGGCGTCCCCCGCCGGGCTGATCAACCTGCTGGATCCGGACAAGGTCATCGCCAAGCGGATCAAGTCAGCGGTGACCGACGACGGCGCCGAGATCCGCTTCGACCGCGAGGCCAAGCCCGGCATCTCCAACCTGCTGTCCATTTTCTCGCTGGTTACCGGCCGGAGCGTGGACACCCTGGTGAAGGAGTATGAAGGGAAAATGTACGGCCACCTCAAGGTGGACCTGGCCGAGGCCGTCACGGAGCATGTCCGTCCGATCCGCGAACGGGCCCTGTTCCTGCTCGAGGATCCGGCTGAACTTGACCGTCTCCTGGCTGTGGGAGCCGCCAAGGCCCGGGAAACGGCATCCGTTACACTGGCCGATGTGTACAGCAAAGTAGGTTTTCTACCTTTGGGCTCCACAGCGGTCTGACCGATGACTCTTTGGAATCCGATGATCCAGGCAGACACCGTCGAGGGCGTCGACGGCAGTTCGGCCGCGCCCGGCTGCACCTGCGTGGGCATCGTGATCGGGGTGCCGGAGCCCATGGCAGCCGAGCTGCGCCGGGCTCGGGCCTCCTTCGGAGATCCGCTGGCGGCCGTCATCCCGGCACACATCACCGTCGTGACCACCACGCAGACCGACGACTGGGAAGCAACCGCTGCGCATGTGCGCCGGGTGGCCCGCAAGCACGCCCCGTTTGACGTCTCGCTGCGCGGCACTGCGACGTTCCGGCCGGTGTCGCCGGTGGTCTATCTTCAGCTCGACGAGGGCTACGACGAGTGCACCGCCCTGCACAAGGAAATGCAGAGCGGTCCGCTGGCCCGGGACCTGCCCTTTCCCTACCATCCCCATGTTACGGTGGCCCACGACGTGAGCGACGCCGGCATGGACAGCGCCATGCAGACCCTGCGCCACTATGATGCCCGCTTCACCGTGAGCACCATTGGGTTGTACGAGCACGATGCGACCGGGCTCTGGAAGCTCCGCGAGGAAGTCCCCCTCCGGGCCTAGGCGCTCAGGTAGACGCCGGCCCAGGCGGCGATGATGTCCGCCGCCCGGCTGGTCTGGGCGCGGTCCACCATCAGGTGGTCGCTGCCCTCCAACGAGATGAAATTCCGGGGATGCCGCGCCACGGAGAAAATCTCGCTGGCATTGTCGATGCCCACCGTATTGTCGGTGGGGGAGTGCATGACCAGCAGGGGCAGGTGCAGCTCGCGGATGCATTCGGTCAGGTTCTGCGCGGCAAGGTCGTGCAGCAGCTCCTCCCGGATCTGAAGGCTGCGGCCGCCCAGGTCGACCTGCGCCGATCCCTCCTGCCGGATGGTCTGCATCTCCTCTTCGAAGAGGTGCATGACATGGGAAGGCCGGAAGGGTGCGCCGATGGTCACCACGGCGTCCAGCTCCGGGATGCTTCCGGCCGCGGCGAGGACCGCCGCTCCGCCGAGGGAATGACCGATCAGCAGGGAAACCTTGTGCCCCTGCGCGCGCAGGCAGTCGACGGCGCTGGAGACGTCGGCGACTTTGGTGCTGAACGTGCCGTCCTCCCACGCGCCGCCGGAGCCGCCCAGGCCCGCGGCGTCGTAGCGCAGGACGCCGATGCCGTGCCCGGCCAGGGCCTTGGAAATCCGCGACGCGGCAGCGCTGTTCTTGCCCAGCGTGAAGCCGTGGCAGAACACCGCCCAAGCCCTGGCTTCGCCGTCGGGCAGGTCAAGCGTGCCGGCGAGCGTGGTGTTGTTGACGCCGGGAAAGGATACGGATTCGAACGTGGGCATGGTTCACCTTAGCGGGCGGAGCGAAAGGGGCAAGCAAAAAAGGCAAGCAAAAAGCGGCGCCCGCAGCCCTTGATGGACTGTGGACGCCGCCTCCGGCTGGTGCCTGGCGGAACTAGACCGAGCGGCTCAGGATGGCCTGCTTGACCTCGGCAATGGCCTTGGTGACCTGGATGCCGCGCGGGCAGGCTTCGCTGCAGTTGAAGGTGGTGCGGCAGCGCCACACGCCTTCCTTGTCGTTCAGGATCTCCAGGCGCATGTCTCCGGCGTCGTCGCGCGAGTCGAAGATGAAGCGGTGGGCGTTGACGATGGCGGCCGGACCAAAGTACTGGCCGTCGGTCCAGAACACCGGGCACGAGGACGTGCAGGCGGCGCAGAGGATGCACTTGGTGGTGTCGTCGAACCGCTCACGGTCCTCGGCGGACTGCAGGCGTTCCTTCGTGGGCTCGTGGCCCTTGGTGACCAGGAACGGCATGATCTCGCGGTAGGACTGGAAGAACGGCTCCATGTCCACGATCAGGTCCTTCTCCACCGGCAGGCCCTTGATGGGTTCCACAAGGATGGGCTTGGACGTGTCCAGGTCCTTCAGCAGCGTCTTGCAGGCCAGGCGGTTGCGGCCGTTGATGCGCATGGCATCGGATCCGCAGACGCCGTGGGCGCAGGAACGGCGGAAGGAGACGGAACCGTCATGCTCCCACTTGACCTTGTGCAGGGCATCCAGCACGCGGTCGGTGCCGTACATGGTCAGCTTCCACTCGTCCCAGTATCCTTCGTCGGATACCTCGGGGTTGTAGCGGCGAACCTTCAGCGTGATCTCGAAGGAGGGAATTTCCCCGCCCACAGATGCGGGCAGTTCAATCTTGGAGGCGGGCTCCGCAATTTCCGTTGTCATTAGTACTTCCTCACCATCGGCTCGTAGCGCGTGAAGATGACCGGCTTGGTGTCCAGTCGAATGCCCGCTGTGTTCTCGGCATTGGCGGCTTCGTCAACCTTGTACGCCATTGAATGCTTCATGAAGTTTTCGTCGTCGCGCTCCGGGAAGTCCTCGCGGAAGTGCCCGCCGCGGGATTCTTCGCGGTGCAGCGCCGCCACGGTCATGACCTTGGCCAGTTCCAGCAGGAAGCCCAGTTCCACGGCCTCCAGCAGATCCAGGTTGAAGCGCTTGCCCTTGTCCTGGACGCTGATCTTCCGGTACCGCTCTTCGAAGGAGGCAATGTCGGTCAGGACCTGGTTGAGGGTTTCCGCAGTGCGGAACACCTGCATGTTGGCATCCATGGTGTTCTGCAGGTCGCGGCGGATTTCGGCAACGCGTTCCGTTCCCTCCGAGTTGCGGACGAGGTCCAGCAGCTCGACGGTGGCAGCTTCCGGATCTTCCGGCAGGTCAACGAAATCGGCTGTCAGGGCGTACTCGGCGGCATAGATGCCGGCGCGCTTGCCGAAGACGTTGATGTCCAGCAGGGAGTTGGTGCCCAGCCGGTTGGAGCCGTGCACCGAAACGCAGGCCACTTCGCCGGCGGCATACAGGCCGGGAATAACGGTGTCGTTGTCCTGCAGGACCTCGGCCTTGATGTTGGTCGGGATGCCGCCCATGGCGTAGTGCGCGGTCGGGAAGACCGGCACCGGCTCCGTGTACGGCTCCACACCCAGGTAGGTGCGGGCGAACTCGGTGATGTCCGGGAGCTTGGCGTCAATGTGCGCCGGCTCCAGGTGCGTCAGGTCCAGGAGGACGTAGTCCTTGTTCGGGCCGCAACCGCGGCCTTCGCGGACCTCGTTGGCCATGGAACGGGCCACGATGTCGCGGGGTGCGAGGTCCTTGATGGTCGGAGCGTAACGCTCCATGAAGCGCTCACCCTCGGAGTTGCGCAGGATCGCGCCTTCGCCGCGGGCTGCTTCGGAAAGCAGGATGCCCAGGCCTGCGAGGCCTGTCGGATGGAACTGGAAGAACTCCATGTCCTCCAGCGGAATGCCGCGGCGGAACGCGATGCCCATGCCGTCACCGGTGAGGGTGTGCGCATTGGAGGTGGTCTTGAAGACCTTGCCCGCGCCGCCGGAGGCGAAGACCACGGACTTGGCCTGGAAGACGTGCAGTTCGCCGCTGGCCAGGTCGTAGGAAACAACACCGGCAACGCGCTTCTGGCCAAACGAGTCGGTGACCGTCAGCAGGTCGAGCACGTAGTACTCGTTGTAGAACTCCACGTTGTGCTTGACGCAGTTTTGGTACAGGGTCTGCAGGATCATGTGGCCGGTGCGGTCGGCCGCGTAGCAGGCACGGCGGACCGGTGCCTTGCCGTGGTCGCGGGTGTGACCGCCGAAACGGCGCTGATCAATGCGGCCTTCGGGCGTGCGGTTGAACGGCAGGCCCATCTTTTCCAGGTCCAGCACGGCGTCGATGGCCTCTTTGGCCATGACCTCCGCAGCGTCCTGGTCGACCAGGTAATCGCCGCCCTTGACCGTGTCAAAGGTGTGCCATTCCCAGTTGTCTTCTTCGACGTTGGCCAGTGCTGCGCACATGCCGCCCTGCGCTGCACCAGTGTGCGAGCGGGTGGGGTACAGCTTGGTCAGTACCGCCGTGCGTGCGCGCTGCCCGGATTCGATTGCGGCACGCATACCGGCGCCGCCGGCGCCGACAATAACGACGTCGTACTTATGGACCTGCATAGCAGATGCTCTTTCTGTTGAAACCTGTGAATCGTTCGTGGTGGTCGCACCCCGTCAGGGGTGCGACCGTGCGCGGTTACGCCTTGCAGAAGTCCGCGAGCAGCTCCGTGGGAGCGCCGGCGGGGCAGGGGTCGAAGGTGAAGATCACCAAGGTGCCGAGCACGATAATCACGAGCGAAGCAATGTAGAGAATGCTCTTCAACGCCATCCGGGTGGAGTTCTTGTCAGCGTAGTCATTGATGATGACGCGGACGCCGTTGGTGCCGTGCAGCATGGCAAGCCACAGCATGACCAGGTCCCAGACCTGCCACAGCGGGCTGGCCCACTTGCCGGCGACGAAGCCGAAGTCCACCGCGTGGATGCCGTCGCCCACCATGAGGTTGACGAAGAGGTGCGTGAAGATCAGGACGATCAGGATGGCACCGGAGATGCGCATGAACAACCATGCCAGCATCTCGAAGTTGCCTTTGCCGCCCGGGGTGCGGGCGTACTTGGGGGAAATCCGGCCGGAGCGCGGAGCCTCGATGGAGACGGCCTCGTTGGTTGATGTACTCATGGCTTAGTGGCCCCCGAAAACGATGGGAAGGTGGCGAATGGAGAAACCGATCATCGTGATCACCCAAAGACCGACGACGCTCCACAGCATCTGGCGCTGGTACTTCGGGCCCTTCTTCCAAAAATCGATCAGGATCACGCGTACGCCGTTAAAGGCATGGAACACGATGGCGGCAACGAGGCCGAGTTCGCCGAGGCCCATGATGGGGTTCTTGTACGCGCCGATCACTACGTTGTAGGCCTCCGGTGAAACACGCACCAGTGAGGTATCCAAAACGTGGACCAAAAGGAAGAAGAAGATCACCACGCCGGTAATGCGATGCGCAACCCACGACCACTGGCCTTCACGGCCGCGGTAGAGAGTGCCTGCTGGTAACTTCGACACTGAATTTTCCTCCCTGCAACGCAAGCGGCGCTGGCGTGTCTTCCACGCAGTGATGACGCCGGTGCGACAGCAATATAAGCTCAAGCATAATCTAGGTCTCCCCGGGAACGCTTTCAATTTAGGACGCCCTATCATGTGACCCTCGTTACACTCTGCGGGGGTCCTCCAGCCGGGCGGATTACCCTCCGCGGCGCTCCGGGCAGAAGTCACGAAGCCCGGTTCCGGCGGACTCGCCGCTCCGTCGGCTAATCTTGGCTTTGATGAGTACAGAACAGGTAAGCCCTAATCCTTCCTCAGCGGACTTTGACCGCTTTTACGGCGTCATCCCCGCCGGCGGCGTCGGAACCCGCCTGTGGCCGTTGTCCCGTGCAGCTGCGCCCAAGTTCCTTCATGACCTGACGGGCTCCGGCTCGACGCTCATCCGGGCCACCTACGACCGGCTGCGCCCGCTCAGCGGCGACCGAGTCATGGTTGTCACGGGAACGCTGCACCGCGAGGCAGTGCGGAAGCAGCTTCCGGAAATCACCGGCAAAAACCTGGTGCTGGAGCTGGAGCCGAAGGATTCCGCGGCGGCCATCGGTCTTGCCGCGGCCATCCTCTATAAGCGGGATCCGAACATCATCATGGGGTCCTTTGCCGCCGACCAGGTCATCACTCCGGTCGAGGTGTTCCAGGACGCCGTGCGGGAAGCCATCCACACCGCCGCGCAGGGGTACATCGTCACCATCGGCATCCATCCGACCCACCCGGCCACCGGATTCGGGTACATCAGGGCCGGCGACAAACTGGACATCGCCGGGGCCCCCAGCGCACACGCCGTCGTCGAATTCGTGGAAAAGCCCTCGGGAGACGTGGCGCGCACCTACCTCGCCAACGGACGCTACAGCTGGAACGCGGGAATGTTCGTGGCTCCGGTGGACCTGATGCTCAAGCACCTGGAAGCGAACGAGCCGGATCTCTATGCCGGCCTGATGGAAATTGCCGAGGCCTGGGACACCCCGGCGCGGCGCGAGGTGGTGCGCCGGATCTGGCCCACGCTGCCCAAGATTGCCATTGACTATGCCGTGGCGGAGCCCGCGGCGGCAGCCGGCGACGTGGCCATGATCCCGGGCATCTTCAACTGGGACGACGTCGGAGACTTTGCCGCCATCGGACGGCTCAACCCGGCCGCGGAGAACAGCGACCTCACGGTCATGGGGGAAGGGGCGCGGGTCTACTCGGAGAATGCCTCCGGCATTGTGGTTTCCGACACCAAGCGCGTCATCGCCCTGATCGGTATCGAGGATGTGGTGATCGTCGATACCCTGGACGCGCTGCTGGTTACCACCAAGGAACACGCCCAGGAAGTAAAAAAGGCAGTGGAGCACCTCAAGGCCAGCGGCGACACCGACGTCCTGTAACGGCAGATGGATGCTTGCGGGACGGAACATCGTCACACGGTTCCCGTAACAGCAGCCTCAGTGGCTAACCTTGAAGCTGTGCCTACTATCCCACTGAACAGCTCCCCGGTTCCGTCGATGCGCGGAAGTGTTGCTCCGCTGCTGGGGGAGCTGATCGCTTTCCGGCGGGACCTGCACCGGCACCCGGAACTGTCAACGAAGGAATTCCGCACCACCGACAGGATTGTCGAAGCCTTGGCCTCGGCGGGGCTGCACCCCGTGCGCCTGGAGGGCACCGGCGCCTACGTGGACATAGGAGACGGGCCGCTGCGGATTGGACTGCGCGCGGACATCGACGCCCTGCCGGTCCTGGAGGAAACAGGCCTTCCGTACGCGTCGGTCAACACCGGCATCACGCACGCGTGCGGCCACGACATCCACACCACCGTCATGGTGGGGGTGGCGCAGGTCCTTGCCAGGCTGAACGCCGCGGGCAACCTCGGCGGCCGGGTCCGGATCATCTTCCAGCCCGCTGAGGAAGTCATGCCCGGCGGCGCGCTGGGCGTCATTCGGCAGGGCGTCCTGGAGGGGATGCCGCGCATCGTGGCACTGCACTGCGACCCCCGGATCGACGTCGGCCAGGTGGGCACCCGGATTGGAGCCATTACTTCCGCCTCGGACACCATCCGGATCGAGCTCACGGGCCGGGGCGGACACACGTCGCGCCCGCACCTGACGGAGGACCTGGTTTTCGCGCTGGCTGAGATTGCGGTCAGCGTCCCCGCCGTGCTGTCCCGGCGGATCGACGTGCGCAGCGGAGTGTCGGTGGTCTGGGGGCAGATGCACGCAGGCTCCGCGCCCAACGCGATTCCGGGCCACGGCTTCATGTCCGGCACCATGCGCTGCCTGGACGCCGAAGCCTGGTACGCGGCCGGTGAACTGCTGGACGACGTCGTTCGGCAGATTGCCGCGCCTTTCCGCGTGGACGTCACGATGGAACACACGAGGGGAGTGCCGCCGGTCATCAACACCGATGCGGAAACCAGCCTGATCGAAGCCGCTGCCCGGGCCGAACTGGGGGAGGACTCCATCGTCCTGGCGCCGCAGTCGATGGGCGGGGAAGACTTCGCCTGGATGACGCAGGCCGTTCCCGGCGCCCTGATGCGGCTGGGCACCCGGACTCCCGGCGGCGAAACGTTCGACCTGCACCGGGGCGACTACAACCCGGATGAACTGGCCATCAGCTCCGGCGTGAGCGTCATGGCCGCTGCGGCGGTGCGGGCCGCCCGCGGCCTGCGCCACTAGTTTCGGCGGCGGCCTGCGGGTTTCACCGATGGATGTCATGCGACGCCGGTCCGCGTAATTTGCTTGCAAATAATAACAACATGTAAACAATGTCCCTCCAAGAGCGTTATCTGGCTCACACTCGCCGCCGAAAGCCCATAGGATAGGCATGCCGCGGTCCACTGATGGACGGAGCGCTGCGCCACGCGACGCCCGGATGCTCTTTGCGAGCGTTCGAACAGAATAATCCTGCGCGTGGCACCCATTTCATTCCTGGAGGAACATTGAAGAACTCCCCGCGCAGCTTCAAGCGCAACGCAGGCGTTTCCGCAGCCATGCTCGGCGTCTCGGCACTCCTGCTCACCGGCTGCGGTGCCGCGCCCGAGGAAGAGGCAGATTCCACCGGCGCAGCCAACGCCAACAGCGACTTCCGGGCGTGCATCGTCTCCGACGAAGGCGGCTTTGACGACCGCTCCTTCAACCAGTCCAGCTACGAGGGCCTGAAGGCCGCCGAGGCGGACCTCGGCATCGAGGTTTCCGAGGCCCAGTCGCAGTCCGAGACCGACTTCCTTCCGAACCTTGACTCCATGATCAGCGAAGGCTGCAACCTCACCGTGACGGTCGGGTTCCTCCTGGCTGACGCGACCAAGGAAGTGGCCACTGCCAACCCGGACAGCAACTTTGCCATCGTCGATGACAACACCATCGAGCTGGATAACGTCAAGCCGATCATCTACGACACGGCTCAGGCTGCCTTCCTGGCCGGCTACGTAGCGGCCGGCACCTCCGAAACCGGCAAGGTGGCCACATACGGCGGCATCAACATCCCCACCGTCACCATCTTCATGGACGGCTTCGCCGACGGCGTGGAGTACTACAACGAAGAGAACAGTGCCGACGTCCAGCTCCTTGGCTGGAACAAGGCGGACCAGACCGGTTCCTTCGTCGGCAACTTCACCGACACCGGTGCCGGCAAGACCACCACCGAGAACTTCCTGAACGAAGGCGCGGACATCATCATGCCCGTTGCCGGTCCGGTGGGCTCCGGCACGCTGGATGCCGTCGTCGAAGCCAACGCCAACGGCGGCAGCAACAAGGTCGTCTGGGTTGACTCCGACGGCTTCGAAACGAACGATGTGGGCACCGAGTTCATCCTGACCTCGGTCATGAAGCTCATGGGCGAGGCAGTGGAAGAAGTCATCGCCTCCGACGTCGAAGGTAACTTCGACGCCACCCCGTACGTCGGCACCCTGGAGAACGGCGGCGTCGCACTGGCTCCGTACCATGACCAGGAAAGCGCCGTTCCTGACGATGTGAAGACGGCCGTCGACGAGATCAAGGCTCAGATCATCGCCGGCGACATCACAGTGGAATCCGCCGCCAGCCCCAAATAGTCTGGGGTAAGGCAGCTTTCCTGAACCGCCGTTCGTCCGGCTGCGTTGCAGCGGGCGGACGGCGGTTCCTTTTGTTCCGGGTAGCCTTCCTTAGGAGGCGCCCAACACTCAGACACGAACAGATTGGTTGGGGTTGTGAAACTCGAACTCAAGGGCATCACCAAGCGCTTCGGCGCCTTGGTTGCCAACGACCACATAGACCTGGTGATCGAACCGGGCCAGGTGCACAGCCTTCTCGGCGAAAACGGGGCGGGCAAGTCAACGCTGATGAACGTCCTTTACGGCCTCTACGAACCGTCAGAGGGACAAATCCTGGTCAACGACAAACCGGTTGCCTTCTCCGGCCCCGGTGATGCCATGGCCGCCGGAATCGGGATGGTCCACCAGCACTTCATGCTGGTGCCGGTCTTCACCGTCGCGGAGAACGTGGCACTGGGCCATGAAACCACCAAGTTCGCGGGTGCGCTGAACCTGGAAACCACGCGGGAGCGCATCCGGAAGATCTCCGACCAGTACGGGTTCGACGTTGACCCCGACGCCGTCGTCGAAGACCTCCCCGTGGGTGTGCAGCAGCGGGTCGAAATCATCAAGGCACTGATCCGGGATGCCGAAGTGCTGATCCTGGATGAGCCCACTGCCGTGCTCACGCCCCGGGAAACGGATGAGCTGCTGGCCATCATGCGCCAGCTCACCGCGGACGGAAAATCAGTAGTCTTCATCTCGCACAAGCTGCGCGAGGTCAAAGCCGTCTCCGACGTCATCACAGTGATCCGGCGCGGCAAGGTTGTGGGCGACGCCGCCCCGGGAGCCTCCACCACCGAACTGGCTTCCCTGATGGTTGGCCGCTCCGTGAACCTGACGCTCAACAAGGCTCCGGCGGAACCCGGCGACGTCACCTTCTCCGTCCGGGACCTCGTCGTGCTTTCCGACACCGGCCAGCCCGTCGTCGACCACCTGAGCTTTGGCATCGCCAAGGGGGAGATCCTCGCCGTCGCCGGCGTGCAGGGCAACGGCCAGACGGAACTCACCGAGGCCATCATGGGGCTGCAGGACCATGTCACCGGCTCCATCAACCTCGACGGACAGGAACTCGTCGGCCGCCGCGTGGACCAGGTCATCGACGCCGGCGTGGGCTTCGTGCCCGAGGACCGCAGCGTCGACGGACTCGTCGGCCCTTTCACGGTTGCGGAAAACCTGATCCTCAACCGGTACAACAAGCCCCCGTTCGCCAAGGGCCTGTCCATGCGTCCAGCCGTCGTGGCAGCCAACGCCGCCGAGAAAATCGACGAGTTCGACATTCGGACCCAGTCCGCCCAAGCGGCCGCCGGGACACTGTCCGGAGGAAACCAGCAGAAAGTGGTGATGGCCCGTGAGCTGTCCCGCCCCCTTTCGCTGTTCATCGCCTCCCAGCCCACCCGCGGCGTCGACGTCGGTTCGATCGAGTTCCTGCACAAGCGGATCGTGGCCGAGCGCGACGGCGGGACGCCGGTGCTGATTGTCTCCACCGAACTGGACGAGGTCCTGGAGCTGGCAGACCGCATCGCGGTGCTGTACGGCGGCAGGCTCATGGGCATTGTCCCGGGCACCACCTCGCGCGACGTCCTTGGCCTGATGATGGCCGGGATGCCCGCCGAAGAAGCACTTGCGCACGACCGCAACATTCAGCACGACGGCGACATTGAGGGAGGGGCGCAGTGAGCCCGGAGAAAGACAACAGGCAGCAGGGCGAACCCGCCCACCGGAAAGAGGAGGCAGCAGCCGAAGACACCCGGTTGCTGAACGCTGCCGAAACCGCGGGCGGAGCTCTGCCGCCGCCCGCCGTTCCCGTCCCCGACTCCGAGCTCCACCCGGAAAGCGGGAACGACTCGGTGCTCCACCGCATCGTTTCCTCCAACGCGCTGGTTTCGGTGCTCTCAGTCGTGATGGCGCTGATCGTCGGCGGGCTGCTGATAGCACTCACCAACGAGGACGTCGCCAGTGCCGCGTCCTACTTCTTCAGCCGCCCGTCGGATCTTTTCGCCGCAGCCTGGTCAGCGGCGTCGGGCGCCTACATCGCCCTTTTCCAGGGATCGGTTTTCAACTTCGAAGCCCAGAGCTTCTCCCGGATGATCTATCCGCTGACGCAGACGCTGACAGTGGCGACGCCGCTGATCTGCGCCGGCCTCGGCGTCGCCCTGGCATTCCGTGCCGGCCTGTTCAACATTGGTGCGCAGGGCCAGATCCTGATCGGTGCCACCATGGCCGCCTGGGTTGGCTTCAGCTGGCACCTGCCGGCGGGGCTGCACCTGCTGGTCGTGGTGATCGCGGGGGCGCTCGGCGGTGCCCTCTGGGGCGGCATTGCCGGTCTCCTCAAGGCCCGGACCGGCGCGCACGAAGTCATCGTCACCATCATGCTCAACTACATCGCCATCCAGCTGGTGCTCTTCCTGCTCACCACCCCGGGCTTCCAGCGTCCGGGATCCACCAACCCGATCAGCCCGCAGCTGGATGAAACCGCCATGTTCCCGCCTCTGCTGGGATCCGGGTTCCGCCTGCACTGGGGCTTCGTGATGGCCGTTGCCGCCACGGTGTTCATCTGGTGGCTGCTGAACCGTTCCACCGTGGGCTTTGAGCTGCGGGCAGTCGGCGCCAACCCGGCCGCTGCGCGGAACGCCGGCATCAGCACCACCAAGGGCTACGTGATCGTCATGCTCATCGCCGGTGCCCTCGCCGGACTCGCCGGCGTTGCGCAGGTCTCCGGCACCGAGAAGGTGCTGACCTCCGGCGTGGCAGCCAGCTTCGGCTTCGATGCCATCACGGTTGCCCTGCTCGGCCGCTCCTCCCCGTGGGGAACGTTTGCCGCGGGCATCCTCTTCGGCGCCTTCCGCGCCGGCGGCGTCACCATGCAGACCAGCACCGGAACCAACATCGACATTGTCCTGGTGGTCCAGTCACTGATCGTCCTGTTCATCGCGGCACCCCCGCTGGTCCGCTCCATCTTCAGGATTCCGCCGCCGGGAGCGTTCAAGACGTCCGGCAAGCGCACGACCAAGAACGCCAAGGCAGCCGGAGGAACAGCATGAGCACCGCAACCATCCCCGCCTCCGCCGGCAGGCATGCCGCAGCGCAGGCCATCCGCAGCTGGAAGATCCCGATCATCCTGGGCGCCCTGGCCATTCTCGGCTTCATCCTCTTCGGCCTCGGGTCGCCTTCCGCGGAGGTGACGTTCCGCCTCACCGAGGAGAACGCCGCCATCCAGCTTCCCAACATCGTGGTCTCGGCCCCGGTGCTGGGCTGGATCTCCTCCGTGGTCCTGCTGGCCTCGGCCGCCTGGTCCGCCGTCCTGGTCAGCCGGTTCCAGCACGTGCCGGTTTGGCTCATCGCCATGTTCGCGGTCTTCTTTATCGCCGCGTTCCTCACCTGGTCGGTGGGCAGCGCCCGCAGCCCCAGCGTCGCCGTCTACGGACTGCTGGCGGGGTCGTTCACCCTGGCCTTCCCGCTGATCTTCGGCGCGCTCTCCGGCGTGCTGTGTGAACGCTCCGGCGTCGTGAACATCGCGATCGAGGGCCAGCTGCTCTTCGGCGCATTTGCCGCCGCCGTCGCCGGAACGCTCTCCGGCAACGCCTTCGTGGGACTCTTCGCCGCCGCAGTTGCCGGTGTGCTGGTCTCGCTGGTGCTGGCCGTGTTCAGCATCAAGTACATCGTGAACCAGGTCATCGTCGGCGTCGTCCTGAACGTCCTGGTCTCCGGGCTGACCGGCTTCCTCTTCTCCACGGTGCTCAGCACCGACCCCGCGAAGTGGAACTCCCCGCCGCGCCTGCCGTCGATTCGGATTCCGTTCCTGGCGGACATTCCGATCATCGGCCCGATCCTGTTCGACCAGTCGGTGATCGGCTACCTGATGTACATCGCCGTGGCGGGCATCTACTTCGGCCTGTTCCACACCCGGTGGGGACTGCGCACCCGTGCCGTGGGCGAACACCCGAAGGCCGCCGACACCCTCGGCGTGAACGTGAACCGCATGCGGTTCCTGAACGTGCTGGCCGCGGGCGCGGTGGCCGGCGTCGGCGGTGCGTTCTTCACCCTCGTTTCGGTCTCCTCCTTCAACCGGGACATGACGTCCGGGCAGGGCTACATCGCCCTGGCGGCCCTCATCCTGGGCCGGTGGAACCCGATCGGCGCGCTCTTCGCCGCCCTGCTGTTCGGTTTCGCATCGAACCTGCAGTCCGTGCTGAGCCTGCTCGGCACGCCGGTGCCGAACCAGTTCCTGGCCATGCTGCCGTACCTCGTGACCATCTTCGTCGTCGCCGGCGTGGTGGGTAAGTCGCGCGGCCCGGCGGCCAGCGGCATACCGTATATCAAGGGCTGAGGAAGGAACCCCCAATGAATGAATCAGCAGGCACCCCGGCAGGTGCTGCGCCGGACATCGACTGGAACCAACTCCTCGATGCTGCCCGTGCCGCCCTGGAACACGCCTACGTCCCGTACTCGAAGTATCCGGTGGGCGCAGCCGCCCTGACCGACGACGGCCGGGTGATCTCCGGCTGCAACGTCGAAAACGCTTCCTACGGGCTGACGCTGTGCGCTGAATGCTCGCTCGTGAGCTCGCTGCGCATGACCGGAGGCGGCCGCCTCACCGCCTTCACCTGCGTGGACGGCGCCGGGGAAATCCTGATGCCGTGCGGACGCTGCCGGCAGCTGCTCTATGAATTTCGGGCACCGGGCATGCAGTTAATGACAGTAAGCGGCATCCGGACCATGGACGAGGTCCTGCCGGATGCCTTTGGACCGCAGCACTTGGAAGGGCAGGACCGCACATGAGCAGCGAAAAGTTTGACGCCGTGGACATCATCGGGATCAAGCGGGACCGGGGAACCCTGTCCCCGGAGCAGATCGACTGGACGATCGACGCCTACACCCGCGGGGCGATAGCCGACGAGCAGATGGCAGCGCTGAACATGGCAATCCTGCTCAACGGCATGAGCCGGCAGGAAATCTCCCGCTGGACCACCGCCATGATCAATTCGGGCGTCCGGATGGACTTCTCCTCGCTGGGGAAAGCCACCACTGACAAGCACTCCACCGGTGGGGTGGGGGACAAGATCACCCTGCCGCTGGCACCCCTGGTCGCCGTGTTCGGCGTCGCCGTGCCGCAGCTCTCCGGCCGCGGCCTCGGCCACACCGGCGGCACCCTGGACAAGCTGGAGGCCATCCCGGGATGGCGGGCCAACCTGTCCACCGAGGAAATCATGGCCCAGCTGGCCGACGTCGGCGCCGTCATCTGCGCCGCCGGCACCGGACTGGCTCCGGCGGACAAGAAGCTGTACGCGCTGCGCGACGTGACCGGAACGGTGGAGGCCATTCCGCTGATCGCCTCCTCCATCATGAGCAAGAAGATCGCCGAGGGCACCGGATCACTGGTGCTCGACGTGAAGGTGGGCTCCGGGGCGTTCATGAAGAATGAAGCCAACGCCCGTGAACTGGCCGAAACCATGGTGGCACTCGGACAGGACGCCGGAGTGAACACCGTGGCGCTGCTGACCAACATGTCCACCCCGCTGGGCCTGACCGCAGGCAATGCCATCGAGGTGGAGGAATCAGTGGAGGTCCTGGCCGGCGGCGGTCCGGCCGACGTCGTCGAACTGACGATCCGGCTGGCCGAGGAAATGCTCGCCGCGGCCGGCATCCCGGATGCCGACCCGGCGGCTGCCCTGCGGGACGGCCGGGCCATGGACGTCTGGCGGCGCATGATTTCCGCCCAGGGCGGGGACCCGGCGGCTGCGCTGCCGCAGGCGCGGGAATCGGAAACCATCCTGGCGCCCGCCGACGGCGTCCTGATGGAGCTGGACGCCCTGTCCGTGGGCGTGGCTGCCTGGCGGCTGGGAGCAGGACGTGCCCGCAAGGAGGATGTGGTGCAGGCCGGCGCCGGCGTCCGCCTGCATGCCAAGCCCGGAGCCACCGTCCGGGCCGGCCAGCCGCTGATGACCCTGCTTACCGATACACCGGAGAAGTTCGACCGGGCCCGCGAGGCGCTGGAAAACGCCGTCGTCATTGCTCCCGAAGGATCCCGCCCCGCGCAGAAGCTGATCATCGACCGCATCGGCTAGGCACCGCCCATCGGCCGTGCTGAACCGCCGGCCGCCGCCCGCCGCCCCGCCCTGCCCCCCCGCCTGCCCGCCCTGCCCTGGCCCGGGCGGGCGGGCGGGCGGCGGCGCGGGGTTGGCGGGCACCAATGAGTTGATGGCATCGTTATAGATACCAGAGACCAATCCGAGGGAGCCGACTGGACGTGCTGAGCGCCGCAGTGGACAGTGTCAACAATTTCATCCTGACCTCCGCCGATGAGCCGTGGGTTTACTTCGCATTATTCGCGTTCTGCCTGATCGACGGCTTCTTTCCGCCGGTTCCCAGCGAATCCCTGGTAGTGGGACTGTCGGCGCTGGTGGCCACCGGAGCCGGCCCCAACCTGTGGCTGGTGGCAGCGGCAGCGGCCGGCGGAGCCTTTCTGGGCGACAACCTGGCCTACCTGATGGGACGGCGGATCGGCACCGAACGGTACCGCTGGATGCGCGGACCGCGGATGCAGCGAGGCTTCGTGTGGGCCCGCAAGGAACTGGACAAGCGGGCCGTGTCGCTGATCCTGATTGCCCGCTTCATTCCGATCGGACGCGTGGTCGTCAACCTGACCGCCGGCGCCACCGGCTTCCCCCGCCGGTTGTTCGTCAGTCTGACCACCATGTCGGCCTTGGTCTGGGCAGCCTACAGCGTTGCCATCGGCGCGCTTGCCGGTTCCTGGTTCGAGGACAACCATCTCCTGGGCGTCGTGGTCGCGATCGCCGTCGCAATGGTCCTCGGGCTGGTCATTGACCGGCTCATCACCAAGCTTCGCGGCCCCACGCCGCTGAAGACCCCCAAAGACGCAGCGCGCCCCGGAGACGCAGAGCTCCCCGCTGAGGAAGCCGCGCAGCGGGTGCCGAACGAAACGCCCTAGGCACGCGCACCAACGAGTGCCGCAGCTCACGTAGAGTTGGCAGCGTGACTGAGCCTATTTTGCTTCCCGCCTCTGACCCGCACCTCGACATCCGCAGCCTGCCCAAGGTCTCGCTGCACGACCACCTCGACGGCGGCCTGCGCCCTGCCACCATCATCGAACTTGCCGCGGAGGTTGGCCACGAGCTTCCCTCCACGGACCCGGTTGCACTCGGTGAGTGGTTCCGCGAGTCCGCGGATTCAGGTTCGCTGCCGCGCTATCTGGAAACCTTTGACCACACCATTGCCGTGATGCAGACCCGCGAAGGCCTGTCCCGGGTGGCACGCGAGTTCGTGGAGGATCTGGCCGACGACGGCGTTGTCTACGCCGAGATCCGCTGGGCACCCGAGCAGCACCTGCAGGGCGGCCTGAGCCTGGACGAAGCCGTGGAAGCCGTCCAGGAGGGCCTGGACGCCGGTGTGGACGCCGTGGAAGCGGGCGGCCGCCTGATCCAGGTGGGGCAGCTCATCACGGCCATGCGCCACGCCGACCGTGCCATGGAAATCGCAGAGCTGGCCGTCCGGCACCGCCACAACGGTGCCTCCGGCTTTGACATCGCCGGCGCGGAAGACGGCTTTCCGGCCTCGCGTTTCAGCGAGGCATTCACCTACTTGGCCGAAAACCAGTTCCCGGTCACCGTGCACGCCGGCGAAGCCGCCGGAGTGGACAGCATCCGGGACGCACTGGTCCACGGCCGGGCGCTGCGCCTGGGTCACGGCGTGCGCATCGCCGAGGACATCAATGTTGAGTTCGACAACGAGGACGCCGAAGACAGTCCGGCCGGTGCCGGGGACGACAGCGCCGTGGGCATGGTGACCATCGGCCAGGTGGCCGGATGGGTCCGGGACCGCGGCATTCCGCTGGAAATCTGCCCCTCGTCCAACCTGCAGACCGGTGCCATCGCCTCCTTCGGCGGGGACATCGAATCCCATCCGATCGACCTGCTCTACCAGACCGGTTTCCAGGTCACGGTGAACACCGACAACCGGCTGATGAGCGGTGTTACGCTCACCGGCGAGTTCGAACTGCTCGCGGACACCTTCAACTATGACCTCGACGACATCCTCGAACTCACCATGAACGCGGTCGACGCCGCGTTCCTGCCACTGGAGGAGCGCGACGCCCTGGCCGCCTACGTCACTGAAGGCTTCAACCAGCTCCGTGGCTGATTCGGCCCCCGGCACTTCCGGCGATGACCTCGGCCAGCGGTTCACCCGGCTGGCCGAGGTCATCGCTGTCCTGCGGGAGCGCTGTCCCTGGACGGCCGCGCTCACCCATGAGTCCCTCCTGGAATATCTCATCGAGGAGGCCTACGAGGTGGCCGAGGCCGTGGAAACCGGCCACACCGGGCCGGAAGACGCGCAGGAGCTGGCGGGGGAGCTCGGCGACGTCCTGTTCCAGGTGCTGCTGCACGCCCGGCTTCAGGAAGAATCCGGCCACTTTGGCATCGGCGACGTGGTGGATTCGCTAACGGCCAAAATGATTCGGCGCAATCCGCATGTCTTCGCCCCCGACGGCTCCGTCCGGGAAAGCACCACCGACGATCCAGCCGAAATCGAACGCGCCTGGGACGACGTGAAGAAGCAGGAAAAACCAGGGAGAACCTCACCCTTCGACGGCATCCCCGCCGGGCTTCCGGCCCTCCTGCTGGCCGCGAAAGCCCAGGACCGGGCCCGCCGCGCCGGGATTCCGGTACCTGCAGCGGACCCGGCGAACCGGCCGCTGCCGCCGTGGCACGGTGAGGAAGAGCTGGGAGATCACCTGTTCGCCGTCGTGCGCCAGGCGCAGGCCCAGGGGCTGGATGCCGAAGCCGCGCTGCGGTCCGCGGTCCGCCGTTTCACCGCCGGCGCCTAGCCGGGCCGGGAGCCCTGCAGGCGGCTGCGGAGCCTACCGCAGGGCCATTATGGCGGTGCAGGGCCTTACTACGGCGCGGGTTTCAACTAGTCTGGAACCAGACAGCGGAGCTTGGCTCATTGCCTGCCGCTGTAGTTACCCCTAGCGTTCCAACGAACAGGAGCATTCCCATGGCAATCATCGATGCCATTCACGCCCGCGAAATCCTGGATTCCCGTGGAAACCCCACCATTGAGGTGGAGGTTCTGCTTGATGATGACACGTTCGGCCGCGCCGCGGTCCCCTCCGGCGCCTCGACCGGCGCCTTCGAAGCCAACGAACGCCGCGACGGCGAAAAGACCCGCTACCAGGGCAAGGGCGTGCTGCAGGCCGTTGAAGCGGTCATCGAGCAGATCCAGCCGGCCCTGCTGGGCTTCGACGCCGCCGACCAGCGTGCCATCGACCAGGCGATGATTGACCTGGACGGAACCGAGAACAAGTCCAACCTGGGCGCCAACGCCATGCTGGGCGTCTCCCTGGCCGTGGCACGCGCCGCCGCCGAATCAGCGGCGCTGCCGCTGTACCGCTACCTCGGCGGACCCAACGCGCACGTCCTGCCGGTCCCGCTGATGAACATCCTCAACGGCGGTTCGCACGCCGACTCCGACGTCGACATCCAGGAGTTCATGATTGTTCCCCTGGGCGCACAGACCTACTCCGAGGGCCTGCGCTGGGGAGTTGAGGTCTACCACAACCTCAAGGCCGTCCTGAAGGAAAAGGGCCTGTCCACCGGACTCGGCGACGAGGGCGGTTTCGCCCCGAACCTGCCGTCCAACCGTGCCGCCCTGGACCTGATCCTCGAGGCCATCACGCGTGCCGGCTACACCCCCGGCGCCGACATCGCCCTCGCCCTGGACGTTGCCGCCTCCGAGTTCTACAAGGACGGCTCCTACCTGTTCGAAGGCACCAACCGCTCCGCTGCGGAAATGTCCGCGTACTACGAGGAACTGGTCCGGGACTACCCGCTGGTTTCCATCGAGGACCCGCTGGATGAGGAAGACTGGGACGGCTGGAAGACGCTGACCGCGTCCATCGGCGACAAGGTGCAGATCGTGGGTGACGACCTGTTCGTCACCAACCCGGTCCGCCTCGAGACCGGCATCAAGAACAACGCCGCGAACTCCCTGCTGGTCAAGGTCAACCAGATCGGCACCCTGTCCGAAACCCTGGATGCCATCACCATGGCCCAGCGCGCCGGCTACACCACCATCACCTCGCACCGCTCCGGCGAAACCGAGGACACCACCATCGCCGACATCTGCGTGGCCACCAACGCCGGCCAGATCAAGACCGGCGCCCCGGCCCGCTCCGAGCGCGTAGCGAAGTACAACCAGCTGCTGCGCATCGAGGAAGAGCTCGACGACGCCGCACGTTACGCAGGACGCAGCGCGTTCCCGCGTTTCACGGCAGAGTAAGCCTGCTGCTGGTGGGTACCCTCGTTAATGAGGGTGCCCACCAGCTGTGTTTAAGCCACTGTGTCGTTTAAGGCACTGTGTCGTCTAACCACTGTGTCGTTTAGACCCCTGTGTTTGAATCACTGTTCGTTTTGAGCGGTGGGTTTAGCTGTTGTTCTTTTGCCGTTCCGCCAGGTTGTTTTGAATCAAGGAGTTCCATGCCCACCCGACGTCCGAAAGTCCCCAAAGCAGGTTCAGCGGGGGACGGCGCCGCGGCCGAGACCGTCTCCGGCTCCGGCGGGAGCCGGCCGGAGCGGCGACGGAGCCCTGCTGCTGATCCGGACACCATCAGTGCCACGAAGCCGGTGGACGGAGCCCGCGGCGCCGGATCGGGTGCCGCGAAACGTGCCCCTGCTCCGGGTGCCCCGGCCAAAGCCGCCGCGGAGAAAACGCCTCGGGCCAAGGCAGCGCCGGCCAAACCTGCTCCCACAAAAGCAGCGGCCGGGAAGCTCTCGGGCACGAAAGCCGACGACGCCGCAGCCAAGGCCACAACCGCGAAGGCGGCCGCTGCCGGCAGGTTCCGGCGGCGGTCCCTGGCACAGGCTCCGGCAGTGTTGTCCGGAGCGGGCGCAGACGAAGTCTCCGATGACCTGCGCCCGGTTCCGGCAAAGGCCTTTTCCGGCCGCCTCCTGGTCCTGGCCATGGTGACCTTGGTCGTAACGGTGCTGCTGGCACCGTCGGTGAGCACTTATCTGCATCAGCGCTCGGAAATTTCCGCGCTGGAGGCGGAAATCGCCAGTGAGAAGGTGACGGCCCGCAACCTGGAAACGCAGCTGGGCCGCTGGGAGGACCCCAACTACATAAAGCAGCAGGCCCGGGAACGCATCTTCCTGGTGATGCCGGGGGAGACCCGCTACCTCGTCAAGGGGGAGCACGGAGTGGAAAACGCCGCGCAGGAGGCGCAGGAGGAAACGGAAGACCTGCAGTGGGTCGACGCCCTCTGGGACTCCGTGAAGCGGTCGGCTGCGGCGCAGTAGGCCCGCTGCCGGCGCGGGGCCGCCGCGGCGGCGGCCCCGGCGTCGTTCTGCGCACAGTAATCTTAGAAACGCAGACATTAATAGCCCGGGCCTCGTCCAGGCCCCCAGGAAGGAACCTCCGGCATGACCCAGCAGCAGCTCACCCCCACCTCCGAAGACTTGGAGACACTGAGCCGTCAGCTCGGCAGGCCGGCGCGCGACGTCGTGGAAATCGGCGCGCGCTGCGTCTGCGGCAACCCCCTCGTGGCCACCACGGCACCGCGCCTCAGCAACGGCATTCCCTTTCCCACCACCTACTATTTGGCGCACCCGGTCATCACTGCCGCAGTCTCCCGGCTCGAAGCCGCCGGCGTCATGAACGAAATGACCGAGCGGCTGGAACAGGACCCCGAGCTCGCCGCCCGTTACCGGGCAGCGCACGAGGCGTACCTTCAGGTGCGGAACGACATCGGTGCCCGCACCGGCGTCGGCCCCGTTCCCGAGATCGACGGCGTCTCCGCCGGCGGGATGCCCACCCGGGTGAAGTGCCTCCACGTCCTCGTGGGCCACTCTCTGGCCGCAGGTCCCGGAGTCAACCCGCTGGGTGATGAAGCCCTGGACCGCATTTCCCCCTGGTGGACCCGCGATCGCTGTTACTGTGAGGGCGCGTGGGACACCGCAAGTGCGGTGCCGAGCCGTGATCTGAGCCGGCACACCAAAACCCAGGGTCTCTCCGCGGAGGAGCTGGACGCCAAGCGCGCCGCCCGCCGCGAGTCCGCCAAAGCCGAGGCCAACACCGCTGACGCGGCCGACACCGACCAGCAGGGGGACGAAGTGCCGGACCAGAGTGAAGTGCAGAACCAGAGTGCTGCTTCAACGGTGCGGGTTGCCGCCGTCGACTGCGGCACCAACTCCATCCGCCTGCTGATTGCCGACGTGGCGCAGGACGGCCCGCCCCGGCTGACCGACGTCGTCCGCCTGATGCGGGTCAACCGGCTCGGACAGGGTGTGGACGCCACCGGCCGCCTGGCCCCCGAGGCCTTGGAACGGACCTTCGAGGCCGCCGACGAGTACGCCGCCCTGATCCGGGAGCACGGAGCCGAGCGGATCCGCTTCGTCGCCACCTCGGCCAGCCGCGACGCCGAAAACCGCGCCGAGTTCGTTGACGGCATCCGGGAGCGGCTGGGCGTTGAGCCCGAAGTCATCAGCGGCGACGAAGAGGCAGCGCTGTCCTTCGCCGGAGCCACCAGCGTCCTGGGCGGAAGCAACGGCTCCAAGACCCTGGTGGTGGACCTCGGCGGCGGCAGCACCGAGTTTGTGCTGGGCACCTCCGAGGGCGTACTGGCGGCCAAGAGCACCGACATGGGCTGCGTCCGGTACACCGAACGGCACCTCACCTCCAATCCGCCAACCGAGGCGCAGATCGCCCTTGCCCGCGGTGACGTCCTGGACATGATCGCGCAGGTTCTGACCACTGTGCCGCTGGCCGAAGCCGACCGCCTGGTGGGCGTGGCCGGGACGATCACCACGGTGACGGCCCACGCCCTGCACCTGCCCGAGTACTCACCCAGTGCCATCCACGGCACCGAGCTCGACACCGCCCGGATAGACCACGCCGCTTCGGAGCTGCTGCACATGGACCGGGATGCCCGTGCGGCACTGCCGTACATGCATCCGGGCCGCGTGGACGTGATCGGCGCCGGTGCGCTGATTTGGCAGACGATCGTGGACCGGGTCGCGGAACTCACCGACGGGGCGGTCTCCTCCGCAGTGACCAGCGAGCACGACATCCTGGACGGCATAGCTCTGAGCGTAGCGCGGTGACGGATCCGTCGGCGGTTCCCGGGCTGCCACGGAGAAGGATCCACGCGGTCCTGCTGGCGGCGCTGCTCGCGCTGACCCTGCTTCCGGCTGCCCCGGCCTCCGCCGACGAATGGCGCGACAAGCAGTACTGGCTCGCTGACTCCGGGTTCGACGAGGCTTGGAAGGTGAGCCAGGGCGCAGGCGTCAAGGTCGCGGTGATCGATACCGGAATCGATCCCACCCATCCGGATCTGGCGGGAGCCGTCACCGGCGGCACCGACGTCTCCGGTGCCGGGGACCCGGCCGGCAGCCGGGGACTGGGCAACAACCCGTCCCACGGCACCCTGGTGGCGACACTGCTGGCAGGGCGCGGCCACGCCCCTGACGTTGCGCCGGACCCGAGCCCGACGAGCAGGACTAAAGAGACGGCCAAGCCCCCGGCGCCCGCCAAATCCGAGGGCATCATCGGCGTGGCACCCAAAGCCGAGCTGCTGGCGGTCTCCGCCTGGATCGGACCCGACAACCCGGCCGGCATCCCCATCGAGGACCAGATACCGGACGCCATCCGGTGGGCCGTGGACAACGGAGCCCAGGTAATCAACATGTCGCTGGGCAGCTCCTCCACATCCTGGCCGGAGAGCTGGGACTCAGCCTTCCTGTACGCCGAGCAGCAGGACGTTGTGGTCGTGGTCGCCGCCGGCAACCGCAGCGTCGGCATGGTGCAAGTGGGAGCCCCGGCCACCATCCCCGGTGTGCTGACCGTGGCCGGTGTCGACCGGAACGGTGAAGCGAGCCGGTATTCCTCCTCCGAAGGAATCAGCATCGGCGTTGCCGCCCCGGCGGAAAACCTGGTGGGGGGCCTGCCCGGCGAGGCGATCCGGTACGCGGACTGGAGCGGAACTTCCGGCGCTGCGCCCCTGGTAGCGGGAACCGCGGCCCTGATCCGATCCGCCTATCCCGACCTCAGCGCCGCAGACGTCATTAACCGGATCATCAGCACCACCCGCGAGGCCGGCGCGCCGGGACAGGACACCCTGTACGGCTACGGCATCCTGGATGCCGGCGCGGCCCTGACCGCCGATGTTCCCTCCGTCGCGGCGAACCCGCTGGGCAACATTGCGGACTGGATCCGGATCCACCGCCGCGATGCCTCCACAGCGCCGGCCTCCGATGCTCCGGTTGCCGTCGAGCCGCAGGAACCGGACCTGCCGGAGCCCACGGTTCCGGTGGCGCTGCCGCCGGACAGGGGGTTCGATCCGCTGCCCGCAGCGCTGGTCCTGGGCTTCGGCGGACTGCTGCTGGGAGTCACCGCCGCAGGCACTGCAGCGGTGGTTCGCGCGCGTCGCCGGACGGGGGACGACACGGGGCAAGATGCTGTTGCCGAGGACACCGAAACCGGTCAGCTGAAACACTCCAATCTCTCGTGAAGGTTTTCACAAACTCGGGTAGGATGAGGGCATGGCATCTACGACACAGTTTTCAGACCGTCCCCGCGTCCTGGTAGTTGGCGGTGGCTACGTAGGTCTCTATGTAGCGAAAAACCTCCAGAAGAAGGTCAAGGATGAGGGCGGGATCGTCACGGTTGTCGATCCGCTGCCCTACATGACGTACCAGCCCTTCCTTCCCGAAGTGGCCGCCGGCACGATCGAGGCCCGCGACGCCGTCGTGTCCCACCGCATGCACCTGAAGAACACCGAGCTGATCACCGGCAAGGTCACTTCCATCAACCACGCTGCCCGCACCGCCACCATTGAGCCGGGCGACGGCGGCGAGCCGTTCGAGCTGCCCTACCAGGATGTTGTCCTGGCCGCCGGCTCGATCACCCGCACCTTCCCGATCCCGGGCCTCGCCGAGGCCGGCATCGGCATGAAGAGCATCGAAGAAGCAATGGCGACCCGCAACCACGTGCTTGAGCGCATCGAATCCGCATCGCTCATGCCCGCTGGCCCGGAGCGCGACCGCGCCCTGACCTTCGTCGTCGTCGGCGGCGGCTTTGCCGGCATCGAAACCCTGACCGAGCTCGAAGACATGGCCCGCGATGCCGTCCGGATCAACGACCGCCTGCGCCGCGAAGACCTCCGCTTCGTCCTGATCGAGGCCATGGGCCGCGTCATGCCCGAGGTCAAGCCGGACCAGGCCGAGTGGGTTGTTGCCAGCATGCGTGAGCGCGGCATCGAAGTCCTGCTGAACACCTCGCTGGCGTCCGCCGAGAACGGCGTGCTCAAGCTGATCAACATGGCTGACAAGTCCCCGGCCGGCGAGTTCGGTGCGGATACCCTGATTTGGACCGCCGGCGTGCAGGCCAACCCGATGGTCCGCGCCACTGACTTCCCGATCGACGAGCGCGGCCGCGTCCGCGCCAACGCCGAACTGCGCATCACCGGCGAGAACGGCCCCCTCGACGGCGCCTGGGCCGCCGGCGACGTCTCCGCCGTTCCCGACCTGTCCGGCGGCGGGGTCGGCGGGTTCTGCGTTCCGAACGCCCAGCACGCCGTCCGCCAGGCGAAGCTGCTGGCCAAGAACCTCCTGGCCGCCCGCTACGGCATCGGCAGCGTTGAGGAATACAACCACAAGAGCCTCGGCGCCGTTGCCGGCCTGGGCCAGTACAAGGGCGTTGCCAACATCATGGGCTTCGGCCTCAAGGGCTTCCCGGCCTGGCTGGCACACCGCGGCTACCACGGCCTGGCCATGCCGATGTTCGAGCGCAAGTTCCGCGTCGTCTCCGGCTGGCTCCTGAACGTGAGCTACGGCCGCGACCTGACCTCCCTGCGCAACCTGAACAACCCGCGCGAGGGGTTCCGGACGGCCGCCACGCCGGCCAAGAAGACCGAAGCTGCCAAGTAGCGCTTCCGGCTTCAGCAGAACACGTACGACGGCGGTTCCTCCCCTTGGGGAGGGGCTGCCGTCGTTGTTTCTGCGGCGGGGCGGGGATCCAGTAGGCTTGAGCAGAAGCTTTTCGCTTCCGCCCCAGTAGCCCAATGGCAGAGGCAGTGGACTTAAAATCCATGTGTTGTCGGTTCGAGTCCGACCTGGGGTACCACTGTTGTCAGCGGGCCGGCTGCTGCGCCGGGTCCGCTCGTCGCTCGTCCGTTCGTTGCGCCGGGTCCACCACTCCGGGTTCATCGGGATGCGCCACCCGCAGGTGCGAGGTGACGAGCCGGACGGCTTCCTCCTCCGTGCCGACGTCGTACTCCCAGCTGCAGGAACAGCAGCGCGCGTGCGGTGTCCCGTCGGCAGCCGCTGAAACTCCCCAGGCTTCCCCGGGAAGCAGATAGAAGCCTCCGTAGGTGCCGGAGAACTCCCTCAGCGGGCTGTCCTCCATCTGACGGTGATGGCTCTGCTCGATCATGGGAGCTATTCGGTGAGCGGGACCAGGGCGGATGGGCCGAAGCGGGCACTTATTTGCCCAAAGGGTTATTGCCGCGGAGCGTGTTCGAGGTACTGCGGGGTTCCGGCGCGCAGAGGCCCGTCAGTAGCATGAATCAATAGCATAAAACGGAACGCGGAACCCTTATCCGGGCGGTGCCGCAGGGATAAGCAGGACAAACGGGAACGCCGCCCCCACTGCGCCGGGAGCGGTCATGAGCGATGCCCTGAGAATCGAAAATCCGTCCGAAGACACCTATCTGCTGCGCAACGTCAGCGGACACGTGCTTGGCCACGTGGTTGTTGACGGATCCAGGGTGGGCGTGAACACCAAGAACCTGCCCGCCGGAATGGACCTGGCCGATGGCGAGGCCGTGGAGTTCCACATGTACCACCGCGGGGGAGTGCCCCTGCCAAAGGACCTGTACATCAAGTGGGACGGCGCCGCGGAGTGGGACGTTATTCCCGTCTAGCCTCCGTCGAAACCCTCCCCGGACGCCCCCTCGCGCCGGCCTGTAACCCAAGGCACGAAGCGTCGTGTTTGACGGCACACATGATCTGCACCATACTTGGAATCGATTCCATGGAATCGATTCCACAACGGTGTAGGGAGCAGAGTGCGGTCAACGACGATCAAGGACGTGGCGAGGCTGGCCGGCGTCTCGGCAGCCACGGCTTCCCGGGTGCTGTCCGGGCATTCCGCCACCTCCGAAGACGCCCGCCAGGCGGTCCGCGATGCCGCCGCTGAGCTCGGCTTCCGCCCCAACGCCCAGGCCCGCTCGCTGCGCAAGACCAGCACCCAGACCATCGGCCTGCTGCTGCCCGACATCCGCAACCCCTTCTTTGCCGACCTGGCCCACGCCGTCGAGCAGCGCGCCCGCGAATTTCAGTACCTCACCCTCTTCGGCAACGCCAACGAAAGCCAGGAGCAGCAGGAGCGCTACCTCGACGTCATGCTCTCCCAGCGCGTGGACGGCCTGATCGCCGCACCCCAGGGCGAAGCCCGGAGCCTGGTGGGCCTCCTGGCCGGCGAGCTGCCCACGGTGTTCGTGGACCGCGTGGTTGACGGCGCCAAGGTTCCCAGCGTCACTGCCGACAACGGAAGCGGAATCGCCGACGCCGTCCGCCACCTCACCGAGCTGGGGCACCGCCGGATCGGCTACATTGCCGGTCCCCAGTCGACGTCCACGGGACGCGAGCGGCTGCAGGCCTACCGCGGCGCCGTCGCCGAAACCGGGGCGGACGACGACGGCGACCTGGTGTTCCTCGGCGACTTCCAGTCCGCCAGCGGTGCGGCCGGGGCACGCCGGCTGCTGGACCTTCCCGTCCCGCCCACGGCGCTGCTCGCCGCGGACAGCCTGATGAGCATCGGCGCTGTCGGCGTCTGCAACGAGCGCGGACTGGCCATCGGAGCCGACCTGGCCTTCGTGGCCTACGACGACATCGAAGCCTTCACGCTGCTCAACCCGGCGCTGACCGTCATAACCCACGACGTCCATGCCATGGGGCGGCTTGCCGTTGACCTGCTGCTCGCTGAAATCGCCGGGGAATCCCCGGCCTCCGTGGTGCTGCCGAGCAGGCTCATCATCCGCGGCTCGACCCCGCCCCTTCCAGGAGGAACCCCAGCATGAAAGAGAATCCCATCCTGAATGAGAATCCCATCCTGACCCTTGAGGGCGTCAGCAAGTCCTTTGGCCCGGTGACGGTGATCGACGGCGTCACCGTCAACGTGCGCCCGGGCAAGGTCCAGGTGCTCCTGGGCGAAAACGGTGCCGGCAAATCCACCCTGATCAAGATGATGTCCGGGGTCTACCAGCCCGACGGCGGCCGGATCCTCGTGGACGGCAAGCCGGTTTCCCTGCCGGACACCAAGGCTGCCGAAGCCCACGGCATCGCCACCATCCACCAGGAACTGAACCTGGTGGGGTCCATGAGCGTGGCCGAGAACATCTGCCTGGGCCGGATGCCGCGCAAATACGGGCTGGTGGACCGCCGCGCCATGAAGGCTCAGGCCCGGGCGGCGCTGGACCTGATCGGCCTCGACGTGGACCTGGACCAGCCGGTGGGGGAGCTGGGCATCGCCCGGCAGCAGTTGGTGGAAATCGCCAAGGCCCTGAGCCTGAACGCCCGGATGCTGATTCTTGACGAGCCGACGGCGGCGCTGACCAACCGCGAAATCGCCTCCCTGTTCTCCGTCGTCGAGGACCTGCGCCGGAAGGGTGTGGGCATGGTGTTCATTTCCCACCACCTGGACGAAATCGCCGCGATCGGGGACTCGGTGTCCGTGCTCCGGGACGGCAAGTTCATCGCCGAGGTCCCCGCCGATACGCACGAAGATGAGCTGGTCCGCCTGATGGTGGGACGGGACATCGACCAGCAGTTCCCCCGCCGGCGTGAATTCACCGGTCCGGCGCAGACGCTGCTGCAGGTGCAGGGGCTGTCAATGAAGGGCTTGATCCACGACGTGTCGTTCTCGGTTGCGGCCGGGGAAGTCGTCTCCCTGGCCGGGCTGATGGGCGCGGGCCGGACCGAGGTGGTGCGTGCCATCGCCGGCGCGGACTCCTATACCTCCGGAACGGTCACCGTTCGCGGAAAACAGCTGCCCAAGGCCGACATCGGAGCGGCCATCCGCGCCGGCCTCGGCCACGTGCCCGAGGACCGCAAGGTGCAGGGCCTGGTGCTCGGGGCGGCAGTCAACGACAACATCGGCTACGCCACCCTCGCCGCCACGGCAAAGGCCGGCGTGGTGGACTTCGCCGGCCAGCGCAAACGTGCCCAGGAGGTGGCGGACCGGCTGCGGATCCGCATGCACAGCCTGGACCAGGCGGTGGGATCACTCTCCGGCGGCAACCAGCAGAAGGCGGTTTTTGCCCGCTGGATCGTGGCCGGATCAACCGTGCTGCTGCTGGACGAACCGACCCGGGGCGTCGATGTGGGCGCCAAGGTGGAGATCTACGAACTGATCAACGCAATCACCGCAGCCGGCGGCGCCGTCGTCATGGTGTCCAGCGAACTACCGGAGGTGCTGGGCATGAGTGACCGCATCCTGGTGATGAGCGGCGGTCACATAGCCGGTGAACTCGACGCCGGCGAAGCCACACAGGACGCCGTGATGTCGCTGGCGGTGCGCGACATACAGCGTGATTTGGAAGACCAACTGATGAAGGACGGATCATGAACAACGCAGCGGTGCAGACACCGGAAAAGGCCACGCGGAAGCAGGCACCGGACACCGGGGCGCGGGTTAAGAAGTTCCTGGCGGACAACGGGGCGCTGGTGGGCCTCGTGGTCCTGGGCCTGGCGCTCTTTATTGCCACGCCCGACTTCCTGACCGGCCCGAACCTGCTGAACATCGGCATTCAGGCTTCGGTGATTGCCGTCCTGGCCTTCGGCATGACCTTCGTGATCGTGGCCGCCGGCATCGACCTCTCGGTGGGTTCGGTGGCGGCCCTGTCCGCCATGGGTTCGGCGTGGATGTTCACGCAGGGCAACCTCCCCGGCTGGCTGGCGCTGGCCGGCGGACTGCTGATCGGAACCCTGAGCGGCGCCGTCAGCGGCTTCGCCGTTGCCTACGGCCGGCTGCCGTCCTTCATTGCCACCCTGGCCATGCTCAGCGTCGCCCGCGGCCTCACCCTGGTCCTCTCCGACGGCCGGCCCATCGCCACCGCCCCCGAGGTGTCCTTCCTGGGCGGAAATGTGGGTCCCATTCCGATGCCCATCGTGGTCCTGGTGATCGCCGGCATCGCCGCTGCCCTGATCCTGAACTACACGGTGATCGGCCGCTACATGTACGCGGTGGGCGGCAACACCGAAGCGGCCCGCCTTTCCGGCATCCCGGTCCGCCGGGTGCTGGTCACCGTCTTCGCGCTGTCCGGGCTCTTCGCCGCGCTGGCCGGACTCCTGCTCTCCGGACGTCTTGATTCGGCCCAGCCCCAGGCCGCGTCCGGCTATGAGCTGGACGCGATTGCCGCCGTCGTCATTGGCGGGGCCTCGCTGGCCGGCGGCGTCGGGCGCATCAGCGGCACCCTCATCGGCGCCCTCGTCCTTGTGGTGATCCGCAACGGCCTGAACCTGCTGAACGTCTCCTCCTTCTGGCAGCAGGTCGTCATCGGCCTGGTGATCGCCCTCGCCGTCGGCGCGGACGCCCTGCGCCGGAAAAATTCCACCCACTAACCACCCCCACAAAAGGAAAAAACAATGAAGTTCTCCTCCGCCCGTAAGACCGCGGCAGTGACCGTATCCCTGGGACTGCTGCTGGCCACCACCGCCTGCAACCGCGGCGACGACGCCGCAGCGGCAGGGGGCACCGTCACCCTGGCCGTGTCCACCCTGAACAATCCCTTCTTCGTTGAACTGCGCGACGGCGCGCAGTCAGCGGCCGAAGCCGCCGGCCTGGACCTCGAGGTCCTGGACGCCCAGAACGATTCCGCCACCCAGACCAACCAGCTGGCCACCGCAGCCACGTCCGGAACCGAAGGCGTCATCATCAACCCCGTCGATTCCGATGCAGCCGCCGCCTCCGTCAGCCCGCTGCTGAGCGCCGAAACCCCGATTGTGGCCGTGGACCGCACGGTGAACGGCGCGGAGATCCAGTCCCTGGTTTCCAGCGACAACAAGGCCGGCGGACGCCAGGCGGCCGACGAGCTGGCCAAGGCCATGGGCGGCGAGGGCGAAATCATCATCCTCCAGGGAGTGGCCGGAACCTCGGCCAGCCGCGACCGCGGCGCCGGCTTCGCCGAGGGGCTCAAGGCCTACCCCGGCATCAAGGTGGCGGCACAGCAGACGGCGAACTTCGACCGCGCCGAAGCGCTGAACGTGGCCACCAACCTGCTGCAGGCCCATTCCGGCGTCACGGGCATCTTCGCCGAAAACGATGAAATGGCACTGGGCGCCATCCAGGCGCTGGGCAACCGTGCCGGTTCCGACGTCAGCGTGGTCGGCTTTGACGGCACCGAGGGCGGTTTCAAGGCAGTCCAGGACGGCACCATGACCGCCACCATTGCCCAGCAGCCCGCCGAACTGGGCAAGCGGTCCGTGGAGGTCCTGGCCCAGCTGCTGGACGGCGAAACCGTGGAATCCAGCATTCCGGTGCCGGTCACCACAGTGACCACCGAAAACGTGGCTGACTTCGTCTCGTGAAAAAAACCGGCATCCTCAACGCACCCCTGAACGCCGCAATCGGCAGGCTCGGACACGGGCACCTGGTAGTGGTCGCTGACTGCGGCCTGCCGATTCCCGACGGTGTCCCTGCCGTCGACCTGGCCCTGGTCCAGGGCATCCCTTCCTTTTCCGATGTGCTGGGCGCACTGCTGGACGAAATCGAGGTCGAAGGGGCGATCATGGCTGAGGAGGCCGGCGGCACCGCCGTTGACAGCCTGCTGGCTCAGGCCGGGCTTCAGCCCGAAACGGTGACCCATGAGGAGTTCAAGGCGCTGCTCCCGTCCGTGCGGCTGATCGTGCGGACGGGAGAGGCCACGCCCTATGCCAACGTCATGTTGCGCAGCGGAGTGACCTTCTAACCCGCGTCCGTGTCCCGGGCAAGTGGTAAAGCGGCACTATGTGACGAGAGTTACAAGGACGTAACCCTAAACTCTTATGTTTGACTCATTATTCAACTAGCTTTCTTCTCATCAGGAATACCTGAAAACGGCATCAAAGGCCTCCGCCTTTCGATCGGGGAGAAAAATCTATGACTGCACTACGCACCACGAGTCGCCTTGGCCTGGGAGACGGATATAGCCGGGCGGCGAAAATCGCGGCGCTCGGGCTCGGCCTGGCAATGTTCGCAACAGCCTGCGGCGGAGAGAACGCACCCTCTGCCGAGTCCACCGGATCGGAATCCGCAACCGCATCTGCTGCCGCTTCCTCAGCGGTCAGCTGCCCGCCCAATGAAGGCGGCAAGGGCGAAGACCCGGGGACCAAGGGTGACCCCGCGGCAGTGCCCGCTTCCACCGGCACGACGGCGTCGCCGTTGAAGATCGGTTCGCTGCTTCCCACCACGGGTGCCCTGGCGTTCCTCGGCCCGCCCGAGATCGCCGGCGTGAACCTGGCTGTCGAAGAAGTAAACGCGGCCGGCGGTGTCCTGGGCCAGCCGATGGAGGTTGTGCACCGGGATTCCGGCGACACTACCACTGACATTGCCACCCAGTCCGTCACCGATCTGCTGAGCCAGGGTGTCAGCGGCATTGTCGGAGCGGCGTCCTCGGGTGTTTCCAAGACCGTCATCGGACAGATCACCGGAGCCGGCGTCATCCAGTTCTCGCCGGCCAACACCTCCCCGGACTTCACCGACTGGGACGACGACGGCCTGTTCTGGCGGACCGCTCCCTCGGACGTGCTGCAGGGGCGGACCCTCGGCAACTACGTCATGACCTGCGGGGCGCAGACCGTCGGCATGATCGTCCTGAACGATGCCTACGGCACCGGCCTGGCGAGCAACATTCGAGGCTCGGTTGAGGCCGCCGGCGGCCAGATCGTTGCGGAAGAAATGTTCAATGAGGGTGAATCCCAGTTCAGCAGCCAGGTGGACGAGGTTGTGGCTGCCAAGCCCGACGCCATTGTTGTCATCAGCTTCGAACAGGCCAAGAGCATTGTTCCGCTGCTGACCGCCAAGGGCATCGATCCCACCCAGCTGTTCCTCGTGGACGGCAACACCTCCGACTACAGCAAGGACCTCGAAGCGGGCACGCTCGAAGGAGCCCAGGGAACCATCCCGGGCCCGTTTGCCTCGGACAACTTCAAGGAATCACTGCTGAAGCTGGACCCGGCCCTGAAGGACTGGGCCTACGCCGGTGAAAGCTACGACGCCGTGACCATGCTGGCCCTGGCCTCAGAGGCGGCAGGCAGCACCGACGGCAAGGCCATGGCCGCCGAACTGCAGGGTGTTTCGGCAGAGGGCGAGAAGTGCTTTGACTACGCAGGCTGCGTGACCATCCTGCGCGGCGGAGGGGACATCGACTACGACGGTTACTCCGGCCCGGTGACCTTCGACGAGAACGGTGACCCGACGGAGGCTTTCATCGGCATCTACCAGTACGACGCCGACAACAAGCCGGTTCCGAGCCGCTCCGAAGAGGGCAAGCTCTAACCCGCGGCAAAACACCGCACCAACGGAACAGCCCCCGCCGACGGCGGGGGCTGTTCCGTTGGTGCCGGGCGGTGAACGCCTACGCGGTGTCCGCCAGGGTCCCCAGATAGAGCTGGATGACCTTCGGGTCCTTCATCAGGTCACGGCCGGTGCCCGTGTAGGCGTCGCGGCCCTGGTCCAAGACGTAGGCGCGGTCACAGATCTGCAGGCAGCGGCGCGCATTCTGCTCCACCATGATCACGGAAACCCCCGCCCGGTTGATCTCATGGACCCGCAGGAACGCTTCATCCTGCTTCACGGGGGAGAGCCCGGCAGAGGGTTCGTCCAGCAGCAGCACCGCCGGCTCCATCATGAGTGCCCGGCCCATGGCCACCATCTGGCGCTCCCCGCCGGACAGCGACCCCGCACGCTGGGCGCGCCGCGTGCGCAGCTCGGGAAACAGGTCCGCCACAAAGTCGAAACGCTCCTTGAACCGCTTCGGCGCCTGGAACAGGCCCATCTGCAGGTTCTCCTCGATGGTCAGGGACGGGAACACGTTGTTGTTCTGCGGGACGAAGCCCACGCCGCGGCTGACCAGCTTGTTGGCCTTCAGCCCGGTGATGTCCTGTCCGCGGACCACAACGGTCCCGGAGTGCACCTTCACCAGGCCGAACATTGCCTTGAGCAGGGTCGATTTTCCGGCGCCGTTGGGTCCGATAATGCCGATCAGCTCGCCGCGGCGGGCTTCGATGCTGCAGCCGTTGAGGATGTTTACGCCCGGAAGGTATCCGGCCACCAAATCGGTCACTTTGACGACGGAATCGCCCTCGAATGCCTCGGCAGTCATGCCTGTTCCTTCCGTTCATCGATGTGCCTGCCGACCGCGCCGTCAGGTTCGGTGCCCACGGAGGACTCCGGATCGTGCTCCAGCTGGGCCTCGAGCTTTTCAAAACCTTCCGAATCGCCGAGGTCGACGTCGTGATGGGCACCCAGATAGGCGTCGATGACGGCCTGGTCCTTCATGACCTCACTCGGCGGGCCCTCGGCCACCACCTTGCCTTCGGCCATGACAATCACCCAGTCGGCAATGTGCCGGACCATGTGCATGTCGTGTTCCACGAACAGGACGGTCATGCCTTCGGCCTTGAGGTTCTTGATGTGGTCCAGCAGGGACTGCGTCAGTGCCGGGTTGACCCCGGCCATCGGTTCATCCAGCATCACCAGTTTGGGCCGGACCATCAGGGCCCGGGCCATTTCCAGCAGCTTGCGCTGGCCGCCGGAGAGCGACGCCGCATAGTCGCTGCGCTTGGTGTCCAGCTTGAACTTGGCCAGCAGCACGTCGGCCTGCTCGGTGATTTCGCGTTCCCGGCCCCGCCAGAGCGGCGGCAGGAACGCCCGCCAGAGGGACTCGCCCGGTTGGGAGGAAGCGCCGAGCCGCATGTTTTCGATGACGGTGAGCTTGCCCATGACCTTGGTCAGCTGGAACGTGCGGACCATGCCCATCCGGGCCACCTTGTACGCGGATACTCCGGCCAGATCGCGGCCTTCGAACTGCCAGTCACCGGACTGCGGAGTGTCGAAGCCGGTCAGGAGATTGAACAGGGTGGTCTTGCCGGCGCCGTTGGGACCGATCAGGGCCGTGATCTTGTTCCGCGGGATCTCCACGTGCTTGACGTCAACGGCATTGATGCCGCCGTAGGTCCGGGTGACGTTCCTGGCCACCAGGATCGGATCGCGCTTGCGGCAGCCCGGTCCGGCGTCGTCGGCGGCTATGGGCCGGGTGTCGTTCATGTAATCGTCGGGGGCCGCGGCATGCGCGCCCGTCGCGCGGGCGCCCTGCCCGGGTTCGTCTGACTGGGAACTCATGCGAACGCCAGCTCCTTCTTGTTGCCCAGGATGCCCTGGGGCCTGAAGATCATCAGCAGCATCAGTGCCACACCAACAAGGATGTAGCGCACCTGTCCTGCCTGGGAAGTGGTTATGAAAGTGATGTACCCGGCTTCGATGGCGCCGTACAGCAGGCCCTGCGTCACGGAGAGGATGACCCAGAAGATCATGGCGCCGATGACCGGGCCCAGCACGGTGGACATGCCGCCCAGGAGCAGTGCGGTGTAGAGGTAGAAGGTCAGCTCGGTCCCGTAGTTGGCCGGCTGCACCGCATCCCGGGGGAGGGTGAAGATAATGCCGGCCAGGGAGCCGAGCAGGCCACCGATGATCAGGGCCTGCATTTTGTACGCGTACACGTTCTTGCCCAGGGCCCGGACGGCGTTTTCATCCTCGCGGATGCCCTTGACCACGCGCCCCCAGGGGCTGCGGATCAGCATCCACACCAGGAGGCAGGCCACGATGACGAGGGTCCAGGCGACAATCCGAACCCAGACGTCCCGCTCGTTCATGGCGAAGGGGCCCAGGTTGTAGCTGCCCGGAGGAACCGGGTTCAGGCCGTAGAAGTCTCCGGTGAAGGCCGCCAGGCCGTTCGCCGATCCGGTGATCGACGTCATGCCGTTGGTGGTCACGATGTAGCGGATGATCTCCGCTGCGGCAATGGTCACGATGGCCAGGTAGTCGGCCCGGAGCCGCAGTGTCGGGATGCCCAGGATCACCGCGAAAATCGCGGACCCCGCCAGGGCAATCAGCAGTGCCACCGGCAGCGGTGCGTTGAAGGACAGAATCGGGATGGCGAAGCCGTAGGCGCCCATCGCCATGAACCCGGCCTGTCCGAAGTTCAGCAGCCCGGTGTAGCCGAAATGCACGGCCAGCCCGAGGGCGGCAAGTGCGTAGGCCGCCGTGGTGGGGCTGATGATCTCGTTGAGTGCACCGAGAAGAATATTAACGAAGTCCATCTGAGCTAAGCCCCTAACCTATGCGCTCGCGGCGGCCGAGGATCCCCTGCGGCCGGACGAGGAGGACAAGAATCATGATGACCAGTGCACCCACGTATTTGAGGTCCGCCTCCAGCCAGATTGTGGAGATTTCCACGAAAAGACCCACGATGACGGAGCCAATCAGCGCGCCGTACACCGTACCGAGTCCGCCGAGCGTGACGCCGGCAAAGATCAGCAGCAGGATCTGCTGGCCCATGTTGAAGGAGACGCCGGGCCGGTAGTAGGCCCAGAGGATGCCGCCCATGGCCGCGAGGGCCCCGCCGAGGACCCAGACAATCCGAATGACGCGGTCCACATCGATGCCGGAGGCAGCGGCCAGCGCCGGATTATCCGAGACGGCGCGGGTTGCCTTGCCGATGCGGGTCCGCAGCAGCAGCACGGCCACGAGCAGAATGACGGCCAGGCTGACAAACAGGGAAATCAGGGTGTTCCGCGGAATGGACACCGGACCCAGCTCCAGCAGCGGGCTCTGGGCGCCCGGCAGCTGCTGCGTGCCTCCGCCAAAGAAGAACAGGATGATGTAGCGCACGGCAACCGCCAGACCGATGCTCACGATCATCATCGGCACCAGGCCGGTGCCGCGGCGCCGCAGCGGTTTCCAGAGTCCGGCGTCTTGGACGTAGCCGAAGGCGCCGCCTCCGACCACCGCCAGCGGCAGGGCAATCCAGGCCGGCATTCCCATCGCCGCAAAGCCGAAAGCCAGGACGGCGCCGAGGGTGACCATCTCGCCGTGGGCAAAGTTGGTCAGGCCTGTGGTGCCGAAGATGAGGGAGAGCCCGACGGCGCTCAGCGCCAGGAGCAGGCCGAAGCTCAGGCCCGCAATGGTGCGTTCAGTCAGGATCGAGGCGAAGCTCTCCTGCTGCAGGACGATGCCCTCGCCGAGCAGGAACAGCGTGGTGATGTTGGAGGTGCCGGCAAAGGTGACAGTGCGCGGGTTCTCCTGTCCCTCGGCCAGGGCGACACCCTCCGGCAGCGAGGATTCGTCCAGTTCCACTTCGAAGGCGCCCTGTTCGGGAACGCCGATGGACCAGGAACCGTTGGCTCCGGTTACCGTTTCCGCTTCGTAGCCGTTGCCGCTGGCCGTGATCCGGACCCCTTCCACCGGGACGCCCTCGTTCCGCACCACGCCGCTGATGCGGTCGCTGAATTCGGCACCGTCCGCGGCGGGGGCCGATGCACTGCCCGACGGCGGGGCTGAGGGTGTCGCTGTTGTTGCATGAGCGGCAGGGGAAGCGAGCAGCAGGGCAGCGAACATCGCCGCCACCGCTGCCAGCATCCCCAAATACCGGGTCAGCGCCGATGTTCTTAGCAAGTTCCAAAACCTCCACGCCACGGCCGCGGGCACCGAAAAATTCCCAGGCCTTAGGCGGATCTGATTGTGACTGATGTCACCGATTGGGGATTATGCTACCCAGTGAATGTTTCAGGCAGTGACCAATCCCATCCGGCGCATGTCGCGATCGGGTAACGACTTGATCCGCCAGTTCCGCGGGCTCTCGACAGGCGGGCTATGCCAAACTGTTACCGGCAGCGGTGGTTCCCTGGGAATCTCCCGCCCCCGTCCGCCGTTGACATTGGTAGGCTCTAGGTAAACAGCCCCCAGATGGAGGACATTGAATGGCACTCGGCGGTAATCCGGTCTTTAACGGCAAGAATTTCAACTCCCAGGTTCAGGGCAGCAGGATGAACCGAGGTTCCCTGGCGACGCAGGACCAGACTTCGATGACCCCGCAGCAGCTGCAGGAGCTCTACACCGCTCCTTCGGCGGGTCCGGCGCTGACCGGACGCATGACGTACGACGACGTCATCATGAAGACCCTGGCCTGCCTAGCGGTCGTCCTCATCGGCGCAGCTGTCCCGATGATCCTGATCCCCGGCGCCGCGGCGCCGCTGATGATCGTCGGTGCGCTCGGCGGTTTCGTGCTCGGCCTGGTGAACTCGTTCAAGCGCGAGCCCGCTCCGGCCCTGATCCTGGCCTATGCAGCGCTTGAGGGTCTGTTCCTCGGCGGGCTGACCCTGGTGCTGGACAACCTGTACCCGGGCATCGGACTGCAGGCCGTGCTCGGCACGCTGTCCGTCTTCGCCGTGACCCTGGTGCTGTTCCGCAACGGCAAGGTCCGCGCCACTCCCAAGGCCATGCGCTTCTTCATGATCGCGATGATCGGCTACGCCGTATTCTCACTGGTGAACATGGGCCTGATGATCTTCGGCGCCACCGACAGCATGTTCGGTGCCCGCGATTCAATCACGATCATGGGTATTCCGCTGGGCGTCCTGATCGGCCTCCTGGCCGTCGGCCTGGCCGCCTTCTCGCTGATCATGGACTTCACCTCCATTGAGCAGGGTGTGAAGGCCGGCGCTCCCCAGCGCTACTCCTGGACCGCTGCCTTCGGCCTGACCGTGACACTGGTTTGGCTGTACGTGGAAATCATCCGCATCCTCGCCATTCTTCGCGGCGACGACTAGCGCGTTGGGGGCGCCCTGACCAGTGGTCGGGCGTGCCCCGGGAACAGAGGCCGGCAGGAATTTATCCTGCCGGCCTCTTTTCTGTTTAAGCCTCTTTTCCCCCAACCACTCTGTGCCTGCCTTTCCCGGGACCGTAGGATCCGGGACGGGCCGATCCGCCGGGGCTGTTTCCTCCGGGAGCGGCTGGACCGGCAGGTCCCGGGAACGGCGGAAGGGGGCGGACGTGGACGACTCGGCGGATACTGCCGCGTTGCCGCTGCGGCTCCAGGACCTGCTGCTGCAGCATCCGGACTTGGAGGAATTTCTCAGTGCCCTCGCCGTCCTGGTCGCCGGGCACCTGGGCGGCTGGGATGTGGCGGGTACGTCCCTGATGGTCGTGCGGCCGCGGCGGCAACCGGCGCAGGCCGGCAGTGCGGAGCGCTTCGTGGCGCTGCAGGGTGGTTCGCGGGGGGATGACCCGGCCGGCGTCGTCCTGGCGGGCGGAGGTTCGGCAGTGGTCCGCGATCTGGCTACGGAAAACCGGTGGTTTGGCTTCCGGAGCGCGGCCCGGGAACAGGATGTGGCCGCCGTAGCCGCCGTGCCGGTGCCGGGGCTTGAACCGGCGGCCGCCGTGCTGACCTGCTATTCCTCCCGTCCCGGAGCCTTCGGCCCGGAGGCCGTGCGCGGGGTCGAACGTGCGGCGGCCGATCTGGCCGCGCCGCTGGCCCTGGCCCTGCGCCTGGACACGCAGGCGCATCGGGCCCACAACCTGCAGGCCGCCCTGGAATCACGGACCGTAGTGGATCTCGCAGCCGGAATCATCATGGGGCAGAACAACTGCAGCCAGCAGCGGGCCGTGGAGATTCTGCGCAGCGTCTCCAACAGCCGCAACGTCAAGGTCCGTGAGGTGGCGGCCGGAGTGGTTGCCGTGGTCTCCGACCGGGTGAGTACGCACTTCGAGGAGTGAGCGGCTGTAGGCTGGTGCAATGAGCGCTACCGGCACGGATCCGGCGGCTGTCCCCGCCACCGGCACCCAGTTTCAGATCACCCGCAACACCCCCGGCGGCCGCGCGGAAGCACGCATCGCGTCGCTCGCCGGAGCGCTGCGCAGCTACTCGGTGGGCGGCACCGACTTCGTGGAGACCTACCCCGACACGGACCTGCCGCCGTCGGCGTGCGGCATCCTGTTGGCGCCGTGGCCCAACCGGGTGGCCGGCGGGAAATGGCTTTTGGGCGGCCGCATCCAGCAACTGGACATCACCGAGCCCTCGCGGGGCAACGCCAGCCACGGGCTGCTTCGCAATACCGGATACGTTCGGGCCGATCCGGGTGACGCTGCTGCCGGCAGCCACCTGCCCGGCAGCAGCGTCACCCTGAAGGCTGAGATTTTCCCCCAGCACGGATATCCGTTCCACCTGGTTCACCAGGTCACCTACAGCCTGGACGACGACGGCGGTCTGCGCGTGCGGCAGGGCCTGACAAATGTGGGCGGCAGTCGGGCACCGTTTGCCCTCGGCGCGCATCCGTTCCTGCGGATCGGATCGGTGCCGGTGGAGGACCTGACACTGACCGTTTCGGGAAACACCCGGCTGACCGCCGACGAGCGGCTGATCCCGTCGGGCCGGGAACCCGCCGACGGACCGAACGACCTCCGGGCCGGCCGCAGGATTTCCGAGCTCAAGCTGGACGCCGCCTACACCGGGCTGGACCTGCAGGACGGCGAGTTCCGGCACCGCCTCGAGGCGCCCGACGGCAGGCGGGTGCTGCTGTGGAGCGGTCCGGAGTTCGGCTATGTCCACGTTTTCGTGACCGACAAGCTTCCGGGACGCGCCTGCGCTGTCGCCCTGGAGCCGATGACCGCCCCAGCCAATGCCCTCAACTCCGGGGAGGGGCTGCGCTGGCTGGAGCCCGGAACAGCCTTCGCCGCAGAGTGGGGAATCCGCCCGGAAAGGCCGGCCGGCAGCCCGGCCGCCGGCTTCGCGTAAAGGTGGGAACCGCAGCCAGTGAGTGTGGAAAGATGAGCGCATGAGACCTCATGCACGAAGCATCGCCGCGTCCAAAGCGGTGCAGGCTGCGGCTGTCCGCTCCGGCAGGGGGAACGACGACGTGCCGTACGCGCTCCGCGTCAGCGCAGCGTGGGCCTGGCGGCTGGGCGTGGTGCTGGTGGTCGCCGCCGGCCTGGTCTGGATCCTGCGCAACTTTTCCCTGCTGATCATTCCCCTGATGATTGCCGCCCTGCTGGCGGGCCTGCTTTCACCGATCACCACCTGGCTGCGCCGCAACAAGGTGCCGGGCGGGCTGGCGGTGGCCGTCACAATCGTCACCTTCCTCGGCGTGATCGTTGCCGCCCTGACCTTGGTCGGACGGCAGCTGGCTCTCGGGTTCCGGGATCTGTGGGGAGAAACCCTGTCCGGTGTGGGACAGATCCAGGACTGGCTCGCCGACGGTCCGCTGCGCATCACCACCACCCAGATGGACACCCTGCTGCAGGAAGCCACCAATACGCTGCAGCAGAATTCAGCGAACATCGTGTCCGGTGCGCTCTCCGTTGGCACCGGTGCCGGACACTTTGCCGCGGGCGTGCTGCTGACCCTGTTCGCCCTGGTCTTCTTCCTGCTGGACGGCCACCGCATCTGGCGCTTCACCGCCGGCCTGCTGCCGCGCCGTGCCCGCCCCGGCGCCTACGGCGCCGGCATCCACGGCTGGGAGTCCATGGTGAACTACGTCCGGGTGCAGCTGCTCGTGGCGTTCATCGACGCCGTCGGCATCGGCGCAGGCGCGGCAATCATCGGGGTTCCGCTGGCACTGCCGCTCTCGGTCCTCGTCTTCCTGGGCTCCTTCGTCCCGCTGATCGGCGCGTTTGTCACCGGCTTCGTTGCCGTCCTGCTCGCCCTTGTCGCGAATGACTGGGTGAACGCCCTGATCATGCTGGGCATCGTGCTCCTGGTCCAGCAGTTGGAGTCGCACATCCTGCAGCCACTGATCATGGGCCGGGCCGTCGCCCTGCACCCGCTGGCCGTGATCCTGGCCGTCACCGGCGGGACGCTGGCAGCCGGCATTCCCGGCGCTCTCTTCTCCGTTCCACTGCTCGCCATCCTCAACACCGTGGTGCGCTACATCGCCGCCAGGGGATGGGAGGGGGACCCCGCACTGGCCCGCGATCCCGTGTTCGCGGCCGCCGGCGGGCAGCCCCCCAGAACCGATGAAACCGAAAACGCGTTGGAAGACAACGCAGAAGACGAGAAGCGACCGTGACTGACCTGTCCCAACTGCCTGTGACCCTCGACGACATTGAGGAGGCCGCCAAGCTGTTGGACGGTGTGATTGCCCGGACCCCCATCGAGATGTCCCGGGCACTGGGGCGGCTAACCGGCTCGAATGTCTATTTGAAGTGTGAAAACCTGCAGCGGGCCGGATCGTTCAAGGTCCGCGGTGCCTACGTCCGGATGGCCAAGCTCTCCCCGTCGGAACGGGACCGCGGAGTGGTTGCCGCATCAGCGGGCAATCACGCCCAGGGCGTCGCCGTCGCGGCCGCGCGCCTGGGCATCAAGGCCCGGATCTTCATGCCCCTGGGGGTGGCGCTGCCCAAGCTGGCGGCCACGCAGGGCCACGGAGCGGAGGTCGTGCTGCACGGGCACAACGTGGACGAAGCCCTCGCCGAAGCCCAGCGCTACTCCGACGAGACCGGCGCCGTTTTTGTGCATCCGTTCGACAACGTGGACGTGGTGGCCGGGCAGGGCACCATCGGGCTGGAGGTGCTGGAACAGATTCCGGACGTCGACACCGTGCTCATGGGCGTGGGCGGCGGAGGTCTTCTGGCCGGCGTGGCCGTGGCCATCAAGACCCGGGCGAAGGAACTTGGACGCGAAGTCCGCATCATTGGCGTGCAGGCCGAAAACGCCGCCGCCTACCCGCCGTCGTTGGCTGCCGACGCGCTGGTGCCGCTGACCAAGGTATCCACGATCGCCGACGGCATTGCCGTGGGGCGTCCGGGCCAGCTGCCCTTCTCCATCATCAAGGAGCTGGTGGACGACGTCGTGACCGTCAGCGAGGACTCGCTGGCACGGGCCCTGATCTTCCTGCTGGAGCGGTCCAAGATGGTGGTCGAGCCGGCCGGTGCCGTGGGCGTGGCGGCGCTGATGGACGGCAAGATCGAGAACCCGGGAAACACGGCGGTGATCCTTTCCGGAGGCAACATCGACCCGATGCTGATGCTGAAGGTCATCCAGCGCGGCCTCGCAGCCGCAGGCCGGTACCTGGTCGTGCGCATCCTGTTGGATGACCGCCCGGGCTCGCTGGCCACCATCTCCCGGATCATCGCGGAGTCGGACGCCAACGTCACCGGCGTCGACCATACCCGGGTGGGCGGATCAATCAGCATGGGGGACGTCGCCATCACCATCAACATGGAAACCAAGGGCCACGAACACTGCGAACTTGTGCTGAACAACCTGCGCGCGCAGGGGTTCCAGCCGATCGTGCTGCACGGGTAGGGCGTGCTTGCCAACCGGGCCAGGACGGCCCTCTTCGTTTCGCTCGGACTGGCCGCCCTGGTCTGGGGATGCTATCTCCTGGCCCTGTTCGCCGGTCCCGCGGTGCTGCATCAACTCGGCATCCTGCCGCGCCGGGTGGACGGGCTGGACGGAATCCTCTTCGGCCCGCTGCTCCACGCCGGGATCAACCATCTGCTGGGAAACACGCTGCCGCTGGTGGTGTTTTCCTTCCTCACCCTGCTGGAGGGCGTGCGGCGCTACTTGGTGGTGCTGGCCTCGTCCTGGCTCGCGTCGGGGCTGGGGGTGTGGCTCTTTGGGGGCGGGCTGACGGTGGGAATCTCCGGCGTCGTCTTCGGGCTTTTCGCCTATCTGATGGTCCGCGGCATCTACAACCGGGACCTGGTGCAGCTGCTGCTTGGGGGCATCCTGTTCCTGGTGTACGGCTCGCTGCTGTGGGGCGTGCTGCCGGTGTCGATCGGTGTCTCCTGGCAGGCGCATCTCTTCGGTGCCGCCGGGGGAGTGCTGGCGGCGGTGCTGCTCAGCCGGCACCGGCAGCGCGGACGGACAAGCAAAAGCGGGCCCTCCCGATGGAAGGACCCGCTGTAACGCCGAAAATCAGCTGGAGTAGGGCTTGGCGGAAATGATCTCCACCGAGATGCTCTTGCCGTTCGGGGCGGTGTAATTGGCCACGTCTCCGGCCTTCATGCCCTGGATGGCCGCGCCGAGGGGCGACTTCTCGCTGTAGACGTTGATGTCCGAGTCGCCGGCGATTTCGCGGCTGCCCAGCAGGAAGGTCTCCACGTCGCCGGCAATCTTGGCTTCGACGAGCATGCCGGGTTCCACGATGCCGTCGTCGGCCGGGGCCTCACCCACGTGGGCGGTCCGCAGCAGGTGAGTCAGCTGGCGGATGCGGGCCTCGGCCTTGCCCTGCTCTTCCTTGGCTGCGTGGTACCCGCCGTTTTCCTTCAAATCGCCCTCGGACCGGGCCTGCTCAATACGGGCCACGATTTCCGTGCGGCCGGGACCGGACAGGTGATCCAGTTCGGCCTTCAGACGGTCGTAAGACTCCTGAGTGAGCCAAGCGGCGGGTGCGCTGTTGGTGGACACGGGTCTCTCCTTTTAGTGACGACCGGACCAAACGATCTGGTCCGGCAGGTGCGAATACGCTTTGGGGGCCGGAATGGCCTGACAAGCAAAGACCCCGCCGGGCGGTGACCGGTCACTGTGCTGATCACCTGGGCGGGGCATAACGTAGGCTCCATACTAGTTCGCCAAGCGCGTTTACCCAAGAACCCTGCGGGCTTGGTAATCCGCCGGAAACCTGCACCGCATGCGCCGCCGTGCATCGCCGGCCGGGGCTAGGGTTCCTCGGTGATCCAGCAGGCATTGACGCCGCCGGTGACGCCCAGGGAATCCGTGCGGATGGCCACCCGCTGGCCGGTGGTCTCTTCCTCCGCGGGACCGATGGTGATCTGCTTCCATCCCACCACTGCGTACGCGTCGTTCAGGGCCTGGACCGCGCAGGTGGCTGTCACGTCGCGGTCCTTCGTGACCTGGAAATCGATGACGGCACTGCCGCTGTCGGGGATGCTGAAACCCACGTCCTTGAAGGTCACGTCGCCGCCGGGCGAGGGGACAGCGATCCACGCGGCTCCGGCGCACCCCAGCAGCACCGCGGCGCCGCCGATGATGGTCTTGGTCCGGCGGGACAGGCCCGGCTTGGGGGTGCCGTACCGATTGGCTAATCTTGTTGCGGACGGAAAACCATCCGGGGTCTGCTCGGGGGCTGGCTGCTTGACAGGACCTTCCTCAGTGCTCACTTCTCCATTTTATCCGAGTTTGCCGTCCACCTTTCGCCGACCCACCAGGAGCTGCTTCGTGTCGACCGCCTCAAAGAACAATTCCAGCCAGTCAGCACCGCTGCGGCTGCTGGCCGTGCACGCTCATCCCGACGACGAAGCCAGCAAGGGTGCGGCGATGATGGCGTTTTATGCGGCACAGGGTGTCGACGTGATGGTGGCCACCTGCACCGGAGGGGAACTCGGCAGCGTGCTGAATCCGGCCATGGAATCCAGCGCAGCGGCGAAGCGGGACCTCGCCGGACTGCGGCGGCACGAGATGGCCAACGCGCAGCGGGAACTGAGCGTGCAGCACCGCTGGCTGGGCTTCATGGATTCCGGACTGCCCGAGGGTGATCCGCTCCCGGATCTGCCCGCGGGATGCTTCGCCCTGGAACCGCTGCCGACCGCAGCGGCGCCCCTGGTAAAGCTCGTGCGTGAGTTCCGCCCGCACGTCATCATCAGCTACGACGAAAACGGCGGCTATCCGCATCCGGACCACATCATGGCCCACAAGGTGGCTGTCGAGGCGTTCAATGCCGCGGGAGACCCCGACAAGTATCCGGGCACGGGCGCAGCCTGGGAACCGCTGAAGCTCTACTACGACCGCGCCTTCAACCCCGAGCGCTTCCGGGCACTGCATCAGGCGCTAGTGGAGGAAGGCATCGCCTCGCCGTACGCCGAGCGCATCGCGGCCTGGCAGGAAGCCGACACCGAGGGCCACCAGCCTCCGGCACCCACGCATCCCACCACTACGCAAATCCAGTGCGGAGACTTTTTCGAGGCCCGGGACCGGGCTTTGAAGAGCCACCAAACCCAGGTTGATCCGGAGGGGTTCTTCTTTGCCGTTGACTGCGAGACGCAGCGGAAGGTGTGGCCGTGGGAGGACTATTCGCTGATCGAGTCAAGAGTAGAGACTGAACTGCCGGAAACTGACCTGTTCGCTGGCATACGATAGAGGGCAGGGACGGCGTGAAGCCGCCCGCTGCCAAGAGAGAGATACCTAGTGAACTTCCTGTACAGCCTGCCCCTGCTCGTCAATCCAGGCGGAACCGAGGAAGGCGAGCTCAAATCCGGCCTGAGCATCGCGGATGTCACTCCCGGCCTGCTGGGCTTCCTCGCGACCCTGTTCCTGGTGCTGGCAATCGTTTTCCTCATCCGCGACATGGTCAAGCGCGTCCGGCGGGTCCGCTACCGCGAGCAGGCGCGCACCGGCATCAGCTCCGACGTCTTCATCCCCAGCGCTGAGGACCTTGGCCCCGATTCGCAGCGTCCGGCGACCGGGAACGACGGCGGACCGCCGCGTTCCCCCGAACGCGGCTAGGAGCAGGACATGGCCGGCAGACTCCGCGACGAGGCTTCGGCCTACCTGCGCCAGCATGCCGGCAACCCGGTGGACTGGTGGCCCTTCGGGGATGAACCCTTCGCCGAGGCAAGGCGGCGGAACGTGCCGGTCTTCATCTCGGTGGGATACGCCGCCTGCCACTGGTGCCATGTCATGGCGCACGAATCCTTCGAAGACCCGGCGCTCGCCGCCTACCTGAACGAACACTTCGTCTCGATCAAGGTGGACCGCGAGGAACGTCCCGACGTGGACGCCGTCTACATGGCGGCCACGCAGGCCATGACCGGCCAGGGCGGCTGGCCGATGAGCGTTTTCACTCTTCCGGATGGCCGGACGTTTTACGCCGGCACGTATTTTCCGCCGCGCCCCGCCCAGGGACTGCCCTCCTTCCGCGACGTCCTGGAAGCCGTGTCCACGGCCTGGACGGACCGGCCGGAGGAGGTCGAGCGGAGCGCCGCGCAGCTGGCCGCGCATCTGGCCTCCGGCCAGCAGGGAAACCGGCGGCTGCTGGGCCCGATCCAAGCTGATGCGCTGGCTTCGGGTGCGCTGGACGGTGACGACGGTGCCGGCGCGGAGGCGGAAGCCGAGTCGGGCCGCACCCTGTCGGCGGCAGTTGAAGCCCTGGTTACCCTCGAGGACCGGGAATTCGGCGGTTTCGGCGGCGCACCGAAGTTCCCGCCCTCCACCGTGCTGCGGTTCCTGCTGGCCCACGCCGGCAGCGGTGCCTCCACCGCCGCCGACGCCGCGGCGCTGGCGGACCGCACCCTCGGCGCCATGGCACGCAGTGCCCTGTACGACCAGCTCGAGGGCGGCTTCGCCAGATACACCGTTGACCGCCGATGGGCGGTGCCGCACTTCGAAAAAATGCTGTACGACAACGTGCAGCTGCTGGCCCTGTATGCGCAGTGGGCGCGGACCGCCCAGGACGCCGGGGACCGCCGGCTTGCCCTGCGCGTGACCCGCGAAACGGCTGACTGGATGATCACCCGGCTGCAGGTCGCCGACGGCGGCTTCGCCTCCTCCCTGGACGCGGACACCGTGATGAACGGCCACCGGGTGGAAGGCGGCACCTACATTTGGACTGCGGCAGAGCTGACGGAGGTCCTGGGCGACGAAGCCGCTGCGGCCGTCAGCGGCCTGCTGGACCTGGACTCCGGGAACATGGCCGCCCACGGCGGAACACCCGGGCCCGACGGCGGTGCCGGAAGCACTTTGCACTTCGGCCGCCGGTTAAACGCTGCCGAGGAGGAGCTGTGGCTCGGCTGCCGTCCTGCCCTGCTGGCCGCCCGGAACCGGCGTCCGCAGCCGGAACGGGACGACAAGGTGGTGGCCGGGTGGAACGGGCTGGCCGTGGCAGCGCTGGCCCGAGCCGCCGTCGTACTGGCCGATGCGGGGGAGCACGAGGCCGCGCGCCGGATCCGGAGCGCGGCCGAGGACGCAGCGGCCTACCTGCTGCGCGTGCACCGGGTGGGGCCCACGCTGAGGCGCGTCTCCCACGACGGGCGCGCGTCGTCCTTTGAGGGTCAGCTGGAGGACTACGCCGCAGCGGCCGAAGGGCTGTTCGCACTGTTCGCCGCAACCGGCAGCGAGCAGTGGTTCACCGCGGCCGAATTCCTGGTTTCAGCGGCCGAAGACCGGTTCCTGACCCGAGGCCAGCTGCAGGACACCGCCATTCGTCCCAACCAGCTGGTTAATGCCCAGGGGGCGCAAGCAGCCGCAGATCCACTGGACGGCCCCACGCCCAGCGGAGCCGCGCTGTTCGCCGGTGCCCTGCTGACCTATTCCGCCTATTCGGGGTCCCAGCGGCACCGGGCGCTGGCGCAGTCCCTGCTGGCCCATGTGAACGTCGTGGCGCCGCGTGCACCCCAGGCCGTGGGCTGGGCCATGTCGGTGCTGCAGTTCCTGCTTGACGGGCCCCGGGAACTGGCGGTGACGGGCACCGAGGAGCCGGCAGTGGAGGCCCTGCTCCGCGCGGCGCGGGACGCCGGCGGCCCGGGCCTGGTGGTCGCCTGGCGGGTGGTGCCCGGCGCGAAGACGGAGCCCGGCAGCGAATCGGACGGCAGCGGATCGGCCGGCAGCACCGGCGTGCCGTTGCTGGAGGGGCGGGATCCCGGCGCCGAACCGGCAGTTGCCTATCTGTGCCGGGGAATGGTGTGCCGCCGGCCGGTCAGCACGGCCGCAGAGCTGAAGGAACTGCTCGGCGAGGGCTGAGCAGGTGGCGCCGGGACGCGCCGCCCGGGTTGCGCTAGGACGCGCCGACCGACAGCACCGCCATCAGAATGGCGCTGTAGTGGCAGGCGAAGCCGGCCAGCGTGAAGGCGTGGAAAATCTCATGGAAGCCGAACCAGTCCAGCGACGGATTGGGTTTCTTCATCGCGTAGATCACGGCGCCGATGATGTACATGGCGCCGCCCACGCAGACCAGCACGGCCGCGGCCGGAAGCACCGCGAAGAAATCCGGAATGTAGATCAGCGCAGCCAGCCCCAGGGCAATGTAGACCGGGGTGTACAGCCAGCGCGGCGCGTTGAGCCACACCAGCCGGAAAACAACTCCGGCAACGGCGCCGCCCCAGATGAACCAGAGCAGCACCTTGGCTTTTTCGGGCGGAAGCAGGGCCCAGGCCAGCGGCGTGTAGGAGCCGGCAATCACCAGCATGATGTTGGTGTGATCCAGCCGCTTGAGCATCCGCTTCACCTTTGGCGACCAGTTGCCCCGGTGATAAACCGCTGAGACTCCGAAGAGCAGGACACCGGTGACAGCGTAGACCGCGGACGCGATCCGGGTTCCGGATGTCGGGGCCAGGACAACCAGGATGATACCGGCGGCCAGGGCGAACGGGGTGGCGCCGGCATGCAGCCAGCCGCGGAATTTCGGCTTGATCTCCAGGATGTCGGCAACGTGCTCGACGGCGGATTCCACCGGGCCGGGAGTGCTGCGGGAGTTCGGATCCCGCTCGGGCGGGGCTGACGACGATGAAGATGCCATGCTGAAAATCCTAACCTACGGAGCAGTAGGTTAAGGAGCCGTCGGCAGCGTCCGGCCCGCCGCAGCACTCCGTGCCCGGCTGTGTGTCCGGCTGCGGGTTGCGGACCGCAGCGGAGCGCGCCGCTTCACGAGGAAAGTGCGGGCGCCTTTTTGGGAATACACTTTTTAGTGCGCCTCCCACCACCGCGGAGACGTTTTTCCTCCGGCACACAGGACAGGCAGGTGCGGCTCCGCATGAGGTTTCCAGGCGTTGTGTATGCCTATTACGAGCGCAAGCTGCGCCGCAGCCTGGCCGGGGACCGCATCCCCGAGCACATCGGCGTCATGGTGGACGGCAACCGCCGCTGGGCGAAACTGGCAGGCGCTCCGACCAGCGACGGCCATCAGGCAGGGGCCGACAAGATCCTGGAATTCCTGGGCTGGTGCCAGGAGATGGGCGTGCGCCGGGTGACGCTGTACATGCTCTCGACCGACAACCTGAACCGCGACGCCGACGAGCTGGAGCCGCTCCTGGACATCATCGGCAACACGCTGGACCGGCTGGGGGAGAAGGGCGACCTGCGGGTCAACGCCGTCGGAGCCCTGGACATCCTGCCGGCCAACCTGGCCGACAAGCTCAACGCCCTGGGCCGCAGCACCAGCGACGCCGACGGACTGCACGTCAATGTCGCCATCGGCTACGGCGGCCGGCGGGAAATCGTCGACGCGGTCAAGGAACTCCTGAACGACGCCGCTGCGCACGGCAAGACGATAGCCGAGATCACCGAAGAGCTGTGCGACACCCAGATTGCCGAGTATCTCTACACCCGCGGCCAGCCGGACCCGGAGCTGGTGATCCGCACCTCGGGCGAGCAGCGGCTCTCCGGATTCCTGATGTGGCAAAGCGCGTACAGCGAATTCTATTTCTGCGAGGCACTCTGGCCGGACTTCCGCCGCGTGGACTTCCTGCGTGCCCTCCGCGACTACGCCAGCAGGCAGCGCCGCTTCGGTTCCTGAAATCCGCGGGTGAACGGCAGGTAAACCCGCCGCGAAGACGCAGGAACAGGACCGTGTCCTGCTGCGGCGCCGGGCACGTCCGGCGTACCTTGGTGCTAATGATCAGCAACCCGCTGATCTCTCCGCCCAGCGATCCGGGGCAGCGCCCCTGACTGGAGTTTCCCGTGGCCATATCCTCCTCCCCGCGAACCTCTTCCTCTGCCGCTCCGGCGGCAGCCGCAGCACCCGGCGCCGGCGGCGACCCGGCAGGCTACGTGCTGGACACCTCGGTGCTGCTCTCGGACCCGAAGGCAATCCTGCGGTTTGCCGAGCACGAGGTCATCCTGCCGCTGGTGGTCATCACCGAATTGGAAAAGAAACGCCATGATCCGGAACTGGGATATTTTGCCCGGGCGGCCCTGCGCCTGCTGGATGACCTGCGGATTGAGCACGGCGGGCTGAGCGCCCCCATCCCCCTGGGGGAATCCGGCGGAACCCTGCGGGTGGAACTGAACCATGTGTCGGTGGACGTGCTGCCGGCCGGCATCCGGGGCACCGACAACGACAGCCGGATCCTCGCCGTCGCACGGAACCTGGCGGATGAAGGACGGAACATCACCGTTGTTTCCAAGGATCTGCCGATGCGGGTCAAGGCATCGGCCGTGGGCCTGAACGCCGATGAATACCGCAGCGACCTGGTCCGGGACAGCGGCTGGACCGGCGTCGTCGAACTGGCCGTGGCGGAAGCCGACGTCGATGGCCTGTACGAGCACCATCCGGTGTTCATTCCGGCGGCCGCCGAGCAGCCGGTGAACACCGGCGTCGTCCTGCTCTCCAGCCGGGGATCGGCCCTCGGCCGGGTGGGAGCGGACAAGCAGGTGCGGCTGGTGCGCGGCGACCGCGACGTGTTCGGCCTGCACGGACGCTCGGCGGAGCAGCGGCTGGCCATCGACCTGCTGATGGACTCGGAGGTCGGCATCGTCTCGCTGGGCGGCCGGGCGGGCACCGGCAAGTCCGCGCTGGCCCTCTGCGCCGGACTGGAAGCGGTGCTGGAGCGCCGCGAACACCGCAAGGTGGTGGTCTTCCGTCCGCTCTACGCCGTCGGCGGCCAGGAGTTGGGCTACCTGCCGGGCACCGAGGCCGAAAAAATGGGGCCGTGGGGGCAGGCGGTCTTCGACACGCTCGAGGCCCTGGTCTCCAAGGAAGTGCTCGAGGAGGTCCTGGACCGGGGCATGCTGGAGGTCCTGCCGCTGACCCACATCCGGGGCCGGTCCCTGCACGACTCCTTTGTGATCGTGGATGAGGCGCAGTCACTCGAGAAGAATGTGCTGCTGACCGTGCTGTCCCGGATCGGCCAGAACTCACGAGTGGTCCTCACCCACGACGTCGCCCAGCGCGACAATCTGCGGGTGGGGCGCCACGACGGGGTGGCCGCCGTCGTCGAAACGCTCAAGGGGCATCCGCTGTTCGGGCACATCACCCTGACCCGCTCCGAACGCTCGCCCATAGCCGCGCTCGTGACGGAGCTGCTGGAAGACGGGCAGATCGGCTGAGGCTGGCCTCCGGGCCGGGCCGGTTTGTCCACAGGGCGGCGCCGGCCCGGCTCCCGGGCCGCGGTTATGACGTACCGTGGTCCCATGGTGGGGATCCTGGGGGAGTACCGGTCACTGGGCGGGGCGGCCTTTTGGATGCTGTGCGCGGCCACCGCGTACTTCCTGGTGCTGGCCGTGCGGCTCGCCGCCGTGGACGCGGCGACGCACCGCCTGCCGAACCGGATCGTGCTGCCCGCCTATCCGGTGTCGGCGCTGCTGCTGGGCACGGCCGCCCTCGCGGCAGGCGATGCAGCCCGCATTGCCGCGATGGTGCTGGCCGGCGTCGTGCTCTTCAGCGCCTACTTCCTGCTGCGCTTCAGCAATCCCTCGGGATTGGGCTTCGGGGACGTGAAACTGGCCGGAGTCCTGGGGCTGTACCTGGGCTTCGCGGGATGGCCGTACGTGCTCGCCGGCACCGTTGCGGGGTTTGTCCTGGGCGGTTTGTGGGGGGTGTGGCTGATCCTCTCGCGCCGCGGAACGGCCAAGACGGCAATTGCCTTCGGGCCGTTCATGCTGGCCGGCGCCGCCCTGGCCATGGCGCTGCCTGGCCTACAGTAGAGCCATGCCCACCCCTGATTTTGTCCTGTCCCTGCGGAAGAAGATCGGCCATGACCTGCTCTGGCTGCCGGGGATCACCGGGGTCGTTTTCAACGAGGAGCAGCAGGTGCTGCTGGTCAAGCGGGCGGACGACGGCCGGTGGACCCTGATCACGGGAATGCTCGAGCCCGGGGAGGAACCGGCCGCCGGAACGCTGCGCGAGGTGGAGGAGGAAACGGGCATCACCGCCGCCGTTGAGCACCTCATCCATGTCGGCTCCCACGGCCCCATCACGTTCCCCAACGGCGACCAGTGCTCCTTCCTCAACGTGGCCTTCCGCTGCCGCTACGAGGGCGGAACGGCGCGGGTCAACGACGACGAGTCCACCGACGTCGGCTGGTTTGCCCTGGACCAGCTGCCGCCGCTGAGCGAGCGGCACACCCTGCTCCTCCGGCTGGCGCTGGAGACGGACGGCGTCCCCGCCTTTTCCCGCTGACGACGCAGGCCTCCTCCTTCCCGAAGGAAAGAGGAGGCCTGCGCTGCTGCTTTTATTGCGGCTGCGGCTATCCGGCGTCGTTGTTGCGCGCTGCCGGGTTGTTGCGGGCTGCCGGAGCACCGCCGTCGCCGCCGCCGTCGCCGTCGGCGTCCTTAGCTTCTGCCGCGGCTGCCGGGGACGATCCCTTCGCGGTTGCAACGCGCTCGGCCTCGAGGCGGTCGGCCTCCGGGCCGGAGACGGCCTCACCGCGGGCCACCATGCCGGCGACGTCTGAGAGCGGAATCTGCTTCAGGAACACGGCCAGCACGAGAGCAATTACGAGGAACGGAATCAGGTACCAGAAGACCGGTGCCAGGGAATCCGCATAGGCGGTCACAATGCCGTCCTGGACCGGTTCGGGCAGCTGGTCCATCACTGAGGGCTGCAGCGTGGCGGTGGCCTCGCCGGCGGCCGATGGATCGAAGCCGGCCTTGGTGAAGACCTCATGCAGGTTGTCGGAGAGGCGCGAGGTGAACATGGCACCGAAGATGGCCACGCCCAGGGAGGCGCCCACCTCGCGGAAGTAGTTGTTGGACGAGGTTGCGGTGCCGATCTGGTCCACGGGCACGGAGTTCTGCACCACGAGCACCACCACCTGCATGATGTACCCGAGGCCGGCGCCGAACACGAACAGCTGGGCGCAGATGACCCAGACCGGGGTGTCGGCGGAGAGCGTGGTCATCCACAGCATGGCGAGGATCACCAGGGCGGCACCCATGATCGGGTACTTCTTGTAGGTGCCGTGCTTGGTGATGGCCAGGCCGGAGTAGATCGAGGTGCCCATCATGCCCACCATCATCGGCAGCATCAGCAGACCGGACACGGCGGCGGAGGTGCCGGTGGACATCTGCAGGAACGTCGGCACGAAGGCCAGGGCGGCGAACATGCCCATGCCCAGGGTGAAGCCGATGGCGGTGCTGTTGACGAAGATCGGGTTCTTGAACAGGCTCATCGGGATGATCGGGTCCGCCACGCGGTTTTCCACCATCACGAAAAGCGCCGCCGCAACCAGCATGCCCGCGCCCCAGAGCAGGGTCATCTGGTGCGTCCAGCCGTAGTCGTCGCGGCCGCCGAAGTCGGTGAAGAAAATCAGGCAGGTGGTGGCGATGGACAGCAGTACGACACCGCCGATGTCGATGCGCTTGGTGGCCTTTTTGCTCGGCAGGGTCAGCGTGAAGAAAGCGATCAGGAACGCGATGATGCCGATCGGAATGTTGATGTAGAACGCCCACTGCCACGTCATGTGATCCACGAAGAAGCCGCCCAGCAGGGGACCGGCGACGGCGGAGAGGCCGAAGATGCCGCCCAGCGGGCCGAGGTACTTGCCGCGTTCGTTGGCCGGAACGATGTCGGCAATGATGGCCTGCGACAGGATCATCAGGCCGCCGCCGCCGAGGCCCTGGATGGCGCGGAAAATGACAAAGCCCCAGAAATCGGTGGCGAAGGCGCAGCCGACCGAGGCCAGGGTGAACAGGGCAATCGCGAACAGGAACAGGTTCCGCCGGCCCAGTACGTCGCCGAACTTGCCGTAGATCGGCATCACGATGGTGGTGGCGAGCAGGTAAGCGGTGGTGATCCAGGTCTGGTGCTCGACGCCGCCCAGCTCGCCCACGATGGTGGGCATGGCGGTGGACACGATGGTCTGGTCGAGGCTGGCGAGCAGCATGCCTGAGATCAGCGCGGAAAAGATGATCCAGATGCGTTTCTGGGTCAGCAGCAGCGGCCCGGTAGCAGGCGCGGCGGTGGTGGTCATGGCAGGTCCTTGGAAGAGGTGGAAGGGGTGGGTGCAAGTGCGGGAGGGGAAACGCCTGGAAGCGGTGCGGCCGCGGCGAACAGCTGCTGCAGGGCGGTGACGGTTTCGGTGAGGATCGTCCGGTAGGCGCGGGCGTTCTCCCGTTCGAAGAAGGCCGGCCCGGCCCGCTCGGTGAGGCAGCCGAACAGGGTCAGTGTGGCCTGGATGCGGGGATCCTCGGCCGGCAGTCCCTCCCGGGCCGTGAGCAGGGCCGCCATGGCTGCGGCCGCCTCGCGGGAGCCGTGCAGGACCTTTTCGAGCAGCCGGGGTTCGGCGGCAACGGCTTCCTTCAGTGCGGTCATTTCTTCGCGGGAGATCGCCATGCGGTCCATCAGGGCGACGGCGAAGTCCACAAAATCGGCCAGCAGCGAGGGGGAGAGGCTCCCGGGATCGGACTTTGTGCCGCCGGCAATGAACCGTTCGGCCAAATCCGCCGGGATTTCGTCGGCGGGGGAGCCCAGGATGGCGTCTTCCTTGGCGGCGAAGTAGTTGAAGAAGGTGCGCCGGGAAATGCCCACCCGCTCGCAGAGCTCCTCGACGGTGAACCCGTTGACACCGCGGGCGGCGGTCAGGGAACGCGCGGCGGTGATAATCCCAAGCTTGGTTGCGATGCGTTTCCGCTCGCGGAGGCCGCAGTTCTCCTCGGATGCACTATTCGTCACGGAGTGAATATTTACACTTCTGACCATGTAGTGCAAATTCACGCGTCCTTCTCAGGGCTGAGAGACGCAGTTTCTGCCAGTTCGCGGGGATGTCAGGAACTGGCGGGGATGTCAGGAACGGACGGGAACACGGAAGGGCGCCCGGCTCCATGGCCGGGCGCCCTTCCGGGGGTGTTGAAAGCTAGGCCTGCGGAGGCTTCGTCATGGACAGCACATCGAGGGCCGTGTCCAGCTGCTCCACGGTCAGTTCGCCGCGCTCGACGTAGCCGAGTTCCTCGACGGCCTGGCGGATGGTCTTGCCTTCCTTGACCGCGTACTTGGCGATCTTGGCGGCGTTCTCGTAACCGATGAACTTGTTCAGCGGGGTCACGATGGACGGCGACGCCTCGGCCAGGTAGCGCGTGCGCTCCACGTTGGCTTCGATGCCGTCGATCATCTTGTCCGCCATGATCCGTGAGGAGTTGGAGAGCAGGCGGATGGATTCGAGCAGGTTCGAGGCGATGACGGGGATGCCCACGTTGAGTTCGAAGTAGCCGAAGGTGCCCGCCCAGGCGATGGCGGCGTCGTTGCCCACCACCTGTGCGGCAACCTGCATCACGGCCTCGGAGATGACGGGGTTGACCTTGCCCGGCATGATCGAGGAGCCCGGCTGCAGGTCGGGGATGGCGATTTCGCCCAGGCCGGTGTTGGGGCCTGAACCCATCCAGCGCAGGTCGTTGGCGATTTTGGAGAAGGAGACGGCGATCGTGCGCAGCATGCCGGAGACCTCAACGAGGGCATCGCGGTTGGCCTGTGCCTCGAAGTGGTCGCGCGCTTCGGTCAGCGGCAGGCCGGTGTCGGCAGCCAGCAGTTCGATCACGCGCTGCGGGAAGCCGGCGGGGGTGTTGATGCCAGTGCCGACGGCGGTGCCGCCGAGGGGAACTTCGGCCACGCGCGGCAGGGAAGCCTGCACGCGCTCGATGCCGTAGCGGACCTGGGCTGCGTAGCCGCCGAATTCCTGGCCCATGGTTACCGGAGTGGCGTCCATCAGGTGGGTGCGGCCGGACTTCACGACGTCCTTGAATTCCACAGCCTTGCGCTCGAGCGAAAGCGCCAGGTGGTCCAGGGCGGGGATCAGGTTGTTGATCAGGGCAGACGTGGCTGCCACGTGAACCGAGGTCGGGAACACGTCGTTGGAAGACTGCGAGGCGTTGACGTGGTCGTTCGGGTGAACGGTGGTGTCGCTGCCGGTGTCCTTCAACGCGCGGGTGGCCAGCTCGGCCAGAACCTCGTTGGTGTTCATGTTCGAGGAGGTGCCGGAGCCGGTCTGGAACACGTCAATCGGGAACTGGTCGTCGAGGGAACCGCCGGCCACCATGTCGGCGGCCTTTTCGATCGCCCGGGCGCGCTCGGCGTCGAGCACTCCCAACTCGGCGTTCGCGGTGGCAGCTGCCTTCTTGATCCGGGCCAGCGCCTCGATGTGCGCGCTGTCCAGCGGCTTGCCGGAGATTGGGAAGTTCTCCACGGCGCGCTGGGTCTGGGCACGGTACAGGGCGTTGACCGGAACGCGGACCTCGCCCATGGTGTCATGTTCGATGCGGAATTCAGGAGTGTCAGAAGTCATGGTCCCAAGCCTAGTATCCGCAGCGCCGGGGCAGAAACCGCGCCGTCACGGGAGGTCGGGTGCGCACCCGGCCTGAGGGCCGGCGGTCCCTCCGGAAAGCACGGAGGAACCGCCGGAACGTGCGGCTAGCGGTGCGAACGCAGCACGGCGGGGTGGACCACGGCGCCGAAGCCGGACACCAGGTCCGCTGCGCCTTCGGCCAGCCGGTAGGAAACGCCGACGACGGCGGTGCGCCCTTCCTCCACGGCCGTGGAAATGACCTGGGAGCTTTCCACGAGGCGTTCGGCGGTCTGCTTGGTGTGTTCCACCACCATGTCGTTGACCTCGGTCAGCCCGTTGCGCTGGGCGGCGAGGACCGACGGCGTGATGCGCTCAACGAGGTTGCGCAGGTGCCCGCCGGGCATCTCTCCGGTCTCGACCGTGCGCTTGGCCTCGGTCACGGCGCCGCAGCTGTCATGGCCCAGGACCACGATCAGGGGCACGCCGAGCTTGGCGATGCTGTACTCCAGGGAGCCGAGGACGGCGTCGTCAATCACCTGCCCTGCGGTCCGGATCACGAAGGCGTCGCCGAGCCCGAGGTCGAAGATGATCTCGGCGGCCAGACGCGAGTCGGAACAGCCGAAGATCACTGCGAACGGATTCTGCTCATGGACCAGGGAGCTGCGCCTGTTGGCGTCCTGGTTGGGATGCGAGGACTCTCCGGCGACAAAGCGGGCATTGCCTTCGCGCAGGGTCTGCCAAGCCTGGGCCGGAGTGATTGCTGGAGCGGGAAGTTCATTCACGCCTCTTAGCCTAAACCCCGGGCCGCCGCCGGCGGCTATTCGCTACGGCGCCGGTGTTTTGTCCAGGTCGAGAACCACTGCTTCGGCGAGGACGTCGAATTCGGCGAGGTCCGCTTCGCCGGTGAGGACGACGGTGAGCCCCTCATGTTCCAAGACCATGCTGGCTTCGCCGTCGGTGGAGTCGCGCAGCTCCCAGGTCTGGCCGCCGGCGACGCGTTCACCGGCAACCATCGAATCCCCGGAGGCCTGGGCTATCCACGTCGGATTGCCGGCATTGGTCTCGGAAAGACGAATAAAGTCGGAATTCGGAGTGACATAGCCCACTTCCCACACGGGGACTCCGCTGCTGCTGGTCGCTTCCCAGCGGGCGTAATTGGAGCTCCAGCCCTCCGGCAGCTCAGGCGCCAGCGGTGCGTACCCGGCGTCGGCCGCGGCCTGGACGGAAATCTGCTGCACATCCACATTGCGGGTGGTGGCTTTGGGAGTCGGGTTCAGCAGTACCGGAACCAGGACCAGCAGCAGCGTAGCGCCGGTGGCCAGCAGCATCCCGATCACTGTTGCGTTGGCACGTTTGGCCTGCTTGCCGGTCAGTACTGGGGTTACGGGCGTCTCTGGGTCCTGCTGCTGCTCACTCACCCTTCAATGATCGCCCATCCGCCCGCCCAACTCCTACTTGGACCATTGTTCGTGCAGGCGAATAGGGTTTCGTTGGTGGTGGCGCAGGCCACGGAGACTATGATCGGAACAAGGATCAGCCGTTTGTGGGTTTTCGACAAGCGGTTCACAGCGAAATTTCGAAGATGAGGTTAGACGTGTCCAAAGGCGCTCAGTACTCAACACTTTCCCCCGCCCTGGCAGTCGGCGACGACGAGCCGGACCGGAACCTGGCGCTTGAACTCGTCCGGGTGACGGAGGCGGCAGCCATTGCCGGAGGCCACTGGGTCGGTTTCGGCGACAAGAACGCGGCAGACGGTGCCGCCGTCGACGCCATGCGTTCACTGATTTCCACCGTCCACTTCAACGGTGTCGTGGTCATCGGCGAGGGCGAAAAAGACGAAGCCCCCATGCTTTACAACGGCGAGTACGTCGGTGACGGCACCGGCGCCCTGTGCGACGTCGCCGTGGACCCGATTGACGGCACCCGGCTGACCGCGCTGGGCCTCAACAACGCCGTGGCCGTGCTGGCCGTGGCCGAACGCGGCACCATGTTCGATCCCTCCGCCGTGTTCTACATGGAGAAGCTGATCACCGGCCCCGAGGCCGCCGACATGGTGGACCTGCGCCTGCCGGTCAAGCAGAACCTGCACCTGATCGCCAAGGCCAAGGGCAAGAAGATCAACCAGCTCAACGTGATGATCCTGGACCGGGACCGCCACAAGCCGCTGGTGCAGGAAATCCGCGACGCCGGTGCCCGCACCCGCATGCTGATGGACGGCGACGTTGCCGGCGGCATCGCTGCCGCCCGCGAGGGAACCGACGTCGACGCCCTGATGGGCATCGGCGGCACGCCGGAAGGCATCATCACCGCCTGCGCCATCAAGACCCTCGGCGGCGTCATCCAGGGCCGCCTGTGGCCGACCTCGGACGAGGAAAAGCAGAAGGCGATCGACGCCGGCCACGACCTGGACCGCGTGATGTCCACCAACGACCTGGTCACCAGCGACAACTGCTACTTCGCCGCCACCGGCATCACCGACGGCGACCTGGTCCGCGGCGTGCGCTACTCCAAGGACCGCGTGCTGACGCAGTCCATCGTGATGCGTTCCAAGTCCGGAACCATCCGCGTGGTCGACGGCGAGCACCAGTCGCACAAGTGGGAGTCCTACGCCCGCCTGAAGTAAAGCCTGTAGCCCGCCTCGTAGCCCGCCTTGGGGCCCGCCTTGAGGTAGGCGAAAACCCCGGAACCGACGTTGTCGGGTCCGGGGTTTTTTGCTGCCTCGCGGGGATGTCTCCTCGAGTGTGCAGCTATGGCGGGTTGCGGATGAAGCGGCAGTTCGAGTGTGCAGCTATGGCGGGAAAACGTGCGTGGTGCCCGCCACAGCTGCACTTTCGGTGCGGGTTGTTGGCTGAAACCCGGCAGACCTGCACTCTCGGTGCCGCTTGGAAGTAGTGCGAGGGCAGCGACGAACGTAAGCGGCCGGCCGGACACCGGATCCTTCGTGCAGATAATGCAGCACGGAGAAATCTCTCGTGCAGATCAGGTCCTCTAACTGGTGAGAACGACCGTGCGGAGTGCGTTATCTGCACGAGAGATTCGGGCGGAGCCGTGCGGAGTGCGTTATCTGCACGAGAGATTCCGGGATGGACGGCATGGTGGTCTCCCGGAGGAGTGGCTGGATATGCGGCGGGTGCGGGGCGGCGGGGAAGGGCGGGCGCGTTGCGTGCGCCCGGTTTACCGGCGGGCGGTGGCTGCGGCCGGGATCCGGTTGCGCCCGATGAACCGGTAGACGACGGCGGCGAGGGCGACGACGACGGCGGCTGCAACGGCTGCGAATGCCGTGCCGCTGGAGGGCAGCTCGCCGTTAAGCCGTGACACGGCGATCCAGGACAGGCCCCAGGCCAGCGCTGCTGCCGGAGCCAGCCGTCCGCGGCCGTAGGCGGCAAGGGCCACGCCCAGCGCCGCGACCACGGCCAGGACCGTGATGGACCAAACCTCCGGGGCAAGCCCGAAGCCGTTCCACCCGGCGTCGCTCAGTGCGGCGGCAATGTTGGCGCAGGTGGCAACGGAAACCCAGCCCAGGTACAGGCCCAGGGTTCCGTCGACCACGACCGCCTCGATCCAGTTGCGGGCCGGCGTCCGCGAGTAGCGGGCAAAGCAGACGGCGAGAACCGCGAGCAGGGCCACGATGACCAGGACACTGAACCCGACCCAGCCGGCCTGGACGCTCAGGATCCAGCCGGCGTTGAGGAGCAGCGACGCGGCGACCAGCCAGCCCAGGGACCGCTGGCGTTCCGAGGTGCGCTCCGAAGGCAGCCACTGCCAGAGGGTGTAGGCGCCGAGACCGGTGTAGATGACGGACCAGATGGAGAACGCACCGCTGGCCGGGGCGAGGTAGGTGGCGTCGGCGTTCAGTGCGCCGCCCGCGGCCTGGGCGATGGGAGTGCCGCCGAACACCCCCACACCGATCATGGATCCCACCAGGCAGACGATGAAGCAGACGGTGACTGTCAGCTGCCGGGGCAGGTCCGATCCTCGGGCGCCGGGAACCGCGGGGCGGGTGCCGGGGGATGAAGTGGTCATAGCTGAGCGTAGCAAGTGGGCGGGACCACTGCAGGGGCGCGCGGGTGCGTCCGGCAACCCCCGGTAGGCTGGAAGGCATGACATTGCGCGTTACACCCTGTTCCGATTCCGCCCGCTGGAACGAAACCGTCAACGGTTTCAACGGACATCCTCAGCAGTTGTGGGGCTGGGGCAAGACCAAGGCCGAGCACAACTGGAGCGTTGAGCGCCTGCTGGTGCAGGACGACGGCGGCAAGGTGGTCGGCGCCGCCCAGGTGCTGCTGCGCCGGCTGCCGTTCCCGTTCAAGGCGCTCGCCTACATTCCGCGCGGGCCGCAGTCGGTTCCCGGCCGTGAACTCGAAATCCTCGATGCCGTCAGCGAGTACGTCAAGGGCGCCCACTCGCCCGTGGCCCTGAGCATCGAGCCGGATTGGGACGCCGACGGCGACATCGCCGCCGGCCTGCCCGCTGCCGGGTTCCGGCCCTCGGAAAACACCATCCTGATCGGCCGCACACTGATCCTGGACCTGTCCCGGACCGAAGATGAGCTGCTCGCCGAGATGTCCAAGAAGCACCGGCAGTACATCCGCAAGTCCGGCCGCGAGGAGCTGGACTACCGGCGGGTCACGCGCGCGGAACTGCCGAAGTGCCTGGCCGTGTACAAGCAGACGGCGGAGCGGGCCGGGTTCGGCATCCACGAAGACGGCTACTACCTGGATATCTTCGACAACCTGGGCGAGGACTCGCCGGTCTACGCGGCCTTCAGCGGCGACGATGTCGTGGCCTTCCTGTGGCTCTCCACCAGCGGGTACACCTCGTTTGAGCTCTACGGCGGCATGACCGAGGAGGGCGAGCACCTGCGGGCGAACTACGCGCTGAAGTGGCTGGCGATCCGGGAGATGAAGGAGCGCGGCATTGTCCGCTACGACTTCAACGGCCTCCTGAACGACGGCGTTTCCAAGTTCAAGATGGGGTGGGCGAAGCACGAGAACCAGCTCGCCGGAACCTGGGACAAACCGCTCTCACCCCTTTATCCGGTCTTCACGACGGCGCTGCCGCTGGCGAAGAACGGACTGCGGAAGCTGCGCGGGCTGGCGGCTGCAGCACAGGCCAAGATCCGCCGCTAGCCGTACCGGGCCGCCGTCGGCCGGCGGGTGCTGCCGATCAGTACAGCACCCGCTGGTAGAGGGCATGGTCCTGCCAGGATCCCGCGATCTTCAGGTAGCGGGGCGCCAGGCCGATCTCCTCGAAGCCGGACCGCGCCAGCACCTTCTGCGACGCAGCATTGTGCTTCAGGGTGGCGGCCTGCACCCGGTGCAGCCGCAGATCCCGGCCGGCGGCTTCCACCGCAAAGGCCGCCGCAGCCGACGCCAAACCCCGGCCGTTGAACGAGCGGCCGATCCAGTAGCCGAGGTGGCAGCTCAAAAAGGGGCCGCGGACAATGCCCGTCAGCGTGACGCAGCCAATGATGCTGCCGCCGCTGAGCAGAACCCACGGAACCTCGGAACCGGCCTCGTGCAGAGCCAGCTTGGCTTCGATGACGGCGTGCTGCCCGGCCGCGGTAAAGAACTCCGCGGCCCGCTCCGGCTCCCACGGCGCCAGATGCTCCCTGTTGAGTTCATAGGCTGCCGCCAGAAGTTCGGCGTCGGATCGCCGGAGCAGCCGGACCCGGATGTTTCCGGCCAGGGTTTCGGTCGTGATGGCCACCGGCTCAGATGGCCAGCCGGGGCTCGGCGGGGTCCGTTCCCTGGGCATCGGCAGAGCCGACAGTCACCGCGAAGGCGAGGGCGCCGTCGTCGTGCTGTGCGGAATGCGCGGAGAGCTTGGCAATGACCGGCGCCTCGGCGGCCGGGATGAACGCGCTCTGCCCGGTCTCGAGCACCAGGTCGCCCTTGGGCGAATCCAGGACCACGGTCCCGCGCACCACGATCACGACGGTGGGACCGTTCTGCAGGACCGAAACGTCGGAACCTGACATCGACGCGGCGGGGGAGTATCCCTCCCCGAAGTCCTGCGCCCGCTGCTCCAGCTCGATCCGCTGCAGCTGAAATTCGGCGAACGGCGGACGATAGAGCTCCTGTCCCATCTGCGTGTGTTCGGCCGCCAGCAGCGGAACGCCCAGCGGCCGGAAATCGACGGTCTTCAGCAGCTCTGCCACGTCAACGTGCTTGGGGGTCAGCCCGCCGCGCAGGACGTTGTCCGAGGACGCCATGACCTCGATGCCGAGGCCGCTAAGGTACGCGTGAACGTTGCCCGCCGGCAGGTACAGCGCCTCGCCGGGCTGCAGCGACGCCCGGTTGAGCAGCAGGGACAGCAGCACGCCCGGGTCCTCCGGGTAATACGCGTTCAGGTCCACGGCGGTGGCGAGTTCCTTGGCGTACGGCGCCAGGTCTTCGGCACCGGTCTCGGCCAGCGCCGCAGCGGTGCGCCGGACGGCGTCCCGAACCTCCTCGCCGTCGTTGATCAGCGTGCGGAAGACACTCTGCAGCCGGGCCGCGGCATCATGCCCGCTGGACAGCTCGTTCACCGCCCAGGACAGCAGGTCCGGAACCTCTGCGCCTTGTGCCTGCACAGCCCGCGCGGCGGTCCGGAAGATCTGCGCCGCGTCGTCCGGCTCACGGAAACCGCAGAGCACCTCGAACGGGGTCAGCGCGAAAATCATTTCCGGCTTGTGGTTCCGGTCCCTGTAATTGCGGTCCGGTGCGCCCCGGTCCAGGCCGGCGGCCTCCTCGGCGGCGAACCCGGCCCGCGCCTGCTCCTGGGTGGGATGCACCTGCAGGGACAGCGGCGTGCCCGCGGCCAGGACCTTGGCGAGGAACGGCAGCACGTTCCCGTAGGCCTCGGTGGTTTCGCGGCCGAGCATCTGGTGGGGATCGGCCGCGATCAGCTGGTCCAGCGTGTCAGCTTCCGGCACCGGCGGCACCAAGGCCGACGGCGCCCCCGGGTGGGCGCCGATCCACAGCTCGGCTTCGGGCTGGCCCGAGGGCTCCCTGCCGAAAAGTTCCGCCATGGCCGTGAACGAGCCCCAGGCGTAGGGCCGAAGCGTGTTGTTCAGCAGGTACATGGCTCTCTTTTCAAAGGTGTTGGTTGCGGTTCTCCGATGGAGGTTACCCCGGGCTGCAGTCGCCGTTGTTGTTCAGCAGCTCACCCAGCGTCGCGTCGTCCTGGATTTCGGCAAGGTACTGCAGGTATTCCTCGGTGACTTCCGGCTGCTCGGGAGCGGCCGGGGCCTGCTCCACCGGCCCGGTTTCGGTGCCAATGCCAGTGCTGCTGCCGGCCTCCGGCGCGGCCTCCGGGGCCGCCTCGGGTGCCGGGTCCGCCCCCGGGTCCGCCCCGGGATCCGCGGCAGGTGCCTCGGCGGGCGGTTCGGCGGCTTCTTCTCCCTGCGCGGCGATTCTCTCCGCGACCCGGGCATGGATTTGGTCGAAGTCCGGGTAGGTCACGAAGTTGTCGGCCGCGGTGCCGAAGTCCGGCGGACCGATGGTCAGCCGCTCCATCGGCTCGTCCTTGGCCTTCAGCGCCAGATCAAGGAAGCTGCCGAGCTGGTCCTGCGGAATGTCGGTCTTGACGATCTGCTCGCCGGCCGAGGCGATGGCCTGGAACCGGGTCAGGAGGGTGGCGGGATCCAGCTGGGCCACCATGGCCTGCTGGACGCACTGCTGGCGGGCGATCCGGTGATAGTCGGTCGCGAACTCACGGGACCTGGCGTACCAGAGGGCGGTGTATCCGTCCATCTTCTGGGTGCCCGGGGCGATCCAGCCGTCCGGCGGGTAGTGCCGGTTGGTGCCGGGAATTTCACCGGCGGTGATGGGCACCCAGCCGCCGGCGTTGATGGTGATGCCGCCCATGGCGTCAATCAGCTTGGAGAACCCCTCCATGTCCACGATCACGTAGGACTGGACCTCCAGCCCGAGGATGCCGGATGCGGCATCCATCATGGCTTCGGCTCCGGGGTCGGTGGACTCCGGGTACAGGTCCGGATGGTTCTCCATGACCGTCTGGTAGAGGCTGTTCAGGATGCACTCGTCGCCGCAGTTGTAGCCGTCGGGGTACACCTCGGCCAGCGGGGAATCAGCGGGGAAGGGGGCGTTCTGGAAATTGCGGGGAAGGCTGAAGGTAATGGACTCGCCGGTCTTGGCGTCAACGCTGATCACCGACATGCTGTCCGGGCGCAGGCCGGTGCGGTCCTCGCCGGCATCTCCGCCCATCAGCATGAAGTTGTACCGCCCGTCCACGGGATCGAGTGACGGTCCTGACGCGAAGATGCTGCCGACGGCGCCGCGGCCGACGTTGAGCATGTACGCGCCGTAGGCCAGGCCGCCGCTGGTGCCGATCATCAGGACAGCCAGCAGGCCGGCGACAAGCGGGCGCATGCGGCGCTCCAGCAGCGGCGGCCGGATGATGCGCAGCGTATTGAGGAACAGCAGGGCCCAGCCCACGGCCAGCAGCACCAGGACAACCATGAGGACGAAGGAGGCCCAGCCGTTGGTGACAATGTTCACCAGCAGCGCCCGGTTGGTCAGCGCGAGAACGAGGCCGGCCAGGACGAAGGCCCAGACCGTGAACGTCACCTGCAGGGCGCGGCGGCCCAGCTTGCGGCTTCCGGCGACCACCTGGGCCGAGCCGGGCAGCACCAGCGTGAGCAGCAGCAGGATGAAGGCTCGTTTGGTGCGCGCTCCGGACGGCGCTGACTGCGGATTGCGCACCGGATCGGTGAGCATCCCGGCGTCGTTGTTTCCGTTCCCCTGGTCCATGGCGGTCCTAGTCGGTGACCGTGACGGAGGTGCGCAGCTTGGCACCCTTGGCCAGGGCGCTCTGGCGCAGCCCGGAGGAAAACTCGAGCAGCTGCTGCTGCAGCTGGGCGGCCAGCGGATCGGTGCCGGCGGCCAGCATCCGCACGGCCAGCAGGCCCGCGTTCCGGGCGCCGCCGATGGAAACGGTCGCCACCGGCACGCCGGCGGGCATCTGCACGATCGACAGCAGAGAATCGATGCCGTCGAGGTACTTCAGCGGCACCGGCACGCCGATGACCGGCAGCGGAGTCACCGCTGCCAGCATGCCGGGCAGGTGCGCGGCGCCGCCGGCCCCGGCGATGATCACCCGCAGCCCGCGGCGGTGGGCCTGCTGGCCGTACTCGATCATTTCGGTCGGCATCCGGTGGGCGGACACGACGTCGGCCTCGTAGGGAATGTTGAACTCGGCCAGGGCCGCGGCAGCCGCGTCCATGACGGGCCAGTCGGAGTCCGAACCCATGACGAGTCCGACCAGGGGGGTGTCACGGGTTCTCATGAGTTCTCCTTCTGGGAATCGCGGCCGTCGCGGAGGATGGCAGCGGCGTGTTCGGCGCTTCGCCGCACCCGCGGCAGGTCCGCAGCGCTGCGGCCCACCACATTGACGTGCCCGATCTTGCGGCCCGGCCGGACCGACTTGCCGTAGCTGTGGATTTTGGCCGCCGGCTCGGCGGCCAGTGCCTGAGCATAGCCGCTGAACAGATCAGTGTTGGCACCGCCCAGATAGTTCTTCATGACGACGACGCCGCCCAGGACATCGGTGGCACCCAGCGGAAGGCCCAGGACGGCCCGCAGGTGCTGTTCAAACTGGCCGGTCACCGACCCGTCCATGGTCCAGTGCCCGGAGTTGTGCGGCCGCATGGCCAGTTCGTTGATCAGGAACCCGGCGCCGCGTCCCGGCGTTTCGAAGAGCTCCACGGCCATGACGCCGGTGACGCCCAGTTCCGCTGCAATGCGCAGGGCGGCGTCCTGCGCGGCCGATGCCACGGCCGGGTCCAGCTCCTGGGCCGGGGCAATGACCTCGTCGCAGACGCCGTCCACCTGGATCGAGTGGACCACGGGCCAGGGGAGCGCGCTGCCGTCCGGTGTCCGGGCGACCAATGCCGAGAGTTCCCGGGAAAAGGGAACCTTCTCTTCGGCCAGGAGCGGTTCTCCGGTAAACCAGTCCGCCGCGCCGGCGGCTTCCGCGGCGTCGTTGATGATCCGCACGCCCTTGCCGTCGTAGCCTCCGCGCGGCGTCTTGAGGACCACCGGCCAGCCCGCGGATTTGCCGAAGTCCACCAGGTCGTCGATCCCCGAGACCGCGGCCCAGCGCGGATTGGGAAGGCCCAGGCGGTCAACTGCCGCACGCATCACGAGTTTGTCCTGGGCATGGACCAGCGCGTCGGGCGTCGGCTGCACGTTGACCCCGGCGCCGGTGAGGGACCGCAGATGTTCGCCCGGAACGTGTTCGTGGTCAAAGGTCAGCACGTCGACGCCGCGGGCGAAGGCGGAGAGGGTTGCCAGGTCGGTGTAGTCACCGACCGTTGCGGAGGCCACGGCGGGCACCGCGGAAACGTCGGGTCCCTCGGCCAGGACTCGAAGTTCAAAACCGAGGGCTACTGCAGCCGGGGCCATCATTCGGGCCAGCTGGCCACCGCCGACGACGCCAATTATAGGAAAGCTCACAAGATCAGGTTACCGAAAAGAGACCGTAAACCCCTTTTGTGCAGACGCCTCCGGGCTGTGCGCTCAGGTAACTCCCACGATCCGGGGGTAATATTGTGCCCTTACCGTCCGCGTTTCCTAGCGGCGGGTACTGTGTCCAGCTTCGGCAATTCCGGCCGGCGGCGCACCAACGGCCTCGGAGGATCATGTTTTCATCACTGTCTGCGCGCATTAGAGGGCTGGCCTCGCTGTTCTGGCGGGAACTCGCAAAGTTCGGCACCGTTGGAGCTTTCGCCTTCATCGTGGACAACGGACTGTGGTGGATCCTCTTCCACGGACCCCTGGAAGGCAGCGCCACCAAGGCCCGCATCATCAGCGCACTGACGGCCACGCTCTTCTCCTGGGTGGCCAACCGCTTCTGGACCTTCCGCCGCCGCCGCCAGAACAACGTCACGCGGGAACTGATCCTGTTCCTCATCATTAACGGCGTGGGCATCGTCATCTCGAGCGGTTTCACCTGGGTCGCCCAGTATCCGCTGGGCATCACCGACGCCAAGATGCTCGGGTTCGCCGGCATCCTGGGAATCGGCGTGGCCACCATCCTGCGCTTCTTTGCCTACCGGTTCTGGGTCTTCAACGCCGAGCTCGACGAGGAGCCGGGTTTCCAGGGCGACTACGATCTCCTGGACGAAAAGACCACCCGCAAGCCGGGCCGCGCCCGGGAACCGAAGGCCGGCCTGCCGAACCCCGGTGCCGGCCGGTCCAGTTTCGAAGCGGAGCCTACGCCTCCAGCCGGGCAGTAATTTTCTCGGCGGCCAGCAGCCGCTCCGTGACCTGCACTTCATCTGACGCGAGCACCACGGTGCCGCCCGCGGCCCAGGTGCGCAGCGCCGCCGTCAGCACGGCCGGCAGCTCCGCTGCGGTCGGAACCAGCAGCGTCTGCTGCTGCCCGCCGTCGGCCGCTTCCGCCAGCTGGGCGTAGGTGAGGGTCAGGCCCTGCCCCAGCGTGCTGTGCAGCGCGGTGTAGCTCTCCTCCGCCTCGTCGCCCGGCACGTAGGTGTCAGCATAGCTGCGGACCTCGGCGGCGTAGTCGACGGCGGCAGCGGGAAGCCCTCCCGTCCAGCGAAGTTCCAGCGCCCCCTGGGCCACCGCCACCACGGTTCCCTCAACCGTGTCCAGGGCGGCCTGTGAGGCGGTCACCGTAACGTCCGGCGCCGAGATGCCGTCTGCCGGAGCATCGCCGACCAGGACCGTGCAGCCGGTCTGCCAGGCAGCCAGCGCCCAGACCAGGGTTTTCCAGTGCGCCGGAAGGTCGAGACGGATCCGGATCCCCGGTTCGGCGTCGAGCTCGTCAACCAAAAGGTTCGATGTCTTGGCGACCCAGTTGTCCAGCACCTTTCCGGAGAGCTCAATCCGTTCCGATCCGGGTCCGTACCAAATGAGCGCGGGGGAGGTCGCCTGCTTGGTGCGCAGGGTGGACAGTAGGGTGGGAACGGTGATCCTTGCGGACATGCGGGGTCTCTTTCCTGTGAAAGCGGGAGGCGGCCGTCGGTGGCGAGAGCGCGGACGGCCCGGCGGGCAGCCGCCGGCCGAAGAAATAAATCCGGTGATGCAACTGCGACGCGCCGGTGAAGCGGGCTGAAATCCGGGCGTGGCGTGCCCGGCTTCTGAGGTCTCGACTCTATAGGATGCCGAAACAGCTTGACGGCATCGTATTACACGCGTGTAATTAGGTATCGGATTTGTTCCAGCAATCCACCACCAAGATGAATTCCAAGCAGGCTGATTGTGCCTGGCAGGGCTCAAAGATCCGCTGCAGGGACAATAACACCGGGAGGTCTTCCATGGGGCAGGCAGAATACACGCACGATCGGTCCATTGCCGCGCAGGCATCCGCCAGCTACGGCTCCCGGGGCGTGCCCGTGGACTGGTACGTGGACCCCGCGGACCCGGGTGCCGCTGAGCGCTACCGCCGGGACGCCGCCGGACTGGAAGACCAGGCCACTGCCTTCCTGGCCGCCCACGAAGCCCTCGCCCCGGACACCGTGGAAGAAGAGCTCCTCGATCCGCCCGTCGCCCTGTTCCCGGCTCCCGCCGAGAAGGACAGCCGGCCCGTGTGGATCGGACTGCCCGGGCTCAGCGACGACTACGACGACGGCGAGCTCGGCTGGCAGGCCGACGCCCTGTGCGCCCAGACCGACCCCGAGGCCTTCTTTCCGGAAAAGGGCGGCTCCACCCGCGATGCCAAGAAGGTCTGCGCCGCCTGCAACGTGCGCTCACAGTGCCTGGAGTACGCCCTCGCCAATGATGAGCGGTTCGGCATCTGGGGCGGGCTGTCGGAGCGGGAACGCCGCCGGCTCCGGAAGCAGGCAGTCTAATTCCTTCGCACGTTCGCATTTGCGCCGTTGTCGTTGCCCACAACGGCGCACAGTACCTTCCGGAAACACTCACCGCGCTGGCCGGACAAACCCGGCCCCCTGACCTTTGCGTCGGCGTCGACGCCGGCTCCACCGACAACTCCGCCGCGCTGCTGCAGCAGGGCCTCCCCGCCGGGAGCCCCGTCGTCACGGCACCGCCGAAAACCGGATTCGGCGCCGCCGTCCGGGCAGGTCTGGCCGAGCTGGACGCGCTGGCTGAACCCGCAACCGAGCCCTCAGACGGAATCGTTGACTGGCTCTGGCTGCTTCACGACGACTCAGCCCCCGCCCCGCAGGCGCTGCACGAGCTGCTCCTCGCCGTCGAGCGGGCACCCTCGGTGACCATTGCCGGCGCCAAGCAGGTTGAGTGGGAAAACGAGCGGCTGCTCGTGGACGTTGGCGTGTCGATCAGCCGGTGGGCTGAACGCGTCACCCTGATTGACGCCGACGAGCTGGACCAGGGCCAGTACGACGCCCGCAGCGACATTTTCGCCGTGAACTCCGCCGGCATGCTCGTGCGCCGGGACGCCTGGGAAGCCCTGGGCGGTTTTGACCCCGCCCTGCCCGGCACCGGCGACGACGTGGACCTGTGCTGGCGCAACCGGCTCGCCGGACACCGCGTCGTCGTCGTGCCGGCGGCGAAGGTGCGCCATGCCGGCAGCAGGCCGAACACTGCCGCCAGCGCCCGTGCCTTCCGCCGGGCCGAAATTTTCCTCCGCCTCAAGCATGCTCCGCTGTGGCAGCTGCCGTTCCTGATGGTTGGCGCCGTGCTGGGCGGTTTTGGCCGGCTGTTCCTGGGGATGCTCGCCAAGGATCCCGGCTACGCGCTGGCGTCGCTGACCGCGAGCATCGGCGGCGTGCTGCGGCCGGTGGACCTCTTCCGTTCCCGCCGCGCCGCTGCTGCCACCCGGACCCGTCCGCGCAGCGCGGTCAATGCCCTGATCACCGGCATGCGCGAAGTCCGCGAACACCGCCGGTCGCTTTTTGAAGCCGAACCGGCAGCTGCTTCGGCCGACGCATCCGGCCTTGCGACGCCGGCCGCGGCCGCCGACAGTGCGGGGCTCCTGGGCGCCAGCCTGGATGCCGGCGCCTCCGAGCCCAGCGGCGATTCCAACAACGATTTTTCCTCCCTGGCCGCCCCCTCCCGGGCCTGGGTGGGGGCCGGCGCCGTCGCCGCCGTGCTGCTGCTGCTCGCCGCGTCGCTGATCGCCCTGCACCGCTTTATCGGTGCGCCGGCGCTGGCCGGCGGGGCGCTGCTGCCCGTGTCCGGCAGCCTGGGGGAGATCTGGTCCAACGCCTCGGGCTGGTGGATCGAGCTGGGCTCCGGCTATCCCGGCCACGGAGATCCGTTCGATTACGTGCTGTGGCTGCTCGGTACCGCCGGACTCGGTCATACCAACGCTGCCGTTGTCGCCCTGATGCTGACGGCCATGCCGCTGGCCGGGCTCAGCGCCTGGTTTGCCGCCGGCGCACTGACCCGGCACCGCGGGCTGCGTTTCTGGGCCGCCGTGTTCTGGGGTGCCGCACCGGCACTGCAGGCCGCGCTGGGCGAGGGCCGGCTCGGCGCCCTGATCGCGCACATCCTGCTGCCGCTGTTCGTCCTGGCCATGCTGCGCGCCGTGGGCGGCGGGCGGCCGGCAGAGCTGCCGGCGGAGACCGAACGAAGCCGTGCGGGTGCACCCCGCGGCCTGGCACCGCGCACCGACGGTGCGCCCAGCTGGGCTGCGGCTGCCGCCGCGGGCTTGCTGCTGGCAGTTCTCACGGCCGCTGCGCCCACGCTGTTTGTGCTGGCCGCAGCGGCCGTCCTGCTGCTGTCCCTGCGGTTGCGCCGCCGGGCGCGGACGCTGTGGTGGTCACTGCTGCCGGCCGCAGCGATGCTGCTCCCGGTGGTGCTCTCCACGCTGAACCGGCCGCGTGCCCTGGCCGCGGACCCCGGGGTGCCCCTGGCCTTCGATCCCGCTGCGCTGTGGCAGCAGCTTCTGGGCTTTCCCACGGCCTTCGACGTCACCGGAAGCCTGCCGCTGGCAGGATTCCTGCCCGCCGGGCCCTGGCCCCTGGTGCTGGCGCTCATCATCGGCGCTCCCGTCGTGGCGCTTTCCGCTGCCGCCCTGTTCCTTGGCGCCCGAGCCGCGCCTGCCCGGCTGGCCTGGATCCTGAGCATTCTGGCACTTCTTGTGAGCTGGTTCTCGGCCTTCGTCGCGACCGGAGCCGCTCCTGACGCCCTCGTGACGCCCTTCCCGGCACCGTTGGTGTCGGCAGCGGTGTTCCTGCAGCTGTGCGCCGCACTGCTGGCCTGCGATGCCCTGTTGACGCGGCCTCGAACGCCGGCACGGCCCGGACGCACCGGCAGCCCGGGACGCACCCGCCGGTCCGGTCGCCCGATCGCCGTGCTGCTGGGGGTCCTGCTGGCGCTGGGCCCGGCGGCGAGCCTGGCCCTGTGGAGTGTTCCGCTGGCCACCGGCACTGCCGCTGGCGACGGAACGAACGGCGTGCACGGCGCCGCCTCCCTGGTGGCACCGGCGGCGGAACGCACGCTGCCCGCCACCGCTGCGGACAAGGGCAGCAGCGCAGAGCGCACCCGGACCCTGCTGCTGCGCACCGACGCCAACGACGACGTCACGGCTGCCTTGATGGGCAACGGCGGCACCACCCTGGACGGACTGTCGGCCATTTACGCCGCCCGGTCGATTACCGGACCGGTCAACGCCGAGCAGCTTGCCGACGACGACGACGCCGCCGCCGACCTGCGCCGCGCCGTCGCCGTCATCACAGCCGGAACCGGCGTGGATCCGCGCGGGGAACTGTCCCGTCTCGGGGTCGGCTACGTTGTCCTGCAGCAGTCCGACACCTCGGCGGAACTCCTGGCCGGCAGGATGGACTCGGTTCCCGGGTTGGCCCCCGTGGGGCAGACCGGCTCCGGCTGGCTGTGGCGGGTTGTCGGGCAGCTCGACGAGCAGGGCACCGAAGTCCTCTCGGAGCAGACCGGAAGGGTCCGCATCCTGGCCGCCGACGGCGCCGTGGAAACAGTCGTTCCGTCCGAGCGCACCAGCGTCCGGACCTCCATCCCGGCCGGCGGCGAAGGCCGGCAACTGGTGCTCGCCGAACGCGCCAACCCCGGATGGCAGGCGAGGCTGAACGGTGCAGAGCTGCCCGCGACAACCGACGGTTGGGCTCAGGCCTTCGAACTGCCCGCCGAGGGCGGAGAGCTGGAACTCGGCTACACCACCGTCTGGGAACCCTGGACCGGCGCCCTGCAGGTGCTCATCATCGCCCTGACCGTGCTGCTGGCACTGCCGACACGGTCCCGCACCGGCCCGGTCCGGCTGCCGGGCCGGCAGGGTCCGCGCCGCAGCGAGCCGGACAACGCCCTCCCCGACGGGGAAACCGCCGGCAGTTCAGCTGCCGCCCGGGAGCCGGCGACGGCGGCCGGCGGCACGGGTGCGGCATCGCCGGCCTCCGACGACGGACCGGCCCCGGGACGCACCCGGCCAAAGCAGAACGACAGAGTCAGCGCCTCCGGAGTATCCGGCGCGACGGAAGGAATGCGCTGATGAGCCGTAAGAACTCCGGCAAAAAGGCCAGCGGGCAGCAGGCCCCTGCCGGCGCCGCGGCCACGGACGGTGAAACGGCTGCGCACGACGCAACGGCTGCGCAGCAGAGCGAGCCGGAGGCCGGCCGGGCGGAAACCCGGTCCCGACGCCAGCGGCGGCGGCAGCGGGCCGCGTCGGCGGCTGCCGGCCTTCTGGTCCTTGCCGCAGCCTCTGCCGTGGTGGCCGGTTCAGTGGTCGCGGACTCCGGAAAGGCCGGCCGGAGCGTTGATGTTGCCGCGGCCGAAGTGCCGGCCGGACCGCTGACCGCCGTCTGCCCGGAGCCCCTGCGGCTACTGTCCGGCGACGTGGCCGGAACCGATCCGGAGTTCAGCCCCGTGTCGGCGTCCGCCCGGACCTCGCTCAGCGCCGCGGTGCTCAGCGGACCGGGCAACCCGGTGCCCGTGTCCTCCCTGCTGCGCGCTGACGGCACCGACCTGAAGACCATCGCCGACGACGCTCCGGATGCCGCCGCGCCCCTGGCCGGGGTGCGCAGCGCCGGCATCGTCAGCAGCCTCGATGTCTCCGAGGTGTCGGTGCTGAGCGCCGAGCCGACGGGCACCCTGCAGGCCACGGCCAATGCCGTGGTCAGCTTCACCGCTGCGGACGGAGACCTCGCCGGTCTCGCCGCGGCAAACTGCCAGGCGCCGGGCAACGACATGTGGATCACCGGCGCGCGCACCACGGTGGGGGCGACTGCCGTGCTGCGGCTGACGAATCCTTCGGAGAGCGCCGCCACCGTTGACCTGGACGTTTACGGCGCGAAGGGACGCGCCGAGGGGACAGGCACTCGGGGAATCCTGATTCCGCCGGGCGCCACGAAATCCATCGTCCTGGCGGGTCTGGCGGCAAACGAACCGGCTGTGGCCGTGCGGGTGCGCAGTTCCGGCGGGCCGGTCACCGCCCTGGTGCAGCAGAGCATCCTGCGCGGCCTGACGCCGGGCGGCGTGGAGCTGATTCAGCCGGCCGCGGCTGCCTCGCCGCAGCAGGTGATCACCGGTGTCCGGGTCCAGAAGCCGGCTGCCACCAAGAAAGTGGCCGCTCAGCGCGGCTACGACTTCGTGACGCCCGCCGTGCAGGTGGCCGTTCCCGGCAGCACGAACGCCGTGGTCTCGGTGAAGGTGCTCGGCCCCCGCGGCGAGCTGCCAATCCCCGGCGGCGGCGTGTTCACCGTTGCCGCCGGCAGCGTCGGCCAGCTGCCCCTGGACGCCCTGGCCGAAGGAACCTACACGGTGGAGGTCACCGCCGATGTGGCCGTGGTGGCCGGCGTGTCCTCCAGCCGCGGGGGAGAGCCCAACGCGCCTGTCGACATCGCCGTCGCACCGTCCGGGGAGCGGCTGGGCAGCGAGCACCTTGCGGTCATGCCGCCTCACAGCAGTTCTGTGCTCACCTTTGCCGCTCCGGCCGGTGCCGCTGAAGTGCGCCTGACCGGAGTCGGAGCCGACGGCGGCCTCAAGGAGGACCGGGTCGTCACCGTCGCCGGGGGAACCACGGTCAGCCTGCCGGCGGCCGAGGTGGGGTCCAACCTCGCCGCCGTGCTGATCAGCACCACCGGGGACGCGGTCTACGGCGCCCAGGTCCTCACCACAGCTGAGGGACCCGGCGTCTCCGTGCTGCCGCTGCCGAAGGGAAACATCGGCGGGCTGAGCGTTCCGGTCGGACTGGGCTACTGACCGGGGCTGCCTGCCGGCGGCCTGATCACAGCGGGCGGAACCGTCCGTAGGTGGGATCGACGGTCTCGGGATCCATCCCCATCAGGGTGGCCAGCTGTTCCACTACGACGTCGTGAATCAGTTCGCTGACGGGCACCAGGCCGCGCGCCGCGGACTCCACCGGATGGCGGTACACAGTAATCACCGCGGGCCGGGGACCCGACGCGGGAGTGCCGGTGCCGAAGGGAAGATGCCCGCCCGATGCGGCCAGTTCCTCGAGCCCGGGAGGTATGTCCTGGACGACGAACTGGTAGGTCTGGATGCTTTCGCCCCACAGCCGTTCCAGGCGCTGCGCGGATTCCAGGACCCAGGCATCAAAGCGTTCCGATCGGGTGCGCGACCCGGCCAAATGGGCCGGTATGAGTTCCCCGCGCAGGCCGCGGCCGTGCCGGTTGCGGCGGCGGCTGCGAAACGGCCTCGGCGGCCCGGGCCAGGCCGGTTCGGCCTCGACCGGTTCGGCCTCGGCAGGGCCCTTGGCGGGGTCGGTCTCCGGCGTGGCCGGCGCCGGCTCGTCGCCGGGGCCAAGATGCACCCTAAGAGTTGGTCCGGTGGACATATAAGAACTGTAGCCGCAGAAGCGGCTCCGCGGGCACTGTTTTTGCTGCCGGACGTTCGGCGAGCCTGCCGCCGCCTGGGCCTGCGGCGGGTAAAGTGGTCCTCCGTGGATTCCTTAAGACAGTGCTCAAGATCAGCGTGCCGACAGGCGGCTGTAGCCACCCTGACGTACGTTTATGCGGATTCCACTGCGGTGCTGGGACCGCTGGCCACGTACGCCGAACCCCATTGTTACGATTTGTGCAAAGAACACGCCGCCCGGCTGACTGCTCCGCTGGGGTGGGAAGTGGTCCGCCTGAATCTTTCCGGCCAGCCCCGCACTCCGGGCCGCGATGATCTCTCAGCACTCGTGGATGCCGTGCGGGAAGCGGCCGAGGCGCCTGACGCCGAGGCACCCAAACGCGCCGGCAAGAACGCACTGGAACCCCCGGCGGAGAACCCCGGTGCCCGGCGTTCCCATCTGCGCTTGCTCCGCGACGAGGTCTGAACACCGCGAAGTCGGTAACCGAAAGGGATAGTCTGAGGGCCTGCGCCGCGTATATCGAGCACGGCATCGACGTCTCCAAGGAAGTGCTGTAATCCATGGCTAAACTCACTGCCGACCTGATGGCGGTCCTGCGCTGCCCCGTGACCGGTTCCCCGCTCGAAGAAGACAACGGCGGACTGGTCTCGACCGCCCCCGACGCCGCCGGCCACCGCGTCCGCTACGTCTTGGAGGAGGGCATTCCGGTTTTGCTGGCGCCCTCGGTTGCCACGGCGTCCGATTCGCCCGCCACCTCGGACTGATTCTTCCGACCCGAACTGATTCTTCCGACACCTCGAACTGATTCTTCCGACCTCTAACTAAGGATCCGCGTGAGTTTTGATTTCAAAGTAGCCGACCTCTCCCTGGCCGAAGCCGGACGCCACCAGATCCGCCTGGCCGAACACGAGATGCCCGGTCTGATGGCCCTGCGCCGGGAGTACGGCCCCAGCCAGCCGCTGCAGGGCGCCCGGATCGCCGGATCCCTGCACATGACGGTGCAGACCGCCGTGCTGATCGAGACCCTCACCGCGCTGGGTGCCGAGGTCCGCTGGGCCTCCTGCAACATCTTCTCCACCCAGGACGAGGCGGCGGCCGCCGTCGTCGTCGGCAACGGAACCCCCGAGGCGCCGGCGGGCGTGCCGGTGTTTGCGTGGAAGAACGAGACGCTCGAGGAATACTGGTGGACCGCCCAGCAGATCCTCACCTGGCCCGAGGGCTCCGGCGGACCGAACATGATCCTGGACGACGGCGGCGACGCCACCATGCTGCTGCATGACGGAGTGAAGTTCGAGGCCGCAGGCGCCGTGCCGGAGAGCCCCGCGGAGGGCGACCCGGGCTACTCCCATGAATACACAATTGTCCTGGACGTCCTGCGCCGTTCCCTGGCCGAGAACCCGGGGAAATGGACCGAAATCGCCAAGGGCATCCGCGGCGTCACCGAAGAGACCACCACCGGGGTGCTGCGGCTCTACCAGCTCGCGGCCGACGGTCAGCTGCTCTTCCCGGCGATCAACGTCAATGACTCGGTGACCAAGTCCAAGTTCGACAACAAGTACGGCATCCGGCATTCCCTGCCGGACGGCCTGAACCGCGCCACGGACACGCTGATCGGCGGAAAAGTGGCGGTGGTCTGCGGCTACGGCGACGTCGGCAAGGGTGCGGCCGAAGCGCTGCGCGGCCAGGGCGCCCGCGTGATCGTCACTGAAATCGATCCCATCTGCGCACTGCAGGCAGCCATGGACGGCTACCAGGTGGCCAAGCTGGAATCGGTGCTCGCCGCCGGCGACATGTTCATCACCACCACCGGCAACAAGGACATCATCATGGCCGAACACATGGCCCGGATGAAGCACCAGGCGATCGTGGGCAATGTGGGCCACTTCGACAACGAGATTGACATGGCAGGCCTCGCGAAGATCCCCGGCATCCGGAAGGTCGAGATCAAACCGCAGGTGCACGAGTGGATCTTCGATGAGGGCACTGACAGCCAGCGCAGCATCATCGTGCTCTCCGAAGGCCGCCTGCTGAACCTGGGCAACGCCACAGGGCACCCCTCGTTTGTCATGTCCAACTCCTTTGCGAACCAGACCATCGCGCAGATTGAGCTGTTCACCAAGCACGGCAAATCAGTGGATGAGGGCGGATACGCCAACCAGGTGTACGTGCTGCCCAAGGTCCTGGACGAAAAGGTGGCCCGCCTGCACCTGGATGCTCTCGGCGTCGAACTCACCGAACTGACCAAGAGCCAGGCCGAGTACCTGGGCGTGGACGTGGCCGGTCCCTTTAAACCCGAGCACTACCGCTACTAGTCCGGGAGAAAACTCCGGGACGGTGCGCTGAGCGGCGCACCGTCCCGGGTCCTTGCCCGTGACGGCGAATCGGCCGCAGCGCGGCCGCATCAGGGGTCACCGCTGTCCGGGCATGACGTAAAATGTCGCAGGGGGAGCATGGTTGCTCCGCATCTGTCGAGAGCACCGGGAAGTATTGGTTACCAGTTATGGCAAAGGGTACAAAGAGGCGCAAGGGCTGGATTGTTGGGTCCGTCGTGGCCGGAGTCGTTGTGTTGGGCGGCGGCGCTGCTGTGGTCACCGCCTCCTCCTGGGCCGGTGAGGACTTTGGACTCCCGTCATTCACTGCGTCGTCACCGTCATCGTCGCCGTCGGCCACTCCCAGCCGGCCTCCGGCACCCGAGCCCGTTGCCGTTGTCACCCCGGAGGCGGACGCCGTCGAGGTGAACCCCGCGGCCGCTCCTGTTATCACCGTGCAGAAGGGAACCATTGAATCCGCCAAGCTGGCGCCGAGCGCCGGCGGCGAACCGGTTCCCGGCGAGCTCAGCGCGGGCGGCACCGTGTGGACGGCCACCGGCAAGCTGGCGTTCAACACGCCGTACAAGCTGACCTACACGCTGGCTGACGCCAACGGCGAGACCAGCACCAAAACCCGGCAGTTCACCACCGTGGCCACCGCCAACGAGGCCAACGCCGTCATGTATCCGGCGTCCGGGTCCACGGTGGGCACCGGACAGCCGATCGAACTGAGCTTCAGCGAGCCGGTGCTGAACAAGCCCGCCGTCGAAGCAGCCATCACCGTCACGTCCACATCAGGCCAGGTGGGCGCCTTCTACTGGATCAGCGACACCAAGGTCCGCTACCGGCCCGAGACCTTCTGGGCGCCGAACAGCAGCGTCACCGTGGACATGCAGCTTTTCGGCGTGGACTTCGGCAACGGCATGATCGGCAACTTCAACGAAACCGCGAGCTTCACCACCCACAACACGCGGCTGGCCGTGGTCGACAATGCGGACAAAATGATGCGGGTGTACATCGACGGGGTGCTGACCCGCACCTTCCCCGTCACGCTGGGCACCGAGGACTGGCCCTCCACGATCGGTTACCACGTGATCATGGACCAGCATGAAACCATCCCGTTCAAGGCGGAATCCCTGGGACTGAAGCCGGGAGACGAGGCCTACTACGAACCGGTAACCGCCAAGAACGCGTCCCGGATCTCCAACGGCGGCGCGTTCATCCACGAAGCGCTGCCGTCCGCGCAGCCGGTGCTGGGCAAGTCCAACGTGTCCCACGGGTGCATCGGGATGAGCCCCGAGGGCGCCAAATACATGTACGACAACTTCGACGCCGGCGACGTCGTCCAGGTGCTGAACACCGGCTACGGGCCGATGTACGTCTATGACGGCTTCGGGGACTGGAACCTGCCGTGGGCGGAGTGGATCAGCCAGCCCAAGCAGTAGCAGGATCGAGCTCCGCTGCAGCTGGATGGAGCTACCGGTCGAACGGGAGCCGGTGCAGTCGTTGGCCGATGTGCTCAGTGCGCTCGCGCTGCCGGGTCATCGACACATAGCTGCGGTTCCGGCGCTCGGCCATGACGGCGCTGAGATAGTCTTCGGCGAACGTCCCCGGCGGGGGCTGCGGCGACACGAAGGCCGAGACCTCCGCTGCCAGATCGGCGGCAAGAGTGGCGCGCGACTGCGGCGAGAGCCGGCTGCTCTGCGTCAGGAAGCGTGACACCCGTCGGGACAGCGCATCCGGAAGCCGTCCGATGTCGGCAAGTCCGGCCCAGGCGCGGAGCGACGGCGGCATCAGGACCTGCGCGGGCGGGGGAGCGGAGACCCGTTCCCGCAGGGCATAGGTTCCGGCCATGATGTCGCCGACGCGCTTGGACTTTTCATTGAACAGAGCCACGATGAAGGCCAGGGAGCCGGCGGTCAGGTAAATTTCGAGGACCGCAGTCATGCCCCGGATGAGGCAGTGGCGGAAGCGAACGGCTCCGCCGTCGTCGCGCACTATCCGCAGCCCCATGGCGAGGCGCCCCAGCGACTTGCCGCGGGTCAGCGTCTCGACGGCAACCGGAGCCCCCACCATGACCAGCACCACGATGGTCAAGATGAGGGTCCGTCCGAGAGCGGGATCGACGGACTCGCCCAGTGTCTGCCCGAACAGCAGCAGCACTCCGAAGAGCACGATGAGCTGGGCAAAAACGTCGATGATCGAGCTGAGGGCCCGCGCCGCGAAGGACGCCGGGCGCAGCTCCAGGACAACTGCCTCGCCGGTGACGATGGAACTCACGCGTTGTCCTCCCGGCGGCAGTTCGTGATTGGAACTCCACTGTACCCAGCGTTGGGGCGGAACCGTGGATTAGGGTGTAACCGTGGATATGGATGCCTTTAGCGCGGTGCACGCTCCGGACTGGCGCCGTCTGGACGACCTTGCGGCGCGCCGCCGGCTCAGCGGCGAGGAAGCCGATGAACTGCTGCGCCTGTACCAGCGCACCTCGGCCCATTTGTCGATGGTTCGGTCGGTGGCGCCGGAGGGCGCGCTGTCCGCGGCCCTGTCCATGCGGCTGTCCCGGGCGCGGACCCGGTTCACCGGTGCCCGCTCGAACTTCCTCGAGGATTTGGTGTCGTTCTTCGTCTTTGCGCTCCCGGCCGGCTTTTACCGGGTCCGCTGGCTCACGCTCGCCGTGGGGGCGGCGTTCATCCTCACGGCCTGGCTTTTCGGTGCGTGGACGGCGTCCAACCCCGCAGTCATCTCCGCCTCGCTGGGCTCGGACAGCCAGATCCGGCAGTACGTGGAACAGGACTTCGTCTCCTACTACTCGGAAAACCCGGCCGCTTCCTTCGCGGGAATGGTGTGGACCAACAACGCCTGGATCGCGCTGCAGGCCGTCGCCTTCGGCATTACCGGAATCTGGGGGCCGTTTGTCCTGTACCAAAACGCCATGGGCGTGGGAATGGCCGGCGGCACCATGGCTGCCTACGGAGAGTTGGACACCTTTTTCACCTACATCCTGCCGCACGGCCTCATGGAGCTGACCGCGGTGTTCATTGCCGTGGCGGCCGGATTGAGGATTTTTTGGGCCTGGGTGTCGCCTGGCCGGCGGACCCGTGCCGCGTCCGTCGCCGCTGAGGGACGTTCGCTGTTCACCGTGGCCCTGGGACTGGTGATCGTGCTGTTCCTGTCGGGGCTGGTGGAAGGGTTCGTGACCGCCTCCCCGCTGCCCGTCTGGCTGCGGATGGCCATTGGGGTTGCCCTCTTCGGGGCGTACTGGGCCTACACCCTGATCCTGGGCGGCCGGGCCTACCGCGCCGGGCACCGCGGGGACCTGTCGCGGCGGGACAGCGGGGAAGTGTTGCGGACCGCTTGACGTTTCCGGGGGCGGTGCGCGGACCGGCGTCCGGTCGACCTCCGGAGACGAAAGGGTAACGGTCCGATGCACTCTGCGGTGATGCGGGGTGGCGGCACGATACCTGATGCGCTCTCCCGGTAGGGTCGAAGGAGGATGGAGCCCGAAAGCCCACCGGAATCCGCAAAAACAGGCCATGACGCACAGGCCAGGGAAGTGAAAGAGGAAGTAGTGGCAAGCCAGGACGATACCCCCCAGCAAAAACCGACGCCCGGAGGCTCCGCCGATACTGAGCAGGACCGGCCCGAACAGGGCGCCCAGAGCGACGACGGCCTCAGCGACGCCAGCGAAACCATCGTCAGCGGTGAGCACGCGGTGGGAACCGAGGCTGCGGGAGCAGAATCAGCGGCACCGAACACCGGATCGCCCGCCGACGGATCGAACGCCGGCAACGGCGCAGCCGCCGACGCGACGACGACCGCAACTGACGTCGACGACGACGGCACGACGACCGCAACTGACGTCGACGACGACGGCACGACGACCGCAACTGACGTCGCCGACGACGACGGCCTCGACCACGACGACTGGGACGCGGCCTTTGCCGACGCCGCAGGAACACCGCCTGAAGCTGCCGGAGCGGTGGCCGTAACCGGGCCGCGCAACGGCACGGCAGGTGACGATGCCGACGTCGTGCCGGGAGGTCATCCCTCCCTTGCCCAGCGCAGCAGCTTGCCGATGCGCCATGCCAGCACGATGCCCAACCTCAACGGATACGCTGACCTCTCGGAGGAAGAACAGCGGGAGGCCGGGGACATCAACGCCGTGATTCCGTCCGGCAGCCATGCTGCCCATGGCTCCGGCACCGAAGAAGCTGCGACTGCTGCCGGGAAGACGCCCGCAGAAACTCCGGCGGCTGCCGCGGGTGCCGGTGCCGGTGCCGCAGGGTTGGGCGCCGTTTCCACGGATGCCGCTCCCCGGACCATGCAGATCAGCACGGCCACCGCGTCGGCTCCGGAAGGATCCGCGGCCAACGACTCCGGAGCGGAAGAGTCCGAGGTTGTCGAACCGGAGGCAGAACTGACCGACGACTACGAGATCTCGGCCGAGGAAGCCCGACGCCGGGCCGAGGAGCGTGAGCGGGCGGGCTCACCCAAGCCCGTCCTGGCCCGCATCCTGCAGGTAATGATCGCGGTGTTCTTCCCGGTGATGCTGCTTGCCGCGGCCATCCGGGCGGTTGCGACACCCCTGTTCCTCTGGATCGAATACCACCGGCCGGGGTTCCCGGCGGACGGCTACGGCTTCTCCACCGATGACCGGATGACCTACGGCTCATACGCCGTGGATTACCTGCTGAACTTCTCCGGTGCCCGCTACCTCGGCGACCTGGTCACGGCCGGCGGCGAGCCGCTGTACCTGGACAGCGAAGTCAGCCACATGGCGGATGTGAAGACGGTCCTGACCGTCGCGTTTGTCTCAGCACTGGTGATGGCCGTGCTGAGCGTGCTTGCCTGTGTGTATCTGGCCAAGCGCCGGCCCGGCGGAATCCGGCGGGCGCTCTTCTCCGGGGCGGTCTTGACCCTGGTTCTCGTTGGCGCGTTGATCGTCACGGCGGTTCTGGGGTGGGAGAACTTCTTCACCCAGGTGCACTCCATCTTCTTCGCCAACGGCAATTGGACGTTCCGGATGGATGACACCCTGATCCGGCTCTTCCCGGCCCAGTTCTGGATGGATGCCGGCATCGGCATTGCCGGTCTGGTGCTTCTGACCTGCATTGTCGTGCTGGTCTCCGCCTGGCCCACCAAGGCCCGGCGGGAACGCGCGCGCAGCAAGCAGGAAGCGGCCCGCCGCCGCTACCTCGACTCGCTGGAAGCGGTCTAACTTAGCGGTCTGATCCAGCGGTCCACCACCGTTGACCCAACAGAAAACTGCACGTCTCCGGCCGCCGGAGACGTGCAGTTTTTTGTTTGCTGGGGAGCTCCGCGGAGCGCTACTTCGTGTAGAGCTTTTCCACCTCGGCGGAGTAGTCGGCGATCACGGCGTTGCGGCGCAGCTTCAGTGTTGCCGTCAGGTGCCCGGACTCCAGCGAGAAGTCCTGCGGCAGCACGGTGAACTTGCGGATCTGCTCGGCCTGGGACACCGTGGCGTTCGCCGCGTCCACGGCCTCCTGCAGCGACGCGCGGACCCGCGGATCATCAGCCGCCGTCTTGGAGGTCACCGACGAGCCGTTCTCCCGCGCCCACCCCGCGAGGGTTTCGTCGTCCAGGGTCAGCAGCGCGGTCACAAACGGACGTCCCTCGCCGACGACAATCGCCTGCGACACCAGCCGGTGCTCCCGGATCTTCTCCTCCAGCGGCCCGGGGGCAATGTTCTTGCCGCCGGCCGTCACCAGGATGTCCTTTTTGCGGCCGGTGATGGTCAGGAATCCGTCGTCGTCCAGGGCGCCCATGTCCCCGGAGTGGAACCACTCACCGGTGAAGGCGGCAGCGTTCGCCGCGGGGTTGTTGTGGTAGCCCTTGAAGACGCCGGCGCCGCTGATCAGCACCTCGCCGTCGTCGGCAATCCGAACGGCCGATCCGGGCAGCGGCATGCCCACCGAACCCACCCGGGCCAGGGGGACGGTGTTCACGGTGGCCGGGGCCGTGGTCTCGGTCAAGCCGTAGCCCTCCAGGACCATCACGCCCGCTCCGCGGAAGAAGTGCGTGAGCTGCGGGCTCAGCGCGGAGGCGCCGCTGATGGCGTAGGTCAGCTTGCCGCCGAAGGCGTTGCGGACTTTGGGGTACAGCATCTTGTCGAAGAGTGCGTGCCGCAGTTTCAGCGCCGCGGACGGACCCTTGTTCCCGCGGGCAGCGGCGTCGACGGCGGTGGAATACGCGACGGCGGTCTCCGCGGCGGCGGTGAACAGCTTGCCCTTGCCGGCCGCCTCGGCGGAGGCCTGCGCCCCGGCGTAGATCTTTTCGAAGATCCGGGGAACGGCCAGCAGGAAGGTGGGCTGGAACGACTTCAGGTCGGCCATCAGGTCAGCGGCGCTGCTGGAATGGCCAACCCGGACCCCTGCAGCCAGGCACCCCACCTGCACGGCGCGGGCCAACACATGCGCCAGCGGCAGGAACATGAGCGTGCTGACTCCCTTTTCCTTGAGCATTTCCGGCAGGAACTCCACGATGTTCACTCCGAACAGGGCAAAGTTGCCGTGCGTGATTTCGCAGCCCTTGGGGCGGCCGGTGGTGCCGGAGGTGTAGACCATGGACGCCACCGATTCCAGCCCGGCCGCGGTCCGGGCCGCTTCCAGCCGGTCGTCGTCAACGCCGGAACCCGCAGCGATCAGCTCGCGGAACGCACCCGCGGCGGCGTCGTCGTTCATCAGCCAGATCTGAACCTCAACCTCACCGACCTCACCGGCCGCGGCGGCAGCCGAGACAACCGCGGCTTTGCGGGCGTCTTCGACAAACACGTGGGATGCGCCGGAATCCTGGAGGATCCACTCCACCTGCGAGGGGGAGGAGGTTTCATAAATGGGGACCGTGACCGCGCCGGCGAACCACACGGCCAGATCCACCAGGGTCCACTCGTAACAGGTCTTGGACATGACGGCCACGCTGTCGCCGGGGCGGACACCGAGGCCGATCAGGCCCTTGGCCAGCTCGCTGACGGAGGTCAGGAAGTCATTGGCCGTCACGTCCTTCCATCCGCCGTCGCTCTTCAGCGAGAACAGGGGATGGTCGGGAGTCCGGGCGTGCAGCCCCACCAGGATGTCGGTGATGTTTGACTCCGGAGCAAGATGGACCAGCAGATCAGTGGCAGATTCGCGCACTGGGGGCCTTTCTTTTGGTGCCTGCGCACATGGGTGGTGAGACTAAATCCAGCTGGGCATCCACATGCGCCGCCGCCAGTCAGAATACGGGATAGTTTCGGCCGTCCAGACCGGAAGGAAAAACGCGGTCATCAGGACGGCGGCCAAAAGGAAGAGTGCGACGGCGGCCGCACCCAGGCGCCGGCGGGTGATCGGGTCGGTTGCCCGGCCCAGGACCAGGCCCAGCACCCAGGTCAGGGCGAGGATCAGGAACGGCTCGAAAGACACGGCGTAGAAGAAGAACGTGGTGCGTTCCGGATAGGCGAACCACGGAAGATAGCCTGCGGCGACGCCGGCGAGGATGGCTCCGGCGCGCCAGTCGCGGCGGCCGATCCAGGCGAACAGGAGAACCAGCAGGGAAAAGGCGGCCGCCCACCAGATCAGCGGATTGCCCACCACGGAGACCGCGGAGGAGCAGGCATCAACGGGGCACCCGTCGACGCCGAGGGTCGAGGATTCATAAAAGAACGACGTCGGGCGGCCCATGAAGAGCCAGGTCCAGGCGCTGGACTCATAGGTGTGTTCGGAGCTGAGCCCGTTGTGGAAGGCATACGCGCTGCGGTGGTATTCCGCCAGGGAACGCAGCGAATCCGGCAGCCAGCCCCAGGCCTGCGACGGATTGTCCTGCGCCCAGTTCCGGCCGTACGCGTCGGCGGACCGCAGCCAGCCTGTCCACGACGCCAGATAGGTGAGCGCCGCGACGGGAATGATCGTGAAGAACGCCGGCACTCCGTCCTTGAGCAGACCGGCGGCAGGCCAGGCACGGATCCCGGCCACCCGGCGGGCACCGACATCCCACAGCACGGTCATCAGGCCGAAAACCGCGACAAACGCCAGCGCCGACCACTTCGTTCCCACCGCCAGGCCCAGGCAGATGCCCGCCGCCAGACGCCAGGGACGCCAGAGCAGCCACGGGCCGTATCTCAGCACATCTGCCGGCGGCGACCCGCCGCGGGCTGAACCGGAGAGCTTGCGGGCCAGCCGCCGTCGTCCGTCGTCGCGGTCCAGCAGCAGGGCGCCGAACGCGGCAACAACCCAGAAGGTCAGGAACACGTCCAGCAGCGAGGTGCGTGAATGCACCAGGTGATGACCGTCGACGGCCAACAGCAGGGCGGCAACGCCGCCCAGAAGCGGCGAGCGGAACAGCCGAACGGCGATGAGGCCCACCATCAGGACGGTCAGGGTGCCGGCAACCGCGGCGCCGAAACGCCAGCCGAAGCTGTTGTCGCTGCCGAAGAGCGCCATGCCGGCCGCGATCATCCACTTCCCGACCGGCGGATGCACCACGTATTCGGGAGTGGAGAGCAGGATGTCGGGGGTGCCGGCGTTGAACAAGGTGTTGGCGTCCTGAGGCCACTCACGCTCATAGCCGGAGACGAGATAGGAGTAGGCGTCCTTGACGTAGTAGGTCTCGTCGAAGACCAGCGACGGCGGTTGTCCCAGCCGGACGAAGCGCAGCACGCCGCCAATGACGGCGGCTGCCAGCGGCAGGAGCCAGCCCCAGAGCCCCAGGCTGAACGTGGTGCCCGGCGCCCAGCCCAGCAGGCGGTTCCGCAGCGCACTGAAGCTGAAGGCGGCCCCCGGATCGGAAACGAGCGGTGCTGCTCGAGGTACGGGGGTCTCACTCACGGTCAGGCTCACGCGCTCCACTCTATAGCGGCCGCCGGGCGTTCCCCGCCGCCAACTCGCGTAGGGTTAGATGGTGAATTCCAGCAAGCAGACCACCGGGCCAGGCACCACCAAGAACACGCAGAACGACGGCGGGAAGAGCGCCGCTGCCGGCAGCGCGGCGGGGAGCCCCGCGGGTGCCGCCGCCGGACAGATTGTGCTGGCCGCGACTCCCATCGGCAATATGGGGGACGCCACCACCCGGTTGATCGGACTGCTGGAGACGGCCGACGTGATCGCCGCCGAAGATACCCGCCGGCTCCACCGGCTCGTGTCCGCCCTGAAGATCACCACCACCGGGCGGATCATCAGCTACCACGAGCACAACGAAGCAACCCGCACCGCCGACCTGCTGGAAATGGTACGCGGCGGTGCCACCCTGCTGATGGTGACCGACGCCGGCATGCCCGCCGTGTCCGATCCGGGCTTCCGTCTCGTGGAGGCCGCCGCGAAGGAAGGCCTGACCGTCACCGCGGCTCCCGGCCCGTCCGCTGTCCTGACCGCCCTGGCGCTGTCCGGGCTGCCCACCGACCGGTTCTGCTTTGAGGGTTTCCTGCCCCGGAAGGCCGGTGAGCGCAGCGCCCGCCTGGCGGATCTGGCCGGAGAGCAGCGCACCATGGTGTTCTTTGAAGCCCCGCACCGGCTGGAACCGATGCTCCGCGCGTTGGACGCGGCCTTCGGCGGCGACCGCCGTGCCGCCGTCGCCCGCGAACTGACCAAGCTGCACGAGCAGGTGCTGCGGGGTCCGCTGCGCGAACTGCTCGAATGGGCCGAGACGTCCGAGATCCGCGGCGAGATCGCCGTCGTCGTGTCCGGGGCGGGCGAAGCGGCGCCTGAGCTGCCCGAGGATCATGTGGCGGCCGTGAACGGGCTGATCAGCCAGGGCGCGCGGCTCAAGGACGCCGTTGCCACCGTGGCGGAGGACGCCCGGATCAGCAAGCGGGAACTGTACTCGGCCGTCCTGGCTGCCCGCGGCTGACCTGACTGGCGGGAGACCGCCGGCGCTGACGTCGGGCCCCGCATCACACCTTCGTTGGCCATCTGCACAGTCCGGAGCGCCTGGCGTGGTGCACTTCTTTCTTTACAGTCCGAGCGGCACGCGCCTACGGTGATCTCAGATGACGGGCGACGTGCCCGGGCAACCACCGTCGAAATTTGGAGGCATCCCCCATGGGTATTACTGCTGACCGCGAAGCCGCCCTGCTGGCCCAGGTCCCCACCGGACTGTTGATTAACGGCGAGTGGCGGGATGCCGCCGGCGGCAAGACCTTCGACGTCGAAGACCCCGCCACCGGCAAGGTGCTGCTGAGCATCGCCGATGCCAGCGCCGAAGACGGCACCCTGGCCATGGACGCAGCCGCTGCGGCGCAGGAATCCTGGGCGAAGACCGCACCGCGGGAGCGCGGGGAAATCCTGCGCCGTGCCTTTGACCTGGTGACCGAGCGGGCAGAGGACTTCGCACTGCTGATGACCCTGGAAATGGGCAAGCCGCTGGCCGAAGCCCGCGGCGAGGTCACTTACGGTGCCGAATTCCTGCGCTGGTTCTCCGAGGAAGCGGTCCGCATCTCCGGGCGCTACGGCATGTCCCCGGACGGCAAGTCCCGCCTGATGGTCAACAAAAAGCCGGTCGGCCCGTGCCTGCTGATCACGCCGTGGAACTTCCCGCTCGCCATGGCCACGCGCAAGATCGCCCCCGCCGTCGCCGCAGGTTGCACCATGGTCCTCAAGCCGGCCAAGCTCACCCCGCTGACCTCGCAGCTTTTCGCCGCCGTCCTGATTGAGGCCGGCCTGCCCGCCGGGGTCCTGAACATTGTGTCCACCACCGCCGCCGGCGACGTCACCGGACCCATCATGAAGGACGAGCGCCTGCGCAAGGTCTCCTTCACCGGCTCCACCCCCGTGGGACAGGGCCTGATCCGCGACGCCGCGGACCGGGTGCTGCGCACCTCGATGGAGCTGGGCGGCAACGCTCCGTTCGTGGTCTTCGAGGACGCCGACGTCGACAAGGCAGTAACCGGCGCGATGCTCGCCAAGCTGCGGAACATGGGCGAGGCCTGCACCGCCGCAAACCGCTTCATCGTGCATGAATCGGTGGCCGATGAATTCGCAGAGAAATTCGCCGCGAAGGTCGGTGCCATGACCACTGCGCGCGGCACCGAGGACGAGTCCAAGATCGGTCCGCTGATCGACGCAAAGAGCCGCGACAAGGTTCATGCGCTGGTTTCGGACGCGGTCGACGGCGGTGCCTCGGCCCTAGTGGGCGGGGCACCGGTGGACGGACCCGGCTACTTCTACCAGCCGACGGTCCTCAAGAACGTGGCGCCGGACGCACGGATCCTGCAGGAGGAAATCTTCGGCCCCGTGGCTCCGATCGTCACGTTCTCCACCGAGGATGAAGCAGTGGCGCTGGCCAACAACACCGAATACGGTCTCGTGGCCTACGTCTTCACCGAAGACCTGAACCGCGGCCTGCGCATCGGCGAGAAGCTGGAGACCGGCATGCTGGGCCTGAACGCCGGCGTCATCTCCAACGCTGCCGCGCCGTTCGGCGGGGTCAAGCAGTCGGGACTGGGCCGGGAAGGCGGAGCCGAAGGCATCGAGGAGTACCTCTACACGCAGTACATCGGCATCGCTGACCCGTCCGACGGCTAAGTCTGGGGAAGGCCCGGTCCAGGTCCCGAGTGGGGCCGGGCCGGGCTGTCCGGCCGGGCCAGCCCTCCAATCTGCTGCCATTCCGGGATTGTGCTGCCGTTTTGGGCATTTGCTGCCGCCGCGGACCGGCAGTAAATGCCCAAAACGGTCGAATAATCCTGAACCGGTCGATTTTCCGCGGTCGCCCTGTGTTGGTCCCGGCTCGCTTCGAATCAGCGGCGAAACCGCGAGGCCAATGACGCCGGGAAAAACCGAGCCCGGAGGCGGGAACCCAGAGGGGCCGTTGAGGCCAGACTCTCCCGCACCGTGGTGACGTCATCCCAGAGCCGTTCCGCCCATGCTGCTCCGGACTCGTCGGCATCGGCTCCGGCCGAAACACCCGTCGAGGAAAGAGTTCCTGTTTCGGTAACAGGCGCTGTCCCCACAGATTCTGCCCCAACAGACCCTGCCCCAACAGGCGATGCTCCAACATCAGGAACTTCGCCACCAGGTATCCGGGGACGGGGCGCCGCATAGACCTCCTCTTCGTAGGCACCGCGGAGCCGCTGAAGGGCGAGCGCGGGGCCATCCGGCAGGCCGGCGTCGTGCGTCAGGCGCAAAGCGTAGGCGCGCGGAGACTCAGCCTTCCGGGGCAGGTGGCCGTAGTCCAGACCCGTGTCGGCGGCTTCGTCCCAGGCCAGGGAGGCCGGCCCCGGATGCGGCCCGTCCGCGCCGTCCGGCCCGTCCGCGTTGCCCGGCCCGCCCGCGTTGCCCGTCCTGCCCTCCCGGCCTGTCCTGCCCGTCCGCACCGGACCGGTAAGCCCGCGTCTGCGGATGCTGCGCCGGCGTCGCCGCAGCGCCCACGGGCTCAGCAGCGCGGCGGCAACAGTGAGGAGCGCCAACGCCGCCCCCAGGACTTTTCCGGCACCGCTTTCCGCCGGAGTCACCGGCGCCGCGACGGGCGGTGTCGAGGGCGTCGCCCGAGGTTGCGGGGCCGGCTCCGTCTCCGGCACGGGCCGGTCCAGCTCCGCTGCTCCGCTTTCGGTACTTTCCCCGGGAGCGGTCCGAGGCTGCACGCTATACGCCGGAACGGAGCCCCGCGACGGGGTGGGCTCGAAGCGGACCCAGCCCGTGCCTTCGAAGTAGAGTTCCGGCCAGGCATGGGCATCGCGGGCGTCCACTTCAAATTCCCGCAGTTCCTCGCCGCGGGCATCAGTGACGGTTTCTCCAGTGGAGCGGCCCGGCGCGAAGCCCAGGGCCATGCGGCTGGGGATGCCCATATCACGGGCCATCACCGCCATCGCCGCGGCGTAGTGGATGCAGTAACCGGACTTTTCTTCCAGGAACCGGTCCAGGATATCCATGCCGTTGCCGTCGTAACCGCCTTCGACCGGTGCCTCCAGTGAATACGTGAAGTCAGTTCCGCGGAGGTAGGCCTGAATCGCCACGGCCTGCTCATACGGTCCCTTGGCTCCGGCGGTTGCGGTGAGCGCCGCCTCCCGGATACTTGCGGGCAGGTCCTCCGGGATGGCGGTGAAGATCGGGTCCACCGCGTTTTCCGCGGCAGGTTCCAGCGCCTCCAGATCATCAGGGGAGATGTTCAGGGAAGCGCTTTGGACCATGTAATCCAGCCGTGACGCTTTCCGGTTTCCTTCCGCGATGACTGTCATGGTTTTCGGATCCCAGCTGAACCGGCCGCTGGCTCCATTGACCTGCAGCGGAGCATACGGAGTCAGAAGCCACGGACTGGCGTAGGTTTCCGACCGCACCCGCGTGGTGACCGTCGTACTGCCTGCTGCCGGCTCGTCCGCTTCGGCCGGAACCATGTCCTGCAGGCCGGCGAGCCGGGTCTCCGAGCGGAGATCGGGCGCCCACCGCTGGCCGGAAAAGTCCTCCAGCGTGGTCGAGCGCAGATAGACGGGCTGCGCAGAATTGGTGGCGTAGCGGATCCGGCCCGACGCCGAGGGCTGCCGCAGGTCATTGCCGAGCGCCACCACCGGGTTCAAACCGGACTGCCCGGTCCAAATGTTCAGCCGCGATCCCTGCGGAAAGGTGCCCTGGGTGAATCCGGGAAGAGCCGCATTCAGGCCCAACGCGACCACGAGGGCGGCGGCACCAATCCCGGCGGCAATGCCCATCTGCCGGCCGGGGGGCCGCCGGGCTGCGGCTGCGCTGCGGGGACGCTCCTGCCAGGAGCCGGTGGCCAGAACCAGCAGGTACCCGGCGCAGGCCAGGACAAAGGGGAACACTCCGATGCTGTCCGGTTTCAGGACCGCCGGAACGGTCAGCAGGGCCAGCAGTCCCAGCCCGCTCGCCGCCGGCATCCGCAGCGTGGTGGCGAGCGTATCGACCAGCAGCGTGATCAGGCCTGTGCCGAGGCACGCGATGAACACAATCCCGGGATCGGCCAGCACCGGAGGCACCTGGTTCATGATGGTCGACTGCGCCTCGGCGACCAGTCCAGCGCTGCGCTCCAGCGTGGCGGCCGTGGGCAGCAGGCCCAGCACGGCCGTTGACGCGGCGAACAGCCAGGTCAGGACGACGACGAGGGCAGCGAGGCCGACGGCGGGAACCAGAGCGGTGGGAAACCGGAACCGGCGGGCGGCAGCCATGGCGGAGACCACTGCTGCCGTGGTGAGGACCAGCGGAGGAAACCAGGCCCAGCCGTCGAAGACTCCGTACAAGCTGATGCTGCACAGCAGGACCGCGGCAGCGCTGGCTCCGGCTGACGCCCAGTCCCACGGGGGCCGGAAACGCGAACGGGTGGACGCCGGCGGGGGAGGAGCCGGACCATCCGTTGAGGGCCGGCTCAGTGTGGCGGTCATGGGCGGTCCTCGTGGGGAATCGATGCAGCAGGAACGGGCGGGGCGGCGGAGGTTCCGAAGGTGGCCCAGATGCGGGCCACATCGGATTCGGGGGTGGCTGCGGCTGCGTCCCAGCCGCCGGCGCGCAGGACGGCCACTGCCGGGCCGACGTCCTGGACCCGGTCGGCCACCAGGATGGCGCAGGCCCGGGACGCGTAGTCGGCCACCGGGGCCAGCCGGTGCGCATCCTCGACGGACAGCCGTCCCAGCACGGCCACCAGCGGGCCGCGCCGGCGCTGGGCCAGGAAATCGAGCAGGGCATCGCCGAACGCTGCTCCGTTCCCGGCCGGTTGCTCGGACCCCGCCCTCCGTCGTCCGGCCCGGTGGCCCGGCACGCTGCCGGCGCCGTCGTCGTTTGCGGCGTTGAGCGGCCGCTCCGAGGAGCGGGAATCAAGTTCCAGCGCCGCCAGCCCGTCAGCGATGTCCAGCAGGCCGCCCGGACCGCTGAACTCCCGCTGCCGGGGATCGGGCGCCGAGGGGGAGCGCGCCAGTGCCGGGCGGGCGCAGGCGTCCAGCAGGTGGAGGGAGTAACCGTTCTCCACCAGGTGCGCGGCCGTGGAGACCGCGGCCGTCACCGCCCACTCGAAGGACTCCGAGGTGGACAGTCCGTTGCCGCCGGCCGGATCCATCCAGAGGCTGGAGCCGGCGCCTCCTGCATAGCAGCCCTCCCGCGCGTCGAGCAGCAGCGTGGCACCCGGGGAGGTGACGGGTTCTTCCTGCCGGACCATCAATTCGCCGTGCCGTGCGGTTGCTGCCCAGTGGACCCGCCGCATCGGATCGCCGGCGCGGTACTCGCGCGTGGACACGTCGTCCTCGCTGGGACTGCCGCGGCGCGGGCTGGCCACCGACCCTTCGGTGCCCCGCGGACTGCCGAGCACCGTGCGGGGCAGGGGCTGCGGTGCCGGGGACACCACCAGGGAATCCACGCCGCCGAGGGTGTGCAGCCGCCGGGAGAGGCCAAACAGGTCCTGGAAGTCCGCGGTCACGGGCCCGATGGAGAAAAGGCCGCGACGGGCGGAGCGCAGCTGGTACTCGTAGGTGCTGGCGCCGTCGGGTCCGGGAAAGCGCGCCGGAAACCGGAACACGGGGCTTTCCCCGAAGCGCAGCGGCAGCCCCTCACGCATGGTGGCGCTCTCCCGGAGCGGCTGCGCCGGGCGCAGGGACAGGACCACCGTCACGGGAACCCCCGTCTCCGCGGAAGAGGGGCTGAAGGTGCGCTCGACGTCGAAAACCGGCTTCAGCAGCCGCAGCGCCAGCGCCGACAGCAGCGGCAGCACAAGCAGGAACACCCCGAGGACAAGCACGTCCCGGCGGCCCATGACCTGGGCGGTCAGCAGCGCGGCCAGTCCGGTCAGGAGCAAACCCCAGCCGCGCGGCGTCAGCAGCCGGGCGGTAGTCGCTAATTCCATGGAGCCTTCCCACGAGGAGTCGGACGAATTATGCCGGTGGTACTGCCGGAAGGTGCCCGGCCTAACGCCGCATGCGCTCGCCGGCGGGACTGCGGGGAACGGGAACGCGGGAGAGCAGGTGCGCCAGCAGGCCGGTGGGCGTTTCGCCGGAGCTGGCCGCCTTGCGGTCCAGGATGATGCGGTGGGCCAGGACGGGGTCGGCCAGGAGCGAGATGTCATCGGGCAGAACGAAGTCCCGTCCCGCCAGCGCGGCGTGGGCCTTGGCGGCGCGCAGCAGCTGCAGCAGGGCCCGGGGGCTGGCGCCGAGCCTCAGGTGCGTGTGTTCGCGGGTCGCCTGGCCAATCGCCACCGTGTATTCCTTCACGGCGCCGGAGACGAAGATGTCCCGGACCCGGGCCGTCATGGCGGCCACCTCAGCGACGTCGACGACGGCGGCAACCTTGTCCAGCGGCGACGTCGACTGGTGGGATTCCAGCATCTCGATTTCGGATTGCGTGTCGGGATATCCCATGGAGATGCGGGCCATGAACCGGTCGCGCTGGGCTTCGGGCAGCGGATAGGTGCCCTCCATCTCGATCGGGTTCTGCGTGGCCACCACCATGAACGGCTCGGCCAGCCGGTAGGTGCCCCCGTCCACGGTCACCTGTCGCTCTTCCATGCATTCCAGCAGCGCCGACTGGGTCTTGGCGGAAGCTCGGTTAATTTCGTCCCCGATCACGATGTTCGCGAAGATCGGGCCCTGGCGGAACTCGAACCGGTGGGAGTCCTGGTTGTAGATCGACACGCCGGTCACGTCCGAAGGCAGCAGATCCGGAGTGAACTGGATCCGGGTGACGGAACAGTCAATGGTCCGGGCCAGTGTTTTGGCGAGGAGTGTTTTGCCCACGCCGGGCACGTCCTCCAGCAGCACATGCCCCTGGGCGAGCAGCACGGTCAGCACCAGGGAGGCCGCCTCCTCCTTGCCGTCAATCACGGTGTTGATGGCGGAGAGGATGTCCGAGGCTGCTTGGTGGAAAGCCTCGGCATCCGGCGCCGGCGCCGCCCGCCGGTTCCAGGCTGCCGGTTGTCCGGAGGCCGCCGCTGCGGGAGGCTCCCCGGAAAACGGTGCGGTGCCTGCAGCTGGATTTCGAGCGTCCATGGATACCTTCCGAGCATCGGCGGATCGCGGGCGGACCCCCGGGACCGGGAACCGCCGGCGACGCTAACAGTCCCCAGCCGGTACGGCAGCGGGCTTATGTCAGTACAGGTTACAAGCTCAATTAGGGTTAAAGACATGTGCAATGACAGCGGCTTTGTTCCGGGCGAAATACCTGCAGCCTACCTGGACTTCGCGTCCGGTTCGGGGAAACCTTATCCTCCCGCACCGGAACCGCTTCCGGTGCCGGTGATCGACAACCACACGCACCTTGATTTTGCGCCCGGCGAGGCGGGCACCGCGGGCGTCAGGGCGGCCATGGACGCGGCCGAGGCGGCGGGCGTCCGCGGAGCCGTGCAGGTGGGCACCGACCTGGAGTCTTCCCGCTTCACCGTCCGGGTCCTGGACGAGGAACCGCGGCTGCTCGGTGCGGTGGCGATCCATCCCAACGATGCGCCGGTGCTGGCCGCCGAGGGAGCCCTGGACGCGGCGCTGGAAGAGATCGAAGCACTCGCCGGGCATCCGCGGGTGCGCGGCATCGGCGAAACCGGACTGGACTATTTCCGCACCGGCGCCGACGGCGTCGAGCGCCAGCAGTATTCCTTCCGCCGGCACATCGACATCGCCAAGCGGCTGGGCTTGGCCCTGCAGATCCACGACCGGGACGCGCACGACGACGTCGTGCGCGTGCTGCTCGAGGAGGGGGCGCCGGAGAACGTGGTGTTCCACTGCTTCTCCGGTGACGCGGACCTGGCGCGGACCTGCAACGAGCACGGCTGGAACATGTCCTTCGCCGGCACGCTCACCTTCAAGAACGCGGGAAATCTCCGCGAAGGCCTCGCCGTGGCCGACCGGCGGTTGCTGCTGGTGGAAACCGACTCCCCGTTCCTGACCCCGCATCCGTTCCGGGGCCGGCCGAACGCCAGTTACATGGTGCCCTACACGGTGCGGTTCATGGCCGCCCAGCTGGGCGAGGATCTGGCCGAACTGGGCGCGGACCTGGTGGCGAACACGGTGCGGGTCTACGGCTCCTGGGACGCCGCCTCCTAGCGGTTTTACTGCTGCCGCCCCAGCCAGGGGCTCCGTGCTCCGCCACCGTGACCCATGTCACATCAGCACCATGGACCACTTGGGAGCTCAAAAACCTCGGGTTGCTCTCACATCACGGTTCGATTACGGTAAGGAGCTATTAGCCGGGGTCGGGGAAGGCGCCGGAACTAATATCGAACCACACACCGTCCTGTGAACAGTGGCGCGCTCATTTCGCTTGAGATGCGGCGATGCCTCTGTGCCTGGTTGCGGCAGCGGTTCCTCGCCTGCGCACAGTGCCGCCCCGTGAGATCCGGGGACAACGGCTGCCACGCGCCCTCATCCCCGTGCCCGGACGCTCATAACGTTTGGAATTTCGTGGCACATGCACTCCTGAGGCGTGGGGTAAAACTGACCGGGCAGGCCGTAGTAATGGTCGCTCTCATCCTGGGGCTGGTGGCCTTTGTCGGCACCAACAAATCCGTTTCGCTGACCGTCGACGGTCAGAGCAGCGACGTCAAGACCTTCGGCGGCACCGTCGCTGAAGTCCTGCAGAAGGCCGATGTCCAGGTCACCGCCGCCGACCGGGTGAGCCCCGATCTGGCCACCGAGGTCACCGACGGCGCCAGCATCGAGGTCTTCAAGGCCAAGACCGTGGACGTCACGCTCGACGGCGAAGGCCATACCGTCAGCACCACCGGCCAGACCGTGGCCGACCTGGTCTCGGAGCTGCGCGTCGCCTCCAACTCGGCCGTATCGGCGTCGCTGGACACCGAACTGACCGGGCTGGACGATCCGATTTCGATCTCCACCCCCAAGACCGTCACCATGGTGCTCGACGGCAAGTCCTACAACCGCCCGACGACGGCGGGTACCGTCGCCGAACTGCTGGACGAAGCGGGCATAACCCTTGCCGCAACCGACCGGCTGTCCGCCCCGTCCACCGCTGCCCTGGCGGACGGCATGGCTCTGAAGGTCACCCGCGTGCAGCCCGGCGAAAAGGACACGGTCGCCGAGCCCGTGCCCTACAAAACCACCGAAGTGCCTGACCCCAACCTCCTTGAGGGTGAGAAAAAGGTGACGGTGAAGGGAACTCCCGGCGAGATTGTCCGGGTTTTCGACACGGTCCTGGTTGACGGCCGCGAGGCCAGCCGCACCCTGGTCAGCGAAACAGTTGCGGTCCCGCCGACCGACGAGAAGATCGCCGTGGGCACCAAGAAGAAGCCTGCGAAGCCTGCAAAGCCGGCACCGGCACCGGCCCCGGCGTCGGCATCGGCACCGGCTTCACCGGGCGGCGCTGCACCAGCCGGTGGAAACTGGGCCGCGCTGGCGCAGTGCGAATCCGGCGGAGACTGGCACATCAACACGGGCAACGGTTACTCCGGCGGGCTGCAGTTCAGCGCCTCCAGCTGGCTCGGCGCCGGCGGCGGCCAGTACGCGCCGATTGCTGCCGGAGCTACCCCCGCACAGCAGATTGCCGTGGCCGAGAAGCTTCGGGCCAACGGCGGATGGGGCCACTGGCCGTCCTGCGCCGCGAAGCTTGGCTTGCTCTAAGGCAGCTTGCTCTGACAGAGCCTGGCTGCCAAGGCCGCTGGAAAGCGCGCAGCCCGAATCCAGTTCGGCTGCACAACCCGGAACCGGGACCTGTAATCAGGTCCCGGTTCCGCCGGTTAAGCCCAGCGGAAGTCCGGTTCGCGCCTTGACTGCCAGCCGTCCGGCGTGACCGGCGCGTTCCAGCGCGCCGGCGGCCGAGAACGCCGCCGCGCTCTGATCCAAAAACTCCGCGGCCTCCCTGTCGCTGCCCAGCGCCGCCAGGCTCAGGCCCAGGTGCAGGGCCACCTCGCCGGCCCCCTGTGGTGAGAGCGCCTCGCGGTGCTCGTAGACGTCGGTCAGCACCTGGACTGCCCCCACATGGTTGCCGGTCAGCTGCAGCCAGCGGCCGCGGCTGTGCAGGTTGGACAGCTTCTCTTCCTCGGTGCCGCCCACCACCGACAGTGCTGTTTCGGCGTGCATCAGGCACTCCCGGGTGGCGGCGTCGTGCAGCCCCTCCGCCAGCCGCAGGGCCGCCGAGCCGCGGGTGAACGCGGCCCAAACCTCCAGGTCCGCGGCCGGCGTCAGGAGCGACGCTGCCCGGCCGTGATAGCGCACGCCGGCGGCGGCGTCACCGCGGCGGAAGGCCACGTCGCCCACGGCCCAGAAGCCCTTGCCGGCCGCCTGCCGGTCCGCGGAGGCCTCCAGCAGGGGAATCAGCAGTGTTCGGCAGTACCCCCAGGCCTCGTCCTGCAGGCCGCTCTCCGAAAGGGCTCCGATCAGCGCCTGGTACACCTCTATGTGCTGACCGGCGTCCAGCCGCACCGACCACCCCAGCTCCAGCGCACGCCGGGCGTGGTCCACCGCTTCGGGCAGGCGCCCGGCACCCTGGCAGGCCGTCGCCAGCAGCGTTTCGGCCTGCGGGCGCAGCGGTTGCCCTTCGGCCGCCAGCGGATGCCGGGCCAGCAGCTGCGCCTCCTCCACGCACGCAGCGTACTGATGCAGCCGGTGCAGGCACACGGCGGCCAGGAAAGTGAGCTCCCACCAGCCCATTGGGTCGCCCTCGGCCAGTGCGGCGTCGGCCGCCAGCTGGGCAAACCGCCGGGCAGCCCGGTAATTCCGTTCGTCCCAGGCCTGCGCGGCGGAGAACTCCAGAAAGGCTCGGCTGTCGGCACCGCTCTGCGGCCGCGGATAGCCCGGCACCGCCGTGAGCCGTTCGGCCAGGATCCGGACGGCGCCTCGGGGCGGTTCCCGCCGGCCCTTTTCCAGCTGTGATATCTCCCGTGCCCGGAAGGTGCTCCCGCCCAGTTCCGACTGGGTCAGGCAGCGGTCCGTGCGCACGAATTGAAGCCGTTTTCCGAACATTTCGCCCATTTGCCATTTCCGCCGATCTTGGGCCGCGGGACACCTGAACGCCGCGGGACATTTGAGCGGTGCATCCGTGTGGATCGTGCCTCTGTGTGAATTGTGCCTCCGTGCAAAAGGCTACCGACCACGTCACGGGGATGGCAGGGTGCTTGCCCGTTGACGGGAGGAAACGCGACGAACAGGAGTTTGCGCCCGGCGCGCGGCCCGCGGCGGCGGCGGGAACCTGGCCCGACCGGACCGGGCCGGGATGGCGCGCTCGGCTAGTATTACTCAGTGACTGAATCCGCTTCCGCCTCCCGTCCTCCGGTCAAACCGCTGCTGGGTGCCACCGATATCCGCGCCCTGGCCGATGAACTGGGAGTACGCCCGACCAAGACCCTCGGGCAGAACTTCGTGATTGACGGCAACACCATCCGCCGCATCGTCGCCGCCGCAGGCATCGGCCCCGAGGAAACGGTGCTCGAAGTCGGACCCGGCCTAGGCTCGCTCACGCTGGGGCTGCTGGACGCGGCCCGGTCCGTCGTCGCCGTCGAAATCGACCCCGTCCTGGCCGGGCGGCTGCCGGCCACCGTCGAATCCTGGCGGCCGGAAAAAGCCGGCCAGCTCCATGTGGTCCTCGGCGACGCGATGCGGATCACCGAGCTGCCGGTCGAGCCCACCGCACTGGTGGCCAACCTCCCGTACAACGTGGCAGTGCCCGTGGTGCTGCACCTGCTCGAGCGTTTCCCCTCCCTGCAGCACGGACTGGTCATGGTCCAGGATGAAGTCGCGGACCGGCTGGCCGCGGTGCCCGGTTCCAAGGTCTACGGCGTGCCCTCAGTGAAGGCGGCCTGGTACACCACCATGCGCAAGGCCGGGGTGATCGGGATGAACGTCTTCTGGCCGGCCCCCAAGATCGCCTCCGGGCTGGTCGGGTTCACCCGCCACGAACCGCTGGAGACAACGGCAACCCGTGAAGAAGTCTTCGCCGTGATCGACGCCGCCTTCGCCCAGCGCCGCAAGACCCTGCGCGCAGCACTGTCCGGCTGGGCCGGCAGCCCCGCCCAGGCGGAGAATGCGCTGGTGGCCGCCGGAGTGGATCCGAAGGCCCGCGGCGAGGTCATCGACATCCACGCCTTTGCGCGGATTGCCGAGGCCAAGGGTGCCGAGCCTGCAGCCTCGCCTGCCGCATCGCCGGCCGCGGACGGCGCATCCGGCAGCGAAGCGGACGGCGCAGCATCGGTCTAGGCGCAGGCCCCCGCATTAACGGCGCGGGCGGCACTTCCTCTAAGTTGGAAGATATGAGCGCAGCGAAGTTTTCATCCGCACAACCCCCGGCGGCGGCCCCTGCCTCCGTGCGGGTCCGCGCCCCGGGCAAGATCAACGTGTCACTGCGCGTCGGCCCGCTCCGGCCCAGCGGCTACCACGGGGTCGCCAGCGTCTATCTGGCCGTGTCGCTGTTCGAGGAGATCACCGCCACGGTCACCGAGACCCCGGGCATCACCGTCACGGTGAACAGCGACGGCGCACTGCAGGTTCCCGTCGGTGACATTCCGCTGGGCCCGGACAACCTTGCCGCACGCGCCGCGCAGGCCCTGGCCGCGTACGCGGACAACCCCACGGGCGTGCACCTGCACATCACCAAGCGGGTTCCCGTGGCCGGCGGGATGGGCGGCGGATCGGCCGACGCCGCGGCGGCCCTGGTGGCCTGCGACGCCCTCTGGAACACTCACCTGTCGCGGCAGGAACTGGCCGGCATCGCGGCCGGCCTGGGCGCTGACGTGCCCTTTTCGCTGCTCGGCGGCATCGCCGTCGGCCTGGGAGTGGGAGACGAACTCACCCCGGCCATCTCGAAGACGCCGCTGCACTGGGTGCTGGTCGCCTCCGACGCCGGCCTCTCCACGCCGGCCGTCTACGGCGCCCTTGACGCCCTCCGCGACGAACAGCAGGTGCACGCCGCAGAGCCGGACGCCGTCGATCCGCAGATCCTGGCAGCCATGCGTTCCGGGAATGCCCGGGAGCTGGCAGCCGTTGTGTCCAATGACCTGCAGGCCGCGGCGCTCCGGCTGGCTCCCGAGCTGGACGGCGTCCTGCGCGCCGGCGAACGGCTCGGCGCGCTGGCCGGCATGGTGTCCGGCTCCGGGCCCACGGTGGCCTTCCTGGCCGAAGACGCGGACGCGGCAACGGACCTTGAAGCGGCGCTGCGTGCCGAAGGGCACCGCGCCCTCGCCGTCGAGGGGCCGGTCCACGGCGCCCGGCTGGCCCCCGCCGTCGTCGGCTGACCTTTCCAAACCTGCACAACACCCGTAAATCCCTGACCCGACAAGAAAGTAGTACCGATTGGCACACCTGCTTGGTGCTGAGAACCTCAGCATTTCCTTTGGCACCCGCACGATCCTGGACGGGGTTTCCCTGGGCCTGGAAGAGGGGGACCGCATTGGCGTTGTCGGCCGCAACGGCGACGGCAAGTCCACCCTGATGCGCCTGCTCGCCGAGCGGCAGACGCCCGACGACGGCCGCGTCACCCGCCGCCGCGACGTCACGGTCGGCTATCTGGACCAGTCGGACGTGCTGGACGGAGACCTCACCGTCGGCCAGGCCATTGTGGGCGACGCCGCCGACTACGAGTGGGCCTCGAACGCGCGCATCCGCGACGTCATGAGCGGGCTGATCCAGGAAGTGGACTGGAACGCCTCCGTCTCCTCGCTTTCCGGCGGGCAGAAGCGCCGCGTCGCCCTCGCCAAGCTGCTGACCGGGGACGACGACGTCGTCATGCTCGATGAGCCCACCAACCACCTGGACGTGGAAGGCGTGGCCTGGCTGGCGAAGCACCTGAAGAACCGCTGGCGCTCCGACGCCGGCGGCCTGCTCGTGGTCACCCACGACCGGTGGTTCCTGGACGAAATCTGCACGCGCACCTGGGAAGTCCACGATGCGATGATCGACCCCTTCGACGGCGGCTACGCAGCGTACGTGCTGGCCCGCGCCGAGCGCGACCGCACGGCCAACGTCATGGAGGGCAAGCGCCAGCAGCTCGTGAAGAAGGAACTGGCCTGGCTGCGCCGCGGCGCCCCCGCCCGCACCGCCAAGCCCAAGTTCCGCATCGAGGCGGCGAACAACCTGATCGCCGACGTGCCGGAGCCGCGCGACACCCTGTCGCTGAACAAGATGGCCACCGCCCGCCTCGGCAAGGACGTCCTGGACCTCGAAGAAGTGTCCCTGACCCTGGGCGACACCGAGCTGTTCAAGAACATCACCCTGCGCCTGGCGCCGGGGGAGCGGCTGGGCCTGGTGGGCGTCAACGGCGCCGGCAAGACCACCCTGCTGCGCCTGCTCAACGGCGAAATCGAGCCCACGTCGGGCCGGCTGAAGCGCGGCAAGACCGTGCAGACCGCCGTGCTGACGCAGGAGGTCAAGGAACTGGACGAGGTTGCCGACCTGCGCGTCATCGAGGTCATCGAAAACGAGAAGCGCGTGTTCAGCGTCGGCGGCAAGGACGTTTCCGCCGGCCAGCTGGTGGAGCAGCTGGGCTTCTCCCAGCAGCGCCAGTGGACCCCGGTGCGGGACCTCTCCGGCGGTGAGCGCCGCCGGCTGCAGCTGCTGCGCCTGCTCGTGGGTGAGCCGAACGTGTTGATGCTCGATGAGCCCACCAACGACCTGGACACCGACACCCTGGCGGCCGTCGAGGACGTCCTGGACGGCTGGCCCGGCACCCTCGTGGTGGTCTCGCACGACCGGTACCTGCTCGAACGCGTCACCGACCACCAGATGGCCCTGCTCGGCGACGGCAAGCTGCGCGGACTGCCCAACGGCGTCGACCAGTACCTCGAGCTGCGCGGCCAGGCGCTGGCGGCGAACTCCTCGGCGTCGACTGCCGCCCGCGGCTCCTCGCAGGCGGCCCGTGCCGCTGCGGCCGGCTCCTCGCGTCCGGGCTCCGGCGGCGGAGTGGCGACGGCGGTGGCCACCGCCTCGGGTGCCTCCGAGGCCGAGAAGCGGATCGCCAAGAAGGACCTGGTCCGGATCGACCGGCAGATGACCAAGCTCAAGGCGCAGGTCGAAAAGGTCAACACCCAGATGACCGCTGCCACGGAGAAGTCCGGCGGAGCAGACTTCGAGCAGCTGGCGGACCTGAACAAGAAGCTGCAGACCCTGGCCTCCGAGCAGGAGGACCTGGAGCTGCAGTGGCTGCAGGCCTCGGAAAAGCTGGAGTAGGGGTTCTCGGCCCGGTTCCGGGTCTGGGTTCAGGTTCTGGGTTCAAAGGGGAGGGCGGGGGTCCGGTATTGGTCCGGAACCGGCCCTTCCCGCCCTTCCCGGGTCCCGGCCCTTCCCGGGCCCGCCCCTTCCCGGGCCCGCCCCTTCCCGGGCCCGCCCCTTCCCGGGCCCGCCCGCTCCGGATTCCCTCCGTTTTGTGAAAATTCGACCGGTTTGGTAAATCCCTGCCACTGCGGACTGGCAGGGATTTACCAAACTGGCAGCAGAATCCCAAAGTGGCAGCAGAACCGGGGTCAGGGTCGGTGTCTCGGGCTCGGCGGCTCCCGAGTGTGCAGGTCTGCTAACTTTGGCGGCTCGGCGGGTTTCGAGTGTGCAGGTCTGCTGACTTTGGCGGCTCGGCGGCTCTCGAGTGTGCACGTCTGGCGACTTCAGCGGCTCGGCGGGTTTCGAGTGTGCACGCCTGGCGACCAAAACGGAGCGGAAGTCACCATACCTGCGCTCTCGGGGCGGTGGCCGGGGCGGAAGTCACCATACCTGCACTCTCGGGATGTGGGGCGGCCGTTCGGGGACTCTCTACCTGCCAAACCGGAGCGGGCCAGGGATTCTTGTTCCCCGCGCAGATCTTTCGTGCAGATCAGGGCCTCCGCAGAATTCCTTCGTGCAGATGAGGGCTTCTAATCATCAAAACCGGCCCATGTGAGTGCATTATCTGCACGAAGGATCCGGCCCGGGGTGGTTTGAGTGCATTATCTGCACGAGAGATCCGGCCCCGGGGCGGTTTGAGTGAGTCTGATGTCCCTTTCGGGAGGAATTGGGACGGATCAGGCGCCGGCGAGCAGCTGCGGCAGGATGTGATCGCGCAGCAGCGGGGAGAGATCGTCGCGGACCAGGGCCTGCTCCGGATCCACCCAGAGCAGCTCCTCGATTTCGGCAGCAGCCACCAGCTGATCGGCGTGGATGCCACTTCCCGCGGAGATCGTCCACGCGAAGAGCCCGGCATCAATGAAGGTGTCCTCTTCATTCGCGGCCGGGCCGTACCAGCGGCCCAGATCCAACAGGTCCGTCTCCGCCAGCTGCAGGCCCAGCTCCTCCCGGACTTCGCGGACAGCCGCCCCGGCGAAGGACTCGCCGGGCTCCAGCTTGCCGCCGGGCTGCATGAACTTCGAGGTGCCGCGCTTGCGCACCAGGAGCACCCGGCCGCGGTCATCGCGCACCAGCACGGCCGAAAGGGTCAGCACCACCGGGGGTTCGACGGCGAGACCGCCGTCAACGGGGAGGCCGCCGGAACCGGAAGGCAGGTCCGCCGGCTGCATGTGGCGCAGCTCGGGATCCTTCTGCAGCCCGGTCAGGCCGTTCCAGGACAGGTTCACCAGGTGTGCCGCGACAGTCGCCTTGTCCGGGGTGCGCGCGTCGAGCCACCACTGTCCGGTCATGGCAACCATGCCCACCAGCATCTGGGCGTACATGCCGCCCACTTCGGCGCTGAGGCCGCGGTTGCCGAATTCCTTGGACAGGATGTGCTCCACGTCGCCGGTGATCCGCGAGAGCAGCGTGGCGAAGGTGCCCTCGGGCTGCGACGGCGGTGCGTCCCGCACCAGGATGCGGAACCCGTCGGTGTGGTTTTCGATGTAGTCCAGCAGGGCGTAGGCCGCCCGCTCGATCAGGACGCGGGGACCGGCGTCGGCGCCGAGCGCTTCGGTGATGACAGTCAGGAGGCGGTCGAACTCGGCGTCCACCACCTCGGTGTAGAGCGCTTCCTTGGACCCGAAGTGCTCGTAGACAACGGGCTTGGACACACCCGCGGTCGCGGCAATGTCCTCGATGGTGGCGCCGTCGAGCCCGCGCAGGGCAAACAGGCTGCGCGCCACGGTGAGCAGCTGTGCGCGCCGTTGCACGCCGGTCATGCGCAGGCGTGCTCCGCCCGCCGGAATTCTTACCACCTCCACAGTCTAAGGCCTGGCCCCGGGACTCCCGGGAACGCCCCCGGCGGACTCCCGGGAACGCCCCCGGCGGGCCACCGGGAGCCGCACGAGCCCCGCCCCGGACCGCCCGCAGAGCGCCCCAAATGACGCCAACTCGCGCCGGTGTCCGCCGGCATGGCAAACTAAACTCTTGTGTGCGGGGCGACCTGCACATTTTCCGCCCTGGTGTAATGGCAGCACCCCGGCCTTTGGAGCCGTGGAGTATAGGTTCGAATCCTATGGGCGGAACGGCAGCAGTGCCGGTCCACACCCCCGGCGGCCGCCCCTTCAGCGGCCGTCCGACAACAGGAGCGCTTTTTCGTGACCACTCAGGATGCCGAATCCATCGAAAGCGCCGGCGGCGGTCCCGCCGCCGTCATCGTCTTGGCCGCCGGAGCCGGCACCCGGATGAAGTCCCGGACGCCGAAGATCCTCCACCCGGTCGGCGGCACCTCCATGGTCGGCCACGCGCTGGCCGCGGCCGAGGCCCTGAATCCCCGAGCCCTCGCCGTCGTCGTGCGGCACGAGCGGAACCGGGTGGCGGAACACGTGGCCGCCGCCGCTCCGCAGGCAGTGATCGTGGACCAGGACGACATCCCCGGCACCGGCCGCGCCGTCCAGGTCGCCCTGGAGGCCCTGGATCGGTTCACTCCGCTGGAAGGCACCGTCGTGGTCACCTACGGCGATGTTCCCCTGCTGGAAGCGGACACCCTGCGCGAGCTCGTCACCGTCCACCGCATCGACGGCAACGCGGTCACCGTCCTCACCGCCCACCTGGCGGATCCCACCGGTTACGGCCGGATACTGCGGGCCGACGACGGCACCGTCACCGCCATCGTGGAACACAAGGACGCCGACGCCGCCCAGCGCGCCGTCACCGAAATCAACTCCGGCATCTACGCCTTCGACGCCGCCGTGCTGCGCGATGCGCTGGCAAAGGTCACCTCGGACAACTCGCAGGGCGAGATGTACCTCACGGACGTGCTGGGCCTGGCCCGGGCCGACGGCGGCCGGGTCGCCGCCGTGGTCACCGACGACTTCTGGCAGGTGGAAGGCGCCAACGACCGCGTCCAGCTGGCCGCCCTGAACGCCGAGCACAACCGCCGGAACCTGGTGCGCTGGATGCGCGCCGGCGTCACCATCGTGGATCCCGCCACCACCTGGATCGACGGCTCGGTGACCCTCGACGAGGACGTCACCATCCTGCCCGGCACCCAGCTGCACGGCACCACCACGGTGGCGCGCGACGCCGTCGTCGGCCCGGACACCACGCTGACCAACGTGAGCGTGGGGGAGGGGGCAAAGGTCGTCCGCACCCACGGTTCCGATGCCCGCCTCGGCGCCGGAGCCGACGTCGGCCCCTTCGCCTACCTGCGCCCGGGCACCGTCCTGGGTGCCAAGGGCAAGATCGGGACGTTCGTGGAGACCAAGAACGCGAACATCGGCGCCGGGTCCAAGGTTCCGCACCTTTCCTATGTGGGGGACGCCACCATCGGCGAGCAGTCCAACATTGGTGCGGCGTCGGTTTTCGTGAATTACGACGGCGTGAACAAGCACCATACGACCATCGGATCGCACGTCCGGATGGGCAGCGACAACATGTATGTGGCCCCCGTTACAGTGGGCGACGGCGCGTACAGTGGAGCTGGAACGGTGGTCCGCAAGGACGTCCCGGCCGGCTCCCTGGCCATCAACGTAGCGCCGCAGCGCAACCTCGACGGCTGGGTGCTGACCAACCGCCCCGGCACCGCCGCCGCGGAAGCAGCGGCCGGCGCCACCAGCACCTCTTCCTCAGAAACTGATTCCCCCACGCGAGAAAGCGATCATTAATGAGCAGCGAGATCACCGCACAAGGTGAAAAGAAGCTTGTCCTTGCCACTGGCCGGGCACACCCGGAACTGGCCGAGGAGATCGCGCGCTGTCTTGACACGGATCTGCTGCCGCTGGCTTCCTATGACTTCGCCAACGGCGAGATCTATGTCCGTCCCGGGGAGAGCGTCCGCGGCACCGACGCCTTCGTGATCCAGGCGCACCCGGCACCCATGAACAACTGGCTCATGGAACAGCTGATCACCGTTGACGCGCTGAAGCGGGCCTCCGCCAAGCGCATCACCGTGGTCTCCCCGTTCTACCCGTACGCCCGGCAGGACAAGAAGGGCCGCGGACGCGAGCCCATCTCGGCCCGCCTGATCGCGGACCTGTACAAGACCGCCGGCGCGGACCGCATCATGAGCGTTGACCTGCACACCTCGCAGATCCAGGGCTTCTTCGACGGCCCCGTTGACCACCTGATGGCCATTCCGCTGCTGGCCGACTACATCCGCACCCGCGTTGACGTTTCCAACGTCACCGTGGTGTCTCCGGACACCGGCCGCGTCCGCGTTGCCGAGCAGTGGGCCGAGCGCCTGGGCGGCTCGCCGCTGGCCTTCGTGCACAAGAGCCGCGACCTGACCGTGCCGAACCAGGCCGTGTCCAAGCAGGTCGTGGGCCAGGTCGCGGGCCGCACCTGCGTGCTGATTGACGACATGATCGATACCGGCGGAACCATCGCCGGCGCCGTGCGCGTACTCAAGGAAGCCGGCGCCAAGGACGTCATCATCGCCGCCACGCACGCCGTCTTCTCCGACCCGGCCGCACGCACGCTTGCCGAGTCCGGCGCCCGCGAGGTAGTGGTCACCAACACGCTGCCGATCCCCGCCGCCAAGCGCTTCGACCAGCTGACCGTCCTCTCGATTGCCCCGCTGATTGCCCGGGCCATCAAGGAAGTCTTCGAAGACGGCTCCGTCACCAGCCTCTTCGACGGCAAGGCCTAGCCTTCAAAGGCCGCCTCACCGCGGCCTGCACCACCGCACCGCGATGCTGCCCGTTCGGACTCCGGTTCGAGCGGGCAGCGTGCTGCTGGTAGGATGGTCTGCGATGCCTAGGCGAGGGAGAGGTCCGGATAATTCCGGACGTTACTCCGTTATCGACGGTGGCTGGCAACTTCTGACCGCACGTGCCTGATCTTCGGATCGGAGCGAAGCGCGCGGCGCTGTTCCCATACCGGCGCCTTCGTCCCGGCAACCACGGAACATCCAATATCAGGAGTTTGAAATGTCTGAGCAGAAGCTCGCAGGAACCGTCCGCACCGAATTCGGCAAGGGTGCTGCCCGCAAGGCACGCGTCGACAACATGATCCCGGCAGTCATTTACGGCCACGGCGCCGATGTCCTGCACATCCTGCTGCCCGCCAAGGCCACCACGCTGGCCGTGCGCACCGCCAACGCCCTGCTGGAAATCGACGTGGACGGCGAATCCCACCTGGCCCTGGCCAAGGACATCCAGCGCGACCCGATCAAGCAGATCATCGAGCACATCGACCTGCTGACCGTCCGCAAGGGCGAAAAGGTCGAGGTTGAGGTCAACGTCCACGTTGAAGGCGAACTGGCACCGGGCTCCTCCGTCTACAACCAGGAAGCCAACACGGTCCTGGTTGCCGCAGACGCCACCAACCTGCCGGAAACCATCGTGGTCAGCATCGAAGGCCGTGTCGCCGGCGAGCACATCTACGCTTCCGACCTGGAACTGCCTGCCGGTGTCGAGCTCCTGCTCGATCCGGAAACCATGGTCATCAACATCTCCGAGTCCACCGTTCAGGACCTCGGCGCTCCGTCCGACGAGCAGGTTGCCATTGCAGCTGCTGAAGTTGGCGCCGAAGCTTAATCCACTTCCGGGGTCTGCTCCCGGTGACGGAGCCGTCCGGTTCTTTTGAAGGAGCAGTACCTGCAGTGAACAGCAATACCTGGCTTGTAGTCGGGCTCGGGAATCCCGGGCCCGGCTACAGCCGTAACCGGCACAATATCGGCCAGATGGTCCTCGATGACCTGGCCTCCCGGGTGGGCGGGAACTTCAAGACCCACAAGTCCCGGGCACAGATCCTGGAAGGCCGGCTCGGCATCGGCGGCCCGCGCGTCATCCTGGCCAAGCCGCTGACCTACATGAACCTCTCGGGCGGGCCCGTGTCGGCACTGAGCAAATTCTTCGACATTCCGGCCGACCACGTGGTGGCGGTGCACGACGAAATCGACATCCCCTTCAACACGGTCAAGCTCAAATCCGGCGGCGGAGAAGGCGGCCACAACGGGCTCCGCGACATGAGCCGGGCCCTGGGCACCAAGGACTATCTCCGGGTCCGCGTCGGTGTGGGCCGCCCCCCGGGCCGGATGGACACCGCCGACTACGTACTGAAGGACTTTCCCTCCGTCGAGGCCAAGGAACTTCCCTTTCTGATCGGCGACGCGGCGGACGCCGTGGAACTGCTGCTGACCGACGGACTGACCGCCGCACAGCAGAAATTCCATTCCGTCGGCTCCTGAAACTTCCCCTGTTTCGATCTCCGGCCGGCCTGCCGTGAAGCCAACGCCCATGTCACAGGTAGTGCCGGGAAGAAAAACGGGTACGGATCCCGTCACGGCAAAGGCACCCAACCCCATTGTTGGACTCCCTCCCCGGGCCTAGACTTAAACCATGCCTTCGGGCATTGAAAGCTGGGGCCGGCGTCGGGAGGCCTCCGAGACTGGGCCACCCCCATCCCGGCGCCGGTCCCTTTACACAATAACCGGACAAATTATCCGGTGCACAACAACCGGGCCCCGAACTGTTTTCCTCCCGTCGGGCGCCCGGTTTTTTTGCTGCCGCGGGTTGGGCATTCCCACCCGGCCTGTTCATGCATTTGTATCTAGTAGACGAAAGCCGTCATCCGGCGTACGCTCACCAGAGAGCGGCGGCAACACCACAAAGGAACTCTCAGCTCCGACGTCAAGCATCGAACGTGCTGTGGGCGCCAGTGTGTTGCCCGCCGTCTGGCGTATTTGAATCGCGGGGGGCGCGGAAATACATATGGGGACCGACACTGAGGAGCGCGGCTGGCTGGTGGGCCGCGACGACTCCCTTGCCGAAGTTTTGCGCGCCGTCGAGGCGGGCGGCGGTGCCGTGGTGGTGGGCCCCGGCGGAATCGGAAAAACCGCGCTGGTGCGGGCCGCTGCCGCCAATTCGGCCTTTCACGTGGTGAAGGTCAGGGGAAGCCAGATCGCAGGCAGGACTCCGTTCGGTGCCCTGGCCTGGTTAATCTCCGACCTGCCGGAAGGCCTGGCCTCCAGCCCCCTGAAGCTGCTGCAGGAACTGGAATCCTGCTTCGTGCGGCAGGCCGGGGGAAAGCGGATCCTGCTGCTGGTCGACAATGCCGAGCACCTGGATGATTCAACTGCCATGGTCCTCTCCCAATTGGTGCGCCGCTCCGCGGTAACCGTCCTCGCGGCCGCTGAAAAGCTGTCGGCGTCGGCACCGGAATTTCTGGCCCTGTGGACCGAAGGCCTGCTGCACCGGATCGATGTTCCTCCGCTCGCAGCGGAGCAGACCCGGGAGCTGATGCAGAAAGTCCTTGGGGGACGGGTCTCATCGGTGGCGGCCCAGGCCATGCACCGCCACTCCGGCGGCAATCCGCAAATGATCAGGCTCCTGACCCAGGATCAGGCTGATGGCGGAAGCCTCGTCCTGCAGGGCGATGTCTGGGGCCTCGCCAAGCCGCTCGTCTTCTCTGGGACAGTCACTGAATTGATCACGTCCCGGCTCAAACGGCTCCCGCCGGCGGAGCGCTCCCTGGTGGAGCTGCTGGCCTTGTCCAATGAGATTCCGTTGACCGTGGCGCAGACCTTGTTCCCCGCAGAAACCCTGGACTCCCTGGAAGAGGGCCGGGTCGTGGACATCACTGACCGCGTGATTCGGCTCGCCAGCGCCGGCACTGCCGCCGCCGTTGCCGGGGCCGTGCGGCCGGGCCGCAGCCGGGAACTCTGGGAAGAGGTTTCGCCTCTGGTGGATCCGTCGTTGCTGGGCCCTTCCGCGCTGGACAGTTTTGCCCGCTGGTCGCTGACCTGCCAAGGCACCCTGGACCCGGAGACAGCCACGCGTGCGGCCCGGCTGTCCACTGCATCGGACGATCCTGAATCCGCGCTGGAATTTATCCGGGCAGTTCCGGTTTCCCGGCGCAGCCAAGCAATGCTGCTGGAAGAAGTCCACGCACTGGAAGAATCCGGGCATTATCCGGAGGCCCTGAGCGCACTCGACAGGATCGCCGGGGTGCCGGAACCGGGCCAGCTGGAAACCTGGGTGGAACTGAGGCTGCATCAGGCGGGATTGCTGCGGCTCTTCCCTCACCACGGTGACCCGGTTGAACTCTTGGACAGCATCGGCGCTGACCTCACCGCCTACGAGGACCAGGCCGCATATCGGCAGGCTGAGGCAGCGGTGCTGCTGAGGCGCAGCTCCCTGGCCATTGATTCCGGACGCACCGTTGACGTGCCGGATCGGCAGCTTTCCGCCGTTGCCTCCGATGCTGCCCTTAGCCCGACGCATCGACTTCGGGGCCTCGCCCTGCAGTCCCAGCTCCTCGCGATGTCCGGCAACGGTGAAGAGGCGCTGCAGCTGCTGCCGGCTTTTCGGAAGGAGTTCCGGAGCACGCTTGCCGCAAGTGCGATGGATTCCGCCCATCTCCGGATGTTCCAGGCCCTGATCGCGTGTGGTGAGTACTCGCTGGCCGAGGAGCTGGTCACCGAACTGGTGGACGGCGGAAACCGCCGGGCCTTTCGCGGCAGCGCCGGCGATGCCGCAATCGGATTGGCTCATGCGCTGGCGGGCAGGCAAGACAGCGCCTTCTCCGCCGTGACCTCCGTCAGCAGTCAAATTCGTCTGCAGGATTCCAATGACGTCCTTCCGCTCGTGCAGGCTGCTGTGGGCTATGTCCTGGCTCTCCAGGGGAACGCGGAGGAGGCCGGGCGGGAGGCCGCCGCTGCTGCAGAGTACAGGTTTGAACCGCAGCAACCGGTGCGGCTGTTAACGCATGCACTTCGGCTCCAGGCCCTGCTGGCCGGGGACATTCCCAGGCTCTGCGGCGAGCTGCGCTCCCTGGCCGGGCACTGCCTCGAGCAGGGCATGGTTGCGATTGCCCTGCTCTGCCTCGCTGCAGCCGCCCGGCACGGCGATCAAAGCGTTGCGCGTGAACTGGCGGAGGCCGCCGCCCCCGCCACTGGCCGCTGGGCGAGGGCGCTCTGGTGCTTCGGCGCGGGTATCGATCGAAACGATCCGGCGCTGTTGCTGGAAAGCGCCGAGCTGGCGTCCCGGACGGGGAACGTACTGTTGTGCAACGACGCCGCACGCGCCGCACTGGTGCTGCTGGACGGCAGGACTGACGCCACGTCACGCGGGCTGGCCCGCAGCGCGCTGAGTCATGAGCGCGCCAGTTTCCGAAAACTCCGCGACGCCAATACCGTCCACGCCCGGATGGCAGCACTGAGTCCGTTTGAGGCGGATCTGGCCCGCCGTGCAGCCAGCCCGGCGACACGGACCGAAATAAGCGAAGCGCTGAACCTCTCTCCGCGCACCGTCGACTGGCACCTGGGTAAGATCTTCGACAAGCTGCACGTTTCGGGCCGCTCGGAACTCGCCGAGGTTCTGGGGTAAGCCGTGATCATGCCGAAGTCAGGGGGGACTGCGTGATAGAGGGGGTTGCTGCGCGCCCGCTGGTGGGCAGGGAGGCCGTCCTGGAGGCCGTGCTGTCCAGCGTCCTTCGACCCGGCGGCCAAGGTGCCGTAGTGGTGGCCGACGCCGGATTGGGCAAGAGCGCGCTGGCCGGCGCGGTTGCGGCGGAAGCCGAAGGCCGGATCCGCGTCCACCGGATCCACACCAGCTCCTCGCTGTCCCGCGTCCCCTACGGTGCGCTGGCGCCGCTCCTCCCGGACCTGGACCCCCGGGACACCGATTCTCCGCTGGCCGTGATGCGGTCGCTGCTGCAGCGGCTGTTTCCGGGCGACGACGTCGATCCCGCAGCGGCGCCGCTGCTGATCATCGACGATGCCGACGCCCTTGACGAGGCAGGCGCCGACCTTCTCGCCCAGCTGGTGGCGTCGGCGCGGATCCGTGTTGTCCTCCTGGCGCGGCGGATCGCCGACATACCCGCCGGCCTCGCCGGCCTGGTGTGGGAGGGCGCGCTTTCCCGGCATGAACTGCTGCCGCTGACCGAGGACCAGGTCAAGGACCTTTGCGTCCAGGTCCTGGGGGGCCCGGTGCTGACCAGCACCAGCACTGATCTGGCACGGGTCAGCGGCGGAAATCCGATGCTGGTCCTGGCGTTGCTGTCCGAAACCGTGCGGATGGGCAGCCTGGTGCTCCGCAACGAAGTGTGGCTTCTGCAAGACCAGATGCTGCCGCCGGAGGGACGGTTGGGCGATCTGCTCAGGGCCCAGCTGGCGGGTCTGAGCAAGGAGGAACACGAGGCCCTTGAGATTATTGCCCTGGCGGAGCCGCTGCCTGCCGCAACAGCGTTTGAACTCGGGCTGCACCGGGCCGTGGATTCACTGACCGAAGCAAAGCTGGTGAAGATCTCCGCTGGCCGGGGCCGGCTCCTGCGGCCCATGCACCCGGTCTACGGCGAGGTGGTGCGCCGGTTGGTTCCGGCCGCCCGAAGTGCCCGCCTGCGCCAGCGGCTGCTCACCGTCACCGATCCCTCCGAGCGCGAATCGGACAACCTGCTGCGTTGGGTGTGCTGGTCGTTGGACTGCGGGGCGGAAGTCAGCGACGCGGACCTGGTGGCGGCCGCGTACCGGGCCAACAACGTCTTTGACAGCCCCGCGGCCCTTCGAACAGCCGGTGCCGTCAAGGGGCCGGACCACGCCTTGGCGGCGCGGGTGCAGGCGGCCCGGGCCTGTTTTCAGGACGGGCACCTGGACTCGGCACGGGAACTGGTCGACGGCGTGACGGCGGTTGCATCTGACCTGACCACGCTCAAGATGGCGGTGCTGATCCGGGTCCAGGTGCATCTGTACAACCACGGGGATCCCTCAGGACTGGCCGCCATCGCCGCGGAGTGGCTGGCCGGCGTCGACCGCATTGAACGCAGCGCGGACAGCGAAACCGCGGACGCCGAGCTGATCGCGGACATCAGCTCTTCGCGCCGCGGCGGCCGGCTGCTCGCGCTGAAGGGCAGGGTTACCGCCGGCAGCTTCCACCCGGCGGAGGCAGAACTCGAGGAGATCCTCGCTGACGCGCGCAGGGCCGGCGACGACGAAGCCATCCTCGTCGCTGAGGCGCTTCTGGCCGAGATTCTCATCGCCACCGGCCGCGCCCGGGCAGCCGGGATTCTCTCCCGCGATGCCATGGTTATCCTGGATCGCGGCGGGCACCGTTTCCTCTCCTACTCGCTGTTTGTGCTGCACCGGCACGTGGACGTGCTTCTGTGGCTGGGGGAGTGGGAGGAACTGCACGCGACCCTGCGCCAGGGCGTGAGCGGAATCTTCGGCGCACTCGTCCATGTGGGCGGGACGGCTGACCTTGGGCTCGCGGTCCTGAACCTGCGGAACGACGACTCCGCTGCAGCTTTGACCCATCTGTCCGCGGCGATCGAGGGGCTTCGGACACATGATTCCGAGGGCATGCTCCCGATTGCCCTCGGCCTGGGAGCCTTGATTGCCGCGGGCGAGGGCCGCGCCGCCGCAGCGGAGGGACTGCTGGCTGAGATCAAGGTCCTCAGCCGCCGGGGGGCCGCCGCGTCGTGGCTGCTGGCGCACGGTTACGCGGCTGCGGCCAGGGCCGTGATGTCCGGTGAACGGGAACCGCCGAAAGAGCTGGGGGAGCTGGCCGCTGAGGCCGAACACGCGGGGTTCGTGGCTGCTGAACTGGAGCTGCGGACCTTGGCCCTGTCGTTCGGTGACCTGGACGGGATGAGCCGGCTGAGAAAGATCTCGGAAGAGTTTGAAGGTCCGCAGGCGGAGGTGATCGGACGCTTCGCCCGGGCCGTCCTGGACGAGGATGCCGAAGAGCTGCTGCGGCTGGGATCGGATCCGGTGGAGCCGGGCTGGGAGCGCCTGGCCAAACGGTGCACCGAGGAAGCCCTCCGCCTCGCCCGGGCCGGCGGCGACCGGGCACTGCTCAAACGGGTGCAGCGCGAACTCAACAAGAAAAACGGTCTCCCGGCGCGCCAGAAACAGAAGGCGGGGGTTCCCCTGCTGACCCGCCGGGAACACGACGTCGCCGCTTTGGTCATGCAGGGTTGCCGCAACGCTGAAATCGCCGAGCGGCTCTTCCTCTCGGTTCGCACGGTGGAGGGACACATCTACCGGACCTTCGAAAAACTTGGGATCAGCCGCAGAGAAGACCTGAAGCCGGAGCTCCTGGCCCGCAACAGCGAAGACTGACGGCGCCCGCACGACGACGGCGGCTTGCCTCGGCCCGGGAACGACGACGGCGCCCGCCTCGGCGCGTGAAAGACGACGACGGCTCGCCTCGGCGCAGGAACGACGACGGCGCCCGCCTCGGCGCGGGACCAGTACCGGCGGGGCCGGCTCAAGGTAAATCCACGCACCCGGGTGGCAGCGGATCGGGTATCCGGTACCCGTGCGGACTCCCGGCGGAAAACCTTAGGGTGAGGATGATCCTTGGCGGGCTGGTTCCTGCCGGGGGTAGCAAGGTCTCGGGAAGAAGCCGGCTGTGACCCGCCAGCCGCGCGACGCGCTCGGCTAATCATTAAGGTCCCCGATGAGTACGCTTCAACATCCCAGCCCGCCCACCGGGCCTGCAGACGCCCGCAGCAGCGCGGCGCCGGCTGTTTCTCCGAACCCGGAACGGGCAACCGCACCGGTGCAGCGGCAGCTCCTCAGTGATGCGCGCGATGCCGCGCGCGGCGTGGTCACGGCTTCGCTCGACGGCCGCGGGGCGGTCATCCTGGGCGCGCCGGGCATTGGCAAAACCACCCTCGCCCGGGAAGCCGCGGAACGCTACGGCGGATTCCAGGTACAACTGCGCGGCAGCAACCTCTCGGCCCAGACACCATACGGCGCGTTGGCCTGGCTGCTCAGTGATCTGCCCGCGGCGGAACTCGCCAACCCGGTCCAGGTGCTGCGTGCACTGGAAGCCCTGCTGCTCCGGCAGGCGGCCGGACGGCGGATCATCATGGTGATCGACAACGCCGAGGAGATCGATGAACTGGCTGTGCTGGTGACCTCGGAGCTCTGCCGGCGGGGAACCGTGGCCCTCCTGCTGATCTGCGGTGACCTGATCCGGTGCCATCAGGAATATGTCCGGCTGTGGACGGACGGATCCTTGAAGCGGCTCGACCTGGCACCCCTTGACCCGGTGCGGACCGGGGAACTGCTGGCCAAGACCGCCGGCGGACCGCTGACCACCAGGGCGCGGCAGATGCTGTGGCAGCAGAGCAGGGGAAATCCCCTGCTGGCCTCGCTGCTCTGCCGGGACCACATCGCGGCCAAGTCCCTGGTGCACCGGCGCGGCTTTTGGACCTGGGTCGGCCCGCCCGTGCACACGGGTGAGCTGCTGGAACGCGTGGAAGCGGTGCTGCGCCGCTTCACCGGCGAGGAACGGCGCGCGGTGGAAATACTGGCCCTCTGCCGCGAACTGCCGCTGGCAACTGTCCTGCAGCTCGTCCCCGCCCACACCCTGGACTCCCTCGAAGAAGGATCGGTGGTCACCATCAATGGGGGACATGGCCAGCCCGTCCGGCTGGCCTGGCATCTCCAGCCGGCCACGATCGCGGCCAGGATTCCCTTCGGCCGCAGCCGGGACCTGTGGTCCGAGATGACGCGGGTTGTTGATTTGACCGCCCTCACGGCAGCCACCGCCGCCGGTTTGGCCGACTGGTCCCTCTCCGTGGGAATCGCACCGGAGGGGCCGAGCGCCCTCGCTGCCGCGCGCTGGGCCAACGAAACGGGTGACACCGACGCGGCACTGCGGTATGCGCGTGCCGTCGTCGCCCCGCGGCCCCTTGCCGTTCTGCTGGAGGAAGCGGATGCGCTGAGGGCCGAGGGCAAGCACACGCAGGCGCATCGGGTTCTTGCCGCAGCGGAAACCGGGCGCGCCGGCAACCCGGACGATGCGCCGGCGGAACTGCGCCTGAGGCTCCTGATCGGCCGTGCCCTTGCGGCGGCCCGCACGCCGGGTTGCTGGGACAATCCGGAGCTGCTGCTGGAACGGGCCGAACGGCTGCTGCCCGAAGACACGGGGGCGCAGCCCGGTCCCACGCTGGAGGTCACGCTGGCGCGGGCCGAGCTCCTGTCCCTTGCCGGCCGGTTCAGCAAAATGCCGGCGTCCCTGGCCGACGACTTCGCCGATCCGGCCGTGCCGGCGGCCCGCCGGCTGTGGGCCGGAATCCGCTGCGCCCAGCAGAGTGCTGCCGCCGGCCGGTTTGCTGAAGCGGCATCGCTGGCGGGCCAGGTGCGAAACAGACTGGCGGCCGGCATCCAGGCCGACGTCCGCACCCGGGAGCAGCTGTTCCACCACCTCTTTTTCCTGCTGATTCAGTGCGGTGAGCTGGGGGCTGCGCAAGCCATGACCTCCGCAGCTGCGGATCCCGGAAACAGCTCCGGGCTGTGCACGCCCACCGGCACTGAACTTCCCCTGGGGCTGGTGCACGCCTACGCCGGGCGCTGCGATGTGGCACTGGAGTTTCTCCAGCCGGCGCTGGCGCAGCTTGAATCCCATGATCCGGATGGCATGCTGCCCCTCGCCGCCGCAGCTGCAGCCTACTGCGGCCTGCTCAAGCGGGAGACAGGCAGTGCTGCGGACCTGCAATCGCCCCCGGAAGCTCACGATCACACCGATCCCGGCACCGAATCAGCCCAGCGGTACTTCCGACTGCTGGCGTCGCGGGCTTACTCACCGCCAGCGGCAGCGGATGAGCTTTATCTCTTTGCCTCGGACGCGCTGAAGGCCGGGGACGTCCCGAGCGCACTCCTCGGGTTCTCGGCGGCGGCGGTCAGCGGGCACCGGGCGGCCGCGCAGGATCTTGCCGCGGCGGCCGACGCCGCGGACGGAGCGCCGGCCGACATGTACGCCCACCTTGCAGCCGGCCTGTTGAACGACGACGTTCCGGCCCTGATCATGGCCGCTGAAGCGGCGCTAAGGCAGCGGAACAGCCTCCTGGGCCACGCCGCTGCGCAGGCCGCCCGCGAGCTGGCCGACGGCGGCAGCAACCGGGCGCTGCTGCGGCGGGCGCGGCAGCTGGAGTATCGGTCCTTTCGGACACTGTCGCCGAGAAACAGTGTCGAGCACGGGCTGTCGCAGCTGGGAGACTTCGAGCGGGATCTGGCGCTGCGGGCCGCAGCAGGTGAAACCAGTGCCGATCTGGGTCGGCGGTTCCACCTGTCGGCGCGGACCGTGGACTGGCACCTGGGCCGCGTATTCGCCCGGCTGCACGTTGTGGGCAGGACCGATCTGCAGAACGTACTGACGAAGCGGGAATGATCAGCTCCGCTGGCCGCCTGCACGCGCAAAGCCGCTCCGGCACCTAGGACCGGGTAATCCGATACGTCCTAACCGAGTAATTTCCGCACGGAAACGGAACGAAACCTGAGTAGTGCGTCCGTGCCGCTGGTGAGTGCTACTCGTGTTCCTACTCTGAGGGGCTCCTACTCTTGCGGCAGACATTGAACACGAGCCTTGCCCTGCGGGAACTCCGCGAGGTCAGGGCCGCCGGCAGAATTGGGTCTCACCGTGCACAACAGCATTCACCAGTCCTATGTTCGTCATTCCTCCGGTCCGGCACCAGACACAGCCGGACCGGCTTCCTTTGCGCAGCTTCCCCGGCCCGACGGTGCGCCCCGGGAAGACACCATGCGGGAAGACCAGGCAGCTCCGCCGCGCTTTGTCGGCCGGGCCGCGGTGACCGCGACCATCCTTGATCGGCTGGCCGCCGGCGGGGGAGCCGGCTGCATCCTCGTGGGTGAGCCGGGCAGCGGCAAGACCGCCCTGATCCACCACGTGCTGCGGCACTGCAGCTCGGACACCTACGTGGTCCATGTGCGCGGATCAGCCTTCTCCGGGCGCACCCCCTTTGGCGCCCTGACCTTTCTCCTGTCGGAACTGGAACCGGACGTCTCCTCGCACCCGGTGCTGATCCTGCGCGGACTGACCCGCCTGATCCAGGAGCGTGCCCAGGGCCGCGCCGTCCTGCTGGCCGTGGACAACGGAGAAGACCTGGACGAGTTCTCCGCCATGGCCCTCAGCCAGATGGTCCTGAGCCGGACGGCGGGGCTGCTGGCCTGCTTCCGTGACTTCAGCAAGGCGCCGGCGGAGTTCACCGGCCTGTGGCGCGAAGGCATCCTTTCCCGGGTGGACCTGGAGCCCCTGGACCTGGCGGAAACCGCCGAGCTGTTGGCGGCCGAACTTGATGCTCCCGTCTCCGGTGCCGCCGTTGCGGATCTGCAGCGGTTTACCGGCGGCAACCCGCACCTGCTGACCCTGGCCTGCCAGGACTACCGCGATTCCGGCCGGTTGCGCCGCTCCGGAGCGGTCTGGGTGTTGGAACTGAACCAACCCGCACCGGCGGGGCGCGTGGCCGAGGTCGTCCTGGGACGGCTGGCGTCGCTGACCGAGCGGCAGACGGCGCTGGTGCGCACCGTGGCGCTGGCGGACTCAATGCCGCTGGCCGCGGCCCTGCACGACGTGGAACCCGGAGAAGTGGACACGCTCCAGGAACAGGGGATCCTCGCCGTCGACCGGCAGAGTGTTCCGCGTGTGCGGATCCGGGATGCGGTGCTGGCGGGCGCCGTCCGCCTCTCCCTTGATGCCACCGAGCGCAGGCGGCTCCTGCACCGGCTGCGGTCCGCCGTTGCGGTGTCACCGCAGGAGAACGGTGCGGCAGGTGCCAAGGGGACACCGGAGAGCGACGACGTCGATCCGGCGGCGGGCGTGCTGGATCCGGCGAGCCTGGCGCTGTGGCGCCTGGACGGCGGCGAGTCGTTGACTCCCGGCGCGGCAGTGGCGGCCGCCCGCGCTGCCAACGAGGCGGGCGATCCGGCGGGCGCCATCCGCTTCCTTTCCGCCCGGGTGGATTTTGGGCGGAGCGCTGAAGCCGTGTTGGAGCTGGTGGCCGCCCGGATGACACTGGGCGAATACGGCGCGGCCATGGCAGCGCTCAGCGGCTACCGAAACCGCGGGCAGGAGGCCACGCCGCTGGAGGAGGTGCGGCTGCTGCTCGCGGAAAACCGGGTGCTGTGCATGGCCGCCACAGGGGCCCTGTCCGGTGGACTTCCGGCCGGAGCCCTGCCTGCCGGCGCCGCGAAAAAGCATGACGAGCTGCTGCGGCAGGCCGAACAACGGGTGGCGGAACTCGCTGCGGCGGGGACGATCAGCAGGGCGGACACCGCCGTGCTGGACCGCGGCATGATCCTGGCCAGGGCGGAGTGCAACTCGACCCACGGGCGGTTCCTGGAGAATGCCGCCTATCTGGCTCCGGTGCACGCCGGTGCGTCGGGGCGGGACAAGGGATTCCGGGTGCTGATCGGTTCCTGGCTGTGTGAGGCGCTGGGGATGACGGACCGGCAGGATGACGCCGTCGAGCTGGCCCAGGAGGTTGAGCGGCTCCTGGCGGAGCCGGACGTCAGCCCCGGCGACAGGAGCTCGTCGTTTGCGCGGATCATCCACGTCTACCTGGCTATCGGCGCCCTGCAGGACGCCACCCGGCTCCTGGCCCAGCAGCAGGCGCACGGGCAGCCCACCCTGTTCCCCGGGATGTTCGGCGAACTGGGCGAGGGGCTGCTGCACGCCTTTGCCGGGGATCCGGAGCAGGCGTTGCGCTGCCTGGTTCCCGCCGTCGCGCAGCTTCGGCTCGGAGGCCCGGAATCGATGATCCCGCTCGCCGCGGCGGCCGCGGCCTACTGCCATGCGCTGCAGACGGACCGCTTGGGAGCGGAGATGTACCTGAAGCTGGGCGCCAAGGCAGCCGACGGCGGCCCCTGGTCGGTGCGCCGCGGCGCCCGGCACTTTGCCGCCCTCGCCGACGCAGCCCTGGCCGGTTCCGTCCCGTATGCCGCCGGCACAGGTTCCGGGGGTGGCGGTTCCGCCGGCGCCCGCACCACGAGGTCTCCGCAAACGGCGGCCCGGCGCTTCATCGATCTGGCTGCCCATGACCACCGGCGCGGTGCGTACTCCTACGAACTGCTCTCCCTGCTCAGCGCCGTCCGGCTGGGAGACCTGGAGAACTTGGACCGGGTCCTCTCGGTGGCAGCCCATCAGCAGGGACCGTTTGCCAGGATTTGTGAGACCTATGCCAAGGGGGCCGGCAGCTTTGATGCCCAGCTGTTGATCCAGGCGGCGGAAATGGCGGAGGCCAACGGCCAGGTGCTGTTCGCCCGGGAAGCGTCCGAACGCGCGTTGGCGGTGGCATCGGGTGCGGGGGACCGGGCCACGGTGCGGTTCATCCACCGCAGCCGGCGCGGCACTGCAACCCCGGGAGCCGTCGAGGGAACGGACTCCGCAGGTGATTACCTCAGCGCGCTGACGTCGCGGGAACGGTCGATCGCCCGGATGGCTGCCGCCGGGACAAGTAACAAGGCCATCGCCGCTGAGCTGAACATCTCGGTGCGGACCGTGGAAGGACACCTGTACCAGGTGTATTCCAAGCTCCATGTGGGGAGCCGGCGGGAGCTGGCCAAGATCATCGCCGACAAGTCAGGGGAACGAAAATGATGGGCAGCACCGGTACCGGCGAGCGCAGTAAGCCCGCCCTGTTGCTCGGCCGGGACAAGGAAGTGCAGGAGATCACCGCCCGGCTGCTTGAACCCGGACTGCGCGGCGCCGTGATTATCGGAGCCGGGGGCATGGGCAAATCGGCGCTCGCCGACCACGTGCTGGAACGGCTGGACGGCATCGTGAGCGCTTCGTTCATCCACGGGAGCCCCGTCCTGTCCCGCATGCCGTACGGTGTGCTGTCGCCCTACCTTGAAGCTGCCGGCCCCGAGGACATGGAGTCGCCGCTGGCGGTCCTGCGCACGATCCGCCGCTACTTCCGCCGGCTCACCGAGACGGGCAGCCCGCAGCCGCTGCTGGTGATTGATGATGCCCAGTACCTGGACGAGGCGAGCTGCCACATCCTGACGCAGCTGGCGATGTCCGGCGAGCTGCGGCTGCTGGTGCTGACGCGTCCCCGCGCACACCATATCCACGAACTCCTCTCGCTGGCCCGCGACGGTTTGCTGGCCCGCATTGATCTTGGTCCGCTGTCGGCGGAAGCGGTTCACGAAGTGTGCCAGGGGGTCCTCGGCGGTCCGGTGCTGAGGGCCACCTCGGCACTGCTCGGCGCGGCATCCGGGGGCAATCCGCAGTTCCTGAAGGCGCTGCTCGCCCAGTCCCGCCGGCACGGCCAGCTGGCCGAAGGCAACGGTGCCTGGTTCCTGCGCAGCGAGCCCGACGGCATGGACGCCTCAGTGGTGGACCTGGTCAAGGGACAGCTTGCGAGCCGGACACCCGCGGAGCGTGAAGTACTGGAAACCCTGGCATTGGCGCAGCTGCTGCCCCGTTCCGTCCTCTCCGCCGTCAGCGGGCCCGCCCCGGTCCACGCCCTGCTGGCTGACGGCGCCCTGCAGCCCGGTACGGGACGGGCCGAACTGCTCGGCCTGCCTCAGCCGCTGCACGCCGAAGTCATCCGGTCCCTGGTACCCGCTGTCCGCAGCGCTGCCCTTCGGGCTCGGGTGCTCAGCGCGCTGGACAGCGAACAGGCGCGCGGGGCAACGTTCCCCGCGGATGACGCGGGCTGGCTCCGCCGCATGGAATGGGGTCTGGACTGCGGTGACACGGTGACGGACGAGGAGCTGGTTCGAGCCGCAAGAATGGCCAACGACGCCGCCCGGCCTGCGCTGGCGGTCCGTTTCGGAGCCGCCGTGCGCAGCGACCGGCACCTGCTTTCGGCGCGGGTGGAAACGGCTTCCGCCAGTGTTCAGGCCGGTGATTTGGCCCGCGCACATGTCCTGCTGGAAGGCATTCTGGAACCCGGACAACCAACCCTGGCGGCGGACCAGGAAACCCTGGAACGTGCGGTGCTGGCGACGGCCCACCTGTATTTCCGCTCCGGGAAATCCGGAGCCGAGATGACTGATCTCGCCGATGCGTGGTGCGCCGCGTCCGAAGAACTTTCCGCCCGAAACGGGGGCAGCGGAGAACTTCCCGAAGCGGCTGCCGCAGGGGTTGAACTGCTGCGCACCATGGCCCTGATGGTGGACGGAAACTACCCTGCCGCACTGGCCCGGCTTACCGGCCCGGCCGTCCACCGGATGCCGGCGGACTCCGGCGCAGATCCCCGGTGGGCCGTGGCGTTCCACTGTCTGCTGGCCGAACTGCTGGTGTCGGCGGGCGGGATCAGCAGCGCCCTGGAGCATTCCGGTGCCGCCCTTGAACTTATCGGGCGCCACGGCGGACCCCTCAATGCCGCGTGCGGAGGAGCACTGGTGCGTCACGCGCAGGGGTTGCTGCACGGGGGCCGTTTTGCTGACCTCGAGCAGCTCCTGGAGGCAGTCCTGGAGGGCCCAGCGCATCACCTGATCACATACGGCGGCACCATGGGGGTTTTTGAGGGCGCGGTGGAGATTCACCAGGGCAGGCTGCGGGAAGGCCTGGAACGCCTGCATCCGGCCGTGGAAGCCCTCAGGGTGTCCGACCCGCAAATGCTCCTGCCCTACGCCCTGGGACTGGCCGGCTACGCGTCCACGGTGGTCGGGGACCAGAACCAGACGGCCCGCTACGCCAAGGAGCTCCGCAGCCTCAGTTGCTCCGGCCCGCGGCCGCTGTGGCTGGTGGGTCAGGCCTACGCTGCTGCGGCCCTGGTGTCGTCTGAATCCGACGGCAGCGTTCAGCAGCTGGCCGAGATCGCCGAGCAGGCGCGCGCCGAGGGATTCCTGGCGGCCGAAATGGACATCCTCGAGCTGTGCCTGGCCGTGGGCGACCTTCGCCAGGCTCCCCGGATGCTGGAGGTCAGCGCGGCCTGCGAGGGAGGGGCAGCGCAGGCCCTGCACGCCTACGCGGGCGCCATAACGTCCGGAAGCCCGGACCGCATGGTGGCAGCCGCCGACGAAGCCGTCCGGCATCGGAAGTACCTGATTGCGGTGGAGAGCATCGGCCACGCCATCCGCTTTTACGGCGAGCACGGCAATCTGCGCCGGCAACGCGCCCTGATCCAGCAGCTGCGCCGGCGTCGCGGGGAGCTCGCCGGAGTCACCGTGTCGTATCTGAGTCCGTCCCTCCACCTGGTCCGGCTGACGCGGCGTGAGCATGAGATCGTCGAGCTGCTGCTCTCCGGCGCCAGCACCAAGGACGTGGCGGCTCATTTCACCCTCTCGCAGCGGACGGTGGAGGGCCATGTCTACCGGATCTACGTGAAGTTGGGGATCAGCCGGCGGGCCGACCTCGAAGCGGCCTACCTGGCGCTGGAGCCGGGGGCCAGCTCGTCGGCCCGCCACTGACGGGCAGCCCGGCCGGCAAGCTATGGAGCCGGCCCGGCGGCACAGTGGGCCCCGGTTTGATGAAGACCGGCCCAAACGTTGACTCAACGTTTGGGCCGGTTTTTTTGCGTGCCGGAGCACTGCAAAAGGGGCGGCTCCAAGTAGTGGCAGGTAAATCTCCCGCAAAGGGAGAAGTCGGGTCGGGGAGTCGAGTACGCATTACTCGTGCTGCACTTTGCCGCCGCTTCTAATGTCGTTTTTGTTGATTGATTGTTGCGAACTAAAGCGGGTTCCAAATGCAGGTTTGTGCGGTATTCCCAGAACGGAATTATCCGGCGCAAACCACGGCCCGCTTCGCAGCCAGTCATCCGGCGCCCCAGGCGCCGGCCCCCCGACCGGGGTCGACGGCGTCGAAGCCTCTTGAGACCAAGGCTTCCCCCCAGCCGTCGTCGGCCCCTTCGGAAGCCTCCAAATCATAGGGAGGGTCCCTGATGACCGAAGTCAAAGATGCCCCAGCCCGGCTCGATCTGACGCTGCCCGTTCCCTTCACTTTCCCCGACTACAAAAGCTTCACGCCCGTGCGGCGGCGGCTGGCCAGTGACAGCGTGCGGGAGACCAACCGCTACCGCAAAATCCTGCTGGCCTTTGATCTGGCAGTGGTGACCTCTGCCGTGGCGGTGGCTCATCTGACGCGGTTCGGAGTGGAAACGCAGTACATGTCCGGCGGTGGAAACCTGAACATTCCCTACATCGCCGTCTCCGCCGGCATCTGGGCCGCCTGGGCGGTGTCGCTGGCCATCTACCGGACCCGCGATGCGCGGATTGTCGGCACCGGAGCCGATGAATACCGGCGCGTCACCAGCGCCACAGTGGTGGTGATGGGGCTCATCGCGGTGTTCTGCCTGGCCCTCCAAGTGGATATTGCCCGCGGCTACTTCGCGCTGGCGTTTCCGATCGGGCTGGGCGGTCTCCTGATCTTCCGGTTCCTGCTGCGCCAGTGGCTGGCGGGGCAGCGGAGGAAGGGCCGGTACCTCTCCAAGGTCATCATCCTGGGCAAGCCCAAGGATGTCCGCTACGTGGCCAATCAAATCCAGCGCAGGGACGGCTCCGCCTACCGGGTCATCGGCGCTGCGCTCACCACCCCCGGCGACAAGGAGCTGTGCGTCAACGGGAAGCGGATTCCCGTCGTGGCGGACCGCGACACCGTGGTGGGAGCCGTGCGCCAGCTGCGGGCCGACGCCGTCATCGTCGCCGGCCGCATGAAGGGCGGCAGTTCCTACGTGCAGAAGCTGGGCTGGCAGCTGGAGGAATCCGCCACCCAGCTCATCCTGACCACCGGCCTGACCAACGTGGCAGGACCCCGGATCCACGCCCGTCCCGTAGAGGGCCTGCCCCTGATGCACGTGGAGCTGCCGCAGTACGCGGGCGGCAGGCACATGCTCAAGCGCGGACTGGACATGCTGCTTTCCGGCGGCGCGCTGGTGGCACTGATTCCGGTCTTCGCGGTCCTCGCGGTGCTGATCCGGCGGGACAGCCCGGGCCCGGTGATTTTCCGCCAGGAACGGGTGGGCCGCGGCGGCGAACCCTTCGAGATGCTCAAGTTCCGCTCCATGGTGCAGACGGCCGAGGATGACCTGGCCGGCCTGCTGGACCGCAACGAAGGCTCCGGAGTGCTCTTCAAGATGCAGCATGACCCGCGTGTCACCTCGGTGGGCCGCTGGATGCGGAAGTACTCGCTGGATGAGCTGCCGCAGCTCTGGAACGTCTTCCTGGGGCACATGTCCCTGGTGGGCCCCCGGCCGCCGCTGCCGCGTGAAGTGGCGCAGTACGGCGGCCAGGTGCACCGCCGCCTCTACATCAAGCCCGGCCTGACCGGCATGTGGCAGATCAACGGGCGGTCGGAACTCAACTGGAAGGACGGCGTACGGCTGGACCTGTACTACGTCGAAAACTGGTCGCTCGCCGGCGACCTCATCATTCTCTGGCGCACGGTGCAAATGCTCCGCCGGCCAGTGGGCGCCTACTAGCCCGTCCCTTCCGGCTTCGGCTGGTCTCATCACAAAGAAAGCGGAAACCATGAAAAAATCCCTAGTTACCGGCGCCGGCGGATTCATCGGCGGCCACCTCGTTGCCCGGCTGCTCAGCGACGGCCACGAGGTGCGGGCAGTGGACTGCAAGCCCCTGGACGAGTGGTACCAGATTTCCGAGGGCGCTGAAAACATCCAGGGGGACTGCTCCCTTCTGGAGACGGCGCACGAGGTCAGCCGCGGAATGCAGGATGTGTACAACCTCGCCGCGGACATGGGCGGCATGGGGTTCATTGAGAACAACAAAGCCCTGTGCATGCTCACCGTCCTGACCAGCACGCACATGCTCGTGGCAGCCCGCGACGCCGGAGCGGAACGGTTCTTCTACAGCAGCTCGGCGTGCGTCTATGCGGCCGACCACCAGACGAACGCCGACGTCGTGGCGCTGCGGGAGGAAGACGCCTATCCGGCCCAGCCCGAGGACGGCTACGGCTGGGAGAAGCTGTTCACCGAACGCATGTGCCGGCACTTCCAGGAGGACTACGGCCTGCAGACCCGGGTGGCCCGCTTCCACAACGTGTACGGCCCGGAAGGCACCTGGGAGGGCGGCCGGGAGAAGGCGCCGGCGGCACTGTGCCGCAAGTTCGCCCACGCTTCGCTGACCGGAGAGCTGGACGTGGAAATCTGGGGCGACGGCGAACAGACCCGCAGCTTCATGTACATCGACGACTGCGTCCGCGGCATCCTGGAAATCATGAACGGCGACTCCGCCGAACCGGTGAACCTGGGATCGGCTGAGCTGGTGTCCATCAACCAGATGGCGGACCTGCTGGAGAAGATCTCCGGCACGGTGGTCAACCGCAAGTACAAGCTGGACGCCCCGCAGGGCGTGCGCGGCCGGAACAGCGACAACACGCTGTTCCGGGACACCTACGGCTGGGAACCGTCCATCTCCCTGTATGACGGCCTGGAGCGGACCTACGCCTGGATCCAGGACCAGGTCAAGGCGCAAAGGGTGTAGCCGTGCGCATCCAAATGCATGATTTCTCCGGTCATCCCTTCCAGGCCGAGCTGTCCCGCGAGCTGGCGGCCCGCGGGCACTTTGTGGACCATGTGTACTCGACGCAGTACGGCAGCGGAAAGGGAACGCTGGAACGGACGGCGGCGGATTCGGACCGGCTGACCTTTTCTCCGCTCACCGCGGACACGCCGTTCCAGAAATACAGCGCCATGGGCCGGATCCGGTTCGAACGGTCCTATGCGGTGGCCTGGCAGAAGCACATCCGGGCCACCGCCCCGGACTGCATCGTGGCCTGCAACGTGCCGCTGTTCACCCTGGCCGATTTCCGGCGGGCAGCCGCCCGCCGGAAGCAGCCCTGGCTGCTCTGGCACCAGGACCTCTTCAGCAACGCCATTTCCGAGGAGCTCAGCCGGCGGCTGCCCGGGCCGGCGGCCTTCGCCGGCCGTGCCCTGGTACGCCGCATGGAGGCGAAGGTGGTGCGCTCAGCCACGCAGGTGGTGGCGATCGGTGAGGAGTTCCGCCAGGCGTACCGGCTCTGGGGTCTGGCCACGGACCACGTCACAGTCATCCCCAACTGGGCGCCGCTGGATGAGATCACACCGCGTCCGCGGGAAAACGCCTGGTCGGCGCGGCATCTGCCGGCCGGGCCGGAACTGCGGCTGCTGTACGCAGGAACCCTGGGCCGCAAGCACAATCCGCTGCTGCTGGCCGGGCTGCTGCGGTCGGCGCTGGCTGCGGGCCTGCCTGCACGGCTGGTCGTGGCCTCGGAAGGGGACGGGATCGAGATGCTGCGGGAGGACGTCGGCCGTGAACCGGAGCTTCCGGTCACGCTGCTGCCGTTCCAGCCGGCGGCAGAGCTGCCGGACATGCTGGGCTCCGCTGACGTGTTGGTAACCATCCTGGAACCCGGTGCTTCCCGCTTCTCGATTCCCAGCAAGGTGCTGTCCTCGCTGGCCGCGGGCCGCCCGATCCTTGGGCTGATGCCCGATGACAACCCGGCCGCGGCGGACATTCGGTCTGCGGACGGGTTTGTCGGCCCGCCCACCGACTTCGGAGTTGCCGGGGGCGTGGGATGGCTGCGCCGGCTGCACGGGGATCCGGCTGCGGTCCTTGCCGCGGGCGCAAAGGGACGGGAGCTGGCGGAGAGCAGGTTCGGCATCGGACCCATCACCGACCGCTTCGAAGCGGCGCTTCGGCGCGCGGCTCCCGGACTTCCCGAGCCCGCTGACCTGGACACCTTGCCCCGGCTCCGCCCCGCTCACGCCGCCGCGCCGCGTGGCTTCCTGCGAAAGGTGTCGTGATGCTCAAGCACCAGCCGGACGGGCAGGCACCGGAGACCGGGCCGGCGCCGCAGGACGACGGCGGTGCGCCGCGGCGCCGTCGTCCTCCGGTGATTGACCTTTCCCGGGCACCGGGTGCGGGTGAGGCGTGGGGCCGGCCGCGGGCGGTGGTGTACCTGTGGTCGGCGTGTGAACTGGTCTTCGTCACCAACCCGTGGCAGATCAGTTCGCGCCTGCGCGTGGCAGTGCTGCGGGCCTTTGGCGCGGAGATCGCCGACGGGGTGATCTTCCGTCCGCGGACCCGGGTCAAGTCACCGTGGAAGCTGCATGTCGGGGCGCGTACCTGGATCGGTGAAGGCGTCTGGTTCCACAACCAGGACCACGTTTATGTGGGCGCCGACGTCGTGATTTCCCAGGAGACGTTCCTGACCACCGGCAGCCACCGGGTGCGCAGCGACATGGGGCTGGTCACCAGCCCCATCCGGATTGCGGACGGTGCCTGGATCACGTCCCGCTGCATGGTCCTCGGCGGATCCCTTATCGGGGAGTCGGCCGTCGTGCAGCCCATGACGCTGGTCAAGGGCGAGGTGGGCGCCAACCGCGTGTTTGGCGCTGCGGTGCCGCCCGCGGAACTGGGCTACAGGTTTGCTCCGGAAACAGCTGCCGGTGAAGCCCGTCCGGGGGAGCGGGCATGAGCTTCACCAGGCAGCCGCACTTACTCGGCGGGAACGGTCTCCTGGACCATCTCCTCGAGGACCGGGAAGATCTTCGAGGCCAGGTAGGCATGGCCCTCGTCGGTGGGGTGGATGCCGTCGGCGCCGATGAGTCCTTCATCGGCGTCGGCAAGCCAGCCCTCGGCGAGGGCGTCAATGTAGAGGATGCCTTCGTCGGCCGCCGCCTGCTTCATCTCTGCGTTGTTGGCAGTGATGAAGCTGGGCACGGCTCCGTTGACCCAGATGGGCCCGACCACCACCAGCCTGGCCTGCGGAGCAATGTCATGGATGTCCGAGTAGAGGGACGTCGCTGCGTTGTACATGGCCTCCTTCGTCTGCCGGCCGTCGTTGCGGCTGCCGAACACCACCACCACATCGGCGGTGGGGCGGAGGCGGAGCGTGGCGGCTTCACGAAAGACCAAATCGGTGCTGCCGCGGGCCAGATAGCCCGAGCCGGGCTGGGCCATGACGTTGAGCTCCACCCGGGCGCCCTGATCGTAAAAACGCGAGCCCACTACTTTGGTCCAGTTCTCGGCTCCGTTGCCGCCCTCGGACGAGCCGCCAACGTAAGAGTCGCCCAGGATGTCGATTTGCGGCACCTTTTTTCCCACGGCCGGCGTGGTGCCCGACGGCTGCGGAGCGCCGCTCGCCTCCGTCGACTGGGACATTGCGTAAAAGGTCAGCAGCCCGGCGGCCAGGAGAAGGCCCAAAAATCCAAGGATCTTGGGCCACCGGCGGCGGCTGGAATAGGAGGTTCGGCGATCATCGCGTCGAGTTGACATTCCTAAATGATAACCGAGCGGTCTCGTAGGATGAACGCTTATTCAAAACAATAAAAATACTTGCTTCAGGGGGGAAAGTACGTGAATAAAATACCTGTATCTGTGTTGGTGCAAACAAAAAACGAGGAAAGGGGAATTGCCGGCTGCCTGGCTGCTCTCGAGGAATTTGATGAGGTAATTGTTGTTGATTCCAACAGCACTGACCGCACCGCGGAACTGGCCAAGGAGGCCGGTGCCACGGTCATCAACTTCACCTGGGACGGCAAGTTTCCGCAGAAGAAGCAGTGGCAGCTCACCGAAGTGGACACCCGCAACGAGTGGCTGCTGATGCTGGACGCTGACGAGTTCCCCACACCGGAGCTGGCCCGCGAACTCCGGGCCATTGCCGAGGACCCCGCCGAAATCCGGGTGGCGTTTGACCTGCCGGTGGCCTACCACTTTGCCGGAGTGGGGCTGCAGCATGGTCACCGCGTGGTGAAGCGCTCGTTCCTGCGGCGCGGAATGAACTCCTTCCGCAACATCGACCTGCTCCATCTGCCGGGCATGGGTGAAGTGGAGGCGCACTACCAGCCGGAACCGCGCGGACCGGTGGGCAGGACCACCGCGAAGCTGGTCCACAACGACGTGGATCCGGTCCGGACCTGGTTCGACCGGCACAACCGCTATTCCGACTGGGAAGCCTTCATCCGCACCCATCCCGACATCCGAGGCACCGTCCGCGAGTCCAAGAGCGGGCAGGGGCGCCGGTTCGATGCCCTTCCGCTGAAACCCCTGGTCTTTTTTCTCTACAGCTACGTACTGCGCAGAGGGTTCCTGGACCGCAGGGCCGGCTTTGACTACGCCCTGGCGCTGTCCATGTACTACTGGCAGATCGGGCTGAAGAGCCGGGAAATGCAGCGCGCGCAGGCCGCCGCCGAGCAGGTGCCCGCCCATGGATAACACCGGCGCGAACCCCGCGGGCGCAGAGCGCCGCGGCCTTCGAATCCTGCAGGTCGGCGGGTTGGCCGGCCCCGGAGCCGCGGCCGGCGGTGTCTGGGCCGTTGCCCGGACCCAAAGCGCTGCCCTGACAGGCATCGGCGAACACACCGAACTCGTGGGCGGCTGGCTGGGCGCGGTCCCGGCTGCAGCGGAAACCGCCGGCGGACCGGGCCCGGTTCGGCTGTTCCGGGTCCGGCGGCCGTTCCCCGGGGCACGTCTGCGCGGGCTGGTGAGCCTGCGCCTGCCCCGCTATGTGGCGGCCGGCGCCGCGTCGGCGGATGTGGTCCAGGTTCATCTGTGCCGCGACTTCATCACCACAGCGGCCACCCTGCTGCTCGGCCGGGGGAACACCCCGGTGATTGCACAGTCCCACGGCATGCTGGCGCCGTCGCGCTCGTTGCCCGTCCGAATGTACGACGCCGTCATCACACGCCGGCTGGTGCGCATTCCGCGGCTCTGGCTGACGCTGACCGAGGACGAGGAACGCGGCCTGCAGCATCTGGGCGTTGATCCGGCCCGGATGCGCCGCGTGGTTAATGCCACCGCCGAGTCCGGGAGCGCCTGGGCGGATCCGGAGCCGCAGGTGTTCCTGTTCGCTGCCCGGCTGGCCGCCCGCAAGCAGCCGGCAGTGTTCGTCCAGGCAGCGTTGGACGCGCTTGACCGTGGACTGGACGCCCGCTTCATTCTTGCCGGACCGGACCAGGGGGAGACCGCTCGCGTCCGCGCCCTGATCGCCGCGTCCGCGCACGCCGAACGTTTCGAGCTGCCGGGGGAGCTGTCTCCTGCGCAGGTGCAAAGCGCCATGGCAGAATGCACGGCATATGTGTTGCCAGCGCTAAAGGAGCCGTATCCAATGTCAGTGATCGAGGCAGCCGCCGCAGGAACACCGCTGATCGTGACGTCCGAATGCGGACTCGCGGCCGACCTCTATGAAGCGGATGCCGCCGTGCTGCCGGAGCCAACGGCCGAGGCTTTCTGTGAGGCCATGCTGAAACTGGGCGCCGATTCGGGCCGGCGGGCTGAACTGGGATCGAACGCACGCCTGCTGCACCGGCGGCTGTGGTCCGCCCAGCGTCTGGCCGAGGATCTCCGCGGGCTTTACCTGGAGGCCATGGGAGCGGCGGCAGCGGCCGCGCCCGCCGAAACCGTCCGGCAGGGAGCCCGGTCATGAGCACGAAACAGGTGCCTCCGCTGACCCCGCCCCTGCCGGTCCCGTACAACGGCCGCGGAGCCGAACAGCGCACCGGAGTCCGCACCGCCGTCGCACTGGTGGCCTTTCTGCTGTTCGCTGTGGTCTTTCCGCTGGAGGTCCGCGGCGCCAGCGCCATCCTCTTCAGCAACAGCGACTTCCTGATCCGGTACGCCGTGGCGCTCTATGCCTCCGTGAAGCTTGCGCTGCTGCTGTGGCAAGGCGACATCCGGCCCGTCGCCGGGGTGTTTTGGATTTTCGTCTACACCGGCATGGGCCTGGCACCGCTGGCCCAGCTGGCCACCGGCCGTTCCACGGCCCTGGCCATTCAGGTCGGCGACCGCGAGCTGACCATGGCCAGCCTGCTCACGCTGCTGGGATGTGTCTGCTTTGACGTGGCCTATCATCTGAAGCTGCGCCGGCGGGGCGGTGCCTCACCGCAGCTGCGCTTCCGGACGCTGCGCAGCATGGACGTGCTGCGGATCTTCTCGGTGGCTGCCGTGGTGGCGGCCCTGGTGTACATCATCCAGGTGGGCGGTCTGTCGGTGTTTTTCCTCAGCCGTCAGGAAACCAGCCAGGCACTGGATGAGATCAGTCCCGACAGCGGGCAGGCCCTGCGCGCCATCATTTCCGCTGCCGGTTCGGTTGGCTGCCTGACGGCGCTGATCTTTTACCTGCACGTCTGGCGCACCCGGGACGTTGCCCTGGCAGCGGTGGACGGCCTCCTGGTGGCTGCGCTGGCGGTGATGAACATTGTGGTCAACAACCCCGTCTCCAATTCCCGGTACTGGACGCTGGCAGTGGTCTTTGGCCTGCTGCTGCCCCTGATCCGCGGCCGGAAGGGAATGTTCAACGCGGCGGTGGCCGGCGGGGTGATCGCATCCATCGTCATTTTTCCGCTGTCCGACATTACCCGGCGGGCGGCCGGAACGGGTGCGCCGCTCAGCAGCGAGTCCGTGTGGATCACCATCGCCACCAAGGACTACGACCAATTCACGATGTTCGCCAACACCCTGGCCTACACCGCGGACCACGGTTTGTCGTGGGGGATGCAGGCCCTGGGCCCGGTGCTCTTCTGGGTACCCCGCGTCATCTGGCCCGACAAACCGCTGGACACCGGCGTCGAGGTGGGCCAGTGGATGAACAGCATCAACGTCAACCTGTCGGCGCCCCTGTGGGCCGAAGCCTGGATCAACTTCGGGCTGCCGGGCCTGATCCTGGTGTTCGCCGCACTGGGCCTGCTGGCCCGGCGGCTGGACTCCGGATTCCGGGCCGAAATCCTGAGCAAGGGTTCGGTCGGATACCTGGGCATTTCCATCTTCGCCGGATACCTGTTCATTCTGCTGCGCGGGTCGCTGCTGCAGTCCATGGGCCGGTTGATGATCCTGGTACTTTCAGTCCTGATCCTGACCGCTGTGACAAACCGCCGAGAAAGGCTGCAGCCATGAGTCAGACCCTGCCGCAAACACCCCGAGCCACCTTCCAAGAGTCCTTCAACCAGCTCAAGCAGGCGCAGAAAACCCGCAAGGGCGTGCCGCTGTATCTGCTGTACGTCAACCGGCCCGCCGGCCGTGCCGTGGCGGCAGCGCTGCGCCACAGCGGCCTGACGCCCAACCACGTCACCCTGGCCGGCGCGGTGCTGACCTACGGCTCGCTCGTGTGGCTTGCCTTCGGAGCTTCGGCGAACCTTTCATCGGCTTTGGTCGGTGTCCTCCTGGCCCTGGGCTACATCCTGGACTCGGCCGACGGACAGCTGGCCCGCCTGCAGGGCGCCAGTTCCGCCTTCGGGGAGTGGCTCGACCATGCCCTGGACAACGGCCGCATCACCGTGATGCACATTGCCGCCTTCTGCTTCCTCGCCCGCACCACCGACTACGACCACATCCTCCTGGCCGCAGCCTGCGGACTGTTCCTGCTGTCCAGCTCCTGCATCTTCTTTGGCGGCGCGCTGCTGGACCAGCTGCGGAAGAACGCCAAGGCGTTGGCCGCACCGGAAGCGCCGGTGTCGGCGTCATCGGCGTCGGCGTCATCGGCGTCGGCGCCCGGCGCACAGCCGGGGGCAGCCGCCGAGCGGGCCAACAACCGGCGCCTGCTGCGGCGGTCGGTGCTGACCCTGCCGGTGGACTACGGCATGACCTGCCTGGCGTTTCTGCTGCTGCCCTGGCCGCAGGTGTTCCTGGTCGCCTACCTGGTGCTGGCGGCAGCACACGTGCTGATGTGTGCGGCCTTCCTGCCGAAGTGGCGCTCCGAGCTCCTGGCGCTGGGTTAGGTGGGCGGATTCCGCCGGCTGGTCACCTTCGCGGACCAAGGCGTTTCCAGCGTCTCGAACTTTGTGGCGGTGGCTGTAGCGGCCAACGTGGCCACCGCCGCGGATTTCGGCCAGTTCTCCCTGGCCTACGCCGGCCTGCTGCTGTTTCTGGGCGGGCAGCGGGCCCTGGTGGGCGAGACACTCCTGGTGCGCTATTCCCAAACCGGCACCCTGACCCGGCAGGTGGCATCAGCGAGCCTGGGCGCCACCGCGCTGGTGGCAGTGCCCACGATCCTGCTGCTGCTGGCCGGGGCGGTCCTCTCGGGTCCCGAAAATGCCCGCCTCTGGCTGGTCATGGCCGCGGTGTCGCCGTTTGTGCTGCTGCAGGACAGCCTCAGGTACCTGTTCATCTGCCAGGGACGTCCGGCACGGGCGCTTTTGATTGACGGCATCTGGGCCGTGGGATCCATTACCGCCATGCTGCTGACCGCCCGGTCCGGCGGCGAGCTGTGGATGGTCCTGGTCTGGTGGGGGATCGGTGCCGCCGTGGCGCTGGCGGTGGGGTTGCTCCTGGCCCGGAGCGTTCCGGCCGTTCCCTCCGGGATCCGCTGGCTGGTCCTGAACCGGGACTTTGCCTTCCGCTATCTTGCCGAATTTGCCACCCTCAACGCTTCCACCTTCGCCGTCCTGTATTTTCTGGTGTTTCCGCTCGGCGCGGCGGGCGTGGGGGCGCTTCGCGCGGCGCAGCTGCTCTTCTCGCCGTTGAACACCGTGTTCGGCGCCATCAAGACGGCCGTGATCCCCGAGCTTGTCCGGACCCGGGGAACCGCAGCGTTCCGCAGCAGGCTGGTCGAGACGTTTGGCATTGTGCTGGTCCTGTCCCTGGGGTGGGGCGCAGCCGTGCTGCTGCTGCCGGCGTCCGCCGGCGAGTTTGTCCTGGGCGAGACCTGGCACAACGCCTCGGAGCTGCGCTGGCCGTACGCGGTGCAGTACCTGGCGATGGTGCCCTACACGGTTCTTTTGGCCTACTTCCGGGCCGCTCAGGCCAACCGGCTGTCGACCCTGATGCGCGGCGTCCTCGCGGCGCTGACGCTCGCGCTGCCGCTGGCCCTGGCGCTGGGCGGATCGGCGGCGGCGTCGGCCTGGGGATTCACCGGCGCCGTGGCCGTGGCAGCGGTCTGCGGCCTGCTGGCCGTCCGTGCCGGCCGCAGCCGTTCCGCAAGGGCTGCGGCAACCGCACTCGAACCGGTGGAGTAGCCCCGGGCAAACAAAAAGCCTTCCGGATGGTGTGCCTTGGCAAGCTGCACACCATCCGGAAGGCTTTTGCGTCTTCGGTGAAACCCCCGCCGCTGCGGGGAGACGTTATCTCTTGCTCAGTGCCCGGGTGTCCTCGCTGTCCCGGACAATGGCGGCTTCGGCTTCGGCCACCGGAGAGGCGGCGCCGCCGTCGTTGTCCCGCACCACCGGCAGCGGCGTGACGCCGTAGTCGGAGAGGTAGGCGGTGTTGGCGTCGGGGCCGGTGCGCGGAATGCGGTTGAGGACCACGCCCACAACGTTGGCGTTCACCAGGCTCAGCTGCTCAACCGCCTTGGAGAGGTTGTGCTGGCTGACCCGGGTGGCTCCGACCACCAGCAGGATGCCGTCGGTGTGGCGCGTCAGGATCGGTGCATCGGCCACCGGCAGCACCGGAGGAGCGTCCAGAATAACCATGTCGTACTCGGCTTCCAGTTCCTCGATCAGGTTCTGCATGGTCTCGGATCCGAGCAGCTCGGTGGGATTGGGCGGCAGCGGTCCGGAGGTCAGCACCGACAGGCCGCCGGAGCCCCAGTGCTGGGTGGCTTCGGCCAGGGTGGTGCGGCCAATCAGCACGGTGGTCAGGCCGACGCCGCCTTCCAGTCCGGTGGCGTTGGCCACCGACGGAAGCCGGAGATCGGCGTCAACCAAGATGACCCGCTGTCCGCTTTGGGCGATGCTCAGCGCCAGGTTCAGCGCCACGGTGCTCTTGCCCTCACCGGCCTGCGATGACGTCACCACCAGGGACTTCATCTGCTGGCTGACGGCGACAAACTCCAGATTGGTCCGCAGCTGGCGGAAGGCATCGGTTCCGGAGCCGCCGAGAATCGTCGGCCGGCTGGTTTGCCGCGGCGCCGTGGATTCGGTAATCCCGCCGAGCAGGGGCAGCGGGGTGGACTTGCGCAGATCAGCCTCGGTGCGCACGTGCCGGTCCAGGACATGGCGGAGAATCGCCACCACCAGCCCGAGGGCGAGACCATACAACAGTCCCAGTGCCAGGTTCAGCGGTATCTTCGGGCTGGAAGCAGCCGACGGCGGTTCGGCGGTGTCCACCGACGTGAGCCGCATCGGAGACGGCAGTCCGTTGGTGGGCCGCTCCAGATCAGCCACGGAGGAAATCAGGCTGGCCACCACGCCGTTGGCGATGTCAGCGGCGCGCTGGGCGGAGGAGTCAGCCACCTCAATGTCGATGAGGACGGTGTTGCGGGAAGTGGTCGGTTTGATCTTGGTGGCCAGCTCCTGCGGCGACATATCCAGCTCGAGGCTGTCGATGACGGGATTCAGGACCTGCGGCTTGGTCACCAGTTCCACGTAGGACTGCACCCGGTTCAGCGAAAAAGCGCTGCCCTGCTGGAGTTCGACGGTGGTTTCGCCGTTCTGCGTGGAGACGAACAGGCTGCTGGTTGCGGTATAGGTTTTGGGCATAAGAACAGAAATGACGCCCGCGGTAATAAGGCCGATGAGTGCAAATGAGACTATGAGCATCCAATTGCGGCGAAGGATCAGTATTTGTTCGCGCATATCCATTGGTTACCCCTTCCCTTGGATAGGCAGATGAATTGAGCAGAAAAAGAAGCTGGACCCGGAAATCATGAACGGAACCATGAATAGCACTGTTCCGATTCCACGCGTGCAGCGTCAGCGCCGATGGTCACCGGCGCGGACCCGTCATGAGACCCGAGCAGTTCCCCGGAGCCGGCATAAACAAGAAGGGAGCAGCCCTCGGGCAGCCCGTAGGCATGGTAGGTTCCCGGTTCAATCGAGGGCTCCTCGGCATGCGGAGCGGCCCCGCCGACCGAGAAGATGCCGTCCGGGAAACCCCGTCCGGCCGCCTCCAGCTCGGGCAGGAGCTCGGGGCAGAGGGCGGCGATCGCATCGGCGGTGTCCTGGGCCGGGCTCATGATCAGCTCGCTGAGCACCGACTCGGCGTCCACGGCCTTGGCGCTGAGCAGCTGGTCGCAGCGTTCCTGGCCCACCTGCAGCACGGCGTTGGGATCAGTGCCTTCCGGAACCTTGTCCTGCAGGTATTGCTCCTGCGTGGGCTCGAAGGTGGGTTCCGGCGCCGGCTGGGGGGACTGCACCACCGATTCCGGTGCCGCCGTCGCGCCTTCCCCCGTGTCTTCCCCCGCCGGGCTTTCAGATGCGCCGGCAGCCGGGGCGGAGGTCCCTGCGGTTCCCGGAGCGGCGGACGGCGTCGGCGTGCGGGAGGCGGAAGAGGAGGACGATGCTGACGGCGGAGCCGCTTCGGGAGAAGGGTCTGAGGAACTGCATCCTGTTGCCGCACCCAGCAGCGGCAACAGCAGCAGTCCCAGGGCCGATCGTTTGAGACCAGTATTCATGGAGTGCGCTTTCTTTCGGTTGTGAACGTGCAGAACGTTGCCGCCCCTCCTCAGGGGCGGAGGCTAGGGGCCGAAGACCAGGGTCAGGACCGGACGGCGGGTGGAGGACGCTTCCTTGGTGTGGAACCAGGCGTTGTCGGTTCCGGCGCTGGTAATGCCCAGATCAATGGATCCGGACAACATGGCCGACACGGCGGCCGGGTCCAGGTCCACCGTGTAGGCGGTGTTGGTGGCCGTCGGCGAAATGCTGCCCAGCACCGAGGTGCCCAGCGCCGGCCGGGTGTTGTAGGTGGTGGCCGCTTCCGTCCAGCTGCCCGTGACCGGCTGCACCGAATGCGGGTCAGTGGAGTTGCTGAAGGATTCGGACGTGGTGTAGACCCGCAGCGTGGCCGACGTCAGCCGCATCCCCGCCGGCACTGTGGTGCCGGGGGCGAACCGCAGGTACGAGGTGTAGGCCAGCGAGCCGCGCGAGGCCATGGACACCGCTGAGCCGTGAACTCCGTTGGGAGCGCCCTGGTTGACGTAGGTGTCGGCGGTGGGGGACAGGGACAGCGTGACCGGCTCAACCGGCGGTGCGCCGGCCACCGTGGCGTTCACCTGGGCGGAAGCCGCCCCGGCGTTGCCGGCGGCATCGACGGCCGCCACCCGGTAGTAGTAGGTGCCCGGGGCCAGATCCGCGTCGCTGACGGAGAGGACGGAACCGCCCGTGGTGGTCAGCAGATTGGCGGCCGACGGCGTGAAGCCCTCCTCCACCGACCGGTACACCCGGTATCCGGTGACGCCCACATTGTCGGTGGCAGCCTGCCAGCTCAGCGTCGCGGTGCTGTTGCTGACGGCGGCCGCGGCGCCGGTCACCGCAGCCGGCGCGGCGGTGTCGGGCGCCGGCTCCGGCTGGCCGGGAGTTCCCCCGCCGGCAGTGAAGTGCCGGGCCACCTGCGAGGCACTGAGGGCCGAGGGGTAGGCGGAGAACTCATCGATGGACCCGGCCAGATAGTTGCTGGTGGGCCGTCCCGGCCAGTTGTTCAGGCTGTCTCCGCCCACCCGCCAGGAGCCGGTGTAGGTCTGCGCCGCCGGTGTCTGGCTGCTGCCCACGGCGTTGCCGTCAACGTAGAGCGTGAAGCCGGAGGCCGTCTGGGTGGCAACGGCGTGGTGCCAGGCGTTGTCGTTGTAGGCCTGCGCAGTGGTGACGGCAACGGGTGTGTTGGCGGCATCCAGCACACCGAAGGCAAGGGTGCCGCCGGTGGTCATGTACAGGTGTCGGTCAACGGTGCCGCTGGAGTTGCGCGTGCCGTGGCGGTCGGGCTGGCCGGAAGCGAAGCCGAAGATCTTTCCGCCCTGCACGGAGTCCGTCTTGAACCAGGCCTCGGCGCTGTAGGTGGTCGGAGCGGAATACCGCTGCTGGCCGGAAACCTGGTCATCGACGCCGTCAAAGACGGCTGCGGTGCTGCCGGGAACGGCCCCTGCGGTGCCGGCCAGCAGCGGGCCGCCGAAGGTGACGCCCCGGTTGTTGCCCGGTGAACTGTCGGCCGGAGCCTTGGCGGTGCTGTCGTCCAGGCGCCAGTAAGTGGATGCGCCGTCGCCGAGCACGGCGGCCGGGTAGGGCTGTGTGGCTGCGGCAGTGGTGACCGAGACCTGGCCGGAAAGCGCGCTGGTGCTGGTACCGTCGCTGGCCCGGACCCGGTAGGTGTAGGCCGTTCCGGGGGTGGCGGTGGTGTCGGTGAAGGACAGCTGCGGGGTGCTGAACCAGGTGGAGTTTCCGGTCACGGTGCCCAGGGCAGTGCTGCTGCCGTTGCGGTAAACACTGTAGGTGAGCGCTGAGTCGTCGTTGTCCACGCTCTGGGTCCAGCGGACCTGGTTCTGGCCGGCTGCAAAGCTCACGGCGCTGACGTTGGCCGGGGTGCCGGGCGCGGCCGACGCCGGTCCGGGACCGAAGCGGGTCAGGCCCTGCTGGGCGGTGCCGTTGGTGGTGGTGAATTCACCGGCCACCCACAGGACGTCATCGCGGCCGGTACTGGTGATTTCCAGAGCCCGCGGGCCCAGGCCTTCGCCGGTGCCGTCATTGGTGTCGGGACTCCAGCCGAGGAACGGGTACGGATTGTCGATGTCCTGCGCGGAGAGGTGCTTGCGGGTGCCGTCGGCAAAGCCGCCCATGGCGGAGCAGTCGTGTACGTGGTGCCCGGAGTAGAGCACATCCTTGTACGGCAGCACCGCCTGCGTGGCGCCCTGGCAGGTGTCCTTCCAGATCTGCTCGTAGTTGTTGTCCAGGGACAGCCTGGCCCGTCCGTCGAAGGAGCGGCCGCCCATGCCTTCACCGGCGATGTAGAAACTGGTGCCGTCGCTGGTGACGTCCTTGACCACGGCGGAGGCGGGCACATATTCGGCTGCCGGATAGGTGCGCACATTCGCACCGGCGCCGTTGTCCACCACGGCCATGGCCCGTGACGGAGTGCCGTTGACGTTGCTGAAATCACCGGAGATCAGGACCACGTTGCGGCCGGCCGGCACGTCCAGGGCGCGGCCGACGCCGTCGGCCACCGGGGCCCAGGGAAGCAGGCTGCCCGTGGGGCCCACTGCAGCGAACCGGCTGCGGGAGGTGCCGTTGACGGTGGTGAAGTCACCGCCGAAGTAGACGGCGTTGGCGGTGGCGGCGATGGTCCGCACCGTGCTGTTCACCGTGCCGGGCCGGAAGGTGGTGTCCACGGTGCAGCCGGGCAGGTTGATGGCTGCCAGCCGGTTCGCGGTGACGCCGTTGACCGTGGTGAAATTGCCGCCGACGTACAGCTTGCGGCCGTCGGGAGACACGTCCATGGCCCGGACAGTGGCACCGGTTCCACCGCTGAAGGACAGGGCGCAGGAGGTGGGCGTGCCGGTGGAGGCGTCAAAGGCGGCGAAATTGACGGCCGCCCGGGACTGGCTGTTGCCGGCCGCGGTGCCCGGGGGGCGCACCTGGGTGAAGGTGCCGCCCACGTACATCACGCCGTCGGCCTCGGCCATGGCCCAGGCAATGCCGTTGGTTTGCCAGGTGGGCAGGGCGACGGCGGAGAAGGCCACGCCGGGGGACAAGGCGCTTGCCGGAGCGGCAACGCCAATCAGGGTTGCTGCTGCAACAGCCGCAACCGAACATATTGCCGCAATTTTTTTGTGCACGGCTTTACCGCCTCATGAAATGGGGACGGGCCCGCGGCCCGAAACTGAATGGAAGCGTAGCCGCAGCCCACTGCGTGTCCCACGGTGGCCTTTACTCGAGTTGAGGCGCTGAATACTCGGGCCGGCACTCCCTCTACTCGTGTTTTTCCGGGCCCTACGTGATTGTGCTGAATTTGCTTTACGGGCCCGGAAATATGCGTTGAAAATGAAAAGAGATTTAACGGACCACAACTGGGGGTTGTTCATAATGGCAGTTCGGATCGGCTATGCCTCGGGGGTTTATGACCTTTTCCATATCGGCCACCTGAATTTGCTGAAGCATGCCCGCAGCCAGTGTGACTATCTGATTGCCGGCGTTGCTTCCACCGAAATGACGCAGCGGCTCAAGGGCACCACCCCCGTGGTGCCGCTGGCTGAGCGGCTGGAGATTGTGCGCAGCGTCCGCTTTGTTGATGACGTGGTGGTGGATGAGCACCTGAACAAGGCGGACACCTGGCGTGAGGTGGGCTTCAACGTCTTTTTCAAGGGTGATGACTGGCGGGGCACCGAGAAGGGCGACCGCCTGGAGCGGAACATGGCGCAGATCGGAGTGGAAGTCGTGTATTTCCCCTACACGGTCACCACGTCCTCCACCGTCCTGCGCCGGGCCCTGACCCTTTTGGACGGCGGGCGGGCCGGGGACACAGCCCTGAACGCATGAACGCTCCGCACCGTTCCGCGCAGCGGCCGGCCCGGGGACTGTCCCGGCGTGAAGTGCTGGCCCTGGGCGCCGCCGGGCTTGTCCTGACTGCCTGCGACAACCGCGCTGACGCTGATGCCTCCGACGGGTCCGGCACGCCCGAGCCCGCTCCGGTCCACACCATCGAATCGATGCTGGCGGCCGCACCGTTCCTGGTGGCGCACCGCGGATCGTGGGACAACTGGCCCGAGCACACCATGGCCGCGTACCGCGGTGCGGTCAACGCCGGCGCCGTGGCGTTGGAAGTGTCCGTCAGCGCCACCTCGGACGGGAAGCTGGTCTGCCACCATGACCTGAACACCAAACGCACCACCGGCCGCATGCTGATGATCAAGGATTCCACCTACGCCCAGCTGTCCGAGCTCGTGGTTGACGCCCGGGCCTGGCTGGGCCCGAAGGCGGGCACGGAAAAGATCCCCCTGCTCAAGGACGTCCTGGATGCCTTCGCCGCCTCCCACGTCATTTTCATCGAGGACAAGCAGGGCACTAACACCCGTGCGCTGCTGGATCTGATGGACACCTATCCGGAGTCGCGCAGCCATTTGATCTGGAAACAGTCGGCGGAGGCGGCGCAGATCGATGCGGCGACCAAGCGCGGATACGCCAGCTGGGGCTACTTCACGGCGGAGCAGCTGGACCTTGTGCCCAAGCTGGCCGGGCAGTTCACCTACCTGGGCGTGCACCATTCGGCCTCCGACGCCGAAATCGCGGACGTGGTGGCCATCGGCAAGCCCGTCATTTGCTGGGAGGCACACACCCGCGAGCTGCGGGACCGGCTGCTGGCGCTGGGCGTGTCCGGGGTGATGTGCGCCAACCTTCCGTACCTGGCCACCGATGAGCCCGTGGCAACCGCCGACAGCTTTGGCGAGGGGATCCGGGCTCCCGGCGACCTGCCGTGGATGGTTGGACAGGGCTGGAATCTCCAGCCGGAACTGAAGCTCGCCGGCGGCACCCTGCTCATGTCCGCCGCAGCCAACAGCAGTTACCGGATGGGTTCGCTATGCCCGGTGCGCCGGGAAATCTACAGCATCCACTTCGACATGCGCTGGCCGGTGGCCCTGCCGGACGATGACACCCTGCACGCCGGCATGGCGTTCGGCCAGGAGGACGACCGCCCCTACCGGGTGCTGATTCCCAGCGACGTGGGCGGCTACCACTTGGTGGTCCGGCCCACCGGGGAAATGACACTGCTGTTGCGCAGTCCGGGCGAACCCGGCGGGCTGCGGCTGAGCGCTGTGGACACGGCGCCGGTGAAAGCCGGCGAGTGGATGTCGTTCAAGATTGATATCGCCCCTGACAGTGTCCGGTTTTCCCGTCTGGACGGTGCCGGCTGGGCGGGCATCACCTCGAACCGCAAGTACCGCGGCGGCTACTTCAGCCTGGCCCGCAACTATTCGGATGATTACCCGGTGGAGTTCCGCAAGGTGAAGGTTGTCTAGCTTGCGCTGACGGCATTGCGCTGACGGTTACGGTTCGCTGACCCCTCTACTGCGGTACGCGGATCGCTTCCGGTGAACGACGACTCGCTGCCGGTGGACGACGACGGCGGCGGCGCAGGGAGCGCTGCCCCCGCCCGGCTGCGGTCAGCGCCAGCCCCAGCAGGGCTCCGCCGGCATTGAGCAGGACATCCTGCGCGTTGCCCTGCCGGTGCGGGAGGTACACATCCTGAAAGCCCTCCATCCCCGCGGCGAATCCGGCGCACAGCAGCAGCGCGAACCACCAGCGGCGCGGCGGCAGCAACGCCGCGACCAGCGCACCCAGCGGAATAAACAGGAGCACGTTGGCGGCGGATTCCAGCATTGCGTAGTCCACCCAGCCCGGCAGCCCATGGTCCTGCAACCGGTGGAGTAACCGCAGCAGGGTGCCGTACAGCGGCCGGTCCACCGGCGCGGGCCAGAGCAGGATCGCCGCCATCACTGCCAGCACCCCGCTGGCAGCGGTCCACAGCGCGGCACGCCGGGCGGAGCCGTCCCGTACCGGCGCCAATTACCGGCGGCCCTGCTGGTTGTGGGCGGCAACCTGCGCGGCGGTCAGCGCCGTCGGGTACACGGCGAACTCGTCAATGGAGCCCTTGAAGTGGCGGCTGGTCGGAGCATTCGGCCAGGTGGACGGGATCGAGTCCCCGCCGATCCGCCAGGATCCCAGGGAGACGGTGTTGGCGGACACGGTATTGGAGGCAACCCTCACGCCGTCGACATAGAGCACCATGCCGCCCGGGCCCTGGGTCGCCACCACGTGGTGCCAGGCGTTGTCGTTGTAACTGGCGGGCGAGGTCACCACCACCCTCGTGCCGGACCAGGTGCCGAACACGAGCTTGCCGGCGTTGCTCATGTAGACGTGCCGGTCATAGACGCTGCTGTAGCCGAGCAAGCTTCCGTTGCGGCGGGGCTGGGCGTTGCCGAAGCCCAGGATCTTCCCGCCGGTGGTGGTGTCCGTCTTGAACCAGGCCTCGGCGCTGAACACCGTCGGGGCGCTGACGCGCTGCTGACCGAAGATCATGTCGTCGACGCCGTCAAAGCTGGCCGCGCGGTTGCTGTCGCTGCGCAGGGCTCCGGCGGATCCCGAGAGTTTCGCCCCGAGGTTGGGCAGGCCCATCTTGTTGCCGTTGGAGGAATCGGCCGCCGCCGCCAGGGAGTCGCCCAGCCGCCAGTAGGTGGTGGCGCCGTCGGCCCGCACCAGCGCCGGATAGGGGGCAGCCGACGTCGCCGTGGTGACCTGAACCTGCGCGGACAGCGGGCCGCTGCGTCCGCTGGGATCCGTGGCCTGCACCCGGTAGGTGTAGGCAGTGCCCGGCACCGCAGTGGTGTCGGTGAAGGAGGCCTGCGGCAGGTCCCACCAGCGCGACGACGAATTGACGGCCGCCAGCGGGGTGGTGGAACCGTTGCGGTAGACCCGGTAGGTGAGCTCGGAATCGTCGGGGTCCGAGGTGGACTGCCAGCGGATGGTGTTCTGGCCGGAGGCCCGGGACTCGGCGCTGACAAACTTCGGGGTGCCCGGGCCGGCGGTGCTGGACGATGCCGGTCCGAAGCGGGTCAGGCTCTGCTGCCCGCTGCCGTTGACGGTGGTGAATTCTCCGCCGGTCCACAGGACGTCCCTGCCGCTTCCGGCCGTGGTGTGGGCCAGGGCCCGCGGGCCGATCCCTTCGCCCTGGCCGTCATTGGTGACCGGGTTCCACTGGTGCATGGGGGAGGGGCTGGTGATGCTCTGTGCGCTCAGGTGCACGCGCGGTCCGTCGGGAAAGGAGTTCATGCTGGAGCAGTCGTGTGCGTGATGCGCGGAGTACAGCGTCTGGCTGTACACGCTCACCGCCTGCGTGGCGCCCAGGCAGGTGTCCCGCCAGACCTGGTTGTAGGTGGTCAGGTCCAGCCGCGCGCGGCCGTCGAACACGCCGCCGCCGGTGCCCTCGTTGCCGATGTAGAAGCTGGTGCCGTCGGAGTCGATGGACTTCACCGTGGAGGTGCGCGGAATGAAGAAGTTGGGATAGGTGCGGACGTTGGCGCCGGTGGTGTTGTTCAGCACAGCCAGGGCCTTGGAGTCGGCGCCGTTCATGGTGAGGAAGTCGCCGCCGGCGAGCACCGTGCTCTTGCCGGCGGGGACGTGCAGGGCCCGCACCGGCTGATCCGCCGACGGCGCCCACGCCTGCAGCGATCCGGTGGCACTGACTGCTGCCAGCCGGTTGCGGGCCGCCGTTCCGACGGTCCTAAAATCTCCGCCGAAGTAGACGGCTGAGGCCGTGGCCTCGATGGCGCGCACGGTGGAGGAGACGGCTGCGGGTTTGAAGTTGGTGTTGACGGTGCAGCCGGGCAGGTTGATCGCGGCAATGCGGGTGGTGGCCACGCCGTTGACCGTGCCGAAGCTGCCTCCGATGTACAGCGTGCGCCCGTCGGGGGAGACGTCCAAGGCCCGCACGGTGGCGCTGCCTCCGGTCACTGACAGTGAGCAGCTGGTGGGGTTGCCGGTGTAGGCGTCGAACGCGGCAAAGTTCACTGCGCTCCTTGATCCGGCGGCGCCGGCTGCGGTCCCGGGCGGGCGGATGGCAGTGAAGGTTCCGCCGGCGTACACCACCCCGTTGGACTCGGCCATGGTCCAGACAATTCCGTTGGTTTGCCACGTGGGCAGATTGGTGGCGGAGAATGCCACGCCGGGGGAGAGCGCAGCCGCGGGCGGAGCGAACCCGATCAGGGATGCGGCGGCGAGGACAACCCCGCTCAGGACGGCGGCGACTTTTCTGAACATTTCGAACCCGGCTTTCATTCCGCCAAAGCGCCCGGCGGGGCGCACCCGCTATGCAACCTAACGTCCGCGTCGGGCGGGGTAACCGGTACGGAATACCCGTTTTCGCCGGCTTACCTACCTGCCGGCGGCAAACCTGCGTACGGCGCTCGCAGCCCGCCCAACTAAGGTGCGGCTCAGGTGCGCTCGCGGCCGTGCAGTGGGATGATTAGCACAGACTTATGTTGCGTATTGATGCAGATCACGTGCGCACCCGACCGGCCAGCCAAGGAGTTTTTCCAGTGCCTGTGGTTTCCACCCCCGAAACGCTCAAGCCCCTGACCGGGCCCCTGGACAACGCCGAGGTCCTGCGCATCCGCAACGACTTCCCGATCCTGCACCAGCAGGTCAACGGCCATCCGCTGGTGTACCTGGACTCGGGCGCCACCTCGCAGAACCCGCTCAGCGTGATCGAAGCCGAACAGGAGTTCTACGAACAGCGCAACTCGGCGGTGCACCGCGGCGCGCACACCCTCGCCGTGGCCGCGACCGACGTGTACGAGGATGCCCGCGCCAAGGTCGCCGGCTTCGTGAACGCCCGGCCCAACGAGATCGTCTGGACGTCCAACGCCACCGAGGCGATCAACCTGATCGCCTACTCCTTCTCCAACGCCGCCGCCGGCCGCGGGGGAGAGGCCGCCCGCCGCTTCGCGCTCGGCGCGGGCGACGAGATTGTGGTCACCGAAATGGAGCACCACGCCAACCTGATTCCCTGGCAGGAACTGGCCGCGCGCACCGGAGCGACGCTGCGGTTCATTCCGGTGGACGACGACGGCGCGCTGCGGCTGGAGGAGGCCGAGCGGCTGATCACCGGGCGCACCAAAATCGTGGCGTTCACGCACGCCTCCAACGTGCTCGGCACCATCAACCCGGTGGAAACCCTGGTGCGCCTCGCGCACAACGCGGGGGCGCTCGTCGTGCTCGATGCCTGCCAGTCGGTGCCGCACCTGCCGGTGGACGTGAAGGCGCTGGACGTGGATTTCGCCGCGTTCTCCGGGCACAAGATGCTCGGCCCCACCGGCATCGGCGTGCTCTACGGCAAGGCCGAACTGCTGGACGCGATGCCGCCGTTCCTGACCGGCGGATCGATGATCACCACGGTGACCATGGAGCAGGCCGACTACCTGCCGTCCCCGCAGCGCTTTGAGGCCGGCACGCAGCGCATTTCGCAGGCCATGGCCCTGGGCACCGCGGTGGATTACCTGCAGGAAACCGGGATGGACCGCATCCACGCCTGGGAGGCCACACTGGGTGAGCGGCTGGTGGCCGGGCTGGAAGCGATCGAGGGCATCCGGGTGCTCGGCCCGCGCGCCGGCGTGGAGCGGATCGGGCTGGCGGCGTTCGACGTCGACGGCGTCCACTCGCACGACGTGGGCCAGTTCCTGGATGATGCGGGCATTGCCGTGCGCGTGGGGCACCACTGCGCGCAGCCGCTGCACCGCCGCCTGGGCCTGATCTCCACCACCCGCGCCAGCACCTATCTGTACAACACCACCGACGACGTCGACGCGTTCCTGAACGCGGTGGCCGGCGTCCGTCCGTTTTTTGGAGTGAAGTAAATGAGCGCCGAGCTGCAGCAGCTGTACCAGCAGATCATCCTGGACCATGCCAAGGCCCGGCACGGCGCCGGCCTGGCGGAGGTGCCGGCGGGGCTGAAGTCGGGGGAGAGCCACCAGCTGAATCCCACCTGCGGCGATGAGATCACGCTGCGCGCGGTGATGACCGACGCCGGAACCTCCGCGGCCGGTGCCGCCGGCGTTGGGGCCGGCATCACCTCCGTGCAGGGCATCAGCTGGGAGGGGCAGGGCTGTTCCATTTCGATGGCGTCGGCCTCCGTACTCACCGATCTGGCCGCCGGGCTGTCCCGGGACGAGATCATGGCGCTGGTGGATAACTTCCGCGAGGTGATGCGTTCCCGCGGCACCGTGGAGGCTGATGAAGAGGTGCTCGGCGACGCCGCCGCGTTCTCCGGCGTCTCCCGCTATCCGGCGCGGGTCAAGTGCGCCATGCTCGCCTGGGTCGCGCTCGAGGAAGCGCTGCTCGCGGCGAACTAGGCCTGCAGGGTCAAGCCATAGTCCAAATCTTGCTGCCGAGCAAGTAATTTCGGGGAACAGACGAGTATCCAATACCGTTCCGCGGAATGAGTTGTGGTCATACGTTCGAATGCATGGACACACCTGCCCCCGCAAGAGAATGGCGCCGGACGCGCTACCGTCGTACCCGTCGCGATTGGATCACTTACATCGGCTTGGCTCTGCTGGCGGCGGTTACGGCCGTGGTGGTGGCAGCGGCTCTCTACAGATGACGCTGATCCCGGGGCCGGGCAAGAAGACAGCCTCGGGACCGTGTTTCTCCGCAGCCCGCGACGGTGCCGCCAGTAGGCTGGCCGGATGGAAAAAGCACTCAGCCTGGACCTGATCTGATGGGGCTCTTCGGGGGCAAGCGCGCCGCCAGGGACAAAGCCGCAGCCGAAGTGGATGCCTGGGTCGCAGGAGCGGCCGCCGCTCTGCCCGGCGCGGAGGTCTCGGCCGACAGCTGGACCGGACCCTTCTTCATGAGCGGCCTGGCAGCCAACACGTACACGGTCAGGACCCTGGGCAGTCGCAGCCAGTTGTCCGCCGTCATCAGCCGGCTGTCGCATCAGATCGACGCGCTGGGGCCAAACGACACCCTGAACCTGCAGATCGCCGGATCGGAGGCCCCCGGTGCGGGACACTCCCGTCTGGCGGTGTCCGGGGAAAAGCGGGACCGGGAATGGCTGCAGGTCCTGGTGCGAACCCACGACTCCCTTATTGCCCGCCTCCCGGATCAATCGGTCCTCATGGGCGGGCTCAACGGACGCTGCACAGTGCTGGGAGTGGCACGTGAGGATGCCCTGTCCATCGGCCGGCTGCTGATTTCCTGGTGGGAGGAGCAGCAGATGGGCGAGGCGGGGTCTTCGCCGCTGTCCGGACTTTCCCTGGAGATCGGCGGCCGACACGACGACCCGGAGATCACCTACACGGTGGATCCCTCTGGTTCCTTCGACGCGGAGGGTGTGGAGCTGGACGAACCCGCGGAGCCGCTGTCGGCCGTGGAGAAACGGGAACGGATCCGGCTGGCCGTTGCCGCGTGGACTGGAAGCCTGGCAGATTTGGACACCGCGGCCCGGCTGGACCTGCGCCCCGGCTACGCGATCGAGTTCCAGTTCCTGCTGCCCGGGTTTGACCCACACCTTCTGGTCATTGAACTGGCCACCGGTGTCTGGAACAAGGAGGAAACCGCCAGAACGGAGGAAGCCATCAGATCCCGTAACCCGGCGCCGGCGGTTCGCACGCCGTAGGGCTGAAAGCGGTGCCCGTCGCCAGCCCGGTTTCCTCTGTGAGGGTTTAGGCCGCTTGCATAACGTTGTCCGCGGAGACCGGGCTGGCGTTCCCCAAGGCTGAAGGCTGTGCTGCGGTGTCAACCGGCGTCTTGTTGGCGACAGGTTCAACGGGCTGGTGACGGCGCCGGGCCATCCGGACGGTCACCATCCCGCTGAGGAGGCCCACTAAACCGACGGCGGCCCAAATGATCATGCCGGTGCTGGCAAAAACACTAAAAATAGGAAGTGCAGAGACTGACGCTGCTGAAAGCAAGAAATTCCCCCAGGAATTGTTGGTTAACAAGACGGTTTTGTTGTCAAAATGAGACCGCCTCACCCAAAATGTGGGCGTGCGTCATGATAGTAGCAGTTCAGGAGGCGGTTGAACCAGCACCTCGGAACTGAATCAAAAAAAGTGCTGCAGGGACGGATCATCCGGTCCCTGCAGCACTTTGGCTAGCCCATGGAAAGGCCGTGGTGTTATGGGCGACCCATGCCCTTAAAGTTCCATCCAGCTTCGCGCCAGGAATTGGGATCCAGGACGTTGCGGCCGTCGATGATGTTCTTATCCGTTACCAGCGCTCCGATCGTCTTGGGGTCCAAAGCCCGATATTCCTTCCATTCGGTGAGGAGAACCAGGGCGTGGGCGCGTTCGATGGCGTTCTCAGTGATCGGGTCATAATTGAGTTCGGGGAAACGACCCTTGGCGTTCTGCAGGGCTTCAGGATCAGTTACAGTCACTGTGGCGCCGTGCAGTTGCATCTGGGCCGCGGCACTGAGCGCGGGGGAGTCGCGGACGTCGTCGCTGTCGGGCTTGAACGCCGCACCCAAAATGGTAATGCGCTTGCCCAGCAGCGAACCGCCGCAAATGTCACGTGTCATTTCAACGACGCGGGTGCGGCGGCGCATGTTGATGGTGTCCACTTCGCGCAGGAATGTCAGCGCCTGGTCTGCGCCCAGCTCACCGGCGCGTGCCATAAAGGCGCGGATGTCCTTGGGCAGGCAGCCGCCGCCGAATCCCACTCCGGCGTTGAGGAACTTGCGGCCGATGCGGTCGTCCATGCCAATAGCGTCGGCCAGGAGCGTGACGTCTGCGCCCGCGGCATCACAGATGTCAGCCATGGCGTTGATGAAGCTGATCTTGGTCGCCAGGAAGGAATTGGCCGCCGTCTTGACGAGCTCGGCAGTAGCGTAGTCCACCACGAGGCGGGGTGTACCAGCGGAAAGGGGAGTGTAGTAGACCTCGTCCAGGGCGGCCACGGCAGCCGTCCCAGCGTCCCCGCTCGGGACGCCGTACACGAAGCGGTCCGGCGTCAGCGTGTCTTGAACTGCGTGGCCTTCGCGAAGGAACTCGGGGTTCCAGACAAGGATGGCCTCTGCAGCTGTCTCCTGAAGATCCTCGGCGAGGCGTGCAGCGGTACCCACCGGGACGGTGGACTTTCCGACCACGACATTGCCGGGCTTCAAATAGGGAGCCAGCGCTGCGAACGCGGCGTCAACATAGCGGAGGTCTGCTGCGAATTCCCCCTTGCGCTGCGGTGTCCCGACGCAGACAAAGTGCACATCTGCACCAGCAGCCTCCGCCATGTCGGTGCTGAACGTCAGGCGACCCGATGCAGCCGATTCAGCGAGGAGCTCGGGCAGACCCGGCTCAAAGAAGGGCGCGCGACCGGACGCCAGCTCATTGATTTTGGCTTTATCGACGTCAATACCGATGACGTCGTGTCCAAGCTTCGCCATGGAGGCAGCATGTACGGCTCCGAGATAACCGCAACCGATGACAGAAATACGCACGTTTCCCCTAAATAATTTCTAGCAAATAACCATGAAATCTTATCGCCTTCAAGCAGTTGCCAAGGTCCTTGGCCACAACCGATGCGTAAGCGCCATGCAGAGATAGGTAATAACTACTTTTTTGTAAACAATATCCCCGGGGCAAGCGTCTAGGTCATGACTGAGCCGAGTGGGGAATGGCGTCGACAGCGGAGTCGCCGAAGCAAGAGAGAGCTTTCGACGTATGCTTGCCTAGCAATTTTGGCCGTCTTAACAGTAGCCGTGGCAGGGCAGCCCTGATTGTGTGACGCTATGGGGACGGCTTGAGTTCGCCAAAAGGAGGGAGGATGGAAACCGTCCGGTTACCATCCTCCCTCCTTTGTTTCGCGCTAAGAATTAGGCATTCTTGCGGCGAGCAACCGCTACGGAAGCTACACCGGCACCGAGTGCTAGGACGCCCGCGGCGCCCCAGAGTAGCATGGCGGAGTCAGCGCCGGTGTTAGCCAGGTTGTCGTCGCCAGCTTCGGATCCGCCGTTGCTCGAGCCGTCGCCGGATCCGTCGTCGGATCCGCTGCCGTCGCCGGCAAACGCCGGATCAACTGAAACGACAGCAGTGGACACGCGGCCCGACTCCAGGCCTGTGGCAGTCAGCGTGTAGGTGCCTGCTTCACCGAGCGTCACATTCGTGGTGAAGTTGCCACTGGCGTCAGCACTGGTTGTGAATGTGTTCACTACTTCTGCGAGGATGATCAGTCCATTGACACCAGTTCCGGGAACAACAACAGGGGCATTGGAGTAGTCAACAGTAACGCTGATGGCTTCACCGGGGGTGAAACCTGATCCGCTGAAAGCGACTGTTGCGCCGGGAGTTACAGTCGCGTCGCTGACACCGGCAGGTTCGGGCGCGGGATAACGATCGACGGCATTAGCGGCGCCAGCACCGAAGAAGGCCAAGGATCCGGCCAAGACGAGGGCGGATGCGGTTTTTTTCATATGAGACTCCCCATGCGATTGATAAAAGACTGTCTTGGTAATAATTAACCGTTGCCACTGAGACCCCCAATGGCAAATGATTCAAACTTCAAAATCTACAACTCTTTCCGAAGCCCTCCCCAGCACTCCGGATACAGATCTTCGGCCACTACTTTTTCCAGTCGAAGCGCTCTTTACGGTAACAGGTCCTTGATGGAGTTCCAAGCGGGATGTGATATAAAACCTGCGGCTCGCAATTAGTCGCACCCGGTACTCAGGGGTGGCAGTACTACATTTTCGAGAGGCTCAAGCCCGGGTGTCACTTGGAGTCGTGGCTCGGAGTCCTGAATGACTCGAGAAAACACCACATCCAATTCCGCAGTTTCACCAGGAGCCAGTTCGAGGCTGACTGTTCCGACTGGTCGCTGTCCATGCTTACCCGAACCAACGGGTACAGTCTGCCCGTTCACAGTTGCTGTCTCAACGAACGACTGGGCGGGACCATAGACAACGTAATTTGTCTGTATTCGACCGGGTTCGACACCGTAGGTTCCGCCACCAGTGACGTAGTCAGGGAGGATGGATGCCGCATCTTTTGGTGCATTGTTGGCGATGTTAACGCGGGCCGTATATCGACTGTAGTCCCCAGATTCGCACGCCTCCAGAAGTCGGACGGTGCGAGTCGCGTAGTAGTCCATTTTTGCGCCCGTGGCATCGTTGAAGTAGACGCCGAAAGTCGCGCCACCGCCCTCCGCTCCCATCACAGAACCGGCCAATGGCGTCGAGGCGACAATTTTCTGCTCATCTGTGTGGCTGGACCAGAGATAGAGCCGGTGCTCCTGAACACTACGCGTGAGCGCCTTTAGCAGCTGATCGCCGTCTCCCTGACCGTCGCTAAATGCATCAAAGACACTTCCAGCCACTGCTGCGAAGTATGCGTCTTGTTCCACGGGATCCACGATCTCGCGGTAGACATCCGACAAGAGAGTTGGGATGACGTTCTGCCCAGAAAGAGATGTGGGAAGGGAAGTTCCCTTGACGAGTTGAAGGACGCTTGGATCACTCAAGGCCACGGGGCCCGTAGATTCTAAGAGGTGTGCCAGGACCACGGGATCGAGGGCAAGTACCCCATCAATAACTTGCCCCTGGTGTCGTTGTTCCCACATTGTCTTCGCCGTTGCAGCGGCCGTGGGGAAATCAGGCGTCAAATTTACGTTCTGCATCTGGGTGCCAAGGCGCGCGGTATAGAGCTTTTCCTGCTCCAAATCGACGTCAAGTGAAGGTGAAAAGCTGCCCAGGGCCACGGCACTGCTTTGCTCGCTTAGGCTAATCCGGCCGTTTTCCGTCCTCAGAGTTGCTAGAGCCCCAGGAATGCCTCCTGTGGCTCTCACCTCTGCACTGTTCTGTACCAATAGGAGATAATTTCGGGGGCCACTTGCACCGAGCATCTCAGGAAGTAGCTGTGCCGCGGATGACGCCGCTTCGAGAGCGTCACTGGCAGCATAGAGCTCGTCGGTCGCTGACCGTATCGGGTCGGCGACTTGTTCCAAGAGCTCGGACAGATCGACGGCAGCCAGGCGGGCATGGGACAGTTTGACCGTCTGCGCAGCCGCCGAGATGCTTGGAGCTGCATCTTGAAGCCGAACTACATCGATTTGACCATTTTCTGGTGACAGAGTCTGCGAGTTTAACGAGCCGTAGATTCCCAGTAAAGGGGCACCAGCACGCGTCACAATGTCATCGGCGGAGACTGCAGCCTCTCTTACGGCATGAAAATTTGGCCCGATGAAGGGTGTGGCTGCTCCAGCTGTCCACAGCGGAGTAGTGGTTGTGGACCGCGCATTTGCTGCATGTTTCTGAATCTGTTCGAAAGTTCCTCGCGCTTCGTCTTGTTTTCCCTCTTCAAGCTCGAAGCGCAGCTGAGGGACTAAGGCTAGGGCCTCGTCAAGTCGGCTCCGCACGTCCAATGCCTGGTGCACGAGCACTCCACCAGCGACTGCAGTCAGCCCAACCACTGAGAGGAGCCCCAGCCCTATCTTGACCAGAGTGGGATTCAGGCGCCGCCGTTGTTGGGCAGGGGGCCTTTCATGGTTTACGGCGGATGGCGAAGAGCCGTACTTTGAGAACCCCTCATCAGTGGGTAGCATCATTCAGCCTTTGGGAGCAGTGAGAGGGCATGGCGCCCGGATTAGTAGGCACCGTGGCGAGATACCACGGCTCTGAACGTTTTGAGGAGAATCGCAATATCTCCAGCTAACGACCAGTTTTCTACGTAGTACAGGTCTAGACGAACCGTGTCTTCCCAAGAGAGCAGCGACCTCCCGCTCACCTGCCACAGACCCGTTAGCCCGGGGCGCACGAGTAAACGGCGGCGCATGTATATCTCGTAAGTCTCTACCTCGGAGGGCAGCGGGGGGCGGGGGCCAACAAGGCTCATGGTTCCGCCTAAAACATTAAACAATTGAGGAAGCTCGTCGATGCTGTATCTCCGAATAAACTTTCCAACACGTGTAACCCTAGGGTCTGCCTTCATCTTAAACATCACACCATTACCTTCACTATGGCGCTTCAGGTCCCGCAGCTGATCTTCAGCATCCACAACCATTGATCTAAACTTAAGCATCCAAAAATTATCGCTTGACGCTCCAACACGTACTTGCTTAAAGAGCACGGGTCCTGGGTTATCTAGACGTATAAGAAGGGCAGTAAGGACAAGGAGCGGAGAACTCAAAAGAATAAGGAATAAGGCCCCCGCGATATCAAACACTCGTTTCGTGAGGCGCTGCCAGCCACCAAGGTTGGGCGTTGAAACATGAATAAGTGGTAAGCCAGCCAACGGCTGTGTATGAATCCGTGGTCCGGCAACGTCGGTAAGGGCAGGGGCCATGATCATACGAATGTCGAGATCAGCGAGAGCCCATCCCAGTTCCCTGATGGTCCGGGGTGCGAGCGGAACTCCTGAGGACAGCGCCACAGCGTCGGGAGCCGAGGCTCGGATAGTCTGTGTTAACTCTTCAATCGAACTTCCATATCCCAACGTAGGTAGCCCCAAGGCAGGATCAATAATTGTTCCAGGGCTCGCCAGAGGTAAGTAGGTTGCGACCGGTAGATAACCGGCCATTGGCTGACTTTGCAACGACCGTACTAGGTGCTCAACGCTCGTTGGGCCACCAATAACGAGGACAGTTGCAGTGCTCCTGCCCTGCTTCCGTTCGATGCGGAGTAGGCGGCGAACTAGCGTGCGTCCGGCCAGCAGGCCGAGAACTCCGGCCGGCAGCGCGACGCCAATGTAGCCTCTCGCCGTATCAAGTTGAAAGCTGTAAGAAAATAGCGCTATGAGGCCAAAAAGCCAAAAGGAAGCACTAAATAGGCGCTTGAACTCCTCCGTGCCATAACCCATAATTTTCGGGTCTCGGCTTCCCCACATACCAAGCATCGCCCACCAGGCTGCAGTCAGAGCGATCGAGAGAGCTATATAGGGTTGACCATCGATGCTCACTACGTCCTCTGTAGTCGTGCCAAAACGCAAAATTACTGCTCCGGTTGTCGCCCAGAGAATAACAAGTGCATCGATTACGGCTAGCCGGCGGTTATACCTCCTCCGCCAGGCAGTGCTGACTCTGTTATCTTCCACAGTTCTCCTCGAGGCTCCTATCCTTGTCAGCCGAGACTTCCAGAGAGACTGTGCTGTGTGTCCGATGGTCCATTTGTTCGACGCGGTTTCGGATCGGCTGCTATTTTCCGCCGACTATTTCTACGGGAACCGGGCAGTGAACTAACTTCAGGTTCCATGGAAGCGTAGGAGTAGTAACTATATCCATACGAATCTGGTCCGCTAGTGGGTAATAGATTGAAAACCACGCCGAGGATATCGCTGTCTACTAGATCCAAAGCAGCAATCGATTTCTGGATTTCTGCGTTTTTGACTTTGCCGGACCCAACGACCAGAACCACGCCGCCAACTTGCTGGGCAAGCACAGCAGAATCTGTGACCGGCAGCAGGGGCGAGGCATCGATAATTACGGCATCAAACGTCGACTCCAGGTGGAGGAGCAGCTCCTTCATGGCCCGAGAGCCGAGCAGTTCACTTGGATTGGGAGGAATTTGACCAGCAGTAAGGACAAACAATCCGTCATCGCCCCATGGCTGAAGGAGGTCGTCCACATTGGCTTGCCCGATAAGCGCAGTAGTCAGGCCCGCACCTCGTTCGAGCCCCAAGTATTCGTCGACCCGCGGCCGGCGGAGATCTGCATCGACCAGGAGGACTGACTCGCCAGCTTCAGCGAGCGCAATGGCAAGGTTCGTGGCTGTAGTGCTTTTGCCTTCTCCCGGCAATGAGGATGTAACTAGTACTGTTCTGGTCTTACGACTTACATTAGCAAACTGCAGATTTGTGCGGATTTGACGGAAGGACTCTGCGCGAGGACTTTGAGCAGGCACGTGCGTAAGCAAGGGCCTCGTGCTGGCCTCCGGATCATAGGTGATACCGCCAAGGAGGGGCTTTTGAGTGACCTTACGTAAATCGGCTTCATTCCGTACCCGTTGGTCCAAAACAGAACGGAGCAAGGCAATCCCTAAGCCAATCACTAGGCCTAGTAATGCACCAACGGCTAGATTCAGGTTTACATTGGGGCTAGATGGCTCAGAGGGCGCAGTTGCAGGAGTAATAACAGACAGCTTAACCGGCGAAGGTCCACCCTGCCCTGATCCTTCCAAGTCCACGACAACTTCAACCAAGCTCTCACCAACAGCCTGGGCCAACGCAGCGGCTTCGACTGGCGACGGAGCTGATGCAGATACTGTGATGAGGACGGTATTTAGGTCTGCAGTGGCGCTGACCTGAGAAGCGAGTTCAGAAGGAGTGGACTCCAAGCCCAAACTGTCGATCACGGGCTGGAGAACCGCAGGAGTCTCGGCGGTCTTCACATATGACTGCACACGAGCCTGGGTGAAAGTGTTCCCTTGCTGCAGCTCGCTGACGCTGCCGGAGTTCTGTATGGATACGAAAAGCTGTGTCGTTGCAGTGTAAGTAGGTTTGGCAATGAGGGATGCCACTGCTGCAATCAGTACTGCGATCAGAACGGACGCGACAACTAGCAGCCAGCTCCGTCGCAGTATCCTTAGGTATTCGCGTATTTCCAAAGTTCCTTATACCTTTCAAGGCTACGAAAGTGTGAGGCTGCGTCGAGGAAAACCGTCCCGTTTCAACCTATCGACTACGCTAGATTAGGCTAGGCTGCTGATCCAACCTAATCGTCAGGCTGAGAGTTCGCAGAAACTTGATCCTCGTTTGTCTCATCGACGGACAAAGTATTGAGACAAGGATGCATCTGAGGCGACTCCAGAGCCGGCCATCTTCGTTGGCTTTTGAGAATGTTTGCCTGTGTCGCCTATAGTGGATTCTTCGGCCAGTTGTGGCCAACAGTTAGGGGACAGCGTTCGTGGGGAAAAAAAGGGCTCGTGCCGTGCTGGCGGCCTCTACGGGAGGACATCTGGCGCAGTTGCACCGTTTGGCTCCTCAACTTGACATAGCTACAGACCCCCTCTGGGTCACTTTCGAAAATGAGCAATCAAAGTCGTTGTTGCAAGACGAAAAAAACGTACTTTATTTGCCCTATATAGCTTCCCGAGATTGGCGTGCTTCGGCCCAAGCCATGACCCCGCTAAAGCATGCATTTGCGGGCGGCAATTACGACATGATATTCAGCACAGGTGCAGCAATAGCGGTTCCGGCTATGCTTGCTGCTGCAAAGATTGGTATGCGTCGATACTATCTTGAGAGCGTATCGAGATTCGACGGACCATCCCTCTCAGGAAAAATAGTTGCGCAAATTCCGGGGACGCGGGTATATACGCAACATGCTGGTTGGGCGGGAAAGCGTTGGAAATTGGGCCCTTCTGTCCTGGACGATTACTCATTGACTCCAAAAACTATTCCCGCAAAAGAAACGCTAAAAATTTTTGTAACCCTAGGAACTATAAGGCCGTACCGTTTCGATCGCGCCGTTGACGCCATTGAAAGTGCCTTTGGTCAGCATGAGATCGTCTGGCAGCTTGGTGCTACTAATCGAACCGATGTTCGTGGATTTGCGACGGAAATGATGGACGCCACCCAGTTCGACACACAGGTTGAGTGCTCTGATGTCGTTATAACGCATTCAGGCGTCGGCTCAGCGATGCGGATCATGGACTTAGGCAAGACTCCCGTGATGGTCACCAGATTGAAGAAGTTCGGCGAACACGTCGACGACCACCAGGAACAGATCACTCGCGAGCTAACTCGGAGAGGCCTGGCGCATGAGTTGAACCTTGAAATTCCTTCGACGAGCACGTTGGAGGCTGCTATGGCTTTCGCTACCGCGTCTGGACGAGTCCCGTCGGACAGTTTCTAAAGGCGAGTTGTACCCCACGGTTGCTCGCGGTGATCCACCTCTCACCCCTTAGGTTTTTCCGCATCGGCCGGACTAGTATAAAGCGACTGGATCAAGATGACCCTGAATAAACGTACGAGTAGTAGGAGCAAGCTCCAATTCAGTGACGGTTTGACACTGGTGAACGAGCCTGAGGGGAAGCCGGACGCCTTAAGTACGCTTTTGCTTCTGTCCCTCTGGGGGAGCCTATGCGCATATATCGCTTCTTATAACAATTCTTCATCCTTGGCTAGCGTGCTTTCTCTAGGAACCTCGGCGTTCTTTGGTGGACTTGTCTTCTTTGTCGCCCTCTTTCAGATGAAATTCGCTGCAGTGCTGTCTGTTCTTATTGGCGTCCTACTCAGCATTAGCGCTATCCTATATTTCGCAGGGTCTGCCGGAGAAACAGGCGCCCTGGTACGGTATTGTATCTCTCTAAGTGCATTGGGCGTTTTTTCATTTGCGCGAGTCCCGGATTGCCGCGCGACCGTGGCAATTGGTGCGGCTGTAATTGTGGCCTACGCCGCATTTGTTGCTTTGACGGCTGGTCCCCTCAGCTATTCAGGGGTAGTCAGGTTTACCCCATTCTTCGCGGGTGAGACCGCTGTTCATAGTTCATCTCTTACCATGGTTGCCTTAGTAATAATCCTCTGGTGCTCCCCATGGCGAATGAAGGTTAGAATCCCTCTCTGCATTGTCGGGACAATCCTTATAATTGGTTATGGTGTTACGACTGCTCTACTTATGCTGGCTATTTTCTTTGCTGCTAGGACTTTTGAGCACTACAACATAAGCTTGAAATGGATTGGTCTCGTTGCAGCGATATTACTTCCTTTAGGTGCAGCCTGGCGCGACAGTACACAGGTGGAGGGTGGTGACGTCGAGTCATTAGGAGTCGGTTCGCTTGGGTCTGGTCGTCTAGCTGCGTGGTTGGAACGTATTGAGATATTCATTCAAAGCGACATAGTAACGAAGGCTATCGGAGGTGGCGCGTACAGCGACTATCGCACTACTTCCCTTTGGTGGTGGAGCGAGAAGAGCGCCCACTCGGATGCAATGACCATCTTGATGGAGTTTGGACTCCTCGGAGTTGTAACTGTCGTGTGTTACTTCTGTTTTGTTTATCGGACCATAAATAACGTGGGTCGAGCGGTCTTGTTGGCCATTCTGGCTGGCATGGTACTGAGCAATGTCGTACTGGACCGACCGACAGTTGCTATGGTCTGGGGATTCGCTATCTACTGTGCCACGAGACACGGCGACAGGATTGATAGTCCTGGTCGCGAAACAGGACAGAATCAAGTCATAGCTTGACTCAAACCATCTCAGAACTACGAATTTATTGGGCGGCTAGGATAAACGTAGGCGAACGCTTAGGCTCCGCCGCAACCGTGACCACACAGTTGTTATTTTGCCCGTACTTTTTGTAACAATGTCCACCGTTTTGGAAGTTTGCTGGCACCGCCCCGGTGCGAATCTGTTATTTGGTTTGCCTCAACCGTTTGGAAGATATGTCCCATTTTGCAGTTGTTCGCAGGCATAAGCCCCATCAGTCCCATAATGTACTGACGAGTCCATCCTTCCGGCCGGACATTCAGGGTCTCCGAGCGTTTGCGGTCGTTGTCGTTATCTTGGACCATCTATTACAGTGGCCGGCCGGCGGCTTTATCGGTGTTGATATTTTTTTTGTAGTATCAGGTTTCCTGATTACGGGTCAACTGATTCGTCAGTATGAGTCCACCGGCCGGATCTCGTTGAAAGACTTTTATCTCCGCCGTATCAAGAGGATCTTGCCTGCATCCTTACTCGTGTTAATAGTCACTGTTATTGCAGCCAAGCTGATCTTTAACGCGAGCCGTTCGGCCGAAACGCTTATTGACGGCTTCTGGGCGGCCTTGTTTTCAGCAAATTGGCGTTTTGCTTTCGCTGGGACAGATTATTTCCAGGCAGATGGGCCCGTTTCCCCCCTGCAGCATTACTGGTCGTTGTCCGTCGAGGAACAGTTCTATTTTGTTTGGCCATGGATCATGGTTGCTTCGTTTTTTGTCTTTCTCCGGGGTGATCGGAGGCGAAACCCCCGCTCCGTGCGTCTGGTGGTCGGTACCTCCATTGTGTTGCTGTCGGCGTTGTCATTCGCGTGGGCCTTACACGAGACTCAGTCGAGTCCGGGCATCGCATATTTTTCAACCCTCTCGCGTGCCTGGGAGCTTGGTGTCGGTGCTTTTCTGGCTGTGCTCATGCCACAACTTGCTAACATCCCGCATAAGTACCGAACGCCCCTAGCTCGGTCCGCAGCTCTTGGCCTGTTGCTTTCGGTTTTTGTTATTAGCTCGGCAAGTTCCTTTCCGGCACCAGCTGCCTTATTTCCTGTAGTCTGCACGGCGGTGCTGATCGCAGCTGGTACCGGGAGCGTGCCTCATAGCGGTCTTTTTGTCTTTACTAACAGGGTAAGCGGCTACCTCGGTAATATATCCTTCTCTCTATACCTTTGGCACTTTCCAGTAATCGTCTTTATGTTGCAGATTTTGGACGAGGGGAGTACCTATTACGCGCTGAGTATAGTCCTTATGTTGTTTTGCGCTGTCTCCTGTTATCATCTGGTCGAGGACCCTTTGCGGAAACCAAACTGGCGGAAGCGTTGCATTGGCGTCCTTCAGCATCCATCCACTATGAGTAAAAATTTCGTGCACTCTGTGTTTGGATTTATCTGTGTTCTCACAGTTGCACTCGTGACTTTCGTACTTGTATTTCCACCACATGTAGTTTCCGCTTCGGACAATCATTTTGTTCCAAGAACCGCGATTAGTGAGGCCCGCGTTGAGGAGGAGTTACCAGCAGGCATATCGGCTTTGCAGGCAGAGCTCTCAACCGCTTTACAGGCAGATTCTTGGCCCATATTGGAACCGACCATGGACGAAGCGATCAACTCAGCTCAGGCACCAAGTCCGATAGCCTCCTGTGGCGATCCTGGCCCAATAAGTCTGGAAGACTGCTTTCTAGGCCCTGTCGATGCTTCACACGTAGCGATCGTGATGGGTGACTCTATAGCCCTGACGATGGCGAATCCTATTCAGAAAGCGCTCGGCAACGACTGGAAAGTTATCAGCTACGGCATGTATGGGTGCTCTTTTTCTTCCGTTGTTGTTGACAATCCAGACCCTGCTATCACGGAGGGTTGCGCTGAACGTAACGAGGAAAGTGTTCGAACAGTTCATGATTTGAAGCCCGAGGCTGTTTTTATCGCAAATAGCTACGCCCCGAGGACAAAACTAGGGGCAGACGCTCCCATGTCGCCTAGTCAGTGGTCAGACACAGTTCGAGAGGCTGCAACTTCCTTGACTACTGACGTGGACAATATTATATTCGTAGCTGCTCCTCCCTCTGATAAAGATCCGAAGGAATGTTATAACCGGGTAGGTTCTCCCTCGGATTGCGTTTCTTCTATTCCGAGTTCATGGTCGGAGACATTTAGTTCTGAGTCTCGAATGGCGACGGCGAATAATTGGGCCTTCATAGATAGCCGCTCTCTGTACTGTGTTGATCGTGCTTGCCCAGCATTCGCCGGAGGTGTGGCAACGAAATCTGACAGAGCGCATATAACTATTGAGTACGGCGAGATGATCGCACCCGCTTTGCGTGAGCTAATGCCGGCTTCAGTAGGCGGGAAGTGAGTGTCGACTGTGTGGTGTAACGGGTCAAAGGCGCTTATCCATGGCATGCAGCGTGGTGCCGGTCTACGCGTAGCATTTGAGGGCGTCGCGATTGGCTAGCAAAAGTGCAAATCGCCGTGTCTCCGGGCAGATACAGGTGAGGATCGTAAGGGCTAGGGGAAACCATCAAGCCCATGCCACTGTGATCCCCACTAGACAGCGAGTGTGCCTGACGAAACTCATTGTCTATCCGGTGACCGCGACTCGGAGTCCTGGGTGCTTCGGTGATCACCGGTACAGAGCGAAAACTGGCCAGTAGATACCGGTAGCGAGCGTCAGGTCTGGGTGGCTTCGGCTGAACCGCTGTTTGGCGGATCAGCAGCCCTGCGGAGCGGAGACGGTGGGCCATCATCCCATACCGCACTTCGCGTCCACTTGGTCCGGCCGTCCTGAGGACAAAGTCATTGCCCTCACCGCATGCTCGGGCTTCGTACCCAGACCATGCCACGGCCGGTCGGCCGGGCAAACGCTTTGGCCACGAACGTCAGAACCAGAGCCCGTCAATGGGACATCATGAAAGCCGGCCTGGGCTGTTCTAAGACAGCCACGGTGTGCCTACTAGAAGCGATTATCCTGTCCGCTGCCCTGCGCATAGACCCAGATGTCTCTATTCGCAGAGGAAGCTGAACGTGCCGGTCGAAGCTCCCTAGCACGCTCAGCGCACGCTCAGCAACCGTGTGGTTTTAATTAGGGCAGGAGGGATGCCGACGTCATACCGAGGGCAAGGTCCAAAAGTCGCCCAGAATCTTGTCTATTTCTTTAGGACGATAAGGCTTTGCGCCCCCGGCAGGATAAGGAGTCATCTCACCAAACCAAATGTCCCCAGCGTGTCGGTAGAGATCCACGCGCATAAAATCATAACCAGAAGCAATCTCGGATGCTATCTTGATCATCTCGTCAAGGTTCGAGGGGCGAGTCTCGATAGGCCCCAAGGGAATGCTGTTGTGATAGAGAAGCGGTTCCCAATCTGGGGAGTACATGCGGCGGGTTGGGCTGCCGAAACGGTTGATATCGACGTGAATCAATTTTACCTTTCCATCGAACACGTAAAACTTGTAGTCCGGAAGGGGGGATGAACCATCGCCGATCATCTCTTCAAGAATATACTTTTTATCTGCATGACAGTATGCCCACTCGCCGAGAACACTGTAATTGAAGTCCTTCAGCCATCCCTTGGTCCTTCGTTTTATGTCGGGGACATCTAGCGCTACTTCTCGGCCAATAATTACCTGGCCGCTACTATGATTTGGCTTCAAGATCCAAGGAACGCTGACGTCATGCTGATCAAGCTCAGCGAGGTCGCGTCCGTGCCACAGTGTTTTAGGTATCAGAACAGACGTACCAATAGAAGAAACGTACTCCTTCATTTTGACCTTATCGCACGTGAAGGCAATGGAATCACGTCGATCGAACACTATTCTCCAGTTAATTTTTTCAGAAAACAAAACCGGCATCCGAAGGTTCGGAAGGCGGCCGTATGCGCGGAAATAGATAAGCCTTCTCTTCACCGGGATCGGAAAGAATCTCAGGGCTTGGTAAAAGGTTTGTCTTGCAACTTTTTTAATCATACGACTTCCTCAAGTATTTTGGGTGACACTTGTGCAGTTGTTCTGAACAAGCGACTGGTTATGATGGCGAGAACTATACCCCGGGCAAGTTCTGCGGAAAGAACAAAAATAGCCATATGCTCGGCTTGCCCGTCGAAGAAAAAGATTCCGTAAACAAAAGTGATGGCAGCTTGAGTGGCTGCAATCATCCAAAAGGACCTAGTTGAGTTAGCCATTGCTAAGACTCCGTGGCACAAACCTGTTATGGCATTAATGCACGCCGCAATGCTAAGAATTACCGCTGTGGCCCACGCGCCTGAATACTCATTTCCCAACAATGAATCGGCTCTATCGGCTCCAATAACGAGAAGACCAGCCAATATGAGAAGCGCAGGAATTAGCCCGAGAACTGCAGACGATGCAAGTTCGCGCAATAGCTGTTTTGTTTGGCCTCGGTCTATCAGTCCTTTGACGCGGGGAAAGAGTACTGCTGTCGCGGATGCTGACGCCAAGGTCGCAGCCGAATGAACCCTCTGGCCTATTTCGAAGGACGCCGCTTGGGAGATTGATGAGGCGCCTACGAACATTATTGGCGCACGAGAAGCCAAGACGCTCAGGCCGGATCCAACGCCCAGCGGAGCGACGTCCTTCCACTCCTTCGATGTCAGAGTGCGCAACTTTCCAGGGTGTCGCCAATCGCGACGCAAGATGAAGAACATGACAATCGAAATCATAACGATGGATGTGCACTGTCCAACGATGAATAAATGTGGCGCCCATGCCCAGGTCGTGAGCAGGAAGACGATCGCGAGAAGGGGTAATGCAATGGCGTCGAGAGTCTGCCCCAGCATCAGTTGGCCCCGTGCACGGAGCTGGCAGGACCAAAGGCGCTGTACGGCCGAAGCAAGCAGCACCACAGGCAGCGCTATAGCCAGGTCGCGCTCCAACTTTTCAAAATGTGCTAACCAAAGCCCGCCACTGAGGGCCACTAAGATTAAGGGAAGTAATATTTTGACTAGGCTCAGGACAATACTCTTACACCGAAGACCAAATTCTGGTTGCGATTTGTCCCATAGGGACGGTAGCTCGCGGAGGATGTAAAGGTCGAGGCCTAATGTCCCACCGACTCTTGCGATGACCGCGGCGCTCCAGAGAATTGCGTTCTGCCCTACGTCACCAATAGGGAAGAGTGCAACGGCAAGTGCAACTAATACCAGCTGAAGAGCCGCACCGGAAACTCGCACGATGAGTACTCCTATGCCACGAGTAAAGACGCTATTTAGTCTCATGGCGCCACAGTTCAGTTATTGCTTTTGCCATGCGATCGCTCGAATAACTTTTACTCCAATTGGTTCGTCCATTCGAACCGAGTTTCAGGGCTTTCTCGAAATCACAAAGGGCAAGCATCGTCTTGGCTAGGGCTCCTGCATCTCTTGGTGGCACCAGGTGCCCGTCGATTCCTTCCCGAACTACCTCGGGAATTCCGCCGACGTCAGTGGCTATAACCGCCGTCGAAACAGACATAGCTTCCAAGACCGTCAGCGGCATGTTCTCGAAGTGTGACGGTAGAACAACCGCCCATGCCTCTGACATCGTGGTAAGCGTTTCACTGTTAGTCAGCCAACCCAATTGGATAACATTAGGTGGGGCATCGTTCAATAGAGCCTCTACTTCGTTGTCGGCAGAGCCGCCTATGACGATGAGCTTGGCTTCAGACGATTTGGATAACTCTTGGAATGCCCTCATAAGCTCCGGTACACCTTTTGGTACGCTCAATCTCCCAGCATAAACGAATGTAGGAATTAGTGACTTGCGGGAGGAGCCGGTTCCATCGATATTGGGCTTCGCTGTTCCGTTCGGGATCACCGAAATCTGCTCTGAACTGACACCAAGGATTTCCATAACAAAGTGGCTCCAGCTAGGAGTCAGAGCGATCACTCTGGATGAGCCCTGGAAATATAAACGAACTAGTCGTGCCCGACGATGGCTCAGTGAGCTAATAAAACCTGGGTAGCCGCCACCATGAAGATGTATCACATATGGAATACCAAGTCCCCGCGCGACGCCAGCAATTATTATGTTGCGATACGTGCTCCCGCGAGAAGCGGTGTTCAAATGGACCACGTCCGGGTGGCCGAATGCCATCCATGACATGGTTTTGAAGAAGGAACCGACATTTAGTCGCCCAGTTGAGGCGTCCTTGCCGAGCGGATTCAGAAATCTGGTTTCAATCTCGCCCTGCTCCTCACACCAAGCCCTTATCAGCGTCATAACTTGGGCTATGCCGCCCGCAGACCCGGGAGGGTCACCAACTATTAAGACTTTCAAGTTCTCTTCTCCCTGGCATTGGCACCGCATCCGGGAGGTCATCCGCCCTGCCGTCAGACGTCGCCACTCATCGTAATTCCGCAGGCGTATAGGACGGCAGAAGAAACTCCACTATTCATCCCGTATCCCAGCTTAGAGCCAGCATCCTCAGCACACCAAATAGCCGGTCAGATTTTCGTTCTCGAAGCGTGTGAAACCACCCTGTAACACTTGCGATCGTGCACTGAAAAAGGATTTCAGTGGTCCTGTTGATACTGTCTTATGAGTAGTAGTACACGCTCGATTTAGTAGACATGAGGTTTACATGGAACAGTCTCCCGTCAACACGCTTTGGACTTCGGGCTGGGACTCTACCTACCGTATTGCAGATCTGGTCTTGAAACAGCGGATTCCAGTCTCGCCGTGGTATGTGATGGATGAGAACCGTCGATCAACGGCAGTAGAGCTTCGCACACTAGCTGGGTTACGAGAACTCATCGCGAGCAAGGACTCCGAAGCTGGGGAACTGCTTGGGCCCCTAGTAGTCCGTCGAAGGAAGGACATTCCCACAGATTCCACGATTACGGAAAAATACGACACGTTGTTTGCCCGCGGGTACCTCGGCAAGCAGTATGAATGGCTTGCCCGCCTGGCGTCGGCTGAAAATGTGGAGTTCGAGCTCGGGCTAAAGGCTGATGATCGGCCGACGAAAATGCTTATGGACTATATCGTTCCGGTAGAAGGCCCGGGCCTTTATACGCTCGGCCAAGATGTCGGCGATGAGCCCCTTCGGCTCTTCGAGAGGTTCTTTTTCCCAATTTTGGACATGACGAAGGCTGACATGATGGCGAACGCCCGTGAGTACGGTTTCCTGGATGTGTTGAATGAAACATGGTTCTGTCACTGTCCGACCCTTTCTGGCAAGGCCTGTGGCTGGTGTGCTCCGTGTGAGCATGCGCGAGAAGAGGGATTCGGTTGGCGGGTACCGAAGGCAACCGCAGTTCGCCGACTCGAATTTCTGGCACAGAAAGTAATTTGGAAAGGCCGCTTGGCTTTTACCCGCTGAGTTCATTGCACGGTGCGTCACAAGATCCCGGTCCCCGTATGTTGTCCGCTGGCAGGGCCGCTAGTTACGGGGGAGAATTGCTCAGCGGCAGCTCCACCCGAAACGCCGTCCCCACACCCAACTCCGACTCGAAGGAAATCTTCCCGCTGTGGGCCTCCACAATGGACTTGGTGATCACCAGTCCGAGGCCCACGCCGGGGATGGCGGCCTTTTTGACCTGACCGGTGCGGAAGAACTTGGTGAAGACCTCCAGCTGATCGTCCGGGCTCATGCCCATGCCGTTGTCCGCGACCTCCAGCACCACCGTGCCCGGCTCGGCCCAGGCTCGGACGGTGACTTTTCCGCCGTCGGGGGAGTACTTGATGGCGTTGGAGAGCAGGTTGTCCAGCACCTGCAGGATTCGGCCGGAATCCACCCGCACCGGCAAGGAATCGGGAACGTCGCAAAGCAGCCGGATGCCGGCAACCTCGGCCCGCGTTGCCGCGGAGTCCAGGCTCGTGTGCACCAGCTCGGCAAGATCGGCGTCGGCCTCCGTCAGGGCGATGATGCCCGAGGCCGTGGTCAGCAGATCCGAGACCAGAGTGAGCAGCCGCTCGGCGTTGCGCTGGGCCACCAGCAGGCCGGTGCGGACGGGACCTTTCAGTTGCTGCTCGTCAGCGTCGTCGAGCGCGAGGTCGAGGTAGCCGATGATCGAGGTCAGGGGAGTGCGCAGCTCGTGCGAGACGCTGGAGACAAAGTCCTCCTTTGCGTTCAGCGCATTGACCACGTCGGTGACGTCGCTGTAGGCGAGCACCGACCCGGCAAACGTGCCGTGATCGCGCAGTGCGCGGGCGCAGACGGCCAGCGCACGTTGGCTTTTGCCGGTTCCCACCCAGACGATGACGTCGGAGAAGGACTCTTCCCGCATCGCTCGCTGGGTCGGGCGCTGGGCATGGGGTAACTTCGTGACCTGGTCCAGTCCAAAGATCAGGGCACCGCCGCCCGGATCCCTGTCGCCGCCCAGACCCGCCAGGGCATGGTTGATCCGCTGCCGGCTGTTCATCAGAATGGTCCGGCCCGTGGCGTCCAGGGCCATGACGCCGACATCGACGGTTTCCAGCACGCCGTTGAGCAGCTGCGAGTGAACCCTGCTTTCCTGCAGGCTGCCCTGCAAGCTGTTCTCGGCGGCGAGCAGCCTCGTGTGCTGAGCGGTGGTGTCCTGCTCCACCACCACAACGGTGCAAAAGATCCCCAGCATGACAAACGGAATCAGCATCGGGCTGGCCAAATCCCTGAGCGAGGTTTGGCCGGCGGCAACCAGCGGCGCCCACACCACCAGCAGGGTGCCGGAAAAACTCAGCAGCCCGGCGATCCAGCGCGAGGTGCCTGACCACGCCAGCCAAAACACCGGATACACGCACAGCAGGCTTAAACCGGTGACAGCTGTCCTTCCGCCGTTATAGAGGCAGCAGATCACGGCGAAGTCCAGCAGGGGAATTACCCAGTAGGCGGGATGGAACAGCCGTTGCCAGGGAACGAGCAGGCAGGCGGAGGAGGCCGCGGCCAGCAGCACCAGGCCCAGTTGAAAATAATCCTCGCGGAACGTTTGCGGACTCACAGCTGCGACCAGGGGCAGTGCGATGAGGACGGTGAGCAGCAGCGGCAATTGGCTCAGTGCAACGCGCAGGCGCAGCGATAATTCATGAAATTCGCGGCGAATACCCATCAGTGCCAAGACGCGGCGCTCGAATGTTGACAAAAAAGGGACCCCCGGAATCCTCATAGCTATAGCAGTGATTATAGGGGGAGGCTGTAGTATATCTGCGTAGGGGAGCGGGTTATCAAAAGGTCTCGCAGGACGGAAAAATCAGCCAAAAATGGATACACAACGCGTTGCAGTCATCATCGAAGACGATAAAGATATCCGCGATCTATTAAATGCGGTATTGCAGCAGTCCGGATTCAAGGTATTCACCAGTCCCAACGGGGCCGAAGGCGTGGAAGCAGTCCGCACGCACAATCCCACGGTGGTCACCCTGGACCTCGGCCTGCCGGACATTGACGGCTTTGAAGTGATCCGCCAGCTGCGCCTGTTTTCCGACGCGTATATTGTCATGCTGACCGCCCGCGCCGAGGAGCTCGACACCCTCATGGGTCTGGAGGCCGGCGCCGACGACTACATCACCAAACCCTTCCGCCCGCGCGAGCTGCGCGCCCGCATCTCCGCGATGCTGCGCCGCCCCCGTACCAGCGACGAAAACGCCGACATGGCTCCCGACCCCGCGGTCCCGGAAGCGGCTGTCGTCGGTTCCGCTGCTTCGACGACGACGGCCATCACCGACACCGCCCCCGCCGCCGCGGCGCCCGCCGTTCCCGAGGCCAAGGAGGCCGGGCACTTTCAGCACAACGGCCTGAGCCTGGACTTCGGCACCCGGACCACCGAAATTGACGGCGTAGCGGTGGAACTGACCCGCACCGAGTTTGAACTGCTCCATGCCGTCCTGGAGAGCGGCCGCCGGGTCCGCACCAAAACCGACCTGGTGCGCCGGCTGCGCGGCGACGAATACGACGCCGGCGGCTTCATCAGCGAAGCCGACGAACGCACCGTCGAGGTCCACGTGGGCAACGTCCGCCGCAAGCTCGGCGACGACTCCCGCTCGCCGCGCTGGGTGGAAACGGTCCGCGGCGTCGGATACCGGCTGGCACCGGCCCGCTAAGCCTGCAACGCTTGCCGCCGAAACCCGGCAGCGCTTAGATGAGACCCGACGGAAACCCGCGTCTCACCTCTAAGGAGCTCCGATGAAGCTCGCCCCGCACCTGCACCGCATCGGCAATGACATTGTGGCGGCCTACCTCATCGACACCGACGACGGCGTCACCGTCATCGATGCCGGACTCCCCGGACACTGGCCGGAGCTGCTCGACGAACTGAAAACCATGGGCCGGACTCCCGGGGACATCCGCGGCCTGGTGCTCACCCACGGCGACAGCGACCACATCGGTTTCGCTGAGAAGCTGCGCCGCGAGTACGGCGTCCCCGTCTTCGTCCATGCCGCCGACGCCGAGCGCGCCCGCGGCGGCGACAAGCCGAAACCGGCGATGGGGCCAAGAAAGCTCGGCCCCATGCTGGGTTTCCTGGCCTACGGATTGCGCAAAAAAGGCTGGCGCACCGCCTCCCTCACCGAGGTCACCGAAGTGGCCGACGGCGACGTGCTGCCGCTGCCCGGCTCACCGCGGATCATCGCGATGCCGGGCCACTCACCGGGCAGCGTCGCCGTGCACGTGCCGGCAGCCGACGCCGTCTTCGTGGGCGACGCGCTCACCACCCGGCATGTGCTGACCGGCCGCACCGGCCTGCAGCCGGCACCCTTCACCGACGACCCGGACCAGGCCCTGGAATCCCTCGGCCGGCTCGCCGACGTCGACGCCGTCTGGGTGCTGCCCGGACACGGTCCACCGTGGCGGGGGAATCCGGGCACGGTCCAGGAGACAGTGCGCCAAGCCGGGGCCGGCGCCGGGACCTGACGCCGCGCCGTCAGGTCCCGCGCAGCTCAGCATTCAGCCGCGCCGCCTGCAGCGTCAGATGGTCGCGCTCCGGCACATTCGGCGCCGCACGTGCAGCGGCGGCGTAGAGCCGCGCCGCCGCCGCCGGGTCGCCGTCGCGCTCGGTCAGGTACGCCAGCGCGGCGGTGTGCCGGGGGAGCCCGGGATCCAGCGCGGCCAGGGCCGCCAGCCCGGCGCGCGGCCCGTCCGCCTCGCCGACGGCGACCGCGCGGTTGAGCCGGGCCACCGGACTGCCGGTGAGCCGCACCAGCTCGTCGTACCACTCCACGATCTGCGGCCAGTCGGTCTCCCCGGCCGTGCGGGCGTCGGCGTGCAGCGCGGCAATCGCTGCCTGCCCCTGATACTCGCCCAGCCGGTCGCGGGCCAGCGCCCGCTGCAGCACGTCCACGCCCTCGGTGATCAGCGCGGTGTCCCAGCGGCTGCGGTCCTGCTCGGTCAGCGGAATCAGGGCGCCGCGGGGACCGGTCCGCGCGGAACGCCGGGCGGCATGGAGCAGCATCAGCGCCAGCAGCCCGCTCACCTCGGGATGATCGATGCCGGCGGCCAGCCGGCGGGTCAGCCGGATGGCTTCGGCGGCCAGATCCACGTCCCCGGAGTAGCCCTCGTTGAACACCAGATACAGCACCCGCAGCACGGTGCCCACGTCACCGGGGGAGTCGAAGCGGCGCCCGGCGAGCAGGCGCTTGGCCCGGCTGATCCGCTGCGCCATGGTGGCGTCTCCCACCAGATAGGCGGCGGCGATCTGCCGTGTGGTCAGCCCGCCGACGGCGCGGAGCGTGAGCGCCACCGCCGAGGACGCACTGAGCGAGGGATGCGCGCACAGGAAGTACAGCTGCAGCGTGTCGTCACCGGTTCCGGCCGGCCCGGGGGCGGGCTCGGCCCGCACCCGCAGCTCGCGCTGCCGGCGCGAGTCCTCGGCGCGCACGGCGTCGAGGAACTTGCGCCAGGCCACGGTGACCAGCCACGCCTTCGGATCCCGCGGCGGCTGCTCCGGCCACTTCCGCAGCGCCTCCACGAGGGCCTCCTGCACCGCGTCCTCCGCCGCCGCGAAGTCGGCTCCGCGGCGGACGACGACGGCGATCACCTGCGGGATCAGCGCCCGCAGCAGCACCTCGTTCGGGACGGCGGCGTCAGCCACGACGGGCTCATTCCGTAACGGTCAGCGGCGGGCTGAGGAAGGGCCGGACCTCGATCCACTCGTAGATCGGCTGGCCCGCCGGACCCGGAGCCGCGGACAGTTCCCCGGCCAGCTCGACCGCGCGGTCGTAGCTGTCGACGTCGAGCACCATCCACCCGGCGATCAGGTCCTTGGTCTCCGCGAACGGACCGTCGGTAACCGGCGGACGGCCCTCGCCGTCGTACCGGACAAACGTGCCCTCCGGCGACAACGCCTGCCCGTCGAGGTACTCGCCGGTTTCCGTCAGCCGGTCCGCGAAGTCCTGCATGTACTGCATGTGGGCGGAGATTTCCTCCGGCGTCCACTGGTCCATCGGCGCATCATTGAGCGCTGCCGGGCCGCCGCGGTAGTGCTTGAGCAATAGGTACTTGGCCATGGCGGTTTCTCCTTGGTTTGGTGCGACACAGCCATTGTGGCTGCATTCACTCCAAGGACGAAGCTGTTTTGGCGATCTCGACATCCGGCGCGAAGGTGCCGGCCGGCGGCTGCGGCTGCGGAATCGCGACGGTGAAGGTGGACCCGCGGCCGGGCTCACTGCACAGCGAGATGGTGCCGCCGTGGGCTTCGACAATGTTCTTGGTGATGGCCAGGCCCAGGCCCGCGCCCGGAATGCCGGCCCGGCGCACGGCACCGGTGCGGAAGAACTTGGTGAACAGCTCCCTCTGGTCGGCGTCGTCCATGCCCATGCCCGTGTCCTGAACCTGCAGGAACGCGCGGCCGGGCTCGGTCCAGACCCGCACGGTGACGGTGCCGCCGTCGGGCGAATACTTGATGGCGTTGGAGAGCAGGTTGTCCATCACCTGCGCGAGCCGTCCCGGATCCCCGTGGACGGTCAGCCCCGGCGCATGTTCGGCGGCGAGGACGACGCCGCCTGCGGCAGCCCGGGGCGAGGCCGACCGCAGGCCGGCGCTGATCCCCGCATCCACCGAGAAGGGGCGCGGATCCAGGGCCACGCTGCCCGAGGCCGCCGTCAGCAGGTCCGAAACCAGGCTCAGCAGGCGTTCACTGTTGCGCAGTGAGACGTCCAGCGCCTGCGGAATGGTTCCGGTGAGCCCGGTGTCCTCGGCCTCCGCCTGCGCCAGGTCCAGGTACCCGATGATCGAGGTCAGCGGAGTGCGCAGCTCGTGGGAGACGTTGGAAACAAAATCGTCCTTGGCCCGGAGGGCATCGGCCAGGGCGGTGATGTCGTTGAAGGTGATGACGGCGCCGTTGAACCCGTTCTCGTTGCGCAGGATGCGCGCCGAACAGGACAGGGCCATCTGGTGGCCGGCGGGACCGGACCAGATCAGCACGTCCTGGAACGACTCGCCCTTCATCGCCCGGCCGACCGGCCGCTCGTCCGGGGCCAGCGCGGTGGTGCGGTCGGCGCCGAAGAAGAGCAGGTCCTGCTCCTGGGTGTGTTTCATGCCGGCGGGCCGGACGCGGTCATCCAGCACCTGCATCCGGGCATTCTTGTGCACCGCCGACCCGTTGGCGCCGACCACCAGCACGCCGACGTCGATCGCGTTCAGGACGACGTCGAGCAGCTCGGAGCGTTCGGTGCTCTCGGCCAGCGCTTTTTCCAGCAGCTCGTCCTTGTGCGCCAGTGCCGCCTGCTGGGCGGCCATGTCCTGCCGCACCAGGGTGACGGTCACGGCGACGGCCAGGGTGACCAGCGGTCCCAGGATCGGTGCGGCCAGGCGCTGCCCGGTGATGGGTATCTCTGAGACAAAGGCCGGATACCAGACGATGATGAGCGGCCCGACGAAGCTCAGCACGCGGGCGCCCACAGTGGAGACGCGGGACCAGGCCATCCAGAACACGGGAAAGACGGAGAGCAGATAAACGCCGAGGGCCAGGCCCTGACTGCCGTTGTACAGGAAGCCGATGGCCACGAAGTCCATCAGCGGCAGGATCCAGTAGGTCGGATACCAGAAGCGGTTCCACGGAACGACGGCGGCGGCCACGGTGATCAGGAGCAGCAGCACGAGGCCGGTTTGGAACGCCGGCCGGTGCAGGACTTCGGGAAGCAGCAACGCGTAGATGGCGCAGAGCAGGATGACGGTGATCACCAGGGGACCGTGGGCAATCTTGATCCGCTGGTTCAGCGACAGCTCGTAGAACTCCGTCTGCAGGCCCAGGGAGGACAGTACGCGTGTGGCGAGCCGTGACATCGTTGGTGAATTTCTCCCTGGTAAGCGAACTGCCGTCACCTCAGGGTACCGGCGCCGGCCTGCGATCTAGTCCAGGGACGCGAGCAGGCAGGCCATGGTTTCCCGGCCGCAGGCGGCGATCACGCCGAGCATGGAAGCGAGGTCCACGGCACCGGAACGGACGAGGCACTGCTGGGCGGCGGAAGCCAGGGCGGCGAGGCGCATCGCTCCGGCCATCTCGCTGGAGATCTTGATGCTGAGCACCACGTCCATGGCGGCGGCGTCGTCGGCCCCCGTCACGGCGCGGTGCAGGCGCTCATAGCGGGATTCCCAGAGGGCGACGTAATTGCCGACAAACTCGCGGCACGAGGCCGGGCCCACGGCATCGGTGAGGTCGAGCAGCTGTTCGCGGGCGATCAGGTCGGGGCCGTGCTCGGCGGTGGCGATCATCGCCGGGAACCGGGAGTCGGCCGCGACGGGACGACGGACGCGGATGCCAGTGGAACCATGGGGGACCTCCGCTCGGTGGGGCCGCGCTGGAGGCGGCGGTGCTGGGTGATGGGACTTGATGTTAAGAGAATGCCAGCGTTAGCTCAGGAACTGCCCCCGGGAAAACGCAAGATCGGGACAAGATTCTGCGTCCCGGTATTTACCTCCCTGTTTACCTCCCCGCGAGATGGCAGTAAGCGCAGTTCTCAGCGCTCAGACGAGGACTTACTGCCATCTCGGCGGGAGGTACTGCGGCGGGAGCGCCAGGCGTAGACAACGATGCAGCCCAGGGCAGCGCCGAGCGAGTTGGCGGTGACGTCGTAAATCATGGCGAAGCGGTTGGGCAGCAGCAGGGCCTGGGTGGCTTCAATCAGGCAGGAGGCCACGATGCCGCCGGCGGCGGCCCACCAGATCCGCCGTTCGGGCAGCCAGGCGGCGGCGAGCAGGCCAAAGGGCACAAAGAGCAGGACATTGGCCTGATTCTCGACGAAGGAGTAATTGACCCAGCCGGGCACCCCGAGTCCATGCAGCTTGCGCAGCACGGCCGCGAGCGTTCCGGCGGAGCCCTGGTCCACCGGGGAGGGCCAGAACACGATCAGCGCCAGCACCCCTATATAGAGGAGGAAGAGAGCAGCCAGCGTCCGGCGCTGCCGGACTCTGCGGGACGGGCGCGGCGGCGACGGCGAGGGCTGGGGCGGCGGCGAGGGCTGCGGAGGCGGTGGAGGCGGCGGCGGGAACGGCGCGGGTCGGCTGTCCGTCACCGGTGCCGGCGTTCCCAGGACAGCAGCGTGTTCACGGCGGGGGCGAGCTCGTGGACCATCTGCTGGTACACCTCTTCGCTGCGGCGGTAGGGGTCGACGACGTCGTCCTCCTCCGGGCCCACCGGGTTGGCGGAGCGCAGCCGCAGCGCCCGCGACAGGGCCGCCGTCCAGCGTTGGGAGGCGTCGACGTCGTGCTGTCCGTCCACCTGGGGCAGTAGCCGGGCCAGCTCGCGCAGGGTAAAGGTGCGGCGCAGCAGACCGGGCGCTAGTTCCACCACTTTGCTGCGGTGCGCCCGGCTCAGCGCCAGGATGAGGTCCTGGCCGGCCAGGATGTTGGTGCTGAGCTGGCGGGAGGCGAAGTTGGTGGAGTCCCCGCCGAAGACGTTCACGAAACCGGCGACGTGCGGTTCGATGCCCGAGCCCACCAGCGCGCCGGTGCCGGCGCTCGCCACCTCGAACTCTCCGGGGGCCATGGCGTCGAAGCCGGCCTGGAGCAGGCGCTCGGCCATGGGGGAGCGGCAGATGTTGCCGGTGCAGACGGTCAGGATGCGGAACGGGGTGTTGGTGGTCATGTCCTCGGGCTTCGGATCGTGCTGGTTTGAGACTGGTTCGGTGCTCTTGTGGTGCTTTGTGCGTGCTATTCGGCGCGCGAACGGCCGTTTTTCGGATGACTCCGCGGCTCATTGCGCTGTTGTTGAGGTTACCTTGTGCGGCCCTTGAGCTTTGGCCAAACGTTGCTAGAACCCTGCGGGAAGACGGCGTTGTTTCTTGAGGACGGAGCGGCAAAGTAATACCCAGCGGCAAGGAAAACCTTCCTAGGCCGAAAAGTTTCAAGCACAACGAACAAGGGGAACACAATGAACAAGATGGCTAAAGGCGCACTGGCAATCGGTCTCGGCTCTGCACTGCTGCTCGGCGGCGGCGGAACCCTGGCAGTCTGGAACCAGACGCAGGCAGCCAATGCCGGTCAGATCGCAGCCGGTGACCTGGAACTGACCACCCAGCCCGGTGTGTGGAAGAACGCCTACGGCACTGTGGTGGACCTGGATCCGACCAACGCTGTCACGGACTACAAGGTGGTTCCCGGTGATGTCCTCACCTACAGCCAGACCATGGACGTCACGCTGGTCGGCGACCTGATGAAGGCCAAACTCTCCATCCAGAACATCCCCTCCAGCACCTTCGTGGACCAGAACATCACGGTCGAAAACGTGGTCGTCAAGGACGCTGCAGGTAAAGACCTGAAGGACGCCATCATCGAGTCGAGCAAGGAAACGCCCACCCAGAAGGTAACCGCCTCAGCGAAGTTCACCTTCAAGCAGGACACGGACCTGCGCAGCAGCGTCAAGGCGCTGGCCGACTTCAAGAACATCTCCTACAAGCTGGACCAGCAGGTTCTGCCGGCGCCGACCGCCTCAGCCACGCCCGCTCCCACCAACTAACACCGGCTAACGCCACCTTGTTCTAACCCCTGGCTGTGCGCGGTGCACACGCTCCGCGCACAGCCTGTTCCCCCTGGAGATGAATTCCGTGAAGAGTCTTCGAGCACTGAAAGCGGCCGGTCTGATTTTTGCCGCCGTGGTGCTTGGCCTCATGACGGTCCAGGGAAGCTACGCACTGTGGAACGCAGCAGCACCGTCCAACGCCGGCACCATCCAGGCAGCGGACTTCAGCATCCTGATCAACGGTGCGGACATGACCACAACGCCCATTGATTTTGCGGCCGGGCAGCTCACACGCGGCGGCAAGCCGGCTGTCAAATACTTTGAGGTCACGAACAACGTCAACGTCACGGCAAATTCCCCGCTGAAGCTTCAGGCCAGCCTGACCGGCCTGGGCGCGGTCAACGGCTTCGGCGGCCATCTGACGGTCAAAGCAGCAGCAGTTACAGCAGGAACAAACTGTGACCTGGTGGGAGCCGGTTCGTATTCAACGGCCCCGAAAATGCCGATACTCGCAAAGAGCATCCCGCAGGGAATCTGTCTGAAAGCGGAACTCAGCGGAACCACACCGGCGGAATACCTGGGGCGGAACTTCAGTATGCAGCCGGCCCTGGTAGTAGCCCAGCTGCCCGTTTGAGCAGCCCAGTAGCACCAACGATCAACAGGACAGGAAGAACCATGAGCGGTCGCAGGAAAGCGGAAGTCAAAGCCAGCCCCCTGAGCTTCATCGGCACCTGTGTCAGCTACATCGCGCTTTGCCTCGCAACCCTGGCTGCCCTCGCCCTGGTTGTCGTTCCGATGCTCACCGGCTCACAGACCTACAGCGTCCTCACCAGCTCCATGGCCCCGAAGTACGCACCGGGAACCTTCCTCGTGGTCAAGCCCATTCCCTTCGAGGAATTGCGCATCGGCGACGTCATCACCTACCAGATTGAATCCGGCTCTCCCGCCGTCATCACCCACCGCATCACCGCCATCAGCGCGGAGCAGAGTGGAGAAACGGTTTTCACCACCAAGGGCGACAACAACGACGTTGAAGACGAACTGCCCGTGCGTGAAATCCAGGTCAAGGGAAAGCTCTTCTACGCGGTCCCGTTTGTCGGCTTCATTGCCAACGGCCTGGGCAACTCCGACCGCGGTGCGATTGCCCAATGGGGCGCCTTTGCCCTGATGGGATACGGAGTGGTTGCTCTGGTCCGCGGTGCCCTGGCCAAGAAGCGCAATAACGACGACGGCGGGTCCACGGAAGGCCCGACCGAGCAGGGACCCGACGACGACACAATCTTCCCCAGCTTCGGTTCTTCCACTGACAGCGGCTCCGATTTCCTCGAGCACGGCGATCCCATCCTGACGGACTGTGACGGCTGTGACCACGACCATTCTCGCGAGAACACCTCAACCCGCCACCGTGTCGAAACTCGAAAGCACGCCACCGTCTCATGAACCGGTCCACAGCATCCACGAGGGGACGGAGCCGGCGATTGATCGGCGCATCGGCCGTCGGTGCTGTTGCTGTAGCCGTTTCCCTGGCCGGAGCGCCCGGCGCTTTCGCGGCCGATGACTATCTCGAATTCAGTCTCGACGGTGTGACGTATTCACGGACGATGACTGGCCCTATCTTCAAGGAAGCGTTTCAATACGTACCTGGGGCCTCGGCTGGTGCCACCATCTGGATTCGCAACAACAGCGATGAACCTGCACGCCTGTCCTCGGCTGCCGTCATGGTTCGTTCCGACCCACAGCTCGACCGGCAGCTGGGCCTGACGGCCGGACTGGCAGCGGCCCCCGGGGACCGGGTTGCCTTGGGCTCCCAGGGCAGCTGCACCGACGTCCCGCAGGTGCGGGACCTTGCATCCGGAGAGCAACTTAACCTGAGCCTTGTCGTCGATCTTTCCGCCGATGCCCCGAACGACACCATGAACCGCACGGCTGATTTCGACGTGGTTTTCCTCCTGGAATCCAAAGATGCTGCACCCCGCCAAGCCTGTGCTGCTCTGAGCGGTCCGATCCAGCCGCCCGCCGAATCGGAAGCACATCCAGGCAACCCTGCCCCAACGGGCACAGCCGCGTCCACCTCGGAACTGGTGGCTCTTTCCGCGATATCGGGACCCCGTCTTGCAACAACCACCAACAGCGTTTTCCCGGCTGCGCTGCCGGAACGCCCCGCTTACGTGCGCCAGCCTCAGGCTGTTGTCCCGCCCCAACAGCAGCCCCCGGCCGGAATCGTACCTGCTGGTTTCCAGAGCACTGTGGAGCCAATCATCCGGTCGCTCTCGGGTACGCTCCTGATAGGTATGTCGGTGGTTTTCTGCGCCGCAGTTGTTCTTCGTGTACGAAAAAGGCAGGCATGAATAAGAAGCAGGTGGGGGCTGCACCGGCCGAGGAAAATCTGCCCGAAGCTGGGCTGGGTTGGTTCGCCCGGCTCCGAGTCCAGCCGGGTTTCCGAACGGCCGCCATTGCTTTCATTTTGACAGTGGTGCTGGGGCTCGGCGGGACCGCTGCGTACGCGTGGTGGAGTCAGAGCCGTGCGGTGAGCATTGTCGGGACGACAGGCTATGCCCTTCCCGTTCCGTCAGCCGCCCGCTGTGTCACAGCTTCGCCCAACCGAGTGGAGTGGAGCCCCGCTGCGGGTGTTGATCCCGAGGCGAAGTACATTCTGACCTTCCAGTCGAGGGGCCAATCGGTCTCGTACGCTGTTCCGCTGGCGTCATCAAGCGTGGAACCCTCCAACCTGCCAGCGCTTCGTGAGGAATTCGGGGCGACCTTCACCGCCCGTTTTCCACTAACAGTCACGATGAGGACCGCCATTGTTGTGACGGAAGGCAGAGGTATCACCCGAATTGGGGACGATGTAGTGGCGAGGTCCCTCAAGTCTGAAGTCAGTACACCACTGCAGATGTTCTACTCGACGACTCTCTGGACCAACTATCCCTGTTCCTGAGCCCGTGCAGCCTTCGGCTGGCACACATCGCAGCATGTTCGGCAGTGCTCCGTGCCCAGCCGGGTTACCGTACTTCCGCCCCTAGCCGCTACCGCCCGCCGTCGTCGTCCTCGTAAACATCCGGAATCCCGTCGTCGTCCGCGTCCCGGGACTCCGCGTCCTCCACAGTCCGGTAATGCCGGTTGCGGATCCGCAGCAGGATGGAGGCCAGCACCGCAGCGGTGACCGACGCGGCGAGGATGGCGACCTTCGCGTGGTCATTGTGCTCGGTGCCGGGATCGAAGCTGAGGTCGTTGACCAGCAGCGACACGGTGAAGCCGATGCCGGCCAGGATCCCGATGCCGAGCAGGTCGATCCACTTCACGCTGGCATCGAGCCGGGCCTTGGTGGCGGTGGTGATCAGCCAGGTGGTGGCCAGGATGCCCAGCGGCTTGCCGGCCACCAGCCCGGCCAGAATGCCGACCGCCACCGGATCGGCCAGCGCCGAGCCCAGGCCGCTGAAACCTCCGATCGCGACGCCGGCGGAAAAGAACGCAAACACCGGCACCGCGAAACCGGCGGACAGCGGCCGGAACCGGTGCTCGAAAATCTCCGCCAGCCCCGGCTTGCCCGGTCCCGGCTGCACGGGCTTGCCGTACGGGTCGCGGCGCAGCACCGGAATGCAGAAGCCCAGCAGCACCCCGGCCACCGTGGCATGCACCCCGGAAACGTGCATCAGCGCCCACACCACCAGCCCCAGCGGCAGCAGGATCAGCCAGGCGGACGCCGGATGGGCGGCGAGAATCCGCGACTTGCTCTGCGCCAGGTACAGGAACAGGCCCAGCGGCACCAGCATGATCGCCAGATAGAGCAGGTGCAGGTCCTCGGTGTAGAAGAACGCGATGATGGTGATCGCCAGCAGATCATCGACCACGGCCAGGGTCAGCAGGAAGATCCGCAGCGCCGAGGGCAGGTGCGAGCTGATCACCGCCAGCACGGCCAGGGCAAACGCGATGTCGGTGGCGGTGGGAATGGCCCAGCCACGCAGCCCGTCCGAGCCCGCCACCAGATTCACCGCCACGTAGATCAGCGCGGGAACGACGACGCCGCCCGCCGCCGCGGCCACCGGCACTATCGCCTTGCTGAACTGGCGCAGGTCGCCGGCGACGAACTCGCGCTTCAGCTCCAGCCCCACCAGGAAGAAGAAGACGGCCAGCAGCCCGTCGGCGGCCCACTCGCCGACGCTGAGCTTCAGGTGCCAGGGCTCATAGCCGAATTCAAAGTCACGGATGGCGAAATAGGAGCCCGACGCCGGGGAGTTGGCCCAGATGAGCGCCGCCACCGTGGCGATCAGCAGCAGGATGCCGCCGACCGTTTCCTTGCGCAGGATCGCCTGGATGCGCAGGACTTCCGGATAGCTGGACCGGCCCAGGACCGTGCTGCCGCTGGCGGGCGGCGGCGCCGGAGTGCCGTCGTCGGGCTGGCTCTGCTGCTCCGGTGCCATGGAACTCCTTCCGCAGGAAACGGGGTATTCGCATTCTGGCACCGACGGGCAGGTTTAGCCCATGAGCCCCCGGAAACCAACAATGATGGTGACCAATCCGAAGAGCATGGACGTGGTGGCCTTCATCAGGTTCACGGTCAGGTACCGGGTGGGGGCGCCCTTTTCGTCCCGGGCGCGGGGGCTCTTGTAGGCCTCGATCAGGTACGGCGGCCAGACGATCAGGCTCCAGAAGCCTCCGATGATGAGGATGACCGCCAGGGCGGTGGGCAGGACAATGCTGTTATCCACGGATCAGGCCTTGCGGCTTTCGATCCACTTGCCGGCCTGGCCGGCCTGGAGGGTCAGGGCCTTGCCGATCATGGGTTCAGCCTGCTGGGCAATCTTGTCGCCCAGGAACGGAATCGAGGAGCTGACCTTGCCGTCCACGTCCACGCGGGTGCCGCCGCCGACGGCGACCAGGCGCTGCGTGGCGTTGACCTTCAGCGGCACGCCGCCCACCGAGAGGTCCACCGACGCCTCGCGGGAGCCGTCGGCAGCCGGAGCCGCCCACTTTTCCGTCTGCGTCACAGTCAGCGAGGCGCCGACAAACTTCTTGGCGATGTCCGGCAGCCGGTCCGTCGGCAGGGTGCGCACGGCGGTGAGCACAAACGGGCCGGTCGTGTCGCCGTCGACGCTGACCGACACGAGGGCGCCGCCCACATGCTCGCTGATACTGCGCAGGAAGTCCTCGCTGGCGAACGTGTCCGTAACCGTGCGGACGTCGTGGGGCAGGGTGGTCGAGGCGTTCAAAGCCATGGGTCCTCCAGATAGGTGTGCTGTCTTGCCGGCGGCACGCGTGCAGATGCAAACGGCTCACCGGCCCAGCAACATCCTAATCTCCGGCGGTCCCCAGCTCCGAAACGGTGTTCCCGCCGAAATGGGGTTCCCGCGGGTGGCCGGACTTCCAGCAGGTCACCGCTCCAGGCTGACGCAGGCGACGGCCCGGTCGTCGTCGTCATTAGGACTCGGGCTCGGTGTCGCGTCGTCGTCGAGGGTGATCAGCAGCGAGCGGCCGATGCCGTCGTCGGGCAGGACCCACGGCACTGTGACGCTGGCGGTGGAGTTGCCGGTCCCGTCCGTGGTGAAGTCCAGGCTCAGCTCATCCGATTCCTCGCTCCGGGGGTCTTCGTACTCCTCCCCGGCGTCCGCGGGGGACGCGCCGCACAGGCGTTCATGCAGGGTGGCGTCGAACTCCGTGTTGCCCTTGAAGCCGCGCGCGATCATCTCTAGGGTGGTGGCGGCGTCGGTCGAGTCGATCGTGACGGTGGTGTCCGCGCCGTCGGGCACCAGCGTGGTGTCGTAAGTGCTGGCGATCGCATTGTCGCAGTATGGGCCGAAGGTGCCCTGAATGATGCCGCTGGCAATCGGGCTGGGCGTGGTGGCGCCGCACCGCTCGGCGTTCTGGGTGGTTCCCGGAACGCCCTGCGCCTCGCAGCTTTCCTGCGCCGCGCTGCCGGGGGACGCGGAGTCGCAGGCCGCCGCCGTATCCGGGGATTCCGACCCCGGGCTGGGGGACGAGGTGGCCTCTTCATTGTCCGACGAGTACGAGCCGCCTCCGGTCTCGTTGTCGTTGTTGCAGGCCGATAGGGCCAGCAGCGAGAGGGTAAGCGCGGAAAGCAGCAGAAGAAGTTTGCGTGCCATGGGGCAGTCCTTACGTGGCGTGGAGTCTGCGGTGTGGTGTGTGCCCGTGCCTTTCCAGCGTGGCAGGGCCTGCGGTGAAAAACCATAACGGGCCCGCGCATTGGGCCTCCGGCCGGCGGGGTGGCCCGAAAAGTTGGCAACGTAGCGGGCCGGACCGCCCACGTCACGCGTACGACGGCGGATTGCCGGTTTTTCGGGGCAGGTTCCGGCCAGCGTGGGGACTGCGGTTCCGGCCGCCCCTGCGGAGCCCTAGCCTCGGCGGCATGTGCCCCGGATCGGGGCTCATCACTCGCACTCCTAGGGGAAGCATGAAAACACAACGAACACTCCGCGGCGCTGCGCTCGCCGCCGCGGTTGTCCTTGCCGCCGGCACTGCCGCTCCGGTGTACGCCGCCGAGATCGATGCCGCCGAAGTTAATGGTGCCGGGGTCGGCGGCGCGGGATACGGTTCCGGGCAGCATCCCGGAAAGGGGAAGCCGGGCTACGGGAAGCCGGGGAAACCGGGGAAGCCGGAGTACGGGAAACCGGGATACGGGAAGCCGGGGAAGCCGGGTTACGGAAAACCGGTCAAGGATGAGAGCGCGAAGCTGCGCTCGAAGGTCACCGTCAAGAACGTTTTTGAGCACTTGGAAGAGCTGCAGGAGGCGGCCGATGTGAACGGCGGCAACCGGGCCGCCGGCACCCCAGGCTACGAGGCGTCCGCGCAGTACATCGAATCGGAGCTGCGCCGGGCCGGCTACCGGCCCGTGCGGCAGGAGTTCACCTATGGCCAGTTCGAGCTGCTCGGCGAAGCGCTGGAACAAACCGCGCCCACTCCCACCGTGTACACGGCAGGGACTGACTTCACCACCATGACATTCTCCGGCGCCGGAGACGTCACCGCAGCGGTCACCCCCGTGGACATCAACCTCGCCGGCGACCGGGTCAACACCTCAGGGTGCGAGCCGGAGGACTTCATCGGCTTTGCCGCCGGAGACATTGCGCTGCTCCAGCGCGGGGAGTGTGACTTCGCCGTCAAGGTGCAGAACGCCGCCGACGCCGGAGCCGCGGGCGCGGTGCTTTTCAACCAGGGCAACACCGAGGAACGCTCCGGTATCCTCAACGGCACGCTCGGTGCCGAGGCGGCGATTCCCGCTGTCAGCGCCACCTTCGCGCTCGGCGAGGCGCTCGCCGGCACGCCGGGGGCGGAACTGCGGATCGCCGTGGACTCGGCGGTGCAGGTCATCAATTCCTTCAACGTCCTGGCGGACACCCGGACCGGGGATCCGGAGCGCACCGTCGTCGTCGGCGCCCACCTGGACTCCGTGGCCGAGGGCCCGGGGATCAACGACAACGGCAGTGGCAGCGCCGCCGTCCTGGAGACCGCGGTGCAGCTGGCCAAGAACGCCAAGAAGAATCCGCTGGAGAACCGGGTGCGCTTCGCGTTCTGGGGCAGCGAGGAGGATAGCTTGATCGGTTCGAACCACTACGTCTCCCAGCTCGACGAAGCGGGGATCGCCGGAACCCTGGCAAACCTGAACTTCGACATGGTGGGCTCACCGAACTTTGTCCGGTTTGTGTACGACGGCGACGGCGATGCCTTTGACCTGGCCGGTCCCGAGGGGTCGGCTGAGATCGAGAGCGTGTTCGAGGAGTACTTCGCCTCCCAATCCTTGGAGTCGGCGCCCACCGAGTTCAGCGGCCGGTCGGACTACTCGGCGTTCATCACGGCAGGCATTCCCGCCGGCGGCCTGTTCTCCGGTGCCGAAGACATCAAGACGGAGGAGGAAGCGGCGCTGTTCGGCGGAACGGCCGGGGAAGCGTACGACTCCTGCTACCACCAGGCTTGCGACGACCTGGGGAACGTCAGCTGGACAGCGCTGGACCAGATGTCCGACGCCGTGGCGCACTCGGTGCTGACGTTTGCCCGGACTGAGGCTGATCTGCGCGGCGGTGCCGGGGTCGATGCCCAGCAGCGGACGGCTCCGGCCGGACCGGAGCTGCAGTACCGCGGTGACGTCCTGGTGAAGTAGTGCCTTGAGGCAGTGATGCCTTGAGGCGGTAACGCCGGGAGGAAGTAATGCCCGGGCGGAAGTAGTGCCACGGTGAAGAAACCCGGGTGGAAGGCGGAGGGCTCCGGCTGTGAGCTTTCCGCCTCCCTTGCTGTCCGGGGCGTGGAACCCTGTCCCTTTCGGGCGGGATCGACGTCCCTTTGGGGCGGGATCGACCGTTTTGGGATTCTGCTGCCCCTGCGAACCGGCAGCAGAATCCCAAACTGGCAGCAGAACCCCAAACCGGCAGGGATTTGCCCGGGGTCGGCGTGGCAAACCCTCCCTGCGGGCGGAATCGACCGTTTGGGGCATTTCTTACCCCTGCGGACCGGCTGGAACTGCCCGGAACGGCAGGGTTTGCCCGGAACAGCTGGAATTGCCCGGAACGGCTGGAATTGCCCAAAACGGCAGGGCTTGGCCGGAACGGCAGGGTTTGCCCGGAACGGCTGGAAAGCGGAGCGGGAGGTGGGTAGGTGGCCCGTGACGGCAGATGCGGTTATCGGGGTCTGCGCGAAACACTCCGTTTTGTGACAAATCGACCGTTTTGTGAATCTGCTGCCACTACGAACCGGCAGCAGAATCCCAAACTGGCAGCAGAATCCCAAACCGGCAGGGATTTGCCCGGGTCGGAGTGGAGAATCCTCCTTTTCGGGCAGAATCGACCGTTTGGGGCATTTCTTACCCCTGCGGACCGGCTGGAAATGCCCCGAACGGCAGGGTATGCCCGGATCGGCTGGAAATGCCCGAGACGGCAGCAGCCCGCAGCCCGGAAGCCGGCAACCCAACAGCCAGGAAGCCGGAAACGCGGCAACCCGGAACGGCAACCCGGAACCCGGCAACCCGGAACCCGGCAACCCGGAACCCGGCAACCCGGAACCCGACAACGCGGCAGCCGGCAACCCGGCAACCCAGCAGCCCGGACAGCAGATCCGGCCCGACGAAGCCCTCCATCAGCCCGCAGCGGACGAGGCCTTTCGTGCCCCACCCCAGCAGGTAGGCTGGAAGAAAAGCCCCGGGGTTCCTAGTGAACTTCGGGTATTTGCGTTGCTTTGCCTCACCCAAGCTGCCGCCGCACCCGGCGGCAGCGCCTCAGCCAAGGAGAGCCCCTGCCCATGAGTCTGAACGGACTGCGCGCCGCACTGGCCGAAGACCCGTCCTACGCACGGGTGCGAACCCTCGCTTCGCGCACCCCCGAGCGCCGCAGCGAAGACATGCAGATCGGCGCCCCGCAGGGGATGCGCGCGGCGCTGCTGGCGGAAATGGTCGACGGGCTCGCCGCTGCGGCCGACGACGCCGGCACCGGCAACGCGGCCACGGCACCGCCGGTGGTGCTGGCCATCACCGCGACGGGCCGCGAGGCCGAGGACCTGGCCGCCGCGCTGCGCTCCTACCTGCCGCTGGCCGGGATCGAGGAATTTCCGTCCTGGGAAACCCTGCCGCATGAACGGCTCTCGCCGCGCTCGGACACCGTGGGTCGGCGGCTGTCGGTGCTGCGCCGGCTCGCCCATCCCGAGGGCCATCCGATCTCCGTGATCGTGGCCCCGGTGCGCGCCGTCGTGCAGCCGCTCGTTGCCGGGCTCGGCGACCTGCAGCCGGTGTCCCTGAAAGTGGGGGAGGAGCGGCAGTTCGACGCCGTCGTCAAGGCCCTCTCCGAAGCCGCCTACGCGCGGGTGGACATGGTCTCGCACCGCGGCGAGTTCGCCGTCCGCGGCGGCATCCTGGATGTCTTTCCGCCCACCGAGGACCATCCCATCCGGATCGACTTCTTCGGCGACGAGGTGGATTCGATGCGCTGGTTCGCCGTCGCCGACCAGCGCACCCTCACCGGGCCGAACGTCACGCATCCCACCGAACTGTTTGCGCCGCCGTGCCGCGAAATCCTCATCACCCCCTCGGTGATGAGCCGTGCCGCGAAGCTGCAGGGCTCCATGCCCGCGGCCGCCGACATGCTGGAGAAGATCGCCGGCGGCATCGCCGTCGAGGGGATGGAATCCCTGGCCCCGGTCCTGGTCGATGAGATGGTTCCGCTGATGGGCGAGCTGCCCGCCGGATCGCTCTCCGTCGTGATCGAACCAGAGAAGGTCCGCGCCCGCGCGCACGACCTCGCCGCCACCAACGAGGAGTTCCTCGCCGCCGCCTGGGCCACGGCGTCCGACGGCGGTTCCGCGCCGCTGGATCTGTCCGCCGGCATCAGCGCCGATCTGGAGGCCGCCAGCTTCCGGTCCCTGACCGACACCCGGTCCGCGGCGCTGGCCAACTCCGTGGGCTGGTGGTCCATCACCTCCTTCAACCCCGACGACGAAACCGTCCTGGATATCGACACCCTGACCATCAACGCCCGTGAACCGCGCGGTTACCAGGGCGACGTGGCGGAAATGATGGAGTTCATCGGCTCCCGGGTCCGCGACGCCTGGCGCGTCGTCGTCGTCACCGAGGGTCCCGGCCCGGCCGCGCGGCTGGCCGAGCTGTTCCGGGACAACGACATTCCGGCGTCGCTCACGGAGTCGGTGGACACCGAGCCGGTGCCGGGGATCATCTCCATCACCACCGCCAGCGCCGGCCGCGGCTATGTCTTAGACGGGCTGAAGACCGGCCTGCTGACCGAGGCCGACCTGCTGGGCCGGGCCAGCGCCTACTCCACCCGGGACATGCGCAAGATGCCCTCGAAGCGGCGCAACGCCGTCGACCCCCTGCAGCTGCACGAGGGCGACTTTGTGGTGCACGAGCAGCACGGCGTGGGCAAGTTTGTGGAGCTCATCCAGCGGGCCACCGGCGCCGGTGCCAGCAAGACCGTGCGCGAGTACCTGGTGCTCGAATACGCGCCGGCGAAGCGCGGCGGCCCCGGCGACCGGCTGTTTGTGCCCACCGACCAGCTGGACCAGATCACCCGCTACGTGGGCGGGGAAACCCCGGTGCTGTCCAAGATGGGCGGCTCGGACTGGGCCAAGACCAAGTCCCGGGCGCGCAAGGCGGTCAAGGAGATTGCCGGCGAGCTGATCCGGCTCTACTCGGCCCGGATGGCGTCCAAGGGGCATGCGTTCGCGAAGGACACCCCCTGGCAACGCGAGCTGGAGGAGGCGTTCCCGTATGTGGAAACTCCGGACCAGCTGACCACGATCAACGAGGTCAAGGCGGACATGGAGAAGGAAGTTCCCATGGACCGGCTGGTCTCCGGCGACGTGGGCTACGGCAAGACCGAGATCGCTGTGCGCGCCGCGTTCAAGGCGGTGCAGGACGGCAAGCAGGTGGCCGTGCTGGTGCCCACCACGCTGCTGGCCCAGCAGCACATGGAAACCTTCGGCGAACGCTTCTCCGGGTTCCCGGTCCGGGTGGATTCGCTGTCCCGGTTCCAGACCTCCAAGCAGGCCAAGGAAACCATTGAGGGCGTGAAGAACGGGTCCGTTGACGTGGTCATCGGCACGCACCGGCTGCTCTCGCAGGAGGTCCAGTTCAAGGACCTGGGCCTGGTGATCGTGGATGAGGAGCAGCGCTTCGGCGTCGAGCACAAGGAAGCGCTGAAGAAGATGCGCACCAACGTGGACGTCCTGGCGATGAGCGCCACCCCGATTCCGCGCACGCTCGAGATGTCGCTGACCGGCATCCGGGAAACCTCCACGCTGGCCACCCCGCCGGAGGAGCGCCATCCGGTGCTGACCTACGTGGGCCCGTACACGGACCGGCAGGCGTCCGCCGCGATCCGCCGCGAGCTGATGCGCGAGGGGCAGGTGTTCTTCGTGCACAACCGGGTGTCGTCGATCGACGGCACCGCCGCGCGCCTGCGCGAGCTGGTCCCGGAGGCGCGCATCGCCGTCGCGCACGGGCAGATGGGCGAGTCCAAGCTTGAGCAGATCATCGTGGACTTCTGGGAAAAGCGCTTTGACGTGCTGGTGTGCACCACCATCATCGAAACCGGGCTGGACATTTCCAACGCCAACACGCTGATCGTGGACCGCGCCGACCACTTCGGCCTGTCCCAGCTGCACCAGCTGCGCGGCCGCGTGGGCCGCGGCCGGGAGCGTGCCTACGCGTACTTCCTGTATCCGTCGGAGAAGCCGCTGGGCGAGGTGGCGCTGGAACGGTTGAAGGCCGTGGCCACTCACAACGAGCTCGGCGCCGGCATGCAGCTGGCGATGAAGGACCTGGAGATCCGCGGGGCCGGCAACCTGCTCGGCGGGGAACAGTCCGGGCACATTGCCGGCGTCGGCTTTGACCTCTACATCCGGCTGGTCGGCGAGGCCGTGGCGGATTACCGCGGCGAGGCCGAGGAGAAGGCAGCGGAGATGAAGATCGAGCTTCCGGTCAACGCGCACCTGCCGCACGACTACGTGCCGGGGGAACGGCTGCGCCTGGAGGCCTACCGCAAGCTGGCCTCAGCTCTCACCCACGAGGCGATCGACGAGGTGCTGGCGGAACTGGTGGACCGCTACGGCGAGCCGCCGCAGGCCGTGCAGAACCTGATCGAGGTGGCCCAGTTCCGGGTCAACGCCCGCGAGGCCGGACTGACGGACGTGGCGCTGCAGGGGAACTTCATCAAGTTCGCCCCGGCGGACCTGCCCGAATCGCGGACCATGCGCCTGCAGCGGCTGTTCCCGGGCGCCCAGGTGAAGCCGGCGCTGAACGCGGTGCTGGTGCCCAAGCCCAAGACCGCGCGGATCGGCGGGCGGGACCTGGTCGACGCCGAGATCCTGGCCTGGGCGCAGAAGGTCGTGGACGCGGTGTTCAAGGACTAGCCGCGTGCCGGATGCCCGGCGCCCTGTCGCCGGGCGTCCGGCTGGCGTCCGGTCACTGGCGGTCGGTCAGTGGCCGCCGTTGGTCAGGGCAACGATGAAGACGGCCACAGACATCAGAGCTGTGGCGACCACGATTCCGTATCCGATGTGGACGATGCGCTGCTGGCGTGCCCGGTCCTGGCGCCATTCGCGGCGTGTCATAGTGATGCTCATGGCTCGAATATAGAACGGGCCGGCATCGTGCGCTCAGCGTAGTCACTACGCGCCTTCGCGCCGAAAACTACTCGTTAAAGCACTCGTCCACGCAACCCTGACGTGGGGTTGCGTGGACGAGGATGCTGGCTTGTGCTGTTACTTGCTGGGTACGCGGCCCTCGGCCAGAACCTCGGCGCTGTCCGAGCGTCCCATCATGAACGGAACGAAGTAGGCCAGGGTGGCCAGGCCCAGGCAGATGGCCATCGGCCAGACGTTGTCCAGGGACAGCCAGGTCAGGGAGTAGAGCCCGACCAGGAAGATTGCCAGGAAGATGACAAAGGTGACGAGGTTGCTGACAAGGTGCCCTTCACCCGAGTGCGTGGGCTGCTTGGACCGTGTTCCTGCCATGGTGTTCTCCGTTTCAAAAAGTTTTAGTAGCCGGCGGATCAGTAGTCCGACGCGGCGTTCCCACCCTTAACAATAGCGATACCGGAGCTTGCCCCGATACGCGTGGCTCCGGCGTCGATCATTGCCTGGGCGTCTTCGCGCGAGCGGACTCCGCCGGAGGCCTTCACACCAAGGTCCGGGCCGACCGTCTTGCGCATCAGTGCGACGTCCTCCACCGTGGCTCCGCCGCCGTTGAATCCGGTGGAGGTTTTCACGAAATCGGCGCCGGCTTCGACGGCCGCCTGGCAGGCGAGGACCTTCTGCTCGTCGGTGAGCAGCGATGTTTCGATGATGACCTTCAGGATGCCGTCGCCGGTATGGACTTCGTCGGCAACGGCGGCGATGTCGCGGACCAGGGCGTCGTAGTCGTGGCGGCGGGCGGCTGCGATGTCGATGACCATGTCGATCTCATCGGCGCCGTCCTGCAGAGCGCCCCGGGCTTCGAAGACCTTGACCTCGGTGGTGGTCGCGCCCAGCGGGAAACCGATCACGGAGCAGGTCAGCACGCCGCTGCCCTTGAGGGCATTGCGGACGGTGCCTACCCACAGCGGGTTCACACAGACGGACTTGAACCCGTACTCGGCGGCTTCGGCGCAGACTTTCAGGATGTCGTCGCGGCTGGCCTCGGGCTTGAGGAGCGTGTGGTCAATGAAGGACGCAATGGGTGTAGACATGCCCACTATCTTGCCATGCAACGGTGGGGGGTGCTGTCTGGGCGCGGGAACAACTTATGGTCGGAGCCGTGTTTGTGACCCGGTCCCGACCATAAGCGTTTGTGTTACTGGCTAGAGAATAACCGGCCACTTGCCCGACGGCTCGACAACAGCAGGTGCTGAGCTCAATGTGGCGGCAGCAGCAGGCGCTGCGCCACCGACAACGGCGATGGTCGCGGCAAGAAGTAAAGCGGATCCAAGTTTCTTCATTTAACTTCTCCAAAGTGGTAATGGAACGGAACAACAGAGACAGCACAAACAATACTGATAAAACCATGATTTTGACCCAAAATTCCGTATGTTGTTTGAATCGCCATCCGTGCCGTGCATCTCGAATCCATTTTCCCTGCGCATGACCGGCGCTGTTCGGGATCAAGCAACGTTCCAGCAGGACCTGGAGTAGTGTGAATCCGATACACCCGCAGACAAGCATGAAGTAAGGTGCCGTGGACAACTCCGTCGACCAGATACTGAATGAATACCGGGCCCGCCAGCATTGGGAACGCCGGGAATACAAAGCTGCTCAGGAGTACGCAGCCGTTGCTGCGGAGAAGGCCTTGGTCAAGTCAGATTCCATCGGCTACTGGCGAATGAGTTTGCTGCTTGCAGAGTGCCAGCTTGAGCTGGGAGACATGCAAGAGTTTGCCGCAAGCGCCAAGGAACTTTCCGAGCATCCCGCTGTTCAAGGGGATCGAAGGATGCTGGCGCGCACAAAAGCTCTGTACTCCCGGGCCCTGCAGATCCTAGGCCAAGTCGGGGAATCGCTGGTCTTGGCTCAGGAAGTTGCAGCCCTGGGTGGTGCTGGGACGGACGACGGTATAGGCGAAATCGAAATGCTCCATAGCCTGGTCGCCGCTCTGGCAGAGAGCGGACAAGAGGACGAGGCATGGACGTATGCGCAAGAGATGGCGAAACTTGCGCATGAAGAGAGTGACCAAGAAACCGCGGGGAAGGCCTATTGGGCAGTGGGTAACGTGGCCTTCTTGGCGGACGACCCCGAGAACGGGGCCTACTACCACTCATTGGCAGCCGAAAACCTCGCACCAGGCAACGATGTGAATACTTGGGCTCAGTTCAACAAGGGCTCGGCCCTCGTTCGCCTCGCGGCGGGCATTGCAGACTCGGAGACGCTGGAATGTATTGAACGTGCCGAACTGGCAAATTCCGTCACAGGCGGCAGTGCCTTTCAGGAACTTGAGATATCCATGGCGCGGGCCCACTGGCTCCTTCTCACAGGCAAAGCCGAGGAATCCGCGGAAAGGTTGGGAGAAATTCTCGAACATCGAGACCTGCTTCCCGAACACTCTCTTGCCGAGGTGGAATACGTTGCAGCTCTTGCATTGCGTGAGCTTGGGCGGAATGATGAAGCACTGGAAGCAGCGGCCCATTCCGAGAAGGTATTCATAATTCATGGTTCCCGCCGAATGGCTTCTGAAGCCAAACGAGTTATTGAAAGCATCAACGGGTCCTAAGCGGAGACGTCCCGGCATAGGAGTTGCAGGCCGGCAAACTATAAGTAAATTCTGAGATCGGCGCGGAACGACACGGCGGAGTCAGTGCGCAGAAAGTCGTGACGCTACCGGGGGGAAGCATGACACAGCAGGACTATAAGGAAAGCGATATATCCACCTCCAGAGAGCCGGAAAGCTTTAATGCGGCCCCAGATACCGGTGACCTTCTCGAGATCAACCCCGCAGCCGCACCGGACGTCGTCGTCGCACCGGAAGGCCACCTTGTCCTGACGCTGCCGCCCGGAGGAGTGGTCACCGGGGCCATGGCCGCAACGGCAGCCGAAGAAGTGGACCGCTTGGCCGGTTCCAACAAGATACCGATGCTCCTGGTCCTGACCGGCGTTGAAGCACTGACCCGAGGCGCGCGTACCGTCTTCGGCAACGCCGGGTCACTTGAAGCCGTAGCCGTACTTGGCGTCTCGCCCGTGGACCGGGTGATCGCCAACTTCCTGCTGGGCGGCAACGTCCAGCCCTGCCCCACCCGGTATTTCTCCACCGAAGCGGAGGCCCTGGCCTGGCTGAAGAGAAAGCATGCTGTTGCCTGACCCTTCTGCCCGGTCCTCCGCAGTGCCTGATCCAGCGCCTGATCCAGCGCCTGAGCCCCACCCGGAGCTCGACGACGACCGGCTGAGCCAGGTGGTCGAGGGCATCATCCGGATGGCGTCCGGAGACCTGAGCACCTACATTCCGACGTCGAAGGCGCGGGACCAGGTGGACGCGGTCATCACCGGCATCAACCTGCTCGCCGGCGAACTGAGCGAGGTCTACGCCGACTTCGAGGATCGCGTGGAAACCCGCACCCAGGAGCTGCGCGAAGCCCACGAACAAATGCAGCACATGGCCATGACCGATCCCCTCACCGGCGTGGGGAACCGGTCCTCGCTCCGCCAGGCGCTCGACAACGCGGTTCAGGCCCGCCCCGAGGGCGGCCTGGGGCCGGCAGTGCTGATGATCGACCTGGACGGGTTCAAGGACATCAATGACAGTTTCGGTCATCATGCCGGCGACCTCGTCCTGATGAAGATTGCCACCCGCCTGGTCGGGGCGGCGGGAGCCGAGAGCGCCGTCGCCCGCTTGGGCGGTGACGAATTCGCCGTGCTGCTGCCCGTTTCAACGGCGCAGCAGTCCCGCAACGCGGCCACCAGGATCATGGAGGCCCTGAAACTGCGGATCCAGCTGGACGATCTGGATGTCTGGCCCCGCGCCAGCATCGGCATCCACCTGGCTGTGCCCGATGAAGCCGGCAGCGACATCCTGCTGCGGGCCGACACCGCCATGTACGCGGCCAAGGACGACGTGCACCAGCGGATCAAGTTCTTCGAACCGGTGATGCTGTACAGCCGGCAGCTGCGCCGGGATCTGGCCGGTGAACTGCGGCACGCCGTCACCCGCGGAGAGCTGCAGCTGGTCTACCAGCCGGTGGTGGAGCTGGAAACCGGCAAGCTGCAGGGCGTGGAGGCCCTGGTGCGCTGGCATCATCCCACCCGCGGCCTGATCATGCCCGACTCCTTCATTCCGCTGGCCGAGGACACCGGACTGATTGTGGGCATCGGCCGCTGGGTGCTGCGAACCGCCCTTGAGCAGCTGGCCGGCTGGTGCGCCCTGCTGCGCCCGGAGGACCAGTTCCAGGTACGGGTCAACCTGGCAGCGTCCGAGCTGCAGAGCATGGACCTGGTGGACTACGTGCGCCGGGCGCTGCGCGAGACCGGAATGCCGGCGTCGTCGTTGATCCTGGAAATCACCGAAAGCGCGTTTATCGCCGGGGGAGAGGTGGAAACCTACTCGCTGAAGTCCCTGCAGGCGCTGGGCGTCGGGCTGGAGATCGACGACTTCGGCACCGGCTATTCCTCCATCAGCTACCTGCGCCGGCTGCCGGTGGACACGGTGAAGGTGGACAGGTCGCTGATTGAAGACATTGACGACGACGACGGCCAGCTGCGGTTCGTGGCCGCCGTGCACAACCTGATCCGCGCCGCCGGCATGGAAGCAGTGTTTGAGGGCATCGAAACCGCGGCACAGGCCAAGCAGCTGCACAAAATGGGGTGCTGCAGCGGGCAGGGCTACTACTTCAGCCGGCCGCTTCCCGCCGAGCAGGTGGCCACGCTGCTGCGGGAGGGGCGCACCCTGCCCGAGGCCGCCGTCGTTCTTCCGGAGGCCGCCGTCGTCCTGCCGGACACCGGCGCAGCGCTGCCGGACAGCGGCGCAGCCCTGCCCTCGTAACAGCATCCGCAGACAGATCAGGACCGGCTCCGCGGGGAACCGGTCCTGATCGGCGTTCAATCGGCGTTCAATCCCCGTTCACCGGGGTTCGGGCTTACAGGCCCAGCGCCGCGTTCACATCGGCGAGCACCGCATCGAGGCGGGCGCGTCCCTGCTCGCGTGCGGCGGGCAGATCGGCAGCGGAGTCCACCGGAACAATGACCTCGAGGTAGCACTTGAGCTTCGGCTCGGTGCCCGAGGGGCGGATGATCACCCGGGTGTTGTCCCGGGTCAGGTACTTCAGCCCGTCCGTGGGCGGCAGCTCGCCGCTGCCCTGGGACAGGTCCACGGCGCTCTGCACCGCGGAGCCGCCGAAGGACACCGGCGGCTCCGAGCGCAGCCGGGCCATCATTTCGCCCAGCAACCCCAGATCGGAGACCCGGACGGAGAGCTGGTCCGTCAGGTGCAGGCCGTGCTGCACCGCCAGGTCGTCGAGTTCGTCAAAGAGGGTGCGCCCGCCGGCCTTCAGCGTGGCGGCCATCTCGGCCACCAGCAGGCCGGCGGAAATGCCGTCCTTGTCGCGGACCAGGCCCGGAGCCACGCAGTAACCCAGCGCTTCTTCATAGCCGTAGGTCAGGTGCGGCACGCGGGAAATCCACTTGAAGCCGGTGAGGGTTTCCACATGCGCGAAACCGGCGGCTTCGGCAACCCGGGCGAGCAGCCGGGAGGACACGATCGAGTTGGCGAACACGATGCCGGTCTTGGCCTTCTCGCCGCGGACCTTCCAGTGCCCGGACCCGATGCGGCGGGCCAAATGCCGGCCCAGCAGCGCGCCGACTTCATCGCCGCGCAGCATCCGCCACTGTCCGTCGGCCGGATTCTTCGCGGCCACCGCCACGCGGTCGGCGTCGGGATCGTTGGCGATGACGAGATCGGCGTCGTGCTCGACGGCGGTCTCCAGCGCCAGATCCAGCGCGCCGGGTTCCTCCGGGTTGGGGAAGGCGACGGTGGGGAAGTCCGGATCCGGCTTCGCCTGCGCCGCCACCGGAATGACCTTGCGGAAGCCGGCATCCTTCAGCACCGACTTCATGGTGTCCCCGCCCACGCCGTGCAGCGAGGTGAGGACAATCTTCAGGTCGCGCTCCGGCAGGTGGTCGCGCGCCGCCAGCCGGCCCACCGCGTTGATGTAGTCGGCGACGATGGATTCGGAAACGTCCGTCCAGCCCTCCGGCGCCGTGTCGATGCTGGCCAGCGGCACGGTGTAGTCGATGCGCGCGGCGATCTCGGCGTCGTACGGGGCGACGATCTGCGCGCCCTTGCCCGGGCCCTTCACCGTGCGCCCGCCCAGATAGACCTTGTAGCCGTTGTCCGCGGCCGGATTGTGGCTGGCGGTGACCATCACGCCGGCGTCGGTGTCCAGTGCGCGGACCGCATAGGCAAGCACCGGCGTCGGGAGCGTGCAGGGAAGCAGGAAGGTCTCGATGCCCGCGGCGCTGAAGACCGCAGCGGTCTCCAGTGCGAAGGCCCGGGACTTGTGCCGGGCGTCGTAGCCGATGACGGCGCTGGGGGTGTACTTGTCGCCGGAAGTGTCCTGCAGGAAAGAGGCGATGCCGGCCGCGGTGCGGCGGACCACCACGCGGTTCATCCGGCGCGGACCGGCGCCGAGCGCGGCCCGCAGGCCGGCCGTGCCGAACTCCAGCGTGCCGGTGAAGCGGTCTTCCAGCTCTGCCTCGGCAGCGGCGGCCGTGGCGCCTTCGGACTGCGCCGAAGCGATCAGTGCCCGCAGTTCAGCGGCGGTGGCCGGGTCGGGGTCTTCATCGGCCCAGCTCTGGGCGGTGGTCACGAGCTCATCAAGCTCGGTGGGGTTCAGCGTCATGGGTAGTACCTACGAATCGAAGATAGGGGGAGCGGCAGCTGGCTAGAGCTTGCCGATGATGTCAGCCAGCAGGCGGGAGATCCGGGGGCCTGCTGCGGCTCCGGACTCCAGGACCTCGGCGTGGCTCAGCGGCTCGGCGCTGATGCCGGCGGCCAGGTTGGTCACCAGGGAAATGCCGAACACCTCCATTCCGGCATGCCGGGCGGCGATGGCCTCCAGCGCGGTGGACATGCCCACCAGGTCCGCGCCGATGGTCTTGGCGTAGCGGACCTCGGCCGGGGTTTCGTAGTGCGGGCCGGTGAACTGCGCGTAAACGCCTTCATCCAGGGTCGGGTCCACGGTGCGGGCCAGGTCCCGCAGGCGGGAGGAGTACAGGTCGGTGAGGTCCACAAACGTGGCACCTTCCAGCGGCGACGCGGCCGTGAGGTTCAGGTGGTCGCTGATCAGCACCGGGGTGCCCGGCTTCCAGTCCGGGTTCAGCCCGCCGCAGCCGTTGGTCAGGACCATGACCTTGGCGCCGGCCGCCGCTGCGGTGCGCACGCCGTGGACGACGGCGCGCACGCCCTTGCCCTCGTAGTAATGCGTCCGGGCGCCCAGGACCAGGGCGCGCTTGCCCGAGGTCGTCAGCACGGAGCGGATGGTGCCCACATGGCCCTGCACCGCGGGGGCGGAGAAGCCGGGGATGTCGCTGGCGTTCAGGGTGGCTGTGGTCTCGCCGATCAGGTCGGCGGCCTCGCCCCAGCCGCTGCCGAGGACCAGGGCAATGTCATGGCTGGGCACACCGGTTTTCTCGGCAATGTACTTGGCGGCCTGCTGGGCTAATTCAAAGGGATCGTTGTTCACTAATCCAACCTACCGCGAGTTCGCCCGCTCTGCAGGAGCATGCCGGCTCCCGGAGGTCTGGGCGGGGCTGCTGCCCCGGCGTTTGGGCCGCCGTTTGAGCAGCGGGCAGGGATGGGACAGAATGGACAACTGTGACGACCCAACTTGATTTTACTGCCCGCAAGATTGCCATCCTCGGCGGCGGCCCCGGAGGATACGAAGCCGCAATGGTGGCCGCGTCCCTCGGTGCCGACGTCACCATCGTGGAACGCGACGGGATGGGCGGGTCAGCCGTGCTGACCGACGTCGTTCCCTCCAAGACCCTGATTGCCACCGCCGACGTGATGACCCGCTTCTCCTCCGCCTCATCGCTGGGCGTGGACTTCGGCGACAACGGCCAGCCCGCCGTTGCCGACCTGAAGATGGTCAACAACCGGCTCCTGGCCCTGGCCAAGGAACAGTCCAACGACATCCGCCGCACCCTCGAGCGGGTCGGCGTGAAGGTGAAAATCGGCGAGGGCCGGCTGCTGGACCACAAGACCATCGAGGTCGTCACGCAAAACGGCACCGAGACGATTGAGGCCGAAGCCCTGCTGATTTCGGTGGGCGCCCGCCCGCGCGAACTCGAGACCTCGATGCCCGACGGCGAACGCATCTTCACCTGGAAGCAGGTGTACAACCTCACCGAAATCCCCGAACACCTGATCGTGATCGGGTCCGGCGTCACCGGCGCCGAGTTTGCCTCCGCCTACAACGGCCTGGGCACCAAGGTCACGCTGATCTCCAGCCGCGACCGCGTGCTGCCGGGCGAGGACGCCGATGCCGCCGTGGTACTGGAGGACGTGTTCCAGGCCCGCGGCATGACGGTGCTGAACCGCTCGCGGGCCGAAAGCGTGAAGAACACCGGCGACGGCGTGCTGGTGACGCTCGAGGACGGCCGCATCGTTGAGGGCAGCCACTGCCTCGTGGCGGTGGGCGCGATCCCCAACACTGCGGACATCGGGCTGGAGGAGGCAGGGGTGGCGCTCGACGAGCGCGGCCAGATCAGGGTCGACGGCGTCTCCCGCACCACCGCCCCGAGCGTGTACGCCGCGGGCGACTGCACCGGAGTCTTCAACCTGGCCTCGGTGGCCGCCATGCAGGGCCGGATCGCGATTGCGCACCTGATGGGCGACGGCGTGAAGCCGCTGAAGCTCAAGAACGTCGCCTCGAACATCTTCACCTCGCCGGAAATCGCGTCGGTGGGGGTGACCGAGCAGGACATCGCCGACGGCCGCTACCAGGGCGACGTCATCAAGCTCTCGCTGCACACCAACGCGCGCGCCAAGATGATGGAGATCAAGGAGGGCTTCGTGAAGATCATTTCGCGCAAGGGCTCCGGCACCGTGATCGGCGGCGTCGTGGTGGGGCCGCGCGCCTCGGAGCTGATCTTCCCGATCGCCATTGCCGTGACGCAGAAGCTGCACGTCGATGACCTGGCGAACACGTTCACCGTGTACCCGTCGTTGACCGGTTCGATTTCCGAGGCCGCCCGCCGCCTGCACGTGCATATGTAGGTTTTGCTTCTCCCGGGCCGCTTGCCCGGATTCCTTCATCCGGCCCGCGTCCGGGGCGGAATGCTGCTTGTCTGGCGTTCCGCTCCGGGTGCGGGCTTTTTGTGGCCTCTTTCTGGCTCTCTCGGGCCGTTTCGGGGTCTCTCGGGCGGTTTGAGGGTTCGCCCCCCCCCCGAGGGTGGAGCTAAGGCCCCTTCAGCGGGGCGAGGGCGGCACTCCTGCCCTTCCCACGGGCCGAATGTGGGGCTCCTCGTGGCTGAGACCGTGCGGCAAGGGGATCATGCCTGGCGCTGGGCGGCTTGAAGTGCCACGTCCTTCACCATCGACCATCTGGGGAGTCCCGCCGAGCAAAAGACCCTCGAGTGTGCAGGTCTGGCGACTTGGACTTATCGAGAGCGCAGCTCTGGCGACTTGAGTGCCTCGAGAGCGCAGATCTGGCGACATACGCGCGCTGATACCCGCCATAGCTGCGCTCTCGAGTTCGTGTGGTCGACCGGAGCGCGCTGATACCCGCCATAGCTGCACTCTGGGTGCCTGTAGGCACCCGGGCCGGGGGAGCGGACCGGCTGATCTCACCACTCCGTGCCAGACGGGAGGCACGGGCTGCGCATTCGGTAGGTGGGCGCGTGTGGCCGGGGTCCCGCAGCGGTAGTGAGCATCCTTCGTGCAGATAATGCACTCAGACGGAATCTCTCGTGCAGATCAGGGCCTCCTTTCATTGAGTTGAGCCATTTATGGAGCATTATCTGCACGAGAGATTCGGACGAGGACCGGGAGAGCGCATTATCTGTACGAGGGATGGCGTTTTGTACGCGCGAGGGGCCTTCGGCGGATCCTTCGTGCAGATCTAGGGCCTTCGGCGGATCCTTCGTGCAGATCAGGGGCCTTGGGCGGATCCATAGTGCAGATCAGGGGCCTGGACGGATCCTTCGTGCAGATCAGGGGCTCTAGGGGACGGAATCAGCCCGTTTGATCCCGTCATCTGCACGAGAGATTCGGGCGAGGACCGGGAGACACCGTTATCTGCACGATAGATGCCCGAGCGCCCAGATCGACCCGCAGATTCAGGCACAAGAACCCGACAGGCAGGCGCAGGCGCAGGCCGGCCGGGCGCAGCTGCGCAAGGCCCCGCCGTCGTCGGCCGTTGGTTGCGGGGAATCGAGAGGCCTGTCCACATGCTGGACACAATGTCCGGATGGTGGGATGGCGCCCCTACCATTATCGAGAACCTCACTTCCACCTGCGAAAGACTGCCAATGTCTACTAAGAATCCCTCCACGGAGCCCACGCCGGCACCGGCGCCGGCCAAGACAAACTCGAAGGGCCGGGTGATTATTGCCAGCCTCGTTGGCACGTCCATCGAGTTCTACGACTTCTACGTCTACGCCACCGCCGCAGTCCTCGTGTTTCCGCGGCTGTTCTTTCCGAACGCCGAGGGCGTCACGGCACTGCTGAGCTCCTTCGCCGTCTTCGGCGTGGCCTTCATTGCCCGCCCGCTGGGCTCGATCGTGTTCGGGCACTTCGGCGACAAGGTCGGCCGCAAGGGAACCCTGGTGGCCTCGCTGCTGACCATGGGAATCGCAACCTTCCTGATCGGTTGCCTCCCCACGGCCCTGACGCCGGGCTGGACCATCCTGGGTCCGGCACTGCTGGTGGTCCTGCGCTTCGCCCAGGGCCTGGCCCTCGGCGGGGAATGGTCGGGTGCGGCGCTGCTGGCAACGGAAAACGCGCCGGCCAACAAGCGCGCCATCTGGGGAACCTTCCCGCAGCTGGGCGCGCCGATCGGCTTCATCTTGGCCAACGGCCTGTTCCTGCTGCTTAGCTTCCAGCTCACCAACGAGCAGTTCGATTCCTGGGGCTGGCGCATTCCGTTCCTGGCCAGCGCCGTCATGGTGATCATCGGCCTGTATGTCCGGCTGAAACTGGTGGAGACCCCGGCCTTCCAGAAGGTCGTCGATTCCGGTGAAGTGAGCAAGATGCCGCTGAGCCGCGCGTTCAAGTACAGCTGGCGCCAGATGATTGCCGGCACGTTCATCATGCTGGCCACCTACGTGCTGTTCTACCTGATGACCACCTTCACGCTCTCCTACGGCACCGCCGCCAAGAGCGAGGAAGCTGCCCGTGCCGCCGCCGAGAAGACAGGTAAGGCCTTCGACCCGGAAACGTTCGCCGCCGGCCTGGGCTATGCCCGCAACGACTTCCTGATCATGCTCATCATCGGTGTCGTGTTCTTCGGTATCTTCACGCTCGTCTCCGGCCCGCTGGCCGAGAAGTTCGGCCGCCGCAAGACGCTGCTGGTGGTTACCACCGGCATCTTCCTCTTCGGCTTCACGTTCTCTCCGCTGCTCGGCGGCGGCACCGCGGGCGTCATGGCCCTGCTGATCCTGGGCTTCACCCTGATGGGCCTGACCTTCGGGCCGATGGGCGCCATGCTGCCGGAGCTGTTCCCGACCAACGTGCGCTACACCGGCTCGGCGATCGCCTACAACGTCTCCTCGATCCTGGGCGCGGCCGTGGCCCCGTTCATCGCGGTGGCGCTGTGGCAGGCCGCCGACGGCAGCCCGTGGCTGGTGGGCATCTACCTGTCCGCGATGGCGGTGCTGACGCTGATCGCGCTGTACGTCACCAAGGACACCAAGGACGTCGACTACACCAACCACTCCAGCAACTAAGCTTCCAGACGCCAACGGCCCGGTCCCCATGCAGGGGGGCCGGGCCGTTTTGGCGTTGCTGCGTCGTACGCTAGTCCAGGATCGAACAAATCGCGGCGCCGGCGGAAACCGTCGCGCCGGGAACGGCGCTGAGTCCGGACACGGTGCCGGCCTTGTGCGCGGTGAGCGGCTGCTCCATTTTCATGGCTTCGAGTACGACGACGAGATCGCCCTCGGCGACCACAGCACCTTCCTGCACGGCCACCTTCACGATGGTGCCCTGCATCGGGGACGTCAGGTCATCGCCGGTGGCTGCCGGATTGGTCCCGCCGCGGGTGCGGGAGGACTTGCGGGTCTTCCCGTTGGCGCCGGCAGTCCGGCCGCCGGCTCCGTTGGACCCGATGCCGGCGCCGCCGAGACCGGCCGGCAGCACGACGTCGAGCCGCTTGCCGCCCACCTCGACGGTGACGCGCTGGCGGGCGCCGCCGTCGTCGTCGTGCCGTGAGCCCTGTTCGCCGGACCAGGCCGGGATCTTGTTGATGAACTGGGTCTCGATCCAGCGGGTGTGGACCTTGAACGGGCCGGCCGCGGGGGCGAAATCGGGGTGCGCGACGACCGCGGCGTGGAACGGCAGCACCGTGGGCATGCCGGTGATTTCCATTTCGGCCAGGGCGCGGCGGGCGCGCTGCAGCGCCTGTTCGCGGGTGGCGCCGGTGACGATCAGCTTCGCGAGCATGGAATCGAAGTTCCCGCCCACGGTTTCGCCGGCCTCGATGCCGGAATCGACGCGGATGCCGGGACCGGAGGGCAGCTTGAAGGTGCTGACCGTGCCGGGAGCGGGCATGAAGCTGCGCCCCGGATCTTCGCCGTTGATGCGGAACTCGATCGAGTGGCCGCGGATCTCCGGATCGCCGTAGCCGAGCTCCTCGCCGCGGGCCAGCCGGAACTGCTCGCGGACCAGGTCCAGGCCGGTCACTTCCTCTGACACGGGATGCTCGACCTGCAGCCGGGTGTTGACCTCCAGGAAGGAGATGGTGCCGTCGGTGCCGACCAGGAACTCGCACGTGCCGGCGCCCTGATAGCCGGCCTCGCGCAGGATGGCCTTGGACGCGGCGTACAGACGCTGGTTCTGGTCCTCCGTGAGGAACGGCGCCGGAGCCTCCTCCACAAGCTTCTGGTTGCGGCGCTGCAGCGAGCAGTCGCGGGTGGAGACGACGACGACGTTGCCGTGCGCGTCGGCGAGGCACTGGGTCTCGACGTGCCGCGGGGCATCCAGGAAGCGCTCGATGAAGCACTCGCCGCGGCCGAAGGCGGCTGTGGCCTCGCGGACGGCGGAGTCGAACATCTCCGGAATTTCCGAGCGGGTGCGGGCGACCTTGATGCCGCGGCCGCCGCCGCCGAAGGCAGCCTTGATGGCCAGCGGCAGGCCGTGCGCGTCGGCGAAGTCCAGGACTTCCTGGGCGTTCTTCACCGGATCGGCGGTGCCGGGAACCAGCGGGGCGCCGACCTTGGCCGCGATGTGGCGGGCCTGGACCTTGTCGCCGAGCTGGGAAATGGCGTGCGGGGAGGGGCCGATCCAGGTGAGGCCGGCGTCGATGACGCGCTGGGCAAACTCGGCGTTCTCGGAGAGGAAGCCGTAGCCGGGGTGGATGGCGTCGGCGCCGGACTTGCGGGCGGCGTCGAGGATCTTGCCCATGTCCAGGTAGGACTCCGCAGCGGTGCTGCCGCCCAGCGAGTAGGCCTCGTCGGCGAGGCGGACATGCAGGGCGTCACGGTCCGGATCGGCGTAGACGGCGACGGAGGCCAGGCCTTCGTCGCGGGCGGCCCGGATGACGCGGACGGCGATTTCGCCGCGGTTGGCGATCAGGACTTTCGTGATGCTCTTGGTGTTCTGTGGATCGCCGGCGGGCGCGGGGTTGAACTGGCTCATTGAATGCACTGGCTCCTTTTGATCTCTTCGGAGCCTAGCGCGGTTTTGTGGTTTCCGGCCATAATGCGTGCTGTTTCTGCGTGGTACGGGGCGTTTCGTTGTGGGGACCCTACAAGGGTGGCGTGTGTGAGGGTGGCGTGGGCTTCGTTGGGCGGGGCCCGCGTTCAAGCGAGGCCGCCGTCGTCGTCCGCGCTGGCTGTGCAAGGCGGAAGCGTCGTCTGTGGAGAAAAGCCGCTGTTGTGGATAACAGGGACGAGGGACGGCAGGACTGTTAAGTAATGGAGTATGCGCCGTCCTCTGCCGCTTCCCGAAGACCTGACGGATCAGTCCTTCACAATCGCGCAGGCCCGGAGTCTGGGCCTTTCCCGGTCAAGGCTCCGGGCGCAGGATCTGCTGACACCGAGCCGGGAGATTCGGGTGCGACGAGGAGCGGACCTGGAACTGGTGGAACGCTGCCGGCCATATGCGGAGTTGTTGCCAGGGGTGTTTTTCTCCCATGTCACCGCGGCGCGGCTGCACGGAATCCCGCTGCCATACGGCCTGCAACAGGAACCGGTTATTCACCTCAGCCGGGACCGGGGGCTTGCCATGCCTCGCCGCAAATACGTCGCTGGGCATCGCTTGGAGCTGGATCCGGGGGAGTTGACCATGGTGTCGTCGCTGCCTGTGACCTCTCTGCCCCGGACCCTGCTTGATCTCGCCGCCCAGCTGCCAACAGATGATCTGGTCGTCATGGGAGATTGGATGATCAGTGAACACCATCGGAACTTTGGAACGCGGCGGATTGCGCAGGTGCCCCTGAAGGATCTCCGGCCCTATGCAGAGGCCAAAGCGGGAGCCCGGGGACTGCGCAACCTTCGGTCTGCGATCGAACTGATGCGGGTCGGCGTGGATTCACCGCAGGAGACGAGGGTGCGGCTCGAGCTTCACAGGGCAGGATTGCCGGAATTTACGCCGAACACGTTGATTGCGGACGCCGCTGGAAATCCCGCCGTGTGGGTGGACCTTGGCTGCCGGGAGTACCGCACCTGCATCGAATACGACGGAGCGCATCACCTGGACCCCGGACAACAGAGCAGGGACAACGGGCGGGACGCGCGCACCGCTGAACTGGGCTGGCGCCAGGTCAAGCTGAACAGCTATGACATGGCGCAGGGTCCCTCATGGGTCGTGGGGAAGGTGCGTCATGCGCTGGTCCAGGGCGGGTATCAACCGTGAGGGTGCAGAGCTGCACTCTCGAGTGCCGAGCGCCGTACGTGGACGATGCTAACCCTGCATAGCTGCACTCTCGGTGTGCGGAGGTCCGTGAGTGTGCAGCTATGGCGGGTTTCGGCTGGAGCCGTGATTCGAGAGCGCAGATATGGCGGGCAATCTCGTGTCTTACCCTGCAGAGCTGCACTCTCGGCGCATGGTGGACGATGCTAATTCGCCAGATCTGCACTCTCGGACGCCCGGTCCGACCCGCGTCGGCGGTTACCCGCCAGAGCTGCACTCTAGGTGTGCGGGGCTCCGTAAGTGTGCAGCTATGGCGGGTTTCAGCTGAAGCCGTGATTCGGAGAGCGCAGATATGGCGGGCAATCTCGTGTCTTACCCTGCAGAGTTGCACTCTCGGCACACGGGGGACGATGCTAATTCGCCAGATCTGCACTCTCGGTGCCCGGACGCGGTGCCCGGCCCGGACCGACCCGAGGCGGGAAGGGCCTACCGGTCCCAGAGGTCAGTGATCTTCACGCCGGCGCTGGCGAGCAGCTCTCGAAGCATCGACACGGACAGCCCGATCACGGCGTGCGGATCACCGTCGACCTTCTCGATGAACGCCCCGCCCAGTGAATCGATGGTGAAGGAACCCGCCACCTGCAGCGGCTCGCCGGTGGCGACGTACGCGTCGATTTCCTCGTCGGTCAGCTTCGCAAAGTAAACCGACGCGGAACTGACGGCGCCGAGCGTCGCACCCGAACCGCCGTCGTCGTCGGTGTCGCGGCAATCGACCAGCCAGTGGCCGGTGTGCAGCACGCCCATGTTGCCGCTCATCCGCCGGATGCGTTCGCGGGCGACCTCGGGCTCCCAGGGCTTGCCGTGCGCTTCGCCGTCGAACTCGAAGACGGAATCGCAGCCGATCACCAGGGAGCCGTCGGCCTCGGGCAGTGCGGCAATGGCTTCGGCCTTCGCCCGGGCCAGCAGCAGGGCGGTGTCGTGCGGGTCGGTCAGGCCGTAGCGGGCGGTGACGGCGTCTTCGTCGACGTCGGACACGAGCACGGAATGGGAAATGCCGGCGTTGGTCAGCAGCTTGGTGCGGGCGGGGGAAGCGGAAGCAAGGATCAGGTTCAGGTCAGTCACCCCTCCAGCCTAGTCGGCGGGCCGCCCGGCCCGGTAAGCGCCGCCCGGCCCGGTAAGCGCCGCCCGGCCCGGCAAGCGGCCGGGACAGCCCGAAGACAGCCCCGGGACAGCACGAAGGCCGCCCCGGATATCCGGAGCGGCCTTCTGGAAGCGATGGATCAGCGCTTGTCGGCAGCGGAAGCCGACGACGGCGCCGGGCCGGTTGCGCACGCAGCCCCGGCACCCGGCAGGGAGATGCCCGCAGCAGACGTTCCGTCCGCAGCAGCGACACCCGCAGCGGCACCCGAAGCGGCCACACCCGAAGCGCCGGCCGGAACCAGCACCGGGACCTCGACCTCGGTGGAGTCGTCGGCGAACGGATCGCCGTTGCGCTTGGCGTTGTACATTGCGGTGTCCAGCATGCCGTTGCGCTTGGCGACGATCGTCGGGATCACGGTCTGTCCGGCCACGTTGATGGCGGTGCGGCCCATGTCCAGGATGGGGTCGACGGCCAGCATCAGGCCGACGCCGGCCAGAGGCAGACCCAGCGTGGACAGCGTCAGGGTCAGCATGACCACGGCGCCGGTGGTGCCGGCCGTGGCGGCCGAACCGAGCACCGAGACCAGGGCAATCAGCAGGTAGTCGGTGAAGCCCAGATCAATGCCGAAGAACTGCGCCACGAAGATCGCGGCAATCGCCGGGTAGATCGAGGCGCAGCCGTCCATTTTTGTGGTGGCACCCAGCGGCACAGCGAAGGAGGCGTAGGCGCGCGGCACGCCCATGTTGCGCTCGGTCACGCGCTGCGTCAGCGGCAGGGTGCCCACCGAGGAGCGCGAGACGAAGCCGAGCTGGATGGCCGGCCAGGCGCCGGAGAACCACTGCTTCACGGACAGGCCGTGGGCCTTGATCAGCACGGGGTAGACCACGAAGAGGACCAGGGCCAGGCCGACGTACACGGCCACCACGAACATGCCCAGCGAGCCGATGGTGTCCCAGCCGTAGGTGGCGACGGCGCGGCCGATCAGGCCCACGGTGCCCAGCGGAGCCAGGCGGATGATCCACCAGAGGACCTTCTGGATGACGGCCAGGGCGGAGGCGTTCAGGGCCAGGAACGGCGCGGCGGGCGCACCCACCTTCAGGGCGGCAATGCCGACGGCGATCGCGATCACGAGCACCTGGAGGACATTGAAGTTCAGGGCGGTGGTGACGGTGCTCGGGTCCACGGCGGTGGAAGAAGCGGTCAGGCCCATGAAGTTCGCCGGAATCAGGCCGGTCAGGAAGCCCATCCAGCTGCCGGTGCTGCCTTCATAGTCGGCGGGCGGCGCGGCGTCGGCATTGGCGCCGGGCTGCAGGATCACGCCCAGCAGGATGCCGATCGTCACGGCAATCAGCGCGGTGATCGCGAACCACAGCAGCGTCTGCCAGGCCAGGCGTGCGGCGTTGGAGACCTCGCGCAGGTTGGCGATGGAGCTGACGACGGCGGTGAAGATCAGGGGGACCACGGCGGCCTTCAGCAGCGAGACGTAGCTCGTGCCGATGGTGTTCAGCGTGGTGGTCAGCCAGTTGGGCTCGTCCTCGCCAACCGGGCCCATCTCCTTGGCCAGCAGGCCCAGCAGCAGGCCCACAAACAGGGCGGCGATGATCTGCGGTCCGAAGGAAGTAACCCACCGGGGCAGCCTGCGGCCGGCGGAAGTCTGGGGGGAGGAAGTCTGTGAAGTCACGTTGAAGATAGTAGTCGCCGGTGCTTAGCAGAGAAGATTGCCCATTGCGAAATGTTACGGAAAGCCTGCTGGGTATTCTGCGCCGTAAAAGGCCAAAACCCCCGGAATGCGGCGCAGTATTGCCGCATCCGGGGGTTATCTCGGTCAAGCGTGTGAGGAATGTCGCCGGGGCAGCTGCCGCTACGCGTCCAGCAGGGCGCGGCGCAGCGTGTCCAGCCCGACCGACCCCAGGGCGAGGGCGCGGGTGTGGAAGTCCTTCTGGTCGAAGTTCTCTCCCTCGCGGCTGCGGACCTCGTCCCGGATCTGCTCCCAGAGCCGCTGGCCCAGCTTGTAGGCCGGTGCCTGTCCCGGCCAGCCCAGGTAACGGGTGAACTCGAAGTTCAGCTGCCCCTCGGAGATGGCAATGTTCTGCCGCAGGAATTCGTAGCCCTTCTCGGCCGTCCAGGTGCCGGAGCCCCAGCGTTCGGGTACCTCCAGTTCCAGATGGACGCCGATGTCGAAGACCACGCGGGCGGCCCGCATGCGCTGGGCGTCGAGCATGCCCATCTTGTCCCCGGGATCGCTGAGGTAGCCCAGTTCGTCCATCAGCCGCTCGGCGTACAGCGCCCAGCCTTCACCGTGCCCGGAGACCCAGCAGATGTTGCGGCGCCAGTTGTTCAGCAGCCCGCGGGCGGCCGTCGCCGTCGCAATCTGCAGATGGTGGCCCGGGACGCCCTCGTGGTAGACGGTGGTGGTTTCCTTCCATGTGGTGAAGGTGTCCTCGCCGGCGGGGACCGACCACCACATGCGGCCCGGGCGGCTGAAGTCGTCGCTGGGACCGGTGTAGTAGATGCCGCCTTCCTGGGTGGGGGCGATCATGCACTCGATCTGCCGCATCGGCCCGTTGATCTCGAAGTGGGTGCCCGCCAGGTCGGCGACGGCGCGGTCGGCCAGGCCCTGCATCCAGGCCTGCAGCTCGGCGGTGCCGTGCAGCTGCCGCTCCGAATCCTCGTCCAGGAGCGCCATGGCCTCCTCGACGCCGGCGCCGGGCCGGATCTGCTCGGCGACGGCTTCCTGCTCGGCGATGATGCGGTCCAGTTCCTCAACGCCCCAGGCGTAGGTCTCTTCCAGGTTCACCGCGGAACCCAGGAACCGGCGCGACATCAGGGCGTAGCGTTCGCGGCCGACGGCGTCCTTCTCGGGAGCGACGGGCAGCAGTTCATTTTCCAGGACCGCGGCCAGCCCGCGGTAGGCGGCACGGGCGGATTCGGCGCCGGCGCGCAGCTCGGTGCTCAGGCTGTCGGAGAGGGAGCCGCCGTCGGGCAGTGCCGCATTCGAGGCGTAGTCGTCAAAAAAGCCGCCGTCCTCGGCGTACTTGGCGGCCTGTTCCATGACGATCTTCACCTGGCGGCGGGCCGGCAGCAGGCCGCGCTCCTTGCCGGCGCGCAGGGAAGAGATGTAGCCCGAGACGGCGTCGGCAACGTTGTGCAGCCGGCCGGAGATGTGCTGCCAGTCCTCCACCGTTTCGGTGGGCATCAGGTCGAAGATGGAGCGGATCTCCTGGGCGGGCGAGGCGATGTTGTTCAGGTTCGAGAGGTTCCAGCCGGACTCGTGGATTTCCAGTTCCAGGCCCAGGCGCTCGTGCATGGCATCGAGCGTGACGCGGTCGACGTCGTCGGCCGGCAGCAGTCCGTCCAGCCGTTCCAGCGTCTCCCGGATGGCCTCGGCTCCCGATTCCAGGCCGGCGGGGGAATAATCGGCATACTCCGTTTCATGCCCCGGGATGCCCAGGGAGGTGGCGAGGGACGGATCCAGCTGCAGCAGAGTCTCGGTGAAGGCATCGGCAACGGCGTCGATGGCGGTCGGCTGGCGGTTCTGCGCGCCGGCGAAGGGCATGGGATCTGATGAAGGAGTCTCGTGGGTCACAGGGGTAGCCTAGCGGCAACGCCGCCATCACCAACTTTTCCCGGTGGCCGCACGTAATGTGCGGCTCGGGGGCCTATCCTGCGCTTTTCCGGTTCCGATTGGGGTGCCGATTCGGGTTCCGGGGCTGGTCCGGCGCTAGCGGAAGCTGCGCCGCCACGAGCCGGGTCCGGGCTTGGGCGCCAGGCTCAGCATCCGCCGCCGGTTCCAGGTCCGGCGCGCGGACTCCGGCGTGGTGCGCGGGGCACCGCCGTCGGCGTTCAGCCCCATGACGACGGCGGTCAGCGCCGCCAGCTCCTCGGCCGACGGATTGCCGCCCAGGACGGAAAACAGCGGCGGCTGCGGCACAGCCTGCTCCGGCGTCCGGCTCCACGGATCCGGCAGGTCCCAGGCCGTCACAGCGGCATGTTTCCGTGCTTCTTGGCGGGCAGCGAAGCGCGCTTGTCGCGCAGGGCGCGCAGCCCGCGGATCAGCTGCAGGCGGGTTTCCGAGGGGGCGACGACGGCGTCGACGTAGCCGAGCTGGGCGGCCTGGTAGGGGTTGAGCAGTTCCTCTTCATACTGCGCGATGTAGTCGGCGCGTGCCTGCTCAACGCTTTCCCCGGCGTCGGCCGCTGCCTTGAGCTGGCCGCGGTAGAGGATGTTCACCGCGCCCTGGGCGCCCATGACGCCGATCTGCGCGGTGGGCCAGGCCAGGTTCAGGTCCGCGCCGAGCTTCTTCGAGCCCATCACGATGTACGCGCCGCCGTACGCCTTGCGGGTGATCACGGTCAGCTTGGGCACGGTGGCCTCGGCGTAGGCATAGAGCAGCTTGGCGCCGCGGCGGATGATGCCCTGGAATTCCTGGTCGGTGCCCGGCAGGAAGCCCGGAACATCCACGAAGGTGAGGATGGGAACGTTGAAGGCGTCGCAGTTGCGGACAAAGCGGGCGGCCTTCTCGGAGGCGGCGATGTCCAGGGTGCCGGCGAACTGCATCGGCTGGTTGGCGACGATGCCCACGGTGTGGCCCTCGACCCGGCCGTAGCCGATCATGATGTTCGGCGCGTAGAGGGCCTGCATCTCCAGGAAGTGGCCGTCGTCGAGCACCTGCTCAATGACGGCGCGCATGTCGTAGGGCTGGTTGGCGGAGTCCGGAATGAGCTCGTCCAGGGCGAGGTCGCCGTCGTTCAGTTCCATCTCCTGCGAGAAGGCGGCCAGCGGCGCCTCGGCCAGGTTGTTGGAAGGCAGGAAGTCCAGGAGCTCGCGGACGAACTCGATGGCGTCCTCCTCGTCGGAGGCCAGGTACGTGGAGGTGCCGGTGTTGGTGTTGTGCTGCCGGGCGCCGCCGAGGGTTTCCATGTCCACGTCCTCGCCGGTGACGGTCTTGATGACGTCGGGTCCGGTGATGAACATGTGGCTGGTCTTGTCCACCATCACCACATAGTCGGTCAGGGCGGGGGAGTAGGCGGCGCCGCCGGCGGACGGGCCCATGATCAGGGAGATCTGCGGGACCACTCCGGAGGCGTGGACGTTGTTGCGGAAGATGTCGGCGAACATGGCCAGCGAGGCCACGCCCTCCTGGATGCGGGCGCCGCCGCCGTCCAGGATGCCGACGACGGGGCAGCCGTTGCGCAGGGCGTGTTCCTGGACCTTGACGATCTTCTCGCCGTTGACCTGGCTCAGGGAACCGCCGTACACGGAGAAGTCCTGGCTGTAGACGGCGATCGGGCGGCCGTCGACGGTGGCGTACCCGGAGACCAGGCCGTCGCCCAGCGGCTTCTTCTTTTCCATGCCGAACGCGGTGGAGCGGTGCACGGCCAGGGCGTCCAGCTCGACAAAGGAGCCGGCGTCCACGAGCATCTCGATGCGCTCGCGGGCGGTGTGCTTGCCGCGGGCATGCTGCTTCTCGACGGCGGCCGGGCCGGAAGGCATCTCGGCCTGCGCCTGGCGGCGGCGGTACTCAGCGATCTTGCCGGCTGTGGTCTGCAGGTCAAGGTCCTGGTCGATGCTCATCTGGTCTCCGGAATGCTGAGTGGATGGGGCGGTCGCTGCCGTTAAGTAGGAAAGGCACAAAGCGTACGGCGACTTGTCCAGTCTAGTGAGGGCGCCGGCGTAGTCCCGGTGTAGGGATCCTACAATTTCGTGCTGATGTGCTTGGTCGGTGCTTGGATCGGGTGCGGTTCAATCTCTCGTGCAGATCAGGTCCTCCCGCGGAATCTCTCGTGCAGATCAGGTTGTCCCGGCAGCCCATGTGCCGCTTTTGACTGCGTTATCTGCACGAAGGATGTCGCCGGGGCGGTTTTGGCTGCGTTATCTGCACGAAGGATCGGCCCCGGTGATCCAATGGGCGGATTCAAGCCGTTTCGGGAGGAATCGCCCGGTTTGGGAATCTGCTGCCGCCGCGGACCGGCAGGGATTTCCCGGACCGGCAGGAGAATCCCGGAACGGCAGCAGAATTCCGGTATGGCAGCAAACCCTGGCAGCAGAACCCCGAGCACGCCCGATGTTACTGACCAGTAACATAAGCGGCGGACATGTATTAGCCTGTTTCCATGACTTCTCTCACACCTGATTCCGGACCCCGTTCGCTCGCCGGCCGCACCATCCTGATGTCCGGCGGCAGCCGCGGCATCGGCCTGGCCATCGCTCTGCGCGCTGCGGCCGACGGCGCCAACATCGCCATCATGGCCAAGACCGCCGAGCCCCATCCCAAGCTGCAGGGCACCGTGTACACGGCAGCCGAACAGCTGGAGGCCGCCGGAGGCAAGGCCCTGCCGATCATCGGCGATGTTCGCAACGACGACGACGTCGCCCGGGCCGTCGCGGAAACCGTGGCGCATTTCGGGGGCATCGACATCGTGGTCAACAATGCCTCCGCCATCGACCTGCGGAACACCGACGACGTCACCATGAAGAGCTACGACCTGATGGCCGACATCAACGTCCGCGGCACCTTCATGCTCTCCAAGTTCTCCCTGGACGCCCTGCGCCAGTCCGCGAACCCACACATCCTCACGCTTTCCCCGCCCCTGAACCTGGATCCGAAGTGGGCCGGGTCCTACCTGGCGTACACGATGGCCAAGTACGGAATGTCCCTGACGACGCTCGGACTCGCCGCGGAACTCAAGGACGACGGCGTCGCCGTGAACTCGCTGTGGCCGGTCACCGCCATCGACACCGCTGCCATCCGCAACCTTGGCGGCGAGAAAATGGCGGCGGCCTCCCGCAATTCGGACATCATGGCCGACGCCGCACACGCCATCCTGACACGCCCCAGCCATGAGGCCACCGGCAATTTCTACACCGACGAGCAGGTGCTGCGTGAAGAGGGAATCACTGACTTCCGTCCCTACTCGCTTGGCGCGCCCGAGGACAAGCTGATGCAGGACTTCTTCCTCTAGGCAGGACAAGGGGCGCTGGCCGGGGCCGCGGGACCCGGCCGGCGGCGCCGGCAGGCAGGAATGTCGTGCACCCCGCGTAAGATCGGAAGCATGCATTCGCGTTACTCCAGCATGGAAAGACCAGGGCTTGACCAGGAGCGTCTCCGAGCCGCGCTCGTGGCGCCGCAGGGACCCCTGCCCCGGCTGGATGTCGTGGCCGAAACCGGCTCCACCAACACCGATCTGGCTGACCAGGCGCGGCTTCGCCCGGCAGATGCTCCGGACCTGACCGTCCTGACCGCCGAGATGCAGACCGCCGGCAAGGGACGGCTGGGCCGGACCTGGGTTGCCCCGCCGCGCTCGTCGCTGTTCGTCAGCGTCCTGCTCCGGCCGGTCAATGCCGCCGGCCGGCCGCTGCCCACCCAGTCCTACGGCTGGTTGTCGCTGCTGGCTGCCCTGGCCTTGTCGGAATCCGTCGCCGCCCGCACCGGCGTCGAGGCCCGCCTGAAGTGGCCGAACGACGTCATGGTCGATGGGCGCAAGCTCGCCGGCGTCCTGGCCCAGCTGGTGATGGATTCCAGCGGCGCCCCACCCGCCGTCGTCGTGGGCGCGGGCATGAACGTCTCCCTGACCGACGAGGATCTGCCGGTTCCCACGGCCACGTCGCTGCTGATGGAGTACTCCTCCACCACCGACCGCAACATTCTCCTTGAGGATTATCTGCGCGAGCTGGCTGCCAAGTACCGGGACTTTTGCGCGGTCGACGGCGATGCCTCCCGGGCGTGGGCCGACGGCACCTCGCTGGTCGAGAAGATCAGTGCCCGGATGGCGACCCTGGGCCAGGAGGTCCGCGCAGACCTGCCCGGCGGAAAATCCCTCACGGGACGAGCCGTGGCCCTCGACTCATACGGTTCGCTGGTCCTGGTGGACGAACTCGGCGAGCGGCATGCGGTCGTCGCCGGCGACGTGGTGCACCTGCGCGCCGTGCAGGCGTGAACATCAGGCTGAAACTCGCGCCGGGGGAGCGGATTATCGTGGCCAGCAGGCCGCATGCCCGCCAGCTGGTCTGGCCCGTTGTCCTGGCCGTCCTGGTGTGCGCTGCCGCCGGGTTCGGTTACGGCTATCTGGACCGTGATTCCCTGCCCGGGCAGGTGGCGGATTGGCGCGGATACCTGCAGCCCGCCGTCGTCGTCGTTTCCCTGGTGCTGCTGGCGCGGTTCTGCCTGCCGCCGGTGCTGCGGTGGGCGTTTGCACGGTACATCGTCACCAACCGGCGCCTCATCCACCGGCAGGGAGTGCTGCGCCGGCGGGAACGCGAATTGCCGCTGGCCTCGGTCTTTCAGCTCGAGGCCTGGCAGACCGTTACGGAGCGGATGCAGCGTTCCGGGACGCTGGCGGTGGACGTTGGCTATGACCGGGTGGTGCACTACGAACACGTGCCCGAGGTCCACAAGTTCAAGGCCATCGTGTTGGCCGCCATAGACCAGTTGCCGATGACCGCCATGTTCGATGGTGTAGATATGGAAGGAGATGGGGACTACGACTACGAAGGGAGGGGCAATGAGTGAGGAAGGCCGCGACGCCGAACCGGCAGCGGATCCCGAGCCGATGACCCTGTCCATGCCAGCCGTTCCTCCCCGGCCCCGAGCCGCCGACGCCAACTCCGACGCCGACGCCAACACCGGGAACGGGCGTGCCGGTTCCGGGCGCGCGGGCTCCGGTTCCACCGGCGCACCGGCCGATGCCGGTTCCGCCGCCATCGACCGCGAGGACGTGCGCAAGCTGGAGGCCCAGCTGATCGGCGGCCCGCGTACCCTCAAGCGGCGCGAAGCTGCCGCCGAAGCGGGCGTGTCCCTGCTCTCGGCCCGCAAGCTCTGGCGGGCGATGGGATTTCCCAACCTCGACGACGACGCGGTGTTCTTCACCGAGCAGGACCGCGAGGCGCTGACCACCGTGATCGAACTGGTCCGCGACGAGCAGCTGACCGAGGAAGCCGCCATCTCGATCATGCGCTCGATCGGCCAGATGACCGACCGCATGGTGGTCTGGCAGATTGAAGCGCTGGTCGAGGAAATGGTGGTCCAGCGCGGAATTCCCGACGCCGAGGCCCGCAAGGCGCTGGTGGCAGCACTTCCGGCCCTGATCGAACCGCTGGAAAAGACGCTGGTGTACGCCTGGAAACGGCAGATGAACTCAGCCGTGCAGCGGTTGGCGCTGCGCGCCGAAGCCGGTCTGGCCAGCCATGACGGCTCCGCGTCCGACGACAACCCGCTGCCCCTGGCCCGCGCCGTCGGCTTTGCCGATCTGGTGTCCTACACCTCCCTGTCGCGGCAGATGAATGAGAAAACCCTGGCCCACATGGTCCAGCGCTTTGAGCACAAGTGCGCCGAGATCATCTCCGTGGGCGGCGGCCGGCTGGTGAAGACCATCGGCGACGAGGTGCTGTTCAACGCGGAAACACCGGAAGCCGGGGCGGAAATCTCGCTGGCCCTGGCCAAGGCCTTCACGGAGGACGACCTGCTGCCGGCGGCGCGCGTGTCCCTGGTCTGGGGGCGGGTGCTCTCCCGGCTGGGCGACATCTACGGGCCCACCGTCAATCTGGCCTCCCGGCTGACCTCGCTCGCTGAACCCGGCACCGTCCTGACGGACGCCTCGACCGCCGCAGCCCTGCGGAACAACGACCGGTTTGTGCTGATCCCGCATCAGCCCCGCAACGTGCGCGGATTCGGCGAAATCCACCCCGTGACCCTCGCCCGCGGCACCGGGTCGGGACTGATTCTCGATTGACCGGCCGGACTACCTGCCTGCCCGGTGCAGCGGCACGGACGCTTGCCGGAGCGCTTCGGGCGGCGGGCCCGAGCATTCCGCTAGGGTAAGCATAAGAATGCGTAATATGTGTCACTACTGTGGACCACCACAGCGGACAGCTTCCGGATAGGGCGTGAATGAACTTCGACGAAACGACATCCCCGGGCTTGGAACTCCGTGCAGTCTTTGGCTATGCCTCTGACCGCGGACTGCGCCGGGACCAGAACGAGGATTCGCTGATCGCCGCGGACCCGATCTTCGCCGTCGCCGACGGCATGGGAGGCCACGAAGCAGGCGAAGTGGCGAGCAGCATTTGCGTCCGCACCCTGGGCGAGGCGCCGTTTGTCGGCGAGCATCTGCCCGAGGTCGCCGCCGCCGAAGTCCAGAAGCTGCTCCGCGAAGCCGATGCCAGGATCCGGGAAGCGACAGATGGCCGTGCCGGCACCACGCTGACCGGCGCCGTCCTCGTCCGGGACGCGGGCAAACCCTGCTGGCTGGTTTTCAATGTGGGGGATTCCCGGACCTACCGGCTGACCAACGGGCTGCTGGAGCAGATCACCGTGGATCACAGCGAGGTCCAGGAACTGGTGGACATGGGCCAAATTACGCCGGATGAAGCCCTGGTCCATCCGCGCCGCCACGTGGTTACCCGGGCGCTGGGCACGGGCAGTGATACGGATGCCGACTACTGGCTGATCCCGGTGGAACCCGGCGACCGCCTGCTGGTGTGCTCCGACGGCCTGACTGGCGAGGTGAGCGACGGGCAGCTGCAGCAGATCCTGGCCTCCGTCAGCAATCCGCAGGACGCCTGCGCTTCCATGGTGCAGGCAGCGCTGCGGTCCGGCGGCCGCGACAACATCACCGTCCTGGTGATCGACGTCGAAGGTTCCGTCGAGCGCAGCGTCCCGGCGGCCGTGACCCTTCCCGGCGGAGCGGATCCCCAACCTGCCGCGGGAAACACCGAGTCGTGACCGTGGCACCGGCGGCCCCGGCCGGTAGACGCCGCGTCAGCTTCCGCTAGGACAGGCCGGCATGGCAGCCCATCCCCACGTGGTCAACGCAACGGCCCGGCAGCGGCTGGCGGCCAAGGTCATCGACGCTGCCCCGGTCCTGCTCACCGGAGCGGCGCTGCTTGGCAGCGGGCGCTGGGTCCCGGCTGCGGCCTCCGTTGCCGTCGCCTACTGTGTGTGGCTGTGGTGGTGGGAAGCCGGCAGCGGCAAGACGCCGGGCAACCTGGCCCTGGGCATCCGCACCACCGACGAAGCCGGACATTCACCCGGGCTGCTCGGCATTTTCCTGCGCGGGATGCTGCTGGGCCTGTCGGCAGCCACCGTGGTCGGCCCGCCGGTGCTGCTGGTCTCCAGCGTCTGGGATGCCAATGACCGGCGCCAGGGCTGGCACGACAAGGCGGCACACACCCTGGTGGTGGATGTCAGGGCGGGCCGGAACCCGCTGGCCACGGGCGGGCTGCGGCCGGCCGCGCCCGCCGACGGACCCGGCTGGATCCCGGGCTAGGCCGGCGGCAACCGGCTGGATCCCGGGCCAGGCCGGCGACGGCGGCGCTCACCCGGTGCCGCTCAGGATCCGGCTCTCATCGTCGTTGAAAAACAGCTGCAGCACCTGGACCGGTTTGCCGGGCTGGATCAGCTGGGCGCGCCCGGGCGGCAGCGTGCGGGCCCGAACGCCGTTGATCAGGGTGCCCTCCCCGCGGTCGCCGGAGAGAATCAGGGCCGCGCTGCCGGAATCCCGCAGGGCCGTAAAGAACGGTTCGTACATGCCCCGGCTCGCGCCGCGCACCCGCCGCGACAGAACGGCATGCAACCCGATTTCCGGTGCCAGCGGCAGGAACGGGGTCAGCCGGCTCAGCGGTGAGGAGCCGCCGGCGGTCAGGACGTCGTAGTCGTCAATCACCAGCACGATGCGCGGCAGGCCGGCCAGCTCGGCCGGAGCGGCGGTGGTCCGTTTTTCCAGTTCCCCGGCGACGGCCGCGGCGAGCTGGTCAGCCAGGGCGGCACTGGTGGCGTAGCCGCCCAGGGATTCGGTGGGGACCTCGCCGGTCAGGCTGCGGCGCGGATCGAAGACCGCAAAGACAATGTCCTCCGGCCGATGCTGTGCGATGAGCCGGCGGACGACCGATCGCATGACGTTGGTCTTGCCGGAGCCGTCGTCGCCCATGATCAGCAGGTGCCGTTCCCGGCTGTGCAGGTCCAGGGTTTCCGTGCCCAGGTCGGTCTCCCGGAGCCCCAGCGGAACGGCGGCCGCCGCGTCGGGGGTAAGGGCCGTCTCGGCGGAGACCAGCCCCGGCAGGACCCGGACCTGCATGGCGCGCTCCCTGGTCGACGCGGCAACCGCGGCCACCAGCTCCCGCAGGCCCTGGGTCGCGGAACCGTCATCGGGGTCCGAATCCAGCCGCGGCAGGGCAAAATGGCCCTGCAGCTTGCGGTCCGTCAGGGACCGGCCCGGGCTGTCAGTGCTGACCGCCTCGGCGAGCTTGCGTCCGTGTGCGGATTCGCCCGGATCGGCGAGCCGGAGTTCGATCCGGTTGCCGAAGAAGCTCTGCTGCGAGATCCGGATCTCGTTCGTCCGGGAGCAGGTGACGATGATGTGGATGCCGTAGCCGGCGCCGCGGCTGATCAGTGCGTGGACGGCTTTTTCAATCTCCTCGAATTCATCGCTGAGCTGTCCGTAACCGTCCAGGACCAGCACAATGTCGGCGCTGGGCAGCTCGGGAATGTCCCCCTTCGCGCAGCGGCGGCGCAGGGTCGGCAGCGAATCCACCTGATGCTTCTCGAACACATGCTCGCGGTGGGCCAGCATCGCCAGCAACTCATCCACGGTGCGGCGGACAACTTCCCGGTTGGTGCGCACCGCCACCCCGCCCACATGGGGAAGGCCTTCGAGCGGCACCAGGCTGCTGCCGAGCAGGTCGATCGCATAAATGCCCACCTCGGCCGGGCTGTGGGTCAGCGAGAGCGACGCCACGATGGTGCGCAGAGCGGTGCTCTTGCCGGTCTGGGGCCCGCCCACGATCGCCGCGTTGCCGCCGTTCGCGGCAAGGTCCAGCTCCCAAATGCCTTGCCACTGCTTGGCCGGGTCGTCCAGCAGCCCCACCGGAACACGCAGCGATCCGCCGCTGGCCAGCCGCAGCCCCTTCTCGCCGGAGAGGCCGCCGGCGGCGCGGTCCAACGCGATTCCGCGGGGCAGCGGCGGCAGCCAGATCGGGTCGACGGCACGCGGGAACGTGGCCAGGGTGTCCATCAGCGTGGAAAGGACCGTCGGTCCGGTGGTGCGCTTGGAGGACGACGTCGACGACGGCGCAGCGGCAGCGCCGGCGGTCCCGGTTCCCGCGCCCCCGGTTCCCGCGCCCCCGGTTCCCGGTGCTGCCGCGAGGGAGGCGGCGTAGCGCGGCACCTGCAGGACCTGCGGCTGGTCGTCCGCCTCGGCCGGCCCGCCATCGTGCCGGGCGGCCTCCAGCGGGCCGGACACGTACCCGGCCTTGAACCGGGTGTAGGTGGTGGTGTCCACCTTCAGGTAGCCGAAGCCCGGCACCGGCGGCAGATGGAAGGCATCGGGGGTGTCCAGCACCGTGCGTGATTCGGCCTCGGAGAGGGTGCGCAGGCCGATCCGGTAGGAGAGGTAGGTGTCCAGGCCGCGCAGCTTGCCGCCCTCGATCCGCTGGCTGGAGAGCAGCAGGTGCACCCCGATGGAGCGGCCGATGCGGCCGATGGAGAGGAACAGTTCAATGAAGTCCGGGCGGGCGGTCAGCAGTTCACCGAATTCGTCGATGATCACCACCAGGTGCGGCAGGGGTGCCAGTTCGATGCCCTGGGCCTTCAGCTCCTGCCGGTGCAGCTGGTAGTCGGTGATGTTGGCGAGGTTGCCGGCCGCCTTCAGGACTTCCTGCCGCCGCTGGATTTCGCCGGAGAGGCTGGCATAGACGCGCTCGATCAGGCTGACGTCGTCGGACAGGTTGGTGATGACCCCGGCGACCTGCGGTGCGCCGGCAAAGGGAGCGAAGGTGGCGCCGCCCTTGTAGTCCACCAGCACCATGGCCAGGACCTCGGGGGAGTGGGTGGCCAACAGTCCCACGACCATGCTGCGCAGCATTTCGGATTTGCCGGAGCCGGTGGCGCCCACGCACAGGCCGTGCGGCCCGTGGCCGAACTGCGCCGATTCCTTGAGGTCCAGCAGGGCCGGCCGGCCGCGGTCGTCCGGGCCCAGCGGCACCCGAAGGAAGTCGACTTCGCCGCGGGGTTTCCACAGCCGGCGGATGTCGGCCGCGTCCAGGTCCGCCGAAAGGCCCAGCATTTCCAGGAACCCCTGGGCAGTTTCGGCGGTGTCATGCTCGAACGAGTCCGGCGACAGGCGCAGCGGCGCCAGCTCCCGCGCCAGCGCCTCGGCAAGCGGCACCGGGAGGAGGTCCAGGCTTCCGCGTTCGACGGCGGGATTCACCGGATCGTCGCGGTAGTTTTCCAGGATGAAGGTCCCGTCCGGTCCGCCGGAATCCTCGCTGATGCGCACCGCCACCTCGCCAGGTTCCTGCTGCCGGTCGGCGACGAGGAAGACGGTCGTGATGCCCAGCGAGGCGGCGGAGGCCTGCTGGTCCGGCAGCTGCAGTTCCGCCGGAAGCGCGCCGTAGGAGTCGTTGACCACCAGCAGCCGGGGGAGCGCGGTGCCGACGCCGCCGCGCAGGAAGTTCTTGCGGGATTCGGCGGCGAGCGAGGAGCGGTGGTGCAGATCTTCGGCGAGGACTTCGGCCAGGGCATCAACGGTGGGTGCGAGCCGGCGGACCGGCCCCGTGGCGTGGGTGCTCTTCTGATCCGCCAGGTGCGGCAGCCAGGTGGCCCATTCCCAGTCGTTCCGCCGCTCCTCCGGCAGGACCAGGGCCAGGTGGAGGTCTTCGGGGGAGTGGAAGGCCGCGCCTTCAATGAGCAGCAGCCGGGCCACGGCAGCCACGAACCGGCGGGAACCCACCACTGAGACGTTGCCGGCGCAGTCCAGCGGCACCGTCAGCGGCAGCTCCGGGCTGGACTCGTACCGGCGCTTGAGGATTTCCAGTTCCGTGGTCATGAAGGTGTCGGTCTGGGCCAGCGCCGATCCGGTGCTCATGATGGTGACCTCGCGGTTGCGCCGGAAGCCGGTGCCGATCCGCACGTGCAGGAAATCCTCGTTGGAGCGGCGCCGCTCCCAGATCCGCCGGGTGTCCCGGAGGATGTCGAACAGGGCGTTCGGCGGAGGGCTGGCGGCCCGGGCGACGGCCAGCGCGGCCTGTTCATCGGCGCGCAGCTCGGCACGGGAGCGTTCCAGATACTCCAGATAGTTTTCCCGCTGTTCCCGGCGCTGCTTGCCCTGCCGGCCGCGCTGGCTGAGCATCATGATCACCGACGCGATGATCGTGACAACCATCATCAGCGCCCCCACGGCAGCCAGCGGAGACCCGCGGAAGAGCATCATGACCGTCATCGACACCCCGGCGCCCAGCAGCGGAACGAGGGACATCATGTTCATGCCGGTCCTGCCGCCCTCGATGGGCGGCGGGGCATCCAGTGAAAAGGCCTCGATGGTCCGTGCGGGAGCGGTGGTGCGCGCGGGACGGTGCAGGATCCGGGTGCTCATACGTAGGCGTTCCGTTCGGGTGCCAGCTCCGCGGCGGGCGGAACTCCGGTTCCGGACGCGGCAGCGGCCAGAACCCGGGAGGCGATGGACACGGCCTCGAGGCGGGTGCGGCGGGAGAGCAGGGACGGGAGAACTTCAACGCCTGCAGCCAGGTGCCGGTCGCGGCCCAAATGCAGGGCATCGATCCCGGCGCGGCGCAGCCGGCGGGCCTCCCGGGACGCGGTGAAAACCCTGTCGGGTGAGGACTGAACCACCAGCACGAGCAGGGGAACGGCAGCCAGGGCGGGTGTGTGCCGCCAGGCCCGGGAGTACTCGACGGCGTCCTCCAGGCCGGCAACACTGGCCGGCGCCACGAAGACGGCCAGATGGGAGTGCTCCACTGCCCACAGCGCGGCCGGGTCCGTGAGGCCGGGGCCGCAGTCAAAAATGGTGACAGGGCAGTAGCGGGAGATCACCCGGGAAAGCCGGGCGGCCCCGGCGGGACCTGCAGCCGCCGTGGGACTTGCAGCGCCGGCGGGACCCGTGAAAGCGGGCGCACCGACGGAAGGGGTCCACACGGGCGGCGCCTGCGGGCCGGCGGGAGTCCAGACGGCGTCGTCGGATAACCCTTGGCCGGCGGGCATCCACGGACCGGAGGCCCGCCGGCGGCCGGTGACCAGCAGGTTGGCCGGCTCGGCGACGGTCAGGAGGGCTGCGAGTCCGCGCAGTGAATCAGGAGTGCCGGCTTCCAGCCGGGCGGCGGCGGCCTCCAGCGGCGGTGCGTACGGAACGCCGAGCCGCAGCCCGAGTGTTCCGGCCGCCGGAGCGAGGTCGAGGGCGGCAACGACGTCGGCACGCATTGCGGCGTAGATCCGCGCCAGCAGGGCGGCCGCCGTCGTTCTGCCCGCACCGCCGCGGGTTCCCACCACGGCGATCCGGCGCCCCGTGGTGACGGCACGCTGGCTGCCGGCGGCTGCGTCCGCCAACCGCTGCGGATAATCGTCACCGCGGAAAAGATCGGCCGAGCCCGCCAGGATCCGGTGCAGGGCGGATTCGGCAGGCCGGGTCCGCAGCACCCGGCGCAGCCGCTGCGGCGGCGACTCGAAGCCGTCACCGGAGGGGCGGGCGGGATCGCCGAAGCGCTCGGGCTGCGGTTGGGGTTCGAAGATGCCGTTCATCAGAAGCTTCCCAGCAGCTGGCCGAACACACCGAAAAGTCCGGCAGCCAGCGGCACCGAAACCAGGATGGCCCCCGTCTCCGCGCGCTTGGCCAGCAGGCGGAAACGGGCCTGCGTATGGTCGGGAAACGTGGCGGTCAGCGATACGGCGGCGGCGGCCGCGGTGCCCAGAACCCCCAGTCCCACTGCCCACGGCTGATCGGGGACAAAACGCAGCGCGGCCAGCGCCCCCGCGCAGAGGCCGACGGCGACGGCCAGGTAAAGCGCTGTCCGCTGCGGCGCGAGCGGAAAGGACCGGGTGCGCAGGAACACGGCCAGCGTCAGTGCCAGCAGCAGGGGAAGCGTCCAGTGCTGGCGGTTGGGATCAGTGCCGAGCAGCCACAGCCCAGGCGCAATGGACAGCGCCGTGATGGCTGTTCCCAGGGTCAGGCTCCGGTGGGCAGCGGCCACGGCAGCCACGGCGTCGGTGCGGGTGATCGAGCCGCCCTTGGCCCGCTGATCATCCAGCGTGGCAAGACCGGACGAGCCGAGGGCGAGCTTGGGCAGCAGGCCCAGCAGCAGGATGCTCGCCAGCGTCGCCAGGGCAGCGGTGCCCACGGCGTCGCCCGTGACGGCGCCGGCGGCAGTCCACAGTCCGGCGGCCAGGGCGAGCGTTGCGGCTCCGCTGAACCAGGCCCGCCGCTGGGCAGCCCCGGTTCCGACGGCGGCCAGCGCCAGAACCGACAGCCCGGCCAGGACCAGCGCCGCGGTCGGCAGCCGCTCCGGTACGCCGTCGTACAGGTGGAAAACTCCGCCCAGCCCGCTGAGCCAGCCCGCGCCGAGCAGCGCCGGTCCGAGTGCCGTGCGGCGGGGCGGACGCCCGGCGGCGGCTCCGGCGGCCAGCCCGAGCAGGGACAGGGCAAGGAGCATCCACCAGGCCGCATCCGGTGCCAGCGAGGTCAGCAGGATTTCGGACCCGGCCCAAAGGCCTGCCGCGGCAAAGAGGCCCGCGGTGAGATCCTTGCAGCGGCGGTTCCACCGGCCGGCCACGGCTCCGCTTTCGCTGACCACCAGGTCCGTGACGTCGTACACGACGGCGGAGGGAGGGGCTTCGGAGGCGTTGCACAGCAGCAGGGAGGACCCGTCCAGGACCCGGGCCTGGCTCAGCGACGTTTCGGCATTCAGCTCAGTGCCGTCGGGCGCCACCAGCACCTTCGCCGCAACCGCCTCGGCCGGCGGGTCATCAAGCAGGTTCAGGACCTGCGGGAGGAGCAGACCAACGGGCTGGTCGGAGGGCAGGAGCAGGTCAACGTGCTTCCGTGAGCCGACGAGAGTGACCCGGGTGAAGGCGTGCGCCATGGCTCAGGCACCTGTCCCGTAGTGGGGCGTACTGCTCCCGGCCCCGGACGCATCAGGCCAGCGCGCATCGGGCCCGGGCCAGGAGCCCTGCTGTCTGTCCGCCGGAAGGATCTGCCGTAACTGACCGGTCTGTTGTTCCTGCTTGGCGCGGTTCTCCGCCAGCAGGTTGGTGACGAAGGAGTAGCCCACGCAGACGGCGGCAATCACGGCGGCGGCGGCAACGCTGAGGATGAACCACCGCAGGCTGTCCAGCCAGCGGCGCTCGTTGGGATTGTCTCCGAAGAGCAGCGCCGTGAGCAGCCGGTGCCGGCGCACGGTGACGGACTCGATGAGTTGATTGTCGTAGTCGCTGGCCATTGAGGTCCCCTCGCCCTTGGACACGTTGCGTACATCCTTGCACCGCGGGCATCGTCCGGCAGCGGGTATTTCCGGTCTGGGGATAACTTCGCCAATCCATGTGCCGCGGCGAGCGGAGGCGGGGCGTTGTGCAAAACAGCGGCCGGTGCTAATCCTTGATGCACCAGTCCGCACCGAAGGAGATGCCATGAGTTCCAACCCTGACGCCGAAGAGCGCACTCTGAGCGATTGGAGCCGCCGCCTGACCCAGGCGCTGCAGATCCTCGACTTGGAAGTGGACCACAAGATGCTGGTGGAACTGGCGGAGCAGTCCTCCAAGACGGTGGGACCCAACGCCGGTCTGATCAGCACGTTTGTGGTGGGGTACGCGGCGGGACTGTCCAAGACGAGCGGGCGGAAAGAGGCGGAGGAGGCGGTCCGCGGTGCTGCGGACACGGCTTTTCGGGTTGCCGCCACCGGCCTGGACGGTCCGGACACGCCGGGCTGGAAGGATTCAGGCCAGTAGGGGAAGCCGGACTGCCGGGGCTCGGGAAGCCCCGGCAGTCCCGCAGGGTTAGGCGCGGGTGCGCGACTTGAAGTCCTCGGCCTGGTCCTGGGCCGGGGCGCTGTTGGGTTCCACCCGCACCAGTACCGTTTTGGACACCGGGGTGTTGCTGCCCTCTGCGGTGTGGTCCATCGGCACCAGGACGTTGGCCTCGGGATAGTACGCGGCAACACAGCCCCGCGGCGTTGGATAGGAGACCACGCGGAACTTCCGCAGGATCCGCTCCGCGTTGTCGTGGTGCACGCCGTGAATGTCCACGTACTGGCCGTCCTTGAGGCCCAGTTCCGTGATGTCTTCAGCGTTCATGAACAGCACGTGCCGGCCGCCGCGGATGCCCCGATAGCGGTCGTTGTGCCCGTAAATAGTGGTGTTCCACTGGTCGTGGGAGCGCAGCGACTGCAGGATCAGGGTGCCCTCGGGGCGCTCCACGGCCTCCAGATCGTTGACCGTGAGGATCGCTTTGCCGGTCGGCGTGCGGAAGGTGCGCGAGTCCCGGGGGCCGTTGGGCAGCACAAAGCCGCCGTCCTGCCGGATCCGCTCGTTGTAGTTGTCGCACCCCTCGACGACGCGGCCGATGTGGTCGCGGATGAGGTCGTAGTTTTTCTCGTATTCCGCCCAATCGGCATCGATTTTGTTCCCGACGATGAGTGCGCCGAGCCGCGAGACAATGGCCGGCTCGGAGAGCAGGTTCTCGCCCACCGGCTCCAGATTTCCGCGCGAGGGATGAACCACGCAGACCGTGTCCTCGACCGAGACAAACTGCGGTCCGCTCTCCTGGACGTCGATCTCCGTGCGGCCCTTGGTGGGCAGGATCAGCGCCTCCTGCCCGGTGATGAGATGGGAGCGGTTGAGCTTGATCGAAATCTGTACCGTCATCTCGGTCTTCTGCATCGCCGCCTCGGCGAACTGGGTGTCGGAGATCGCCGAGATGAGGTTTCCGCCGAGTGCCACGAAGACCTTGATGCGCCCGTCCTGCATGCCGTAGAAGGTTTCGACGGCGTCGGTGCCGTGATCGCGGGGCGGATCGAAACTGAATTCCTTGCCGAGGGCATCGAGGAAGGCCGGGGGCATTTGTTCCCAGATGCCCATGGTCCGGTCGCCCTGGACGTTGCTGTGCCCGCGGATGGGCGCCGCGCCGGCACCCGGCTTGCCGATGTTTCCGCGCAGCAGCAGCAGGTTGATCATTTCCTTGATCGTGGGAACTGCCTTCTTCTGCTGGGTGATGCCCATGGCCCAGCAGATGATGACCTTGTCGGCCTGCAGGTACCGGTCGGCGAGCTCGTTGATTTCCTCAATGGGCAGGCCGGTGGCCTCCACCACCGTCTGGTCATCGAGGTGGACCAGGTGCTCTCTGAGGTCGTCCAGGCCCTCGCAGTGCTTCTCCAAGAAGTCATGGTCCAGGACGGTGCCGGGGTTCCGGTCCTCGGCCTCCAGGACGCGCTTGGAAATGGCCTGCAGCAGGGCCATGTCGCCCCCGAGGCGGATCTGCAGGAACTGGTCGGCGAGCTCGGTTCCCTTGCCGGCGACGCCGCGGACCTTTTGCGGGTTTTTATACCGCCGCATGCCGGCTTCGGGGAGCGGATTGACGGCGACGATGCTGCCGCCGTTGCGCTTGCAGCCCTCAAGGGCGGTCAGCATCCGTGGATGGTTTGTCCCCGGGTTCTGGCCCATCAGGATGATGAGGTCCGCTTTGCCGAAGTCGTCATAGGTGACTGTGGCCTTCCCAATGCCGATGGTCTGGCCCATGGCCCAGCCCGAGGACTCATGGCACATGTTGGAGCAGTCCGGCAGGTTGTTGGTGCCGAAGCCGCGCACCATGAGCTGGTAGAGGAAGGCAGCCTCGTTGGAGGTGCGGCCGCTGGTGTAGAACGCGGCCTCATGCGGAGAGTCCAGGCTGTTGAGCTTGTCCGCGACGATGCGGAAGGCCTCGTCCCAGCTGACCGGATGGTAGTGGTCTGCTCCGGCCGGTTTGTAGACCGGTTCGGTCAGTCGGCCCTGCATGCCCAGCCAGTATTCGGTGCGGTCGCGAAGTTCGCTGACACTGTGCTCGGCCCAGAACTCCGAGGAGATGACCACGGGCGCGGCCTCCCAGGTGACCGCCTTGACGCCTTCTTCGCAGTACTCGAATTTGCTGCGGTGGTTCGGATCCGGCCAGGCGCAGCTGGGACAGTCAAAGCCGTCCTTCTGGTTCATCTTAAAGGTGGCTTCCAGCGTCCGTTTGACGCCCATGTGCTGAATCGCCGGCTTCAGGGAGTTGTAGACGCCGGGCAAACCCGCAGCCCACTCCTTGGGCGGCTTGACCTCTATGTCCTTTTCATCCACGTTTTCAACGCGGGGTTCCTTCCGTACCACTGCGCACTTCCCTTCGCTCCGCCGTCGGCCGCCCGGGCGCCCGGAGCGTCCCGGACCGGCTGCCACACCCGTAGGAACAGGCCTAGCAGGTGACGCACCTCATAGCAAGGTTCACGCCGCGCGCCGTGAAAGGCGCTGCCGGTCCGGCAGGCCGGCACCGGCCGGCCCTCCTCCGGGCCCGTCCGGACGGGGCCGCACTGCAGTTATCCACAAGTGTCGTGCCCCGCATGGCGTTTCCCGGACCGGCCGCGTTGGATGGGGCCATCGGCAGCCGGGCGGGCCTCCGCAGGGAGCCCCGCAGGGAAGCACCCTACGGCGCCGAAGACCAAGCCGGACGAGGGCGCGCACGCGCTGAAGGTGGGCAGTGATGAAATTTGATATGGGTTCACAGACGCTGGGAACGCTGACGCAGCAAACGGGGTCCTCCAATCAGGACCTGGGCCAGTTGGTGCGTGCACTGGTGGAAGCCGTGGCTCCGCTCGAGGGCAAGTTCAACGGTTCCGGCCGGGTGAAGTTCGACGAGTTCAAGGCCCGCACCGACGAGGTGGCCAATGAACTGAACGGATCCCTGGCGGCCATCCTGATGGGACAGGCCGAAATGGACCGCTCCTTCCACATGGGTGACCAGGAAAGTGCCGACAATGCCCAGCAGCAGCAGGGAGCCGCAAGTTTTGATGCTGCCCGCTTCGGTTCCTCGCGCTGATCGTCGCCGGATTCCCTGCATTTCTTCCGCTTTTTGTTGCTCTCCGTTACTTCTGATTTCTGACCAACTTTGAAAGGTTCAACCATGTCCCAGGACCGTTTGAGCTACGACACCGACATTTCTTCAGCAGTGCAGGGCGATATCCAGTCCATTGTGGGTCGTCTTGAGTCGCTGATCGGCGAGCGGGAAAAGTCGGTGAATGCCGCCATGTCCGATTTTCAGGCCGACGGGGTGTCGGAGGATTACCAGGCCGTGGAAAACCGCTTCCGCAACGCCGCCAATGAGACCCGGAACATCATCGCGCTGGTGAAGCAAACCTTGAACCTGAACGACCAGACGGCGTCCAGCGCCGGCGCCCGGGCCAGGGGCGCGGTGCAGAACATCGGCTGACTCCGGAGACGCCGAGTTGGCGAGTCACCGGGAGCACTGTTTCCCAGCCCTCTGAAAGGGGGACCAGGGAGTCTGGACTAGTCTCGACATATTCAGGGACAACAGTTTCCCGGTGGATTGCGCAAAGAAGATGTCTCGCCGCGGGACTTTGTATTCGCGGCGTTGGGAGGGCGAGCATGACAGTTTTACAAAAGGCGTTGAGTCCCGAGCAGGTCAAGCTGCTTGTGGAGGGCAATCGGGACACTGTTTCCGGGTTCGCTGTGAAGGAAGCGGACGCCCGTGCGGCACTCACGCCTGCGGACCTCTTTGCCGTCCACGGTTTGGGGTTTCCGGGATCGCCATGGGACCCGGCGGCGGAAACCGTGCACCTCCTGCGCTTTAAGGCACCGCTGTCGATCTACATCCACGATGCCATGGCACCCGAGTTCGTGGACCGTCCGCCGTTCACCGGGACGGGCTTCGCGCACTGGTCCAAAGGACTGGTTCCGCTCTATTTCTTGGATGAGTGCGCCCTTACTCCGCGTGCCGAGGTGTGGCGGGTCAAGGCTGGGGCTCCGAAGGAATGCGTGGCGGTGTATTGGGGGGTGGCCGACGGCTGGATGGTCGTGACGGACGATCCGGCCGGCCCGGGGCAGCCCGGCCGGCATATCCCCTCCCACCTTCTGGGCTGGAACGCAGTGTGGCGGGGACAGCGGTTCCGCGCCGACCTTGAGGAAGACAACGCGGTGCTGGCCGCCCCGACCCAGCCCCCGGCCGAGTTCGGCTCGTTCCGACAGTCGCCCAAGGGCTGCTGGAGCTCAACGGTTCCGTTTGCCGAAGTGGAGGACTTCTTCGAACTCCTGGCCACCTGCACCTGGCGCGGTGAACCGTTCCGAATTACCGACGTTGCCCAGGGGCAGGACGGACGAATGGTCCGACTGTTTTACACCGGGCACAATGCCGACCGGGCCGAAGCGCTGGGGCTGTACAAGGGAGATGCCGGGGTGTATTGGACGGTGGTTCCGGAGGAGGAGGTTACGGATCACCAGATGATCGAGAACCGTGTGCCGAGCAGGGTCTAGCCGGTTCGCGGCGTATTCCTGGACGAATCCGCCAGCCTGAGGGCAATGCCGATTAGCCGCTGGCGGGGCGTGAGCGAAGGGTGTGCGCCGCGCGCCAGGACGGCTGACGCGGTGCCGGCGCGGAGCCCGACGGCAGCAGCTCAGCCCTCCGGCTCCCGCAGAAGATACGAATGGGGCAAGATTGGTTAGGTGAGCACAGCCAAGACATCCCCGGAACTATCGGACACTGAAGCCGCCGTCGAGTCACTGAGCACGGAGACCCCGCCGAGCGGGGACCTGCGCGAGGAATACCAGAGCATTGCGGACCAGGTCAGGAAGTACCGCTTCGCGTACTACAACGACGACGCCCCGCTGGTGTCCGATGCGGAGTTCGACGAGCTGTACCGAAGGCTCGAAGAGCTGGAAGCGCTGCATCCGGAACTGGTCACCAACGACTCGCCCACCCAGGAAGTCGGCGGCGAGGTGTCCGCCGCGTTCGCACCGGTGGAGCACCTGCAGCGCATGTACAGCCTGGAGGACGTGTTCTCCCTCGATGAGCTGGACGCCTGGGTCCGCAAGGCCGAGGCATCAGTGGCCAACATCGCCCCGGGCGAGAAAATCAAATGGCTGACCGAGCTGAAGATCGACGGCCTGGCCGTCAACCTGCTCTACCGCAACGGTGAGCTGGTCCGGGCGGCCACCCGCGGTGACGGCACCACCGGCGAGGACATCACGCACAACGTGCTGACCATCAAGTCCATCCCGCAGGTCCTGAAGGGCGAGAACCTGCCCGCGGAGATGGAAATCCGCGGTGAGGTGTTCATTCCGTCCAAGGAATTCGCGCACCTGAACGAGACCATGGTGGAGGCCGGCAAAGCGCCGTTCGCGAATCCCCGAAATGCCGCCGCCGGATCGCTGCGGCAGAAGGACCCCGAGGTCACCGCCCGGCGCCCGCTGAGCATGTACGTGCACGGGATCGGCCTGCGGGAGGGGCTGAGCGCCGCCAGCCAGTCCGAGACCTACGAGCTGCTCAAGCAGTGGGGCCTGCCGACGTCGCCCTATTACAAGGTCCTGGACAGCTACGAGGAGGTCCTGGAGTTCATCGCCGTCAACGGCGAACACCGCCACGACCTCTCGCACGAGATCGACGGCATTGTGGTCAAGGTGGACGACTTCGCGCTGCAGCGCGCCCTCGGCCACACCTCGCGCGTGCCGCGCTGGTCCGTGGCGTACAAGTATCCGCCGGAGGAAGTGAACACGAAACTGCTGGACATCCGCGTAAACGTGGGCCGCACCGGCCGGGTCACCCCGTACGGCATGATGACGCCGGTGCTGGTCTCCGGATCCACCGTGGAAATGGCCACCCTGCACAACCAGGACGTGGTCAAGGCCAAGGGCGTGAAGATCGGCGACACGGTGGTGCTGCGCAAGGCCGGTGACGTGATTCCGGAAATCGTGGGCCCCGTCGTCGCACTCCGGGACGGCAGCGAACGCGACTTCGTGATGCCCACCCACTGCCCGTCCTGCGGCACCGAGCTGAAGCCGGCCAAGGAGGGCGACGTCGACATCCGCTGCCCCAACGCCAAGTCCTGCCCCTCGCAGCTGCGCGAACGCGTGTTCCACCTGGCCGGACGGGGCGCCTTCGACATCGAGGCGCTCGGCTGGGAGGCGGCGATTGCGCTGACGCAGCCCACCGAACCCGAAGTGCCGCCGCTGACCAGCGAGGCCGGGCTGTTCGACCTGACCGTCCAAGACCTCGCCGAGGTCCGGATCGAACGGCCCAAGCGCGTCAAGGGCGTGGTGGACGGCACCGAACTCGTGCCGTACTTCTACTCCAAGGGCACCGCCAAGAAGCCCTCCGAACCCACAGCCACCACGCGCAAGCTCTTCACCGAACTGGAAAAAGCCAAGTCCCAGCCGCTCTGGCGGGTGCTCGTGGCGCTGTCCATCCGGCACGTGGGCCCGACCGCGGCCCGCGCGCTCGCCACCGCCTTCGGCTCCATGGACGCCATCCGTGCCGCCACAGAGGAGCAGATGGCGCACGTCGACGGCGTCGGCCCCACCATCGCCGCGGCCCTGACCGAATGGTTCGCCGAGGACTGGCACCGCGAAATCGTGGACCGCTGGGCCGCTGCCGGGGTCCGGATGGCAGACGAACGCGACGAGTCAGTGCCGCGCACCCTCGAAGGCATGACCATCGTGGTGACCGGCACGCTGCCGAACTTCAGCCGCGACGAGGCCAAGGAAGCCATCATCACCCGCGGAGGCAAGGCCTCGGGCTCGGTCTCGAAGAAAACTGATTACCTGGTGGCGGGGGAGAACGCCGGCACCAAGCTGGACAAGGCGGAATCCCTCGGCGTGCCGGTGCTGGACGAAGACGGCTTCCGTGCCCTGCTGGCGGGCCGGACGCTCGAGGAGGACACGGCATGACACCGCTTCCGGACCCCGCCGCGATACCCGTCGGTGATCCGCTGGAACTGCTCGACGTCGCCCGTGAGGCTGCCGCTGCCGGGGCCGCGGTGCTGGCGCGGCGCAGCTTCGAGGGGCTCAACGCAGTGAACAAGAGCGCCGCCGGCGACTGGGTGACCGCATTCGACACCGCGGCGGAGCAGGCCGTCCGGGAAGTCCTCAGCCGCCGCCGGCCGCAGGACACCGTCACGGGCGAGGAACTCGAGGACACCGTTCCGGTCCACGCGTCCGGCATCCGCTGGTCCATCGATCCGCTCGACGGGACCACCAACTTCATCCGCAACATCGTCTACTACGCCACCTCAGTGGCGGCCGTGAACGACGACGGCGTCTGGCTGGCCGGCGTCGTGCATGCTCCGGCGCTGGTGCGGGTGTACTCGGCTGCCCGCGGGCACGGCGCCTGGCTGGCCGAGCACGGCAATGTCCGCCGGCTCACCGGCCCGGACCCGGAACGGGTCGGCAAGCTGCTGGGCACCGGCTTTTCCTACGATGCCGGGGTCCGCGCGGAGCAGTACGCCGCACTGCCGGAGCTGGCCGCGGGATATGCGGACGTCCGCCGGCTGGGTTCCGCCGCTTTGGACCTGTGCATGGTGGCCGACGGGACGCTGGACGGCTATTCCGAGCGCGGACTGAACGAATACGACTATGCCGCCGGTGCGCTGATCGCCGAGGAAGCGGGGGTTCCGGTGCTCCGGCCCGGAAAGCCCGGCAGCGACGCCGAACGGCTTGCCGCCGTAACGGCGGCCGGGGCTGCCCTCACCGCCTGACGCCGGACACCGGCAGCCCGGCGGTGTTGGCGCCTCAGCCGGCTGCCGGTGTCCGGGCGGCCACGATGATTTCGCGGCTGGTTTCCGGAGCCAGCGGTCCGCCGTGCCAGTCGCCGAACCAGTCCACCTCGGCGAACCCGGCGTCGTTCAGCAGCCGCTCCAGCACGTCAGCCCGGGTGAACTTCAGGGTGCTGCTGCTGGCAAACGTCGCGCCGTCGGCCAGGAAAACGGTGCGGTCCTCGAAGGTGACCAGGACGCCGCCGGGCTGTTCCTTCACAGCAAGCAGCCTCCACGTCACTTCGAGGGGCCCGGCCGAGGACTCCTGCACTGCCGGAACGTCGCCGGAGCTGTCCCATTCCAGCCACGCCTTGGCCGCAGGGTTGCGGGTCTCGAAATAGAAGGTGCCGCCGGGCGCGAGCCGGGAACGGACAGCCTTGAGGGTCTCGAGGATTTCCGATTCCGTGAGCAGGCACTGGAACGCGTGGCCGGTCATGACCGCGGCATCAAACGGGCCCACCGGAAGGTCGACGGCGGTCCCGTCCAGCCACGTCACCAGCTCGGCGCCGTCGCGCGTGCGTGCCACCGCCAGCATTCCCTCCGCCGGGTCCACGCCGGTGACCGCATGGCCGGCCTGCGCCAGCCGCACCGCGAAGCTGCCGGTGCCGCAGCCGACGTCGGCCACCCGCAGCGGCGCGTCGCCAAGCTGGCCGGCATAAAAGTCCGTGTCCCAGGAACCGGCGTTGTCCTCGTCGTACAGCGCGACCAGGCGCGGCTCGTTGTAACCTGCATCGACCATTCGTGTCCCCCTGAGCGGCCGGCGAATTAACTTGAGACGGCCTTGTCCTTGTTTCCGCCAATGCTAGCCCGGCCGGCAATTCCGGGCGTGCCGGCCGGCGATTAAGCCCTGAGTAAAGCGGGCTTCCGGCGCCGGGTGTTTGAGCAGGTGGGAGCGGATAATTTGGAGAACGTGCCCCTCATGGACCGGAGGAACCACCATGACCCGCAAAGTAACCGCCGCTCCCCGGAAGCCCTCGGCTGCCGCCGATACGCGCACCCCGGCCCCTCAGCACGCAACCCCGGCCGACCTGGACACCGCGCACTTCGCCCAACTGCTGGATGAACGCATGGCAGAGGCCCGGGAAAAGATCGACGCCGTGCTGGCGGACATCCGCGAAGTAACCCTCGCGGCCAAGGACACCCCCGCCGACGACGAACACGACCCGGAGGGGTCCACCGTCTCGGTCGAGCGGAACAACGAAATGGCGCTGCTGGCCGCTGCCGAGGCCTCACTGATCGAGCTGCTGGACGCACGGGTCCGCCTGGACAAGGGCACCTACGGGGTGTGCGAAAACTGCGGCAATCCGATCCCGGCGGAGCGGCTGGACATCCGGCCCGAAGCCCGGTTCTGCGTCTCCTGCGCCGCCGCTGCCCGACGGCGGTAGCCCGGCGCCGTGAGCCCGACGGCGGATTGCCACGCGAGCCGTGCCCGGATGCCCCCGATGGGCTCTGCCGTGCCCGGGGTCACCACCGGCGGCCGGCGGCAATTCGCCGCGATAGAATCTACGTTGGAAATCAAGACCCACGTAAGGATTCGTAACACGCATGAGCATCACCGTTCGGCAGGCCACCGAGGCAGACTTTGACGACATCCGCCGGATCACCCGTGATGCGTACCTAAACGCCGGTTTCATTGACGCCGACAATCCCTACGTCAAGGAACTCGAGAACGTTGAGGACCGGGCCAAGAACGCCGTGGTCTGGGTTGCCGAGCTGGACGGAAAGGTTGCTGCCTCCACGGCCATCACCTTCGCCGGCCAGCCGTACACCGACATTGCGATCGAGGGCGAGCTGGAGTTCCGCATGCTCGCCGTGGACCCCCAGCTGCAGCGCGGCGGCGTCGGCCGGGCACTGGTTGCCGCCGTCGTCGACTATGCCCGCAGCCTCGACGGAATCCGCGCCGTCACCCTCACCAGCATGACGCCGATGACCAATGCCCATGCCCTCTACGAATCCATGGGCTTCAAGCGCGTGCCCGAGCGTGACTGGTACGTGCCGAACGAGGACATCATCCTTTGGGTCTTCTCCCTGGAGCTCTAACCCAGCTTTCTGCCTGATCCGGGGGCCCTTCGGCCGTGCACAGGTGTGCGGTCGAAGGGCCCTGTTTTGTCGTTGGGGAGCTGGAGCCAGCGCTCAATGTCGTGTGCGCATTCTTCGGTCGAACGCTTCGTGGTGTTGACCTCGAAGTCGTAGGTCACTCCGCGGTGCACGCCCCGGGCTTGCTGTCGCGCCATTCCTTCCACGCGGTCAGCCCGCTGTGCTTCGCGGGATGCAGCCACATCAGGGTCGCAGCGCACGCCCACCCACGCCATGTTCACGTCGCTGAACGCTGACCGTAAACGCTCCTGGCCGGAACCACCGGAGAGAAGAACCTCATCCAGAATCAGGTGCGCCCCGGCCCCGGCCATGCTGCCTAACCCGGTGTACCAACTGCGCTCAAGGGCCCGGTGCTCAGTGCTAAAGGTGATGGTGCCGTCCTGCTCGTAAGTGATTCCCGCCCGCGGGCTGCGGCCCCGATCGGGAAGTGCGTCGAGGAACGTGTCCACGCCGAAGGTCAACCAGATGCCGGGGAGCAGTTCCTGGAGAGCTCGAGTGATTGAGGACTTCCCGGAGCTCGAGCCCCCGTTCAACACGATCACCTGGGGATTTCGGTCCGAAGCCATTCCGCGAGCGTAACCAAGAATCCGGGAAGCGACCATCTTCCTCAGCCGGTCCCTGACGGGAGGTTTGGCGGACTCATCGGCTTCGTCGTGCATCTCGGCTGTCGGTTGCGGCCGGCCGGGAGGGGTGCCGGCGGCCTGTGCGGCATCCTTCGTGCAGATCAGGTCCTCACAACAACGGAAACGGCTCTTTAGCGTGCGTGATCTGCACGAGAGATTCGGCCGGTCGATCCAGTGTGCAGATATGGCGGCTTCAGGCGACGCCCGCGCCCTCCAGAGTGCAGCTATGGTGGCTTTCGCTCGCTGTATCCCGCCGGAGCTGCGCTCTCGAGGGGCTGAGACCAGGTTAATCCGCCAGATCTGCACGCTCGGTGCAGCTAAACCACCGCGGCTTGCACGCCGGCGCATCTGAACCACCCCGGCACGCCACCCCACCCACCAGCACCGGCACGCCGCCCCAACGCGCCGGCCCCCACGCACCCGCAACCACCCACGGCAGCGTTTCACCCCGGGCGAGACACGGAATACCGCACCAGCAAACGCCGTAGACTGGAACGGATACCTATTTATCCGTAAAAGACGCATGGGAGACTCATGTCTGAGATCAATCGTGAGGCTGTGGCGCATCTGGCGCATCTGGCCCACATTGAGATGACCGAGGACGAACTGGCCAAAATGGCCGGCGAACTGGATGTCATTGTTGATTCGATCAAATCCGTAAGCGAAGTTGCCGGTGAGGACATCCCGGCCACCTCCCACCCGATCCCGCTGACCAACGTGTTCCGCGAAGACGTTGTGGGGCAGACGCTGACCAATGAAGAAGCGCTTTCCGGTGCACCCGATAACGCCGCCGGCCGCTTCAAGGTCCCTGCCATCCTGGATGAGGAGTAAAGACTTCCATGAATGAACTGATTACTTCGAGCGCTGCCGTCCTGGCAGACAAGCTCGCGTCCGGCGAGGTATCCGCCGTAGAAGTCACGCAGGCCCACCTGGACCGGATCTCCGAGGTCGACGGCGCCGTCAACGCCTTCCTCCACGTGAACACCGACGAGGCCCTGCAGGTCGCGGCCGACGTCGACAAGGCCCGCGCCGCCGGCGAAACCCTGCACACCCTCGCCGGCGTGCCGATCGCCATCAAGGACCTCATCGTCACGAAGGGCCAGCCCACCACGGCCGGCTCCAAGATGCTTGAGGGCTGGATGAGCCCGTACGACGCGACGGTGATCTCCAAGATCCGCGCCGCGCGCATGCCGATGCTCGGCAAGACCAACCTGGACGAATTCGCCATGGGTTCCTCGACCGAGCACTCGGCATTCGGACCCACCCGCAATCCGTGGGACCTGGACCGGATTCCCGGCGGCTCCGGCGGCGGTTCGGCTGCTGCCGTGGCTGCCTTCGAAGCTCCGCTGGCCCTGGGCACCGACACCGGCGGTTCCATCCGCCAGCCCGCGGCCGTTACCGGTTCGGTTGGCGTGAAGCCCACCTACGGCGGCGTTTCCCGCTACGGAGCCATTGCCATGGCCTCCTCGCTGGACCAGATCGGCCCGGTCTCCCGGACCGTCCTGGATGCGGCACTGCTGCAGGAAGTCATCGGCGGCCACGACCCCCGCGACTCCACCTCGCTGACCGACCCCGTGGGCAACCTCGTGGAGGCCGCCCGCAACGGCAACGTGGCCGGCATGCGCATCGGCGTCATCAAGGAACTGCAGGGCGAAGGCTACGAAGCCGGCGTCCTGGCCCGCTTCAACGAGTCGCTTGAACTCCTCAAGGATGCCGGAGCGGAAATCGTTGAGGTCTCCTGCCCCAACTTCAAGTACGCCCTCGGCGCCTACTACCTGATCATGCCCTCCGAGGCTTCCTCGAACCTGGCCAAGTACGACGGCGTCCGCTACGGCCTGCGTGCCCTGCCCGCCGACGGTCCGATGACCATCGAACGCGTCATGGGCGCCACCCGCGCCGCCGGATTCGGTGAAGAGGTCAAGCGCCGCATCATCCTGGGCACCTACGCGCTGTCCGCCGGTTACTACGACGCCTACTACGGCTCGGCCCAGAAGGTGCGCACCCTGATCCAGCGCGACTTCAACGCCGCATTCGCCCAGGCGGACGTCCTGATCTCCCCGACCTCGCCCAACACGGCGTTCAAGCTCGGCGAAAAGCTCGACGATCCGCTGGCGATGTACCTGAACGACGTCGCAACCATTCCAGCCAACCTGGCCGGCGTCCCGGGCATCTCGATCCCCGGCGGCCTGGCCGATGGACTGCCCGTGGGTATCCAGTTCCTGGCTCCGGTCCGCGAAGACGCCCGGCTGTACCGCGCCGGCGCGGCCCTCGAAGGCCTGCTGGAACAGAAGTGGGGCGGCCCGCTGCTGGCCTCTGCACCCGTACTCGGAGGAGTGAAGTAATGTCTGTGCACATCCAGGACGACACCCTGTCCTTCGAAGAGGCCATGGAGAAGTACGATCCGGTGCTCGGTTTCGAGGTCCATGTGGAACTCAACACCAACACCAAGATGTTCTCCGATGCGCCCAACATCTTCGGCGACGAGCCGAACACCAACGTCACCCCGGTCTGCCTGGGCATGCCCGGCGTGCTGCCGGTGGTCAACAAGACCGCCGTGGAGTACTCGATCCTGATCGGCCTCGCGCTGAACTGCAAGATCGCGCCGTCGTGCACCTTTGCCCGGAAGCAGTACTTCTACCCGGACACGCCCAAGAACTTCCAGACCTCGCAGTACGAAGATCCCATCGCGTACGACGGCTACCTGGACATCGAACTTGAAGACGGCACCGTGTTCCGCGTCGAGATCGAACGCGCCCACATGGAAGAGGACGCCGGCAAGCTGACCCACATGGGCGGCGCCACCGGACGCATCCAGGGCGCCGACTTCTCGCTGGTGGACTACAACCGGTCCGGCGTTCCGCTGGTCGAGATTGTCACCAAGCCGATCGAGGGCGCCGGCTCCCGCGCGCCCGAGCTGGCCAAGGCCTACGTGGCCGCGGTCCGCGAGATCGTGAAGAACCTCGGAGTCTCCGACGCCAAGATGGAACGCGGCAACGTGCGCTGCGACGCCAACGTGTCCCTGCGCCCATACGGCCAGGAAAAGTTCGGCACGCGCTCGGAAACCAAGAACGTTAACTCGCTGCGCGCCGTCGAACGCGCCGTCCGCTACGAAATCCAGCGCCACGCCGCCGTGCTCGAATCCGGCAGCAAGATTGTTCAGGAAACCCGGCACTGGCACGAGGACACGCGCTCGACGACGTCGGGCCGGCCCAAGTCCGACGCCGACGACTACCGCTACTTCCCGGAGCCCGACCTCGTTCCCGTGGTCACCTCCAAGGAATGGATCGAAGAGCTGCGCTCCCGCCTGCCCGAGCCGCCGGCCGAGCGCCGCAAGCGGCTGCAGGCCGACTGGGGCTACTCGGATGCCGAGTTCCGGGACGTCGTCAACGCCGGGGTCATGGACTCCATTGAAGACACCATCGCCGCCGGCGCCTCCGCACAGGTGGCCCGCAAGTGGTGGATGGGCGAAGTCTCCCGCCGCGCCAAGGAAGCCGAGGTCGATCCGACCGAGGTTGGCGTCACGCCCGAACTGATCGTTGAACTGGACCGCCTGATCCAGGCCGGCAAGATCAACGACAAGCTGGCCCGGCAGGTCCTCGACGGCGTCCTCGCCGGCGAAGGCACTCCGGAGGAAGTCATCGAGGCGCGCGGCCTGGCCGTAGTGTCCGACGACGGCCCGCTGCTCGAAGCCATCGACGCCGCCCTGGCGGCCCAGCCCGACGTCGCGGACAAGATCCGCGGCGGCAAGGTGCAGGCTGTCGGCGCCATCGTCGGCGGCGTCATGAAGGCGACCCGCGGACAGGCCGACGCCGGCCGCGTGCGCGAGCTGATCCTCGAACGCCTCGGCGTGCAGAACTGACACCGGCCGCTGATCTGACCTAAACGAACGCCGGTCCCGGGATTCCCGGGGCCGGCGTCCGCGTTAACCCGTGCGGCAGCCGGACATCTCCGCGGGCAGACGCAGCACTCCGGCGGGCGGTAGGGTCAGGGCATGGCCAATCACCCTCCCGCAGAGATCTTCGTGGATGAGTCCCTGGTGCGCCGGCTGCTGCAGGAACAGCACCCGCACCTGGCGGACCGGCCGCTGCGGCCGGTGGCCAACGGTTGGGACAACTACATCTTCCGGCTCGGCACCGACTATGCCGTCCGGCTGCCCCGGCGTCTGTCGGCAGCGGCGCTGACCGCCAACGAACAGGTCTGGCTGCCCGCACTGACCGCGGACCTGACGGTCGCGACATCCGCTCCGCTCTACGCCGGCAGCCCCTCCGAGGCATTTCCCTGGCCGTGGAACGTCACGCGCTGGTTTCCCGGCACCGCCGTCTCGCTCCAGCCGCGGGACCGCAACGTGGCACTGGCCGCCCCGCTGGCCGGGTTCCTGAACGCCTTCCACCGGCCGGCGCCGCCGGACTTTCCGCGCAACCCGGTGCGCGGCGTTCCGCTCGCCAGCCGAAACGACGCCGTGCGGGGCCGCCTCGACAGCGGCATGGTGCCGCACGCGGCCCGGATCCGCGAGCTGTGGGAGGCCAGCCTCGAGCTTCCGGTCTGGCCCGGACCGGCGCTGTGGATTCACGGCGACCTGCACCCCGCCAACCTCGTCGGCGCGGCGGACGGCACGCTGCAGGCCGTGATCGACTTCGGAGACCTGACCGCGGGAGATCCGGCCACTGACCTCGCCGCCGCCTGGCTGGTGTTTGACCGGACCGGACGTAATGAGTTCCGGAAATCCCTGGGCACCCAGTACGACGCCGATCCGCACGTCTGGGGGAGGGCGCAGGGCTGGGCAGTCTGCATGGCCTCGAGCCTGCTGGCCAACTCCGACGACCATCCGGGCATGTACCTGCTGGGATCGGAGACCCTGATGGAAATCCTGACCGAGGGACCGGACTGGCCGTGAGGGCCCGAGGAGGCAAGTAACGGACAGTGGCATGGGGAAAGTCGACGGCAGCGAGAAAGGCGACGGCACCCGGGAAGCTGACGGCGTCGGGGAAGTCGACATCTTGGTGGTCGGCGGAGGAATCGCCGGACTGTCCCTCGGCTCGGCGCTGGCCGGCCGGACCAGCGTGCTGGTGGTGGAGGCTGAGGAAACCCTGGGCTTCCACACCTCCTCGCGCTCGGCACGGCAGCTCATTCCCAGTTACGGCCCGGCCGTGATTCAGGACCTGACGATCCGGACGCTCGCCTTGATCCGGGCGCTGGAGGTCCATCTGCCGGAACCGGTGCTCACCCCGCGCAGCTTTCTGCTGGTGGGAACCGAGGGCACCGTCCGGGACCGGGCCAGCGGCCACATGCGTCCGGTCACACCCGGCGAAGTGCAGGCCCTGGCTCCCGAGCTGAAACCCGGCGCGTTTGCCGCGGCAGGCCTGGACACCACCTCCGTTGCCTGCAACACCGATGCGCTGATGGAGTATCACCGGCAGCGGATCCTGGACCGCGGCGGACGGATCCTGACCGGCCATCCGGTCCGGAGCGCGGTGTTCGAACCCGGTGCAGACGACGCGGGCAGCTGGGTGACCACGGCCGGGCCGCTGAGCATCCGGTCCCGCGTGGTGGTGAACGCGGCCGGCGCGTGGGCCGACCGGTTGGCCTCGCTGTACGGTGTCCGGACCCGCGGGCTGCAGCCGTACCGGCGCACTGCCGCCGTCGTCGTCGTGGAAAACCCGCTGGCACCGGGCGCGCCAATGGTTGCCGACGCCGATGAGTCCTTTTATTACCGGGCGGAAGGAGAGCAGGTGCTGATCTCTCCGTCGGAGACCGTGCCGAGCGATCCGGTGGACGCCCGGCCGCGCGCGGAGGAGGTCGAGGCGCTGGTGAAACTCGTCAATTCCGTCACGACGCTGGGCATCACCGACGTGGTCCGGTCCTGGACCGGATTGCGCACCGAAGCTGCCGACGGCCTGCCGGTGGTGGGGTACGACGACGTCGTTCCCGGGTTCTTCTGGCTCGCCGGGCAGGGTGGCTACGGCTTTCAGACCTCGTCCGGAATTGCTGAACTGGCGGTTGCCCCGCTGCTGGGCGAGAGTTCGAAAACCCCGGCGGCCAAGGCCCTGGATCCAGCTCGCGCAACGCTGTGACCAAGATCTCACAACTACTGCGTAACGAATCGGTCCGAGGTGGCGCGTATGGTCTTTTTCACTGCCCCCGGTGCCTAAAGTTGAAGGACAAAGCCATGTCGGCTTCCTCTTCGTTTAGATCCGCCTTTTTGTCTTGAAAGGTCTGTCCCAGTGCCAGATATATTGCCGCCACAGCTCGTTGGCGCGCAGCAACGTCCCCTCTATGTAAAAGTACGAACAGCTATAACCGTTATTTCCTGCGTATGGCTCATATTGGCAATAACAGACTTCGGTTTCTTTTCCGGCGGGACAACTTCTCTGGCCCTGTCCCTGGTGCTTCTTTACGGGACCGGCGCTGCGCTGATTGTGGTAATTGCCGCCGTCTACCGCCTGGTGAACAAATGGGCGCTCAAGCGGACAGAAACGGCGCCGGAAGACACCGCCGCCGTGGCATTTCTCGGCACGACACGATCGGCGACCGAAGAAGTTCGGTCCGCCCTGCGCCCGCCTGCTGCCACGGGGCGGCCCCACCCGGCTCCCGTCAGTCCGCGGACGGTCCGCCCCGCCGCATCGGTGTCCGCTTCGGACACGGCCGCGACGAAACCTGCCGCTCAGAAGCAGCCGGCCAACGGGCAGAACATTGCCGCCTCGGCCAAGCCTGCGCCGAAAAAGACCGTTCCGACGAAATCCGCGTCGAACCCGGCTCAGGGGATCAGGACCCAGTCGAAAATCCCGCCGGCCAAAACGGCTCAGGCAAAAGGCCGCCCCGCCAACAACGCCGGATCGAAGTCAGCGCCGGCGGAGCGCACCGACAGCTCGGGAGACCGCGTGCCGGGCAACAAGCCGGGCAGCGCGAAGGACGGCTCCTCCGGCGCCGGCGGCCCGGCGGCCCCTGCCCAGCAAATCTGCAACACAGCCAACGGTGCGCGTCCGGCGCTGGTGCTGGCCGCCAGCACTGCCCTGCCTCAGCTGCCCCGCCAGCAGCATGTCCTGGACGGCCGGCAGCGGGCGTCCTGACCTGCGGGAAAACCGCCGGACCGGGCGTTCAGGGAGTTGCCAGCTTTCCTACAGTTCCCGCCCAGCCAGGTCCATTATTGTAGAAGTACCTCATAAGGGTGCGAGTGATGAATGGATAGAGTAGTGACCTATCCGGCGCCGGCAGACTAGGGTTGTTCCCCCCAACCAGCCCATAGTCTGCCGGCGCTTTTCTTTGTCCGGACACAATCATCAAATTCGGGCATTGGCGTCGTACCGCCGGCGAATTCCTTTCAACTGCCCCGTTCCAAGAAAGCCCGCCCGGTGCATGAAAGAATCAAGCAACGGGATGACGCCGGGATGACGCCGGGATGCTGACGCGGAACCGTGCGGATCGAACTCTTCCCGGGACGAAGACACAAACCGGAAGAGTAAGAGCAACAGCGAGGGCAGGATTTGATGAGCGCCAACTGGGTTGAGCACGTTATGTGGTGGCACGTGTATCCGCTGGGCTTCGTGGGTGCGCCGATCCGGCCCGACGACCGGGACAGCAGCGTCAGCCACCGCCTTCCGGAGGTGGAGCGCTGGTTCGACCACATCCTTGACCTGGGCTTGAACGGCCTCGCCCTTGGCCCGGTTTTCTCCTCCATGACCCATGGCTACGACACCCTCGACTATTACGCCGTCGACGACCGGCTCGGCGACGAGTCCGACGTCGTGCATTTGGTGAACGCTGCCCACGAACGGGGGATCCGCGTCCTCCTGGACGGTGTCTTCAACCACGTGGGGCGGGCACATCCCTGGTTCACTGATGTCGAGCGCAACGGTCAGGCCTCACCGTACGCGGACCTCTTCCGCATCGACTGGGCGGGGTGGAGCCCGGGGAAGCCGGTTAAAGCTGATGTCTTTGAAGGCCACGACGGACTGGTCGCGCTGGACCACAGATCACCCCGCGTCGCTGACCTGGTGATCGACGTCATGAATTACTGGTTGGAGCGGGGGGTTGATGGCTGGAGGCTCGACGCAGCCTACGCCGTCCCCCCCGAATTTTGGGCCGGGGTCCTGCCGAAGGTCCGACAGCGGCATCCCGAGGCGTGGTTCACCGGGGAGGTCATCCACGGCGCCGATGTGCAGATGATTGAGGCCTCGACGATGGACTCGCTCACCCAATACGAGCTGTGGCAGGGCATCTGGCACGGTATCTCCGACCGCAACCTCCACGAACTCGGCCACGCGCTCAAGCGGCACAGCCTGCTCCTGTCCGGCTACGTCCCGTCGACGTTCATCGGCAACCACGACGTCACCCGCATAGCCTCCGCCATCGGTTCGGACCATGTCGGGCATGCCCTCGCCGTTCTCTTCACCGTTGCCGGAGTCCCTTCCATCTACGCGGGAGACGAGTTCGGCTGGAAGGCTGTCAAGGAAGACCGGTTCGGCGGTGACGACGCCGTGCGGCCGGCATTCCCCGCCGCACCTCCGGGGGAGGATGCCCTTGATCCGGAGGCATCCAGAATTCTGCACGAGCACCAGGAGCTCATCAGCCTCCGTCGCCGGAACCCCTGGCTCCACCGCGCCACCTCGAACCTCATCGTGGCGTCGAATGAAACCCTTGCCTTCCGCACTGCCGCCAGCAGCGCCGACGCGCTCGTCACGCTGCTGAACCTTGCTCCGACCGCACAGCTTCTGCCCGGCGCCGGTGCGACCGCCGTCGTCGCCGGCAGTGCCGCCTGCGACGGCGGCGATTTCCTCGTGCCGGCGAACGGATGGGCCGTCCTCGCCTAGCGGGATTGATCCGCGAGCCGTCGTGTTGCGTTGTGCGGTTATGCCCGGCGTTATTGGTACATTCCCGACCATGACGTCTGCAAACATCCCTGTCCGGAACATCTCTGTCCGGCCACCTGTGGAAAGCGACGCAGACAGGTTGGCCGCAATCCACATCGCGGCTTGGCGGGCCGCCTACCGGGGAGTGATGTCCGACGAATACCTCGACGGGCTGGACAGCCCCCGGTATGCAGACAACTGGCGTCGGAACATCCTCAATCCCAGCGAAGGAACAGTTCACCTGGTGGCGCAGGCCGGCGATGAGGTCGTCGGATTTGCGGTTGTGGGACCGGCCACGGACAACCCCGAGCCGGGCACCGGGCAGGTGTATGCCATCAACCTGCATCCCGACTGGTGGGCAAACGGCATAGGAAGCGTCCTTTTTGCCGCCGCCGAAGAAACGCTGATCTCGCTGGGATACGACAGAGCCTGTCTGTGGGTTGAAGCAACCAACGAGCGCGCCATCACCTTCTACACAAAGCGGGGATGGCTGGACGACGGCGGAACCATGCAAGACACCCGCTTCGATCCGCCCGTCGCCGAACGCCGCCACAGCCGTCAGCTGAGCCGGGCGGAGTGATTCCTGCTTGCCCGCTTAGCCGGTGCGGAATCAGTCCTACGGAATCAGTCCGTGCGGAAATCCGGAAACTCGCCGGTGGCAGCGGAGAACGACTCCTCGACCCCGGTGACGATTCCAGGGGCAGCGGGGGACCGGAGCCACTCCAGCAGCCCGTCAACCGCCGACGGCGCCCCTTCGGCCACCACCTGCACTGACCCGTCGCTGCTGTTGGACACCACACCGGTCAGCCCCAGCCGGGTTGCCTGCTGCAGGGTCCGGTAGCGGAAGCCCACCGCCTGCACCTCGCCGGTGACCCTGGCGGTCAGGCGCCGGCCCGGGTCCGGAGAACCGGGGGAACCAGCGGAGAAACCAGAAGCGAAATCCGAAGGCGTCATAGGCCTAGAGTAGCGGCCGGCCCAGCACCGAGTCAGCAGCGGCCAGCAGCGAACCGTCGGCAACCAGCACCCGTGCCGCCTCAATCTCCGGCGCCAAATACCGGTCCGGACCCGGTCCCGCGACCATCGCCCGCAGCGCCGAGCGCACCGCAGTGACCGCGGGAGCGCTGCGGGAGATGGCGACGCCGCCGTCGCGCATGTCCAGCGCCCGCGCCGAGGTCAGCAGCTCGATGGCCAGGACCCGGGTCAGGCCGTCCACGGCGCGGCGCAGCTTCAGGCCCGCCGCCCAGCCCATCGACACGTGGTCCTCCTGCATCGCCGAGGACGGAATGGAATCCACCGAGGCGGGCACGGCCAGCCGCTTGAGTTCGGAAACGATGCCGGCCTGGGTGTACTGGGCGATCATGTGCCCCGAATCGACGCCCGGATCGAAGGCCAGGAAGGCGTTGAGGCCGTGGCTGCGGGAGCGGTCCAGGAAGCGGTCGGTGCGCCGCTCGCTTATGGAGGCGACGTCGGCGACGGCGATGGCGAGGAAGTCCAGCACGTAACCGACCGGTGCGCCGTGGAAATTGCCGTTGGACTCCAGCCGCCCGTCCAGCGTCACCACCGGGTTGTCGATGGCGGAGGCCCGCTCACACTCCGCAACGGTTTCGGCATGGAGAAGCGTTGACCGCGCGGCGCCGTGCACCTGCGGGGCGCAGCGCAGCGAATAGGCGTCCTGCACCCGGGTGAAGCCGCCGGTTTTCTGTTCTTCGATCAGCACCGACCCGGCCAGTACCGCTCGGATGTTCGCCGCCGACTCGGCCTGGCCGGGCTGCGGGCGCAGGGCCTGCAAATCCGCGGCAAACACGGCGTCGGAACCCAGCAGTCCCTCCACGCTCATTGCCGCGGCCAGATCCGCGGTGGCCAGCAGCCGGCGCAGGTCGGCGATGGCCAGGGTGAGCATGCCCAGCATGCCGTCGGTTCCGTTGATCAGGGCCAGGCCCTCCTTCTCCTGCAGCTCCACCGGTTCCAGCCCGGCAGCGGCCAGGGCCTGCGCTGCCGGGGTCAGTTCGCCGTCGGCCGTGCGCACGCTGCCCTCACCCATCAGGGCCAGGGCGCAGTGCGAAAGCGGCGCCAGGTCGCCCGAGCAGCCCAGCGAGCCGTACTCGCCGACCACCGGCGTGATCCCGGCATTCAGCAGCCCGGCATAGGCATGGGCGACGACGGGCCGGACGCCCGTGCGGCCGGTGGCCAGGGTGGAGAGCCGGTTCAGCATCAGGGCGCGGATCACCTCGCGGTCCACCTCGGCGCCCGACGACGCCGCGTGGCTGCGGATCAGCGAGCGCTGCAGCTGCCGGCGCTGTTCCGGAATGATCTGCTTCACCGCCAGCGCACCGAACCCGGTGGACACCCCGTAATGGGGCTTGTCATCAGCGGCCAGTTCCTCGATGACGCTCCGGGAGGACTGCATGGCGGCAGCACTCTCAGCGGACAGCACCACTGCCGCCCCTTGCCGGGCGACGGCGACGAGTTCCGCTTCGGTCAGCGGGCCGGTCCCCAGCGTTACTGACGTTTCTGCGCTCACTGTTGGTTCCATCTCCCGGTTGTCGCGGATTTCTCAGGCCACCGCTGATCCTACGCCCGGTTCCAACCTGTTCCGGGTTCCGGACAGTGCCCTGGGCGCTGGGCATCTCCGACTCCTATTCCCGTCGTGTTCGCTGCCACTTTTCCGGAACACCGTCGGTTACGGTCTGGAGATGGCTACTTTCTCCGATCCTTCCCGCAGCATCCGGGCACCGCGCGGCACCTCGCTGACCGCCAAGAGCTGGCAGACCGAGGCTCCGCTGCGCATGCTGATGAACAATCTGGACGCCGAAGTCGCCGAGCGCCCCGAGGACCTGGTGGTCTACGGCGGCACCGGCCGGGCCGCCCGCAGCTGGGAGGCCTACGACGCGATCATCCGGACCCTGTCCACGCTGGAGAATGACGAGACGCTGCTCGTCCAGTCCGGAAAACCGGTGGGCGTGTTCCGCACCAACGAATGGGCGCCGCGGGTCCTGCTCGCCAACTCGAACCTGGTGGGGGACTGGGCCACCTGGCCCGAGTTCCGGCGGCTCGAGGCCGAGGGCCTCATGATGTACGGGCAGATGACCGCCGGCTCGTGGATCTACATCGGCACCCAGGGCATCCTGCAGGGCACCTACGAAACCTTCGGCGCCGTCGCCCGCAAACTCTGCAACGACGAAAACGCCACCCTGGCCGGCACCCTGACGCTGACCGGCGGCTGCGGCGGCATGGGCGGCGCGCAGCCGCTGGCCGTGACGCTGAACGGGGGAGCGGTGCTGATTGTCGACGTCGACGAGACCCGCCTGCGCCGCCGCGCCGGCAAGCGCTACCTGCACGAGGTGGAAACCGACCTGGACACCGCCGTCGCCAAGGTCATGGCCGCCCGGGCCGAAAGGCGCGCCCTCTCGGTGGGCCTGGTGGGCAACGCCACCGAGGTGTTCGAGGAACTGCTGCGCCGGCACAACGCCGGCGAGATCACCGTGGACATCGTCACCGACCAGACCTCCGCCCACGACCCGCTGAGCTACCTGCCGGCAGGCATCCCGGTGGAGCAGTGGCAGGCGGCAGCCTCGGCCGACCCCGAAGGATTCACCAAGCAGGCGCGTGAATCGATGGCCCGCCAGGTGGCGGCCATGGTCGGCTTCCAGGATGCCGGCGCCGAGGTCTTCGACTACGGCAACTCGATCCGGGATGAGGCTCGCCAGGGCGGCTACGACCGTGCGTTCGACTTTCCGGGCTTCGTGCCCGCCTACATCCGCCCCCTGTTCTGCGAGGGTATGGGCCCCTTCCGCTGGGTGGCGCTCTCCGGCGACCCGCAGGACATCGCGGTCACCGACGCCGCCATCAAGGAACTCTTTCCGGACAACGCCCGCCTGCATCGCTGGTTCGACGCCGCCGCCGAGCACGTCGAGTTTGAGGGACTGCCGGCCCGGATCTGCTGGCTGGGCTACGGCGACCGCGCCAAGGCCGGACTGCTGTTCAACCGGCTCGTGGCGGAGGGCAAGGTTAGCGCGCCGATCGTGATTGGCCGCGACCACCTGGACTCCGGTTCAGTGGCTTCGCCCTACCGGGAAACCGAAGCCATGGCCGACGGCTCCGACGCCGTCGCCGACTGGCCGCTGCTGAACGCCATGCTGAACACCGCCTCCGGCGCCACCTGGGTCTCCATCCATCACGGCGGCGGGGTCGGCATCGGCCGCTCCATCCACGCCGGACAGGTTTCAGTGGCCGACGGAACCGAACTGGCTGCCCGGAAACTGGAACGGCTGCTGACCAACGACCCGGGCACCGGCGTCGTCCGCCACGCCGACGCCGGCTATCAGCGGGCCACCGACGTCGCCGCCGAGCGCGGCATCCGCATTCCGATGGCCGAAGGCTATCCGATGGCAGAAGATTAGGAACCGGCTGCTGGTGGGAACATAGACATGGTGAATACATCGAGCGTCAACACCCTCCTGTCCGCCATCGAAGACACCGGCCGCGATGCCCGCCGCGGCGGCTATTCGCGTCCGGTCTATTCCGCTGCGGAACTGGAGCTGCGGGAGTGGTTCGCCGCAGAGGCGGCCCGCAGGAACCTGGCCGTGGAAACGGACCGCAACGGCATTCTCTGGGCCTGGTGGGACCTGCCCGGCAGTGACCCCACATCACCCGAGCGCCGGGGCGCCCTGGTCACCGGCTCCCACCTTGACTCCGTTCCCGGCGGCGGCGCCTTTGACGGCCCGCTCGGGGTGGCCAGCGCCCTGGCCGCCGTGGATCTCCTGCAGGCCCGGGAGAACAGCGGCAGCCTGTTCCGGAACCGTGCGCTCGCCGTCGCGGTGTTCCCGGAGGAGGAAGGTTCGCGGTTCGGCGTCGCCTGCCTCGGCTCCCGGCTGCTCGCCGGAACGATCGATCCGCGCAAGGCGCTGGCCCTGCGCGACGCCGACGGCAACACCTTCGCCGACGTCTCCCGTGCCAACGGCAGAGACCCCGATGCGATGGGCCGCGACGACACCGTGCTGGGCACCATCGGCGATTTTGTGGAACTGCACGTGGAGCAGGGCCGCGGCCTGAACACCGAAGAGTTCACCGACGCCGCCGGGCGCGGTCCGGCGGTCGCGGTGGGCGGGTCCGTCCTGGGCCACGGCCGCTGGCGGTTTTCCATCTCCGGGCAGGGCAACCATGCCGGCACCACCCTGATGGCAGACCGCGCCGACCCCATGGTCGCCGCCGCCCAGCTGATCGTGGCCGTGCGGCAGACCGCTTCCGCCCAGTCCGGTGCCCGCGCCACGGTGGGCCGGCTGGAACCGGTACCCGGAGGCACCAACGTCATTGCCTCGCGCGTGGATCTCTGGCTCGATGTCCGCCACCCGGACGACGCCGTGACGGCCGCCCTGGTGGAGAAGATCCACGGCCAGGCCCAGAAGATCGCCGCGTTTGAAGGCTGCAGCGTACAGCTGACTGAGGAATCCTACTCCGGCACCGTCCACTTCGACCCGGCCCTGCAGCGTTCCCTCGAGCAGTCCGTCGCGCGCACCGTTCCCGGAGCTCCGGTCCTCGCCACCGGCGCGGGGCACGACGCCGGAGTGCTGGCGGCCCGCGTGCCGACCGGCATGCTGTTTGTCCGGAACCCGTCGGGGATCAGCCATTCGCCGGAGGAGTACGTCGAGGACGGCGACGCCCAGCTGGGCGTGGAAGCCCTGGCCGACGTGCTGCAGGACCTGCTGTGACCCGGACCCTGTGGTGCGAGCAGGGCTGGGTGAACGCTGCCGTGGCGGACGGGGTCCGGCTGGAGGTTGACGACGCCGGCACGGTCACCTCGGCCACGCCGGGAACCGAGCCGCAGCCGGGAGACCTGCAGCTGCCCGGCGTCACCTTCCCGGCGGCGTCGAACGCGCACTCGCACGCCTTCCACCGGATCCTGCGCGGGCGCACCCACGCCGGCGGCGCGGGCAGCTTCTGGACCTGGCGGGAGCAGATGTACCAGGCGGCCGGCGCCCTGACGCCGGAGCTGTACGAGCAGCTGGCCACCGCGGTGTTTGCCGAGATGGTGGTCACCGGGTTCAGCTCCGTCGCCGAGTTCCACTATGTTCACCACCGGCCGGACGGCAGCCCCTACGGCGCCGACGGATCCGGGGAGCACGCCATGGAACGGGCGCTGGCGCGGGCCGCCGTCGCCGCCGGGATCCGGCTGACCCTGCTGGACACCTGCTACCTTGCAGGCGGCTTCGATACCCCGCTGACCGCCGAGCAGCAGCGCTTCGGCGACCGGGATGCGTCGGCTTGGCTGGACCGGCTCGGGTCGCTGCGGACCGCGGTCGCCGCTGAATTCGATCCGGCGCAGGTCAGCGTGGGGGCGGCGCTGCACTCAGTGCGCGGCGTCCCGGAAGCTGACCTGGCGGTGATCGCCGCAAACCTGCCGGCGGATCTGCCGCTGCACATCCACCTCTCCGAACAACCCGCCGAGAACGAAGCCTGCCTGCGGGCCACCGGCCTGACGCCCACCATGCTGCTGCAGCGGCACGGGCTCATCCGCCCGCGGCTCTCGGCGGTGCACGCCACCCATCTGAGCGAAGAGGACATCACCGTCCTCGGGAATGCGGGGACCACCATCGTCATGTGTCCCACCACCGAGGCCGATCTGGCCGACGGCATCGGCACGGCTGCACGGCTGCGGGCGACCGGCGCCCGGATCGCGCTGGGCACCGACCAGCACGCCGTCGTCGACCCCTGGCTGGAGATGCGCGCGCTGGAGCACGGCGAGCGGCTGGCTTCGGGGGAGCGCGGCCGCTTCGCCCCCGCCGACCTGCACGCCGCAGCGTCCGACGCCGGAGCACACGCCCAGGGCCGGACCAGCCCGGGGCTGGAAGCCGGAAAGGTCTGTGACCTCATGAGCGTGGATCCGCGCAGCGTCCGCACGGCCGGCTCCCGCCCCGGCCAGCTGGCGCTGACCGCCACCGCGGCGGACGTGATCGCCGTCGTCGTCGGCGGGCGCGTGATAGCCGGCAACGGAAAGCACGCCACCCTGGGCGACCCGGCCACCCTGCTCAGCGCAGCCATCGCCGCGGTCGACGCCGCCCGCGACACCACTTTCGAAGGAATCCCGCAGCCATGAGCCCGGTTTCGACCCTGATCACCAACATCGGCGAACTCTCCACGCAGGACTATGCCCGGGGAGATCAGGCCGCCGTGCTCCGCGACGCGGCAGTGGTCTTCGAGGGGGAGCGGATCAGCTGGATCGGCGCCGCCCGGGACGCCCCGGCCGCCGAAGCAGTGGTTGACGCCGGAGGCCGGGCGGGGCTGCCCGGCTGGGTGGATTCGCACACGCACCTGGTCTTCGCCGGGGACCGCGGCGCCGAGTTCGAGGCCCGGATGGCCGGGCAGTCCTACGCCGCCGGCGGGATTGCCGTGACCACCGAGGCCACGCGTGCCGCCTCGGACTACGACCTGACCCGGCTGCTGCTGGCCCGGGTTGCCGAGGCCGCCGCCGGCGGCACCACCTATCTGGAGACCAAAACCGGGTACGGGCTGAGCGTGGAGGAGGAACGGCGGCACGCGCGGATCGCCTCCACCGTGGCGGACCAGGTCACCTTCCTGGGCGCGCACCTCGTGCCCGACGGCGCGGATGCCGAGGACTACACCGACCTGGTCTGCACGGACATGCTCGCCGCCGTGCTGCCCTATGTGCAGTGGGCGGACGTCTTCTGCGAAAAGGGCGCCTTCACCGAGGAGCAGTCACGCCGGGTGCTCCGCGCCTGCCGGGACGCCGGCCTCGGGCTGCGGGTGCACGGCAACCAGCTCGGCCACGGTGCCGGCGTGCGGCTGGCCGTGGAGTTCGGAGCGGCCAGCGTGGACCACGTGAACTACCTGTCCGACGACGACGTCGCGGCGCTCGCCGGGACCTGGTCCGGGCGGGATCCGGGTGCCGGAGCCGGGGAATCCGGATCCGAGGACTCCGGGCCCGGAACGCCCGGCACGGTGGCGACCTGTCTGCCGGCCTGCGACCTCTCCACCCGCGCACCGCTGGCCGACGCCCGCCGGCTGCTGGACGCCGGAGTGCCGGTGGCCCTGGCCTCGAACTGCAACCCGGGCACCTCCAACACCAGCTCGATGAACTTCTGCGTCGCCACCGCCGTGCTGCAGATGGGACTGACCGTGCAGGAAGCCGTCCGGGCTGCGACGTTCGGCGGTGCACTGGCGCTTCGCAGGCACACCGGCAAGGACCGGAACGGACAGCGGGCGGTGGGCTCGCTCGCCGTCGGGCACCGGGCGGATCTGCAGCTGCTCAACGCCCCCTCGGCCGCGCATCTGGCCTACCGGCCGGGCATGCCGCTGACCGGCAGCGTCTGGAAGGCCGGGGTTCAGGTGCGCCGCTGACCGGTGTGCACCTGATGCCGCGGCGGTCCGGTCCCGATTCCGACGCACGGGTCCGGCAACCGACGCCGCCACACTTGTTCTCCGTCCGAGCGCGGGGTTGAAATGTGCCATGGGAAAAATCATCTACATGCTGTCCTGCACCCTGGACGGGTACATCAATGATGCTTCCGGGGAGATCTCCTGGGCCGTTCCGGACGAAGCCATGGTTGCGGACGTCACCGCGGACCTGGCCGGCGTGACGACGCATCTGTACGGGCGGCGGATGTACGAGAGCATGGCGGGCTGGGAAACCGATCCCTCCCTTGCCGCGCAGTCGCCGGAATCGGCTGCCTTTGCCGAGGTCTGGAAGCGGGCCCGGAAGGTGGTCTTTTCCCGGACGCTGGAGGACGTCTGGACGGAACGCACCCGGTTGGAACGCGACCTCACGGTGGAAGCCATCGACCGGGCGAAGGCCGAAACGGCCGGCGACCTCCTCATCGAAGGACCCACCGTGACCGCAGCCGCCTTCCGGCTGGGGCTGGTGGACATGGTGAGCCTGATGATTTATCCCGTGACTGTGGGCGCCGGCACCCGGGTGTTTCCCGACGGGCTGCGGCTGAGCCTGCGGCTGCTCCGCGAACAGCGCTTCGAGAAGACCGGCATGGTCAAGGTCACCTACGAAACGGACCGCTCCTGAGGACAGCCGGCGGCATCCGGCACAATGGGAGGCATGCGCGCCGCCTTCCCCTCCGCCCCCGCCGAAGCCCTGGATCCGCGGGCACGGAAGATGCTCGTCTTCGAAATCCTCATTGTGCTGGGACTGTCGCTGGGCAGATCCGGGGTGTACGCCGTCGTCGAACTCCTGGAGAAGGCCTCCAAGGGCCCGCTGGAGGGGCAGACAACCACCCTGAATCCGGTGCTGGACGAGAGCCCCTGGTTCGATCTGACCTATCAGCTGCTGGGGATCTTCTTCTCGCTGCTGCCGGTGGCCCTGGTGCTGTTCCTGCTGACCGAACCGGGCAAGAGCGCGTTCCGGCGCCTGGGCTTCACCTTCGCCAAGCCGGTGCGCGACTTCGCGCTGGGTTTCGGGCTGGCCGCCGTCATCGGCGCCGGAACCCTGGGCGTGTACGCCGCGGGCCGGGCGCTGGGCATCACCACGGCGCTGGTGCCTGCCGCGCTGGACACCTACTGGTGGACCCTGCCGGTGCTGATCCTCTCCGCGCTGCGGCATGCGGTGCTGGAGGAGGTCATTGTGGTGGGCTACCTCTTTATCCGGCTGCGGCAGCTGGGCTGGGGCACCCCGGCGATCATCCTCACCAGCGCCCTGATCCGCGCCAGCTACCACCTGTACCAGGGGATCGGGCCCGGGATCGGGAACTTCCTGATGGGACTGCTCTTCGGCTACGCCTACACCAAAACGAAACGGGTGATGCCGCTGGTGATCGCGCACGCGCTGGTGGACATCGCCGGCTTTGTCGGGTTTGCCCTGTTCGGTTCGGCGATCGGCATCGGCGACTGACCCCTCGTGCCGCCGGGGCCCGGGCCGCCCGCCGCGCTAGGATCTCCGGATGAGCGAATCGGCGCAGACAACTGACTTCCACGCCCTGCAGTTGTGGTCGGGCACCCTGTTTTCGGGCCGGCACATCCGTTTCCGCGAACTGCAGGACGCCGACCTTCCGGAACTGTGTTCCTGGTGGAACAACCCGTTCCAATCGGTGCTGCAGCAGGAGCGGACAACTCTGCGTCCTCCGGAAGCCCTCGCGTCAATGTTCGCCGCCTGGAGCAAGAACGACGCGCCATCGGGATTCGGCTACAGCATCATTGATGCGGACGGCGCACTGGCCGGGCACGTCAGCGCGTGGGGATTGTCGGTACCGGAACGCATCGCCACCATGGCCATCATCATCGGCCCGGATTTCCAGGGCCGGGGCATCGGCCGGGAAGCGCTGCAGCTGGCTCTCCGCCTGGCCTTCGATGAACTCGGCGCCCATAAGGTGGAATTGCAGACATGGTCCTACAACGACAGGGCAATCCGGCTGTACTCCTCCCTCGGGTTCACCATCGAAGGTTGCCGCCGCGCCGCCGTCTTCCACCGCGGCAGCTTCCAGGACCAGATCCTGATGGGACTCCTGGCCGAGGAATACCGTGCTGCACCGGAACCGGACGACGTGGGCGCATCCACCAACCAGCAGGAAGAAACCGCTTCGTGACTCTGACAACCCGCTGGGGAGCGGACCTCGATCCGGACTCCGTGCTGCAGGACTATCCCCGTCCCCAGCTGGTCCGGGACAGCTACCTGAACCTCAACGGCTACTGGCAATACGCCATCACCTCGGCACGCCGCGAACAGCCGCCGGCCGACGGCGAATGGGACGGGGAGATCCTGGTTCCGTTCTCGCCCGAGGCGCCGCTCTCCGGCGTGAACCGCCAGCTTCAGCCCCAGCAGTTCCTTTGGTACCGGCGGACGCTCCGGCTGCCCGCCGGCTTCGCGGGGGAGCGCGTGCTGCTGCATTTCGGGGCCATGGACCAGAGCTGCACCGTCACCGTCAACGGGATCGACGTGGGAGGGCACGACGGCGGCTACCTTCCCTTTTCCCTGGACATCACCGATGCGCTGGCCGCCGGCAGCGGGGACGCCGACGGGTCGATGGATTCCGGCGGGACCGGCGATACCGGGGATTCCGGGGATTCCGGACATTCCGGGGATTCCGCACACGAGCTCGTGGTCCGGGTCCGGGACATCAGCGACACCGGTTACGCCAGCCGGGGCAAGCAGACCCTGGACCGGGGCGGCATTTGGTACACCGCGCAGTCCGGGATCTGGCAGACGGTGTGGCTGGAATCGGTGCCGCGCACGAGCATTTCACAGCTGGTCCTGGTGCCGGACCTGGAATCCGTCTCGGTCACCGTGCTGCTCGACGGCGGCGGGACCGGCTCGGCCGGGACCGGCGCCTCAGCCGGCGCCTCGGCCGGCGCCTCGGCCGGCGCCTCGTCCGCCGCCTCAGCCAGCGCCTCAGCCGGCGGCTTGTCCAGCGGTCACGGCGACCTGCGGGCGGCGATCACCGTGTCCTCCGGCGGGCGCACTGTGGCGGACGCCGTCGTCGTGCCCGGAAAGCCGGTGCGGATTCCGGTGCCGGATCCGCACCTGTGGACGCCGGAGGATCCCTTTCTCTATGACGTGTCGGTGCGCCTGCTCGCCGGATCCGGCGGCGCGGAGATCGACAGCGTGCGCAGCTACACCGGGCTGCGGACCTTCGGCACGGGGCCGGATGCTGCCGGGCACACCCGGCTGCTGCTCAACGGGCGCCCGTACTTCCACGCCGGGCTGCTGGACCAGGGGTACTGGCCGGACGGGCTGTACACGGCGCCGTCCGACGAGGCACTGGCCTACGACATTGAAGCCGCCAAGGATCTTGGCTTCACGATGCTGCGCAAGCACATCAAGATCGAACCGCTGCGCTGGTATTACCACTGCGACCGGCTGGGCATGCTGGTCTGGCAGGACCTGGTCAACGGCGGCCGCTCATACCGGCACGCCGTCGTGACCGCCCCTGCCGTGGGGATGCCGCACCGCGACGACGGCGATTACGCAGCTTTCGGGCGTGCGGATGAGCAGGGCCGGGCGGAGTTCCGTGCCGAGCTGCGCGGGACGGTTGAACTGCTGCGCAACTGCACCTCAATAGCGGTCTGGGTGCCGTTCAACGAAGGCTGGGGCCAGTTCGACGCCAACGCCGCCACGCAGCTGCTGCGCGGGCTGGATCCCACGCGGAGCATCGACCATGCCAGCGGCTGGCATGACCAGGGCGGGGGAGACCTCAAGAGCGTGCACGTGTACTTTGTGCCGTTTCGGCTGCGCAAGGGCTGGCTGCGGGACGGACGCGCCGTCGTGCTCTCCGAATACGGCGGATACAGTCTGCGCGTGCCGGGCCACACCTTCAACGACAAGGAGTTCGGCTACCGGCGGTTCAAGACCCGGGACGCCCTGCGGAAGGCCTACGCAAAGCTGCACCGGAAGCAGATCGAACCCGCGGTGGAAGAGGGCCTGGCCGCCACCGTGTACACCCAGCTCACCGATGTGGAGGACGAGGTGAACGGGCTGCTCACCTATGACCGGCGCGTGGTGAAGATCGACGCCGGAACGGTCCGCGGGCTCAACGAGCGGCTGATCAGGGCGGCTGGGGCTGCTGGGGCCGGTCGGGGCTAGCCGGCCGGATCGGCGGGCGGGAGATCCGGGCCTCGGACGAAACCCTCCGGCCTGTGGCGTTCCCTCCGCTGCGCAGCGGAGGGAATGCCACAAAGCGGAGGGAATCAGCGGTGGCGGGATTGGGGCAGTCCAGCCCGGACCAGACGCTGCACCAAACCCTCCGGGTGTTGGGGTGGCCGGGTGATGTCATTCCAAGACCAGCGGACAAATCCCACGCCGGTGGCCCGAATAGCGTCTTCCCGGCGTTTCTCCCGGACGAGCGTGTCCCACGCCGGTGCACGGCTCTCTTTGCCGCGTCCGTATTTCACTGCGCCGTCGAACTCCCCGGCGAGCCTGTGCTCGGGCCAGTAGAAGTCGGTACGGAACCGGCCTGACGAGGTGTCGAATCCGTGCTGGAGCTCAGGCTCCGGGAAACCATGCAGATGCAGCACAGCCCGCGAATAGGACTCACCGGCTGACTCGGAGAGCACCTGCGCGAAGTCGATAACCCGCTGAGCCCGGAGCCGTTTGGTGCGGCCAGGCAGCTGCTCCGCCAACTCCCGAAGGTGCTCTTTCCTCAGACCGGGAAGACTGCGAACGGGATCCGGCCGCAGCACATGGTCCATGGCCGGGACTGCACGTTCAAAGTTCAGATAGGCAGCCATGTCCAGGACGGTGTGTGCTCGGGACGTCAGGGGGACCCCGTCCCACGTGGTGACAGGTTCCAGCAGCCGGCGCTCAGCCCAGCGGAGATCCCCGCGGCGCCTGCCATGCGTGGGATGAACGGCCAGCAACAGTACTTCGGGCGATTTCCCAATCACGGGCAATCCCCAAATAACTGCCGCGGATTGTTGGATAAGGATGCGCTGCCCCGGTACCTGTTCCACGGCGGCCCGGATACGTGCCCGCTCCCGCTCCCAAGGAGGCAGGTTCAGCCAGTCGTCCGCCTGAATGTAGACACCGGGCCGGAGTCGGACAAGTTTGCCCGATCGGCACCTCAGCGCCAGGGAACGCCGGTCCGTACCGTGGGCTGCGGCAGCGGCTGAGAATATGAGTGCAGGGTCCATGCCTCAAGGCTGGACGGGCGGCGGACGGCCCGCGAGGGCAGGACTCCCCGTTGTGGACAACCCTCCGGTTAGGGAGAATCCCGCCATTGCGCAGCGGAGGGATCAGGAGAACTAGATCTCGACTGAACCGTTGGCCGTGTTGAAGGTGACGGACATGATGCCGGGGGTTCCCTTGGGCGAAATCCAGGTCACGCCCACATTTTCCAGCGGTTCCTCGACCGGGGTGCCCAGCCACTGGGTCACGCGCTCGGCCGACCCGGCGATGGTCAGCGAGTCCAGCTTCACGGAGCCCGGCATGCCGGGCAGGGCGGCCGAAGGGTGCAGCGGCTCGGTGCCGTCGTCCCAGCGCAGCATGTACGGCACCTGGGGGTCGGCGATCAGGCCGTTGATGCCGATCTGCTGCCAGGTCAGTTCCTGGCCGTCGGGAAACTTCCGGTTTCCGGGCACCGACTCGCGGCCCAGACGCGCTTCAAAGGGTGAAAGGTCGTCCACGGCTACGCACCAGCCCATCCAGCCGCCGCCGCATTCGGAGCGCTGGCGCACGGCCTGGCCGAAGGGCGCCTTGTCCGACACCGGATGGTTCAGGGCCTCGACCACCTCGACATATTGGTGGTTGGCCAGGGGGAGAATCATGTTGCGGGTGCCGAAGCGAGGATGCACACCGCCCTTGACGAAGTCCGCTCCCAGAGCGGAAGCAATCCTCTCGGTAGTGGCCAAAAGACCGTCGGATTCACAGGCATAAGAAACATGGTCCAAGCGCATGCGGCCCATAATGGCACGTTGTGACCGACCTCACGACCAAGGCTGGCCTAAGTCGTCAAATGGGCAGGTTTGAGCTGCAGATGTTCCGCCGGCGGCCTCATCCTGCGCCCGGTGCCGGACCACGGGAGTGCTGCGGATGCCCTAATTCTTGATCCTGTCCCGCATCCGGCACGGCCACCCGAACCCGCAGGGAAATGATCCGTCACAGAGGTTGCGGGCTTCGGGGTTATCCGTTTTCATTGGGGGAATAGGTCATGAGTGCCAGCAGATAGCCCCGGCTTGCTGGCCGGCAACCCTCCAACCGCGGTGGGGTGCCCCGGGTGAAGACCTGGCTGTACGTCAGAGGACGTACGGCAAGCGCGGGTCACACGTGGCTGCCGGCTACCTTCGGGGCCGGAAGTCTCGGTGCGGCCCCTGGTATAGGGAGCACGCCATGTCAGGAAACTGGTCATTCGAAACCCGTCAGATCCATGTGGGACAGGAGCCCGACGCCGTCACCGGCGCCCGCGCGCTGCCCATCTACCAAACCACCTCGTTCGTCTTTCCCAGCGCCGAGGCTGCGGCCAACCGGTTTGCGCTGGCTGAGCTGGAGCCGATCTACACCCGCATCGGCAACCCCACCCAGGAAGCGGTGGAAAAGCGCATCGCTTCCCTGGAGGGTGGGCTCGGGGCGCTGCTGCTCGCGTCCGGGCAGGCCGCGGAGACCGTCGCGATCCTCAATCTGGCCGAGGCCGGAGACCACATCGTCGCCAGCCCCAGCCTGTACGGCGGCACCTACAACCTGTTCAAGCACACCCTGAAAAAGTTCGGCATCGCCGTGACGTTCGTGGCGGATCCGGACAACCTGGAGCAGTGGCGCGCCGCCGTGCAGCCCAACACCAAGGCCTTCTTCGGGGAAGTGGTCTCCAACCCGCGCCAGGACGTGCTGGACCTCGAAGGCATCAGCGCCGTCGCGCACGAGGCCGGAGTGCCGCTGATCGTGGACAACACGCTCTCCACGCCCTACCTGATCCGGCCCATCGAATGGGGTGCGGACATCGTGGTGCACTCGGCCACGAAGTACCTGGGCGGGCACGGCAACTCGATCGCCGGCGTCATCGTGGATTCGGGCAACTTCGACTTCGGCGCCGATCCGGAGAAATTCCCCGGCTTCAACACCCCGGATGAGAGCTACAACGGGCTGGTCTACGCCCGCGACCTCGGCGCCAACGGCCTTTTGGGCGCCAACCTCGCCTACATCCTCAAGGCCCGGGTGCAGCTGCTCCGCGACCTCGGACCGGCCGTCTCCCCGTTCAACGCGTTCCTGATTGCCCAGGGCCTGGAGACGCTGAGCCTGCGGATGGACCGTCACGTCGCCAACGCCGTGGCCGTCGCGAACTGGCTCGAAGCGCACGACGACGTCATCTCCGTCGCGTACGCCGGCCTGGAATCCAGCCCGTGGTACGAACGCGGGCGCAAGTACGGGCCGCGCGGCACCGGTGCCATTGTTTCCTTCGACATCACCGGCGGCATTGAGGCGGGGAAGCGCTTCGTGGATGCCCTCGAGCTGCACTCCCATGTGGCCAACGTGGGCGACGTGCGCTCGTTGGTGATCCATCCGGCGTCGACCACGCACAGCCAGCTCGGGGCCGAGGCGCAGCTCGCTGCCGGTGTCAGCCCCGGACTGGTCCGGCTGTCGGTGGGGATTGAGCACGTTGATGACATCATCGCCGACCTCGACGCCGGCTTCCGCGCCGCCAAGGGAGCGTAGCGGTTAGCGTGGCAGTGCCTTCACCCCGGAACACCGTCCTTTCCGGTTCCACCGCGTCCGATTCGGCTGCGCCGTTGAGCGTTCCGACGGCGCCGCAGCACCCCACCCCGGCCCCGGACGGGGTGCTGCTCCACGCCAAGATCGGTAGCCTGGAGCTGGAAACCGGCGGGCGCCTGCCCCAGGTTTCCCTCGCCTATGAGACGTGGGGGCAGCTGAACGACGACGCCTCCAACGCCGTCCTGATCTGCCACGCCCTCACCGGCAGCACCCACGTGGCCCGGGGGGATTCCGAGGAGGACGGCTGGTGGGACACCCTGGTGGGTCCCGGAAAAACCGTCGACACCAACCGGTTTTACGTCGTCTCGATCAACATGCTCGGCGGCTGTTACGGATCCACCGGGCCGTCCTCGGCTGATCCGCAGGGCCTGCCCTGGGGCTCGCGCTTTCCGTTTGTCACGGTCCGCGACTCGGTCCGCGCCGAGGCGCGGCTGGCGGACCTGCTCGGCATCCGGAGCTGGCACACGGTGCTGGGCGGCTCGCTCGGCGGGGCGCGGGCCCTGGAGTGGGCCGTCACCGAACCCGCCCGGGTGCGGCGCTGCGCCGTGATCGCGTGCACGGCGGCCAGCTCCGCGGAACAGATTGCCTTTGGCCAGGCGCAGCTCGAAGCCATCCGGCTGGATCCGCATTTCAACGGCGGTGATTACTACAACGGCAGGACGCCGGCGGCCGGGCTGGGCCTGGCCCGGCGCATCGCGCACATCACCTACCGCTCGGAGCCGGAACTGGAATACCGTTTCGGGCATGAACCGCAGCCGCAGGAGGATCCGTTGGGATCTGCCCTGTCGGCGGGCCGGGGACGCTATGCCGTGGAGAGCTACCTGGACCATCAGGCCCGGAAGCTCGTGGACCGGTTCGACGCCAACAGCTACCTGGTGCTGACCGAAGCACTGATGAGCCACGACGTCGCCCGCGGCCGCGGACCGCTGGAGCAGGCCCTGGCCGGCGTCACCGCCGAGTTCTTCATTGCCGCCGTGGACTCGGACCGGCTCTACTTTCCGCAGCAATCCGAGGTTCTGGCCGCGGCCTTGCCCGGAGACACAACGGTGCACATGATTTCCGCTCCCATCGGCCACGACGGGTTCCTGACCGACGTCGAGCAGCTTGGAGTGCCGCTGCGCCAGCGGTTCTTCGGGCCGGCCTGATCCCGCGGGGCGCACTGCTCTTGCCAAGCCGGGCCGGCCATGGCAGAACAGGGTGTCATGGAAGAGCAACGTCATGGGTGATTCGATCCGGGTGTCGGCCCAGGCCCAGTGTGCCCCGGCGGACCTCTGGCACGCGCTGGTGGACAACCGGGCCGTGTGGTGGCCGGAAATGGACTTCACCGCCAGCCCCGGAGCTCCGCTCACCGAGCGTCCGGCGGAGCACCCGCACGGCGCCGGGTACGACGGCGGTGGTGGCGGCGGCGATGACGACGACGGCGGCGGCTTCGTTGGTGGCGGCGTTGCCGGCGTCGGGGGCGGCGTCCCCGGGGCCGAGCAGCGGGCGACGGGAACTGTGCTGGCCGTGGCCCGGGATCGGCTTCTGTCCTTCCGCTGGACCAAACCCGGCTGGAACGCCCACACCGTCGTGAGCTTCCTGCTCGATGCCGTACCCGGGCCGGACGCGGAAACGGACTACACCGATGTCGTGATCACCGAAAGCGGCCTCGGCATCCTGACAGCCGGCGAGGAGGTGGCCCGGATCCACACGGAGGACTGGGCCGACCATCTCGCCGCCCTCATCCGGCTGGCCGAAGAAGCAGTAGCGGGCTGAACTGGCAAGGACTTCTACCTATTTTCGATGCAAACATTTTGACGGAGAAATTTTGCAGATTTCAGGGCACCTCACCTCGCGCTTGAGACAGTGTAAGATACCGATAGCGCCAGAGGTCAATTGGTAAGACGCCCGCCTTCAAACGGCATTTTTGAAGAGCCTCTTTAGAGCGGGAGAAGTGCGTTCAACTCGCACCTGGCGCACATGTCTATGGGGTTAGTTCTGAGGAGCAGTCGCGGACGCAAGTTGTTTAAGATGATGGTTGGTCAAAATAACCACTTTCTGATTACGATCTGTGTAGGGCTCGACGCCGTTGAGCGGGGCGTAGCCACGTTGCCCGGCAAATTTCGGACGTCGTGGAGCCCAAAGGATAAGCAGGCATCTAGTCGTCGGAGTCGAGATTTTGCGATAAAGGCGACGCTTATCTGGCTTTGTGACGCTGTTGATGCTTACTTACGAACTGGGCTGGAGGAGCCTTCTCTGTTCCCGCAGTCTTTGCGTGACAAGATCGAGTCAGCACGAAGTAACGACAAGACTGGCGTCAGTGACAGGTTGCAGATAGTTTCGCAACACGCAAATCTATCTGAGAGCGACGCGTACTATCTCACTCAGGTAGCCCTTGTCTGGCGAAACCGTGTGACGCACTACAAGCCAAGAAATCGCGTTGCATCCCTCCACGTGAAAGCGTTGATGAAAGACGCGGAGTCAATACGTGAAGGGTATCAGGGCCTTGATGTTGTTCGCCTGATCGAGCATGCAGAAAAGGCAGAACCCGAGGCGCCGACCTTCAAGGAGATAACCGCTCTTATTCGTGCTGCGCACCGTCTTATTCAAGATCTTGATGAGAAACTCATAGATGGGATGGATATGGACGCCTATCTCCAGCAACTTATTGTGGGCTATGTTAGGGCCGAAGATGTTGATGACCAGGTCAAACGATCTGGAACGCGCATAACCCGTGTTCAGAATATCTGGGGTAAGCAAGACTCCACCGCGTCTGATGGTAGGCAGTCTTCTCGTCGTGCTTCTGCCCTAATTCAGGTGGGCCTGAACGGCGGTATGGCCCCCGTGCGGGACGGAGATTCGAATGGCACGTCCGTCCAGTTATTGGATGAACTCGTCATTCTCAGCCCTGCCGAAGTCTTCAAACGATTTGTTGAAATAGATGAGGTAGGGGAGTAGTTAGCCTTCCTCTCAACCTTTGAGTCACTCTTCCGACTTTTGAAGGCTCAGCCCAACAGCGAGTGCCGAACTGGCTGGCTGCCGCCTGCTTCGTCGGCTGCAAGTGGATCGGTCCAGTATTAGCTGACGACGCCCTCGTCGGTTTTGATCCTGGCCGAGGCCGGTCAGTCCGCCGAACCCGGCGGCATGCCCTGCCCGCCGAACATCGGTCCGGCGTCGGGACGCTTGGCGGCAATTCCGTCGCCGGAGGACCGGTGGCGGACCCGGCGCACCACCCACGGCATGAAGTACTCGCGGGCCCAAGAAAGATCCTCGGTGCGGGCCGTCCGCCAGTTCTTGGCCTGCAGCGGTTTCGGTTCCGAGGGCTCCAGGGTGTGCGCGACGGCGAGCGTGTCCAGCACCATCATCGCAATGGTGTGATGGCCCAGCGGTGAAAAGTGCAGCCGGTCCGGTGCCCACATTTCCCGGTTGCTCAGCTCACGCAGCGCCCACATGTCCGCGATCACGACGTCGCGGCGGGCGGCGATGGTCCGGAGGTTTTCGTTGTAGACGGCCACCCGTGCCCGGACGCTGCCGAGCACCGGGGTGGTGCCCAGGTCCGGGCCGGTGAAGAGGACCACCGTGGCCCCGCTGCCGGCCAGCCGGGCGATTGCCGCGTCCATCTTTTCGGCGAGCTTGTCCGGATCGCCGCCGGGGCGGATCACGTCGTTGCCGCCGGCGCAGATGGTCACCAGGTCCGGCCGCAGGTCCAGCGCCGGTTGCAGCTGTTCTTCAATGATCTTGTTCAGCAGCCGTCCGCGGATGGCAAGGTTGGCGTAGGCGAAGTTGTCCCGGTCGCGCGCCAGCTCCTCGGCCACCCGGTCAGCCCAGCCGCGATGTCCGCCGGGGCTGTCCGGATTCGGGTCGCCAATCCCTTCGGTGAAGGAATCTCCGAGGGCAACAAACCGGTGCCACGGGTGCGGCGAATCAGCTTCGGCTACGCTCAGCGGATCAGTTCCGGGATCGTTCACCCGGGCGCTTGGCGCTGCTGCAATGGCGGCCGCGGCGGCTGCCGTCGACGAGGGAAGGAAGCTGTCCTGAGGATGCGATGGAGAAGTCACGGCTCCATCCTGCCAAGCGGGACCCCGGCTACGCGACCGTAGGTTCCGGAAGCGGCCGTGCCAAAATGAATGTCATGCCTACAACAGCTCCCTGGAATCCCACTGTCCTTTGGTCCAAGCCGGAAGCCGAGCGTGCCGGAACGCCGCTGCTCGTCCTCTTCCACGGCTACCTCGCCAACGAGGAAGACTTGATGGGGTTGGCGGACTATCTGCCCTCCGAGTTCACGATCGTCTCGGTCCGTGCACCGCAGGCCCAGGGCCCGGGTTACACCTGGTTCCCGCTCATGAGCGACGGTGATTTCTCCGTGCAGCGCGTGGTGGATGCCGTGCGCGATGTCTCCGACTGGCTGGACAGTGTCCGGGGCGAGCACAGCAGCGTCTCGCTGCTGGGCTTCTCGATGGGCATGGCAGTGGCGAGCACGCTGCTGCGGCACCGCCCCGCCGACTTTGCCGCCGTCGTCGGGCTTTCCGGGTTCGTGGTGCCGTCGGAGGGCAATCCGTTCTTCTCCGACGACGACCTCGCCGCCGGCGGCGTGCCGTTCTTCTGGGGCCGGGACCAGGCCGATCCGGTGATCGATGCGCCGCGCATCGAGTTCACCCACGCCTGGCTCAACGAGCACACCGCGCTGACCAAGATTCTGTACTCGAACATGGGGCACGGGATCAACATGCAGGAACTCGGGCATGTGAAGGAGTTCCTCACCCATCTGGTGCTCAAGGGCTGAGGCTTCCGCCGGCCCGAGCCTCAACCCGCTCAGACGGCGGTAATCAGCCCTCTTTAACGATGCGGATCGCTTCACCGTTGACCGAGACGATGTCGCCGGGGTGCAGCTGGCGGCCGCGGCGTTCCTCGATCGCGTCGTTGACTTTCACCAGGCCGTCTTCGATGAATTGCTTGGCCTGGATGCCGTCTTCGGCCAGGCTGGCCAGCTTGAGCAGCTGCCCCAGGCGGATCATGTCGTCGCGGATGGGAAGGTCTTGGGGGTCAATAGAACTCATACCTCCATTCTGCCCGACAATGTCCGTCGCCGATTCCGGCAGCGGCTTGGTCCTGCCGTAGGGTTGGTGCGTGCCAAATGCTGTGCGAATCAATCCCCTGATCGGTCTTCCCCTCGCTGTCCTGGCCGGGACGGCCATTCCTGCCCAGGCCCGGGTGAACGGTGCCCTGCGCGAGGAACTCAACGACGGGCTGGCCGCCGCCCTGGTCAGCTTCACCGTGGGGTTGGTGGTCATGATCATCATTTCCGCGGTGCTGCCGCGCGGACGCGCCGGCGCCGCCCAGCTGCTCCCGGCCCTGCGGGAGCGGCGCTTTCCGCGCTACTACGTGCTGGCCGGTGCCATCGGCGGCTACTTTGTGCTCTCCCAGACCCTGACCGTCGCCGTCCTGGGGGTTGCCGTCTTCACGGTGGCCGCCGTCGCCGGCCAGACCATGACCGGGCTGGTGGTGGACCGCCTGGGCATCGGCCCGGCCGGAAAGAAGGCGCTGACGGTGATGCGCGTGGTCGGCGCGGTGCTGACCATAGCCGCCGTCGCCTGGGCGGTGAGCCCCAAACTCAGCGGAGCCTCGGCGGCCTCGGAGCTGCTGCTCCCGGTGCTGCTGCCGCTGACGGCCGGCATGCTGATGAGCTTCCAGCAGGCGATGAACGGCACCACCGGCATGCACTACGGCACGCCCATCACCGCCACCCTGGTCAACTTCATCGCCGGTTCCGCGGTCCTGCTGCTGTTCTGGCTGGCCAAGGTGGCAGTGTCCGGTTTCGGTGAGCCGCTGCCGGGGGAGTGGTACCTGTATCTGGGCGGACCGCTGGGCTGCGTGTTCATCGGGCTGAGTGCCCTGCTGGTGCGCAGCCTGGGTGTGCTGCTGACCAGTCTGGGCATGATCGGCGGCCAGCTGGTCGGGTCACTCCTGCTCGATATTTTCCTGCCCGCGCCCGGCAGCGTGGTGGTGGCGGCCACCGTCCTGGGCACCCTGCTGACACTGGCCGCAATCGTGATCGCCACCCTGCCCTGGAACATGCCGGGCGTCCTGCGCCGCCGCTGAGGCGCCGCCGCTGAGGCGGCCGCCGCTGCGCCCGGACGGCCCGCAACAATGCGGCTTCGGTGCGGCTCACCCCTAGGCTGATGGCGTGACTGCCGCAACGCTGCCCCGGATGGCCGGAGCCTCCCGTCTGCCCCTGGCCGCCGGCCTGCTGCTGGCCCTGCTGGCCGGTCTGGCCGTGCCCGTGCAGGCCCGCGCCAACGGCGCGCTCGGCGCCCGGATGAATGACAGCCTGGGGGCCGCCCTGGCCAGCATCGCCGTCGGGCTGGTCTGTATCGGGCTGGTGACCGTCCTGCTGCCCTCCGGCCGGGCCGGTGCCCGCCAGTTCCTTCCGGCCCTGCGCGAGCGCCGTTTTCCCCGCTGGTATGTCCTCGCCGGCGGCATTGGCGGCTACTTCGTCCTCACCCAGTCCCTGACGGTGGGCCTGCTGGGCGTTGCTGTCTTCACCGTCGCCACCGTGGCGGGGCAGACCCTGACCGGGCTGCTGGTGGACCGGATCGGCATGGGCCCGGCCGGGCGCAAACCGGTGACTGCGGCGCGCGCGGCGGGCGCGGTCCTGACCATCGCCGCCGTCGCCTGGGCGCTGAGCCCGAAGCTCGACGGCGGATCGCCGGCTGACCTGCTGCTCCCGGTCCTGCTGCCCCTGACCGCAGGAATGCTGATCAGTTTCCAGCAGGCGATGAACGGCACCACCAGCGTTCAGTACGGCACTTCGCTGACCGCCACTCTGGTGAACCTGGTGGTCGGCACCGCGGTCCTCCTGATCTGCTGGCTGGTCAAGTCGGCCCTGTGGGGTTTCGGCGGTGCCCTGCCGACGGAATGGTATCTGTACCTGGGCGGCCCGCTGGGCGTTTGCTATGTCGGGCTGGGCGCCATGCTGGTCCGCCATCTGGGGGTGCTGCTGACCGGCCTGGGCATGATCTGCGGGCAGCTGATCGGCTCGCTGCTGCTGGACGCGGTGCTGCCCGCGGCGGGATCCGGCGTCGGCGCCGCCACCATCGCCGGGACCGCCCTGACCCTGGCCGCCATGGTGCTGGCCACCCTGCCGTGGAGCCGGCGCAAAGTGCGCCGATAGCCGGCTTTCGCCGCGCTCACCTTAAGCTGGTAGTTGTAGCTTTTGCCCTCCGCAGTCCCTCACCGTGCAACCTGCCGGTGCATACCGCGGACGGGACCATGAGCGGACCGCACCCAGCGGCCCTGTAAACACGAAAGAACGGCGGTACCATTCCATGGCTTCGACCAAATCCAAGCTGGATCCGATCATCTCCCTCGCCAAGCGCCGGGGGTTCGTCTTCCAGTCGGGTGAGATTTACGGCGGGTCCCGCTCCGCTTGGGACTACGGACCCCTCGGCGTCGAGCTCAAGGAAAACATCAAGAAGCAGTGGTGGCAGCACATGGTCCGCGGCCGCGACGACGTCGTCGGGCTGGATTCCGCCGTCATCCTGCCGCGCCAGGTCTGGGAGGCCTCCGGCCACGTCGAGGTCTTCTCCGACCCGCTGGTCGAGTGCCTGAGCTGCCACAAGCGCTACCGCGCAGACCACCTCGAAGAGGCCTACGAGGAGAAGAAGGGCCACGCGCCGGAAAACGGCCTGGCCGACATTGCCTGCGTCAACTGCGGGACCAAGGGCCAGTGGACCGAGCCGCAGGAATTCTCCGGCCTGCTCAAGACCTTCCTGGGTCCGGTCGCCAACGAAGAGGGCATGCACTACCTGCGCCCGGAAACCGCTCAGGGCATCTTCGTGAACTTCAACAACGTGCTGACCACCTCGCGCAAGAAGCCGCCGTTCGGCATCGGCCAGATCGGCAAGAGCTTCCGCAACGAAATCACGCCGGGCAACTTCATCTTCCGCACCCGCGAGTTCGAGCAGATGGAAATGGAGTTCTTCGTCGAGCCGGGCACCGACGAGGAATGGCACAAGTACTGGATCGAAAACCGGTTCAACTGGTACACCGGCCTGGGCATCGATCCGGAAAACCTGCGCCTCTTCGAACACCCGAAGGAAAAGCTGAGCCACTACTCCAAGGGCACCACCGACGTTGAATACCGCTTCGGCTTCGCCGGTTCCGAGTGGGGCGAGCTGGAGGGCGTCGCCAACCGCACCGACTTCGACCTCGGCACGCACTCCAAGCACTCCGGCACCGACCTGAGCTACTTCAACCAGGCCACCAACGAGCGCTTCACGCCGTACGTGATTGAGCCCGCCGCCGGCCTGACCCGTTCCTTCATGGCGTTCCTGGTGGATTCCTACACCGAGGACGAGGCCCCCAACGCCAAGGGCGGCGTCGACAAGCGCACGGTCCTGAAGCTGGATCCGCGCCTGGCCCCGGTCAAGGCCGCCGTCCTGCCGCTGAGCCGCAACGAGGACCTCTCGCCGAAGGCCAAGGACCTCGCCGCGCAGCTGCGCCGCAGCTGGAACATCGACTTCGACGACGCCGGCGCCATTGGCCGCCGCTACCGCCGCCAGGACGAAATCGGCACCCCGTTCTGCATCACCGTGGACTTCGACACCCTCGAAGACCAGGCCGTGACCGTGCGCGAGCGCGACTCCATGGCGCAGGAGCGGGTGAGTCTGGACAAGGTCGAGGGCTACCTCGCGGAAAGGCTGATTGGCGCGTAATGGCATTGACGTTCCGCCCCTGGCGTGAAGATGACGACCTGGCCCTGAACGAGCTCTGGGGCGACCCGGAAACCGTGCAGGCCGGACAGTTCCGTGCCGTGCTCCGCCCGTCCTCGGACGAGCCGTGGAGCCGGTGCATCGTGGCCGAGGACGACGACATTCCGGTGGCTGCCGGCGTCGTCTACGAAACCTCGCTGCATCCGGACCGGCTGTGGGTGTACGTGGAGGTGGCCCGGGAGAACCGGCGCGCCGGCCTCGGCTCCACCCTGCTGGCCATGCTGCGGGGTGAAGCCGAAATGGCGCCGTCGGGCGTCACCGCCATGCGCGCGAAGGTGGAGCCGGGCTCGTCCGGCGCCGCGTTTGCCGCGGCGGCCGGTTTCTCCCGGATCCAGCGCTCCCGCGTGGTCGTAGTGGAGCCGGGCCGGATCAGCCTGCCCGTGTTCAACGACGACTCCGGTCCGCAGCTGGACGAGGCGGCCACCGGCTCGGTGGAACTGACGCAGGCCGTGGTGGCGTTCTACAACGCCGTGCACGGCTGGGACCGGTCCGAGATGACGCTGGGGCGCGCGCAGCAGATGCTGCTCAACGACGCCACCGGTGCCGCCGGCGCCGTCGTGCTGCGGGATGCGCCCAAGGCGCAGGGCGGGAAGATCGCCGCCTTTGCCGTGAGCTATACGAAGAACCGCACGGACGAGCCGGCCGATGTGTTCCTCGGCTACGATCCCGAGCTGGAGCAGTCAGAGCAGGAGGCGGCGCTGGAATCGCTGCTGGCGCTGCTGACCTACAAGTACCCGGTGCAGCTGGAGGTCGACGAGTCCATGCGGCCCGTGGCCCGGATTGTCCAGGCACTGCTGCACAAGGGTGCCGCCCGCGAAGTCGGCCCGGCGACGGAGATCGTCAGCACCTAGGCCGGGTTTCATCGCGGCGGCTGGATTTCGGAGCTGCCGCAGGCCTGAAACAACGACGACGGCGGGTGCCGGTTCCTTCGGGAGCCGGCGCCCGCCGTCGTTGTGCTTGCGGGGTAGCGGCCCGCGGCTCAGGTCCCTCGGTAGTACAGATGACGGGCCCAATCCGGGTGCCTGCCCTTCGGATGCGCGCCCAGAGTACAGATAACGGGCCTTTCCCAAGTCTCCGACCCATCCGTAGTACAGATAACGGGCCTATTCCGGGCTGAGAAGCCCGTTATCTGTACTTCGAACGATCGACGCATGACCGGGCTGCCCCGAGGCTGTGCACCTGGGGCTCCGCTCGGCACACTCGGCGCGGGCTGGGGCCTTCGGATGCCGGCCGGCGTGTGATGACCGGGTGGCCGGGTGGTGCCGGCACGGGTTCCCAGTCTTTGTGGCGCGTGAGCACTCCCGGGGTCCCACCTGCCTCACCAGGTAACAAAGAGTGGGAACCAATGCGCGGAACCGGCCGCCGCGGCCACCGAGGGCCGTCGCGGGCCGCCGCGGGCCGCCGCGGGAGGAGCCGAGACGCCGAGGTGCACTCGCTGGCGCAAAGTCGCCATAGCTGCACACTCGTGGCCAGTCCCGGCCGCGCGCGTCGTGGCCGGGTACCCGCCAGCCTGACCCGCCGCTCCCGCCGTCGTCGCCTCCCGCCGGCGACCCGCGGGCGGGTGAATTCGCAGAGACCGTCCTGACTTGCGACAATGATGCCGAACCGTGTTTCCTGCGTCCGTTCCGGTGGGCCGCAGCTCCGTGCCGACGCCGAAGGACCCCGATGGGACACAGCCATTCTCCGCACTCCGACGAGCCGCCGTCGCCGGCTGCGCTGGCCGCCCGGCGCCGGGCGAACTGGCTGCTGACCTGGATCCTGGTGCCGCTGGGGCTGCTGGCTGTGGTCGGAATGGTCCTGATGTGGCCGTCGGGGGACCGCAGCAGCATCACCGTCTCCGATCCGTACGCCACCGCCGACGGGGTCAAATTCGACACCGGCGAGGTGCAGCGTGTCAGCGAGGAGGACTGCCCGTCGTCGCAGGCGCTCGTGGAGGCCGGCGGCACCGCCCAGCAGTGCCTGGTTGCCTACACCGTTCCGAACGCCGGCGGTCCGACCATCCAGATCGAGGTGCCGCCGGAGGTCGCCAAGGGCGAGGTCATCGAGGCCGGCGACACCATCCGCTACCTCAACCTCGAGGCCGTGATGCAGGGCGGCGGGGGAGCTCCGCCGTATGTCTTCGTGGACTTCGTCCGCTCCGTCCCGATGGCGGCGCTGACCGTGCTGTACGCGGGAGTGGTGATCGCCGTCGCGCGCTGGCGGGGACTGCGTGCGCTGGTGGGGTTGGTCGGGGCCTATGCCGTGCTCGCCGGGTTCATCCTGCCGGGGCTGGTGGAGGGCAAGCCGCCGCTGCTGCTGGGGCTGATTGGTTCAAGCGTGATCATGTTCGGGGTGCTCTACTTTGCGCACGGCTTCACCGCCCGGACCTCCACGGCGCTGCTCGGTACCCTGTTCGGACTGTCGATCACGGCGTGCCTGGCGGCGTGGGCCACCGATGCCGCCCACTTGGTGGGGGTCGACGACGAAAACGCCTACACGCTCATCAACTCGTCCGAGAGCATCTCCGTTTCGGGCATCATCCTGTGCGGGCTGATCATTTCCGGGTTGGGGGTGCTCAACGACGTCACCATCACCCAGTCCTCGGCGGTCTGGGAAATGTACGAGCTGGCTCCTGGCGCCAGCGCGAAACGCTCTTCTCCGGGGCGATGCGGGTGGGCCGGGACCACATTGCCTCCACCGTCTACACCATCGCCTTCGCCTACGCCGGCGCTGCCCTGCCCGTGCTGATCCTGGTGTCCCTGTACGACCGCCCCTTCCTGGACAGCATCACCAGCGGGGAGCTGGCCGAGGAAGTGATCCGCACGCTCGTGGGATCCGTCGGCCTCGTGCTGGCCATCCCGGTGACCACGGCGATCGCCGTGCTGGTGGTCAAGGCGGTCGGGATCAAGGGCGTTGGGGCGGAGGGCCCGCCCCGGAATCCTGCCGCGGTTGCGGGCGGGCTTGCGAATGGGGCGGGGCCCGACGGCAGGGGCGTGGGCGGCGTTGGCGTAGGCGGCGTTAAGCCGCACGGCCGGGACAGCTCTGCCGCGGTAGTTGCCGGTGTCCGTCCGCATGTTCCCGGGGGAACCGCCGAGGCGGACGAGCCCCAGGATCCGGCCGACGGCAGCACCCCTGACCTGCCCACTCGCCGGTCACTGAGCAGCCGGACGCAGCTCCCGACGGCTAGGGACGCGGAAGGCTAGAGCCGGGGACTGGAACCCGCCAAGACCGCCGGATCTGCACTCTCGGTGTTGGAAGGGCGTTTATGGCTACCGAGACTGCAGATGTGCTGGTTTTGGCGCGTCGGTTCCCGTCGAGAGTGCATGTCTGGTGGCTTTGGCGCGGTGGATCCCGCCGGATCTGCGCTCTCGGTGCTGGAAACCCGCCAAGACCCGCTGGATCTGCGCTCTCGGTGCTGGAACGGGATCTCACGTGCAGATAATGGGGCTTCGGGAAATCTATCGTGCAGATCAGGGGCTGAAAAGGCCCGAAAACCGGCTTTTGGGCCCGTTATCTGCACTATGGATCGGCTCCGGGGGCTTGAGGTCAACCGTCGTGCAGAACAGGGGCTTTCGCGGGATCTTTCGTGCAGATAATGCTGCCTCGGGAAATCTCTCGTGCAGATCCGGCTGTCTGAAACGCCAAAAGGCGGTCCGGGAGTGCATTATCTGCACGAAGGATCCAGAGAGGGGCTGGGGGAGTGCATTATCTGCACAAAGGAATCCTGACAGGTGGCCGTCACCTCGAGCCCGGTCCGAATCGTGCGATCCACCCCGCCAACACCCCCACCCCAACACCCCACCCCAACGCCCACCCCAACCTCACTCCACACCCCGAACCCCACACCGCAAGCAGGATTTGCATCCACTTGCGAGAATGGGGGTGTGACTGTTTTATCCCCTGAACTCAAGCTCGAGCTGCCGCCGCTGCAGCTGGGTCCCATCACCGTGGACACGCCGGTGATCCTGGCACCCATGGCCGGCATCACCAACAAGGCCTTCCGCCGCCTCTGCCGCGAATACGGCGGCGGCCTGTTCGTGACGGAGATGGTCACCTCGCGGGCCCTCGTTGAGCGCTCGCCGGAGTCGCTGCGCATCATCGAGCACGACGACGACGAAAAGGTCCGCTCCGTCCAGCTGTACGGCGTGGATCCCGTGACCGTCGGTGCAGCCATCCGCATCCTCGTCGAGGAAGACCGCGCCGACCACATTGACCTGAACTTCGGCTGCCCCGTCCCCAAGGTCACCCGCAAGGGCGGCGGCTCGGCCCTGCCCTGGAAGCTGGACCTGTTCAAGGCCATCGTGCAGACCGCGGTGAAGGAAGCCTCCAAGGGCAATGTTCCGCTGACCATCAAAATGCGCAAGGGCATCGACGAGGACCACCTGACCTTCCTCGACGCCGGCCGGATTGCCCGCGACTCCGGCGTCGCCGCCGTCGCCCTGCACGGGCGCACCGCGTCCCAGTTCTACTCCGGCAAGGCCGACTGGTCGGCCATCGCCGAACTCCGCGAAGCACTGCCGGACATTCCGGTGCTGGGCAACGGCGACATCTGGTCCGCCGAGGACGCCATCGCCATGGTGCGCGAAACCGGCGTCGACGGCGTCGTCATCGGCCGCGGCTGCCAGGGCCGGCCCTGGCTGTTCGGCGACCTGCAGGCCGCCTTCGAGGGCAGCGACGTGCGCCACCGCCCGGGACTCAAGGAAGTCTCCGAGAGCGTTTACCGGCACGCCGAACTGCTGGTGGAGACCTTCGGCGGGGAAATGATGGCGCTGCGCGACATCCGCAAGCACATGGCCTGGTACTTCAAGGGCTACGTGGTGGGCGGAGACCTCCGCGCGCAGCTGGCCACAGTGCCCACGCTGGAAGTGCTGCGCGAGCTGCTGGACCAGCTCGACCCCGAGGCCCCGTACCCGGGCGTCGACGCCGAAGGTCCGCGCGGGCGCGCCGGATCACCCAAGAAGACAGCACTGCCGGAAAACTGGCTGGAATCGCGCGAGCTCAACGCCGCGCAAAAGTCAGTCATTTCCGCAGCCGAACTCAACATTTCAGGTGGCTAAACACCCATGACCTTTCCGCAGGCTTTCCAAACCGCAGGCTATACCGACGTTGACCTTGCCCGCTGGGTCACCGAGCCTGCGAAAAACACCAACCGCACCCAGTTCGGCCGCGACCGCGCCCGGGTCCTGCACTCCTCGGCGCTGCGCCGGCTGGGCGCCAAGACCCAGGTGGTCGCCCCGGACACCGACGACTTCGTCCGGACCCGGCTGACCCACTCCCTCGAGGTGGCGCAGGTGGGCCGCGAGCTGGGCAACGCGCTGGGCTGCGATCCCGACGTCGTCGACGCCGCCTGCCTTTCGCATGACCTGGGGCACCCGCCGTTCGGGCACAACGGCGAGACCGCGCTGAACGACATCGCCCACGCCATCGGCGGCTTTGAGGGCAACGCGCAGACGCTGCGGCTGCTGACCCGGCTCGAGCCCAAGATCATTGCGCCCGACGGCGGGCCGGCCGGCCTGAACCTGACCCGCGCCTCCCTGGACGCCTCCTGCAAATATCCGTGGCGGATGGCCGACGCCCCGCTCGTCAACGGGCACCGCACCACCAAGTTCGGGGTCTACGAGGACGACATGCCGGTCTTCACCTGGCTGCGCGACGGCGCCCCCGCCGGCCGCTCCTGCCTCGAGGCGCAGGTCATGGACCTGGCCGATGACATTTCCTACTCCGTGCACGACGTCGAAGACGCCATCGTCGCCGGCCACGTGCAGCTCAAGTGGCTGGACAACCCGGACCAGCGCGCCCGCGTGGTCGGCTACACCCAGCAGTGGTACCTGCCCGGCACCGACGGCGCCGCGATCGAGGAGGCGCTGAAGCGGCTCGAGGCGGATCCGGTCTGGGTCCGCGAATCCGACGGCAGCCGCAAGGCGATGGCAGCGCTGAAGGACATGACCAGCCAGCTGATCGGCCGGTTCTGCAACAGCGCCCTGGAAGCCACCCGCGGCATTTACGGCACCGACCCGCTCACCCGCTACCACGCCGAGATGGTGGTGCCCGAGGAAACCCAGCTCGAAATCGCCGTCATGAAGGGCCTGGCCACCACGTTCGTGATGACCACCGACCAGCGCCAGCCGCTCTACGAACGGCAGCGCGAAATCCTCACCGCCCTCGTGGCGCAGCTGTCGGCCACCGGGGACCGGCACCTGGAGCCGATGTTCGCCGCGGACTGGCGGGACGCGGACGACGACGGCGCCCGGCTGCGCGTCGTCGTCGACCAGGTCGCCTCGCTGACGGACGGTTCGGCACTCGCCCTCCACGAACGGCTGGTGGGCCCGGTTCCTGCGCTCTGGTAGGGAATGTGGCCGGCTCTCTGGTGAACCGGCGGCTGAACCGTTAGCCTCTGGCGCGGGGTGGTTCAGCGTCCGGCGATTCACTATCGCCGGGCGGTCGGCCGGACACGCGCACCAGAGGACCGCTATGAGCACTGAGCAGACAACCCGTTCCCGCCAGCTACGCCGCGTCAGGAACGGAAGCCGACGGTTCCACTCTCGGAGCCTCCTGGTTTTCCTGCTAGGCCTGGCGATGTTGCCGCTGGGGCTGCCCGCGCAGGCCGCCCCGGATCCCGGGCCTGTTCTGGGTGCGCCTCCTGCCGACGCGACGAATACGGACATCGTGGTCACCTCGCTGGGTGCCGGGAGAAACGTTTCGGGAGGGTTGCCGCCCCTGGGGCAAACCTGGCCCATTGACGCCTATCCCGCCGGTGTGCCGGCCGGGTACCAGACGGAAAACGTCAGCTTTGCCGGCATCATCAACACCCAGGACGCCAGCGGCACCACCACCGCCGAGATGTACTGCATCGACCTGCGCACCTCCACTAGGGTGAGCATCGGTTACGAAAACGGCAGCTGGGATGAATCCAACGTCCCGAATATCGGATACGTCAACCGGATTCTGAATACGTACTACCCGAGCACGAATCTCCCTGCCGGCGTAAACAACAACACCAAGGCGGCCGCAGTGCAGGCAGCCATCTGGTTCTTCACTGACGGCTACGTGGTCAATCGCACGAGTTCCCTCTACCCGACCGTCGCTTCCATCGTGAATGCCACCATTGACGCCGGGCCGCTGGAGGAGCCCGACCCGCCGGCCATTGCCATCACACCGCCCACCACCGGAGCACCCGTGACCGGAGTCGCCGGGCCGCATACGGTGACGTCCGAGGCGGACGAAATTGAAGTGACGGTCGATGAAGGCTTCAGCCTCTACGCGGATGCCGAGGGAACGGTTCCGTTGAACAGTCCAGTGCCGAGCGGAACGCAGGTCTGGGTGCGGAGCGATACGGGTGCTACGGGACCGGCAAACCTTACGGCCCGGGCCGCGGTCACCGTACCCACGGGCAGCGTCTATCTTTACGACGCGGCAACACCGGGGGTGGACAACGCCCAGAAGCTGATCCTGGCGGTTACGCGGGAGCTCAGCTCCAATGCGACGGCGGCCGCAGCCTTCACCGAAGTGGGCTCCCTGACCGTCACGAAGTCGATCGCCGGTCCGGCCGCCGGCAGCCAGGGCACCGTAGTCATCAACATCGACTGCGGCACCGGGAACCAGTTCACCTTCACCATTGACGCGGAGGCCACCGGGACGCAATCGGAGACCTTCAACGACATTCCCGCCGGTTCCACCTGCACCGTTACCGAACCGACCACCGGCGCCAGCGACAGCGTCGAAGTGAGCACCATCCTGCCCGGCGCCGTCACGATCGTCTCCGGCACGACGGCGACGGCGGCAGTAACTGACACCTATACCTTTACGCCGGGAACGCTGGTGGTGACCAAAACCAACACGGGGGAGGCCGCCGGCGCCCAGGGCGCGGTGACGATCTCCGTCGTCTGCACCCTGAACGGAACCACAGTGCTGGACACCACGGTGACCATTCCGGAGGGAACCATTACCCCGGAAGCGGCCGAATTCCCCGACCTTGACGCCGGCACCAGCTGCACGGTGACGGAAACCGTGAACGGTTCAAGCGCCGCCGTGGCCGTCACCGTGACCGGGGAAGGGACCGTAACGGTTCCCGCCGCGGGCAGCGTTACTGCGGCACTGACCAACGACTACACCTTCACCACCGGAACCCTCGCCGTCCGAAAGGACATCGCCGGAACCGGGGCCGGACGGCAGGGCGTCGTCACGCTGCAGGTGACCTGCACCGCTTCAGGCGCGACGGTCCTGAACGAGACGGTGACCGTTGCGGCCGGCACCACTGAACCGACCACCGAGGAGTTCGAGGACCTGCCCGCGGGCGCCAGCTGCACGGTCACCGAGACCGCCGACGGCGCCACCACCGAGGTCAGTGTGGAAACCGTCGTTGATCCTGCGGGTGGAACGGTAACGATTCCTGCCGGCGTTGGCGTGGAAGTGGTTTTCACGGACACGTACACGGTGAACCCCGGTGCCCTGACCGTTGACAAGGTGATCGCAGGCCCGGCAGCCCGGGAGCAGGGTCCCATCACGGTCGAGGTCATCTGCACCGTAGACGGAGTAGAGGTGATACGCCAGGACATCACCATTGAAGCAGGCGCCGGAGGCACCGTTCCCGGCACGGTCAGCGGAATCCCGGAAGGTGCGAGCTGCGGCGTCACCGAACCCGGAACGGGTGAAACCCCCGCGGTGGGTGTCACCGTGGAACTGCCCGAAGACGTGACCATAGCCGCTGGGGAAACTGCGGAGGCTAGCGTCATCAACACTTACGAGGTGAATCCCGGCTCCTTGGTCGTCACCAAAGTTATTGCCGGTGAGGCGGCAGGAAACCAGGAATCCGTGGAGGTCGATGTCCTGTGCACCCTCGACGGGGTGACGGTGTTCGAGGAGGTTTCCCAGGTTCCGGCCGGGACCACCGAAGACGTGGGCGCGGTGTTCTCGAATATCCCGGCAGGTGCCTCCTGCTCCATTACCGAACCGGTGACCGGGGCCACCGCCGCGGTCACCGTGACCACCGAATTGCCCGCTGACATCGAAATTCTCGCCGGCGATACCGTCGACACCACGGTGACGAATACCTACAGCTTCCTTCCGGGTGTCCTGGTGGTCACCAAGGTCATCACCGGGGCTGCCGCGGGCGAACAGGGTGAAGTCGTCCTGGAAGTCCGGTGCGGCACAGACGGGTCCGCCCTGGACGAGACGGTAACCATCCCTGGCGGCACCACCGGAGAGGTGACCACCGAGTTTGCGGGCCTTGCCGCCGGCACCGAATGCACCGTTACTGAGACCAGCACGGGTGCCACCTCAACAGTGGAGGTGGAATCCACGCTGCCCGCACCGGTGACGGTACCGGCCAGTGACACTGTGACGGCTGTGGTCACCAACAGCTACGAATTCGCTGCCCAGCCCGCACCCGTTCGTCCCGAGCCGCAGCCCGCCCGTCCCGAGCCGCAGCCCGCCCGTCCGGACCTGCCGGATACCGGTGCCACCTCGGTTGCAGGTCCTCTGGCCCTGGCTGCCGGGCTGCTCCTAAGCGGGGGACTGGGAATGTACCTCAGCCGCCGTCGGCAGGCAGAGGAGTAACGGATAGGGACACAACAGTGGGGGCGTTCCCCGGCCGGCTTCGGACGGCAGGGACGCCCCCGCTGCTATGCCTCCCGGCGCCGGTTTGGCGGGGAAGAATAGACTGGGTTGCATGGCCGGTTTGATTAAACGCGAAGACATTGACGAAGTACGTTCCCGCACCGACATCAAGGCCGTGATCGACGGCTACGTGACGCTGAAGTCCGCAGGCATCGGCTCCTACAAGGGGCTGTGCCCCTTCCACGACGAGCGTTCACCGTCCTTCCACGTCCGGCCGCAGGTGGGCAGCTACCACTGCTTCGGCTGCGGCGAGAGCGGCGACGTCATCTCCTTCGTGCAGAAAATGGATCACGGCACGTTCTCCGAAACGGTGGAGAAGCTCGCCGCCCGGCTCGGCTACGAACTGCACTACGAGGACGGCGGCACCGGACCCCGCCGCGAGGACGTCGGCAAGCGGCAGCGCCTGCTCGACGCCCACAAGATCGCCGCCGAGTTCTTCGCCGCCCAGCTGCGCACCCCCGGAGCGCAGGCCGCCCGGGACTTCCTGCAGGAACGCGGCTTCGACCCGGCGGCCGCGGCCCACTTCGGCGTCGGCTACGCCCCGCAGGGCTGGGACTCGCTGCTCAAGCACCTCACCGACAAGGGCTTCACCCGTGACGAGCTCGCCGGCACCGGCATGTTCTCCACCGGCTCGGACGCCTCCCGGTTCTACGACCGCTTCCGCGGCCGGCTGATCTGGCCCATCCGCGACCTGACCGGCGCCGTGATCGGCTTCGGTGCGCGCAAGCTCTACGAGGACGACCAGGGCCCGAAGTACCTGAACACTCCCGAAACGCAGCTCTACAAGAAGTCCCAGGTGCTGTACGGAATCGACCTGGCCAAGCGCTCGATCGCCAAGGACCGGCAGATCGTAGTCGTCGAAGGCTACACCGACGTGATGGCCTGCCACTTGGCGGGCATCACCACCGCCGTCGCCACCTGCGGCACGGCCTTCGGCGAGGACCACATCAAGATTGCCCGCCGGCTGCTCTCCGACGACGGCACCGGGGGAGAAGTGATCTTCACCTTCGACGGCGACGCCGCGGGCCAGAAGGCCGCACTGCGCGCCTTTGAGGAGGACCAGCGCTTCACTGCGCAGACGTACGTGGCGGTGGATCCGGAGGGTATGGATCCCTGTGACATCCGGCAAAAGCACGGCGACTCAGCCGTCGTCGAACTGATCCGCTCGCGCCGGCCGCTGTTTGAATTCGCGATCCGCTCCACGCTGCGCAAATTCGATCTGAACACCGTCGAAGGCCGGGTGCAGGCACTGCGCGCCGCAGCCCCTGTGGTGGCCGAGATCCGCGACCCGGCCATGCGTCCGGCCTACGCCCGCGAGCTCGCCGGCTGGCTGGGGACCGACGTCGACGACGTCACCCGAGCCGTCGCCGGAGCCGCCAAACGGCTGCGCGAAGGTGCCGCGCACGGCAAATCCGGGCACGGCAAGACCGGGTCCGGGACGGCAGCGCACGACGACGGACGCGGCTCCCAGCGCGGCTACCGGGACACTGGCCAGCAGGGAAGCCAGGGCCAGCGGGGAGGCCAGCACGGAGGCCGCGGTTCGCAGCAGGAGTCCCGCGGCGGATACGGGCAGCCGCAGGGAAGCCAGCAGCAGGGCTCGCAGGCCGGTTACCAGCAGCAGGTGCCGGAACCCACTCTCGAGCCGCCGGCGTTCTCCCGGCCGGACCCGCGGGATCCCGCCGCACGGATGGAACGGCAGGCGCTGGAGGTGGCGCTGCAGCAGCCGGGCCTGCTGGATGAGGGGCAGTGGGAGCGCTTCAAGGCCGCCCGCTTCTCCGTGCCGGCCTACCTGGCGGTGCACAACGCGATCATTGCCGCCGGCCACGCCGGCACCGCACCGGCGCAGTGGGTGGAACAGGTCCGCCAGGAGCTGCCTGACACGCTGCGGGATTTCGTCAGCGAGCTCGCGGTGACTCCGCTGCATGCCCGCGACAACGACGCCCTGGCGCGCTACTGCCGGGACATCCTGAATCGGCTCTTTGAACTGCAGGTGACCCATTTGAAGGCCGAGAAGCTGGGCCAGCTGCAGCGCCTGGACCCCAACGCCGATCCGGCCCTGTTCCAACAGCTGAACCGTGACCTGATGGAGCTGGAGATGCAGCGCCGGGCACTGCGGGGGGACCAGTAGGCGCGGCCGCGGGGCGGGAAAAAATCCCCGCCGGCGCACCGATTTCGCTTCCCTGCGAAACCTCTGTAGAGTAGGACACGCGCTTTCCTCCGTAGCTCAATTGGCAGAGCATTCGACTGTTAATCGAAGGGTTACTGGTTCAAGTCCAGTCGGAGGAGCAAAAGAATGAGGCTCTGACTTGGCATTATGCCGGTCAGGGCCTCATTTGTTTCCCGGGCCAAGCCCGTCTCGGGTGCTCATCCGGCGCCGTTCCGGGAGGAATCGACCGTTGTGGGAAATCCCTGCCACTGCGGACCGGCAGCAGAATCCCAAAGAGGCGGCAGAAATCCCGAAGCGGCGGCGGAATCCCGAAGCGGCGGCGGAAATTTCAAAACCCGCAGGGACCAGCGTGTGCCGCGGGGCCGCGGAGTGGCGGGCCGAAAGTGAGAGCCTGAACACATGGAAACCGTGCGCGGGCACTCCGAAAAGCCTGTATAGTAGAACTCGCGCTTTCCTCCGTAGCTCAATTGGCAGAGCATTCGACTGTTAATCGAAGGGTTACTGGTTCAAGTCCAGTCGGAGGAGCAAACAGGCTCCCCGGCCAGCATCACTGCTGGCCGGGGAGTCTTTTTTTGACCTTTTTCCGGCGGCACGCCCGGCATCCGAGTGACGTCCGGCACTCCCGTGACACCGCGGAAGCGCGCTGACCGACACGCAGGTGCGGCGCCCGCTGCAGCGATGGCTGCCGCCGTCGTGCGCCAGGCGCGCCGCCCGGACGCAGCCCGCCGCCGCGAACTGGCGGCGCAGCAACGGCTGGCAGCAGGCCTCCGCCCGCAATCCGGCGCAGGCCTGCTGTTTCTTTCCAGCCCCTCTTGTCTGCTCCCCGGCTTACGTGTTCCCTCCGCCGCCCGTCGTGCCTAGGGTTATGCGTAGGATTACTAGGTTTGGGGCGGAACTTTCAAATAACCAACGAGAGACAGAGGATCCTTCCATGGGCGCGAGCCAACCAAGGCCTAATCCGGGCGAGTCCGAGAAGGTGGCCCATCCATTCAAGGTGATTGCAGTCACCGTTGCGGCGGCTGTGGGCGGTCTGCTCTTCGGCTTTGACACTGCCGTCATCAACGGCGCAGTGGACGCCATTGGCGAAGAATTTACGCTTACTCCCGGCGTGCTGGGCTTCACCGTCGCCATCACCCTGCTGGGCTGCGCCGTCGGCGCCTGGTTCGCCGGGCAACTCGCCGACCGCCTGGGCCGCAAGAAAGTCATGGTCGGCGCCGCGGTGCTGTTCGCCGCCAACTCGATCGGGTCGGCCTACGCCTTCAGCGAGTGGGACCTGATGTGGTGGCGTCTGGTCGGCGGCCTCGCCATCGGAACCGCGTCGGTGATCGCCCCGGGGTACATTGCCGAAGTCGCGCCCAACAAATGGCGCGGCGCCCTGGGGTCCGTCCAGCAGTTGGCGATTACCCTGGGCATCTTTGCAGCGCTGCTCTCCGACGCGTTCCTGGCCAATTCTGCCGGCAGCGCCCTGGGCGAGCTGTGGTGGGGGCTGGCCGCATGGCGCTGGATGCTCCTGGTCGGCGTGTTCCCGGCCATCGTTTACGGTGTCCTGGCGCTCACCATCCCGGAGTCTCCGCAGTATCTGGTCCGCCAGAACCGTGATGAAGATGCCGCCAAGGTGCTCCGCACCGTCTCCGGCGTGGTGGACACCGACCTGAAGATCCGCCAGATCCGCGAGAGCTTCAAGAGCAAAAAGCCCACGTTCAAGGACCTGCGCGGCCCGAAGTTCGGCCTGCAGCCCATCCTGTGGGTGGGCATGGCCATTGCCGCCTTCCAGCAGCTCGTCGGCATCAACGCGATCTTCTACTACTCCACCACGCTGTGGCAGTCGGTGGGCTTCAGCGAAAGCGACTCGTTCACGACGTCGGTCATCACCTCGATCATCAACGTGCTCATGACCATCGTGGCCATTGCCTTCGTCGACCGGATCGGCCGCCGCAAGCTGCTCATGATCGGCTCGGCGGGGATGTTCGTGGGCCTGCTGATGGCGACGGTCTCGTTCTCGCAGGCCGAGGGCATGGGCGACGACGTCGCGCTGCCCGGCATCTGGGGCCCGGTTGCCCTGGTCGGCGCAAACCTGTTCGTGATCTTCTTCGCCGCGACGTGGGGTCCGGTCATGTGGGTCACCCTGGGCGAGGTTTTCCCGAACAACATCCGCTCCCTGGCCCTGGGCCTGGGTGCGATGGTCAACTGGATTTTCAATTTCATCGTCACCCTGTCCTTCCCGTGGGTGAGCGATAACTTCGGAGTCTGGATCATGTACGCCATCTTCACGATCTTCTCCGTGCTTTCCTTCTGGTTCGTCAAGACCAAACTGCCCGAATTCTCCGGGCGCGCACTGGAGGACCGCGAAGGCCTGGAAACCCCGTAGCGGCCCGGTACACCTGTTCACAGTGTGAAACGTGAGGAGAATGGTAATTTTGGATAATGGCAACGGCGAACAGTAATCAGGGGATGGAGGCAGGGCGCATGAATCGCTCCGCTAGCACACGAAGGACCGCAGGGAATTCGTCATTGGTGGGCCTGGCGAAGGTGATGGCCCGGTTGACCCCCCGCCAGCTGAATGACGAATTCGCGCTGGCCACTGCCGAGATGAAGCAGAAGGGCATCAAGGCGGGGGTCGCTGCGGCGTTTCTCGTCGTTGCACTGCTCTTTATCGCAGGCCTGGCCATCGCGCTGATTGTCGCCGCGATCCTGGGTTTGGCCACCGTGATGCCGGGTTGGCTTGCTGCCCTGCTGGTGGCCCTGCTGTTCCTGGTTATCGCCGCAGTGGGAGGCTTGATCGGCGTCAACCGGTTCAAGAAGACACTGCCGCTGCTGCCCGAGGAAGCCATCTACGGGCTGCGCTACGACCTCGGTGTCCTGAAGGAAGGCCGCAGCTTTGATCCGGCAACGCTGGAGAAGAAGCCGAAGGAGCCGAAGGACAAGGACAAAGACAAGAAGAAGAAAGAGCAGGCGGAGGACGGGCCGAAGCCGGCAACGCCCGAGGAGCTGCGGACCCGCGCCCGGCAGCGGCGCGAACACATCGCCGCCGTCCGCGACGGGCTGGGCGAAAAAGTTGACGTCAAGACGCAGATCAACGAGCTCAAGGCCCGCCGGGCCCGCCAGCAGCGCACCTCGGACACCGCAGGGCAGGGTGACGGGCCCTCCGCGGCCGACGACATCCTGGCCATGATCAAGGAGCGGTGGCAGCCCCTGACCGTCCTGGCGGCCTCGCTGCTGGCCATGGCCATCATGATCCGCAGGCTCGCCTCCAAGTAGGTCCCGCCATCGCTGACAGGGGGAGTGGACCGTGATCAGGTTGATCGGTGCAGGAACACGTCCGGGCCGTGAGCTAACGGTCCTGGACACTTTCTGGACGATTCCCAACCTGATCACGGTCCTCCGTTTTCTGGGGGTCCCGCTCTTCCTGGCGTTCATCCTTCGGGAGGACTACGGCCCGGCCTTCCTCACCCTCGTGATCGTGGGTTCCACCGACTGGGTGGACGGCTACCTGGCCCGCCGCTTGGACCAGGTGTCCCGGGTGGGGCAGTGGCTGGATCCGGTCGCGGACCGGTTGGCCCTGATCGTCGTCGCGGTGACCTTCGTGGTGCAGGGCATCGCACCGGCATGGCTGGTCCTGACCATCGTGATTCCCGATGCCATTCTGATCCTCAACGCGCTGGTGCTCTTTCACGGCAACCCCAACCTTCCGGTCAGCAACGTCGGGAAAATCCGGACGGCGCTGCTGCTGCTGGGGGCGCCGCTCCTGCTGCTGCAGCGGGTGCCCGGATTCGACTATGCCTGGCTGTTCACCGCAGGAAACGCCGTGCTGCTGCTGGGCTGCGCGGGGCACATCATTGCAGCGGTCGGATATCTGCGGGCCTTGTGGCATAAACATGCCCGGCTGCGCAGTGCGGCCGGGAACGGCTGATGGTTGGTTTAGCCATTGTCTGCGCCCTGGCCAGCGCGGTGTTCCTGGCCTTCGGGGCCCAGCGCCAGGGGAGCGCGGTCAGTGCCGACACCGGCGGGCTGGACCTCAATTCGTCGCAGCTGCTGCGGCTGCTGCGCAATCCGCGCTGGCTGCTGGGACTTCTCCTGCTCGCGGTGGGCATGGCCCTGAACGTGGCGGCGCTGGCCATGGCTCCGCTGACTGTGGTGCAGCCGATCGGCTCCATCGCCCTGGTCATCACCACCATCGTCAATTCCCGGGACCAGGGCCTGCGGATGAACCGCATCACCGTCGTCTCCATCGTGGCCTGCGTCCTCGGCAGCGCGCTCTTTGTCTCCCTCGCCGTCGGCGTTACGCGTGATCCCGGCGAGGTCCAGCCGGCGCAGGAACTGACCATCGTCCTGATTCTGGCCGTTGTGGTGGTGTTCTTCGGCACACTCAACGTCCTCTTCGGGCGGAAAATCGGTGCCATCGGATTCATCGTGGGTGCCGGGGTCCTCTACGGGTTCGTCGCGGTCCTGACCAAAGTCATCACCGGCGACCTGCTGAACCCCAACGGCCGCTTCCTGCTCAATGTCCCCTGGTACACCGTCGTCGGCATAGTGGTGGCCGCGGGACTGGGCGCCTGGTTCGTTCAAAGCGCCTACTCCAGCGGTCCGCCCGATCTGGTGATCGCCGGTCTGACCGTGATCGATCCGATGGTCGGCATCGCCATCGGCATCGGCGTCCTCCACGAGCTGCGGCCGGATGTACCCGCCGTGGCGGCAGTTGCCATGGGGGTGGCAGCTTTGATTGCTATCGTGGGGGTCGTTGCGCTCTCCCGTTATCACCCGGATGTTATCCAGCGGCGGGCAGAGGCACGGCACCGGCAAAAGCAGGCCGCCGAGAAAACGTCTAAAGACCAAAAGAGGGACTCCCTGTGACCGACGCAACGGCCGATAAACCGCTGACGATCCTCATTGCCTGCGACACCTATCCGCCGCACCTGAACGGGGCGGCGCAGTTCGGCTACCGGCTGGCGCGGGGAATGAACGGGCGGGGCCATGACGTGCACGTGCTGGCACCCAACGACGTCGACGGCGGCAGCCGCTCCGACCTCGACGGCGAGTGGCCGGTGCACCGCCTGCGGTCGCACGGCGTGCCGACCCACGACTACTGGCGCATCTGCCTGCCGTGGGAGATCAAGAAGGAAATCAGCCTGCTCTTTGACCGGGTGCAGCCCGACGTCGTGCACATCCAGTGCCACTACATGGTGGGGGAGTACACCCTGTACGAGGCCGAGAAGCGCGGCATCCGGGTCATCGCCACGAACCACTTCATGCCCGCAAACCTGGATCCCTTCCTGCCGTTTCCCCGGTGGCTGAAGGACATCGTGGCCAAGAACTCCTGGAAGGACATGGGCAAGGTCATGGGCCGCGCGGCCGTGGTCACCACGCCCACGCCGCTGGCCGCGAAGGCCATGCACGCCCATGCCTTCCTGCCCGATGTCCTGCCGCTGTCCAACGGCATCGACGCCTCGGTCTACGAACTGCAGCCGGGCGAGTCCGACGAACGGCACGACCATCCGACGGTCCTGTTCGTCGGCCGCCTGGCCGAAGAGAAGCACGTGGACGTAATGATCGACGCCGTGGCCAAGGCGCCGGCGCACCTGAACGTTCACGCCGAAATCATCGGCGGCGGCGAAGTCAAGGCCAGCCTGCAGGCGCAGGTGAAGCGGCTCGGCCTGGCCGACCGCGTCGTTTTCCGCGGCCTGGTGTCCGACGAGGAACTGCGCCGGGCCTATCAGCGGGCCGACGTGTTCGTGATGCCGGGAACCGCCGAACTGCAGTCCCTGGTGACGCTGGAAGCCATGTCCGCGTCCACTCCGGTGCTGCTGGCCGATGCCATGGCCCTGCCGCACCTGGTGGATCCGGGTAAGAACGGCTACCTGTTCGCTCCGGGCAACAGCGATGAGCTCAGCGAACGGCTCACCGAGATCCTGCAGCTGGACACCGAGGCACGCGCCGAGATGGGTGCCCGCAGCAGGGCCATGGTGGAACGGCACAGCCTGGACGCCACCCTGCAGACCTTCGAGGATTTGTACCACGGACGGCCGGTCACGCAGGGAACCATCTAGGTCGCTGTTTCCCCGAGCCTTCCCGTGTCATCCCCCGTGTCTTCCCCCGCGTCTTCCCGTGCCGCCAATTGGCGGCACGGGCGCGGCTGCCACTAGGATGTTTCTATTGTGCTCCTCGGTGTTTGCGCGCAGAGGAGCGTCTTGGGGCTGTAGCTCAGCTGGTCAGAGCAGCGGACTCATAATCCGTGGGTCGTGGGTTCAAGCCCCACCAGCCCTACCCTTGTGATGAGTCGAGACAGCGTTTACGGATGAGTCACGACTCAGGTAACACCCCGGTCTTCGGACCGGGGTGTTTTCTTTTGCCTGGCAGCAGCCGGTGCACGGAAAGAGCGACCGGCGACGACTCAAACCCACCGTAGGTGCGCTCTCGGCGTGCGGCCGGTGGCGCCCCCCGTAGGTGCACTCTCGGCGTGCGGCGGGCGCCCAGTGTGCAGATATGGCGACTTCAGGGCGAGGATGGCCCGCTCAGTGTGCAGATATGGCGACCTCACGGCTTTGGAATCCGCCATATGTGCGCTTTCGGCGTGCGGCCGGCGGCGAAACCCACCATAGGTGCACTCTCGGAGAGGGCCGCGTGCCCAGTGTGCAGATATGGCGACCTGGCCCATTCGGAGAGTGCGCCGGGGCTGGCCGCTCAGCCTTTTCTGCTCGGCCGCACGCGATGTTGTGCGAGATATTACTCGCGGGTAACATCAGTGAGACCGGCTTCACAGCCCGGGTCACTGATGACCAGCAGCGAAGGACATTTTTCATGGCAATTATCGACGTCGACAATCTTCCCTACGCGGACGGCGACTTCTACGCATTCGAGGACCTGCTCTCGGACAAGGAGCGGGACCGGCTCCATGAGATCCGCGCCTGGCTGAAGACCGAGGTCACGCCTTTCGCGGCCGACTGGTGGAACGCGGGGGAATTCCCGCACCACATGATCCCGAAGATTGCCGAGCTGGACGTCATGAGCCCGGTCTACCGCCAGGGTCACTCGAACCTCTTTGCCGGCCTCTGCCACGCCGAGTTCACCCGCGCGGACACCTCGTTCGCCACCTTCCTGGGCGTCCATGACGGACTGTTCACCGGCTCCATTGAGGCGCTGGCGTCCGAAGAGCAGAAGGCCGCGTGGCTGCCGGACATCTACTCGCTGAAGAAAATCGGAGCCTTCGGCCTGACCGAACCGCTCGGCGGCTCCGACGTGGCCGGCGGAACCCGCACCACCGCCCGCCGCGACGGGGACAACTGGATCCTCAATGGCGAAAAGCGCTGGATCGGCAACGCCACGTTCTCCGACTGGGTGGTCATTTACGCCCGCGACGTGGCAGACAACCAGGTGAAGGGCTTCCTGGTCGACACCAAGACCAAGGGCTACAGCGCCACCAAGATTGAAAACAAGATTGCCCTGCGCACCGTGCAGAACGCCGACATCGTGCTGGACAACGTGGTGGTCAGCGACGACTTCCACCTCAAGGGCGCCAACAGCTTCAAGGACACCAACAAGGTCCTCAAGGTCACCCGGCTCTCCGTTGCCTGGCAGGCAGTGGGCCAGCAGATGGCTGCCTTTGACGTGGCCCGCAAGTACGCCGTGGAGCGCCATCAGTTCGGCAAGCCGCTGGCTTCCTTCCAGTTGGTGCAGGACCAGCTGGTCCAGATCCTGGGCAACACCGTCAGCTCGATGGGCATGATGGTCCGCCTCGCGCAGCTTGAGGACCTCGGCCAGGCCAAGGATGAGCAGTCCGCCCTGGCCAAGGCCTTCACCACCGCCCGCATGCGCGAATCCGTGGCCATGGGCCGCAGCATCCTCGGCGGCAACGGAATCGTCACCGACTACGGCATGGCCAAGATCTTCTCCGATGCCGAGGCAATTTACTCCTACGAAGGCACCTACGAGATCAACACCCTCGTCACCGGCCGCGCCATCACCGGCGTGGCGGCGTTCGTCTAGGACGTTTTGCCTGCGGAGGCAGCTGAAGCTGTTCCCGGGCAAGACAAGCGCAGAGCAGGAGAAGCGCAGAGCAAGACAAGCGATGCACGGGTGTGGCCGGTCCTCTCAGGGGCCGGCCACACCTGTTTCCGTCTGGTCGCATGGTGTCCGGGAGGCACTCTTCAGCGGAGCGGCAACAACACGGACGGCCTCCGATCCGTGACGTAGTTCAGCGGATTGACGTAGTCCTGATTGAGTCGCACGCCCCAGTGCAGGCATGAGGCTGCGCAATGGCCCGGAACCGCCGACGCAGGATCAGCCAGATGGCCCAGCACCTCGCCCTCGGCCACGCTGTCGCCGGCCATCTTTTCCGCGTGCACCGGCTCGAAGCTTGCGAGCAGGCCGCCGCCGAGATCCACCGTCAGGACCGGGCGGTTCACCACCCAGCCGGCAAACACCACTGTCCCCGACGCCGGACTGAGAACCGGTGCCCCCGGCAATGCCTCCAGATCGACTCCGCGGTGCCCGGCAAGCCAGCGCTGACCAGGCGCCTGGAAGGTGCTGAGCACAGCGGGTTCGGGGGAGAGGGGCCAGCTCCACGGAGGCTGAAACCCGGCAGCGGATTGCAGCGGCGCCTTGGCCTGCTCGTCCCAGCCAACCGCGGGGACGGCCACCGCCAGAATCATCGCCGCCAGGACTCCGGCCAAGGCGAGGGGCCGCAGCCGGGACCGGGGGTGTCCGGGGCCGGGGCCGGACACCGCCGGCATGGTGCGGCCGGGTTCTTCTCGGGTCCACGTTTTTCCCATGTCCGGAGTCTGCCCCGGCTTCTTGGCCGGCGCGGGCCCTCCGCGCCGGCTGTGGACAACTTGCCCCGGTGGACTTCTGAACCGGTCCTGGGGAGGACAAAAGCTCCACGGCGCTGGTGTATAGTTGACGAAGCAGTTTGCTGTGCCATGTTCCCTGCCCGCAGGGAGGACGCCGCCCGGGATTTCACCGAAACCCGAGCGGAGGTCGCACGGAATTCTGACTACGCGTGTCCCAATTATCCCGGCCTTTCCTCGGAGAAGCCGCGGGTGCTCTTCCATCGGTCCGGTAAGCCGGCAGGGAGGGCATGCTGACCTTCAGCTGATGGGCACCAGGAGCTTCGCCCGCCCGGGTGTACAGCTATAAACCGTCAATTGGCAGCAGGACTTCCGTGCTTCGGCACGCCGTCTGCTGCCGGAAGGAGTGACGACATGCCCGTCGTTACAATGCGCCAGCTGCTCGACAGCGGCGTCCACTTTGGACACCAGACCCGTCGCTGGAACCCGAAGATGAAGCGTTTCATCTTCACCGAGCGCAACGGCATCTACATCATCGATCTGCAGCAGTCGCTGTCCTACATCGACCGCGCCTACGAGTTCGTCAAGGCCACCGTTGCCCACGGCGGAACCGTACTGTTCGTCGGTACCAAGAAGCAGGCCCAGGAAGCCATCGCAGAGCAGGCCACCCGTGTTGGCCAGCCCTACGTGAACCAGCGCTGGCTCGGCGGTATGCTCACCAACTTCCAGACCGTTGCCAAGCGCATCCAGCGTCTGAAGGAACTCGAAGAGATCGACTTCGACGATGTTGCCGGTTCCGGCCACACCAAGAAGGAACTGCTGCTGCTGAAGCGCGAGCTCACCAAGCTGCAGACCAACCTCGGCGGCATCCGCAACCTGACCAAGGCTCCGTCCGTGGTCTGGATCGTTGATACCCAGAAGGAACACCTCGCCATTGACGAGGCCAAGAAGCTGAACATCCCGGTTGTTGCCATCCTGGACAGCAACTGCGATCCCGACGACGTCGACTTCCCGATCCCGGGTAACGACGACGCCATCCGCTCCGTCAACCTGCTGACCCGCGTTATCGCCGACGCCGTTGCTGAGGGCCTGATCGTCCGCCACAACAAGTCCGGCAACACGGAAGCACCGGCCGAGCCGCTGGCCGAGTGGGAGCGCGAGCTCCTCGAGGCTCCTGCCGCTGAAGCTGCTCCCGCCGCTGACGCAGCTCCGGCTGCCGAAGAGGCCGTCGAAGCTGAAGCAGCAGTAGAGGCTCCGGCCGAAGCCGCTGCCGAGGCTCCGGCCGCGGAAGCAACAGAGAAGTAAATAGAAGTTCCTTGGGTCACCGCTGCTGAGGCCGCGGCGACCCGAGGGTATCTGCTGGCGCGGCTGGCCGGAATTTTCCGGCCAGCCGCTCTGGCGGAATCTCACCAAACTTACAACGGGAGGACTGGAGTCCAAATGGCGAACTACACCGCTGCTGATATCAAGGCTCTGCGCGAGCGCACAGGCGCCGGCATGATGGATGTGAAGAAGGCTCTTGACGAGGCCAACGGCGATGCCGACAAGGCCATGGAGCTCATCCGCATCAAGGGCCTGAAGGGCGCCACCAAGCGCGAAGGCCGTTCCACCGCCGAGGGCCTGGTTGCTGCCAAGGTCATCGATGGCACCGCCGGCGTCATGATCGAGCTCAACTGCGAAACCGACTTCGTTGCCAAGTCGCCCAAGTTCATTGAACTGGCCGCCAAGGTTCTGGACGCCGCCGTGGAGTCCGCTGCTGCTGACGCCGAGACGCTTCTGGCCTACAACGTTGACGGCAAGCCGCTCTCCGACGTCATCGTCGAAGAAGGCGCCATCCTGGGCGAGAAGGTTGTCGTCCGCCGGGTTGCACGCCTCGAAGGCAAGACCGTTGATGCCTACCTGCACAAGACCTCCAAGGACCTTCCGGCCCAGGTTGGCGTGCTGTTCGCTGTGGATGGTGACAGCGACGAGGCAAAGACCGCTGCACACGACATCGCAGTGCACACCGCCGCTTACGCTCCCACGTACCTCACGCGCGAAGAAGTTCCCGCCGAGACCGTGGAAAACGAACGCCGCATCGCTGACGAGACGGCACGCGCCGAGGGCAAGCCCGAAGCCGCGCTGACCAAGATCGTCGAAGGCCGCATGACCGGTTTCTACAAGGAAATCGTGCTGCTGGACCAGCCGTTCGCGAAGGACGCCAAGAAGACCGTGGCAAAGGTACTCGAAGAAGCCGGTACCGCACCGTCCGGCTTCGCCCGTTTCCGCGTAGGCGCCTAGCCTCCAAGGCACTGGACCTGACGGAAGCGTCATTATGAACAACTGGGGTGGTCACCAAGGTGACCGCCCCTTTTGTCTGCCCAAAACTGCTCTCTACTCTATAAACCAAGCACGTCCTATGCCCCGGGAGGCACCACCATGGCCCACGTCCTGAAAGAAACCGCTTTGGCGCGCCGACGCGTGCTGCTCAAGCTCTCCGGCGAAGTCTTCGGCGGAGGAAAGCTCGGCGTGGACCCGGATACGGTGCGCGCCGTCGCCAAGCAGATTGCCGCGACCGTCGGTGAGGTCGAGGTCGCGATCGTGGTGGGCGGCGGAAACTTCTTCCGCGGCGCCGAACTGTCCCAGAGCGGGATGGACCGCTCCCGGGCCGACTACATGGGCATGCTGGGCACCGTGATGAACTGCCTGGCCCTGCAGGACTTCCTGGAACAGGCCGGCGTCGAGACCCGCGTCCAGAGCGCCATCACCATGGGGCAGGTCGCCGAGGCGTACATTCCGCGGCGCGCCATCCGCCACCTGGAAAAGGGCCGCGTGGTCATCTTCGGCGCCGGCGCCGGACTGCCCTACTTCTCAACTGACACCGTCGCCGCCCAGCGCGCCCTCGAGGTGCACGCCGACGAGGTACTCATGGCCAAGAGCGGCGTCGACGGCGTCTACACCGCCGACCCCAACAAGGATCCCAGCGCGGTACGGCTCGAAACCCTCACGTACGACGACGCCCTGCGCCAGGACATCCGCGTCATGGACCAGACGGCGATGACGATGTGCAAGGACAATGACCTCAACATGGTGGTCTTTGGCATGGAGGGCGAAGGCAACGTCACCCGCGCCATCCGCGGCGAGAAGATCGGCACCATCGTTTCCAACTAGGCTTACCGCCTCACCGTTCCGGGTCCGCGCCTGCGGGCCTGGAACGGCGGCAACGATATTCCCTCGGCCGCGGACGGCCTCCGGAATAATAAAGCCGCCTTCCTCCAGGCCCTCCGGTGCGGGCGTGCCCCGCCAGCTGCGGTGGAGGCCCGTGCGCCAAGAGGGTCCCCCCTCCACCTCGCAAGAGCTCGGTGCAGGGAACCCCGACCCTTTTGGCTTAGGATGAATAAGAGAGCCCAGCCACCATCTGAGTGGACATTTTTTGTGTGTTAGGAGACACCCGTGATTGAAGAAACGCTGGCAGAGGCAACCGACAAAATGGACAAGGCGGTGGAAGTAGCCAAAGAGGACTTCGCGACCATCCGCACCGGCCGCGCCACCCCCGCACTGTTCTCCAAGGTCCTGGTGGACTACTACGGTTCTCCGACCCAGCTCCAGCAGCTCGCGTCGTTCGGCACGCCGGACGCACGCACCCTGCTGATCACGCCCTACGATGTTTCCGCACTGCGGGCCATCGAGCGCGCGCTGAGCGATTCCGAGGTCGGCGCGAACCCCTCCAACGACGGCAAGGTCATCCGCGTGATCATGCCCGAGCTGACGCAGGACCGCCGCAAGGAATACGTCAAGATCGTGAAGACCAAGGGCGAGGATGCCAAGGTCTCGGTCCGGAACATCCGCCGCAAGGCCAAGGATGCCCTGGACCGCCTGGTCAAGGACGGCGAGATCGGCGAGGACGACGGCGCCCGCGCCGAAAAGGACCTCGACGCGCAGACGAAGGCCCACACCGAGGCCATCGACGATCTGCTCAAGCGCAAGGAAGCCGAGCTGCTCGAGGTCTGATGACGAACGACCAGCCTCCCAGCAAGGCTGGCGGTACGTCCCTTGAGACTGATCCGGCAGCAAAGGCCACGGATATGAGTGCAACCGACGGAGCCGGGCCTGCCCGGAAGGGAACAGCGTCCCGGCGCTTTTCCCGCGTGACCGGAACGCCCAAGGCGCCGGCCAAGCCTTCGAAGGCCGGCCGGAACCTGCCGGCGGCCATCGCCGTCGGCGTCACCCTGCTTGGTGCGCTTCTGGCCGGCCTGCTGTTCTTCCCCTTTGCGATCGTTGCCATTGCCACGGTGTTTGCCGCCGTCGGCGTGTGGGAAGTCAGCCGTGCCCTGGAAGTGCGCGGAATCAAGGTGCCGCTGGTTCCGGTGCTTGTGGGCACCGTGGCGCTGCCGTTCGCGGCGTATTTCGGCGGCAGCGAATCACTGGCTTTTGCCCTCGTGGCGACGGTGGTGGCGATCCTGCTCTGGCGGGCGATTGATACCGCCGAAGACGCGGTCCGCAGCATCTTCGCCGGCATCTTCGTGGTGCTGTGGGTGCCGTTCCTGCTGAGCTTTGCGCTGCTCCTGCTGGGCGAACCCGACGGTCAGATCGGCGTCGCTGTCCTGCTGCTCCTGGTGGTATCCAACGACACCTTCGGCTACATGGTGGGAGCCATCTTCGGCAAGCACCCCATGGCGCCGAAGATCAGCCCCAAGAAATCCTGGGAGGGGTTCGCCGGGTCGGCGGCAGGCGCCACAGTTGTCGGGATCGTGGCGGCCATCTTCTTCCTGGACCAGCCGTGGTGGTTTGGCCTCGTGCTGGCTGTAGCCACCGTTGCCGCAGCCACGGCCGGCGACTTCTCGGAGTCCATGATCAAGCGGGAGCTTGGCGTCAAGGACATGTCCAATCTGCTGCCCGGACACGGCGGAATCATGGACCGGCTGGATTCGGTGGTCTTTGCCTCACCCGTGGTGTTCATGCTCTCGGTGCTGCTGGCTCGAGCCTAGCGGGCGGGGTCGCCCGGAGCACCTTCAGCGGGCGGCGGAGCGGCGGAACAGTGCCTTGGTCATGCCGAACCGGAGCCGGACAAGCGACAACGTAAGATATGCACAGGTTTTCCAAAGAGTCTCGGCACAAAGCGGCATGACCACAGAGGAACAATTTAGACATGGACGAAGCGCGGCAGGCCAACGCCCCTTTTGAGCGTGTGGGGCGACGGGAATACGGCTACAACACGCGCCAGGTTGATGAGTTCCTGGCAAAGGCGCGCAGCTACTACAACTCCGAAAGCACGTCCACGAAGGCCATCACCAGCCGCAACGTCCGTTCGATGGCGTTTGACCCGGCCAAGGCCGGCTACGAACCGCAGGCCGTTGACGCCGCACTGGACCGGCTGGAAGACGTTTTTGCCCAGCGTGAAAGAGACCAGCTCATCCAGGACAAGGGCGAAGAAGCCTGGCTGCTGCAGATTGGCCGCAGCTCCGCCGTTTTGCGTGCCCGGCTGCACCGCAAGCCCGGTGAACGGTTCCGCCGCCCCAGCAAGCGCAAGGTGCCCAGCTACAACGTTGAAGACGTGGACGCGCTCTGCAATGAACTGCTGGACTACTTCGAGAACGACAAGCCGCTGAGCGTGGACGTGGTCCGCCGCGCGGTCTTCCGCGAAGCCAAGGGCGCCGAGGGCTACGAGGAAACCCAGGTGGACGCGTTCCTGGACCGCGTTGTCGAGCTCATGGCCTCGATCGACTAAGTACGGCTCGACGGCCCCGGCTCAGCGCCGGACCGCTCGACGCCGCCGGCTCAGCGCCGCCGTTCCGGTGTGTGCAGCCGGGCCAGGATCTTGGCGGCCCCGGCCGGCGCCAGGCCCGGCCACAGCCGGGACACGGCCACCGTCACCGCAAAGGCGGCCGGCACGGTCCACGCGGCGGGCAGTTCCAGCCACGCCGGCGAACTCTTTCCTGCGGTGGCCAACACGCCGCCGGCGACCATCGCGCCGCCGCACAGCACCGCGCCGGTCACCATTCCGGACACCGCGCCCCGGGAGGTGAGCCCCCGCCACCAGATGCCGAGCACCAGCAGCGGACAGAGCGTCGAGGCGGTGAAAGCGAACACCATGCCCACACTGCCGGCCAGCGCCTGCGAGCTCGTCAGCAGCGCCAGGCCCAGGGGCACGACGGCGGCCAGGACGGCTGAGAGCCGGAACCCGCCCACGCTGCCGCGGAAGAACTGCTGGCTGACGACGCCGGCCAGGGAGACCACCAGCCCGCCGGTGGTGGACAGGAAGGCGGCGAAGGCTCCGGCCGTCACGAGCGCCGAGAGCAAATCACCCAGTGCTCCGTCGAACACCCGCCCGGGCAGCAGCAGGACCGTCGAGTCCGCTCCTCCGGCGGCCAGCTCGGGCGTGTAGATGCGGCCCAGCACGCCGTAGATGATGGGAAAGATGTAAAACAGCGACAGCAGCCCCAGCACAATCAATGTGGTCCGCCGGGCCGAGGCGCCGTCCGGATTTGTGTAGAACCGCACCAGCACGTGCGGCAGGCCGAGGGTTCCGCAGAGCAGCGCAATGCTCAGCGAGATGTTCCGGTACAGGGAGGCGCTGGTCTCGGGGTTCAGCGCCGCGGCGAACACCGCGCCGCCGTCGGTCCAGGGCAGGCCCTCCCGGGAGAGCCGAAACAGCACGAAGAGCACCGGCACGGCAATGGCCACGAGCTTGAGCCAGTACTGGAAAGCCTGCACAAAGGTGATGGACCGCATACCGCCGGTGACCACGTTCAGGCAGACGACCACCACCACGGCCACCGAGCCCACCCAGCCCGGCAGCCCGGTGGTGATGCCGATGGTCAGCGCCGCCCCGTGCAGCTGCGGCACGATGTACAGCCAGCCGACGGCGATCACCAGCAGGCCGGTGACCCGGCGGACGGCCAGGGATTCCAGCCGGGCCTCCGCGAAATCCGGGATGGTGTACGCGCCGGACCGGCGCAGGGGAGCGGCCACGAAGAGCAGCAGCATCAGGTAGCCGGCCGTGTAGCCGATGGGAAACCACAGGGCGTCCACGCCGGACACGAGGATCAGCCCGGCCACTCCCAGGAAGCTGGCGGCGGACAGGTATTCCCCGCCGATCGCCGAGGCATTCCACCACGGCCGCACGGTCCGGGAGGCCACATAGAAATCTCCGGTGGTCCGGGAGATGCGCAGCCCGTACACGCCGATCAGCAGCGTGGCGGCGGTGACGGCGGCCAGTGCGGCGTAGCCGGCGACCGGGTTCATGCCGGCACCTCGGAGCTAGGCATCATCGACCAGGTCCAGGAAGCGCTGTTCGTTGCGGTCGGCGCTGCGCACATACAGGGCACCGCAGATGATGACCAGGGGATAGACGCCGACGCCCAGCAGGATCCAGGGCGCCGGAACGGTGAACAGCGTGAGGGTGGCGATGACCGGCAGGAACGCCAGGAGTACCGGAACGCCCAGCAGGATCAGCAGGAAGCCACCGGTGACCACCAGGGCCAGGCGCAGCTGGGAGCGGATCAGGGAGCCAATGAACAGCTCACCCACCTCGGTCTGCTCATCCAGCTCCCGCGACACGGTGTAGGGGTCCGCGGAAGCCGGAGCGGTGCGCGGGGCGGTGACCCGCACCCGTTCCTGCCCCGCGGCCGCCGGTCCGGCCGCCGGCGCGGCGTCCGGTGATGCCGCCGCCTGGCCAGCATCGGGGCTCATGCGCGGGGCCGGATCCGGTTGGCGGCGAGCGTGCTGCGCACCCCGGGCAGGTGCCGGCGGCTGACGGGCAGCTCCGCCGTGCCGACGCTGATGCTGGCGCGGCCGCCGGCCACCCGCACCTGCCGGATGTGCGAGCGGGACACCAAATAGGAGCGGTGGATGCGGACAAAGCCCGCCTCCGCCCACTGCTCCTCCAGGTCCGTCAGCGGAACCCGGATCAGGTAGGAGGACTCGGCGGTGTGCAGCCGGGCGTAGTCGCCCTGCGCCTGCACGTACCGGATGTCGTCGCGGCGGATCAGGCGGGTGGTGCCGCCCTGGACCACGGTGACGACGTCGCTGTCGCCGTCGCTGTCGGCCGCCTCGGCGGCGAGGTCGCAGATGCGCCGGACTGATTCGGCCAGCCGTTCCGGGCGGACGGGCTTCAGTAGGTAATCCACGGCCGCCAGGTCGAAGGCCGCGAGGGCCTGTTCCTCGTCGGCGGTCACGAACACGAGGGCCGGCGGGCGCTCCCGGCTGCCCAGGACGCGGGCGATGTCCAGCCCTGACATTGCCGGCATGTGGATGTCCAGGAACACCGCGTCCACTGAATTTCCTTCGATGGCGAGCAGGGCCTGGGCGCCGCTGGATGCCCGGTGCACCTCGCCCACCCGGGCGTCCCGGCCAAGCAGGAAGGCCAGCTCGTTCACGGCGGGCAGCTCGTCGTCGACCACCACCACGGAGATCTGCCGGGAAGCCGGTTTACCTGATGCTGACATGTGAATCAGGTTACAAGACTCAGGTGCGGTGTCCCGGCTGCGACTTGGGTATGTGCATGGTGATCAGGGTTCCGGCGCCCGGAGCGGTGTCAATGATCAGCCCGTGGTCCTCACCGTAGACCTGGCGCAGCCGGACGTCGACGTTCCGCAGGCCCACATGGTCGCCTTCCGCGTGGCCGGCCAGCACGGCGCGCAGATATTCGGGATCCATGCCCGCACCGTTGTCCTCGACAGTGATGACGGCCTGCGCGCCGGCGTCGGCGGCCGTGATGGTGATGTGGCCCTCGCCGTCGGCGGCTTCCAGCCCGTGCCGCACCGAGTTTTCGACCAGCGGCTGCAGCGAAAGGAACGGAATGACGGTGCCCAGGACCTCGGGGCCGATCTGCAGGCTGATCTTCAGGCGGTCGCCGAAGCGTGCCCGCTCCAGCAGCAGGTACCGGTCGATGGCCTGCAGCTCCTCGGCCACAGTGGTGAAGTTGCCGCTGCGCCGGAAGGTGTAGCGGGTGAAGTCGGCGAACTCGACCACCAGTTCCCGGGCCCGCACCGGATCCGTCGTGATGTACGAGGCGATGGCGTTGAGGGAGTTGTAGATGAAGTGCGGGCTGATCTGGGCGCGCAGGGCGCGGACCTCGGCCTCCATCAGCATGGTGCGGGATGTGTCCAGCTCGGCCAGCTCGATCTGCGCGGCCACCCAGGCGGCGACGTCGTTGGCCGCCCGGACCAGGCCGGCGCTGACCGAGGGCGTGAAAACGGCAAGGGTGCCCACCGTTTTCCGGTTGACCTGCAGCGGGCACACCAGCAACTCGCGTCCGCCGTCGTCGTCGAGCCCCAGGGAACGCAGTGAAGCGCCGCGGAACACCTTGGTCCGCCCGCTGTCCAGGACCGTGCGGGAGGCCTCGAGCAGCCGGGCGCGGGAGCGGGGCGTGTCCGGCAGCGATCCCTCCCAGGCCAGGACCGCCGCGGCATCGGCCAGTGCCAGGGTGTCGCAGCCGAGCAGTGCCCGGAGGTGGCGCCCGGCCTTGCTGGCGCCCGAGGGGGTGAGGCCGGCGCGCAGGTGGCGCGACGCCAGGCTCGCGGTGTGGAGGGCCGAGTAGACGGCCCGTTCCCGGTCGGATCCCAGGTCGCGCTGGGACCGGCTCAGGCGGTGTCCCAGGGCTGCCACCAGGGCCACGGTAAGAACGGCGATGGTGCACACCATGGCAATGTCGACGGCGGGGCTGAACATCCCACTACCCTAGCGGCAGCGCCCGACGGCGGGCGCGGGGCACCGTTTACCGCAGGGGAATGACCGCTCGGCGAGGCGCGGGTGTCGAAACTGGTGCCACGGAGCCGTCCATAGCAGGGTGATGGGGATCACAGTTTGTGCGTGTGTGGTGTCCGAAGCCGGCCCGACCGGTCAACGGCGGGCAGCGGCGTGCGGACGAGCCCAACTCAAGGAGGAGCGATGGCTTCACAAAAGCCCCAAGGAACCGGTGCGCATGCCGCTGCACCGGTGGACTTCACTGAGGTCCAAAAATCACCCGAACTGCAGGAGCTGCGCAAACGCCAGCGCAGCTTTATTTTCCCGATGGCCCTGGTGTTCCTGCTGTGGTACTTCGCCTACGTGCTCCTGGCCGACTACGCCCACGACTTCATGTCCACCCCGGTCTGGGGCAACATCAACGTCGGGCTGATCCTGGGCCTGCTCCAGTTCGTCAGCACCTTCGGCATCACCATGTGGTACGTCAGCTACGCCAACCGCCGGATGGACCCCATCGCTGCGGGCCTGCGCGAGAAACTTGAGGCCAAGGGCGTCCGGCGTCCGGAGGAGAGCAAATGAGCACCGTCAACATTGTGGCTGCCACTGAGGTGACCGCCGAGGCCGTCAAGGAAACCGGCTGGCTGAACATGCTCATCTTCGGGCTTTTCGTGGCAGTCACCCTGGTGGTCGTGCTGCGGGCCAGCCGCAACAACAAGACCGCGGCTGACTATTACGCCGCCGGCCGGTCCTTCACCGGCCCGCAGAACGGCACTGCCATCGCCGGCGACTACCTCTCGGCCGCTTCCTTCCTGGGCATCGTCGGCGCCATTGCCATCAACGGCTATGACGGCTTCCTGTACTCCATCGGCTTCCTGGTCGCCTGGCTGGTGGCCCTGCTGCTGGTGGCGGAAATGCTGCGCAACACCGGCAAGTTCACCATGGCCGACGTCCTCTCGTTCCGGCTGAAGCAGCGCCCGGTCCGCATTGCCGCGGCCATCACCACCCTGGCGGTCTGCTTCTTCTACCTGCTGGCCCAGATGGCCGGCGCCGGCGGACTCGTCTCGCTGCTGATGGGCATCGACGGCAAGATCGGCCAGTCCCTGGTCATTACCGTCGTCGGCGGCCTGATGATCATTTACGTACTGATCGGCGGCATGAAGGGCACCACCTGGGTGCAGATCATCAAGGCCGTCCTGCTTATTGCCGGCGCTGCCATCATGACGGTCTGGGTCCTGGCCCTGCACGGCTTCAACCTCTCCGAGCTGCTCGGCAGCGCCGTTGAAATGTCCGGCAACCCCGAACTCCTGAACCCGGGCCTGCAGTACGGCAAGACCGACACCTCCAGGCTGGACTTCATCTCGCTGGGCATGGCCCTGGTGCTCGGCACCGCGGCCCTGCCGCACGTGCTGATGCGCTTCTACACCGTTCCCACCGCCAAGGAAGCCCGGCGCTCAGTGGTCTGGGCCATCTGGCTGATCGGCATCTTCTACCTGTTCACCCTGATCCTGGGCTACGGCGCTGCTGCGCTGATCCCGAAGGAGACCATCACCTCGGCTCCGGGCGGCGTGAACTCCGCGGCTCCGCTGCTGGCCTTCGCCCTGGGCGGCCCGGTCCTGCTGGGACTGATCTCCGCGGTGGCCTTCGCGACCATCCTGGCCGTTGTTGCCGGCCTGACCATCACGGCTGCCGCTTCCTTCGCCCATGACATTTACGCCAACGTCATCCGCAAGGGCAAGGTGGATGCCGACGGTGAGGTCAAGGTGGCCCGCCGCACGGTAATCGTGATCGGCGTCGTCTCCATCCTCGGCGGCATCGGGGCGCAGGGGCAGAACGTTGCCTTCCTGGTGGCCCTGGCCTTCGCGGTGGCGGCCAGCGCCAACCTGCCGACCATCCTGTACTCGCTGTACTGGCGCCGCTTCAACACCCAGGGCGCCATCTGGAGCATGTACGGCGGACTCGGCTCGGCCATCCTGCTGATCCTGCTCTCGCCGGTGTTCTCCGGGTCCGAAACGTCAATGGTTTCCGCCATCGACATCTCGGTCTTCCCGCTGAGCAACCCGGGCCTGGTCTCCATCCCGCTCGCCTTCTTCCTGGGCTGGCTGGGAACCGTGGTGGGCAAGGACGACGAATCGCCGCAGAAGCAGGCGGAGATGGAAGTCCGCTCGCTCACCGGCGTCGGCGCAGAGAAGGCCGTGGACCACTAGTCCGCACCAGCCGGTTCCCGCTCCCCGCCGAAATGGCAGAAGGTGCGTCTCTCAGGTCTGAGAGACGCACCTTCTGCCATTTCGCGCTTCAGTCTGTGCCGGCGGTCCCGTCGCGTTCCAGCAGGGGAGAAACCCGGAACGGGATGAGCTCGCCGATGGCCAGGTTGGTGTCACAGCGCTCGACGCCGGAGACGGCCAGGACAATCTTGGCGACCCGGAACAGATCCTCGGCGTCGGCGGCCACCACGCGCAGCAGGATGTCCGCGTCCCCGGTCAGCCCGTGCGCCTCCACCACCTCGGGGATCAGGGCGAGTTCCGACGTGATCTCGGCCAGCCGCTGCTGCTGGACGTGCACGCGGGCAAAGGCCATCAGCGGGTAGCCCAGCGCAGCCGGGCTGATCCGGCGCTCGAAGGGCAGGAACACCAGCTTCTTCTCCAGCTGCCCCAGCCGGGCCTGCACCGTGTTGCGGGAGATGCCCAGGACTCCGGCCAAGGCCACCACCGTTCGCTGCGGATCGCGGGCCAAAGCGAGGAGCAGCCGGGTATCGGTCCTGTCCAGGGGGCGCATAGTGCGAAAGATTAGCACGGTGGAATTGCTGTTGATAGGGCACAATGCTCAGCTGTACGCCTCATGGTTGTGCCGCATGTTTGGTGTGAGTAGGGTCACAGGTAGCCGGGCAAGGGTGCCCGGGCATCGGTTCGGCCCCGCCACCCCGGGGGCCCAACACGGAAGGATGCGTACCAACGTGTCTCTGCATACTCCTGTTCGCCCACCGCACGAGACCGGCGCCACCGCAGCCGGCCCCTACGTCCAGCTGGTCCGTCCCGACGGTTCCCGCGTGGCCTCCTCCTACGATCATTGGGTGGAGGACGTCGACCCGGACCAGTTGCGCAGCCTCTACGAGGACATGGTGGTGATCCGCCGGATCGACACCGAGGCCACCGCGCTGCAGCGCCAGGGCGAGCTGGGTCTCTGGCCGCCGCTGCTGGGCCAGGAAGCAGCGCAGATCGGCTCCGCCCGCACCCTCCGGGACAGCGACTTCGTGTTCGGCAGTTACCGGGAGAACGGCGTGGCGTGGTGCCGCGGCGTCGACCCCGAATCCCTGATGCGGGTGTGGCGCGGCAACGCGGCGGCCGGCTGGGATCCCGCCACGGTGAACATGGCCCCCGCCCAGGTGATCATCGGCGCCCAGGCGCTGCACGCCGCCGGCTACGGCATGGGCGTGGTGACCGACGGGACCGACGACGCCGTCATCACCTACTTCGGCGACGGCGCCACCAGCCAGGGCGACGTCAACGAGGCCATGGTCTTCGCCGCCAGCTTCCACGCGCCCGTCGTGTTCTTCTGCTCCAACAACCAGTGGGCCATTTCCGAGCCCGTGGGGCTGCAGGCCCAGGTGCCAATCGCGAACCGGGCTCCGGGCTTCGGGATCCCCTCCGTCCGGGTGGACGGCAACGATGTCCTGGCCGTCATGGCCGTGACCAGGGAAGCCCTGGACCGGGCGCGCAGCGGGGGAGGCCCCAGCTTCATCGAGGCCGTCACCTACCGGATGGGCCCGCACACCACCGCGGATGATCCCACCCGCTACCGCGATGCCGCGGAACTGGAAGAGTGGCGGGCCAAGGATCCGATCAGCAGGGTCGAGGCCCTGCTCCGCGCCGAGGGCCTGTTTACCGATGAGTTCGGCACCGCCGTCGCCGCCCGTGCCGACGCCGTGGCCGCCGAGCTCCGCTCCTCCTGCATCTCGATGCCCCCGCCGCCGGCCCTGGACATTTTTGCGCATGTGTACGCCGAGCCGAACTCCTGGCTGGAGAACCAGCAGGAGGAATACGCGCGCTACCTGGCGATGTACGGCACGGCGGACGACGCCGGCCACCCGGTTCAGGTGCACGGCACCGACCCGGTGGGTTCCGCTTCCACGGGTCCTCGGGAAGCGGGGGACCGGGCATGAGCACCATGACCTTGGGCCGGGCGATCAACACCGGGCTGCGCGCCGCAATGGACGCCGATCCCAAAGTGGTCCTGATGGGGGAGGACATCGGCACCCTCGGCGGAGTCTTCCGCATCACTGACGGATTGAAAAAGGACTTCGGCGCCACCCGGGTGATAGACACCCCGCTGGCCGAATCCGGCATCATGGGCACCGCCGTCGGGCTCGCCTTCCGCGGGTACCGGCCCGTGGTGGAAATCCAGTTCGACGGATTCATCTATCCGGCCTTCGACCAGATCGTCTCCCAGGTGGCGAAGATGCACTACCGCACCCGCGGCGCCGTGAACATGCCGCTGACCATCCGGGTGCCGTTCGGCGGAGGCATCGGTTCGCCCGAACACCACTCGGAGTCCCCGGAAGCCTACTTCACCCATACCTCCGGGCTGCGGGTGGTGAGCGTGTCCAACCCGCAGGATGCCTACACGATGATCCGGCAGGCCATTGCGAGTGATGACCCCGTGCTGTATTTCGAGCCCAAGCGCCGCTACCACGTCAAGGGCGAGGTGCAGGAAACCCTCGACGGAGCGCTGCCGCTGGGCCGGGCCCGCGTCGTCGCCGAGGGCACCGACGTCACGCTGGTGACGTACGGGCCGCTGGTGATGACCGCCGCCGACGCCGCGATTGCCGCGTCCGATGAAGGGGTGTCCGTGGAGGTGATCGACCTGCGCTCGCTGTCACCGGTGGACTATGCCACGGTCGAAGCGTCGGTCCGCAAGACCGGGCGCCTGGTGATCACCCACGAGGCCGGAAAATCCGGCGGCGTCGGCGCTGAAATCTCCGCCAGCATCACCGAACGCTGCTTCGACTATCTGGAGCACGCACCCGTGCGGGTCACCGGCTTCGACATTCCGTATCCGCCCTCCAAGCTGGAACACCACCACCTGCCGGACCTGGACCGGATCCTCGACGGCGTGGACCGCGCACTGCGCCGTCCCAACTCGCTCAGCAACTTCCCGGCTGCGCACAGCACCTCGGCAACGGCGCTGGAAGGAGCGGGTCTGTGATCCGGGAATTCCGGCTGCCGGATTTGGGCGAGGGGCTGACCGAGTCGGAGATCGTTTCCTGGCACGTGGCCGTGGGGGACAGCGTCACCCTGAACCAGGTCATCGCCGAAGTTGAAACCGCGAAAGCCGTGGTGGAGCTGCCCTCACCGTATGCGGGCACCGTGGCCCGGCTCCATGAAGCGGCCGGCTCCGTGGTGGAGGTCGGCGCGCCCATCGTGTCCTTTGATGTCGGGGGAGAGCCGGACGGTCCTGCTGTCGGCGGGACGGCCGCCGGCGGAACGGCCGGTACGGCCGGCACGGCCGAAGGCCTCCTGTCCGCTGGTGCGCTGCCGGTTCCGGGCGAGTCCCTGAAGCGCACGCCCAACCTGGTGGGCTACGGTGCCGTCCCGGAGAAGGCCGGGCGTCCGGCCCGGCGGCGCTGGATCACCGCTCCCGCCGCTCCTGCCACATCCGCTCCTGCCGCAGCCGCCGGGCAGCCGGAGGCTCCCGAAACCCGGAAGGCTGCTGCGCCGTCCGGCCAGGAATCGCAGGAACGTCCGCGGTCAACGCCTCCGGTCCGGAAACTGGCCCGGGATCTGGGCATCGATCTGGAACAGCTGCAGGGAACCGGCCCCGACGGGCTGATCATCCGCGCGGATGTCACCGGCGCCGCGGAATCCACCGCGCAGCCGGGCAGTCAGGTTCAGCAGCCGGGCAGCCAAAACCAGCAGGGCAGCCGGGACCCGCAGCCGGAGCCGGCGCGCGAGTACCAACCGATGGCGCCGTCGTCGTCGGGCGTTGGAACGGCGCCGTCCCACAGTGCCCCGGACGCGAGGGAGGAGCGGATTCCGATCGCCGGAATGCGCAAGCACACGGCCGCCGCCATGGTGGCCAGCGCGTTCACGGCGCCGCACGTGACCGTTTTCCTGACCGTTGATGTGACTCCGTCGATTGATCTGCTGGCACGGCTGCGCCGGCAGCAGGCGTTCGACGGCCTGAAGCTGACGCCGCTGACGCTGGCCGCCAAGGCGGTCTGCCTCGCACTCCAGCGGCATCCGTCGCTGAATTCCCGCTGGGATGAGGCGGCCCGGGAGATTGTGCAGTACCGCTACGTGAACCTGGGCATCGCAGCCGCCACGCCGCGCGGACTGATGGTTCCCAACGTCAAGGACGCTGCGGCGCTGGGGCTTCGCGAGCTGGCTGCGGCGCTGGGAACCCTGGCGCAGACGGCGCGGGCCGGCAAGACCACTCCGGCGGACCTCGCGGGCGGAACCTTCTCGATTTCCAACGTGGGGGCCTTCGGGGTCGATGCCGGAACGCCCATCCTGAATCCGGGCGAGGCGGCGATTCTGGCGCTCGGCGCTGTCCGCGAACAGCCCTGGGCCTACGAAGGCGCTGTTGCCCTCCGCCAGGTGATGACCCTGAGCCTGTCCTTCGACCACCGGCTGGTGGACGGCGAACAGGGCGCCCGGTTCCTCAGCGAGGTGGGAATGATCCTGGCCGAGCCGGCCATGGCGCTCGCCCTGGTCTAAGACGAAACCCGCTGCAGCCGATGTTCGGTGCAGCGGGTTTCGCCTGACTTGTTCAGTTGTTGGCTCGGCTAGCTCAGCTCAAGCTCAAGTTCGCGCACCACGGCGCCGCGGGCGTTCGCGAAGCCCTGCGTCTCGCCCACCACGGTGAAGCCGTATTTCTCCAGAATTGCAATGGAACTGGCGTTGTCGGCCACGGCCCGGGCGCGGATGGGGCGTTCGGAGAATTCCTCCAGGAACTGTCCCACTGCGGCGGTGGTGATGCCCTGGCCCCAGCGGGCGGTGTCCACCCAGTAGCTGATCTCCGGAACGCCGCCTTCGCGGTATGCCAGGATGCTGCCGACCACGTCGCCGTCGGCCACGATCGTGCGCACCGTAATGGTGGGATCATTCAGGATGTTCTGCCAGTGGTGATCAAACACACCGCGGTCAGAGGGGTTTTTGGCGGCAAAAGCGGCCATTTGGTTGGCGCTTGGATCCAGCTGATGGGAAAAGAACTCATCCAAATCGGCGGGAACTACGGCACGAAGCTCAATCACAGCAGGTCTTTCTGCTCGAGGGGTTTGGTTCAGGTTACTAGGCATTCAGGGCGGCCCACGCCATTGTTTCGAGCAGCGACCGCAGCCGTGCCGTCTCGCGGGCCTTCATATTTCCGTGCAGGGTATGGGATGTGGAGTTGATCAGTCCGAAGACCGCCTGCGCACGGTGGCGCAGCAGCGGGAGGCTGCAATCCGGATGCAGGGCGGAGAGGGCGTCAACCCACACCTCCACGTACTGGCGCTGAAGCGTCCGCACTGCGCGTTTGTCGTCCTCGGGCAGGCTGTTCAGATCGCGGTCCTGAACCCGGATGACATCGGACTGGTGCAAGGCGAAGTCCACATGGAACTCCACCAGTCCGCGCAGTGCCGCATCAGCCGTGGTGGATTCCGTGACCACGGCCTTTCCGCCGTCGAGCAGGTCTTCGCTCACCCCGACCAGCAGGGCCGAAAGGACAGCGGGCTTTCCGCTGAAATGCCGGTACACCGCAGGGCCGCTGACTCCGGCGGCTGCGCCGAGTTCCTCAATGGAGACGCCCTTGTAGCCGCGTTCGGCGAAGAGGCTCGCGGCGGCGCCGAGCATTGCGGCCCGGCGGGAAGCCTTGGCCAGGCTGCGTCCGGTTGCGCGCGCGGCCGGCTGCGGCCTTTCCCGGTGGGGCGGGGCTGCCGGTGCTTCTTTTTTCGCTGCGTCCATGCAAACCTTTCCGGCAGTTTTTATTCCACGAGCAGCTTCCATTGTGGTGGACAGCTGAGTTAATAACCAATAACCTGATTTGAGTTAGCAATCATTAACTGGATTGGCCTTCGGATCCCGTCGGCGGCAGCCCGCCGAGAAAAGAGACGTCAATGGAGACCCTTGTTGCCCGGCTGGATCCTGCATCACCCGAGTACACCCGCAATGCCGCCGCCCAGAGCGCGCTGGCCGGCGAACTGCGCAAGCGCCTCGCCGACGCCGCACTCGGCGGGCCGGAACGGTCCCGGGAACGGCACACGGCCCGCGGCAAGCTGCTGCCGCGCGAACGCGTGGACCGGCTGCTCGACGAGGGCAGCCCCTTCCTGGAGATCTCACCGCTGGCCGCCACCGGCATGTACGACGACGAGTGCCCCGGCGCCGGTCTGATCGCCGGCATCGGGCTGGTCCAGGGCCGGCATGTCATGGTGCTGTCCAACGACGCCACCGTCAAGGGCGGCACCTACTATCCGATGACGGTCAAGAAGCACCTGCGGGCGCAGGAAATCGCGCTGGAAAACCGGCTGCCGTGCATCTACCTGGTGGACTCCGGCGGCGCCTTCCTGCCCCGGCAGGACGACGTCTTTCCGGACCGGGAGCACTTCGGCCGGATCTTCTTCAACCAGGCGCAGATGTCGGCCCGGAAAATTCCGCAGATCGCCGCCGTGCTGGGCTCCTGCACCGCCGGCGGCGCCTATGTTCCGGCCATGAGCGACGAAACCGTGATTGTGCGCAACCAGGGCACCATCTTCCTGGGCGGCCCGCCGCTGGTGAAGGCAGCCATCGGGGAAATCGTCACCGCCGAGGAGCTGGGCGGAGGAGACCTGCACTCACGGATCAGCGGCGTCACCGACCATCTGGCGGAGAACGATGCGCACGCCCTGGAGATCGTCCGGACCATCGTGGAGACCTTTCCCGAGTCCGCCCCGGCCTGGCAGCCGCTGCCCGGCCGGCCGCCGTCGTACGCCGCGGAGGAAATCTACGGCACCGTGCCCGCTGACCTGCAGACCCCGTACGACGTGCGCGAGCTGATCGCCCGGCTGGTGGACGGCAGCGAATTTGCCGAATTCAAGAAGGAGTACGGCGCCACCCTGGTCACCGGCTTCGCCCGGCTGCACGGCCACCGGGTGGGCATCGTCGCGAACAACGGCGTCCTGTTCTCCGAATCCGCGCTCAAGGGAGCCCATTTCATTGAGCTCTGCGACCAGCGCGGCATTCCGCTGATCTTCCTGCAGAACATCTCCGGCTTCATGGTGGGCCGGGACTATGAGGCCGGCGGCATCGCCAAGAACGGCGCCAAGATGGTCACTGCCGTGGCCACCGCCCGGGTGCCGAAGCTGACAGTGATCGTGGGCGGATCCTTCGGCGCCGGTAACTACTCCATGTGCGGCCGGGCGTACAGCCCGCGCTTCCTCTGGATGTGGCCCGCGGCGCGGATCTCCGTGATGGGCGGGGCCCAGGCCTCCTCGGTCCTGGCCACGGTCAAGCGCGACCAGCTCGAAGCCCGCGGCGAGGACTGGAGCGCCGACGCCGAAGAGGCGTTCAGGGCGCCCATCCGCGACACCTACGAGGCCCAGGGCAGCCCGTACTACTCCACGGCCCGGCTGTGGGACGACGGCGTCATCGACCCGGCGGACACCCGCACCGTTTTGGGCCTGGCCCTGGACGTGTGCGCCAACGCCCCGCTGCCGGAGACCTCCTTCGGCCTGTTCCGGATGTGAGGCAGAAATGACCGCTGCTCTTTTCGACACCGTGCTGGTGGCCAACCGCGGCGAAATCGCCTGCCGCATCATTGCGACCCTGCGCCGGCTGGGGATCCGCTCGGCCGCGGTCTACAGCGACGACGACGCCGGCGCCCGGCATGTGCGCGAGGCGGACGTCGCGGTGCGGCTGGGTCCGGCCGCGCCCCGGGAGAGCTACCTCAACATTGACGCCATCCTCGCCGCCTGCCGGCTGTCCGGGGCGCAGGCCGTGCACCCGGGCTACGGCTTCCTCAGCGAAAGCGCCGACTTTGCCCGCGCCCTGGACGCGGCGGGCATTGTCTTCATCGGCCCCGGGGTGCGGGCGCTGGAGCTGATGGGGGACAAGATCTGCTCCAAAAACCATGTCTCCTCGCACGGGGTGCCCGTGGTGCCCGGCATCGCCGAACCCGGTTTGACCGATGAGCAGCTGATCGAAGCCGCCGCCGCCGTGGGCTTTCCGCTGCTGATCAAGCCCTCCGCCGGCGGTGGCGGCAAGGGGATGCACGCGGTGGACCGCCCGCAGGACCTGCCCGCCGTGCTGCCCACCGCCCGCCGGGTCGCGGCGTCGGCCTTCGGCGACGACACCCTCTTCCTGGAACGGCTGATCGCGGTGCCGCGGCACATCGAGGTGCAGATCTTGGCGGACACGCACGGCAACGTCATCCACCTGGGGGAACGGGAGTGCTCCTTGCAGCGCCGGCACCAGAAAGTCATCGAGGAAGCACCGTCAGTGCTCCTGGACGAGGCCACCCGCGCCCGGATCGGCGAGGCGGCCTGCGAGGCGGCCCGGTCGGTGGACTACACCGGGGCCGGAACGGTGGAGTTCCTGGTCTCCGACGCGTCGCCCGGGGAGTTCTTCTTCATGGAGATGAACACCCGGCTGCAGGTGGAGCATCCCGTGACGGAGATGGTCACCGGACTGGACCTGGTGGAGGAGCAGATCCGCATCGCCGCCGGGGAAAAGCTGCAGCTCGCCCAGTCCGATGTCCGCCTGGTTGGCCATGCCGTGGAGGCCCGGGTCTACGCGGAAAATCCCGCCCGCGACTTCCTGCCCACGTCGGGGCAGGTGCTCATCCTGCACGAGCCCACCGGGGAGGGAATCCGGGTGGACTCCTCCCTGCTGCCGGGCCTCGCGGCGTCCTCCAGCTACGACCCGATGCTCGCCAAGATCATCGCCTGGGGCCCGGACCGGAACACCGCGCTGGACCGGCTGGACGCCGCGCTGGCACGGACACTCATCCTGGGCATCGGCACCAACATCGAATACCTGCGCCTGCTGATCAACGATCCGGAGGTTCGGGCCGGCCGGCTGGACACCACCCTGATCGAGCGCAGGCTTCCCGAGCTGGCGTTCCGCAGCCCCTCCGAAGCGGAACTGGCCGCCGCGGCACTGCTGCAGGCGGAGGACCTGGCGGACCCGGAAACCTCCGGCACGGAACCGTCGCCCTGGCGGCGCGCCGACGGGTGGCGGATCGGTGCGCCCCGGCCGCTGAGCCTCGTCTTCGCCGCCGCCTCACCGCAGGCGTCCGACGACGTCGTGACCGTCCGAAGCGTCCGGGGCGGGAAAACCGTCAGCGTCAACGGGGGACCGGACCGCCGGGCCTCGCTGCTGCGGGACGGGGACCGCGCCCTGGTGACACTCGACGGCGTCGTGCACCCGCTGACCGTGGTTCCGGTGTCCGGGGCACCGGGGGAGCGCACGGGGGAGCGCACGGGGGAATGCACCGTGTGGATCGCGGACGCCGGCTACACTGCCGCGCTGCGGCTGCGGACCCGGGCCGAGCTGCTGGCCGCTGCCCGTGCCGCGGCCGGCCGGGCCGAGGGCGCCGCCGACCCGGTGCTGCGCTCGCCGATGCCCGGCACCGTGGTGGCGGTGGCGGTGGCCGACGGCGACCGGGTCACCGCGGGCCAGCCGCTGCTCAGCGTGGAAGCCATGAAGATGGAACACCAGCTCGTCGCTCCCGTGGCCGGCACCGTTGCCCTGAGCCTTTCCCCGGGAGACCTGGTCAAGGCTGACCAGGTGCTGGCCGTAGTGACGCCGGACCCCGATGCAACGCCCGAATCCGATGCAACACCGTCTGAAGGAGCAGGACATGCCGGACTTTGAACTCAGCGCTGACCATCAGGACCTGGTGGACACGGTCCGCGAATTCGCGGACACCGTCGTCGCACCGGTGTCCGCCCAGCACGACGCCGAGCACAGCTTCCCCTACAAGGTGGTCGCGCAGATGGGGGAGATGGGCCTGTTCGGGCTGCCGTTTCCGGAGGAGTACGGCGGCATGGGCGGAGACTACTTCGCGCTGGCCCTGGCACTGGAGCAGCTGGCCCGGGTGGACCAATCGGTGGCGATCACCCTGGAGGCGGGCGTCTCGCTGGGCGCCATGCCCGTCTACCGGTTCGGCACGGAGGAACAGAAACAGCAGTGGCTGCCGATGCTCGCCTCCGGCACGGCGCTCGCCGGTTTCGGGCTGACCGAAAGCGAAGCCGGCTCCGATGCCGGCGGCACCCGGACCCGCGCGCACCGCGAGGACGGGCAGTGGGTCATCAACGGCACCAAGGAATTCATCACCAACTCCGGCACCGACATCACCGCGCTGGTCACCGTCACGGCGGTCACCGGAACCGCCGAAGTGCCGGACGGCAGCGGCGGCACCACCACCAAGAAGCAGATTTCCACCTTCCTGGTGCCCGCCGACACCCCGGGGTTCACCGCTGAAAAGGCGTACAACAAGGTGGGCTGGAACGCCTCGGACACCCATCCGCTCACCCTGGACAACGTCCGGGTGCCGGAGGCCAACCTGCTGGGCGCCGAGGGACGCGGATTCGCCAACTTCCTGCAGATCCTCGACGAGGGCCGCATCGCCATCGCAGCCCTGGCCACGGGAGCGGCGCAGGGCTGCGTCGAGGAGGCCCTGCGCTACGCCAAGGAACGCCAGGCCTTCGGCGCCGCCATCGGCACCAACCAGGCCATCTCCTTTAAGATCGCCCGGATGCAGACCCGCGCGCACACTGCCCGCCTGGCGTACTACGACGCCGCGGCCCGGATGCTGGCGGGCAAGCCGTTCAAGACGCAGGCTGCCATGGCGAAGCTGGTGGCCGGTGAGGCCGCGATGGACAACGCCCGCGACGCCACGCAGATTTTCGGCGGCTACGGCTTCATGAACGAGTTCCGGGTGGCCCGCCACTACCGGGATTCGAAGATCCTGGAGGTGGGCGAGGGCACCACCGAGGTCCAGCTGATGCTGATTGCCAGGGAGCTGGGGCTCTAGGATGGGCGGACCGGTCCGGAATCGGCGCCGCCGGCGTGTGCGGCGGGGCGCCCGGAGCCCGGCAGGTTGGTCAATGGAGACGAACGAACGGATGAAGCGATGATTAACAAGGTGATGGCAACGGCCGCCGACGCGGTGGCCGACATCCCGGACGGAGCGTCCCTCGCGGTGGGCGGCTTTGGCCTGTGCGGCATTCCGGTGGCGCTGATTGACGCCCTGCATGACGCCGGCGCGACGGATTTGGAAACCGTGAGCAACAACTGCGGCGTGGATGACTGGGGTCTGGGCCGGCTGCTGGCGGACCACCGCATCCGCCGGACGGTCAGTTCCTATGTGGGGGAGAACAAGGAGTTCGCCCGCCAGTTCCTCGCCGGCGAGCTGGAAGTGATCCTCACCCCGCAGGGCACGCTGGCGGAAAAGCTGCGGGCCGGCGGCGCCGGAATTCCCGCCTTCTATACCAGTGCAGGGGTGGGCACCCAGGTCAGCGAGGGCGGCCTGCCGCAGAAGTACGACGGCGACGGCTCGGTCCTGCAGGCCTCGGAGCCCAAGGAGGTGCGCACCTTCCGGGACGCGGAATACGTGCTGGAGGAATCCCTGACTCCTGATTACGCCCTCGTGCACGCCTGGAAGGGGGACCGGCACGGCAACCTGGTCTTCTCCGCCACCGCCATGAACTTCAATCCGCTTTGCGCCATGGCCGGACGGATCACCATCGCCGAGGTGGAGGAACTGGTGGAACCGGGCGAGCTGGACCCGGCCGCGGTGCACGTTCCGGGGATCTTCGTGCAGCGGGTGGTTCCGGTCGGGCCGGGGGAGAAGCGGATTGAGAAGAGGACGGTGACGCTGGCACCGGCTGAGCCATCGTCGTCGTCGGCACCTTCCGGAAAGGAGTCCTGACATGGCCCTGACCCGAAACGAACTCGCCGCCCGGGTGGCCCGCGAGCTGGAGAACGGACAGTACGTCAACCTCGGCATCGGCATGCCCACGCTGATTCCGAACTACATCCCCGAGGGTGTGGAAGTGGTGCTGCACTCCGAAAACGGCGTCCTCGGCGTCGGGCCCTATCCCACCGAAGCGGAACTGAACCCGGACCTGATCAACGCCGGGAAGGAGACCGTGACGGTGAACGCCGGCGCGTCGTTCTTCGACTCGGCTGCCTCCTTCGGCATGGTCCGCGGCGGGCACGTCGACGTCGCCGTGCTGGGGGCAATGGAGGTGGCGGCCAACGGAGACCTGGCCAACTGGATGATTCCAGGGAAGATGGTCAAGGGCATGGGCGGGGCCATGGACCTGGTGTTCGGTGCCAAGCGCGTGATCGTGATGATGGACCACACCGACCGCGGCGGGAACCCGAAAATTGTTCCCGAGTGCTCCCTGCCGCTGACCGGGCGCACCTGCGTGGACCTGATCGTGACGGACCTTGCCGTCATCGAGGTGGGGCCGGACGGGCTGATCCTGCGCGAAACCGCGCCCGGCGTCACTGTCGACGAAGTGGTCGCGGCCACCGGCGCACCGCTGGAGGTGGACCTTGACGTATGAGGAGCCCGACGCCGGCACCGAGGAAGTGGCGATGGCACCCCGGGTGATTGAACAGCGCGGCCTCTGGTTTGAGGAGTTCCAGCCCGGGGTGGTGTACCGGCACCGGCCCGGCCGCACCCTCACCGAGGCGGACAACGTCCTGTTCACCACGCTGACCATGAACACCCAGGGGCTGCACCTGGACGCCGCTTACAGCGAGGGGCAGCCGTTCGGGCAGCGGCTGGTGAATTCCATGCTGACCCTGGCCACCATGGTGGGCCAGTCGGTGGGACAGCTGACCCAGGGCACCCTGGTGGCGCAGCTGGGACTGGGGGAGATCAGCTTTCCGCATCCGCTCTTCCACGGAGACACCCTCTACACCGAGACCGAGGTGGTGGACAAGCGGCTGTCCTCCTCCCGGCCCGGCCAGGGCATCGTCACGCTGGCCCACACCGGGCGGAACCAGTCCGGCGAGGTCGTGGCGCGGTGCACCCGCAGCGCCCTGATGTGGACGCAGGCAGGCGGCGGGGAGGGATAGGTTAGGACAAGAACCGGAACCCGAAGGAGACCCCCACAGTGACGACATTCCCCATGGGCCCCGCCCTGCTTTTCTGCCCGGCGGACCGCCCCGAGCGGTTCGCGAAGGCGGCCGACCGGGCCGACGCGGTCATCCTGGACCTGGAGGACGCCGTCGCCCCGGCCGACAAGGACGCCGCCCGCCGGAACCTGGTGGCCTCGGATCTGGATCCGGCAACCACCATCGTGCGGGTGAACCCGGTGGGAACCGCCGATTTTGAGCAGGACCTGGCCGCCATCCGGCAGACGCCGTACCGGACGCTGATGGTCGCCAAGGCCGAAGACCCCTCAGCCATCGGTGCAGCGCTCGCGGACTTCGCCGTCGTCGCCCTCGTGGAAACCGCCCTGGGCGTGGTCCGCGCGCCGGAGATAGCCCAGGTGCCCTGCGTAACCGCCCTGATGTGGGGTGCTGAGGACCTGATGGCTTCCCTCGGCGGGGAATCCAGCCGTTTTGCCGACGGCAGCTACCGCGGCGTGGCACAGCATGCCCGGGCCGCCGTGCTGCTCGCTGGCGGTGCCTTCGGCAAGGGGGCAATTGACTCGATTTACGGGAACATCCCGGACACCCGGGGGCTTGAGGATGAGGCGCGCGACGGCGCAGCCTCCGGTTTCGCGGCCAAGGCCTGCATTCACCCCGGACAGGTGGCGGCGGTCCGCGCGGCCTATGCGCCCTCCGCCGACGAGGTCGCCTACGCAACGGACGTCATCGCCGAGGCCGCCAACCACGGCGGGGTGTTCAGCTTCCGCGGCGAGATGATCGACGGCCCGCTGCTGAAGCAGGCACGCCAGACGCTGAGCCGCGCCGGTCGCTGAGGCTGAGCCGCGCGGGTCGCTGAGGCTGCGGGCGGGACAAGCGGGGAACGGCCCCAATCCGGGAACTTCCCGGGCATCTGCGCGCGGGCTGCGCTACCTTCATAAGATGCGCATAGTCATAGCAGGAGCCCATGGACAGATTGCCCGCGAACTGGGCCGGCTGCTGGCCGCCCACGGTCACGATGTCGCCGGCCTGATCCGGAACCCGGACCAGATCTCCGATCTGGAGGACGACGGCGTCGCCCCGGTTGTCATCGACCTGGAAAACAGCATTAGCGACGACGTCATTCAGGTCCTCACCGGTGCGGACGTGGCCATTTTTGCTGCTGGTTCCGGACCGGGCAGCGGCGCGGCCCGCAAGGACAGTGTCGACCGCGGCGCCGCCGTGCTGCTGGCCGAGGGCGCCGAGCAGGCCGGCGTGACCCGGTTTGTGCAGATCTCCTCCGCCGGGCTGGATGCCGTCCGAGGGGGCAGCCGGCCGGACGGCCTCGACGACATCATGTACGCCTACCTCACGGCGAAGCTCGCTGCCGAGGAGGACCTCATGACGCGCGACCTGGACTGGACCATTCTCCGGCCGGGCCGGCTCACCGATGACCAAGCCGTGGGCCTGGTGAACCTTGGCCCGTCGGAGGTGCCGGGCAGCATTCCCCGGCACGACGTCGCCGCCGTGCTCGCGGAGCTGGTCAACACCGGCCGCGGCAGCCGGCAGGCCCTGTCCGTGGTTTCCGGCGACGACAGCATTCCGGACGCCGTGTCGGCACTGCCCATCACGCTCTAACTCCGGCCCGGGCCTTTCTCTGGCTTCCCAAATATCGGTCGCCGGCGGCGGGCTTCCGCCTTCCCTCCAGCACGGGATCCCACTGTGTGTTCACTTCCGGGGCTGGTGGGATCTCACGCGCCACACCTGCCCCAAAGGGTGGGAACCAGTGCTCGGCCGGCGTGCCGCGTCTGGCCGTAAGCGACCAGATCTGCACTCTCGCCGCGACCGGGGCGCCGAGTGTGCAGCTTTGGCGGGTTTGAGCGCTGCCGGGGTGCCGAATGTGCAGCTATGGCGGGTTTGCTCGGGGCCAAGTCACCAGACGTGCACTCTCGACGGCCGGCTTCGCCCGTAAAACGACCAGACCTGCGCTCTCGCCGGGACCGGGGCGCCGAGTGTGCAGCTATGGCGGGTTCGTGCGCTGCCGGGGCGCCGAGTGTGCAGCTATGGCGGGTGCGAGTGCGGCCAGGACGCCGAGAGTGCAGCGACGGCGCCGCCACTCCATTCACCCCCGCGATGCGCCATACGTGCGCGATACTGGAAGCATGCAGCTTCCAGGTTCTTCCGGCATCCCATCCGCAGCAGCAACCGACCGGCCCTTTGGCAGCACTGAGGGCGTTCCGCGCCGGGTGGTGCTCCTGGGTTCCACCGGGTCAATCGGCACGCAGGCCATAGACGTGGCCGACGCCGCCCCGGACCGCTTCACGATCGTCGCGCTGGCCGCGGGCGGATCCAACCTGGAACTGCTCGCCCGGCAGGCCGTCCACACCCGGGCCAACGCCGTCGGCTGCGCCTCGGTGGATACCGCCACCCTGCACGCCGCCGTGCAGGACGCCGCCCGCGAGGCCGGCGTCACCGATTATGATCCGGAACTCTTCACCGGTCCGTCCGCCGCCACCGCCGTCGCCGCCTGGCCCGAAGCCGAAGTGGTCCTCAACGGCATCACCGGCTCCATCGGCCTCGAACCCACGCTCGCCGCACTGGCCGCCGGCCACCTGCTGGCCCTGGCCAACAAGGAATCCCTGATCGTCGGCGGCGAGCTGGTCAAGCGTGCCGCGGCCCCCGGGCAGCTGGTTCCGGTGGACTCCGAACACTCCGCCCTGGCCCAGGCCCTGCGCTCCGGAACGCAGCAGGAAGTGGACCGACTGATCGTCACGGCCTCCGGCGGCCCGTTCCGCGGCATGAAACGCAGCGAACTGGAGAACGTCACGCCCGACCAGGCGCTGGCGCATCCCACCTGGAAGATGGGCCGGATGGTCACCACCAACTCCGCCTCCATGGTCAACAAGGCACTGGAAGTGATCGAGGCCCACCTGCTCTTCGACGTGCCGCTGGATCGGATCGACGTCGTCGTGCATCCGCAGTCCATGGTGCATTCCATGGTCCAGTTCGTGGACGGCTCCACCATCGCCCAGGCCTCACCGCCGGACATGCGCCTGCCAATTGCCCTGGGCATGGGCTGGCCGCACCGCGTTCCCGGAGCCTCGAAGCCCTTCGACTGGACCACCGCCTCCGAGTGGACCTTCGAACCGCTGGACGAGGAAGCGTTCCCCGCCGTCGCGCTGGCCAAGCGCACCGCCGCGGCCGGCGGCACGGGCATGGCCGTTTACAACGCAGCCAATGAAGAAGCCGTTGACGCGTTCCACGACGGTCTCATCGGATTCACAGACATCGTTGATACGATCGCCGCCGTACTGGCTGAGCACACCGACACCGCGCCGCTGACGCTGGAGTCGGTGCTGGCCGCGGAAGACTGGGCCCGCGCCGCCGCCCGGAAACGCTGCGGACGCTGACCATGCAACCGCGCAGCCCTCTTGACCCGAAGGAAATCCGTTGACCGTTCTCCTCTTCATCCTGGGCGTCCTGTTCGTGGCGGTGGGAATCGCCGCGTCCATCGCCCTGCACGAGGTGGGCCACCTGGTGCCGGCCAAGGCCTTCAAGGTGCGGGTGACGCAGTACATGATCGGGTTCGGCCCGACAGTGTTCTCGCGCCGCCGCGGGGAGACCGAATACGGTGTCAAGGCCCTGCCGCTGGGCGGTTACGTGTCCATGGTCGGGATGTACCCGCCGAACAAGGCCGACGACGCCGAGGGCACCGTCCGCAGCTCCAGCACCGGCATGTTCTCGCAGCTGGCCACGGATGCCCGCGCCGCCGCTGCCGAACAGCTGCAGCCCGGCGACGAAAAGCGGGTGTTCTACAACCTGCCGATCTGGAAGCGCATCATCATCATGCTCGGCGGCCCGTTCATGAACCTGCTGATCGGCGTGGTGCTGTTCGCCGTCCTGCTCATGGGCTTCGGCACCGCGCAGAGCACCACCACGCTGGCCGAAGTCAACCAGTGCGTCATCACCTCCGACCAGGCCGCCGAGGGGCAGACCGAATGCACCGCGGAGGATCCGGCCGCCCCCGCATACGAAGCGGGGCTGCTGCCCGGTGACACCATCACCGCGTTCAACGGCAGCCCGGTCGACTCCTGGGAGGATCTGTCCTCCCGGATCCGGGACGCGGCCGGCCAGTCGGTGCCCATCACCTACGTGCGCGACGGCGTCGAGCAGGACACCGTCATCACCCCGCTGCTGACCGAACGTCCCGTGGCCGACGACGACGGCGCCCCCGCCGTGGACGACGCCGGCAACGCCGTGACCCGGGAAGTCGGCTTCATCGGCGTCGCCGCCTCCACCGAGCTGGTCCGCCAGCCCGGGGCCGAGGTGCTGCCAACGGTCGGGGAGAACCTGCAGAGCATCGCCGGCGTGGTGATCAATCTGCCGCAGCGCGTGGTCGACGTCGCCCAGGCGGCGTTCTCCTCCGAAGAGCGGGATCCCAACGGTCCGATCAGCGTGGTTGGTGTGGGCCGCATCGCCGGGGAGATCTCCTCGATGGAAGAGGTGCCGATGGAAAGCCGGGTCGCCACGCTGCTGGGCCTGGTGGCCAGCGTCAACCTGGCACTCTTCGTCTTCAACCTCATTCCGCTGCTCCCGCTCGACGGCGGCCACGTGGCCGGGGCCCTCTGGGAGGGGCTGCGCCGGCGCGTTGCCAAGCTCTTCAAGCGCCCGGACCCCGGGCACTTCGACCTGGCCAAGATGCTGCCGGTGACCTACGTCGTGGCGATCCTGCTCATGGGCATGAGTGCCCTGCTCATCTATGCGGACATTGTGAAACCGGTGAGCCTCTTCAACTAGGGCACGCCGCGGTGCCGGGGACCTGCTCCATTTGAAGCCGAATCTGGTTGTGATTCCAATTACAACCGGATACGGTTTCAACATGAAGAAGCCCTGCTGCCGATCCGGCGTGAAATGTTCGTCCTGACCATCGACCAAAAGGGGAGCCGCAGCAGCCGGGACCGGGTCCCGGACCTGCTGGCGCTCCTCGGCGACCTGCGCATGGAGTTGCCCTTCGAACGCTCGGTGGGCGACGAAGTCCAGGGCGTCACCGCGCAGGCGGACGTGGCGGTGGAAGCCGCGCTGCGCGCCCTGCGGGACGGGCACTGGTCGGTGGGCATCGGCGTCGGCCCGGTGGACACGCCGCTGCCCGCCGGCACCCGCGAGGCATCCGGCCCCGCCTTCTTCGCGGCCCGGGACGCCGTGGACCGCGCCAAAAAAACCGGTGACCGCCCGCCCGTCGCCGTGACCGGGCCTGCCGGCGCCGCGGAGGCGGAAGCCGTGCTCGTGCTGATTGGGCGGCTGATCCGCGACCGGACCGCCGAGCAGTGGCGGATACTGGAGCAGGTTGAACCAGGCATCTGGGGAGCCCAGAGCGCTGCCGCCCGTAAGCTCGGGATCAGCCCGCAATCCGTGGGCAAGACCATAGCCCGCGCCGGCTGGCAGGAGGAGTGGGCGGCCCGTCCCGCCGCATCCGTCCTGCTCGCCCGCGCCGATGAAACACCCGCCGCCGGGGAAACGGAGCACCTCTGATGGAGTTCGTCTGGATTGTCCTGACGCTGCTGGTGGCCGCCGTCCTCGGCTGGCCGGTCACGGCCGGGGTGCTGCGGCTGGCGCGCGCCGTGGAAGACTCCGGTCCGCCCTTTGCCGAGGCCGATCCCGCGGCTGATCAGGATCTGGACGCCGAATTCGGCCGCGGTGCGCGGATCCCCGCGGGCCGGGCCCTGCCGGCCCTGCCCGACCCGCCTGCCCGCCCGCCGGCAGCCGCGGGTTCCCGGCCGGGCAGCAGTCCGGCCCCGGGATCGGTGCTCCGCGGCGGGCTGGTGATCGGCGTCCTCGAGCGGCTGGCCGTGGCGGCTTCGGTGCTGGCCTCCGAACCCGTGGCCATTGCGTACGTCGTGGCCATCAAGGGCCTGGGCCGCTACGCCGAGCTTAAAGACACACCGGCGGCTGCTGAGCGCTTCATTATCGGGACCCTGGCCTCCATGCTGTGGGCGGCGGGCGTGGCTGCCGCGGCACGGGCCTTCCTGCTCTGAGTCGACGATCCCGTACGCTGGAGCCATGAGTATTTTTGCAGTTGAGTACGTGTACGACGCCGATTCCGCCTCCATCCGTGATGAGCACCGCCCCACCCACCGCCAGTGGCTGTCCGGCCTGGTGGACCAGGGACGCCTGCTGGCCTCGGGTCCGTTTACTGACGGCGCCGGCGCGCTGCTGATTTTCACCGCCGAGGACGAAGTTGATCTTTCCAACCTCCTCATGCAGGATCCCTTCGCCGCCGTGGGCGCCATTTCGGGCATGAAGACCACCGAATGGGAGCCGGCAGTGGGCGCCTTCGCCCATCTCGTCTAAGCCCTGAACGATATCCGTACACCCCGCACCGGTGCGGGGTGGATAATGGATTAGCGCATCCGCAGTGCGCTTTAGCCGAATAACTGCCGATAAGGCACATGGAGGACGTTTTGACCTCGGTCAACCTTGGAATGCCAGCAGCACCGCCGCCCACCCTTGCACCGCGGCGCAAAACCCGCCAGATCAAAGTGGGGTCAGTGGGGGTTGGATCCGATTTCCCCATCAGCGTCCAGTCCATGACGACCACGCCCACCACGGACATCAACGCCACCCTGCAGCAGATTGCCGAGCTGACGGCCTCCGGCTGCGACATTGTCCGGGTGGCCTGCCCCAGTGCCGATGACGCAGCAGCGCTGCCGATCATCGCCAAGAAGTCGCAGATCCCCGTGATCGCTGACATCCACTTCCAGCCGAAGTACGTCTTCGCCGCTATTGAGGCCGGCTGCGCCGCGGTCCGGGTGAACCCGGGCAACATCCGGAAGTTCGACGACCAGATCAAGGAAATCGCGCAGGCCGCCAAGGACCACGGCACCTCCATCCGGATCGGCGTCAACGCCGGGTCGCTGGATCCGCGCCTGCTCGCCAAATACGGCAAGGCCACCCCCGAGGCCCTGGTGGAATCCGCTGTCTGGGAAGCGTCCCTGTTCGAGGAACACGACTTCCATGACTTCAAGATCTCCGTGAAGCACAACGACCCCGTGGTCATGGTCCGCGCCTACGAGCTCCTCGCCGAACGCGGGGACTGGCCGCTGCACCTGGGCGTCACCGAAGCCGGTCCGGCGTTCCAGGGGACCATCAAGTCCGCCACCGCCTTCGGTGCGCTGCTGGCGAAGGGCATCGGCGATACCATCCGCGTCTCGCTGTCCGCTCCTCCCGTGGAGGAAATCAAGGTGGGCAACCAGATCCTGCAGTCGCTGAACCTGCGGCCGCGCAAGCTGGAAATTGTGTCCTGCCCCTCCTGCGGCCGCGCGCAGGTTGACGTGTACACTCTCGCAGAGCAGGTAACCGCCGGGCTCGAAGGCATGGACGTTCCGCTTCGCGTCGCCGTCATGGGCTGCGTCGTCAACGGACCCGGTGAAGCCCGTGAAGCTGACCTCGGCGTGGCCTCCGGCAACGGCAAAGGCCAGATCTTTGTGAAGGGAGAGGTCATTAAGACTGTTCCCGAAGACCAGATCGTTGAGACCCTCATTGAAGAGGCTATGAAGATCGCAGAAAGTATGGGGGAGTCCGATGGCGAAAATGCTGGCACGGGTGGCCCCATGGTTACTGTCGGCTAGGACCGGCGCCACTTCACGCAGCGGGCAGGATGTCCGCGGCGGCCATTCCGGGACGCTCCGCGTCCTGGACGCGGAAGACACGGCTGCCCTCTGGGCCCTGGCCGAGGCTGACCCGGTTGCCAATATCTTCCTGCTCTCCCAGCTCGAGACGACCCGCAGCGCTGCGCCCACGCCGGCCGGCGGGCGGGTCGTCGGCGTTTTCGACGGCGGGGAACTCACCGCCGCCTGCTGGGCCGGGGTCAATGTGGTGCCCGTGGGCGTCACGGCGGACACCGGCCCGGAAATCGGCGCTTACCTGGCACGGTCCGGACGCCGCTACTCGTCCATTTTCGGACCCGCCGAGGCAGTGCTGTCCATCTGGTCCCAGCTGCAGTACTCCAGCCCCCAGCCCTTTGACGTGCGCAGCGACCAGCCGCTGCTGCAGATGACCGGGGTTTCTCAGGTGCAGCCGGCTCCCGGGCTGCGTTACGCCCAGCCCTCGGAACTCGACGTCCTGCTGCCCGCCTGCGCCGCCATGTTCGAGGAGGAGGTGGGGTACTCGCCCGTCTCGGGCGGCAGCCACCACTACCGGCAGCGGGTCAAATCCCTGATCGCCCGGCAGCAGTCCCTGGTGGACTTCGACGCCTCCGGCCAGGTGGTGTTCAAGGCCGAGCTCGGCACCGTTTCCAGCAGCGCCGTCCAGATCCAGGGCGTCTGGATGAACCCGGCGTACCGCGGCCGCGGCCTCAGCGCCCCGTACATGTCAGCCGTAGTGGAGGCTGCCCGGCAGGTTGCCCCGGTGGTCAGCCTGTACGTCAATTCCTACAACGCCCCGGCGCGGGCCACCTACGAAACCGTGGGCTTCGAGCAGGTGGGCACCTTCGCCACCATCCTGTTCTGACTTCCTGTGACGGCAACCGCCTCAGCAGCAGGCACCCTCAACCTGTCCGGCGGCAGCGGCAGCACGCGCTAGATTAGAGGGGAGCGTTATTTCCCTTTTGTCCCAGCTTGAATGCAGCCCCGGCTGCAGAAACGGATACCCAGCGTGGTCCTTCGACTCTCCACTCTTTTCCTGCGCACTTTGCGCGAAGACCCCTCCGACGCCGACGTCGCCAGCCACCGCCTGCTGGTGCGTGCCGGGTACATCCGCCGTGCCGCCCCCGGGATCTATTCCTGGCTGCCCCTGGGGCTGCGCGTCCTGGGCAAGGTCGAGACCATTATCCGCGAGGAAATGGCAGCCATCGGCGCCCAGGAAGTGCACTTCCCGGCCCTGCTGCCGCGTGAACCCTACGAGGCCACCAACCGCTGGACCGAGTACGGCGACAACCTGTTCCGCCTGCAGGACCGCAAGGGCAACGACTACCTGCTGGCCCCCACGCACGAGGAAATGTTCGCGCTGCTGGTCAAGGACCTGTACAACTCGTACAAGGACCTGCCGGTCTCGCTGTTCCAGATCCAGAACAAGTACCGCGACGAGGCCCGGCCGCGCGCCGGCCTGCTGCGCGGCCGCGAATTCATCATGAAGGACTCCTACTCCTTCGACATCGACGACGACGGCCTGGAGGCCAGCTACCAGGCGCACCGCGGCGCCTACCTGCGCATCTTCGAGCGCCTCGGCCTGGAGATCGTTGTGGTATCGGCAGTCTCCGGCGCCATGGGCGGCTCCAAGAGCGAAGAGTTCCTGCATCCGACGCCGGTCGGCGAGGACACTTACGTGCGTTCCGCCGGCGGTTATGCGGCCAATGTGGAAGCCGTCAGCACCGTTCCGCCCGCCGAGATCGACTTCGCCGGCGCTCCCGAAGCGAAGGTCGTGGACACCCCGGACACCCCGACGATCGACACCCTGGTCGCCGACGTCAATGCCCGCTTTGCCCGCGAATCCGGGGAATGGACCGCCGCTGACACGCTGAAGAACGTCGTCCTGGCCGTCACGCTGCCCACCGGCGAACGCCGGATCGTCGTCGTCGGCGTTCCCGGCGACCGCGCCGTGGACCTCAAGCGCATCGAAGCCAACATCGCCGCCCACGTGGAGATCGGCGGCGAACTGGAAGTCGACGCCGCCACCGACGAAGACATCAAGAAGCACCCCGGCCTGGTCAAGGGCTACATTGGCCCGGGCCTGTCCGTTGACGAGCCGGTGCTGGGCACCGAATCCGCCACCGGCCTGCTGTACCTGGTGGACCCCCGCGTGGTCTCCGGCACCAGCTGGATCACCGGTGCGAACGCCCCGGGCAAACACGTGATCGGCCTCGTTGCCGGCCGCGACTTCACCTGGGACGGCGTCATTGAAGCCGTCGAGGTGCGCGAGGGCGACGAAGCTCCGGACGGATCCGGTCCGCTCGAAGCCGCCCGCGGCATCGAAATGGGCCACATCTTCCAGCTTGGCCGCAAGTACGCCGAGGCCCTGGGCGTGAAGGTCCTGGACAAGAACGGCAAGCTCGTCACGGTGACCATGGGCTCCTACGGCGTGGGCGTCACCCGCGCGGTCGCGGCGCTGGCCGAGTCCAACCACGACGAGAAGGGCATTGTCTGGCCGCGCGCCGTCGCCCCGGCCGATGTCCACGTGGTGGCCACCGGCCGCGGCGAGGAGATCTTCGCAGCGGCAGCCAAGCTGTCCGAGGACCTCGAAGCCGCCGGACTGGAAGTCATCTATGACGACCGTCCCAAGGTCTCACCCGGCGTGAAGTTCGGCGACGCCGAGCTCATCGGCGTGCCGACGATCCTCGTGGTCGGCCGCGGCCTGGCCGACGGCGTCGTCGAGGTCAAGGACCGCGCCAGCGGCGTTGCCGAAAACGTGCCGGTGGCGGAAGCGGTGGAGTACGTGCGCGGCGCAGCAGCGCTGTAGCACCCAGTGATCTCCGGTCTCGAGGAGATTCAGCTCGCCACCATCCTCCTTGTGGTGGTGGCGGGCCTGGCCGCCGGCTGGGTGGACGCGGTGGTGGGCGGCGGCGGGCTGCTGCAGCTGCCGGCCCTGCTGCTGATTCCGGGGATCACGCCGGTGCAGGCGCTGGCGACGAACAAGATGGGGTCCATCTTCGGCACCACCACCAGCGCCATCACCTACTACCGGCGCGCACATCCGGACCTGCGCACCGCCCTGCCCATGGCCGGCGTCGCACTGGCGGGCAGCTTCGGGGGAGCGGTGCTCGCGACGTCGCTGCCGTCCTCGGTGTTCAAGCCGATCATCGTGGTGGCGCTGATTGTCGTGGCGGTGTTCACCGCGACCCAGCCGACGGTCGGTGAGCTGACCAAGCTGCGCCACCAGGGCCGCCGGCACTACGGGACGGCCGCGGGCATCGGCCTGGTGATCGGGTTCTATGACGGGCTGATCGGTCCGGGAACCGGCTCCTTCCTGATCATCTCCATGGTCACCTTCCTCGGCTACAACTTCCTCGCGGCCAGCGCCAAGGCCAAGATCGTGAACATGGCCACCAACCTCGGCGCGCTGGCGTTCTTCCTGCCGAACGGCGCGCTGCTGTGGGGGATCGGGCTGATCCTGGGCTTCGCCAACATGATCGGCGGCTACATCGGCGCGCGGATGGCCGTGAAGCAGGGCAGCAAGTTCATCCGCGTGGTGTTCCTGGTGGTGGTTGGAGCCCTGATCTGCAAGCTTGGCTACGACGTGTGGGTGGAGAACATCCGGGGCTGAGCCTGTCTCTTTCTCCCGCAATGGCAGGGGAACCGGTCAGCCCGCGATCGCTGTCGCCACCCAGACCGAGCGTGCCGCATTCTTCCGCTGTCCCGCCCGGGTGTACTCCAGGGCATTGGCGACTTCCCGCAGGACGCTCCACTGACGGGCGGCCTCGGGGTCCAGGCCGCCCGCGGCGCAGAGCCGGGCCAGCCGCCCGCGCAGCGCCGCCTCCGGCCGGACGCTGCCCAGCTCCTCGGTCCGGTTCCAGAGCATCGGGGCTGCGGCGAACTCGGCTTCCCCAACCATCGCCTGCGGGTCGATGGCCACAAACCCGCAGGCCTCGGAAGAACCGCCGTCGCCGTCCCTGCCGCGGTAGAGAATGTTGCCGAAATGCAGGTCGGTATGGACCAGGACGTCGTTGTTGCTGCGCCGACCCACCGCTCCGCGCGTCTGGCAGACCTCCAGCGCCGCCTCGAGCAGACGCCGTTCGCAGGGCCGGCCCAGCTCTTCCCAGTCGGCCGGCAGCTCGTCGGACAGCTGCTCCGTCCGTTCGGCGAGCGAGGGGACACCGGCCCAGGCGGGGGAGTCGGCGGCCGGCAGCGAGAGCCTGCGCACCAGCCCGCCCCACACCTCGACGGCGGCGTCCATCGGGACGTCACAGAGGCTCCGGTCGGCGTTCAGCCGTTCCAGCAGCAGGGTTCCGCTGTCGGTATGGCTGGCGTACAGCTGCACGGCGCCGTGCCCGGCCCACAGGCCCAGGGCGGCAGGTTCGGTCAGGGCTTCGTCGTGCGGATAGGCGACCTTCAGCACAGCCGCACCCGAGGCGGACATGACCGGCAGGACCAGCGCACCGTGTCCGGACCAGAGGCCGGTGTCCGCGGGCAGATCAAGGGCCAGGTCCCAGCGCTCCATGGCCTCTGCCACGAGCAGCGGCAGGGCGGCCAGCCAGGTCCGGCCGGAACGGTCGCGGCTGTACCGCTGGTGGAGTGCCTCGGGAATGGTCAGGGGGAGTTGGGGCATGAGTACAGGCTAAGCGGTGCCGGGGGACCGCGGCAGCCCCTCGGTCTCAAGCCCGAGTCCGGGTGCTGCCGGAACAGCGCGCTGGCCGGTGTACAGCTCGGTGCTCAGCTCAGCCAGCCGCTCCACCGCCCAGGCGCGGACAGCTCCGCTTCCCAGCGCCGCGAGGTCCGCGTAAACGGCGGGCAGGGACGTCTCAAGGTCTTCAAGGGCACCGGAGGGATCCTGCTGGAACGACGGCGGCAGGGAGTACGCCGGGGCACGGGTCAGTGCCGGGAGGCAGACCTCGGGCAGCAGCAGCACCCCCTGGGCGCCGGCGGCCAGATGACTGTCCCGGGCTTCGTCCAGTTCAGTGCGGGCGGAAACGCCGGAGGCGCGGGCCATGGCGACCTCGTAGGCGTACGCCGCACCGTATTCCGCGTCGATCGCGCCCTTCAGCGCCGCCGCGGCATCCGGGGCGGATCCGCCGGTGCCGGAGGCCGCACCCGACGGGACGGAGGAGGCCGCACCCGAAGGGACGGAGGAGGCCGCGCCCGACGGGGCGGAAGACGGCGCACCCGTCAGTCCGGAGTCGGTGGCCGAGGTCTCCGGCACGCAGCGGGCGTCGGAGCCGGCCGGCGCGACCGGCTCCCAAGCCTGCGGCGGGTTCAGGCCGGCGGCGACGGCGGCGCGGACCGCGAGGACCTGCTGGGTGGCACCGGTGGCCGCCAGCAGCCGCGCCGTTCCGGCATCGGCGCGCATGGCGGCGTCCAGACTGGCGTGGGCAGCTGCAGCCATCGACTGGACATACCGGGCGGCATACCCAGCGTCGGTGGGGGAAGTGCCGGAAGTGCCGTCAGCGCCGGAGGCGCCCGAGGCGGGACCGGCGTCGGCGGTGGGGACCTCAAACGGCGGGACGCCGCGGCGGAGGCTGCCGGGGCGGATCAGGAGCGCTGACTGTTCAGCCAGGACATCGGCCTGCCGGGTGAGTTCGGCAGCCAGCCTGCCGGTGCCTTCGGCATTAGCCAGCTCGCCGGCCTGCCGGGCAAGTTCAAGGGACGCTGCCCGCGCGTCGGTCTGGGCGATTTCCGAGTAACTGGCCGGCCGGTCATCGCCGGCACCGTTTCCGGCGACCAGCCCCAGGCTCAATACCACTGCGGCCAGGACCAGCAACAGAGTGGTACGCCTCACGCCGCCCAGGACCGCCATCGCCCGTCCGGCGCGGCCGGCCGCGGGCGTTCTGCGGGACGGGGGCTTTTTCACTACATCCGATGATGCCATGAACGGGCCCTCGTCTGCTGCGATGCCGATGGGACTCAGGAAAGTCGGTACGCTAGTAGGTACAACATCATCTAGTGGGAGGCACCTATGGCGGTTCGGCCCAGCCCCAAAAAAGACACGTCATCGGATTACCGCAAGAAGGCCATGCACGCAGAGATTGCCGCTGAAACCCAGCGGCTCAAAAACTTCCTTGCTCCCACGGTTGAACAGCAGCAGCTTTTCCTCGAGGACATCGAGATCAAAATGGCCGGTGCCAACCGCACCGTACACGTCATCGTGGACCTTCCCGAAGGAGAAGCGGGCGGCGTCAGCCTCGACCGCATCTCCGACGTCGCGCATGCGCTTTCCGAGGCGATGGATTCAGACCCGCACGACGACGGCCGTCCGTACAGCCTGGAGGTTTCCTCTCCGGGTGTGTCGCGCCCGCTGACGGAGCCGCGCCACTGGCGCCGCAACGTCGGCCGCATGGTCAGCGTCAACGTCCTGACCGGCGACGACGTCAAAGGCCGCCTGGTCTCCGTTGAGGACGACGGCATCACGTTCATCCCGGAACTGCCGGTCAAAAAAGGCATGAAGGCGAAGCAGGGCGAGCAGACCACGCTGCCCTTTAGCAACATCCGCAAGGGGCGCGTCGAAGTCGAATTCGCGCATCTTGACGACGAACCACTGGACGGCGTCGCCGACAGTGATGAAAAAACCACAGCTGAGGAGGCCTAGATGGAAATAGATATGAGTGCGCTGAGGCTGCTGGAACGCGAACGGGAGATCCCCCTGGATCTGCTGATTCCGACCATTGAGCAGGCGCTTCTGGTGGCTTATCACAAGACCGCCGGTGCACAGGACAAGGCCCGCGCAGAGCTGGACCGCAAGAATGGGCACGTCACCATTTGGGCCACTGAACTGGACGACGACGGCGAGGCCGTGGGCGAGTTCGACGACACCCCCACCGGTTTCGGCCGCATTGCCGCGAGCACGGCCCGCCAGATTATCCTGCAGCGGCTGCGCGACGTCGAAGATGACGCCATCGTTGGCGAGTTCAAGGGCCGTGAGGGAGAAATCGTCTCCGGCCAGATCCAGCAGGGCAACAACCCGCACATGATCCAGGTCAACCTCGGCGCCGTGGAGGCATTGCTGCCTCCCACGGAGCAGGTCCCGGGCGAGAAGTACACCCACGGTTCCCGGCTGCGCGCCTTCGTCGTTGACGTGCGCCGCGGCTTCAAGGGCCCGTCCATCACGCTGTCCCGGTCCCACCCGGGCCTGGTCCGGAAGCTCTTCGAACTGGAAGTTCCCGAGATTGCCGACGGCAGTGTCGAGATTGTGGCGCTGGCCCGTGAAGCCGGCCACCGGACCAAGATCGCCGTCAAGGGCAACATCTCCGGCATCAACGCCAAGGGTGCCTGCATCGGCGAGATGGGCTCGCGTGTCCGCGCGGTCATGACCGAGCTTCACGATGAGAAGATTGACATCGTGGATTTCAGCGAGGATCCGGCCACCTTCATCGCCAACGCCCTGTCGCCGTCGCGCGTGAATTCCGTTACCATCACCGACGAAGACACCCGGTCGGCTCAGGTTGTCGTTCCCGATTACCAGCTGTCGCTGGCAATCGGCAAGGAGGGGCAGAATGCCCGTCTGGCAGCCAAGCTGACAGGGTGGCGGATCGATATCGTTTCCGACGCCAAGACTGCCTAAGCAGCCGGGTCTTTGGGTGGATGCGGCACAGGGAGAGAAACGCGTTAGAATGAATGAGGCCGGGTCGCCGTCCGCTTTCCTTTCGTCCCCTGCAGCCTCAGGCGCTGCAGCTCATGTCCCGCTGAGGACATGCATTGGGTGCAGGAAAACGGATGACCAGGCTGTTCTGATGCGGCTGGTAGCTGTGGTCACTGAAGGCAGTATTGCCGTTCAGGTCGACGAACACCGCCGTATGTCTGGCCGCGGTGCCTGGGTGCACCGCGGGACAGCATGCTTTGCAGCAGCGCTTCGGCGACGTGCGTTTCACCGGGCCTTTCGGGGTCAGGTGGACACCACAGACGCGGAGGCTTGGTTCAAGGCTCTTGAGGATGCTCCGACCGGGAGCAGACTCGAAACCGTCCAACCTGGAAGCGGGTCAGAAATCTGATGGAAACCCGATGAGTACCCAGCGATGAGTACTTTGTGCTCTGTGAAGGGCTCTGCTGTGACTGCAGTGGAAGCCCGCAGGAAATAGACGGTTCGTACCTGGCTCGGTGCGGACCGAGACAGGAGAAATGTGGCCAAGGTCCGCGTACACGAGCTCGCCAAAGAGCTCGGCATCACCTCGAAGGATGCAGTTGCAAAACTGCAGGAACTGGGCGAATTCGTCCGTTCCGCCTCATCAACGATTGAGGCACCCGTAGTCAAGAAACTTCGTGGCGCCTTCCCGGCGTCCGAATCCAAGCCCGAATCCACGACGGATTCCAAGCCGGCGTCCAAGCCGGCCGGAACCCCCGGACCGCGCCCGTCCGCTGCCCCCGCAGCACCGACGGCGTCGGCACCGACCCCGACCCCGGCACCGGCAGCACCCGTCGCAGCAGCTCCGGCCGCTCCGGCGCCCGCTGCAGAGAAGCCGACGGCTCCGGCTGCTCCGGCTGCTCCGGCACCCGCCGCAGAAACGTCTCCGGCCCCGGCCGCTGACAAGCCGGCTGCACCGTCGGGCGCCAAGCCCGGCGCGCGTCCGGCCCCCAAGGCTGCCGAAGCCGAAAAGCCCGCTGCTTCCGCCGAAAGCGGCAGCCGCGGAAATGCTCCCCGTCCGGGCGCTCCGCGTCCCGGCGCCGGAAGCCCCCGTCCGGGCAACAACCCCTTCGCGCCTTCCCAGGGCATGCCGCGTCCCCGTGGCCGCGGCGAAGGCGAGCGGGGCCAGGGCGCACCGCGTCCCGGCAACAACCCGTTTGCACCGTCCCAGGGCATGCCCCGTCCGGGACGCCGTGACGAGAACACCGAACGTCCCGCAGCAGCAGGCGCCGGCGGTCCCCGTCCGGCAGCCGGCTCCGGCGGTCCGCGTCCGGGCGCTCCGCGCCCCGGTGCACCCCGTCCGGGCGCACCGCGTCCGGCATCGGCACGACCCGCCGGTCCCGGCGGTCCTCGTCCCACACCGGGCATGATGCCCAACCGCACCGAGCGGCCGGCAGCCCCGGCCCGCGGCGGTGCCGGCGGAGGACCCCGCAGGGGCCCCGGCGGCGCACCCGGCGGAGCACCCGGTGCAGGCGGCGGCGCACCCGTTGGCGGCGGCTTCGGCAAGGGCGGCCGCGGACGCGGCGGCACTGCCGGTGCTTTCGGCAAGGGCGGCGCAGGACGCGGCAAGCAGCGCAAGTCGAAGCGTGCAAAGCGTCAGGAACTGGAGCAGATGTCAGCTCCGTCGCTGGGTGGCGTTTCGGTACCCCGCGGCGACGGCAACACTGTTGTCCGTCTGCGCCGCGGCGCGTCCATCACGGACTTCGCCGACAAGATTGAGGCCAACCCGGCAGCACTGGTGACCGTTCTGTTCCACCTCGGTGAAATGGCAACGGCCACGCAGTCCCTGGATGAAGGCACGTTCGACATCCTGGGCGCCGAACTGGGTTACAAGATCCAGGTTGTCTCGCCGGAAGACGAAGAGCGCGAACTGCTGAGCACGTTCGACATCGACTTCGATGCCGAGCTGGAAGCCGAAGGCGACGACGACCTCGAGGCACGTCCTCCGGTAGTCACCATCATGGGTCACGTTGACCACGGTAAGACGCGTCTGCTGGATGCCATCCGCAACACCAAGGTGGTTGAAGGTGAAGCCGGCGGCATCACCCAGCACATCGGTGCCTACCAGATCCAGTTCGACCACGAGGGCACCACGCGTCCGATCACCTTCATTGACACCCCGGGCCACGAGGCGTTCACCGCCATGCGTGCACGTGGTGCCAAGGTGACCGACATCGCGGTCCTGGTTGTCGCAGCCGACGACGGCGTCATGCCGCAGACGATTGAAGCGCTGAACCACGCCCAGGCAGCCAATGTGCCGATCGTGGTCGCAGTGAACAAGATCGACAAGGAAGGCGCCAACCCGGAGAAGGTCCGCGGCCAGCTGACCGAATACGGTCTGGTTCCCGAGGAATACGGTGGCGACACCATGTTCGTGGAGGTCTCTGCCCGTCAGAACCTCAACATTGACGCCCTGCTCGAGGCCGTGCTGCTTACCGCAGACGCAGCCCTGGACATGCGCGCCAACCCGAACAAGGACGCCCGCGGTATCGCGATCGAAGCCAACCTGGACAAGGGCCGCGGTGCAGTTGCCACCGTCCTGGTCCAGTCCGGAACGCTGAAGGTCGGCGACACGATCGTTGCCGGTACGGCCCACGGCCGCGTCCGCGCAATGTTCAACGAGAACGGCGAAACCGTCTCCGAGGCCGGACCTTCCCGTCCGGTCCAGGTGCTGGGTCTGTCCAACGTTCCCCGCGCCGGTGACACGTTCTTCGTGACCGACGACGAGCGCACCGCCCGCCAGATCGCTGAGAAGCGTGAAGCTGCGGACCGCAACGCCGCCCTGGCGAAGCGCCGCAAGCGCATCAGCCTCGAGGACTTCGACCAGGCCGTTGCTGACGGCAAGGTTGACACCCTTAACCTCATCCTCAAGGGTGACGTTTCCGGTGCCGTTGAAGCCCTGGAAGACTCGCTGCTCAAGATCGACGTTGGCGAAGGCGTGCAGCTGCGCGTCATCCACCGCGGCGTCGGTGCCATCACGCAGAACGACGTCAACCTGGCGACGGTGGACAACGCCGTCATCATCGGCTTCAACGTCAAGCCGGCCGAGCGCGTTGCCGACCTGGCAGAGCGCGAAGGCGTGGACATGCGCTTCTACTCGGTCATCTACGCAGCAATTGATGACATTGAGCTCGCCCTCAAGGGCATGCTCAAGCCCGAGTACGAAGAAGTCCAGCTCGGCACCGCCGAGGTCCGCGAAGTCTTCCGTTCCTCCAAGTTCGGAAACATCGCCGGCTCGATCGTTCGCTCCGGTGTCATCCGACGCAACGCCAAGGCACGGGTCACCCGTGACGGCAAGGTCATCGGTGACAACCTCACCGTTGAGTCGCTCAAGCGGTTCAAGGACGACGCCACCGAGGTCCGCACGGACTTCGAGTGCGGTATCGGCCTGGGCTCGTTCAACGACGTCAACACGGGCGACATCATCGAGACGTTCGAAATGCGCGAAAAGCCGCGCGTCTAGCAGTACCCGGTGGGGCCGTCGGTTTCCGGCGGCCCCACTCCAAGCGGGAGGGCCGGCACCTGCATGTTGCCGGCCCCTTCGCTTCGGCCCCTCCGGCGGCCGGTCCTGCAGTGCAGGCACCGGCCCCGGACCCTGACGTAACACGATGTGCCGGCCTGCGCCGCCGTCGTTGTACGATCCCCAAAATTTAGTTAAGGAGAGGTAATGGCAGATCCAGCACGCGCTGCGAAGCTCGCTGACCGAATCAAGGTTGTAGTTGCCCAGGCGCTGGAACGGCGGATCAAGGATCCCCGGCTGGGGTTTGTGACCCTCACCGACGCACGCGTCACCAACGACCTGCAGCACGCCACGGTGTACTACACGGTCTTCGGCGACGAAGCCCAGCAGGCCGACACCAAGGCCGCCCTGGAGTCCGCACGCGGAGTCCTGCGCGCCGAGGTCGGCAAGAACATCACCGTGCGCCTGACGCCCACGCTGGAATTCGTTCCCGACGAAATTCCCGTGAACGCCAGCCACCTCGAGGAACTCATCCGCGCCGCCAAGAAGCGCGACGCTGAGCTTGAAGCCCTCAAGGAAGGCGCCACGTACGCCGGCGACGCCGACCCGTACCGCAAGGACGAGGACTTCGACGATGAGGACGACGACGAAGCCGCTTCCGGCTCCGACGCCAAGTAGGTCTCAGCCAGCAGTCCAACCAGTAGTTGCCAAGAGGGACGGTTCCGAAAAGGAGCCGTCCCTCTTGGCTGTTAATTCCGGGTCAGTCCCGGGATCCGTTGTCGAACGTTCCGCCGTGGTGATGGCCGCGGCCCTTGTGGCCGCCGTGGCCGCGGTGGTCGTCGCGGCAGTTGTCGTTGAGCTCGATCCGGACAACGCTGCCTGAGGTGGGGGCCGGCTCAGCCGGCGGAGCGGCAGCCGGGGGCGCTGCCCCTTCCTCCGCAGGTGCCCCGGCCAGAACGTCCACAGTCGCGTAGAGGGCGGATCCCCGCAGCGCCAGATCGCCGGGCTGGTTAACTTCGAGGAACAGCTCGGGTGTGTTGGTTCCGGCCGGAATCACGGAGATCCGGTTGCCGAACAGCTCGGCCACGAAAATGTCTCCGTTGTCATTCACCGCCATCCCGGTGGTGCCGCTGAAACCGGTGGCCACCAGTTCCGAGCTGCCGTCGTCGGGATCCACCCTGAACACCGAGCCCTGGGCCAGCCCCGCTCCCGGCACGCCGCCCGGCAGCGACGCGACCAGCAGATCCCCGCCGGGTCCGGCTTCGAGGCCTGTCGGAACCGGTTCCACGTTGTACGTGTTGCCCACGGTGCAGGCCGGGAGACCTACCCGGAGGGCCTCCTCGGCTGTCACCGTCACCGGGATGGGCGGCAGGACCGCCAGCGTGGAAATGCTCCCGTCCGCCAGATCCACTTCAATAACGGCGTTCATCCCGGCATCGGAGACCAGGACGCTTCCGCGCCCGGAGGGGAGGGTCGCGTAGGGGTTTGAGTCCTTCAAACCGGTGTAGCTGTTGGAGAAGAGGCCGGTGGGCGGCAGCTGTGCCGCGCAGGCAGGATCGAGGCCCTGGAACCCATAGGTGTTGATGCCGTCCGGGTTTTCCGTGTACTCGTAGGTGGCGATGTCGGCCACCGTTTCCACGCTTCCGTACCGGTCGACGGACTTCAGCTGGGTGAAATTCTGCGTCGGGTCATGGGTCATAGCTCCGATGCTGGCGGTGTAGTACGTGGTGCCGCGGGAGCGTGACACACCGCCGTAGCCGTATCCCAGCGGCCCGGCGTCAAGCGTTTCGGTGCTGCCGTCCCGCCCGATCCGGGTAAGCACTCCGGCGAAGGACTGCGCCACGTCGATCGTTGGTCCGCGGCCCACAGCCAGACTCAGGGGTCCCACCAGTCCTTCGGCGACGGTGGTGACCTTTCCTGCGGTCGGGGGTGCGTCGGGTGGGGCGGGGTGCCGGCCGCCGGCGGAAGCAGGCGAGGCGGCCAGGCCCAGGGCCGCGACAGCGGCCAGGGCGGCGAGGGCGGGGGATGTTCTTTTCACGGTGACTCCTCAGCATTGATGGGGTGCAATGCGAGACTTGCCTCCACGCCTCCGCGGTTCCCAGCCACGCCCCCGGGGGAAGCCCTCACAGCCTACGGCCGGGGTTTCCACGGGTAAACGTCAGGCTGATGCGCCGCTGGGCGGTCCCAGCGGGGTGCATCCGAGTACTGAGTATCCCGCCCAAACGGGGGCGTGGTGGCCGAGGCCGGCCGCGGGTAGGTCACCGGCAGGCTGCTGCACCGGACGCGCGCTCCGGAAAACGTTCCAGCCCCGTGACCAGGTCTGCGGTGTCCCCGCACAGGGCGATCCGAACCCAGCCTTCGCCGATGGAACCGAACGCGGTGCCCGGCGCCACGGCGACACCCTGCTCCGCGAGGAACTTCTGCGTCCACGCCCTGACGTGGCCCTCAGTGGCGTGGGACAGGTCAGCCCAGAGGTAGAACGCCCCCTGTGCCTTCAGGTACGGAATGTTCTTTTGATCCAGCACGGCCGCCGCCGCATCCCGGTTGACGCGATAGTGGGCGGCAGCAGCGCTGACATAGTCCTGAGGTCCGGTCAGGGCGGCCAGGGCGGCATACTGCGACGGCGACGCCACGCAGGAGACGATCGATTCCATCACCGTGCTCATCTGGGTTTCCAGGCCGGCGGGGGTGATCAGGGCGCCGATCCGCAGTCCGGTCAGGCCGTACGTCTTCGACAGGGTGACCGAAACGATCACCCGGTCCCCGCCGTCGGCGCCGTCGTGGGCCAGCGGGCTCACATGGGGGACATCGTAGGTGAAGGCCTCATAGCATTCGTCCGAAACGATCCACAGGTCCCGGCGGCGGGCCAGCTCCACCAGGTCGCGGACCAGGTCCGGGCCAAACACGGCGCCCAGGGGATTGGAAGGCGAGTTCAGGAGCAGGACCCGGGTCCGGTCGGTGATCAGGGCCTCGATGTCCGCGATGCGCGGCTGGAAGTCGTGTTCGGGATAGAGCGGATACTCCACCGGCTCGGCGTGAAGCAGCCGGGCAGTCATGGCAAACGTGGGGTAGCCGGGATTCGGAATCAGGATTTCGTCGCCGGCATCCAGAAGCATGCTCATGGCCAGGTGCAGGCCCTGCTGCGCGCCGGCGGTGACAAACGCCCGGCCCGGAGCCACCTCGACGCCGGTCTGCCGGCTGATGCGGTCGGCAAACGCGGCACGCAGCGGGGCGATACCGGCATTGGGCGTGTAACCGGTCTCATCCCGGCCCAGCGTGGCCTGCGCTGCCTCGAGGATGTGGGGCGGGGTGGGGAATCCCGGCTCGCCGATGCTGAGCACGATCGAGCCGGGCTGGGCCCACGCTGCCTGGGTGATTTCGCGGATCTGGTTGGCAGCGGCATTCCGGACATGGGGCGAGAGCTCAGGCATACCCCGCATGCTATCGCCGCCGCGGCACCCGGGGCGACCCGCTGCGACCCGCTGCGACCCGCGATGACCGGCGCGACCCGGGGAGAACCCGGGGAGAACCCGACGGCAGGTCCGCCGGCCAACCCGCCGGCAGGTCCGCAGACAAGCCCGCCGGCTGGCCGGGTGTCAGGAACCGCAGGCCAGGGCCGCATATACTGAAAGGCGTGAATTCCGGGCAGGTCCGTTCAGGGCTGATTATTGTGGACAAGCCGCAGGGATGGACCAGCCACGATGTGGTTGGCCGCCTGCGGAAACTAGCGGGAACCCGAAAAGTGGGGCATGCGGGAACACTGGACCCGATGGCCACCGGAGTGCTGGTGGTCGGCATCAACAAGGCCACCCGGCTCCTGACCTACATTGTGGGTACTTCCAAGACGTACGAGGCCACCATCAGGCTGGGCCAGTCCACCGTCACTGACGACGCCGAAGGCGAAATCACCGCCGAGACCATCGCCGCCGCGGTAACCGACGAAGAGATCATGGCCGCCGTCGCGGACCTGACCGGGGACATCCAGCAGGTGCCCAGCAGCGTCAGTGCCATCAAGGTCAACGGCGAGCGCTCCTACGCCCGCGTGCGTGCCGGGGGAGAGGTCATCCTTCCGTCCCGCCCCGTGACGGTCTCCCGCTTTGAGGTTCACGGCATCCGCCGGGAGAGCGGCGGCAAGCTGCGCGACATCGATGTGACCGTTGAGTGTTCCTCGGGCACCTACATTCGCGCCCTGGCCCGGGACCTCGGTGCCGCCCTGGGTGTGGGCGGGCACCTGACTGCGCTCCGGCGCACCTGCGTGGGCCCGTACAGCGTGCAGCAGGCAGCGACCCTGGAACAGTTGGCCGCGGACCTGCGGGTCTTGGACCTCGACGACGCCGCCCGGGCCCTGTTCCCGGTCCGTGAGCTCAGTGCTGCGGAAGCGACGGATCTTTCGCACGGCCGCCGGGTGCCGCCGTCGGACATCGGGGAAGCAGCCGCCGGTGCGCCCGTGGCTGCCTTTGCCCCCGGCGGAACGCTGGTCGCGCTGCTGGAAAACCGCGGCCCGGCCGGGGCGGACTTCCCGGCCGCCTACGCCAAGGCCCTGCTGGTCTTCGCACCGGGGAACGAGGCCGCCTAAGTGGTTGTCGATCCGCTGTTCATCGTTGGCACCCTGGTCTGCGCCGTCTCCGTGGTGCTGTGCTTCGGGGCGGCCATCCTGAAGCACGGCCCCAACGACCTCACCATCCTGTCCGTTGCCGCCGTGGAGCTGTTCCTGCTGGTCTACGGCGTGGCAGGTGTCATCCGCCAGGTGGGCGGGGAAGGCGTGGCGGGTGAACTCTGGGAGTTCTGGGGCTACCTCTTCACGGCCCTGATCATTCCCGTCGGTGCCATCTGGTGGTCGCTGATGGACCGCAGCCGCTGGAGCAACCTGGTTCTTGGTGCCGTGGGCATCACTGTATTTGTCATGCTGTTCCGAATGGAACAGATCTGGGACGGAGTAACCCCCGCGTGAACATGAACACCCCCGAGCACGGCAATCCCGCCGGATCAGCGGCCGCCCAGCCGGCGGCCCGCAACGCCGGACCCGGCCGGCTGCTGGTGGCCGTTTATGCTGTTTTCGCCCTGGCCGCCACCGCACGCGCGGGCTTCCAGATTGCCACCAAGTTCGACCACGCGCCGGTGGCCTATCTGCTGTCCGCTTTTGCGGCAGTGGTCTACATTGTCGCCACGGTCGGGCTGGCAAGGTCCGGGCCGCGGGCCTATCTGGTGTCGGTCGCTGCAGTGAGCATCGAGATGCTGGGCGTGCTGGCCGTGGGCATCCTCGGCCTGGTCAACCCCGGCCTCCTGCCCGATGACACGGTCTGGTCCGGCTTCGGGTCCGGCTACGGCTATGTTCCGCTGCTCCTGCCGGCGCTGGGACTGTGGTGGCTCTACCGCCACCGTGGGGATGCCGCACGCTCCTAGGCTTCCACTCCGGGGGAGCCCCGCGGCGGGCGCCAAACCCGCCGGCGGCAGCGTGCGCTCCGACGCTGCGCTGCGTGAGACGATGGCAGGAGAATGCATCACACCAAGCAGGTTTTCCATTCCTTCAGGGGGAACTAATGAGCAACCCGGCTTCAACACCCAGCGAGCACCAGGGCGGGAATGGCCCGGCGCAGCCCGCCCAGCCGCCCACGCAGTCCTCCTTGGCACCCGGGGAGCAGCCTGCCGCGGCGAGGAAACCGAACGTCCCCGCGGCCGGACAGAGCGTCCGGCCGACGGAGAAGCTGAATATTCCGCCCGCAGCCAAGCAGGCGGGCGCCACGGGCCGAAGCGGCAAGCAGTCCAAGCCCAAGGCCAAGCCCTACAAGAGCAGCGATGACTGGGGCGTCTTCCGCGCCGTCGTCATTGGCGTGGGCATCCTGGTGGCCGGCGTGGGTGTTTACTACCTCGCCACCGGAACGGCCGGTGTGGCGGATACCGGCGGAGGCGAAATCAACGCGTCGCTGGAATCCCAGTTCCGGTTCTTCTCGGCCATGATGGTCGGCGTGGGGGCGGCGTTCATCGCCATCGCGGTGAAGTTCCAGTGGGCCAACATGCTGTGGCTGGTCTGCCTGATGGTCTTCCTCGGCGGTATCGGACGCGTGCTGTCCTGGGCCTTCAGCGGAACGCCCCACTACACCATGATCATCCTGATGATCCTGGAGCTGGCCTTCCCGCCGGCCCTGCTGGTCTGGCACCGGTTCATTGCCAAGACCAGCGAGCTGAAGCGTGAATACAGTGAGGGCACCGCCGGCCGCGCTGACGGTGCCGCTGCAGGCGGCACGCAGGGCTGAGTCTTTCCCGGCAGCATTTTCGGCCATAATAGTTAGGTCCGGTAGCAGCCATGCGCTGTTCCGGCCCACCAGCGGCACCGCCGCGACCCGAACCACCTGTTATAAGGAGCCTGTGTGTACTACTGGAATGGCCTGGCGGAGGTTCCTGCCGGCATCGGTCCGACAGTAGTCACGATCGGCAACTTCGACGGCGTCCACCTGGGGCACCAGCATGTGCTGGACCGCCTCGTGAAGGTGGCACGCGAGAAGGACGCGGCAGCGGTGGCCATTTCCTTCGATCCGCATCCGGCCCAAGTGCACCGCCCCGAGGCGGCTCCCGAGCTCATCATGGGACAGCTGGACCGCCGCGAAGCCCTGGCGGCCACCGGCTTGGACGGGCTGCTCATGATGCACTACGACCTGCAGCTCGCCGCGCTGACCCCCGAGGAATTCGTGCGCCGGGTCTTCGTGGAGGGACTGCGGGTCTGCGCCGTCGTCATCGGCCACGACGTGCGCTTCGGCCGCGGCAACGCCGGGGATCTCCAGACCATGCGGGAACTGGGCCGGCAGCTGGGCTTTGAGGTGCAGGCCGTCGAGGACTTCGGCGCCCTGCCCGACGACCCCGCCGCTCCCGAGGGGCGCCGCTGCTCCTCGACCTGGATCCGGGAGGCCCTGCGCAGCGGAGACGTGCGCACCGCGGCGCGCCTGCTCGGGCGCACCCACCGCATGCGCGGCGAGGTTGTCCACGGCGCCGCCCGCGGCCGCGAGCTGGGCTTTCCCACCGCCAACCTGGCCCCCGACGCCAGCGGCCTGGTCCCCGCTGACGGAATCTATGCCGGATGGCTGGTCGATGAAGCCGGCACCCGCTGGCCGGCAGCCATCTCCGTGGGGTCCAATCCCACGTTCGACGGCGTCAGCCGGCAGGTGGAGGCCCACGTGATCGACCGCCCGAACGAGAAGATCACCGACTTCGACCTCTACGGCCAGCAGGTGGTGGTGGAGTTCGTGGAACGGCTCCGCGGCATGGTGGCCTATACCGGGCCCGAAGCCCTGATTACGCAGATGGGCCTTGACGTGGCGCGCACCCGCGACGTCCTTTCGACAGATAGCGGCGCGGACAGGTAAACTGAAATCAAATTCGGCTGCGGTCCGTGGCGGCTGAATTTCTTTGTGCCGGTTCGGATTCGTCCCGCCGGCGCCAAGATTCCCGGCAGCGAACTGCTGACTCGGGCCTCACGGCACAACTGTAGGAGAGTTACATTGGCACTTGACCCCGTAGTCAAGCAGGAAATCATCACGGCGTTCGCTCGGGCCGAAGGCGACACCGGTTCGCCCGAGGTTCAGGTTGCTGTGCTGTCACGCCGCATCCTCGACCTGACCGAACACCTGAAGACGCACAAGCATGACCACCACACCCGCCGCGGCCTGATGGCCCTGGTTGGTCGCCGTCGTCGTATGCTTTCGTACCTCAAAGAGACTGACATCACCCGCTACCGCGAGCTCATCGAGCGCCTCGGCCTGCGCAAGTAGTCTTTGAAGAGGGTGGCCCCTGCGTTCTCGCGGGGAGCCGCCCTTTTTCAGGCGGGCATGGACACCGGCTTGGACCGGAAGCGCACCCGCCTTTGCGGTACATCCGCGGCACAGCAGTAAACAGCAGCACCGCAGCACCGAAGAAACATCAACAGGAGTCAGCCAGCATCGCAGCATTCGCGGTCCTCGGTAGTGGTCCCCGGGAGTTTGTGCCCGTGGACCTCGATCGAAGACCGGGTGTTGAACCGAACCGCTTCACAGCGGTGCTCGCGTTTATTGGAACGATGCTGGATGCCTCCGCCAACGAAGAAACGGAGGTGACTCTCTATGGAGGGTCCCGAAATTCAGTTCGCAGAAGCCGTCATTGACAACGGCAAGTACGGCCAGCGCGTCATCCGCTTCGAAACCGGCCGCTTGGCCCAGCAGGCTGCAGGCGCAGCCACTGTCTACATCGACGATGACACCGTCCTGCTGTCGGCAACGTCCGCCGGCAAGTCCCCGCGCGAAGGCTTTGACTTCTTCCCGCTGACCGTCGACGTCGAAGAGCGCATGTACGCCGCCGGCCGCATCCCGGGCTCGTTCTTCCGCCGCGAAGGCCGCCCGTCCACCGAAGCCATCCTGGCCTGCCGCCTGATGGACCGCCCGCTGCGCCCCGCCTTCGTCAAGGGCCTGCGCAACGAGGTCCAGATCGTGGTCACCGTCCTGGCGATCAACCCCGACGTGCTGTACGACGTCGTCGCGATCAACGCTTCCTCCATGTCCACCCAGCTGAGCGGCCTGCCGTTCTCCGGTCCGATCGGCGGCGTCCGCGTTGCCCTGATCGACGACCAGTGGGTTGCCTTCCCGAAGCACTCCGAGCTGGAGCGCGCAGTCTTCTCCATGGTGGTTGCCGGCCGCATTGCCGGTGACGACGTCGCCATCATGATGGTGGAAGCAGAAGCCACCGACGCCGCCTGGAACCTGATCAAGGACGAGGGCGCCACCGCCCCGACCGAAGAGGTTGTTGCTGAAGGCCTCGAAGCCTCGAAGCCGTTCATCAAGGCCCTGTGCGAGGCACAGGCCGACCTGGCAGCCCGCGCCGCCAAGCCGACCGTCGAGTTCCCGATCTTCCTGGACTACCAGGACGACGTCTACGAAGCCGTGGAAGCCGCAGCCGCTGACAAGCTGGCCAAGGTCTTCTCGATCGCTGACAAGCAGGAGCGCGACATTGCCGCCGACGAACTCAAGGACGAAGTCACCGCTTCGCTCGCCGAGAAGTTCGAAGGCCGCGAGAAGGAACTCTCCGCAGCCTTCCGCTCCGTCACCAAGCAGGTTGTGCGCCAGCGCATCCTGAAGGACCAGGTCCGCATCGACGGCCGCGGCCTGACGGACATCCGCCAGCTGACCGCCGAGGTGGAGGTTCTGCCCCGCGTGCACGGTTCGGCCATCTTCGAGCGCGGCGAAACCCAGATCCTGGGCGTCACCACGCTGAACATGCTGAAGATGGAACAGCAGATTGACTCGCTGTCGCCGGTAACGCGCAAGCGCTACATGCACAACTACAACTTCCCGCCGTACTCCACCGGTGAAACCGGCCGCGTGGGTTCGCCCAAGCGCCGCGAAATCGGCCACGGCGCCCTGGCCGAGCGTGCGCTCATGCCGGTGCTGCCGACGCGCGAAGAATTCCCGTACGCCATCCGCCAGGTCTCCGAGGCCCTGAGCTCCAACGGCTCCACCTCGATGGGTTCGGTCTGCGCCTCGACGCTGTCCATGCTCAACGCCGGTGTTCCGCTGCGCGCTCCGGTTGCCGGCATCGCCATGGGCCTGGTCTCCGACCAGGTTGACGGCGAAACCCGCTACGCCGCCCTGACCGACATCCTTGGCGCCGAAGATGCCTTCGGCGACATGGACTTCAAGGTTGCCGGTACCTCCGAGTTCGTCACGGCCATCCAGCTGGACACGAAGCTCGACGGCATCCCCGCTTCGGTGCTGGCAGCAGCCCTGAAGCAGGCCCGCGAAGCCCGCCTGCACATCCTCGGTGTCATGGACGCTGCGATTGATACCCCGGACGAGCTCTCCGAGTTCGCGCCGCGCATCATCTCGGTGAAGATCCCCGTAGATAAGATCGGCGAGGTCATTGGCCCGAAGGGCAAGATGATCAACCAGATTCAGGAAGACACCGGCGCTGACATCTCCATTGAAGATGACGGCACGGTCCTGATCGGTGCAACCGACGGCGGATCCGCCGAGGCTGCCCGCGCGGCGATCAACGCGATCGCCAACCCGCAGATCCCCGAGATCGGCGAGCGTTACCTCGGTACGGTAGTGAAGACCACCACGTTCGGTGCCTTCGTCTCCCTGACCCCGGGCAAGGACGGCCTGCTGCACATCTCCGAGCTGCGCAAGCTCGCCGGTGGCAAGCGCGTCGACAACGTTGACGAGGTAGTCTCCGTCGGCCAGAAGATCCAGGTGGAAATCACCAAGATCGACGACCGCGGCAAGCTGTCCCTGTCACCGGTTGTTGCTGAAGGCGCCAAAGGCGAAGAAGCAGCAGAAACCGAGTCCGCAGAATAAATGTCACACATTGCTGATGGAACCCGTCCCGATGCCGGCCACGCGCCGGCATCCGGGACGGTTGTCCGCCTTCCGCTGACCACTCTTCCCGGTGACCCTTCACTTGTGATGGGAACTCCGGGAGGCGCCGTCGTGCGCCGTTCCGTCCTTCCGGGCGGAGTCCGCGTGCTGACGGAAGCCATGCCCGGCCAGCGGAGCGCCACCATCGGCTTCTGGGTTGGTGTCGGCTCGCGGGATGAAGCCGCGGGCCGGCACGGCTCCACCCACTTCCTTGAGCACCTGCTGTTCAAGGGCACCACGCGCCGCTCAGCGCTGGACATTGCGCTGGCCTTTGACGAGGTCGGCGGCGAGTCCAACGCGGCCACGGCCAAGGAAAGCACCTGCTACTACGCACGGGTGCTGGACACCGATCTGCCGATGGCCATCGACGTCATCACCGACATGATCACCTCCGCGGTCCTGGACCCGGAGGAACTGGAGCAGGAGCGAGACGTCATCCTGGAAGAAATCGCCATGGATGCCGATGATCCCGCTGACCTGTGCCACGAGAAGTTCGCCGAAGCCGTCCTGGGCGACCACGCCCTGGGACGTCCGATCGGCGGCACTCCCGAAGCCATCATGAGCGTTCCCCGCGAAGCCGTGCTGGAACACTACCGGCGCTACTACCGCCCCACCGAGCTGGTGGTCACCGCTGCCGGCGGCCTGGAGCACGACGACGTCTGCGCCCTGGTGCTCGACGCCCTGAAGAAGGCCGGCTGGGACCTTTCCGACGACGCCACTCCGGCGCCCCGCAGGAACACCGAGCCCGCAGTCATCACCGGCACCGCCGGAGTCCAGGTCATCAACCGCCCGGTGGAGCAGGCAAACGTGGTCATGGGCTGCCCGTCACTGACGGCCACCGACGACCGCCGCTTCGCCATGAGCGTGCTGAACACCATCCTGGGCGGCGGCATGTCCTCGCGCCTGTTCCAGGAGATCCGCGAAAAGCGCGGCCTGGTCTACTCCACGTACTCCTTCTCGGCGTCCTACGCCGACGCCGGATACTTCGGCATGTATGCCGGCTGCTCGCCGGCCAAAACCCGCCAGGTCATCGACCTGATGGGCAGCGAGCTGGAGCGCCTGGCAACTGACGGCGTCGACGAAGCCGAGCTGAAGAAGGCCCGCGGCCAGATTGCCGGCGGCATGGTCATGGCGCTGGAGGATTCCAGCTCCCGCATGTCCCGCCTTGGCCGGGCCGAACTGGTCAGCGGCGAATTCATCGACATCGATGAGTCGCTGGCCCGCATCGGTGCGGTGACTGCGCAGGAAGTGCAGGCGCTGGCCGCCGAGCTGGCCGCAGCTCCGCGGACCATCACGATTGTCGGACCGTTCACCTCCAAGGAGGAGCTGGGCTTCTAGCCCTCTTTTCCTCCCCGCGAGATGGCAGAAAGTGCGCTTCCCAGCTCTGGGAAGCGCACTTTCTGCCATCTCGCGGGGGTTAACCGCCGGCAAAGGGCGGCAGGATGTCCACGGTGTCGCCGGGGGCCAGGACCATCGACCGGTCCCGGGCAGCGAAACCGTTGACCAGGAAGGTGCTGCGCGAGATCACGCTCTTCAGCGGGGGAGCGCCGGCCGGTGCCGTGGAGGGACGGGAACCCAGGAACTCCAGCAGGTCGTGCAGGGATTCGCCGCCGTACGCACTTTCGGAAGCGCCGTCGGGACCGGGGCCTGCGGACAGGATCTCTTCCTCCCGGCCGGAGGCCGCCTTCGCGGCACCAAAATATCGGATCAGCACTTAGCCGCCTATCGCGCTCATGGTCCGGTCCGGCTGCACATAGTCAGCGTCGCCCAGACCGGTATGGTCCATTCCGTGCGCCTTGGGTTTGCCCCACATCGCATCCTGCCAGCGGGCCGCCACCTCGGCGTCGCCCAGCTCCGGTGTGCGGAGCAGGCCCAGCAGGTCGGTTTCCTCGTGGGAGAACAGGCAGCTGCGGACCTTGCCCTCCGCCGTAATCCGGGTGCGCCGGCAGTCGGCGCAGAACGGTTCGGTGACGGATGCGATGATGCCCACGGTTCCGGCCACGATCTCCGGAGCGGCGCGGCGCCGAACCTCCCAGCGCTCGGCCGGGGCGCCGTCGCGCCGGCGCGGATCGGGGGTGAGGACAAAGTCGCGCTCGAGCCGGGAGCGGATTTCGGCCGCCGTGATCATGCCGTCCCGGGTCCAGCCGTGGTCGGCATCCAGCGGCATCTGTTCGATGAAGCGCAGCTCGAAACCCTGGCTGACGGCCCACTCGAGCAGGTCGGGGGATTCGACGTCGTTGATCCCGCGCATCAGGACGGCGTTGATCTTGATCAGGCCCAGGCCCACGCGCGCCGCCTCCTCGACCCCGGCCAGCACGCGGGACAGGAACGGACGCCGGGTCAGCTGCGCGAACGTGTCGGGATGCAGGGTGTCCAGGGAAACGTTGATCCGGGTCAGCCCGGCGTCCTTAAGGGCCTGTGCCTTCTTGTCCAGGCCCAGCCCGTTGGTGGTCAGCGAAATCGGCAGCTCCGGATGGTTGGCCCGGATTCCCGCCACGATGTCCACCAGGTCAGCCCGCACCAGCGGCTCACCGCCGGTCAGCCGCAGCTCGCGGACCCCCAACACGCTGACGCCGATGCCCACCAGCCGGATGATTTCAGCACCGGTCAGCACCTTGTCCTTCGCCAGCCAGTCCAGCCCCTCGGCGGGCATGCAGTAGGTGCAGCGCAGGTTGCACTTGTCCGTCAGCGACAGCCGCATGTCGCTGGCGCGCCGGCCGTACCTGTCCAGCAGGCCGTCGGAGGCCTGGACACCGGCAGCTGCGGCGGACCCGGGAACTGCCGAACCCTCGTCCGCGGGTCCCTCGACGGCGGGAGCATTTACTCCGGGCGCATTTACTTCGGGCGCGGCTGGTGGCCTGCCGGCAGACGGCGCAACGGCGGCAGTCCCGGTCAGCGGCGAGCCGATGGACGGCATTCCCAGCTGGATTCCCATGGGTCGAGGTTACGCCCTTTCGCGGTTAGGCTCTATCAATGCGTTTTATCAGTCGGTGCCGGCAAATCCTGGCTCCATCCGTTGTCCTGCTTGCCGTGGCGGCCGGATGCTCGGCGCCGGTGCCCGGGGATGCGTCAGCAACTCCGGAAGCACCCTCCATCACGGTATTCGCAGCTGCGTCGCTGACGGATGTGATCGCGGCCATGAATGAAGCCTACGACGGCGGCGGCCGACTGCGCACCAACCTCGGCTCCAGCGCCCAGCTGTCCAGCCAGCTGCTTTCCGGTGCCCCGGCCGACGTCGT